>NZ_AYMJ01000019.1 GCF_000633255.1 Pseudomonas sp. H1h
CAAGCCCCCAACACCCGACATGCCTCCGCCGGCAACGTCACCGACACCGGATGCCCGATCCCCAATCCAATCCCCTGACACGGCGTGCTCAACGCAGTGAACGTCACCCCGGAACACTCCACCGTGGTCTCGATGGTCGCGCCGATATCGCGCACGAACGTCACCTTGCCCAGCAAGCGATTGCCCGCCGTCGCCTGTGGCGCGGACAGTTGCAGGTCTTCGGGGCGAATCAGCATTTTCACCTTCTGCCCCACCACGATGCTGCTGCAGATCGGCACTTGCAGCGCGTCACCGCCCGGCAGGCTGACCTTGCCATCGCCCAGCGCCGTGGCCGGGAAAATATTGCCCGAGCCGATGAAGTCGGCAACGAACTCGTTGGCCGGATGCCGGTAGATTTCAATCGGCGTGCCCACCTGCTGCACCTTGTGCTCACCCAACACCACAACGATGTCGGCCATGGTCATGGCTTCGCGCTGGTCGTGGGTAACCATGATCGTGGTGATGTTCAAGCGCTGTTGCAGTTGGCGGATTTCCACCTGCATCGACTCGCGCAGCTTGGCGTCCAGTGCCGACAGCGGTTCGTCGAGCAGAAGAATTTTCGGCCGCGAGGCGATGGCCCGGGCAATCGCCACACGTTGCCGTTGCCCTCCGGAAAGCTTGGCCACCGGCCGGTCGATCATCGCTTGCAACTGGATCAACTCCAGCAGTTCCACCACCCGCGCCTGCTGCTCGGCCTTGCTCACACCGCGCAGCTTCAGCGGATAGGCAATGTTTTCGCCGACGGTCATGTGCGGGAACAGTGCCAGCGACTGGAACACCATGCCGAAGTTACGCAAGTGCGCCGGGGTGTGGCCGATGTTCTCGCCATCGAGGCGAATCTCGCCGCCAGTGAGGGTTTCCAGCCCGGCGATCATCCGCAGCAAGGTGGTTTTGCCACAGCCCGACGGGCCGAGAAAACACACCAGTTTGCCTTCCGGCAAATGCAGGTTGACGTCTTGTACCGCACAAGCCGAGCCGTAGAATTTCTCGACGTTTTCCAGAATCAGACCAGTCATGTTGCACCTCAAATCAAAAGGAAACGCCGCCCTCGCCCACCAGTTTCTCCAGCGCCCAGATCAGGACGAAGTCGATCAGCACGATCAGCACGGCAAACGAGAACACGGTAGGGTCGAGCGATGACACGGTGCGGCTGTACATCCAGATCGGCACGGTCATGACGTCGATGGTGTAGAGGAAATAGGTCACGGTGAATTCGTTGAACGAGACGATGAATGCCAGCAGCATCCCCGCCAGAATCCCCGACTTCATCAACGGCACCACCACGTCGACAATCGCCCGCAGCGGCGAGGCGCCGAGCATCCGCGCGGCCTCTTCGACTTCACTGCCGATGGAGAGCATCGCGGCGGTGCAGTTTTTCACCACGAACGGCAGCGCCAGAATCACGTGGGCAATCACCAGCCGCGAGGTGGTCAGGTGGAACGGCAGACTGTCGAACACCAGCAACAACGCCAGGCCCAACACCACCATCGGAAACACCAGCGGCAGTGACATCAGTTGCAGCGCCACGGCTTTGCCGCGGAACTCGCAGCGGGTCAGTGCGTAGGCGGCGGGCACCGCGATCAGCGTGGCGAAGACCATAGTCAGGCACGACACCAGCAGGCTGGTGGCCATCGCCTGACCGAGGCTCAGCACATCGCTGGCGTCCGGTGAAACGAAGGTGTGCCAGGCCGCTTTGTACCATTGCAGGCTGTAGCTGCTCGGCGGGAAGTCGAGGTTCGACGCACCGCTGAACGACATCACGATCATGGTCAGGATCGGCAACACCGCCAGCAGCAGAATGAACCCGGAAAGAATCCCGGCGAACTTGCCGGTGTCGCCGGGCAACAGCGCCATGCGCTTCTTGGTCAGGGTACTCATTGCGAAGCCTCCAGCAGGCGCCGACGACGGCCAGTGATGTATTCGGACAGGGTCATGATCGCCAGCGTGGTGACGATCAGCACCACCCCGGCCGCCGACGCGGCGGGCCAGTTCATCAGCGGCGCAATCTGGTCATGCACCATCACCGCGAGCATCGGCACACGGCGGCCACCGAGCAGCAACGGCACGACAAAACTGCTGGCGTTGTAGGCGAACACCAGCGTCGCCCCGGTAATGATCCCCGGCAGACTCATCGGCAACACCACCTGACGGAACACCTGAAAACGACTGGCGCCCAGCGTTGCGGCGGCCTCTTCGTAAGTGCGGGCGACGCCGCGCATGGCGCTGGCAATCGGCAGCACGGCCAGCGGAAATGCGGTTTGCACCAGGCCCATCAGCACGCCGTTCTGGTTGTACAGCAACATGATCGGACGCTTGATCAGGCCCAGGCCCATCAGCGTCTGGTTGAGCATCCCGCCCGGGCCGAGAATCACCAGCCAGCCATAGCTTTGCAGCAGCAGGTTGACCAGCAACGGCAATAACACCGCCGCGAGGAAAATCCGCCGCACGAACGGCGAGGTCAGCCGCGACATGGTGTACGCCACCGGGATCGCCAGCAGCACGGCGATCACCGCACTGATCAACGCCAGGCGCAGGGTCAGCAGCAGCGACTTGAGGTAATAGGGTTCCAGCAATTGCGCGTAGCTGGCGAGGCTGAACCCGCTCCACTCCGCGCCTTTGGTGCCGACACTCATGCGCAGCACCAGCAGACTGGCGGCGATCAGCACACCGAGAAACAGCATCGACGGCGTGAGGAAAAACCACGCCCGGGCGGTCGGCGAAATACCGCGCGCCGGGCGCACGTCAGCGGCGCCGACCGGTTGGGTCAGGGATTGATGTTCCATAGCAATGATCTCGTCAATGGAAAGCGAATCTCCCAAACACCTCAGTCTCCTGTGGGAGCAGGCTTGCTCGCGAAAGCGGTGGATCAGTCAAACACTTTGGCGACTGACAGATTGCATTCGCGAGCAAGCCCGCTCCCACAGGGGATCTGTGGTGTCTGGAGGGTCGGCGTCAGGAAGAAAAAATTTCCGTGTAACGACGAATCCATTGGTCATGCACGGTGGCCAGGAAGGCGTTGTCGTGCATGATCGCCTTCTCGGCAATCTGCTCCGGCGTGAGGATGTACGGGCTCTTGCGTGCTTCGGCGGAGATGATCGCCTTGGCGTTGACCGGGCCGTTGAAGATGTCTTCGGCCATCTTGCCCTGCACCAGCGGGTCGAGAGAGTGGTCGATGAAGGCGTAGGCCAGATCGGTGTCGCCCGGACGGTTCTTCGGCATCACCGAGAGCATCAGGTCGGTGTAGAAACCTTCCTTCATGCCGAACGTGGCACCGAGGCCGTAGTTCGGATCGCGGATCTGCTTGGGGAAGAATGCCGGTGCGTACAAGCCGCCCATGTCCAGCGAGCCGGTGCGGAACAGCTCGGCAATCTGGTTCGGGTTTTCGCCCAGGGTGACCACACGATCCTTCAGCTCGGCGAGTTTCTTGAAGCCCGGTTCGATGTTGTGTTCGTCACCGCCCGCCAGTTTCGCGGCGATGATGATCAGGTCCATGGCCTCGGTCCAGTTCGGCGGCGGCAGGAAAATATTCGGTGCCAGATCGGCGTCCCACAACGCGGCGTAACTGTCCGGCGCCTGTTTGAGGGTGCGGGTGCTGTAGACCAGGCTGTTGCACCACAGCAGGTAACCGATGCCGTGGCCGTTAGCCCCGGTGCGGTACTTTTCCGGTACGTCGATCAGGTTGGGAATGCGGTTGAGGTCGGGTTTTTCCAGCAGCCCGGCGGCGGCCAGGCCTTCGGCACCGACCCCGGCCAGAGTGATGATGTCGTACTGCGCACGGTCACCGCCGGCCTTGAGTTTGGCGACCATTTCCGAAGTGCTGCCGGTGCGGTCGGCGATGACCTTCGCGCCGGTCTTGGCTTCGAACGTGGCGGCAATGTTGCGCAGTGCGGCGAGGCCGGTGTCATCCGACCAGGTCAGTAAACGCAGGGTCTTGCCGGCAAAACGCGTGTCGCTGGCACTGGCCCGGATGAAGGGCATGCTCAGGGCCGCCGCCGCTACCGAGGCGACGCCGACGGTTTTAATGAATTGACGCCTGTTCAGATCATGCTCGCCCATGAAGGACTCCCTTTGTTCTTTTAAGTATGAGGTTGGTCGCAACCGTTGCATCCGCGCGGCCGGATCCGCTGAAGGCCTTGTTTTAAAAGGCCTGCAGCGCAGCCGACGAGTTCATCCTGAGGTCGTGCAATACACCTGACTATCGATAAAAACTCATCGAAGCCATGACACCGACGCATGCCTCGTTGCGAGGCATGCGCTCACCTTTTTCGGGCGTTCAGAGCGCCCGGATCACGTGTTTGATTTCCTGGAACGCGGACAGACCCCACGGCCCCAATTCGCGGCCAATGCTGCTCTGCTTGTAACCGCCCCACGCCGTCTGCGGAAAAATCACTTGCGGCGCGTTGAGCCACACAAGTCCCGCCTGCAGGGCATTGGCGACCCGATCGGCGGTCTCGGCGTTACGCGTCACCACACTGGCAACCAGCCCGAACTGACTGTCGTTAGCCAAGGCAATCGCCTCGGCTTCGCTGCTGAAACTGCGCACGCACAGCACCGGGCCGAAAATCTCTTCGCACCACAGCGCACTGTCGAGGGGCACGTCGGTGAACACGGTCGGCTGCAAAAAATATCCTCGCGGCAGATCCGCCGGACGATTGCCGCCGCACAGCAGCCTGGCCCCGGCACTCAAGCCTCGGTCGATGTGGCCAAGCACGCGCTGGTATTGCGCCTGATTCACCAGCGCGCCCATCTCCACCTCAGGGTCGAACGGGTCAGCCACGCGAATCGCTTGCGCACGTTTTTTCAGGCGTTCAAGAAACTCTTCGGCCAGCTCATCGGCGACCAGCACCCGACTGGTGGCCGAGCACATCTGCCCGGCGTTGAAAAAACCGCCGCCGCAAGCCAGCTCCACGGCCAGTTCCAGATCGGCATCGGCCAGCACCAGCAGCGAAGATTTGCCGCCCAGTTCCAGGCTCACGCCTTTCACGGTTTCCGCGGCGCGCTGCATCACCTGCACGCCGACGGCGTTGCTGCCGGTGAAGGAAATCCTGGCGATACGCGGGTCAGCCGAGAGCGGTGCACCGACCGCCAGGCCGGTGCCGCAGACCAGGTTGAACACGCCTTTGGGCAGGCCGGATTCAGCGATGATCGCCGCCAGTTCCAGCTCCGGCAGCGGCGTGACTTCCGACGGTTTGAGCACCACGCAGCAGCCGGCAGCCAGCGCCGGTGCAAGTTTCCATGCGGTGGTGACCATCGGGAAATTCCACGGCACGATCAGCCCCACCACACCGCACGGTTCGCGGCGCAGACGTGCGCTGAAATCGTCGCTGGGCAGCGCCACGTTGCTGTCCTGTCTGGCGTCGAGACCTTCGGCCAACTCGGCGTAGTACTCGAAGGTAGCGATCACGTCGTCGACGTCGATGGCCGCTTCGAATTGCGGTTTGCCGTTGTTGCTCGACTGCAACTGCATCAAGTGATCACGACCGTTGCGTACGCCGTTGGCGATGTTGCGCAGGATTGCGCCGCGCTCGGCACCGGTGGTTTGCGACCAGTCCTTGAACGCCGCAGTGGCAGCGCTCACGGCCTGGTCGACCGCGTGCTCATCACCGCCATTGACCGTGGTCAGCAGCGCTTCGGTGGCCGGGTTGATCACCCGCAGATGCTCGCGACCGGCCGACCATTGACCGTTGATGTACAGGCCGTCGAGTGTGGTTGGGAAATTGATCATTGGGCCACCGCCTGCATCCACTGGGTCTGGTCGATTTCGATCAGGGTCGGGCCCTGACGATCGGTTGCGGCACGCAGTGCGCCGCGCAATTGCTCAACCGAACTGATCGCTTCGGCAGCGCAGCCCAGGGCCTTGGCGACGCCAATGAAGTCCGGGGTGTAGATGTCGACGCCGACTGGCTCGATGGCACGGTTGACCATGTACTTCTTGATCTCCTCGTAACCCTGGTTATTCCACAGCAGGATAATCACCGGGGTGCGCGCTTCGACGGCGCTGGCCAGTTCCGGCAAGGTGAATTGCAGACCGCCATCGCCGATCAGGCACACCACGGGCGGGCGAACGCCGCCCTCAAGGCTGCCGCCGAGCCATGCGCCGATTGCCGCCGGCAAGGCGTAACCGAGGGTGCCGTAACCGGTCGAGGAGTTGAACCAGCGGCGCGGACGTTCTGGATTGAACGTCAGATTGCCGGTGTACACCGGTTGCGTGGAGTCGCCGACGAACACTGCATCCGGCAACTCGTGCAGGACGGTTTCGAGGAAACGCGTCTGGGCCAGTGTCGGCGCATCCCACGTCGCGGCCAGATCATCACGCAAACGCGCCGCCCGTACCTGCCCCCAATCGTTGCGACGCTCGGCCAGCGCTTGATGCGACAACGCGCTGAGCAGTGCCTGCGCGGCGTTGCGCGAGTCGGCGACCAACGCCACGTGCGGCGGATAGTTGCGCACGGTCTGATCGGCGTCGATGTCGATGCGCAGCAACTTGCCGGGAATCTCGAAACCGCCGGCGAAGGTCACGTCGTAATCGGTTTCGCCCAGCTCGGTGCCGATCGCCAGCACCACGTCGGCATCGGCCACCAGTGCGCGGGTCGCGACCAGGCTTTGCGTCGAGCCGATCAGCAGCGGATGGCTGGAGGGCAGCATGCCTTTGGCGTTGATGGTCAGCGCCACCGGAGCGCCGAGCAGCTCGGCCAGTTCGGTGAGTTCGGCGGCGGCATCGATGGCACCGCCACCGGCAAGGATCAGCGGACGCTGGGCGCCGGCCAGCAGTTCAGTCATGCGCCGTACGGCCACCGGCGCAGCCCCGGCGCGGTCGATATTCACCGCAACACTGGCGAGCAGCGCATCGGCTTCTTCCACCAAAACATCCAGTGGAATTTCGATGTGCACCGGACGCGGACGCCCGGCCTGGAACAGCGCGAAAGCCCGGGCCAGCACGCCCGGCAATTCCGCCGCCGACATCAGGGTGTGGGAGAACGCAGCGACGCCACCGACCAGTGCACTCTGGTTCGGCAGCTCGTGGAGCTTGCCGCGACCGCCGCCCAATTGGCTGCGCGTCTGTACGCTGGAGATCACCAGCATCGGGATCGAGTCGGCATACGCCTGGCCCATCGCGGTGGTGATGTTGGTCATGCCCGGACCGGTAATGATGAAGCACACTCCGGGTTTGCCGCTGGTGCGCGCATAGCCATCGGCCATGAAACCGGCGCCCTGTTCATGCCGTGGAGTGACGTGGTTGATGCTCGAACGGGCCAGCCCGCGATACAGCTCCACGGTGTGCACGCCGGGAATGCCGAACACCTGCTCGACCCCATAATCCTCGAGTAACTTGACCAGTACTTCGCCACACGTCGCCATGTCGATTGCCCTTTATATTCGGTTGAAACACAGAGCCCTTGGTGGAAGCGGGCCGTGGAATGGGCTCATTGAACGGGTGGCAGGTAGCGGCAACAATCGATTAAAAGTCATACTAGCCATGTCCTCACGTCATACCTTGGATCCACATGAAACGACTGCCTCCCCTGCCCGCCCTGCACACGTTTCTGATCACCGCGCAGTGCTGCAACTTCACTCGGGCAGCCGAGCAGTTGCACATCACTCAGGGTGCGGTGAGCCGGCAGATCGCCGGGCTGGAGGATCATCTGGGGTATGAGCTGTTCATCCGTCTGGCCCGAGGCCTGGAGCTGACCGCCGAAGGGCGTGAATGGCTGCCACGGGTGGAAAAAATCTTCGGCCTGATCAGCGAAGCGACCGAGCAGATTGGTCTGAAGCGCGAAACCCTGCAGCTCAAGGCACCCAGCTGTGTGATGCGCTGGCTGGTGCCGCGCCTGCTGCAATGGCAGAAGGAACGCCCGGACGTGCCGGTCAAACTGACCACCACCCTGGCTCACGGGGTGGATTTTCAGCGCGAGCAATTCGATGCCGCCGTGGTCTACGGCACGTCGCCGGCCAACTCGTCGACTGCGCTGCACCTGTTTGACGAGCAACTGACTCCGGTGTGTTCGCCAACGTTATTGAAGGGGCCGCCGGCGCTGTCCGAGCCGGCTGATCTGCAACAGCATCTGCTGTTGCATCCGACCCGCGATACCCAGGACTGGACCGTGTGGCTGACCGCCGCCGAACTGCAGTTGAGCAACGTCAACATGGGCCAGCATTTCGAAACACTGGATCAGGCGATGTCGATGGCGTCCCACGGGACGGGGGTGGCGATTGGCGACTGGTCGTTGATCGGCGATGACCTGCGCGCCGGGCGGCTGGTGATGCCGTTTGAGTTGAAGGTGAAGACAGGACTGGGGTACTACGTGGTGATGCCGCAGGGCGTGGAAGCCTCGCCGCAGCTGGAGGAACTGATGATCTGGCTGGTGGAGCAGGCGCATACCCGCTGAAACACCCAAAAAAACCTGTGGGAGCGGGCTTGCTCGCGAATACGGTGTGTCATTCACCGTTGAGGTCGACTGACACTCCCTCTTCGCGAGCAAGCCCGCTCCCACATTTGTTCTGCGTCGTTGCTTAATACCCGACAGTAAACCGCTGACGCGAATGCTTCGGCGTTTCCACTTCGTCGATCAGCGCAATCGCGTAATCGGCGAAAGTGATCCAGCTGCGCCCTGCGGCACTCACCAGCAAGTGATCCTTGCCGACACGAAAGGTGCCGGTGCGCTCACCTTCGACAAACTCTGCCGACGGCGACAGAAAGGTCCAGTCAAGATCCTTCTCCTGACGCAACGCATCGAGGAATGCCGCGCCAGCGCTGGCCTCGGTTTTGTACTCGGCCGGGAATCCTGCGCTGTCGATCACGCGGGTGTCGTCCGGCAGCAACAGCGAACCGGCACCGCCGACCACCAACAGACGCTTCACGCCCGCCTGCTTCACCGGCCCGACCACAGCACTGGCGGGCACGGTGGCGAAATGCGCGGCGCTGATCACCACGTCGTGACCGGCGACTGCAGCTTGCAGCGCTGCCGAATCCAGCACATCGACATTCTTGCTGACCACACCGGCACGCGCGCCGATCTTCGAGGTATCACGGGCGATAGCGGTCACGCTATGGCCGCGACGCAGGGCTTCTTCCAGCAGTTGGCTACCGGCACGGCCGGTGGCACCAATAATTGCGATCTTGCTCATGACATTCTCCAGTTGGCTTGAGAGTGCTGCGTTTTCAGAATCGGCTTACCACTGCATTTCGCCCTTGGCGACTTTGGCGCTCAGCTCCAGCGAGCTTTCTTCGCCAAGTTTCGGGTAGCGCTTGTGCATGGCTTTGATCAGTGCGGCGGAATCCTTGGCCTTGGCGGTTTCGGCGTCGAAAGCCTTAATGTAGTCGGCGGTGAACTTCACGCTGGCCAGTGAACGGCTGCTCTCGCCCAGGTAGTGACCCGGCACCACGGTTTTCGGCTTCAGGGTTTCGATCGAGTGCAGGGTTTCCAACCAGTCGGCGTGGGATTGCGCGGTCTGGGTATCAGCCATCCACACATGGATGTTCTCGGCCACCACGACGCCACCGACCACGGCCTTGAGCGACGGAATCCACACGAAGCTGCGATCCGGTTGTTTGCCTTCAAGACCCACCACCTGCAGTTTCTGCCCTTCGAGCATCAGGCTGTCGCCCTTGAGCACGCCCGGCACGATGGTTTTGGCCGGCACGTCGGCGCCCATTTTCGGGCCCCAGAAAGCGAGCTTGCCTTCGACGGTTTTGTTGATGTGGTCCACGGTCGGTTGCGAGGCCAGCACTTCGGCATCCGGGAAGGCTTTGGTCAGGGTGTCGAGGCCGAAGTAGTAATCCGGGTCACCATGGCTGATGTAAATGGTGGTCAGGTGTTTGCCGCTGGCGCGGATCTTTTCCACCACCTGCTCGGCTTGGGCCTTGCCGAATTGGGCATCGACCAGAATCGCGTCTTTCTCGCCGCTGACCAACACCGAGGTCACCGGAAAAATCGCCTGGGTGCCAGGGTTGTAGACATCCAGGCTCAGGTTGGCGGCAGCGGCGTGGGCCGCGAAACCGAGGGTGGCGGTGGCCAGCAAAACGCGCTTGAGGGTAGTGAAGCCGATCATCTGTTGCTCCGTTGTCTGAATGCCGTGTTTGGCGATGGGACAGAGCTTAGTTGCCTGACTCGGTACAAAAAATGCGATGCTTGAACATAGTTTGTTTCTGAAAGCGGGCAAATCATGGATCGTCTTCAAGCAATGCGGGTGTTTGTCACGGTAGTCGACCTCGGCAGCCAGTCGGCCGCGGCCGATCATCTGGACCTGTCGCGACCGGTGGTGTCGCGCTATCTGGCGGAGCTGGAGGACTGGGTCGGCGCGCGCCTGATGCACCGCACCACACGCAAGTTGAGCCTGACGGCCGCTGGCAGCGAGATCCTGCCGCGCTGCCGGCAGATGCTCGAACTCTCCAGCGACATGCAGGCGGCGGTCAGCGAACCCCACGACGCACCGCGCGGGCTGCTGCGCATCAGCGTCAGTACCTCGTTCGGCCAGGCGCAACTGGCCGATGCCATGGCGGCGTACGTCAAGCGCTACCCCGGGGTCAGCATCGACATGCAGATGCTCGACCGCACGGTGAACCTGGTGGATGAGCGCATCGATCTGGCGATCCGCACCAGCAATGACCTGGACCCGAACCTGATCGCCCGGCGCCTGACAGTATGCCGATCGCTGGTCTGCGCTGCGCCCGCCTACCTGCGGGACAATCCGCCACCACAACGGGTCGAGGACCTGAGCCGGCACAATTGCCTGACCCACTCGTATTTCGGCAAGAGCCTGTGGCATTTCGAAGAGCACGGCGAACCGGTGTCGGTGCCGGTGCAAGGCAACATCAGCGCCAACGAGGCCAGCACCCTGTTGCGCGCCACGCTGGCCGGTGCAGGCGTGGCGATGCTGCCGACCTATCAGGCCGGGGTGCACGTGCATGCCGGTGAACTGGTGCGCCTGTTGCCCGACGCCGAGCCGCGGCAGATGAACATCTACGCGGTGTACGCCTCGCGCAAACACATGCCGGCGGCGCTGCGCAGCATGCTGGATTTTCTCGTCGAACGATTCCCGGAAAATCCCGAATGGGATATGGGCCTGTAAATCCGATTCCCCCAGGGTGTTATCCGTATTCTGAATGGGATGGCACCTACGCGGGCGCCGTGGCTGGAAACTCTGTGCCGCTGACCTATGCTGAAAGTAATACCGCAGGGTATGCGTTCAGAGGTCCACGCCATGAACATCAGAACAAGAAGGTACTTCGCGATTTTCATCACCTGCGCCGCCACACTGGCGCTGTACGGCACTGCGGCCTGGCGGGTCGAGCAACTGCGACAGCTGCCCCGCGAGTATGCGAGCTGCAATTTCGAGCGCTGCATTCCGCACAATGCGACGCTCAATGCGTTGCGCTGATCGACCTTGGCTGGAATGCGAACCTGTGGGAGCGAGCCTGCTCGCTCCCACAGGACTTTGCAGCGTTTACACGATCACTGATCGGCCTTCAGCCGGTCACGAAACGCCTTTGGCGAAATCCCCACCCGGCGCCGGAACAGGCGCGTGAAGTTGGTCGGATCGGAAAACCCCAACAGCTCCGACATCTCGTAAATGGTCATGCTGGTGTACGTCAGCAAACGTTTGGCTTCCAGTAACTGGCGTTCGTGCATTATCTGCAGCGCTGGCTGCCCTGCCAGTTCCCGGCAAGTACCGTTGAGGTGCGAGACCGAGATACCGAGGCGATGAGCGAGGTCTTCGACCTTCACATGCTGGCGGTACGTCTCTTCCACCAATTGAATGAAACCGTTGAGGTATTCGCGCTGGCGTTGCGGCCGCTGGCTGGCATTGTGGCGCACGAGCGCCTGACGGCTGACCCAGACCATGATCACGCTGACCAGCGAATGCATGAGCATTTCCCGCGCGGGTTGATGGCCGTTGTACTCGGCTTGCAACGCAGAAAACAGACTGTTCAGGTACTGCGCATCCTTGCCCGCCGGGTAGTGCTCGGCCTGGGCCAGGGCGTGCACCGAATTGCCCAGTTGCGCCTGCAGGTGGTGGATCAACGGATTGGCGAGGGTGACGACAAAACCTTCGACGTCCTCGGAAAAACGAAAGCCATGCACCGACAACGGTGGCAGGACTTGAATGGCGGGTTCGTTGAGCTGCGTGCGTTGACCTTCGATTTCAAGCTCTGCCTGACCTTTGAAAACGAAGAGTAACTGGCACAAATCGGCGTGACGGTGGGGTTTGATTTCCCATTGATGTTCGCGGCTGCGTTTGGAAATGGTTTCACAGTGCAGCAAGTCAGGGGTCGGCCAGTCCAGGCTTTCACCGTAGAGCTTGAACACCGGAATCGAAGGCAGGTCAGGCTTGTTCATCACTTCAATCCAGGCCTCGAGGTTGCGGGCGATAATCGCACCGATTGGCAGAATGTACAGGTATCGGCTCAGTTTTCACCTTCAATTGACAGACCCGCAAGGGAAAAATGCAAGCACTCGATCCATAAAAATCATTCACCGGTTCATACCGCGTGAAGCTTGCGAGTCATAAAAACAATGAAAACGCTGAAAACCCAAGTCGCCATCATTGGCGCCGGCCCCTCCGGATTGCTCCTCGGCCAGTTGCTGCACAACGCTGGCATCGACACCCTGATTCTTGAACGCCAGACACCCGACTATGTACTCGGGCGAATTCGCGCCGGCGTGCTTGAACAAGGCATGGTAGAGCTGTTGCGTCAGGCCGGAGTGGGCGCGCGCATGGATGCTGAAGGGTTGGTGCACACCGGCTTCGATCTGGCATTGGACGGGCGTCTGGCCCACATCGATCTGCAGGGTTTGACCGGGGGAAAAACCGTCATGGTTTACGGTCAGACCGAGGTCACTCGCGACCTGATGGCCGCTCGTCGGGAGGCCGGTGCGCCGACGATTTACGAGGCGAGCCATGTCGTTCCTCACGGCATGAAAAGCGACGAAGCGTTTGTCACCTTCGAAAAGGATGGTGAAACCTGGCGCGTCGATTGCGATTACATCGCCGGCTGCGACGGTTTTCACGGTGTAGCCCGGCAGTCGATTCCCGAGGACTGCCTGAAGATTTTCGAACGGGTCTATCCGTTCGGCTGGCTGGGGATTCTTGCCGACACCCCGCCGGTGCATGAGGAACTGGTCTACGCCCGCCACGAACGCGGCTTTGCCCTGTGCAGCATGCGCTCGGCCACGCGCACCCGTTACTACCTGCAAGTGCCGGCCGAAGAAAACGTCGCAGACTGGTCCGATCAACGCTTCTGGGATGAACTCAAAACACGCTTGCCCGTGGAGCTCGCCGAAAAACTGGTCATCGGCCCGTCGATCGAAAAAAGCATCGCGCCGCTGCGCAGTTTTGTCGTCGAGCCGATGCAGTACGGGCGGATGTTTCTGCTCGGCGATGCCGCGCACATTGTTCCGCCCACCGGTGCCAAGGGTCTGAACCTGGCCGCCAGTGATGTCAGTACGCTGTTCAATATTCTGCTGAAGGTCTATCGCGAGGGCCGCACCGACCTGCTGGAGAAGTACTCGCAGATCTGCCTGCGCCGGGTATGGAAAGCCGAGCGGTTTTCCTGGTGGATGACCTCGATGCTGCACCGCTTCGACGAGCATGACGATTTCAGCCAGCGGATCAGCGCCTCGGAACTGGACTACTTTGTCAGTTCAGAAGCAGGTCGAAAAACCATTGCAGAAAATTACGTCGGACTTCCGTATGAGGCTATCGAATAGCCTGCTATCGACTTACACTGGCGAGCATCTCCCGCTCGCCTTGCGACCTGCGGGATCCTCACTGCACGCAGGTTCCGCCCGTGACCAATCTTCACCAGCCTGAAACACCCAAACCGGCCATTCGCAGCGTGCTGGTCGCGCTGATGCTGGCGATCTTTCTTGGCGCGCTGGACCAGACCATCGTCGCCGTCTCGATGCCCGCCATCTCGGCACAATTCAAAGACGTCAGCCTGCTGGCCTGGGTAATTTCCGGGTACATGGTGGCGATGACCGTGGCCGTGCCGATCTACGGCAAGCTCGGCGATTTGTACGGGCGGCGCAAACTGATGCTGTTCGGCATGGGCCTGTTTACCCTGGCCTCACTGTTTTGCGGCATGGCGCAAAGCATGGAACAACTGGTGCTGGCGCGGATTCTCCAGGGCATTGGTGCCGGCGGGATGATTTCGGTCAGCCAGGCGATCATCGGCGACATTGTTCCGCCCCGCGAACGTGGCCGTTATCAGGGTTACTTCAGCAGCATGTACGCGGTGGCCAGCGTCGCCGGGCCGGTGCTCGGTGGCTACATGACCGAATACCTGTCGTGGCGCTGGGTGTTTCTGATCAACCTGCCGCTGGGGCTTGGCGCCTATTGGGTCGCGCGGCGCAACCTGCGTGGGCTGCCGATACCGCAACGCAAGCCGATCATCGACTATCTCGGCACCCTGCTGATGATCATCGGCCTGACTGCGTTGCTGCTGGGCATCACTCAGGTCGGCCAGGGCCATTCTTGGCGCAGCAGCGAAGTGCTTGGATTGTTCGCCTGTGCCGTGCTGGTGCTGGCGGTGTTCGTCTGGCATGAACGCCGCGCGCGTGAGCCTTTGCTGCCGATGCATCTGTTCACCAATCGCAACGCGCTGCTGTGCTGGTGCACGATTTTCTTCACCAGTTTCCAGGCGATATCACTGATCGTATTGATGCCGCTGCGCTTCCAGAGCGTCACCGGTGCCGGCGCCGATGCGGCGGCGTTGCACTTGCTGCCGCTGGCGATGGGGCTGCCGATTGGTGCCTATTTCGCCGGGCGTCGGACCTCGGTGACCGGGCGCTACAAACCGCAGATTCTGACGGGCGCGATGCTGATGCCGATCTCGATTCTCGGCATGGCGTTCACCCCACCCGACGCAACGCTGGTCAGCAGTCTGTTCATGTTGCTCAGCGGTATTGCCGGCGGCATGCAGTTCCCGACTTCACTGGTAGGCACGCAGAACTCGGTGGAACAACGCGACATCGGCGTCGCCACCAGCACCACCAACCTGTTCCGCTCATTGGGTGGCGCAGTGGGGGTGGCGTTGATGTCGGCGCTGTTGCTGGCCTTGTTGCAGGATTCGAGTTTCGCCCATCTGGCGAGCAATTCACTGATCAGCGAAGGGCACTCGGGCAACGTACTGCTCGACGGTTTGAACGCGGCCCCGGGCGATGCGCAGAACGCCTTGCGCGCAGAGCTTTCGGTGACGTTCCGGCATTTGCTGTGGGTGAGCACGGCAGTGTCGTTGCTGGGGCTGGCGGCAGCGATCGCGATGCCGAACAAGCTGTTGCGCGGACGTGAGCACGGCGCCAAATAGCAGCAACACTGCGATCCCTATAAGAGTGAGCCTGCTCGCGATGAAGGTGTGTCAGTCGACATGACTGTTGAACGACACACCGCATTCGGGAGCAAGCCCCCTCCCACAGGGGAAAGTGTTTCACTCAAGGGCTGTAGTAACCCACCGCCACCAGAAAGTGCCCGACCTTCTTCAGGTAGGCATGCTTGTCCTCGACCTTGCCGGTCACCGGGTTTTTCCAGCGGTATTCGTATTCGCCGTCATCCTGCTTGGCGATCAGCGCCAGAATCGGCTCGCCCACCGGTTTGCCTTCCGGGTCCTTGATCTTGCTGAAATCAGTGTTGATCAGCCGCAGGTTGGTGCCGTGGGCCACGTAGCGCCGGGTATCCAGATCGACCACGAACACGTACAGGTCATCCTGCAGATAACCACCCTTGAGCGAGTTGATTGCCGTCAACGTGCCCTTCTCGTCCTTGCCCAGGTCAGTCGCGGCTTTATCAAGCAGCGCCTTGGCCTGTTCCGCCGAAGCTCGCGGCAGGTAATAGCCGACCGCGAGGATCCGCTGGCCGATGCGCTGGTAGTAGACATGCTTGCGCTCGACCTTGCCGTCCGCCCAATTCTGCCAGCGGTACTCGGCTTGCTGGATACCGTTGCCTTCGGGCACCAGCAACGCATCCTTGAAGGCCTTTTGCAGATCTGGCCCGAGCACTTCGCTCACATCGCGACCGATCAAGGCAGAGGATGGCCCGCCACTGGCAAGCATCACGCCTTTGGTGTCGAGCACGAACACGTAGCGATCCTTGTCGACAAACTCGCCCTGACGGCTGAACGCGGCGAAGGCCTTGTCGCCGTTGTCGTGGTAATAGGCCAGGGCCTTTTCCAGCAAAGCGATGGCCGCCTTGCTGTCGTCCTTTTGCGCAGTGGCGGCGCTGACCTGCCCCGCCCCCACCAGAAGCATCACACCGAGCCACGCCACTTTATGCAAAAACCCCATAACGCATCCCTCGTTCTTGTTGGTGTTTCAAGAGCGTAGACGGCTTGGGGTGATGCATGGATATTCAGCGCATGTCGAAAGATTGCAGCAGATGTCTGTAGCGAGGGGGCTTGCCCGCTCACCACAGAAACAGCTTCACCACAGAGGTATCTTTACCACGAAGATATTTCCACCTCAGGTGTGGCTGACTCAGGCCCTATGGCCGGGCGTTGATCTGTTGCTGCAGGTTCTGGATCTGCGCTTGCAGGGTGTTGAGATTACGGGTCATCTGGCCACGGAACGCATCGAACTCAGCGGTGCTGCCGCCACCCTGTGGCGTTGCCGGGCGGTTGTCCTGCTCGCTTTTGAGGACCACGATTTCCTGCTCCAGACGCTCGATCGCCGCGTTCGAATTGCCCTGCTTTTTCAGCGCGGTGATATCAGCGCCCAGGCTTTTCAGCTGGGCGTCATAGCTCTTGAGCTGCGCGTCGACCTTGCCAGTGTCGGCCGGTGCAGTTTTCAGGGTCGCCAGTTCGGCGCTCAAGGCTTTGACCTGAGCCTGCAACTGGCTGTTGGCGTTCTGTTGTTCAGTGGTCTGCGCGGTCATCTGCGCCAGGCGCTTGTCCAGATCGCTGGCCTGGCCGACCACGCCCTGTTGCTGCTTGCTCTGATCCACCAGCTTGTCTTCCAGCTGTTTGATCTGCAGCTTCAACGCTTCGCTGTCGCTGGTGACGTTGCTCTGACTCGCCACTACCTTGCCGGAAATGTCCTGCAGGCGCCCCGCCGCTTCCTCGCTGATGCGCGCAAAGCTTTCCTGGGTGGCGACCAACTGCTGCTCCATCAGCGAAATCTGCTGGAAGCTCCACCAGGCCAGACCGATGAAGGCGAAGAACAACGCGCCGACCAGTGCCCACAGCGGCCCGGTACTTGCGGCCTTGACCTTGACCACCGGTGGCGTGCGCGAGTGCACGGCCGTGCGGGCGGTGGGCGCAATGTCATCGTCGTCAAAGGTGTCGGCCCGCAGGCTCGGTACATCGTCGAAATCGTCGTTGGCATCGTTACGCATGGACATTGAGGCAACCTTTGTGGAAGCAGTGATGGCTAAATGCTGCGAAGTATAACTGCCGCAGCCGCAGGGATTGACCCTCAAGCAGCAGTGCGGTTCATTGCCGGCCGGCCGACTTGTATCAGCGGATGTCCTGAGCTTTCCACCAACTGCAGAACTCATCGAGGGCCGACCACAGGCTGACTTTCGGATCGTAGTCCAGATAATGCCGGGCGCGGCTGATGTCGAGGGTGAAATTTTTCTTCATGACCTGCATGCCCAGTCGCGACAGCGTAGGTTCCGGACGCCCCGGCCAGAGTTTACAGGCGCCTTCGTTGAGCGCAGCAACGCTGTAGGCCAGGCCGTACGAGCGGTACTTGGTGACCTGCGGCACATCCATTTTGCGCATCACATAATTGACCACGTCCCACAACGGCACCGGTGCGCCATTGCTGATGTTGTAGGCCTTGCCCAGCGCCGAACCCGCCGCCAGCAGACTGCCGAGCAGCGCTTCGTTGAGGTTCTGCACGCTGGTGAAATCGACCTTGTTCAGGCCGTCGCCGATGATCGCCAGACGCCCCTTGCGCTGCATATTGAGCAGACGCGGAAAGATGCTCATGTCGCCAGCGCCGGTAACGAAGCGCGGGCGCAGGGCAATGGTTTCGAGACCGAATTCCTGCGCGCCGAAGACCTTCTGCTCAGCCAGATACTTGGTTGCGGCATAGTGATGCTTGAAGCGCTTGGGTACTTGCTCTTCGGTCAGGCCAAGGTGATCGCGGCCATCGAAATAGATCGACGGCGACGACAGGTGCACCAGCCGTCGCACGCGCTGCTTGAGGCAGGCTTCAACGACGTTTTCGGTGACCTGCACGTTGCCCTGATGAAAGTCCTGATAACGCCCCCACAAGCCGACTGCACCGGCGCAGTGCACCACCGCTTCGACGTCGGCGCAGAGATCGCGCGCCAGATCCGCATCGGTGAGGTCGCCCGGGACGAACTCCGCACCACGGCGCACCAGATGCTCGACGCTTTCGGCCCGGCGACCGTTGACCCGCACGTCCAGGCCCTGCTCCAGAGCGAAACGCGCAAAGCGTCCGCCAATGAAGCCGCTTGCGCCGGTGACCAGAATTTTCATGCAAAACTCCAACAAAAAGCAGCTGCGAGCATCAAGCCTCTAGCTGCAAGTCTAAAACGGTGCGCAGCGCTTTACTTGCCGCTTGCAGCTTGACGCTCGCAGCTGCTTTCAAGCCACCAGCCATTGTGGTGAAGAACGTACCAATTGCTCGGTCAGCAACCCCAGCAACTGACCGCCATTGCGCCAATGATGCCAGTACAACGGCACATCGATCGGTTTATCTGGCAACAGTTCACGCAACACCCCGCGTTGCAGTTGCTCGCGCACTTGCAGTTCCGGCACCAGCCCCCAGCCAAGGCCGGCCTCGGTCAGGCGGATGAAACCTTCGGAGGACGGGCACAAATGGTGCTCGAATCCGCCATCGACGCCGAGCGATGCGAGGTAACGATGCTGGAGGAAGTCGTCCGGGCCGAACACCAGCGCCGGGGTGCGTGGCAGTTGCTCGGCACGTACGCCGTCGGGGAAATGCCGCTCGATGAACGCCGGACTGGCCAGCGCGCGGTATCGCATTGCGCCGAGCAACACGCTGCGCGCACCGGCGACAGGTCGTTCACTGGCGCACAGGCAGGCGGCCACTTCACCGGCACGCATGCGCTTGAGCCCAACCGTCTGGTCTTCTACCACCAGATCAAGCAACAGATGCTGTGCGGCGCAGAAATCCCCCACCGCCTCGGCCCACCAGGTGGCGAGGCTGTCGGCATTAAGCGCGATGCGCAGGCGTTCCGGCAGCCCTGCTTCATCCAGCGCCGGCACCAGCGTTTGCAAATCACGTTCAAGCAGGCGCACCTGCTGCACATGGTTAAGCAAACGCCGGCCGATCTCGGTCGGTGACGGTGGCGTGCCACGTACCAGCACCGGTTGGCCAACCCGCGCCTCCAGCAGTTTGATTCGCTGCGAGATCGCCGATTGCGACAGGCCCAGCACCTGCGCGGCGCGTTCGAATCCGGCCTGCTCGACCACGGCGGCCAGAGCGGAAAGCAATTTGTAGTCGAACATCAGTTTTCCTAATGAGCGATCAGCACTATTGGTTTTTCTTATACCGCTTTCAACCGGAGAATAGCCAGCAAGCACTCTTTATCAAGGATCACTTCAATGGCTGGCGAAACCTCACTCACGACCTTGCTGCGCAGCATGAGCCCGCAGCTCAACGCCGGCGAATACGTGTTCTGCACCCTGCGCGACGGCCAGTTGCCGAGCGGCCTGGAGATTGTCGGCAGCTTTCGCGAACAGGAAGGCCTGACCGTGATCCTGGACCGCGCCAACGCTGAACGCGCCGGTTTCAGTTTCGACTACGTGGCAGCGTGGATCACCCTGAACGTGCATTCGGCGCTGGAGGCAGTCGGGCTTACCGCCGCGTTTGCCTCGGCACTGGGCAAGGCCGGGATCAGTTGCAACGTGATCGCCGGCTACTACCACGATCATTTGTTTGTCGGTCAGGCCGACGCCGAACGTGCCATGCACGTGCTGCGCGATCTCGCAGCCAACGCGGAGTGAACCTTATGTGGCAAAGCTATGTGAACGGCTTGCTGGTGGCGTTCGGGCTGATCATGGCGATCGGCACCCAGAACGCCTTTGTCCTGGCCCAGAGCCTGCGCCGCGAACACCACCTGCCGGTGGCGGCACTGTGCGTGGCCTGCGATGCGCTGCTGGTGGCGGCCGGAGTGTTTGGTCTGGCGACGATCCTTGCGCAGAACCCGACATTGTTGGCAGTGGCGCGCTGGGGCGGTGCAGTCTTTCTGATCTGGTACGGCAGCCAGGCGCTGCGCCGTGCATGCACGAAACAGAGTCTGGATCAGGGCGAAAATCAGACCGTGCGTTCGCTGCGGGCGGTGATGCTCAGTGCGCTGGCGGTGACGCTGCTCAACCCGCACGTTTATCTGGATACCGTGTTGCTGATCGGCTCGCTCGGCGCGCAGCAATCGGTGCCGGGGGCTTATGTGGTGGGCGCGGCGAGTGCGTCGCTGTTGTGGTTTTTCACCCTGGCGCTGGGCGCGGCATGGCTTGCACCGTGGCTGGCCCGGCCGAGTACCTGGCGGATTCTCGATCTGGTGGTCGCACTGATGATGTTCACGGTAGCGGGGCAATTGATATTGGCGAGCTGATTTATTCCAAACAGCTCTGGAACCTCTATCCCACACAGTTGTTGCGTGGTTAAGCCTTGACCCCGGTGCTATGATCCGAACCCTGCGCCGCAAAGAGTAAAAACTCGTCGGTGCATTTCTGGCCGCCCGTGATCGGCCTTGCGCTCACCGCAACAGACCTGATTAGGAGAATCATCATGGCTTTCGAATTGCCGCCGCTGCCTTACGCACACGATGCCCTGCAGCCGCACATTTCCAAGGAAACCCTGGAATTTCACCACGACAAGCACCACAACACCTATGTCGTGAACCTGAACAACCTGGTGCCAGGCACCGAGTTCGAAGGCAAGACTCTGGAAGAAATCGTCAAATCTTCCTCGGGCGGTATCTTCAACAACGCCGCTCAGGTCTGGAACCACACCTTCTACTGGAACTGCCTGGCGCCAAACGCCGGCGGTCAACCAACCGGCGCACTGGCTGATGCCATCAACGCTGCTTTCGGTTCGTTCGACAAGTTCAAGGAAGAATTCAGCAAAACCTCGATCGGCACCTTCGGTTCCGGCTGGGGCTGGCTGGTGAAAAAGGCTGACGGTTCCCTGGCCCTGGCCAGCACCATCGGCGCCGGCAACCCGCTGACCAGCGGCGACACCCCGCTGCTGACCTGCGACGTCTGGGAACACGCTTACTACATCGACTACCGTAACCTGCGTCCGAAGTACGTTGAAGCGTTCTGGAACCTGGTCAACTGGAAGTTCGTTGCGGAGCAGTTCGAAGGCAAAGCCTTCACCGCTTAAGCTGCGTGCGAGTCAAAAAACCCGGCATTGCCGGGTTTTTTTATGCCTTTGGTTTCTCCAGACGCTGCCCCAGGCTGCGATCTTGATCAGTGGGTAGCGTGTTTCCTACCAGGAAAGCAGCCTTCGCCCCCTTGCTGCCACGCCATGGCGGGCTAACATCAAACAGAGGAAATTTTCTCCCGTTCCCCTCAAGTTGCAGGCTCAAACTACCGACACAGTACGATCAGGGTAAGAACTCCAGGCAGCTGCATTTCGGCCAACGCCACAGGCAAATATCCCTGGGCTTGATTGTCCCTTTGACTGCCAACACGGGATTGCCAATACTCATGGCAACTTGACGCTACCCGCACGGAACAAGGAATAACCCTTTGAAGCTGGAACTCAAGAACAGCTTGTCGGTGAAGTTGCTCCGGGTCGTGCTCCTTTCGGCATTGATCGTCGGCGTTGTCTTGAGCTGTGCCCAGATCGTCTTCGACGCCTACAAGACCCGCCAGGCTGTGGCCGGCGACGCCCAACGGATCCTCGACATGTTCCGTGACCCATCGACCCAGGCCGTCTACAGCCTGGACCGGGAGATGGGCATGCAGGTGATCGAAGGCCTGTTTCAGGACGATGCCGTGCGTCAGGCCTCCATCGGCCATCCCAACGAGGCGATGCTCGCGCAAAAGTCCCGTGAGTTGCAGCATTCCAACAGCCGCTGGCTGACCGACCTGATCCTCGGCCAGGAGCGCACCTTCACCACACAATTGGTCGGGCGCGGTCCCTATAGCGAGTATTACGGCGACCTGAGCATCACCCTCGACACCGCCACTTACGGCGAGAGCTTCATCGTCAGTTCGGTGATCATTTTCATTTCCGGCGTATTGCGCGCCCTGGCCATGGGCCTGGTCCTGTACCTGGTCTATCACTGGCTGCTGACCAAACCGCTGTCGCGGATCATTGAGCACCTGACCGAAATCAATCCGGATCGCCCCAGCGAGCACAAGATTCCGCAGCTCAAGGGCCACGAGAAAAACGAACTCGGCATCTGGATCAACACGGCCAACCAGTTGCTCGAATCCATTGAACGCAACACCCATCTGCGCCATGAAGCGGAAAACAGCCTGCTGCGCATGGCTCAGTATGACTTCCTCACCGGCCTGCCCAACCGCCAGCAATTGCAGCAGCAACTGGACAAGATTCTGGTGGATGCCGGCAAGCTGCAACGCCGGGTCGCGGTGTTGTGTGTGGGGCTGGATGACTTCAAGGGGATCAACGAGCAGTTCAGCTACCAGACTGGCGATCAGTTGTTGCTGGCACTGGCCGATCGCCTGCGCGCCCACAGTGGCCGCCTCGGCGCCCTTGCCCGTCTGGGTGGCGACCAGTTCGCCCTGGTGCAGGCCGATATAGAACAGCCTTACGAGGCGGCGGAACTGGCGCAGAGCATCCTCGATGATCTGGAAGCGGCGTTTGCCCTCGACCATCAGGAAATCCGCCTGCGCGCGACCATCGGCATTACCCTGTTCCCCGAGGACGGCGACAGCACCGAGAAGCTGTTGCAGAAGGCCGAGCAGACCATGACGCTGGCCAAGACCCGTTCGCGCAACCGCTATCAGTTCTATATCGCCAGCGTCGACAGCGAAATGCGCCGCCGCCGCGAACTGGAAAAAGACCTGCGCGATGCGCTGATTCGCGATCAGTTCTATCTGGTCTATCAACCACAGATCAGCTACCGCGATCACCGTGTGGTCGGGGTCGAAGCGCTGATTCGCTGGCAGCACCCGGAACACGGGCTGGTGCCGCCGGACCTGTTCATCCCGTTGGCCGAGCAGAACGGCACGATCATCGCCATCGGCGAGTGGGTACTCGATCAGGCCTGCAAGCAATTGCGCGAATGGCACGATCAGGGTTTCGTCGATCTGCGCATGGCGGTCAACCTGTCCACCGTGCAACTGCACCACGCGGAGCTGCCACGGGTGGTCAACAACCTGCTGCAGATCTACCGCCTGCCGCCGCGCAGCCTGGAACTGGAAGTCACCGAGACCGGCCTGATGGAAGACATCAGCACCGCCGCGCAGCATCTGCTGAGCCTGCGCCGCTCCGGGGCACTGATCGCCATCGACGACTTCGGCACCGGCTATTCATCGCTCAGCTATCTGAAAAGCCTGCCGCTGGACAAAATCAAGATCGACAAGAGCTTCGTCCAGGACCTGCTGGATGACGACGACGATGCGACCATCGTTCGCGCGATCATTCAACTGGGCAAGAGCCTGGGCATGCAGGTCATCGCCGAGGGCGTGGAAACCGCCGAGCAAGAGTCCTACATCATCTCCGAAGGCTGTCACGAAGGTCAGGGTTATCACTACAGCAAGCCGCTGCCGGCCCGGGAACTGAGCGCCTATCTCAAACAAGCCCAGCGCAGCAACGCGGCGATCCTTTGATGCAGCGCATAACCCTCGGCTAAACAAGAAATATTTCCAGCCACAGCCCTTTACACATAATGCGAAAGATTTGCATTATGTCGCAGCTTTGCGCACCCCCGCGCCCTGTCCATTCAATTACCGAAGCAGGATGTTCGCCATGATTCGTATGCCTCTGGCTACCGCCAGTCTGCTGGCCATCGCTATTTCCCTCGCCGGTTGCGGCGAAGGCAAAGACAAGGCTGCCGCCCCGGCCGCGCCGACTCCGGCCGCCAGCACCGCCGCTGCAGCAGCACCTGCCGCCGCCGGTAAAGTCGATGAAGCCGCCGCCAAGGCTGTGGTCGCGCACTACGCCGACATGGTCTTCGCCGTCTACAGCGATGCCGAATCCACCGCGAAAACCCTGCAAACCGCTATCGACGCGTTCCTCGCCAAGCCGAACGCCGAGACGCTGAAAGCCGCTCGCGCTGCCTGGGTTGCCGCTCGCGTGCCGTATCTGCAGAGCGAAGTGTTCCGCTTCGGCAACACCATCATCGACGACTGGGAAGGTCAGGTGAACTCCTGGCCACTGGACGAAGGCCTGATCGACTACGTCGACAAATCCTACGAGCATGCACTGGGCAACCCGGGCGCCAACGCCAACATCATCGCCAACACTGAAGTCCAGGTCGGCGAAGACAAGGTCGACGTGAAAGACATCACTCCGGAAAAACTCGCCAGCCTCAACGAGCTGGGCGGTTCCGAGGCCAACGTCGCCACCGGCTACCACGCCATCGAATTCCTGCTGTGGGGCCAGGACCTGAACGGCACCGGCCCGGGCGCTGGCAACCGTCCGGCTTCGGACTACCTGGAAGGCGCCGGCGCTACCGGCGGGCACAACGATCGTCGCCGTGCGTACCTCAAAGCCGTGACCCAACTGCTGGTCAGCGACCTGGAAGAGATGGTCGGCAACTGGAAACCGAACGTGGCCGACAACTACCGCGCCACCCTGGAAGCCGAACCGGCCGAAAGCGGTCTGCGCAAAATGCTCTTCGGCATGGGCAGCCTGTCCCTGGGTGAACTGGCGGGCGAGCGCATGAAGGTTTCCCTGGAAGCCAACTCGCCGGAAGACGAACAGGATTGCTTCAGCGACAACACCCACAACTCGCACTTCTACGACGCCAAAGGCATTCGTAACGTGTACCTGGGCGAGTACACCCGTGTCGACGGCACCAAAATGACCGGCGCCAGCCTGTCGTCGCTGGTGGCCAAGGCCGACCCGGCTGCCGACACCGCGCTGAAAGCCGATCTGGCCGCGACTGAAGCCAAGATCCAGGTCATGGTCGATCACGCCAACAAGGGCGAGCACTACGACCAGTTGATCGCCGCGGGCAACACGGCGGGCAACCAGATCGTGCGTGACGCCATCGCTTCGCTGGTCAAGCAGACCGGTTCGATCGAAGCCGCTGCCGGCAAACTGGGCATCAGTGACCTGAACCCGGACAACGCTGATCACGAGTTCTGATCACAGCGTCTGCGTCAAAAAAGGCGACCTTCGGGTCGCCTTTTTCATGCCTGCCATACACACAACCCTGTGGGCGCGGGCTTGCTCGCGAAAACGCCGGGTCAGACACAGATGAGCTGACTGACACACCGCTTTCGCGAGCAAGCCCGCTCCCACAGAGGCGACTGCGTTTCTCCAAATCACTGCGCTGTATCAAGCAAACGATAATTCCTCTTATTCAAACCCCCTCGCCCTGTTAGACTTTGCGCCTTTATTTTCGCCCGTCCGCAGGATGTCTGATGCCCTCGCTGCCTCTTCGCTTGTCCGCACTGTTTCTGGCCTTGAGCCTGAGTGCCTGCGATGACGCCCCGCGTTTTACCAAGGCCGAGCCGGGTGAAGCACGTTCGGGTGGTGCGGCGACCGTGCGCAAGACTGATCAGAATGCGTTTTCCCTGCCCTCGGCCAACCTGCCGCCGTCGCGCCGGGTCGACTTCAGTGTCGGCAACAGTTTCTTCCGCAGCCCGTGGGTGATCGCCCCGTCGACCACCACCGCCCGCGATGGCCTCGGCCCGCTGTTCAATACCAATGCCTGCCAGGGCTGTCACATCAAGGATGGCCGCGGCCATCCACCACCGCCCGACGCGCCCAACGCCGTGTCGATGCTGGTCAGACTGTCGATCCCCAATACAGCGCAGTTTGCCAAACTCATCGAACAGGTTGGCGTGGTGCCGGAGCCGGTCTACGGCGGGCAGTTCCAGGACATGGCCGTGCCCGGTGTCACACCTGAAGGCAAGGTGCGCGTCGAGTACACGCCGATGCCGATCCGCTTCAAGGACGGCACTGAAGTGGAACTGCGTAAACCGGTTCTGCAATTCAGCCAGCTGGGCTACGGCCCGATGCACCCGGACACACGTTTCTCGGCCCGCGTCGCGCCGCCGATGATCGGCCTCGGCCTGCTCGAAGCGATCCCGGAAGAAGCGATTCTCGCCAACGCCGCCGCCCAAGCCGAAGACAACAAAGGTATCAACGGGCGCCCGAACCGGGTGTGGGATGACGCGTTGCAGAAGACCGTCATGGGTCGATTTGGCTGGAAAGCAGGGCAGCCGAACCTCAATCAACAGAATGTTCACGCGTTTTCTGGTGATATGGGCCTCACCACCAGCCTGAGACCGTTCGATGACTGCACCGACGCGCAAACCGCCTGCAAACAGGCGCCGAACGGCAATGGTCCGGATGGCGAGCCGGAAGTCAGCGATAACATCCTGCGCCTGGTGCTGTTCTACACCCGCAACCTCGCGGTGCCGGCACGTCGTGGCGTCAACGACGAACAAGTGCTGGCCGGCAAGAACCTGTTCTTCCAGGCCGGTTGCCAGTCCTGTCACACCCCCCGATACACCACCGCCGCCAACGCGGCCGAACCTGAACTGGCCAATCAAGTGATTCGCCCGTACAGCGATCTGCTGCTGCATGACATGGGCGATGGCCTGGCCGACAACCGCACTGAATTCCAGGCCTCCGGCCGCGACTGGCGCACCCCGCCGTTGTGGGGGATCGGCCTGACGCAGGCGGTCAGTGGCCACACTCAGTTTCTGCATGACGGCCGCGCCCGCAATCTGCTCGAAGCCGTGCTCTGGCATGGCGGCGAAGCACAGAAGGCGCAGCAACAGGTTTTGTCTTTCAACGCCGAACAGCGTGCCGCGCTGCTGGCGTTTTTGAACTCACTTTAAACACTAATAAAGAATCGGGAGCCCGACATGTTCCGTCCCAAGCTACTGTTCACCAGCCTTGCCGCATTGGCACTCGGCGCCTGCTCGCCACAGGATCCGCAAGCGGTCACCTCGGCGGCCATCGCCAAATCGGTGATCCTGCCGACCTACACCCGCTGGGTCGAGGCCGACAAGCAACTGGCCGTCAGCGCCCTCGCCTACTGCCAGGGCAAGGAAAACCTGGAGACCGCCCGCGCCGACTTCCTGCACGCGCAGAAAGCCTGGGCCGAGCTGCAACCGTTGCTGATCGGCCCGCTGGCTGAAGGCAACCGTTCGTGGCAGGTGCAGTTCTGGCCGGACAAGAAAAACCTCGTCGGCCGTCAGGTCGAGCAACTGGTCGTCGCCCAGCCGCAGATCGATGCCGCTGCCCTGGCCAAGTCGAGCGTGGTGGTGCAAGGCCTGTCGGCTTACGAATACATCCTGTTCGATGCCAAGCCTGACGTCGCCAATGACGAACAGAAAGCCAAATACTGCCCGTTGCTGATCGCCATCGGCGAGCGCCAGAAGCAACTGGCCGAAGAGATTCTGCAAAGCTGGAACACCACCGACGGCATGCTTGCGCAAATGAGCAAGTTCCCGAACCAGCGCTACGCCGACTCCCACGAAGCGATCGCCGATCTGTTGCGTGTACAGGTCACCGCCCTCGACACTCTGAAGAAAAAACTCGGCACGCCAATGGGCCGCCAGAGCAAGGGTGTGCCGCAACCGTTCCAGGCTGATGCATGGCGCAGCCAGTCGTCGCTGACCGCGCTGGAAGCCAGCCTCGCCGCCGCCAAAACCGTGTGGGAAGGCGTCGACAACAAAGGTCTGCGTGGTCTGTTGCCGGCCGAGCAGAAACCGTTGGCAGACAAGATCGACGCCGCGTACGCCGCTTCGTTGAAACTGTTCGGCAGCACTCAGCGCTCGCTGACCGAAATGCTCCAGGACGACGCCGGTCGCCAGCAGCTCAATGATCTCTACGACAGCCTCAACGTCGTCCATCGCCTGCACGAAGGCGAACTGGCCAAGGCGCTGGGCATTCAACTGGGCTTCAACGCCAACGACGGTGACTGATGAGGGCAAGTGCCATGCTGCGACGCCAGGCTCTGACTTTAGGTAGTGTGCTGCTGGGAGCAGTGACTCTGGGCGGCTGGACGCTGTTCAAGCGCAAGGATCAGAGCCCGCTGTTGCTCTCGGCGCGCGACGACACCGATGGCAAGCATTACGCCGTCGGTTATCGGCTGGACGGCACCCGAGTGTTCGCCACCGAAGTCGGCCAGCGTTGTCACGACATCATCAACCACCCGACGCTGCCGATCGCGCTGTTCGTTGCCCGCCGCCCGGGCACCGAAAGCTATCTGATCAACCTGCGCGACGGGGCGTTGCTGCAAACCGTGACGTCGCAGCCGAACCGGCATTTCTACGGCCACGCGGTGGTGCACAAGGACGGCGAATACCTGTACGCCACCGAGAATGACACCCGCGATCCGGGGCGCGGCCTGCTCGGGGTGTACAGGTTCGAAGGCGAGCGGCTGGTGCACAGCGGCGAGATCTGCACCCATGGCCTCGGTCCGCACCAAGTGTCGTGGATGCCCGACGGCGAAACCCTGGTGGTGGCCAACGGCGGGATTCGTACCGAGGCGGAAAGCCGCGTCGACATGAACCTCAACGCCATGGAGCCGAGCCTGGTGCTGATGCAACGCGACGGCACCCTGCTGAGCAAGGAAACCCTGGCCCAGCAGATGAACAGCGTGCGTCATCTGGGGATCGCCAGCGACGGCACCATTGTCGCCGGTCAGCAGTTCATGGGGGCTTCTCACGAGCGCTCGGAGCTGCTCGCAATCAAGCGCCCGGGCCAGCCGTTCGTGGCGTTCCCGGTGCCGGATCATCAGTTGCAGTCGATGGGGCATTACACCGCCAGCGTCGCCGTGCACAGCGAACTGCGCCTGGTGGCGTTGACCGCGCCACGCGGCAACCGGTTCTTTATCTGGGATCTGGACAGCGGCGAAGTGCGCCTCGACGCACCGCTGCCCGATTGCGCCGGCGTCGGTGCGGTGAAGGACGGATTTGTCGTGACCTCGGGTCAGGGTCGTTGCCGTTACTACGATTGCCGCCAGGATGAGCTGCTGGCCAAACCGCTGGATCTGCCGGCGGGGCTCTGGGACAACCATCTGCACTTGATGGCCTGACCCACCAGAGAGAACGCCGTACCTGTGGCGAGGGGGCAAGCCCCTCACCACCGGATTTGTCGGCGTCTTCGCTTGTAAAAACTGGCAGTTGGAATCCCCACCTGACTCGGAGTAATGTGCCCGACTGTCTCACCTGATTTATCCAAGGAACTGGAATATGCTGCGTCGCCGCATGCTGATCATGTTGGGTGTTGTCTTGCTGGTCGTCCTGGTATTGGGCGGTTACAAAGCCTTTTCGATCTACACCATGATCCAGGGCTTTGCCAAACCCAAACCGCCGATCAGTGTCGCCGTGGCCAGCGCCAGCGAACGGCCGTGGCAGATGCGCCTGCCGACCGTCGGCACGCTCAAGGCGCTGCAAGGCGTCGAGCTGAGCCTGGAAGTCGCCGGCACCGTCACCGACATCAAGTTCGAATCCGGGCAGAAGGTCAAGGCCGGGCAACCGTTGCTGCAACTCGACAGCGCCGTCGAAACCGCCCTGCTGGAAACCGCCAAGGCCGACCTGGGTCTGGCGCAACTGGACTTCGGGCGTGGCAGCCAGTTGATCGACAGCCGCGCCATTTCCAAAGGTGAATACGACCGGCTCTCGGCAGTCCTGCAAAAGGACAAGGCCACGGTCAATCAGCTCAATGCTGCACTGGCAAAAAAACGCATCGTTGCGCCGTTCAGCGGCACTATCGGCATTCGCCAGGTCGATGTCGGCGACTATCTCGCCAGCGGCACCCGAATCGCCACCCTGCAGGATCTGAGCAGCCTCTACGCCGACTTTTACGTGCCTGAGCAATCGGTGCCGAAACTGGCCATCGGTCAACCGGTGCAGATCGGCGTCGCGGCCTATCCCGGGCAGAATTTCCCCGGTGCGATCAGCGCGATCAACCCGATTGTCGAGAGCACCACGCGCAACATTCTGGTCCGCGCCACCCTGGCCAACCCCGACGGCAAGTTGCTGCCGGGCATGTTCACCAGCCTTGAGGTGTTGCTCCCCGATCCGCAGAAACACATCGTGGTGCCGGAAAGCGCGATCACCTACACCCTCTACGGCAACTCGCTGTACGTGGTCGGGCAAAAGAAAGCCGAGGACGGCAGCGTCGTAAAAGACGACAAGGGCCAGCCGGTGTTGATCGCCGAGCGGCGCTTCATCGAGACCGGTGAACGCCGTGATGGCCTGGTGATGATCAACAAGGGCGTGCAGAACGGCGAACAAGTGGTGACCGCCGGCCAGATCAAACTGGACAACGGCGCACACATTGCCATCAGCGACGGCAAGACCCTCGGCGAGCAGAACAGTCCGCCTCGCGCCGACTGATCAAGGAATCCCCATGGCTTTTACCGATCCGTTCATCCGCCGCCCGGTGCTCGCCACCGTGGTCAGCCTGCTGATTGTGCTGCTGGGTTTCCAGGCCTGGAGCAAACTGCCGCTGCGCCAATACCCGCAAATGGAAAATGCCCTGATCACGGTGACCACCGCCTACCCCGGGGCCAACGCCGAGACCATTCAGGGCTACATCACCCAGCCGATGCAGCAGAGCCTGGCGAGCGCCGAGGGCATCGACTACATGACCTCGGTCAGTCGTCAGAACTTCTCGGTGATCTCGATCTACGCCCGCATCGGTTCCAACACCGACCGTTTGTTCACCGAGCTGCTGGCCAAGGCCAACGAGGTGAAAAACAAGCTGCCGCAGGACGCCGAAGACCCGGTGCTGAGCAAGGAATCGGCCGACGCTTCGGCCCTCATGTACATCAGTTTTTTCAGCAAGGACTTGAGCAACCCACAGATCACCGACTACCTGTCGCGGGTGATCCAGCCGAAACTGGCGACGCTGCCGGGTATGGCCGAGGCGGAGATTCTCGGCAATCAGGTGTTCGCCATGCGTCTGTGGCTCGACCCGGTGAAGCTCGCCGGTTTCGGCCTCAGCGCCAGCGACGTGACCAACGCGGTGCGCCAGTACAACTTCCTCTCCGCCGCCGGCGAAGTGAAAGGCGAGTACGTGGTCACCAGCATCAACGCCAACACCGAGCTGAAGTCCGCCGAAGCCTTCGCGGCGATTCCGCTCAAGGTCAGTGGCGACAGCCGCGTGCTGCTCAGCGATGTGGCGCGGGTCGAGATGGGCGCGGAAAACTACGACTCGATCAGCTCGTTCGGCGGCACGCCGTCGGTGTACATCGGCATCAAGGCCACGCCCGGCGCCAACCCGCTGGACGTGATCCGGGAAGTGCGCAAGCTGATGCCGGAGCTGGAAGCCCAGTTGCCGCCCAACCTCAAGAGCGAGATTGCCTACGACGCCACCCTGTTCATCCAGGCCTCGATCGACGAAGTGGTGAAAACCCTGTTCGAGGCGGTGCTGATCGTGATTGTGGTGGTGTTCCTGTTCCTCGGCGCGCTGCGCTCGGTGGTGATCCCGGTGGTGACCATCCCTCTGTCGATGATCGGGGTGATGTTCTTCATGCAGATGATGGGTTACTCGATCAACCTGCTGACCCTGCTGGCGATGGTGCTGGCGATCGGGCTGGTGGTGGACGATGCGATTGTCGTGGTGGAGAACATCCATCGCCACATCGAGGAAGGCAAGACGCCGCTGGAGGCCGCACTGGAAGGCGCACGGGAAATCGCCATGCCGGTAGTGTCGATGACCATCACCCTGGCGGCGGTGTATGCGCCGATCGGCTTCCTCACCGGACTGACCGGGGCGCTATTCAAGGAGTTTGCCTTGACCCTGGCCGGCGCCGTGGTGATTTCCGGGATCGTCGCCCTGACCCTGTCGCCGATGATGTGCGCCCTGCTGTTGCGCCACGAGCAAAACCCCAGCGGTCTGGCGCACCGGCTCGACCGCATCTTTGACGGCCTCAAGCGCCGCTACCAGAGCCTGTTGCACGGCACGCTCAACACCCGCCCGGTGGTGCTGGTGTTTGCGGTAATCGTGCTGTGCCTGATCCCGGTATTTCTCAAGTTCACCAAGTCGGAACTGGCGCCGGATGAAGACCAGGGCATCATTTTCATGATGGCCAACGCGCCGCAGCCAACCAACCTCGATTACCTGAGCACCTACACCGACGAGTTCATCAAGATCTTCAAGGAGTTTCCGGAGTACTACTCCTCGTTCCAGATCAACGGCTACAACGGCGTGCAATCGGGCATCGGCGGCTTCCTGCTCAAGCCGTGGAACGAACGCAGCCGCACGCAGATGCAGATCCTGCCCGAGGTGCAAGGCAAACTGGGCGCCATCCCGGGCCTGCAGATCTTCGGCTTCAACCTGCCTTCCCTGCCCGGCACCGGTGAAGGTTTGCCGTTCGAGTTCGTGGTCAACACGGCCAATGACTACGAATTGCTGCTACAGGTCGCGGACCGGATCAAGAAGCGCGCCATGGAGTCGGGAAAGTTCGCCTTCGTCGACCTTGACCTGGCGTTCGACAAGCCGGAAGTGGTGGTCGATATCGATCGCGCCAAAGCTGCGCAGATGGGCGTGTCGATGCTGGATCTGGGCAGCACCCTGGCGACATTGCTGGGCGAGGCGGAAATCAACCGTTTCACCATCGAAGGCCGCAGCTACAAGGTGATTGCCCAGGTTGAGCGACCGTTTCGCGAGAACCCTGGCTGGTTGAACAATTACTACGTGAAAAACACTCAGGGCGAGCTGCTGCCACTGTCTACCCTGATCAAGGTCACCGACCGGGCACGACCGCGTCAGCTCAACCAGTTCCAGCAACTCAATGCCGCGAAGATCTCTGGATTCCCGCTGGTCAGCATGGGCGAGGCGATCGACACCGTATTGCAGATCGCCCGGGAAGAGGCGCCGGCCGGTTTTGCCTTCGACTATGGCGGCGCCTCACGCCAATACGTGCAGGAAGGCAGCGCATTGTGGGTGACCTTCGCCCTCGCGCTGGCAATCATTTTCCTGGTGCTGGCAGCGCAGTTCGAAAGCTTCCGCGATCCGTTGGTGATTCTGGTGACGGTGCCGCTATCGATCTGCGGGGCGTTGATTCCGCTGTTCCTGGGCTGGTCGAGCATGAACATCTACACCCAGGTCGGGCTGGTGACGCTGATCGGGCTGATCAGCAAGCACGGGATCCTGATCGTCGAATTCGCCAACCAACTGCGCAAGGACAAAGGACTGACCGCACGCGAGGCGGTCGAGGAAGCGGCGGCGATTCGGCTGCGGCCGGTGTTGATGACCACGGCGGCCATGGTGTTCGGCATGGTGCCGTTGATTCTGGCGACCGGTGCGGGTGCAGTCAGCCGGTTTGATATCGGCATGGTGATTGCCACGGGCATGTCGATCGGGACGTTGTTTACGCTGTTCGTGCTGCCGTGCATCTACACCCTGCTGGCCAAACCTGATCCCAAACAAACCACATAACCCTGCGGGCTTGCTCGCGAAGGCGGTGTGTCAGTTGAAGAATTTGTTTACTGAAACATCGCTTTCGCGAGCAAGCCCGCTCCCACAGGGGAAGGGTGTGATCCCTGGAAACACGCAATAAAAAAGGCCTCGCAACTGCGAGGCCTTTTACGTGGGCTTCAATCGGTTCAACTCTGTGGCCTCATCCCTTGAGAAAGTCCAAACATGAACAACAACAAATCATGGTCAGGTTTAGTCGCCACGGAGGCTTTCGCCACCCGTGGTACTGCGCAGTGAGCATCGCCGGTGGTGGCTCCGATCACCTGCATGCGGGGCTGCTCCCAGGCCGCCACCGCCAATGATGCAACTGCCAAGGCTCCAACCAAGAACAAACCTCGTGCAATTTCGAGTTTCATCGCTATAAACCTTTGATAGCGCTGCCAAACGCCGTCTCATAAAAATAGACGAGTTTTTTCCAGTCCGTGTCGCTGAACGACGAATGGCGACGCAATTGCTTCATGTCATGGGCGGCCGCGCGATGAGCGGTCAGACGCTGACGGCATTTTTCCAGATCGATCAATGCCACCTCGACCTGGGCCGAATCACCCTCGCCGGTCACCCGTACAAACACGTGTTTGATGTAGATACAGCTGTGCTGCCAACGGCCCTTGTGCATGCGCGCAAGGTTTTGTGCCAGGTCCTTCAGGACGCGTTCATACACGGCTTCGCCATATTGCGCGCGACCACCAGCGGCTTCCCACTTTTCCAGTTCATCGAAACCGTCCAGCGACTTGGTCACCAGCAAGGCACGCCACTTGTGCTGCGGATCGGGCTGCGCGCCGCAGAACACGATTTGCGGTACGCGCACACCGAGTCGGCTGACGCCGGTCAGGGCATCCAGTTCGCGCAGCACCGTCGGGCGACCGAAGGGATGCAGCCAACTGCGGTAGATATGTCCGGTCTGGCGCTTGGCATACAGTAACTGGCCGTCTCGACCCATGACTCGTTGCACACCACTTTCACCACCACGGCGTACGTTGGGTTCTTCCACCCATTCACCGCGCTGGTTCCAGAAGTAGTCGAAGCGATCCTGGGGAGCGACTTCCGTTTCTGCTGCTGTTTGCACCGCCATCCTGTTACCTCTTGCGTAATACGTAAACCCGCCACATGGCATAGAGCGGAATAAAGTCCAGTTGTTCCTGAATGCGAAAACCTGCTTCTTCGAATTCTTTTTCCACTGTCACAGCCGGTAACACAAACCGGTTCTGGTAACCTTCCTGCCCACGGCGCTGCTCGGCGCGCTTGCGTTTCCAGGCCTTGAAATTACCGTCGACCCACAACGAAATAATCACACTGTCGCGGGTGACACGCTCGAATTCGCGCAAAATCGTCCGCCGATGTTCGGCCTCACCGATGTGATGCAGCAAACGCATGCAGAAAATGCTGTCGACGGCGTTATCCGGCAAGGCAATGTCGAACGCAGATGTGTGCAAAGGTTGTACCCGTTTCACCACATCGGCCGGTTGCGACTGCATCGCGGTCTTGATCATCGATTCGGAATTGTCCGCGCCAATGATCACCCGGTTGGGCTTCTCTGCCAGCAACGGCCAGAAGCGCCCTGCGCCGCATGGCAGGTCCAGGACCAGCCCGGGCTCGCCCGCCAGCGTCAGCGCCTTGCGGGCCAACTGCTCGTCCCGCCAGTGAGACAACCGACGACCGAGGCCGTCCTGATGCTTGCGCAAATATTTTTGTGCATGCTGGTCATCATACTTTTCGGAAAAATCGAGCTTGATCGGTCTGCTCATCATCAGGGCTCCTGAATTACTGATACCCCTACCATAGGTAGTGGCATGTCAGCGTCAGGTCGTCCCTTTGTGAAAAATACGTCAGGTAAACCAACAAACTATTACAGGGTTTTACACGGAGAAAGCAATAGCGCGGGGCCATTAACTGATTCTGGGGGGCACTGATGGTTCAATTTCGCCGTTCAATCCCCTTCGCGAGCAGGCTCGCTCCCCACTTTGTAGCGTCTATTGCTGTGGGAGCGAGCCTGCCCGCGAAGGCGTCATCAAAGGTCAGCACTCAGGGCTCGGCCGCTTTGGTCTATGGTTCAACGCAGCCCCAGCGTGACTTCAAAGCGGCAGCCATTGGGTTCCATGGTGCTCAACGTCACCTCCCAGCCCTGGTTCTCACAGATCCGCTGCACCAGCGATAACCCCAGCCCGAGACCCTCGCCGCGTTTTTCATTGCCGCGAACAAAGGGCTGGAACATGGCTTCACGTTTTTCTTCGGGGATACCGACTCCCGAGTCTTCGACGACAAACCCGTTGTCGTTGAGTGTCAGGCGAATGAATCCCTGTTCGGTGTAGTGGCAAGCGTTGCGCAGCAGATTGCCCATGACGGCGCCGAGTAGCGTGGCATTGAAGCGGGTGTCCGGCGGATTGCCTGGCTCGAACATCAGCTGCAGCCCTTTGGACTCGATCGGTTCACGCCAGACGTTCAAAAGGCCGTCAGCCACTTGGCCGAGGTTCTGCTGCGGCGCTGAACCGGCGTCTTCACGCTGGGCGCGAGCGAGCATCAGGAACGTCTGCACCAGCTCGCGCATTTCTTCGCTGGCCCGGGCGATGCGTTCGACCTGGGCCCGACCGCGTTGATCCAGTCCCGGGTTCTCGAGGAGTAACTCGCAGGAGCTGGCCAGCACCATCAGCGGTGTTCGAAGTTCATGACTGACGTCGCTGGTGAACAGTCGCTCGCGAGTCAGCGCCTGGCGCAGACGCCCGAGCGTGGCATCGAATGCCACCGCCAGCTCGCCGACTTCGTCAGCGGCATAATCCGGTGCCAGCGGTGGCGCCAGACCGAGCAGTTGATCGCGGTGCCGTACTTGCCGGGCCAGTCGCACCACCGGCGCCATGACCTTGCGCGCCAACACCCAGCCGAGGAACACGGCCAGCGCCAGACTGAGCACGAAGCCCACCAGCACCACGGCGAACAGCACGCGTTCGCGCTCCTCGAAATCGCTTTGATCCTGCAGCAGCACATAGCGGCGACCGTCGACGATCTCGACCATCGCGTGATACGACAGCTGTTCGCGGAACACTTCGTGGAAACCCGCATCGAGGTGACGCAGGTCTTTGGGCAGCTCGAAATCACCCGGGCCGCCGCTGAAGTAGAACAGTTGATCCGGTTCCGGGCGATGGCTCCAGTCCGACACGTTGTCCATCAGCAGCAGGCGCTGAAGGTCGCCGCCCAGCCCCGCCGAAATCAGTTTTTCCTCCACCAGGTGCACCGTCGCCACAATGCCCATGGCGAAGGCCCCGGCCACCAGCGCACTCATCAGCGCAAAGGCGATGATGATCCGCTGGGAAAGGCTTTGCTTAAACTCCATCACGCCCCTCGGCCAGGCGGTAACCCACACCGTGCACGGTTTGCAGCAGCGGTTTGGCGAATGGCTTGTCGATCACCTGGCGCAATTGGTGGACGTGACTGCGCAAGCTGTCGCTGTCCGGGCAGTCATCGCCCCACAGCGCTTCTTCGAGAATTTCCCGGCGCAGGACGTGCGGACTTTTCTGCATCAATACCGCCAGCAGTTTCAAGCCGACCGGATTGAGCTTGAGCAGCTTGCCCTCGCGGGTCACTTCCAGCGTGTCGAGGTCATAAGTCAGGTCGCCGACCTGCAGCGCACGACGGCCACCGCCCTGGGTGCGACGCATCACCGCTTCGACCCGTGCCGCCAGTTCGGACAGTGCAAACGGCTTGACCAGATAATCGTCGGCCCCGGATTTGAAACCCTGCAAGCGGTCGTCCAGTTGATCGCGGGCGGTGAGCATGATCACTGGCGTGTCGCGCCGGGCATCTTCACGCAGGCGCTTGCACAGGGTGTAGCCGTCGATCCCGGGCAGCATGATGTCGAGCACGATCAGGTCGTAATGCTCGGTGGCGGCCAGATGCAGGCCCGACAAGCCGTCCTGGGCGCAATCGACGGTATAGCCTTTGAGCCCCAGGTAATCGGCCAGGTTGGCCAGGATATCGCGGTTGTCTTCGACCAATAGAATTCGCATTGGCATTTCCTCCGTACACAGTAACGGCCGTCATGGCCCGCGCAGCTTAAGGCCAACGCCGGTTCAGGGCTAGGGCCGGCAAGCGTGCAATTCCATTTGCCCAGGCAAATTAAATAATTAACAAAGTTTTCACTATCGATTCACAACCTGATTACAGTGGCGCCGCGACACTCGCGCGCCATTGATATAAGGAAAACGAGACAATGGACTCTTTCAAGACAGCGCCCATGCGCTTTCTGCTGCTTATCACCGGCGCCTGGCTGGTCATTTTTCTCCTCACCCGAGCGGTCTTGCTGCTGACTCACCTGGATGAAGCCGGTGGCTTCGCCCTCTCCGTGTTCGGCATCGGCGCGCTCTATGACCTGGGGTTCCTGGCTTACGCGGCGCTGCCGATGGGCCTGTACCTGCTGCTCTGCCCACCGGGCCTGTGGCGACGTCGCGGGCATCGCGGGTTCCTGCGGGTTCTGCTGACCATCAGCCTGTTCGCGATGTTGTTCGTGGCGGTGGCCGAATGGCTGTTCTGGGACGAGTTCGGCGTGCGCTTCAACTTCATCGCCGTCGATTACCTGGTGTATTCCGACGAAGTGCTGAACAACGTCCTCGAGTCCTACCCGATCGGCAAACTGTTGAGCCTGCTCGCCGTGCTGGCCGTGGTGATCAGCGTTGCGCTGCGCAAGCCGTTCAATGCGGCCATGAATGCCCCGCTGCCACCGCTGCGCGCGCGTCTGCTCAATGCATTGGGCCTGTTGATCGTTGCCGGTTTGAGCCTGCAACTGCTCAGCCAGGACGCCCCGCGCGCTCAGGGCGGCAACGCTTACCAGAACGAACTGGCCAGCAACGGCCCCTATCAGTTCTTCGCCGCGTTCCGTAACAATGAACTGGACTACGCCCAGTTCTACAAGAGCCTGCCAGCGGAAAAAGTCGCCAGCCAGATCCGCGCCGAACTGAGTGAAAGCAATGCTCGTTTCATCGGCCAGGACCCGCAAGACATCCGCCGGGTAATCGACAACCCCGGCACCGCGCGCAAACCGAACATCGTGCTGGTGACCATCGAAAGCCTGAGCGCCAAGTACCTGGGCAGCAACGGTGACGGTCGCAACCTGACGCCGAACCTCGACGCCTTGCGCAAGCAGAGTCTGTACTTCAACAACTTCTACGCCACCGGCACCCGCACCGACCGTGGCCTGGAAGCCATCACCCTGGCCATCCCGCCGACGCCGGGTCGCTCGATCGTCAAGCGCATCGGCCGTGAAAGCGGTTTCGCCAGCCTTGGCCAACAATTGAGCGCCGTGGGTTACGACAGCGTGTTTGTCTATGGCGGACGCGGTTACTTCGACAACATGAACGCGTTCTTCAGCGGCAACGGCTATCGCGTCGTCGACCAGAGCAGCGTCGATGAAGCCGAGATTCACTTCAAGAACGCCTGGGGCATGGCCGACGAGGATCTGTATCGCCAGACCCTGAAGCTGGCGGATGCCGATTACGCCAAACAGCAACCGTTCCTGTTGCAATTGATGACCACCTCCAACCACCGGCCTTACACCTACCCGGACAACCGGATCGATATCAAATCCGGCAATGGCCGTGATGGTGCGGTGAAGTACACCGACTACGCGATTGGTCAGTTCCTTGAGCAGGCGCGGCAGAAACCGTGGTTCGACAACACGATCTTCATCTTCGTCGCCGACCACACCGCTGGCAGCGCCGGTAAAGAAGACTTGCCGATCGCCAACTATCAGATCCCGCTGTTCATCTACGCGCCGAAAATGATCGAAGCACGCGAGAGCGCGCAACTGGCCAGCCAGATCGACCTCGCCCCGACACTGCTGGGCTTGCTGAATCTGGACTACACCTCGACGTTCTTCGGTCGCAACCTGTTGCAGGACAACCCGCTGCCACCGCGCGTGGTCGTCGGCAACTACCAGCACCTGGGCTTGTTCGATGGCAAGGATCTGGCGATCCTCAGTCCGCGCCAGGGCTTGCGTCGGCATGACGATGCGCTGACCGAAAGCCGTGAATCGCGTGTCACCAGCGACGACCCGCTGGTCAGCCGGGCGATCACCTATTACCAGACCGCCAGTTATGGCTTCAAACAGCAGCTGTTGAGCTGGAAGCCGGCGAAGGACAGCACTGTCCAGGTCAGCGAACAGTAACCGTCAATAGAAACGCCCCGGGCTGATGCACCGGGGCTTTTTTTTTGCGCAACCGGTTATCACAGGAAATACAGATCCCAATGTGGGAGCGAGCCTGCTCGCGAATGCTGTGTATGCGTCACGGCTGTAGTGAACGCTGGATTGCTTTCGCGAGCAGGCTCGCTCCCACAGGGGACGGTGTGAAGCCTGATATCCGGGCAATAAAAAACCCCGCCTGCTCATCGCAGGCGGGGTTTTTCGTTACGGGGTAAGGCTGGCTTACATCATGCCGCCCATGCCACCCATGCCGCCCATGTCTGGCATACCGCCGCCAGCACCGCCGTCTTTCTTCGGCGCATCAGCAACAGCAGCTTCGGTAGTCAGGATCAGACCGCCGATCGAGGCTGCAGCTTGCAGAGCGGAACGGGTTACCTTGGTTGGGTCCAGGATACCCATTTCGATCATGTCGCCGTATTCGCCGGAAGCAGCGTTGTAACCGAAGTTACCTTTGCCGTTCTTCACTTCGTTGACGACTACGCTTGGCTCGTCGCCGGAGTTGGCAGCGATCTGACGCAGCGGCGCTTCAACAGCGCGACGCAGCACAGCGATACCGACGTTCTGGTCAGCGTTGTCGCCGGTCAGTTCGGTCAGGGCTTCCAGAGCACGGATCAGCGCAACGCCGCCGCCAGGTACCACACCTTCTTCAACGGCTGCACGGGTAGCGTGCAGGGCGTCTTCAACGCGGGCTTTCTTCTCTTTCATTTCAACTTCGGAACCAGCACCAACCTTGATCACTGCAACGCCGCCGGACAGCTTGGCCAGACGCTCTTGCAGTTTTTCACGGTCGTAGTCCGAGGAAGTTTCGGCAACCTGAGCACGGATCTGAGCGATACGCGCCTGGATGTCGGCTTCAACGCCAGCACCGTCAACGATGATGGTGTTTTCCTTGGACAGGGTGACGCGCTTGGCGTTACCCAGGTGCTCCAGAGTGGTGCTTTCCAGGCTCAGGCCGATCTCTTCGGAGATGACGGTACCGCCGGTCAGAACGGCGATGTCCTGCAGCATGGCCTTGCGACGGTCGCCGAAGCCTGGAGCCTTGACGGCTGCAACCTTGACGATGCCACGCATGTTGTTCACTACCAGAGTCGCCAGGGCTTCGCCTTCAACGTCTTCGGCAACGATCAGCAGTGGGCGGCCGGCTTTGGCAACGGCTTCCAGCACTGGCAGCATTTCGCGGATGTTCGAGATCTTTTTGTCGACCAGCAGGATCAGCGGGCCGTCGAGCTCGGCAACCATGGTGTCCGGCTTGTTGACGAAGTACGGGGACAGGTAGCCGCGGTCGAACTGCATGCCTTCTACAACCGACAGTTCGTTTTCCAGGCCCGAGCCTTCTTCAACGGTGATCACGCCTTCTTTACCGACTTTTTCCATGGCTTCGGCAATGATGTCGCCGATGGAGTTGTCGGAGTTGGCGGAGATGGTGCCTACCTGAGCGATAGCCTTGGTGTCAGCGCATGGCTTGGACAGGGCTTTCAGCTCTTTGACGATCGCGATGGTCGCTTTGTCGATACCGCGCTTCAGGTCCATCGGGTTCATGCCGGCAGCGACGGCTTTCAGGCCTTCGTTGACGATCGACTGAGCCAGAACGGTAGCGGTGGTAGTACCGTCACCAGCGTCATCGTTGGCACGGGAGGCAACGTCTTTGACCAGCTGCGCGCCCATGTTTTCGAAACGGTCTTCGAGTTCGATTTCTTTGGCGACGGAAACGCCGTCCTTGGTGATGGTCGGAGCGCCGAAGCTCTTCTCGAGGATCACGTTACGGCCTTTCGGGCCCAGGGTCGCTTTTACCGCGTCAGCCAGGACGTTGACGCCTTTGAGCATCTTGGAGCGGGCGGCATCGCCGAACTTAACTTCTTTAGCAGCCATGATCGATATTCCTTAAATACTTTGTAGTAGCGGGAAAATGAGCGGGAAATCAGCCTTCCAGTACAGCGAGAATCTCGTTCTCAGCCATTACCAGCAGGTCTTCGCCGTCGACTTTCACAGTGTTGCTGCCGGAGTAAGGACCGAACACAACCTTGTCGCCGACTTTAACGGCCAGCGCACGCACTTCACCGTTTTTCAGAGTCTGGCCTGGGCCAGCAGCGACGATCACACCGTGGTTGGCTTTTTCAGCAGCCGAACCTGGCAGGACGATACCGCCAGCGGTTTTCTTTTCTTCTTCGCTGCGACGGATGACGACGCGGTCATGCAGAGGACGAAGCTTCATTGTCGATCTCTCCTAATTGTGGTTTTCATCGGCCGGTGTAGTCCCGGCGGGTTTAACAAATCCGGCCTGCGCCGGTTGCGGTTCGTCAAGCGAGCCGCGGAAGTCTGTCCGACTCAAATGTCGGAAACCTTTCGGTGACCGATACATAAGGGCGCATAAGCTTATTACAAGGGCGGGGGCAGAAAATTTTTCATCGATTTGCCCCTTGAATGCCGCGCATAAAGAAACGGCACCCGAAGGTGCCGTGTCGATGCAACGGTTATTTGCTGTCGCGGTGTTCGAACTCACCTTCGATCACATCGCCCTCGCGGCCAAGAGGCTGACGCGGTGCAGGACCGCCGCGGGGTTGCAGGTCGTCGGCGAACGCACGCTGACGCATGGCCTGTTCTTCGGCGCGCTGGCGCATTTTGTTCGCCAGTAGACGACGGCTGAACGGCAACAGCATCACCAGACCGACCACGTCGCTGACGAAGCCTGGCAGGATCAACAGGCCGCCGGCCAATGCCAGCATCAGGCCTTCAAGCATGGTCTGCGCGGGCAGTTCACCGCGGTTCAGGCTTTCACGGGCACGCAGGGCCGTGGCCAGACCGGCGATGCGCAGCACAAACACGCCGAACATCGAGCCGAGAATGATCAGCAGCAGGGCCGGGAAGAACCCGATAGCCCCTGCCACTTTGACGAATACGAACAGCTCCAGCACCGGAAACAGCAGAAAGAGCAACAAAAAAGGGCGCATCAGAGATTCCTCAACGCAAGAAATGCCTTGCAGTAAGCATTAGATGACGTCGCCCTTTCGTGAATTCAAGCGTCGGCCACCGCATTTTTTGGCCAGACCTCGGCGTGAGCCAGAGAAACCAAGGCTTCGCGCACTTGTATCGGCGTATGACAAGGGGTTTGAAACGGCAACCAGTACAGCGCTTGGCCGATGCGCAGGTGCATGCCTTCGCTGTCGATCCCGGCCAGTTGCGCCGGCACGGTTTGCGGCAGGCCGGCCAGTTCCACGTAGTGTGCGATGGCCTTGGCGTGGTCGCTGTTCATGTGCTCGACCATGCTGATCTCGGCCTTGCCGGCAAACGGGTTGGCCAACGTCAGTTGATCGACCCAGTGGATCGCGCCGAAACCGCCGATGTAGCGATGACGCACCGGATTGAGCACCCAGAAGTCGAAGTCATGGGCCTTGTGATAATTCTGCGAGTCGGGGAAATAGCGGTAGTAACGCTCCGCAGCCGCTTCGATGGCGAGCGGATCGTCGAGCTTTTGCGCTTCGGCCAGATAGGTCAGGCGACCAACGGCTTGAACGTCATCGGCCTCGCGCTCACCAACCAGCAGCGAACATTTAGCGTCCTTTTGCAGGTTATGGGTGTGCTGGGCGATACGACTGATCAGGATCAGCGGGCGGCCCTGCTCGTCCAGGCAATAGGGCACCACGGAGCCAAAAGGGAAACCGGGCATCGATTTGGAGTGGGTGGACAATACGCCACGGTATTCCTTGAGAAGCAATTCTCGGGCATTCTTGGCCGCTTCAACGCTCAATTTATGACTCCTTATATAGAATCCGTCGAAAAAACGGACAGGCGCCCGGGGATAAGTACCGGTCACGCCATCGGGCACTGCGTATGTGCATTCGGGCCACGCCCGCTGCAGATCGAGCGGCGCCAATAACAAAAAACCACTCAGACCGGCTATCGGGGCATGCGAATGCAACTCAACGACAAAGTAATCATTATCACCGGCGGTTGCCAGGGTTTGGGCCGCTCCATGGCCGAGTATTTCGCCGGCAAAGGCGCGAAGCTGGCCCTGGTGGACCTCAATCAGGAAAAACTCGACGACGCGGTAGCTGCCTGCAAGGCCAAGGGCGTTGAGGCGCGCAGCTATCTGTGCAACGTGGCCAATGAAGAACAGGTTGAGCACATGGTCTCTCAGGTTGCCGAAGACTTTGGCGCGATCCATGGCCTGATCAACAACGCCGGGATCCTCCGTGATGGCCTGCTGCTCAAGGTCAAGGACGGCGAAATGACCAAGATGAGCCTGGCCCAGTGGCAGGCAGTGATCGACGTCAACCTGACCGGCGTGTTCCTGTGCACCCGTGAAGTCGCGGCGAAAATGGTCGAGCTGAAGAACAGCGGCGCGATCATCAACATCTCGTCGATCTCGCGTGCCGGTAACGTTGGCCAGACCAACTATTCCGCCGCCAAGGCTGGCGTGGCAGCAGCCACCGTGACCTGGGCCAAGGAACTGGCACGTTACGGGATTCGCGTTGCGGGCATCGCCCCGGGCTTCATCGAAACCGAGATGACCCTGGGCATGAAGCCGGAAGCGCTGGAGAAAATGACGTCGGGAATTCCGCTCAAGCGCATGGGCAAGCCGCAAGAGATCGCCCATTCGGCGGCATACATCTTTGAAAACGACTACTACACCGGGCGGATTCTGGAGATGGATGGCGGGTTACGCATCTAGCAGCGTCACCACAAAACCAACTGTGGGAGCGGGCTTGCTCGCGAAGGCGGCGGATCAAACAACTGATGAGTTGAATGACACACCGCCTTCGCGAGCAAGCCCGCTCCCACAATGGATTGCATTCAGTCAGCTAATCAATCGTCGCTGATGGTGATCGATCTCTACACCGGGCGGATTCTGGAGATGGATGGCGGGTTGCGCATCCAGCAGCGTCACCACAAAACCACTGTGGGAGCGGGCTTGCTCGCGAAGGCGGCGGATCAAACAACTGATGAGTTGAATGACACACCGCCTTCGCGAGCAAGCCCGCTCCCACAATGGATTGCATTCAGTCAGCTAATCAATCGTCTCTGATGGTGATCGATCTCTACACCGGGCGGATTCTGGAAATGGATGGCGGGTTGCGCATCCAGCAGCGTCACCACAAAACCACTGTGGGAGCGGGCTTGCTCGCGAAGGCGGCGGATCAAACAACTGATGAGTTGAATGACACATCGCCTTCGCGAGCAAGCCCGCTCCCACAATGGATTGCATTCAGTCAGCTAATCAATCGTCTCTGATAGTGATCGATCTCTACACCGGGCGGATTCTGGAAATGGATGGCGGGTTACGCATCCAGCAGTGTCACCACAAAACAACTGTGGGAGCGGGCTTGCTCGCGAAGGCGGCGGATCAAACAACTGATGAGCAGCTGAATGACACACCGCTTTCGCGAGCAAGCCCGCTCCCACAACGGGTTGCATTCAGTCAGTTGATCAATCGTCGCTGATGGTGATCGATCTCTACACCGGGCGGATTCTGGAGATGGATGGCGGGTTGCGCATCCGGCAGCGTCACCACAAA
>NZ_AYMJ01000020.1 GCF_000633255.1 Pseudomonas sp. H1h
CGCATTCTACAGCAGCCTCATTTGCTGTCAAGTGATTATTTTCAGAAGTTTTCGAAGATTTCTTCAACAACTTCAACCACTTGCGCTTCCGATCTCTCGTTAGCGGGAGGCGAATTCTACAGCGTTACTCGCTGTTGTCAACACCCTTTTTTTCACCGCTTTCGACCGAGAAGATCGAACCGTCAAAAGCGCCAGACATGCCGGCATTTTCAACTCCTTCCAGGCCTCGATGAACTGAAGCAAGCCGCTGCCGAAAACTGCGTAACTCTTTGAATCTCAAGGAGTTTTCCGTTTCGACTGCGCCGGAAGTGGGGCGAATTATAGACCTCCAGAATCTGCCGTCAACAGCTATTTTCACATTTCTGTCATATCGGTCAAAAAAGCCCGAAAATACGAAGGCCGACCTCTAGAGGTCGGCCTTCGTCACACCCTTCTACATTACAAGCTAGGGAAGGCGAATTGCGAAGCTTCATGGCTCGCACGCTGCGGCCAGCGCTGGGTGATGGCCTTGCGACGGGTATAGAAGCGCACGCCATCCGGGCCATAGGCATGCAGATCGCCGAACAGCGAACGCTTCCAGCCGCCGAAGCTATGGTAAGCCACCGGTACCGGCAGCGGTACGTTGACGCCGACCATGCCGACTTCGATCTCGTCGCAGAACAGGCGCGCGGCCTCACCGTCGCGGGTGAAGATGCAGGTACCGTTGCCGTATTCGTGATCGTTGATCAGTTGCATCGCCTCTTCCAGGCTATTCACGCGAACAACGCACAGCACCGGCCCGAAGATCTCCTCTTTATAGATGCGCATCTCTGGGGTGACGTTGTCGAACAGGCAGCCCCCGAGGAAGAAGCCGTCTTCATGCCCCGCCACGCTCAGACCACGACCGTCGACCACCAAGGTCGCGCCCGCCGCCACGCCGTCATCGACATAACCGCTGACCTTGTCGCGAGCCTGACCGGTTACCAATGGGCCCATGTCCAGACCGCACGAAGTGCCGGCACCAATTTTTAGCGCCTTGATCTGTGGCACCAGTTTGGCCACCAGTGCATCGGCCACCTGATCACCTACACACACTGCCACCGAGATCGCCATGCAGCGCTCGCCGCAGGAACCATAGGCCGCGCCCATCAGTGCGCTGACCGCGTTATCCAGATCAGCATCCGGCATCAGCACCGCGTGGTTCTTCGCCCCGCCCAGTGCCTGCACGCGTTTGCCGCGCTTGGTGCCTTCGGCGTAGATGTACTCGGCAATCGGCGTCGAGCCAACGAAGCTCAGCGCTTTGACTTCCGGCGCTTCGATCAGCGCATCCACGGCAGCCTTGTCACCATGCACCACGCTCATCACACCTTTTGGCAGACCGGCTTCCAGCAGCAGTTGAGCAATCAGCAACGTGGAGCTTGGATCACGCTCCGATGGCTTGAGGATAAAGCAATTGCCGCAGACGATCGCCAGCGGGTACATCCACAGCGGCACCATCGCCGGGAAGTTGAACGGGGTGATACCGGCGACCACGCCCAGTGGCTGGAAGTCCGACCATGCATCGATATTCGGGCCGACGTTGCGGCTGTACTCGCCCTTGAGGATTTCCGGAGCTGCACACGCGAACTCGACGTTCTCGATCCCACGTTTCAGTTCACCGGCGGCGTCTTCCAGAGTCTTGCCGTGTTCTTCGCTGATCAATTGGGAGATACGCGCTTCGTTCTGCTCCAGCAGTTGCTTGAAGCGGAACATCACTTGAGCACGCTTGGCCGGCGGCGTGTTGCGCCAGGCCGGAAAGGCGGCCTTGGCGGCATCAATGGCTTTCTGGATGGTTTCTTTGCTGGCCAATGGCAGCTTATGGATCGCTTGACCGGTGGACGGGTTGAACACATCAACCGCGCGACCGTTCTCGGTCACCAGTTCGCCATTGATCAAATGCGGGATAACGCTCATCGAAAACTCCTGAATTCTTGTGCACAGACGCCCGCAAGGGGCGCCTGTTATTCGCAGGTATATATAGAGGGGAAAATCAGTCGAGCTTGTTCAGCACTTCGCCAACCGCATCGAACAGACGATCAAGGTCTTGCGGCTTGCTGTTGAAGGTTGGGCCGAACTGCAGGGTGTCGCCGCCGAAGCGTACGTAGAACCCGGCTTTCCACAGGGCCATACCGGCCTCGAATGGACGCACGATGGCGTCGCCGTCACGGGCCGCGATCTGGATTGCACCGGCCAGACCGTAGTTACGGATGTCGATGACGTTCTTCGAACCTTTCAGGCCGTGCAGGGCATTTTCGAAATGCGGTGCGACGTCGGCGACGCTCTGCACCAGGTTTTCCTTTTGCAGCAGATCGAGTGCCGCAAGACCTGCGGCGCAAGCCACCGGGTGCGCCGAGTAGGTGTAGCCGTGCGGGAATTCAACTGCGTATTCAGGCGTCGCCTGATTCATGAAGGTCTGGTAGATCTCGGAGCTGGCAATCACCGCGCCCATCGGGATCGCGCCGTTGGTGACTTGCTTGGCGATGCACATCAGGTCCGGCGTCACGCCGAATGTGGTTGCGCCGAACATGGTGCCGGTACGGCCGAAACCCGTGATCACTTCGTCGAAGACCAGCAGGATGTTGTGCTGATCGCAAATTTCGCGCAGACGCTTCAGATAACCCTGTGGCGGAACCAGTACCCCAGCGGAGCCAGCCAAAGGCTCAACGAAGACCGCCGCGATGTTCGAGGCGTCGTGCAGTTCGATCAGTTTGAGCAGCTCATCGGCCAAGGCGATACCGCCCTGCTCCGGCATGCCACGGGAGAATGCATTGCTGGCCAGCAGGGTGTGCGGCAGGTGATCGACGTCCATCATCGACTGACCGAACAGTTTGCGGTTGCCGTTGACACCGCCGAGGCTGGTGCCGGCGATGTTCACGCCGTGGTAACCACGGGCACGGCCGATCATTTTGGTTTTGGTCGACTGGCCTTTCAGGCGCCAGTAGGCACGGACCATTTTCACCGCGGTGTCGGCGCACTCGGAGCCGGAGTCGGTGAAGAACACGTGGTTCAGGTTGCCCGGGGTCAGATCAGTGATCTTTTCCGCCAGCTGGAACGACAGCGGGTGACCGTACTGGAAGCCCGGCGAATAATCGAGGGTGCCCAATTGTCTGGAGACCGCTTCCTGGATTTCCTTGCGGGTGTGCCCGGCGCCACAGGTCCACAGACCGGACAGCGAGTCGTACACCTTGCGCCCCTTGTCGTCGATCAGCCAACTACCTTCGGCGCCGACGATCAGGCGCGGGTCGCGCTGGAAATTACGGTTGGCGGTGTACGGCATCCAGTGCGCGTCCAGCTTCAGTTGGCTGGCCAGTGGCGACGACGCGTTTTCAGGCATGTTCATCGAGCAAAACCTCGCAGGGCATAAGCATCAGGGAGATAGAAAGCGTTGTTGCAGCTAAATTGCCACGCGGATAAAGTCGGTGAAATCCAACTTCTCTAACCTTCAGTTAGATCCCTGCTAAACAATGAGAACAACAACATGAGCAGCCGCCGCCCCGATCCGCTGGCCCAGGTCAGTGACTTTGATATCCGCTTGCTGCGGATTTTTCGCAGCGTGGTGGAATGCGGCGGCTTCTCGGCCGCGGAAACCGTGCTCGGCATCGGACGCTCGGCGATCAGCCAGCAGATGAGCGATCTGGAACAGCGCCTCGGCCTGCGCTTGTGCCAGCGCGGCCGCGCCGGGTTCTCGCTGACCGAAGAGGGCCGCGAGGTTTATCAGTCGGCATTGCAACTATTAAGTGCGCTGGAGAGTTTTCGCACCGAGGTCAATGGCCTGCACCAGCACTTGCGCGGTGAATTGATCATCGGCCTGACTGACAACCTCGTCACCCTGCCGCACATGCGCATCACCCATGCCCTAGCCCAGTTGAAGGAGCGCGGGCCGGACGTGCAGATCCAGATCCGCATGATCGCCCCCAATGAAGTCGAACAAGGCGTGCTCGACGGCCGCCTGCATGTCGGCGTGGTGCCGCAGGCCAGTGCGCTGTCGGGACTGGAATATCAGCCGTTGTACAGCGAGCGTTCGCTGCTTTATTGCGCGGTCGGTCATCCGCTGTTCTATGTCGATGACAAGCAACTGGATGACGAACGCCTTAATAGTCAGGACGCGATTGCCCCGACCTTTCGTTTGCCGGCGGAGATTCAGGCGCATTACCAGGCGCTCAATTGCACGGCCAGTGCATCTGACCGTGAGGGCATGGCGTTTTTGATTTTGACCGGGCGCTACATCGGTTACCTGCCGGATCACTACGCCAGCCTGTGGGTGCAGCAAGGTCGGTTGCGTGCGCTGAAGTCGACAACACGGTTCTATGACCTGAGCCTCGCATCGGTCACGCGCAAGGGCCGGCGCCCCCATTTGGTGCTGGAAAGCTTTCTCGAAAGCCTGGCAGCAACGCGCTGAATTCCAGCAGAGGCCCGACCATGCCGGGCCTGAGCAAATGAATCAAGCAATAACCTGAGCAAGTGGACAGCTTTTTGCAGTGCAGGATCAACCCGATCCTTCAACAAGAAGCCCACGCCCATGCAGCCAGATTCCGCACCGTCCAGCGACCTGATCTACGGCCTCGACGACCGCCCCAAACCGCCGGCCGCGATCCTCGCCGCCCTGCAACACGTGCTCGCCAGTTTCGTCGGCATCATCACCCCGCCGCTGGTGATCGGCTCGGCCCTCGGACTGAACGCACACCTGCCCTATCTGATCAGCATGGCGCTGATGGTCTCCGGGGTCGGCACGTTTATTCAGGCGCGCCGCCCGTTCGGTATCGGCGCCGGGATGATCTGCTTGCAGGGCACCAGTTTTGCCTTTCTCGGGGCCGTGCTGTCGGCCGGATTTCTGGTCAAGCAGCGCGGGGGCAGTCCGCAGGACATTCTGGCGATGATCTTCGGCGTGTGTTTTTTCGGGGCCTTGGTGCAGATCGTCCTCAGCCGTTTCATCGGCCAGTTGCGCAGAGTCGTCACGCCACTGGTCACCGGGATCGTCATTACCCTGATCGGCATCAGCCTGATCAAGGTCGGCATCACTGATCTGGGTGGCGGCTTCAATGCGCCGGACTTCGGCGCACCAGGCAATCTGGCGCTGGGGTTGATGGTGTTGCTGACGATCATCCTGCTCAATCGCTCGAACACACCGTGGGTGCGGCTGTCGGCAATCATTATCGGACTGCTGCTCGGCAGCCTGACCGCATGGTTCAGCGGCAAACTGGTTCCGCAGGCTTTGCCCGACCTGCCGCTGGTCAGTCTTCCGACACCGTTCAGGTTCGGTTTCAGCTTCGACTGGACTGCGTTCCTGCCCGTCGCGCTGATTTATCTGATCAGCACCATCGAAACCGTCGGCGATCTCACCGCCAATTGCATGATCGCCCGCCAGCCCATCAACGGCCCTTCTTATATAAGCCGTTTGCGCGGCGGTGTACTCGGTGACGGTGTGAGCTGCATGATCGCTGCCACCTTCAGCGCCTTCCCCAACACCACGTTTGCGCAGAACAACGGCGTGATCCAGTTGACCGGCGTCGCCAGTCGCTACGTTGGTTTGTACATCGGCGCGATCCTGTTTTGTCTCGGCCTGTTTCCCATGATCGGCGCGGTACTGCAGCAGATCCCGAAACCGGTACTCGGCGGCGCCACGCTGGTGATGTTCGGCAGCGTCGCGGCAGCCGGGGTACGGATTCTGGCGCAGTCGCCACTGGACCGGCGCAGCATGCTGATCATCGCCACCTCGCTGGGTGTGGGCCTGGGCATCGCCGCGCAACCGAACCTGTTGCACCTGCTGCCGAAGCTGGTGCAGAACCTGTTCGACTCGGCGATCACCAGCGGCGGGCTGACCGCGATCATCCTCTGCCTGTTGCTGCCGGAAGCGCGAACCACGGCCGTCGAGTCCGCCACATCGATGAACAAGATCGAACAGGCGTAACGGTTTTATTGCATCAGGACTTGTCGGATGCCTGTGGGTGCGCTATCAACGCAACTGGTTGCACCCACAGACAAACCGGAAGTGCCTATGACCTTTGAAGTCCCTGCTCACGGCGGCAAACCCGCCAGCCGCATTCGTCAGAAGAACGAAGAGACCATCCTCAAAGCCGCCGAAGACGAATTCGCCCGTCACGGTTACAAAGGCACCAGCATGAACACCATCGCCCAGAATGCCGGGTTGCCCAAGGCGAACCTGCATTACTACTTCACCAACAAGCTTGGGTTGTACGTGGCGGTGCTGAGCAACATCATCGAACTGTGGGACAGCACCTTCAACACCCTGACCGCCGAAGACGATCCGGCCGAAGCACTGACTCGCTACATTCGCGCCAAGATGGAATTCTCCCGTCGCCAGCCACAGGCCTCGCGCATTTTCGCCATGGAAGTGATCAGCGGTGGCGAATGCCTGACTGAATACTTCAACCAGGATTACCGCGCCTGGTTCCAGGGCCGCGCAGCTGTGTTTCAGGCGTGGATCAACGCAGGCAAAATGGACCCGGTGGATCCGGTGCATCTGATTTTCCTGCTATGGGGCAGCACCCAGCATTACGCCGACTTCGCCACGCAGATCTGCCGGGTCAGCGGGCGCAGCAAGTTGACCAAGCAAGACATGGAAGATGCCGGCAACAACCTGATCCGCATCATCCTCAAAGGCTGCGGCCTCACCCCCTGCGTATAAGACGTTTTATGCCTTTCACCCTCAGCGGTTTTTGCGAGTACCGCGAAGAGATTCGCAAAAGCCGCTTTATCACCTTCGCCGCGCCGATCAGCAGCCCTGCCGACGCGCAGGCGTTCTTCGAGCAACACAGCGACTTGAACGCCTCGCACAACTGCTGGGCATGGAAGCTCGGTGATCAATACCGCAGCAATGACGATGGCGAACCGGGCGGTACCGCCGGACGGCCGATTCTGGCGGCGATCGAGGCGCAGGATTGCGACCAGGTCGCGGTGTTGGTCATCCGCTGGTATGGCGGCATTCAACTGGGCACCGGTGGTTTGGCCCGAGCCTATGGCGGCGGCGCCAACAAGTGCCTGCAAAATGCGGAAAAAATCGAGTTGGTCAGCAGGGTGCCGCTGCGCTGTGCCTGCGGCTTTGCCGAGTTGCCACTGGTGAAACTGCGAGTGGCGGATCTGGGTGGTTTGGTGGTTGAGGAAAGCTTCACCGCCAACGGCGTCGAACTGCAGCTGGCAGTCGGCGCGGCGCAGATCGATTTGTTGCAGAGCCAACTGGCCGATCTGAGTCGCGGACGCATTCTGCTGCAGCGCTGACAACCTGCAATCTTTTGGGGCGCCTGGCAAAGGGCTTATTCCAATAACTTGCCCACATCTGCTGTGCACCCGACTGTGGATAACCTGAGCACATCCTCCTGTAACCCTTCTGTCACGTGGCTTTGCGCGATTTGCTCACTTTTCGTCCAATCCACATGAAAAAAGATTAATCCCACGTAAAAACAAACAGTTAGCGCTGTTTATCACCATTAGAAGATAACCGGTCATTGCTTATGCCCGGCTTTTCGGCTTGCGCACAAATACTGTGGAACAACCTGTGGATAACCCGTTCATGGCTGGCGCAGTCGCAGGTTCTGCATAGCTTCGCCCCGACTGCTCGTTTTTTAACCAGTTTGTCACGGTGCAAAAGTGGAGCCTGATCAACGGCTTTGCTCTGAATTGGTGCCCGCCTGCCCAGCGTTTTTCTGCGCGATGCTCTACCTCAGGCGCGCGGCAACCGCCATGGCGGGTGTTCCTGACTCAATGGCCAGGAAATTGCTTTATCCACAGGTACACCGCCAAGCCAGACGAGCCTGTCATGCACACCCTTTCTACGAGCACCGGTCCCATCCCGCGCCTGCAACTGCGCCACATCAGCAAACGCTACCCCGGTTGTCTGGCCAATGACGCCATCGACCTGAGCATCGCCCCCGGAGAAATCCACGCCCTGCTCGGCGAGAACGGCGCGGGGAAAAGTACCCTGATGAAGATCATCTACGGCGTCACCCAAGCCGACGCGGGCGAAATGCTCTGGCAGGGCCGGCGGGTGAATATCCGCAACCCGGCGCAGGCCAGGCAGTTGGGGATCGGCATGGTGTTCCAGCACTTTTCGCTGTTCGAAACCCTCAGCGTGGCGCAGAACATTGCCCTGGCGATGGGCGCCAAGGCCGGCACGCCGAAACAATTGGAGCCGAAAATTCGTGACGTGTCGCGCCGCTACGGCATGGCGCTGGAGCCGGAGCGACTTGTCCACAGCCTGTCGATCGGCGAACGGCAACGGGTGGAAATCATTCGCTGCCTGATGCAGGACATCCGCCTGCTGATCCTCGACGAGCCGACCTCGGTGCTCACCCCGCAAGAGGCGCACGAGTTGTTCATCACCCTGCGTCGACTGGCGGCCGAGGGCTGCAGCATTCTGTTCATCAGCCACAAACTCGGTGAAGTGCGCGCGTTGTGCCACAGCGCCACGGTGCTGCGTGGCGGGCGGGTGGCCGGGCATTGCGTGCCGGTTGAATGCTCGGACCAGCAATTGGCGCAACTGATGGTCGGCGAATCGGCGGCACTGATTGGCGAGTACCCGAAGGTCAGCGGTGGCGCGGCGTTTTTGCAGGTCAGCGGCTTGAGTTGGCACAACCCCGATCCGTTCGGTTGTTCGCTGGCCGAGATCAACCTGCAGGTGCGCAGCGGGGAAATCGTCGGCATCGCCGGGGTCGCGGGCAATGGCCAGGACGAATTGCTCGCCCTGCTCAGTGGTGAACAACGCCTGCCGCGCGACAACGCTTCAACGATTACTTTTGCTGATCAAGCGGTCGCTGATTTACGCCCGGATGCGCGGCGCAAACTCGGGCTGGCGTTTGTTCCGGCCGAGCGTCTGGGGCATGGCGCGGTGCCGGAATTGAGCCTCGCCGACAACGCCCTGCTCACGGCTTTTCAACAAGGACTGGTGAGCAACGGCTTGATCGAACGCAGCAAAGTCGAAGCCCTCGCCCAACAGATCATTCAGCGTTTTGGCGTGAAAACCCCAAACACGCAAACCGCCGCGCGCAGTCTCTCCGGGGGCAACCTGCAGAAATTCATCCTCGGCCGGGAAATCCTCCAGCAACCGAAATTGCTGATCGCCGCGCACCCGACCTGGGGTGTGGACGTTGGCGCGGCGGCGACCATTCACCGTGCGCTGATTGCCTTGCGCGATGCCGGCGCGGCGATCCTGGTGATTTCCGAAGACCTCGACGAACTGTTCCAGATCAGCGACCGCCTCGGCGCCTTGTGCGCCGGGCGACTGTCACCGCTGCAAAACACCGCCGACACCCTGCTGAGCGACGTCGGCGGCTGGATGGCCGGGCAATTCAACGACACGCCTTCATCGGCCACGCTCTGACGGAGTTTCCCCCCATGCTGCTTTCCCTCGAACCCCGTGGCCGACAATCGCGCCTGATGCTGTGGTGCTCGCCGTTGCTGGCGGCGCTGCTGACACTGGGCTGTGGCTCGCTGCTGTTCATCGCCCTCGGCCATGATCCGCTGCAAACCTTGCACACCCTGTTGATTGCGCCGATCAGCGACTTGTATGGCGTCTCCGAATTACTGGTCAAGGCACTGCCGATTCTGCTCTGCGCACTCGGTCTGGCCGTGGCTTATCAAGCGCGGATCTGGAACATCGGCGCCGAAGGTCAATTGCTGCTCGGTGCGCTTGCCGGCAGTGCATTGGCGGTGAACATCATCGACCTGCAAAGTCGCTGGGCGCTGGTACTGATTCTGCTCACCGGCACTTTCGCCGGCGGCGCCTGGGCCGGACTGACGGCGTGGTTGCGCACACGCTTCAACGCCAATGAAATCCTCACCAGCATCATGCTCAATTACATCGCGCTGAACCTGTTGCTGTTCTGCGTGCACGGCCCGTTGAAGGATCCGGCCGGCTACAACTTCCCCGAGTCGGCAATGTTCGGTGACGCCAGTCGTTTGCCGCTGTTGATGGAAGATGGCCGGGTACACGCCGGGGTGTATTTCGCATTGCTGGCGCTGGTCGCGGTGTGGGTGTTGTTGCAGAAAAGCTTTATCGGTTTCCAGATCAAAGTGCTCGGGCTGGACAAGCGCGCGGCGGGATTCGTCGGCTTTCGCCAGAAGCGTCTGATCTGGCTCGCGCTGTTGATCAGCGGCGGTTTGGCCGGGCTCGCCGGGGTCTGCGAAGTGACCGGGCCGATCGGCCAACTGGTGCCGCAGGTGTCACCGGGTTACGGCTACGCAGCGATCACCGTGGCGTTCCTCGGCCGGCTCAATCCGCTCGGAATCCTGTTTTCCAGCCTGCTGATGGCGCTGCTGTACATCGGCGGCGAGAGTGCGCAAATGACGCTCAATCTGCCACAAGCCATCACCCAACTGTTTCAGGGAATGATGCTGTTTTTCCTGCTCGCCTGCGATGTGCTGATTCTCTATCGGCCACGTCTGAAACTGCGCTGGGCACGGCGCACCTCGACCACCGCCGTAACCGCCGGAGCGCTGTGATGGATATCGATCTGTTGAGCAATATTTTCTACGCCATGGTGCGTTGCGGCACGCCGCTGCTGTTGGTCGCGCTGGGGGAGTTGATCTGCGAGAAGAGCGGTGTGCTCAACCTCGGCCAGGAAGGGATGATGCTGTTTGGCGCGGTGATCGGTTTTATCGTCGCCCTCAACAGCGGCAACCTGTGGCTCGGCGTGTTGCTGGCGATGCTCGCGGGGATGCTGTTGTCCTCGCTGTTTGCCTTGGTGGCGCTGGTGTTCAACGCCAATCAGGTCGCGACCGGGCTGGCGCTGACGATCTTCGGTGTGGGCCTGTCGACCTTTGTCGGCGCAGCGTGGGTCGGCAAGCCGCTGGCCGGATTCGAGCCGTTGGCGATTCCGTACTTGAGCGAAATTCCGCTGATCGGGCGGATGCTGTTTGCTCAGGATCTGCTGGTGTACCTGTCGTTCGCCCTGTTTGCGCTGGTGGCGTGGGTGATCATCAAGAGTCGTGTCGGGCTGATCATTCAGGCGGTTGGCGAGAACCCGGATGCGGCCAGTGCGATGGGGTTGCCGGTGCTGACCGTGCGTACCCTGGCGGTGCTGTTCGGCGGGGCGATGGCCGGTCTGGCCGGGGCGTATCTGTCGCTGGCGTACACGCCGATGTGGGCTGAAAACATGACCGCCGGGCGCGGCTGGATTGCGCTGGCACTGGTGGTGTTTGCCAGTTGGCGGGTGTGGCGCCTGCTGCTCGGGGCGTATCTGTTTGGCCTCGCCAGCATCCTGCACCTGGTGGCGCAGGGGTTGGGGCTGGCGATTCCTTCGAGTCTGCTGGCGATGCTGCCGTATGTGGCGACGATTGTGGTGTTGGTGCTGTTGTCGCGGGATGCGATCCGGACTCGGCTGTATGCGCCGGTGTCGTTGGGGCAGCCGTGGCAGTCAGGGCATTAAAGCGGTGACCCTGTTGGCCTCTTCGCGAGCAAGCCCGCTCCCACAGTGTCCGTGTCGTATACAGAACTCGTCAAAGACACTAAACCTGTGGGAGCGGGCTTGCTCGCGAAGGCGTCCGAACAGGCAACACCTGAGCCACGCCCCACGCCAACTCGAAGACCAGAAAACCCACCAGCAATGAACTGGCGCCATGGGCCAAGGCATACCCCTGCCAGGCCGCAAACAGAAACCGCGCCACCGCGTCATAGCGCCCATACACCGGTTGCGGATCACGAATCCGCAGCACCGCCCACACGCAAACCACCGAACCCAACAGATTCGCCATCAACATATGCACAGGCTGAAACGCCGGCAGTTCACCTGGCAAATTCAGCGCTGTCAAAAAACCATGCAACGCGACAAAACTCCACGGCGTGGCAAACGCGCCCGTGACGATCAGGTCATACCAGGCACTGCCGCGCACCACATTGCGATACTGGGTCGAAGTCCACATCATCCTTGCTCCAAAAATTGAGGAGCAACCACGGTAAAGCCTGGAGTATGCTCCAGGGTCAAGACCTCTTTTGAGACCCAGCATGCGCATCGGTGAATTAGCCCAGGCCAGCGCCGTCAGCCGCGATACCTTGCGTTTCTACGAGCAGCGCGGGTTGATCGCGGCGCAGCGCAGTGCCAACGGTTATCGCGACTACCCGCCGGAAATGCTGCAACTGGTGCTCTACATCAAGACCGCGCAGCGTCTGGGTTTTACCCTCGGCGAAATCGGCAACAGCGTCGCCGCGTTGTGGAACGCGCCCGAACCGGACCATGCCGTGGCACAACTGCTGCGCGACAAACTGCAATTGATCGAAACCCGCATGAGCGAGCTCGATGTGTTGCGACGAGAGTTGCAACAACGGCTCGGTCAGGCGTGTCCATTGAATCCTGAACCCTGACTTTCAAGGAACCCATCATGTCCCAGGCAAAACATGCACTGATCATCGGCGCTTCCCGTGGCTTGGGCCTCGGGTTGGTGAAAACCCTGCTGGCCGATGGCTGGCAAGTGACCGCCACCGTGCGCAACCCGCAGAAGGCCGAGGCGCTGCAAGCGCTGGGCAAGGTGCGCATCGAGAAACTCGACATGGACGATCAGCAGGCGGTGATCGCCCTGAGCCAACAGCTCAAGGGCGAAACCTTCGACCTGCTGTTCGTCAACGCCGGGGTCAAAGGCCCGGAGGTGCAGACGCCGGGCGGCGCGACACTGGCTGAAGTCGGCCAACTGTTCTTCACCAACGCCGTGGCGCCGATCAATCTGGCGCAACGCTTTGTCGGGCAGATCCGCGACGGCAGCGGCGTGCTGGCGTTCATGAGTTCCGGGCTGGGCAGCGTGACCGTACCTGACGCACCGGAGCTGGCGCTGTACAAGGCAAGCAAGGCCGCGCTGAACTCGATGACCAACAGCTTCGTCACGCAATTGGGCGAGCAGAAACTCACTGTTCTATCGCTGCATCCGGGCTGGGTAAAGACCGACATGGGGGGTGAAGGTGCCGACCTTGATGTAGACACCAGCACCCGCGGGCTGGTTGATCAGGTGAATGCGTATACCGGCAAGGGCGGACATCACTTCATCAACTACAAGGGCGAAACCATTCCCTGGTAAGCACCGAGGATGCAAATGTGGGAGCGGGCTTGCTCGCGAATGCGGTGTGTCTGCGCCAGAGGTTCCAACTGAGACGACGCTTTCGCGAGCAAGCCCACTCCCATAACGGGATTGTGTGTTGTCCTGTCGGGTCGGGCTTGCCCGATGCAGCAATTTGTTTGACACTGCGCACCTCGTCCTCGCGGCGACCCTGGATCAGCAGACAGGGCATCACTGAGCTGGCAACCCTGAACCCAACTTTCAGAGGAGCCGGCAAAATGCCCGCGACCCGTACCTGGTTAAAAAATCCCCTCGCCATTTTCACAGCCAACGCGCTTGATGCCCGTGGCGGCCTGGTGCTGCAAGACGGCGTCATCGTCGAAGTTCTCGCGGCCGGTCAGCAACCGTCCACACCGTGCAATGAAGTGTTCGATGCCCGCGAGCATGTGATCCTGCCGGGCCTGATCAACACCCATCACCATTTCTATCAAACCCTGACTCGCGCCTGGGCGCCGGTGGTCAATCAGCCGTTGTTCCCATGGCTGAAGACCCTGTACCCGGTGTGGGCGCGGCTGACACCGGAAAAACTCGCCCTCGCCACCAAGGTCGCGCTGGCTGAACTGCTGCTCTCCGGTTGCACCACCGCAGCTGACCACCATTATCTGTTCCCGGACGGCCTGGAAAACGCCATCGACGTGCAAGTCGACACCGTGCGTGAACTGGGCATGCGCGCCATGCTCACCCGCGGCTCGATGAGCCTCGGCGAGAAGGACGGTGGCCTGCCACCGCAGCAGACCGTGCAAGAAGGTCAGGTGATTCTCGACGACAGTCAGCGCCTGATACACGAGTACCACGAGCGTGGTGACGGTGCGCAGATTCAGATCGCGCTGGCACCGTGCTCGCCGTTTTCGGTGACCCCGGAAATCATGTCGGCCAGCGCCGAACTGGCGAACAAATTAGACGTGCGCCTGCACACGCACCTGGCGGAAACCCTCGACGAAGAAGATTTCTGCCTGCAGCGCTTCGGCCTGCGCACCGTCGATTATCTGGACAGCGTCGGCTGGCTCGGCCCGCGCACCTGGCTGGCCCACGGCATCCATTTCAACCCGGACGAAATCGCCCGCCTCGGCCAGGCCGGCACCGGTATCTGCCATTGCCCGAGCTCGAACATGCGCTTGGCGTCCGGCATCTGCCCGAGCATCGATCTGACCGATGCCGGCGCGTTGTTCGGTCTGGGCGTGGACGGTTCAGCCTCCAACGACGCATCGAACATGATCCTCGAAGCGCGGCAGGCGCTGTATATCCAGCGCCTGCGTTACGGCGCCGAGAAAATCACTCCGGAGCGCGTGCTGGGTTGGGCAACCAAGGGCTCGGCGAGCCTGTTGGGGCGTACCGACATCGGCGAACTGGCGGTGGGCAAACAGGCGGATCTGGCGTTGTTCAAACTGGATGAACTGCGTTTCTCCGGCAGCCACGATCCGGTTTCGGCGTTGCTGCTGTGCGGCGCCGATCGGGCGGATCGGGTGATGATTGGCGGCAAGTGGCGTGTGGTTGATGGTCAGGTTGAAGGGCTGGATCTCAAAGGCCTGATTGCCGATCACAGCCAGGCGGCTCGCCAGTTGATCGCCGGCACCTGATACACCGCTGATCAAACCTGTGGGAGCGGGCTTGCTCGCGAAGGCGTCTTGTCAGTCAACATTTGAGCTGGCTGACACTCCGCTTTCGCGAGCAAGCCCGCTCCCACATCTGGTTTTGTGGTGGGCTCAAAGACCGAGCAGGGAGAGCATGATGAACGTCGCAAACAGTACAAAGTGGGTCATGCCTTCGATGGCATTGGTCTCGCCGTCATTCAGGTTGATCGCACTGACGATCAGCGTGATGAAGATCATCACCGTCTGCACCGGGGTCATCGCCATTTGAAACGGCTGGCCAGTGTACAGCGCCATCGCTTCCATCACCGGCACGGTCAGAATCACCGTCGACAATGACGCGCCCATGGCAATGTTGACCACCGACTGCATACGGTTGGCCAAGGCAGCCCGCAACGCCGTCAAAATCTCCGGCGCTGCCGAAATCGCCGCCACCAGAATCGCCGTGATCACCGGCGGTGCGCCCGTGCCTTCCAGGCCCAGATCGAGGGTCTTGGACATCACTTCGGCCAGTGCGCCGATCACCACCACCCCGAACACCAGAATGCCGATCGACCACGCCAGGCTCAGCGGTTTTGGTTCATCCTCGACAGGTTCTTTCTTGCGGCGTTTGTCCGGGTAGCTGTAGCTGAAAAAGTAGCTGTGCGGGCCAACCTGCATCCGCAGGAACAACGCATAAAGCACCACCATCGCGCCGATGGTGAACGCCGAATAGACCTTCCAGTTGGCCGCCGGAATGAACTCCGGCACCACCATCGAAACACCCATGGCGGTGAGAATCATCACGCTGTAACTGCGCGCCGAATCGTCGTTGTACGACTGTTCGCCATGCTTGAGCCCGCCCATCAACGCAGCGAGGCCGAGGATGCCGTTGATATCGAGCATCACCGCCGAATAAATCGTGTCACGCACCAGCGTGGCCGACGCTTCGTTGCTCATCATGATCGCCAGGATCACCACTTCCACCAGCACCGCCGCGAGGGTCAGGATCATCGTGCCGTAAGGGTCACCGACTTTTTCCGCGAGCAGTTCGGCCTGATGGGCGACACGCATCGAGGCGGCGACAATGAAGGCGATCAGCACCAGGCCAGAGATCAACGCGACAATCTGGCCGCTGTGCAACATCCAGTGTTCCAGCGGATAAGCGACGCACGCGGCAATCACCGCCAGCAGCAGAAAGCTTTCTTGCTTGAGGATCGTGAGCATGGCGGGCCTTTTGCCGAGAGGTTCGAATGAGCTACTGACTGCGGCGTGGCGCTAACGTTTCGTTACACCTTAGCGCACCAGTGGATGGCAGTTGATTTCAGCCATGCACTTTTATCGTTCCTGCCGGCCTCTTCGCGAGCAAGCCCGCTCCCACATTGGAATGCGATCTCCTGTGGGAGCGGGCTTGCTCGCGAAGGCTGCGACTCGGTTTCGACTTGTTTGTTGTCCTGTTGGTCAGCAATTTGCATTGCCCCCGACCACACACAACAAAATGGAGTTCGAATTCATGCAAATACGCCCGCTGCACAAACTGCTGTGCGCCGTCATCGGTCTGGGGATCAGCCTGAGCGCCAGCGCTGCCGACCCGCTGAAGGTCGGTTTCGTCTACATCGGCCCGATTGGCGACCACGGCTGGACGTATCAGCATGAGCAGGGACGCAAGGCACTGGCGGAAAAATTCGGCAATCAGATCACCACCAATTACGTTGAGAACGTGGCCGAAGGCGCCGACGCCGAGCGGGTGATCCGCAACATGGCCAAGGACAACTACGACCTGATCTTCACCACGTCCTTCGGCTACATGAACCCGACCCTGAAAGTCGCCAAGCAGTTTCTCAAGGTGACCTTCGAGCACGCCACCGGCTACAAGCAGGACAAGAACCTCGGCACCTACCTGGCCCGCACCTATGAAGGTCGTTATGTCGGCGGTTTCCTCGCGGCGAAGATGACCAAGAGCAAAAAAATCGGCTACGTCGCCTCGTTCCCGATTCCGGAAGTGATCCGCGACATCAACGCCATCCAGCTGGCCCTGAACAAGTACAACCCCGGTACCGAGATCAAGGTGGTGTGGGTCAATTCGTGGTTCGACCCGGGCAAGGAAGCCGATGCTGCCAACGCGCTGATCGATCAGGGCGTGGACGTGGTGTTCCAGCATACCGACAGCCCGGCGCCGATCCAGGCGGCAGAACGGCGTGGCGTGTACGCCGTGGGTTACGCCTCGGACATGGCGCACTTCGGCCCGAAAGCGGTGCTGACCTCTATCGTCAACGACTGGGCCCCGCACTACATTCAAGCAACGCAAAGCGTGATCGACCACACCTGGAAATCACAGGATTACTGGGGCGGGTTGAAGGAAGGCACGGTTGAATTGCCGATCAGCGACCTGGTACCGGCGCCGGTGAAAGCCGAGGCCGAACAGATCATCGCCGACATCAAGAGCGGCGCATTGCAGCCGTTCACCGGGCCGATCAAGGATCAGGCCGGGGTCGAGAAAATTCCGGCGGGCGTGAGTGCGACGAATGCGCAACTGGCGTCGATGAACTATTACGTGGAAGGGATGAAGGCCGAGATGCCGAAGTAATCCCGGCCCCACCACCATTCCCTGTGGGAGCGGGCTTGCTCGCGAAAGCGTTACATCAGGCAACTCATGTATCAACTGATACGACGCCTTCGTGAGCAAGCCCACTCCCACAATGGATCTTCAGCGTCTTCAAGGATTGTGTATGAACAGTCTTCCAGTCATCGACATCTCACCGCTCTACACCGACGACGAAAACGCCTGGCCCGCCGTCGCCGAACAGATCGACCGCGCCTGCCGCAAGTGGGGTTTCTTCTACATCAAGGGCCACCCGATTTGCGCGCTGCGCATCGACTCGCTGCTCGACCACGCGCAGCGCTTCTTTGCACAACCGGCAGCAGAAAAACTCAAAATCGACATTACCCAGACCCGCCATCACCGTGGTTACGGCGCCATCGCCACCGAACAACTCGACCCGGACAAACCCAGCGATCTGAAAGAGACCTTCGACATGGGCCTGCACCTGTCGGCGGATCATCCCGACGTGCTCGCGGAAAAACCGCTGCGCGGGCCCAATCGCCATCCGGCGCAAGCAGGCTGGGAGGCGTTGATGCAGCAGCATTACCTCGACATGCAGGCGCTGGCGCAAACCCTGCTGCGGGCGATGACGATTGCCTTGGACATCGAGCGCGATTTCTTCGACTCGCGCTTCGTTGAGCCGGTCAGCGTGCTGCGCATGATCCACTACCCGCCGCGCCACACCGCCAGCAGTAACGAGCAGCAAGGTGCCGGCGCGCATACCGATTACGGCTGCATCACTTTGCTCTATCAGGACAGTGCCGGTGGTCTGCAAGTGAAGAGCGTCAACGGCGAATGGATTGACGCGCCGCCCATCGAAGGCACTTTCGTGGTCAACCTCGGCGACATGATGGCGCGCTGGAGCAACGACCGTTATCGCTCGACCCCGCATCGGGTGATCAGCCCGCTGGGGGTGGATCGCTATTCGATGCCGTTCTTCGCCGAGCCACACCCGGACACGCGCATCGAATGCCTGCCCGGATGTCAGGACGCACAGCATCCGGCGAAATATCCGGCCACCACTTGCGCCGAATTCCTGCTCTCGCGCTTCGCCGATACCTACGCCTACCGTCGCGAGCAGGAAGCCGTGTGATGGATCGCTTGGTCAGGTTTTGCCAATTGTTTCGGCGAGCATCTGTAGAATGCCGTCATTGCACCTGATGAGAAAAGAATATGTACGACTGGCTCAACGCCTTGCCCAAGGCTGAACTGCACCTGCATCTGGAAGGCTCGCTGGAGCCCGAGCTGCTGTTCGCTTTGGCCGAGCGCAACAAGATCGCCCTGCCGTGGAACGACGTCGAAACCCTGCGCAAGGCTTACGCCTTCAACAACCTGCAGGAATTCCTCGACCTGTATTACCAGGGCGCTGACGTGTTGCGCACGTCCCAGGATTTCTACGACCTGACCTGGGCCTACCTGCTGCGCTGCAAAGAGCAGAACGTGATTCACACCGAACCGTTCTTCGACCCGCAGACCCACACCGACCGTGGCATCCCGTTCGAAGTGGTGCTCAACGGCATCGCCGCCGCGCTGAAGGATGGCGAGCAGCAACTGGGGATCACCAGCGGTCTGATCTTGAGTTTCCTGCGCCACCTGAGCGAAGACGAAGCACAGAAAACCCTCGACCAGGCGCTGCCGTTCCGTGATGCGTTTGTTGCTGTGGGCCTGGATAGCTCCGAGATGGGCCATCCGCCGAGCAAGTTCCAGCGCGTGTTCGACCGTGCCCGCCACGAGGGCTTCCTGACCGTCGCCCACGCTGGCGAAGAAGGCCCGCCGGAGTACATCTGGGAAGCCATCGACCTGCTGAAAATCCAGCGCATCGACCATGGCGTGCGCGCCATCGAAGACGAGCGCCTGATGCAGCGGATCATCGACGAACAGATCCCGCTGACCGTGTGCCCGTTGTCGAACACCAAGCTCTGCGTATTCGATCACATGTCGCAGCACAACATTCTCGACATGCTCGAGCGTGGGGTGAAGGTCACGGTGAACTCCGATGACCCGGCGTACTTCGGCGGTTACGTCACCGAGAACTTCCATGCGCTGCACGAACACCTGGGCATGACGCAAGATCAGGCCAGACGCCTGGCGCAGAACAGCCTGGATGCGCGCCTGGTAAAACCGTAAGCAACAGCGCAAAACCTCTGTAGGAGTGAGCCTGCTCGCGATGGCGGAGTGTCTAACTGACACTCTCCGCCATCGCGAGCAGACTCACTCCTGCAATTGGATGGGTGTTCAGCCTGCGACCTGGGATTCAGTCAGCTCCTCCAACGTTTTCCCCCGCGTCTCCATCCCGAACAGCCACACCACCCCCGCCGCAATCGCGAAGCACAACGCCCCCAAGGCGAACACCCCGCCCTGCCCGGTAATCGGGAATACCAAGCCGGTCACCAGCGGTCCGAGCAACGAACCGACACGACCGATCGCCGAGGCAAAGCCCGAGCCTGTGGCCCGCGCCGACGTCGGGTACAACTCCGGTGTATAGGTGTAGAGCACCGCCCACATGCCGAACAGGAAGAACTGCATCAACAGCCCGGTGCCGATCAGCAACGCGACGTTGCCGCCGAACACCGCGCTCTGGCCATAAAGAAACGCCATCACCCCACCGCCGAGCAAGGTGACAATACACACCGGTTTACGCCCCCAGCGCTCCACCAGCCATGCCGCCATCAGAAAACCGGGAATCCCGCCCAGGGAAATCAGCACGGTGTAGTACACCGACTGGGTCACGGCAAACCCAGACTGTTGCAGCAATGCACTGAGCCATGAGGTCAGTCCGTAGAAACCGAGCAAGGCGAAAAACCACAGGCTCCAGATCATCGTGGTGCGCTGGCGGTATTGCGCCGACCAGATCTGCTTGAGGGCCGAGAAGAAGTTACCCGGTGGCGTCACCGTCCGTGGCAAGCGCACAGGCTCCGGCAACGTCGCAACACCGAGCGATGCTCGCACACGCTGTTCGATTGCACCCAATACCTTGTCCGCCGCGTCATGCCGCCCGGCCTGCTCCAGCCAGCGCGGCGACTCGGGGATAAAGAAACGGATCGCCAACACGAAGACCGCCGGCACTGCCAATACCAGGAAGATGTCGCGCCAGCCAATCAACGGCAACAGGAAGTAAGACAACACCCCGGCTGCGACAAAACCCAGTGGCCAGAAACCGTCCATCAACGCGATATAACGCCCCCGTCGCCGGGCCGGAATCAGCTCGGACAGCATCGACTGAGCGATGGGAAACTCCATGCCCATGCCGATCCCCAGCAGAATGCGGAACAGCGTCAGGCTCTCGACCGTTTGCGCGGTCGAACACAGGTAACTGGCTACACCCCACAGAACGATGCTCCACTGGAACACCGGTTTGCGTCCGAAACGGTCGGCGAGCATGCCCGACAGCGATGCGCCCAGCACCATGCCGAAAAAACTCGAACTGGCGAGCAACCCGGCTTGTGCACTGCTCAGGCCAAACTCGCTTTTGATCGAGCCGAGCAGGAACGTCATCATGGCCAGGTCCATGGAGTCGAAAAAGAACGCCAGGGCAATGATGATGAAAATGACGCGGTGATAACCGCTGAGCGGCAGGCGCTCCAGTCGTTCTGCCGCGCTGAAGTTTCGCGTATCCATGGCCCGTCTCCCCATCCGCAATATTTGCCGATCGAGTGTGCGGGATAACGGTTCAAAGCTTTTTCTGGATGCGACCTGTTCACAGTCACAGGCGACGCCAGCGTCGAAGTGGCAGCCGGCGAAAGCTCTATTACGCCATTTCCAGCTCGGTTTCCTTGGCGAAACGATGAATTTCCCGCTGCCCGGCCGGGGTCACCTGCAAGGCACGGGAGTCTTTGGGCAGTACCAGCCAGCCGGACTGCATGAACAGCTGCAACAACGCAGCTCCCAGAGAGCCCCCCATGTGCGGACGCCGTTCGCTCCAGTCCGGACAGGCACACGCCACCTGAGCCTTGCGATGGGCCAGCGCCTGGATGAACACGCCCCGGCTGGCCAGCTGGTTCGCCCCCTTCAGGGTTACCACGACGCGCTGCTCGGTCTGTTCGATCCAGCCCGCTTCGAGCAGACGTTGATACAGATCGGCGGCCAGCGTGCCACCCAAATGGTCATCGCAAAAACGCGCGCGCAGCAGCGATGACGGTGCGATCTGGGGATTGGCGAACGGTGTCGAGCGCTTGAATACGTGAGGCACCTCCCGCGGTGCACTGGCGATCGTGGCACTGGCCAGGGCTTCGATGGCGGCAGCGATCTCCGGGGCAGCCAGGCGAAAAAAACGCTTGCGCCCACGGACCTCTACTTTCAACAGACCGCCGGCGGACAAACGCCCCAGATGCGCACTGGCCGACGATGGCGACAACCCTGCCAGCAGCGCCAGCTCCTCGGTCTGGCGGGCCGAGCCATCCATCAACGCCCACATCATCGCGCTGCGCTTGGGGTCGGCCAGCAGCGTGGCGATCTGGCTGATGCAAGGTGCATGTTCCATGTATTCACTCCCTGTTGAATCGTATCGTCTACTGCTCGAAGACATCTTGACCAGTAATGCGTCGTCGGCCAAGACGCGTAAAACGCCATGAACCGGAGCAACGCAGGCCAGTGATGCAGCACCCGTCAATGGAGTGCCCGCGGCGTTTGTGCACTTCTGGTCCACCCCCGGAAAAACCGGCCGGACTCTGCCCTGGCCGGTTGTCGGCGCAGGTTTGAGGCGGTCGCTAGTATAAGCGGGATGCACGCCGCTTCCTGCGCCGTGGCTGACACGAATGGTGATAGTTTCTGAGAGAAATTTCGCTAATTGCCTGCGACTAATGATCAACTTTCGGGAAATGCGGAAATTGACTACTCAATTCGGCGCATCGGCTGGCGAGCATTTCCCTTAAAAGGTTCACCGGCTTACTCAATTGCGCGCGATGGGCGCACAACAGATTCAGTGGTGCACGCTCGCAGAGCAATTCCGGCAACAACACTTTGAGGCGTCCGGCGAGGACATCCGCGCCGACATCGAGCCACGACTTGTAAGCGATGCCCGCCCCTGCCACTGCCCACAACCGCACCACATCGGCGTCATCGCTGAAGCGATCGCCGCTGACCGTCAGACCGACTTCGCGTCTGCCGTCATGAAAACTCCAATGGTCGTGAACCCGGCTGCCGAGCATGTACAGCAGACAATTGTGCTGAGCCAGTTGTTCGAGTTGCCGCGGTTCGCCGTGGCGCGCCAGGTACGCCGGTGATGCACAGAGCACCCGGCGATTTTCCGCCGCGATGGGCAAGGCGACCAGACTGGAGTCTTCCGGCTCGCCGTAGCGCAAGGCGATGTCCACCGGCTGGCGGAACAGGTCGGCGATGCGATCACCGAGCAGCAGGCGCACGGTCAGCTTCGGGTGCTCGCGCTGAAACTCGTCGAGCCACGGCAGCAACAGGTTGCGACCGAAATCCGACGGCGCCGACAACTGCAGGATTCCGCTGACCTGATCCTGTGCACTGGACAGGTAGCGCCGCCCCTCATCCAGTTGACCCAGGGCGGCGCGGGCGTATTCAAGAAAGCCTTCACCCTCGGCGGTCAGGCGCAAGCTGCGCGTCGAGCGGGCCAACAGACGTGCGCCCAGTTGTTGTTCGATGCGCTTGAGCGCCGCACTGGCCACCGCAGCGGACATGTCCATGACCCGCGCCGCCGCCGACAGGCTGCCCAGATCCGCCGCGCGGACGAACAACTGCAAATCATCGAAACGCAGCATTCTCAGCCCCGATTATCAAAAAAATATTGAAAGAGACTGCTCTTTTAGCCGGTTTTATCGCGCCGAGAAATAGCCAATCATCTGCTCCATCGAATTCATCCCGCTGCTTTGGAGCCGAGCATGTCCCAGCCATTCACCGCCATCGCTACCCTGATCGCCAAACCTGGCCAGCAGGACACCCTCGAAAACGCCCTGCGCGAGCTGGTTGCACCCAGCCGCGCCGAAGCAGGCTGCGGCCAATACGACCTGCACCGCGACCTGGCCGATCCACTGACCTTTTATGTGATCGAACACTGGGCCGGCGAGGAAATCCTGCTGGCGCACAACGCCAGCGCGCATTTCCTGAACTTCCAGGCGACTGCGGGGCATTGCATCGAACACTTCCAATTGAAACGCCTGGGCGCCATCGCCTGAGCCGTTCTTCTATTACTGTCACGGAGCCAATCATGAAAGCCATCGCCTATTACGCTTCCCTGCCGATCAGCGACGAAAAATCCCTGCAGGACATCGAGCTGCCAGAACCGGTCGCCGGCCCGCGCGACCTGCTGGTGGAAGTCAAAGCCATTTCGGTCAACCCGGTCGACACCAAGGTGCGGCAGAACGTGGCACCGGAAAACGGCGCGGCGAAAGTCCTCGGCTGGGACGTCGCGGGTGTGGTCAAGGCGGTCGGCAGCGAAGTGAGCCTGTTCAAGACCGGCGATAAAGTGTTCTACGCCGGCTCCATCGCCCGCGCCGGCGGTAACAGCGAGCTGCACGTGGTCGATGAGCGGATTGTCGGCCACATGCCCAAGTCCCTCGGTTTCGCCGAAGCCGCGGCCCTGCCGTTGACCGCCATCACTGCCTGGGAACTGCTGTTCGAACGCCTGCAGGTTCGCGAAGGTAAAACAGATGAGGGCCAGAGCCTGCTGATCGTCGGCGCTGCCGGTGGGGTGGGTTCGATCCTGACTCAACTGGCCAGGCAGTTGACCGGCCTGAAGGTGATCGGCACCGCCTCCCGCACGCAGACTCGCGACTGGGTGACTGAGCTGGGCGCCGATCGGGTGATCGATCATAGCCAACCGCTGAGCGAAGAACTCAAGCGCGCCGGGATCGACCACGTGACCCACGTCGCCAGCCTGACCCAGACCGATCATCACCTCGATCAACTGGTCGAGGCCCTGGCGCCGCAAGGCAAACTGGCACTGATCGATGACCCGAAGTCGCTGGACGTGACCAAACTCAAGCGCAAGAGCCTGTCGCTGCACTGGGAGTTCATGTATACCCGCTCGCTGTTCGAAACCCCGGACATGATCGAGCAGCACAAACTGCTCAACCGCGTGGCCGAACTGATTGATACGGGGACACTGAAGACCACGGTGGGCGAGCATTTCGGCACGATCAATGCGGCGAACCTGCGTCGTGCGCATGAGCTGCTGGAAAGTGGCAAAGCCAAGGGCAAAATTGTTTTAGAAAGTTTCTGAGAATCTGAAGGTCATGACCAGCGTCAGCTCCCATAAGGGCTGGCGCTGGTTTTTGCCGTCAGTCAGATGCTTGACCGTTGTCACAAATGCGATCGTATTCAGGTCTACAATCGAAACCTCTGCGATGCATCTTTTACACAAGGGAGGTCAGCAATGAAGATCCTGATAAAAGAAGTGGCAAAGTCTCAATGGCAGGTTCGTCTGGACCAGCACGCCGTGACATTTCGCAGTGAAGCCGAAGCCTTGGCCTTCACCCGCACCCTCGAAGCGCGACTCTGCGCGCCCCATCAGATTCCCGACCGCAGCCAGCATCGCGCGGCTGGCTGAGCCTTTTACGCCTCGGCCTGGGCTTGCGCCAATGCCCGGGCATTCTGCAGGCGGCGGGTGAGCATCGCGACGCTCACGACCAATAAACCGCACAGGCTGATGACCATGGCCATCGGCACGGCGGTGCCGTCGTGCAATACACCCACCAGTGCCGAAGCACCGGCGGCGACGCTGAACTGCATGCAGCCGAGCAACGCCGATGCACTGCCGGCGCGAGCGCCCTGACCATTCATTGCACAGGCGGCTGCGTTGGGGCTGATGCAGCCAAGGCTGGAGACACAGATAAACAACGGAATCAGCAGCGGCCACAAGGCTTCGGTGTGCAGGACACTCACCGCAAGCAGCGCCAGCCCGGCACACAGGTAAACCCAGACCGCCCTCGACAGCAGAAATGCCGGGCCACGCTTGGCCAGCAGTCGCGCATTGACCTGCGCCACCAGAATGAACCCCGCCGCGTTAGTGCCGAACAACCAGCCGAAATGCTCGGCCGGCACGCCGTACAGCTTGATGAAGATGAACGGTGAGCCGGCGATGTAAGCGAACATCCCGGCAATGGCGATACCGCCGGTCAGGGCATGACCGAGATAGACCCGATCCTGCAGCAGGCGGCCGTACTGGCGCAGTGCACCGGACAACGGCTGACGCGGCATATGTGCCGGCATGCTTTCCGGCAGGCCAAGCGCCACCGCCAGTCCAGCCAGGGCGCTGAACCCGGTGAGGACGAGGAAGATCGATTGCCAGCCCGTGGTGTTGACCAGCAAGCCGCCGAGCATTGGTGCCAGAATCGGTGCCAGGCCCATCACCAGCATCAACTGCGAAAAGACTTTCGCCGACCCCACCGCGTCGCACTTGTCGCTGACCACCGCCCGCGAAATCACCATCCCCGCACAGCCGCCCAACGCCTGGACAAAGCGCGCACCGATCAGCCATTCCAGATTAGGCGCATACGCACAGGCCAGCGACGCCAGCGTGAACAACGCCAGACCGGTGAGCAACGGAATGCGCCGGCCAAAGCGATCCGCCACCGGACCATAAGCCAGTTGGCCAATCGACAACCCGGCGAAATAGGCTGCCAGCGTCATCTGCACGTGCTTCTCATCGGTGCCGAACGCCAGCGCCATGGAAGGAAATGCAGGTAGATAGAAGTCGATCGCCAAGGGCCCGAAGGCGGTCAAGGCACCGAGAATCAGAATGGTACGGAAGTTCATCAGGCATCCAGGTTGGCAAGTCGGCAGCCCGACAGTCTAGCCGCGCCCGGACGCCTTGAACATTCCGATAGCTCGCTAACTATAAAAACATCAGGCGAGTTTGACGGCGTAGCCTTCTTCGCTGATGACCTCAATGACCTGCTCGGCACTCAGCGCACTTTCGACACCAACCTCTTTGGCCGCCAGATCGACGCGCACGCTGGCCGCCGGATCCTTCGCTTGCACGGCGTTGGTGATGGCCTTGACACAATGACCGCAGGACATGCCTTGAACGTTGAACACTTGCATGGATTGACTCCTTTGAGTGAGGTTGCCGGCAGTGTCGAGCTTGCCACCATGGCAAGGTCAAGTTCTGCAAAAAACTGCCGGGCTGGCATTCGGCGTCGCGCTCAGCCAAGCTGCGTGCATCAATGACTCAAATTCAGGAGATTCAGCCATGCGCTGGTCAGCTTTCAGCCTGTTTGGCTTGCTCAGCCTGTTCGCCGCCCTGCCCCAGGCCAACGCGACCGGCGAGGACTACGCCGTTCTGATCATCTCGCGCGAGCGCCTCGAAGTGCCGACCTCCTGCGAGATCGGCGTGTACATCCAGGATCAGTTTGCCGGGCGCCTGCTGCAGGAACAGTCCACCTCGTTCAACCTGCAACATGGCACGTTCTCCATCCGCCTGAAACTTGAGCCGAGCCAGGTGCCCGGTTGCAAACCAGGCATGCTGGCGCCGCCGGCTCAGGAGATCACGCTCAAGGCCGGGGACGTGGTGAAGTACCGGATCGCAACGTCTGCCAAAGGTTTGTACCTGCGACCTGCCGCCCTCGAATACTAAGCAAAACCACAAATTGTGGGAGCGAGCCTGCTCGCGAATGTGGTGTGTCATTCAGCGATGATAGTGACTGACACACCACTTTCGCGAGCAAGCCCGCTCCCACATTGGTTTTGCAGTGAGTCAAAGATTGGCGCTTGACCTTGCCCGCATGGCAAGGTTGATCCTTGTAGGCATCTACTACAGGGAGTACGACCGATGTCCGATTCCATTACTTTCGATCTGCCGATCGCCGGCATGACCTGCGCCAGTTGCGCCGGGCGTGTCGAGCGGGCGTTGAGCAAAGTCAGCGGCGCCAGTGCCGTCAGCGTCAATCTCGCCACCGAACAGGCTCGCGTCCAGGCCCCCGGCGACAGCTTGCCGGCGTTGATGGAGGCAGTGGAACGCGCCGGTTACAGCGTGCCGCAGCAAACGATCGAACTGAACATTGAAGGCATGACCTGCGCGTCATGCGCCGGGCGTGTCGAACGCGCCCTGAACAAAGTCCCCGGGGTGAAGAACGTCAGCGTCAACCTCGCCAACGAACGCGCGCACCTCGAGCTGCTCGGTCAGGTCGATCCACAAGCGCTGCTCGACGCCGTGAGCAAGGCCGGTTACTCGGCCAGCGTCTGGCAGGCAGAACACCCACAAACCGATAACCAGCAACAGCGCCTGCAACATGAGCGCTGGGCGCTGATCTGCGCGATCGCTCTGGCATTGCCGCTGGTGTTGCCGATGTTGCTGCAACCGTTCGGCATTCACTGGATGCTCCCGGCCTGGGCGCAATTTGCCCTCGCCACGCCGGTGCAATTCATTTTCGGTGCACGGTTTTATGTGGCCGCGTGGAAAGCCGTGCGCGCCGGGGCCGGCAATATGGACTTGCTGGTGGCCCTCGGCACCAGCGCCGGTTATGGCTTGAGCCTCTACGAATGGGCCACCGCCGCCGGGCGCATGCCGCATCTGTATTTCGAAGCGTCGGCGGTGGTGATCGCCCTGGTGCTGCTCGGCAAATACCTGGAAAGCCGCGCCAAGCGCCAGACCGCCAGCGCCATCCGCGCTCTGGAAGCCTTGCGCCCGGAACGGGCGGTGCAAGTGATCGACGGCCGTGAGCAGGACGTTGCGATCAGCGCTCTGCGCCTGAACGATCAAGTCTTGGTCAAACCCGGCGAACGCTTCCCGGTCGACGGTGAAGTGCTGGAAGGCCAGAGCCACGCCGATGAAGCGCTGATCAGCGGCGAAAGCCTGCCGGTGCCGAAACAACCCGGCGACAAGGTCACCGGCGGCGCGATCAACGGTGAAGGTCGTCTGTTGGTGCGCACCACCGCCCTTGGCGCAGAAAGCGTGCTGGCGCGGATCATCCGCCTGGTGGAAGACGCTCAGGCGGCGAAAGCACCGATCCAGAAACTGGTGGATAAAGTCAGCCAGGTGTTCGTGCCCACCGTGTTGCTGATTGCCCTCGCCACGCTGATAGGCTGGTGGCTGTACGGCGCGCCCATGGAAACTGCGTTGATCAATGCCGTCGCCGTGCTGGTGATCGCGTGCCCTTGTGCGCTCGGCCTCGCTACCCCGACGGCGATCATGGCCGGCACCGGGGTGGCGGCGCGTCACGGAATTCTGATCAAGGATGCCGAGGCGCTGGAACGTGCGCATGAAGTCGACAACGTAGTCTTCGACAAGACCGGTACGCTGACTTCCGGCACTCCGCGCATCGCCCATTTCAGTGCGCTGGACGGTGATGAAAATACCCTGCTGACACTGGCCGCGGCCCTGCAACGCGGCAGCGAGCATCCACTGGCCAAAGCAGTGCTGGACGCAGCCGCCGAGCGCGACCTTATTGTGCCTGATGTCAGCGACAGCCAATCGCTGACCGGGCGCGGTATCGCCGGCAATCTTCAGAGTCGGCGCCTGGCGCTGGGCAACCGGAGGTTGCTGGAAGAAAGCGGCCTGAGCGCCGGCAATCTTGCCGAGTCTGCCAAGGCCTGGGAAATCGAAGGCCGGACCTTGTCGTGGCTGATCGAACAAAGCCCGGAGCCACGTGTGCTCGGGCTGTTCGCGTTCGGAGACACACTCAAGCCCGGTGCACTGCAAGCGGTGCAGCAACTGGCCGCCCGAGATATCCACAGCCATCTGCTGACGGGCGACAACCGTGGTAGCGCGAAAGTCGTCGCCCAAGCCTTGGGCATCCAGAACGTACACGCCGAAGTGCTGCCCGCCGACAAAGCCGCCACCGTCGCCGAGCTGAAGAAAACCGGCGTGGTGGCAATGGTCGGCGATGGCATCAACGACGCCCCGGCATTGGCCGCAGCGGACATCGGCATTGCCATGGGCGGCGGCACCGACGTGGCGATGCACGCGGCCGGCATCACCCTGATGCGCGGCGACCCACGGCTGGTGCCCGCGGCGCTGGAGATCAGCCGCAAGACCTACGCGAAGATTCGCCAGAACCTGTTCTGGGCGTTCGTCTACAACCTGATCGGCATTCCGTTGGCGGCGTTCGGCTTCCTCAACCCGGTGCTGGCCGGTGCAGCGATGGCACTGTCGAGCGTCAGCGTGGTGAGCAATGCGCTACTGTTGAAAACCTGGAAACCGAAGGATCTGGAGGAGCACCGATGAACATCGGCCAAGCGGCCCGGCACAGTGGCCTGAGCGCGAAGATGATCCGCTATTACGAGTCGATCGGCCTGCTCAAGGCCGCCCATCGCACCGACAGCGGCTACCGGGTTTACGGCGATGATGACCTGCACACACTGGCATTCATCAAGCGCTCGCGGGACTTGGGCTTTTCTCTGGAAGAAGTCGGCAAGCTGCTGACCCTCTGGCAGGATCGCCAACGCGCCAGCGCCGATGTGAAGGCGCTGGCACGTCAGCACATCGACGAGTTGAACCAGAAGATCCGCGAACTCGGCGAGTTGCGCGACACCCTGCAGGATTTGGTCGAGCACTGTAATGGCGACCATCGCCCCGATTGCCCGATCCTCAAGGAACTGGCGTCGGGCTGCTGCGCGCAACCCGCTCGCGCCTGAGCGCCAGCCCTTTCACCGTCAACAACGTACTGAGCGGGATGCCGTGGAACAGCAGCACCACGGCACCCGGTGTCCACCAGCCATAGAACGGCGCGGCAATCAGCATGCCGACGCCGAACCCGGTCATTTGCAGCAAGGTCAGGAAGCTGAAGATTGGCAGGCGCAGATGCTCCGGTTCGCGTTGCAGGCGCGACATCAGGCCGACCTCGGAAAAGCCGTCGCCCAACCCGGCAGGCAGGGAAAACAGCAACAGACCATAGAGGCTGTGCTGCTGAAACATCAGGATGAAGCCGCAGGACATCAACGCCACACCGAAGAAAAACCGCCGCTCCAGATGGCGGTTGTCCGAGCCTTCGAGGCGACTGGCGATCCGCGCGCCGAGCAGTTTGCCGCTGGCCCACACCGCCAGCATCAGGCCCAGCGTGGTGCTGGCCGAGTCCGGTGTCAGCAGTCTGGAAATGATCGGGAAACCGACGTTGTGCGCAGCGCTGCCCAGGGTGTCGGCCATGGTCACGGCAAGCATCGCCGCGATCACCGGGGCACTGCGCAGGCCTTGTCTGAGGGCTGACCATTCGTTGCGTTCGCTGGCCGATTGTTCGTCGATCGCTGACACGGCGAAACGCAACGGTGCGATCAACAGCGCGGCCAGCAAATAGGTCAGTGCGTTGAGTGCGAACACCGTTTCGAAGCCGAATGCCGCCACCAGCAAACCGGAGACCAGACTGCCACCCACCATGGCCGCCGATGACGCCGAGGTGATCCAGGCATTGGTTTTCAGCAACTGATCTGGTTCGATCAGCCGCGGCAACTGGCTGTTGAGGCCGATGGCAAACATCGAGTTGCCAAAGCCCAGGCCGAAGGCGACTACCGGCAACAGCAACGCCTGCTGGCTGACCGGCACAATCAACAGCCCGCCGAGCAGCACCGCACGCAGTAGATCGAAAGCGATCAACGGCACCCGGCCACTCCAGCGCCGATAGAAGCGCGTGCCGATCAGGCTGGCAAAAATCCCCCCGCCGACACGGCTGGCGAGGAAGATCCCGACGCTCATGGCGCTGTTGCTCAGCAGGTAGACGTAAGTCGCCAGCGCGACCATGTTGAGGAAAGCACCGAAGTCGGAGATCAGGCGGGCGGTGATGATCAGGCGGGCGTTCACATTCAATCCTTGAGTGTGCGGGGGCTGACAAGAGTCCCATACACATTTCAAGAACACCATAGAACCTGTGGAAGCGGGCTTGCTCGCGAAAGGACCGTGTCAGCCGCCATCATTGCTGCCTGACACACAGCCTTCGCGAGCAAGCCCGCTCCCACAGGGGATCTGCGGTGGTTCTGGCAATGGGGCAGGCACAAAAAAACCGGCCGAAGCCGGTTTTTTTAACGCTTACTGCATCCACGGTGGCGGAGGCGGTTCGTCGGACTTGCCTTTCGGCTCGTCATCCGCTGCACGGATCGCCTGCTTGCGCTCTTCATCCAGACGCGCCGCCTCGATCTCGCGCAACACGCCGCCGACGTCAGCCAGATCTTGCGGATCGTCAAATTCGCCGGTCAGTACGCTGTTGGGGTGCAAGGTGCCGGCTTCGTACAGCGCCCACATTTCTTTCGCGTAGCGGGTCTGTTTCAGCTCCGGGGCAAAGCGCCCGAAGTACGAAGCCATGTTGCCCACATCCCGCTCCAGCATGCTGAACGCGTGGTTGTTGCCCGCCGCATCCACGGCCTGCGGCAGGTCGATGATCACAGGGCCTGTCGGCGTCAGCAGCACGTTGAACTCCGAGAGGTCACCGTGCACCAGACCGGTACACAACATCAGCACGATCTGCGAGATCAGGAACGCGTGATACTCACGGGCCTGATCCGGCTCCAGCACCACGTCGTTCAGACGCGGCGCGGCATCGCCGTACTCGTCGGCCACCAGTTCCATAAGCAGCACGCCATCGAGAAAATCGTACGGCTTGGGCACTCGCACGCCGGCACCGGCCAGACGGAACAGCGCCGCGACTTCGGCGTTCTGCCAGGCATCTTCGGTCTCTTTGCGACCGAACTTGGAGCCCTTGGCCATCGCCCGGGCCTGCCGGCTGTTACGCACCTTGCGGCCTTCCTGATACTCGGCCGCCTGGCGGAAACTGCGTTTGTTCGCCTCCTTGTAGACCTTCGCGCAACGTAACTGGTTACCGCAGCGCACCACATAAACAGCTGCTTCTTTACCACTCATGAGTGGGCGCAGCACTTCGTCGACCAGACCGTCTTCGATCAGGGGTTCAATGCGTTTTGGAGTCTTCATCAGCTTTTATTGTGGGTCCTTTATTACCAAACACGCGAATGTCACTCGTTATACGGCAATCCTCGCGCTACGGGGAGGGGTTGCCGACCTGTGAACCCTGTGGATGCACACACTGTGCCGAAAAATCGACCGTTGCCGATCATAGCCGAGCACACCGTGCTTGTAGTTATCGGCCGTCGAGGGCATTTGCGACAGAATCTGACACGGCACCAATCCCCGTGGGAGCGGGCTTGCTCGCGAAGGCTATGTGTCAGACACAATAACGGCGACTGACACGGCCCCTTCGCGAGCAAGCCCGCTCGCACAGTAAACGATGCTCAGCGTTCGATGATCGCGGTGACGCCCTGGCCGCCCGCGGCGCAGATCGAGATCAGTCCTCGGCCCGTGCCTGCCGCATCCAGCAGTTTCGCCAGGTTGGCGACGATCCGTCCGCCGGTCGCGGCAAACGGATGCCCCGCCGCCAGCGAACTGCCTTTGACGTTCAGCCGGCTGCGGTCGATCGAACCCAGCGGCGCCTCCAGCCCGAGGCGGGTCTTGCAGTATTCCGGGTCTTGCCAGGCCTTGAGCGTGCACAGCACCTGCGCGGCGAACGCTTCGTGAATTTCGTAGTAGTCGAAGTCCTGCAAGGTCAGGCCGTTGCGCGCCAGCAGACGCGGCACCGCGTATACCGGGGCCATCAGCAGACCTTCGGCGCCGTTGACGAAATCCACCGCCGCCGCTTCGCCGTCGCGCAGATACGCGAGGATCGGCAAGCCACGTTCCTTCGCCCATTCCTCACTCGCCAGCAGCACCACCGAAGCACCGTCGGTGAGCGGCGTGGAGTTGCCCGCCGTCAGCGTGCCTTTAGCGCTTTTTTCGAAGGCCGGTTTGAGTGCGGCGAGTTTTTCCAGGGTCAGGTCCGGGCGCAGATTGTTGTCGCGGGTCAGGCCGAGGAACGGCGTCATCAGGTCGTTGTGCCAGCCTTCGCTGTAGGAGGCGGCGAGTTTGTGATGGCTTTCGAGGGCCAGTTGATCCTGCTCTTCACGGGGGATGTTCCAGGTCTGCGCCATCAGCTCGCAGTGTTGCCCCATCGACAGACCGGTGCGCGGCTCGCCGTTGCGCGGGAACTCCGGGATCAGGTGTCGCGGTCGCAGTTGCAGAAAGGTCTTCAGCTTGTCGCCGGTGGTCTTGGCGCGGTTGGCCTGCAGAAGAATCTTGCGCAGGCCTTCGCTGACGCTGATGGGGGCGTCAGAGGTGGTATCGACGCCGCCGGCAATGCCGCAATCGATCTGGCCAAGGGCGATCTTGTTCGCCACCAGCAGCGCCGCTTCCAGCCCGGTGCCGCAGGCTTGCTGGATGTCATAGGCCGGGGTGGTGGGCGACAGTCGTGAGCCAAGCACGCATTCGCGGGTCAGGTTCATGTCCCGTGACAATTTAAGCACCGCACCCGCGACCACTTCACCGATGCGCAGGCCGTGCAGGTTGTAGCGTTCGATCAGGCCTTCGAGGGCAGCGGTGAGCATCACCTGATTGCTGGCAGTGGCGTACGGCCCGTTGGAACGGGCGAAAGGGATACGGTTACCACCGATGATGGCGACGCGGCGCAGCTGACTCATGAAAAGCTCCTTTTCCAAATGGTCGAAATTTGCACAATCCCCAGTGGGAGCGAGCCTGCTCGCGAAGAGGCCGGCATATTCAGGGCCTGCTGCACCGCCTTCGCGAGCAGGCTCGCTGCCACATGAACCGCATTTATCTGCAAGACCTGCTAAACCTCAGTGATCTAGCGTAGGCCTTATTGCGTGGATCGAACGATTGATTGCCGTTGGTAGTCCACACTTTGAACCCCAACTTTTGGAGAGCGTTCCATGTCTGACCGCTATATCGACTTCGCCAACTCATCCATCGGCCACCGTTTGGTCGGGGCTTTGGGCCTGCCGTCGCCGGTGCGGCTGGAACGCTGGCAGGCCGGGCGCCTGCGGCCGGTGGACGGTGCACTGCTGATCGGCGGCGGGCCGCTGGCCGAACGGGTCAATGCGTTCGCCAACCGCCTGACCGATGCGATCTACAGCTATGGCACCGAACCCTCGATGGCCACCGCGTGGATTCCGGGCCACGGCCCGAAACTCAAGGCCGTGGTGTTCGACGCCAGCGACCTGCAGCACACCGACCAGCTCAAACAACTGCGCGAATTCTTCCAGCCGCTGATGAAGAATCTCGAACACAGCGCGCACCTGGTGATTCTCGGGCGCGCCCCGGAAACCCTGCGCGATCCCTTTGTGTCCAGTGCGCAACGAGCGCTCGAAGGTTTCTCGCGCTCGCTGGCCAAGGAGCTGCGCAGTGGCGGCACGCTGCAACTGATCTATGTCGGTGACGGTGCCGAGGAACAACTGGAAGGCCCGTTGCGATTTTTTCTTTCACCGAAAAGTGCCTTTGTCTCCGGGCAGGTGATTCGCCTGACCGCGTGCGCCACCCCAGTCACCGACTGGACCCGTCCATTGGCCGGACGCAAGGCGCTGGTCACCGGCGCAGCACGCGGCATCGGCGCATCGATTGCCGAGACCCTGGCCCGTGATGGCGCCGAGGTGATCCTGCTCGACGTACCGCCGGCCAAGACTGATCTGGAAGCCCTCGCCGCACGCCTCGGTGGCCGCGCGATCACCCTCGACATCTGCGCCGAAGACGCCGCTACGCAACTGATCGAACACCTGCCGGACGGCCTCGACATTCTGGTGCACAACGCCGGGATTACCCGCGACAAGACCCTGGCCAACATGACCCCGGAATTCTGGGACGCGGTGCTGGCGGTCAACCTCAATGCCCCGCAAGTGCTGACCAAAGCCCTGCTCGACAGCGGCACCCTGCACGACAATGCACGGGTGATTCTGCTGGCCTCGATCAGCGGCATTGCCGGCAACCGTGGGCAGACCAACTACGCGGCCAGCAAGGCCGGGTTGATCGGCCTGGCCCAGGCGTGGGCGCCCACGCTGCTCGAACGCGGCATCAGCATCAACGCCGTGGCACCGGGCTTCATCGAAACCCAGATGACCGCGCACATCCCGTTCGGTCTGCGTGAGGCCGGACGGCGCATGAGTTCGCTGGGCCAGGGCGGCTTGCCGCAAGACGTCGCCGAAGCCGTTGCGTGGCTGGCACAACCGGGTACCGGCGCGTTCACCGGACAAGCGCTGCGGGTCTGTGGACAAAGTGTTCTGGGGGCGTAGGCATGAGCATTGAATGGCACACCCTCGACCGCGAACCGAGCTTGCCCGGGCTGTATGCGCGGGCCGCGACGCGCCGCAAGATCACCGGCACCCAACTGCCCGACAGTGGCTTGCGCTGCTGGGTCGATGTCGACGCGCAGAAACTGGCGGCCTATCGCAAGGTCTGCGGCTTTGCCGATGACGGCCTGTTGCCGCCGACCTATCCACACATCCTCGCGTTCGCCCTGCAAATGCAATTGCTCACCGCCAAGGACTTTCCGTTCCCTCTGTTGGGGCTTATTCACCTGAGCAACCGTATCCGTGTCTTGCGGCCGATGGGCGGAATCAGTCGCGCGCAAGTCGGTGTCCGGGTGCACAACCTGCAACCGCATCCCAAAGGTGCGACCTTCGATGTGCTGACCACTCTGGATGATCAACTCGGACCGCTGTGGGAAGCCGAAAGCCAGATGCTCTGTCGCGGGGTGAAGCTTGATGGTGAACCTGTCGAGCACATTTGGGAGCCCTCGCAGGTGTTGACGCAAGTGGCGCAATGGAAAGCGCCGGCCGACATCGGTCGGCAATACGCCAAAGTTTCCGGCGACTACAACCCGATCCACCTGAGCGCCGCCAGCGCCAAACTGTTCGGCTTTCCCACCGCGATTGCCCATGGACTGTGGAACAAGGCGCGAACCCTCGCGGCGCTGGCCGATCACTTGCCCAAGGCCAACCTTGAAGTGGCAATGCACTTTCGCAAACCGGTGCGCTTGCCCAGTGAGGTTTCGCTGCTGGCAAGTGCGCCGGGGTCGAGTGGAGAATTACGCCTGATCGGCGCGGGGGATCTGGAGCACATGGTCGGACAGTGGCAGCCGATTGCCTGAGTCCTCGCCTCGGGTTTTCCATCCGCCGGGAGCCCGGCAAGCCTGTAAATTGTGTGTATATCACTTAAGTTTTTCCGCGCCGTGCACCGCGCCCTGAAAAACATCCAGCCTTGATTTTCAAGGCTTTTTTTTGCGCGTTTATATCCTCGGTATTAGTCCTTAGGCGCTGTGCAGCGCCTTATATATAAAGGCGTTAATACCAACTTGAGAATGGCAGGAAGCGGCGGCGCGATTGAGATTGGCACCACGGACGAGGCATTACCGGCAACAGATCGGTGAGCCATCGAAAACGACGAATGTTGTTACAGGTGCAAGGAATCTCAATCATGAAAACTCAAGTGTGGTGCAAATCGGCAACAGCGCTGGCATTGATCCTCTCCCTTGGCCTGGCAGGCTGCAGCAGCGGCGGTGGCGGCCATCACAGCAGCTCCGGCAGCTCATCGCCAGACAGTGCGGCAGCAGGCAGCGGTGGTACCAGCGGAACCGGCGGAACCAGCGGAACCGGCGGAACCGGTGGTTCGGATACCGGAACCGGAGGAACCGCCGGCACAGGCGGAACCGGTGGCACGAGTGGCACAGGAGGAACCGGAGGCACGGGCACCGCTGGCACAGGTGGTACCGGCGGTACAGGTGGCACCGGCACTGGCGGCACGGGTGGCACCGGTGGCACTGGAGGAACCGGAGGCACAGGTGGCACAGGCGGAACTGATCCGACGGGCCCGACCACTACCCCATTGGTGACCACGACCCTGGTGCAGGATGTTGGCAAAACGGTCAGCGGCGTCGGCGACGGCGTCGGCCAGGTCGGCGATTCGCTGAGCACCGTTCCGGTCGTCGGTGGCGTCGTGCAAAGCGCGGCCAACACCGCCGGCAATGTGGTCAGCACCTTGGGTAATGGTGTGGCCAACGGTATCGGCAAACTGGGCACGGTTGACAATGGCCTGGGCGTGACCGCCTCCTCGGTGGGCGGCGTGGTGACGGATGTCGGCAACGGCGTCTCGGACCTGAGCGGCAAACTGGCGACCGCCACCGGCAGCGTTCCAGTCGTCGGCGGCGTGGTCACCAAAGTCGCACCGGTGCTCGATGGCGTTGGCGAAAAAGTCACCATGCTCGGCGACACCCTTAGCCTTGCCACGACCACCGGCCCGCTCGGTTCAGTGACCAAGAGCGTCGGCAACGGCCTGGTGCCAGTGATTGCGATGGTTGAAAGCACCACCGACAAAGTAGGCGATGCGACCGGCCTCGGCGCTCCGCTCAATGGCGTGATCGGCCAGGTCGGTGGCGCAGTCAAAAGTCTCGGCGGTCAGGTTACCGGCGCTGGCAGCGGCAATGCCCTGACCAATACCGTCGGCGGCGCCCTGACCAACGTCGGCACCACGGTTGGCAAAGCCGGCGGTCTGGTCGACAACGGCACCGCGTCCGGTGGTGGCCTGGGCGGCGGTCTGGGTGGCGGGCTGGGTGGCGGGCTGGGCGGTACCGGCTTGCTGCAAACCGTTGGCGGCGCCGTAGTCAACGTCGGCAGCGGTCTGAACGCCGGCAACACCAACGGTGCAGTCAGTGCCGGTGGCGTCACCACCGCTTCGCTGGGCAACACCGTTGCTTCGCTCAACACCGTCCTCGGTGGTTCGGGCACACCGATCACTGCCACTACCTCGCCGCTGGCGACAGTCGGTGCCACGGTGGGCGCAGGGCTTAACCCGGTGACCACTGCGGTCACCAGCGTGACCCAACAAGTCGGCGCCTCGACAGGCCTGGGTGCACCGGTCGCCGGCCTCACCGGTCAGGTCGGCGGAGCGGTCAGCACAGTCGGCGCGACCATCGCGTCCACCAACAACCCGGTCACCACCGCGGTCGGTGGTGTGGTCAGCAACGTGGGCGGTACCGTCGCTGCCGTCGGAGGCCTGCTCAACGGTGGCACCAGCACCGGCGGCACCGCAACCGGAGGACTGGGCGGTGTACTCGGTGGCCTGACTGGCGCTCTGGGAGGCAACAAACGCTAAATTGCACCTGGCCGATTCGACGGCCTCACCTACAGCGCCTACGCTTGGTTGAGGGCGGAAGACTCCCACGAGTCTTCCGCTTTTTTCTTAGGAAAAAATTCCGTCCAGCGCTGTGATCTGACCATGGAGTGTCCTATGCGCGTAATGGCATCTTTGCTGTTCCTCAGTCTCAGTTCCGCCGCCCTCGCCGACACCCTGCCCAGTTTTCTCAACAGCAACGAAACCACCCGCAACCTGCCCGTGCCGAACCTGCCGGCCGATGCCTACCGCCCGGCCGCCGCGCCACTGCAAGTCCCCGAACCTGGCGCGGCCGCCGCGCAGCCGTTGTTGATGGAGACCAAAATCAATCTGAAGACCGTGCAGATCGAAGGCGGAACGATCTACCCGCTCAACGAACTGGCCGAAGTCTACAAACCGCTGATCGGCCATCAGACCAGCCTGGCCGCTCTGATCGAAGCCACCCGCGACATCACCCGGCGCTATCAGAAGGACGGTTATCTGCTGTCCTATGCCTTCCTGCCGCAACAGCGCTTCGACGATGGTGTGGCGCGGGTGGTGCTGGTCGAAGGTTATGTGCGCGATGTCCAGGTGCAGGGCGATGTCGGCCGGGTCAAGGGCCTGCTCGACGAACTGGCGGCGAAAATCCAGGCCGAGCGGCCGCTGACCCGCAAGACGTTCGAACGCTACACCACCCTGATGACCCGCATCCCCGGCGTCACCATTCAGGCGCAAGTACCACCACCCGGCACCACCGACGGCGCGACAACGCTGGTTGCCCAGGCCAGTCGCAAACCGTTCACCAGCACCATGAGCACCACCGAAGACAACCGCAACGGCACTCAGGCACTGCTGGGGGTCAGCAGCAACTCGCAGACCGCCATGGGCGAGCAGTTAACCCTCAGCGGACTGTTTCCGCCGGGGGATGATCACGAACATTACTACCGCCTGGACTACAACCAGTTCCTCAACAGTGAAGGTACGCAACTGAGCCTGTTTGCGTCGCGCTACCGGGCCGACCCGGGCACCAACGTGCTCACCAGCGACGGTTTCGAACTCAAGCCGCACAAGGAAGACGACCGTTATTCCATCGGTGTCAGCCACCCGTTCATTGCGGCATCAAACGAGTTGCTCAACGCCGGTGCGCGGCTGTATGCGGTGGATGACAAAAACCGTTATGACGTGGTCGGCTACCCGATCAGCATCGAAGAGCGCACCAACGTGCGCGCCCTCGCGTTCGAGGGCGACTGGCGCAAGACCGATGCCCGGCAACTGCGGATTCTCAGCGGTGGTCTGTACCAAGGCCTCGACAGCATGGGTGCGCACTCCAACAACCCGGCGCTGGACCTGAACTTCCTGCGTCTGCGACTCTCCGGGGTGCAGAGCGACAAGTTCTTCGACAACTGGCAAGGCGTGCTTTCGGCGGCGCTGTACTGGAGTGACGACACCCTGCCCGACAGTGAACGCGCAGTGTTTGGCGGACAGAATTTCGGCCGTGGCTACCCGGATGACCAGGCCTCGGGCGACAAGGGCTGGGGCGCGGCTTACGAGGTCAACTACAGCTTCAATCGCGACGGTAACTGGGTACGCATTCTGCAACCGTACGTGGTGCTGGACCGTTCGAAAACCTGGTTCAACAAACTGCAGGTGCAGAGCAACGACCTGTCATCGGCGGCGGTGGGCCTGCGTTTTGGCGATGCCAAGTATTACAACATTGCGCTGGAGGCGGCCAAGCCAATGTCCGATGAGGCGCTGGATACGTTCAATCGTCGGGCGCGCTACAGCATCAGTTTCAGCTATCAGCTTTAGGCCATCAGCCAGACCGTCATCGCCGGCAAGCCGGCGATGACGGTCTGGCCCGGGTGTCGCAAGCAAGCTAGTTTTTAGTCTCGATCTTGCCGCCGGCATCCGGGTCATAGAAGTCCGGAATCTCGTACTTGTACTTCTTCAACCAGCGTTGCATCGCCAGTTCCCGTTCGGCTGCCGTGGCGGTTTGCGGTTTGGGCGAAGCGGCGTGATTGCGGCTTTGCAACACCAGCCAGCCTTCGGTTTCCTGTTGCTGCGCCGAAGCCGGTCCGGCGTCGATCGCCTGAGCCGCGAGCGGCAGGCCGAGCAGGGTCAGGCAGCACACACGGTGCAAGAGGTTCATGGCGTTCTCCCTGAAAGTCACTTGATCGTCGACGGTTGTGGGTCAGCCACCACCGCCACCTGATTGCCGGCCGCCGTCGGGGCCTTGGCCGGAACCTTGAGCTTTTCCGCACGGCTCTGGGCTTCGGAGAATTGCTCCGGCGTCAGATGCGCACGGCTGACAATTTCAGCGGCTTGCTGCCAGTTGTTCTGGTACAGCAGCAAGGTCACCAGATTCAGTGGCGCCAGTTGATCGCTCTGCTTGAGTTCAATGGCGGTGAGGAACTCGAAGCGGGCGTCTTCAAGGCGCAGCTGATTGAGGTAGACCACGCCCAGGTCGTTGCGAATCTTGTCATTGGTCGGCGCCAGACGTACCGCGCGCTGCAAGTGCGCCTGCGCCTGGCCGTTGTCGCCACGGGCCGCATAGAGCTGGCCCAGGCCATGTTCGGCATCCGCCGTCAGGCAAGTACCGAGCAAGCCACGGTACAGCGGCTCGGCTTCGTTGCGCCCGAGCAACCGATAGACCCTGGCCTTGCGCAGGCGCACTTCAGCCAGGTTGTCGGGCAGGCTTTGCAGGTTGGCCAGGCTGGCGTGCAGCTTGCCGTCGTTGGCCAGATCGTCCGCCAGGTTCAGGGCCAGTTCCTGCTCGGAATCGAGCTTGCTGCAACTGGTCGGCGCCAGCATTGCCGACCACGGCGCCTGGCCGTCGGTGGCACAGCCACCGAGCATCAACAGACTTGCCACGACAATCAGTGCTTTCATCAAACGCTCTCCATGAGCCAACGTCAGTTTGCAAACGCCCGGGTAATCGCGGTGAACCCCGGACCGGCCAATACGATCAGCAAGGCAGGAAACAGAAACAGCATCATCACCACCGACATCTTCGCCGACATCTTCGAGATGTATTCCTGCAGTCGGGTCAGGCGTCGATCATCGAGCAATTGCTTGAGCGCCAGCAGCGATTTCATCGCCCCGCCGCCCTGCTGAATCAGTTGCTGCAGGATCACGCAGGTGTCAGTGAATTCATCGACCGCGAGCATCACCGAGGCCTTGTTCAGTTCCTGTCCCAGCTCAAGTCCCGAGTCGACCCGCGCCAGAATCAGGCGCAGTTCGCGGGTCAGTTCCGGTAGCAGTTTTTGCCCTTCCAGGCTGAGCACGCGCAAGGCTTGTTCGACCGCCATGCCGGACTCGAACAGGATGCGCAACAGCGGAATGAACGTGGAAATCTCCACGGCGATGGTTTTCTGCCGACGCCCGGCGGCATACGCCAACAGCCGCTTGGGTAACAGGTACCCGCCACCTGCGGCGAACATGGGCACCAGCCAGCCGTTGGCCGCGTGGGGGAAAAACACTTCCTGCAGAAAGATCGCCAGTCCCAGCGCCAGCAACGGCGTGCCGATCTGGCAGGCGGCGTACAGCGAGCGCTCACTGGCGCGGCGCCAGCCGAGGCGGCTGAGCAAGGTCTGGGTTTCGCTGTCGATGCTCACCGAACGCTGGCCGAACCGGCTGCTGCCCAAGGCGCGCAGCCAATGGCCGAAACGGTTCTCGCGCACCAGATGGCCCTGCAACCGCTGGTTGACCTGGCGTACCCGGCGCCGCTCCGTCAGCAAGTGATTGACCACCAGCAACAGGGCACCGAGCAGCAGCATCAAGGCAGCGAGATAGACCATTTCAAACACTCCGCAACATGCGCCACAGCGCCAGGCAGCCGGTCACTTGCAACACCACGGCGATGATCAACATGGTCTGGCCACCGGAGTCATGCCACATACCCAACATGTAGCCGGGGTTGGTCAGCATGAAATAGCTCACCAGGATCACCGGCAGCGAACCCAGCACCCACGCCGTCATGCGCGTCTCGCCAGTGAGCGCGCGCAATTGCCGGGCGCCCTGATCTCGCTCGCGGATCAGCTTGATCAGGTTCTCCAGCAACTCGCTGGCGTTGCCGCCGTAGCGATGGTTGACCTTCAGCCCGAGAGCGAACATGCGCAGTTCGTCCTGCTCATAAAGCTCGGCAAAATCACTGACCGCATCCGGCAGATTGACGCCCAATTGCACGTTGCGCTGCACCCGGCCCATGGCTTTTTTCAGCGGATCGTCACTCGCCTCAATGCTGCCCATGACCGCATCACTCAAGGTGCGTCCGGACTTGAGGCTGCGCACGGTGTGGTCGAGCAGCTGCGGCAACTGCTCGATCATGCGCCTGATCCGCCGGTGGTACAGCCAGGAAATGTACAGACGCAAGACCAGTGGCGGCGCCAGCAGCATCGTCAGCAAACCGATCCAGCTCGCCAGCAGATAACCGAGAGCCATCGCCACGCCCCACAAGGTCAGCCAGAGGCCGAAGCGTTCGGTGGGACGGCCCAGCCCGGCACGCAGAAACATCCGTTCAAGCCCGACCCAGGTCGGCTTTGGCGCGACCAGTTGTGGCTGTCCTGCCGCGAGGCGGTTGAGCACACGCTCGTTGCTGGTCTTGTGCACACCGTGCAGGAACAGCCAGATCGACAGCCCGAGCAGGATCAGGCAAAGCAGGATGAGAATGGCCGGTCCGATCATGATGTGCGTCCCATGCTGTCAGCCCAGGTTCGTCTCGTGCCGCAACTTGTCGCCAGCCGGGTTGACCGCTTCGCGCAGGAAGCCGAAACCGGTACGCCGATCCAGACGAAACAGGGTGTTGGTGACGTAGACGTCTTCACGAATGCCGACCACTTCCACCACCTCGCTGACGCAGCGCCGGCCGTCAGGCATGCGGGTCAGCTGGATGATCACGTCGAGGGCGGCGCAGATCATCTGGCGCAAGGTGCGCTCGGCGATGGAACGGCCGGTCAGGCCCACCAATGTCTCAAGACGCAACAACGCATCCTGCGCATTGTTGGCGTGCACGGTGCTCATCGAACCGTCGTGGCCGGTGTTCATCGCTGTCAGCACATCGACCACTTCGACGCCGCGAATCTCGCCGAGGATGATCCGGTCGGGACGCATCCGCAGGGCGTTACGAATCAGGTCGCTGGCTTTGACCTCCCCGTGACCCTCGGCATTCGGCGGACGGGTTTCCAGGCGTACCACGTGCGGGTGGCCGAGTTGCAGTTCGGCGACGTCTTCGATGGTCACCAGCCGTTCGTGCGGGTTGATCAACTGGCTGAGAATGTTCAGCAGCGTGGTCTTGCCGGTGCCGGTGCCGCCGCTGATGAGCACGTTGCAGCGCTTGCCCACCGCCTCTTGAAGGAATTCGAAAATCGCCAGATCGATGGTCTGCATCGCCATCAGGTCACTGCTCTTGAGCATGTCCTTGCGAAATTTGCGGATCGACAGGCACGGGCCGTCGAGGGCAATCGGCGGAATGATCGCGTTGACCCGACTGCCATCCGGCAGACGCGCATCGACCATCGGCGAGGACTCGTCGAGGCGGCGCCCGAGTGGCGCAAGAATTCGTTGCATGACCCGCTCGACGTGATGCGCATCGATAAAACGCAGGTCACTTTGGTGCAGCACGCCGTCGCGCTCGATGAATACCCGGTGCGGGCCGTTGACCAGAATCTCGGTCACCGACTGATCGCGCAGCAACACTTCCAGTGGACCGAAGCCGGTGAGTTCGTCGACGATCTCTTCGGCCAGCCGCTCCATCTCGTAACGGGAAATCGCCAGGTGCAGACGGGCGATGTATTCGGCAACCTTGTCGGTGACAAACTGCGCCAGCAACTGACGCGAACCTTCCAGCAGGTTTTTCCCCGACTCCTCGATGGCATCGATGATGTAGCGGTGCAGGACCAGCTTCAGGCCTTCGTGATCGGAGTTGCCGGCCGGGCCATGTTGCACCGCGCCGAACAGTTTTTCCGCGCTCATGAGGTGCCTCGCAAGCGATCGAACCAGGTGACGGCCTTCGGTTTGCTCAGTCCTTCGGAGCGTTTGGCCAGGCGCTCGCCGAGGGTGCGCAGGCTCTGCGTGAGTTTTTCCCGGGGGGCCAGTTCGAACAGGCTGACGCCCTGGTTCTTGGCGTTCAGGCGTACTTCAGCGTTGGCCGCCAGCACCGCGATCACTTCCAGGTTGAAGGTTTTGCCCAGGGTCTCGGCATCCGGTGCAACGCTGCCCAGATAGCCGTCCACCAGCAAACGGGCGTGGTCGAGTTTCATGCCTTTCTCTCGCCACAGATTGAGCACAGCGAGATTGCGGCGGCAGTTGATCACGTTCTGATCGGTGTACCACAGCAGCTTGTCGCAATGGCTGACAAACGTGCGCAAGGCTTCGCTGTCGGACTGTCCGGTGAGGTTCACGACGATGTGCTGGAAGTGCTGACGCAAGGCGCTGAGCAGCATGTACAGCTCGGCGGCGCTGGTGCTTTCCAGCGGCTCGTCGTTGCTGGCATATGCCAGTATTCGCAGGCCCCCGTCCGTACTGGTGAAGGCGCTGTCGATCAGGGTGGTGTCGAGCCTGCGCAAATGGCGCAAGGCATCGCCGAAGTGAAACGAACTCTCGAGCCCGAGCAGCGCCAGGCTGTCGCCACGGGGCAGGCCCAGATCCAGCAGCAGGGTTTGCTGGCCGCTTTTCTGTACCACCTGCGCCATGTGGTTGCTCAGCAGTGCGCCGTCAGAATTGCTCTGTGTGCCGTACAACACCGTGAGGCCACCGAGCTGGGTGTTGGTGGCCACCGGTGGCAGGCGTTTGTTCAAGCGGCGCACCAGCCCGGCGACTTCACTGGCCCGCGAACCGTATGCCACGAAATCCCGGGCACCGGCGCGCATGGCATTGAGCACCAGTTGATTGTCCATGCCATCGCCAAGCGCAACGATGGCGAGCATCGGCTTGGCTTCCAGCGCACCCTCGATCAATGCACTCTGCGCCACCACATGGTCACGGTCCAGGCCCACGAACACCAGGCTGGCGAAGGTGACATCCACCAGCGCCAGCAACTCATCCAGGCTTCCGGCCCCGGCACTCACTACTTGCCCCAGCGGTGCGAGAGCGCCTTGCAGCCACTCCAGATCAGTGCTGTTGCGGGTGATCGCAAGAAACGTCTGGCTCAGGTTCTGGTTCATTGGGACAACCCACTGCGCTTGTCGAAGTTACCGTTTTCAAGGAAGAACATGCGGTAGAAATTCGGGTCGTAGTTGCGCAGTTTCTCGCCCGGCAGCGACGGCAGTTGCGCATCCGCCGCGAGTGGCTGCACCAGGTGCGGGGTGACGATCATCAACAGTTCGCGCTCTTCGCGCTTGATCTGCGAGTCACGGAAAAACGCGCCAATCACCGGGATGTCGCCCAACCCCGGAAACTTGTTCACCTGCGAGGTGTTGGAGGTGCTGATCAAGCCACTGATGACAAAACTTTCGCCGTCGGCCAGCGACACGCTGGTATCGGTACGCCGTACGGTCAGGGCCGGCACCGGGGTGCCGGCGATGGTAATCGCATTGGCGTAATCCAGCTCGCTGACTTCCGGGGCGACCTTCAGCGTCACGCGGTTGCGGTCGATGACGGTCGGGGTCAGGGTCAGGCGGATACCAAACTCCTTGTACTCGATGGTCACCGTGTCGCTGCCGGAGCTGGGCACCGGAATCGGGATTTCACCACCGGCAAGAAAACTTGCGCTCTGCCCGCTCAGCGCCACCAGGCTCGGCCGCGCCAGGGTGTAGGCGAAGCCACTGCCTTCCAGCGCATTGATGATCGCCATGGTCTTGCCGCCGATCCACGAGAAGTTGAACTGACCGTTGTCCACCGGCAACTTCGGCGTCGGAACGCCGCCGACGTTCGGCAGCGTGTTCGGAGAGCCAAACAGGAAGTTGCCGCGTACACCGATCAGCGAGGCCGTGGCTTCCTTGAGTTTGGTGCGGCTGACTTCGACGAAACGAATGTCGGTCTGCACTTGCGAGGGCAACGTCGGATCATCCGAAGGCATTCTGCTGGCGCTGGTCAATGCCGCGGTGGCGCTGCCTTTAACGAACACCATGCTCTGACGCGGCTCACTGGAGCACGAGGTCCAGACCATCAGACTGGTGGCGCCGGGAGCCACACCGGTCAGCAAAAACGAAGCGCTGCCAGTGTCATGCACATCGGCGATTTTCGGGTCGCCGATAGCCACGCGGGTGATTGCCACCGGCGACTGGATGTCCTGCTGGAACCCTTCGCCGATCTCGATCACCGCCGGCATACGGCCCAGCGCCGAGCAATTGCCCGTGGCCGCGATGGCCGCGTTCATCGACAGTCCCATCAGTATCAAGGCCCGGACTACAGGTTTTACTATCGGCCTGAATCGACTCTGCATGCACGTGGATCCTTGCTCAGTCATGGGGCTTGTTGGGAAACCTGATTGCCGCGGATCACTTCCATCGGCGTGCGCGCATGGCCGCCAGTGGACGGCGTTTTCGGCGCGGCGCCCAGGGCCAGTTGCGTGAACTGAAAGAGTTGGCTGTTGGCGTTGTCCAGATGAGCCGGCGCCTGCTTTTCTCCGGCCCAGTATTTGGCCAGTCGCTGCTCCTCGCTGCTGCGCACGGCCAGGCGCAATGTGCCGACCTGGGTGGCGAGCATCATCCGGCTCAGCAATTGCTCAGGCACCGCCAGCACCACGGTGCGCGCGGCGATCCGGCGTTGATCCTGTTTGAGTTTGTCGTCGGCACTCAGGGCCGGAGTGGCTGGCTGGCCGTCGTTGGTCAGCCCGTATTGTTCACCGACGCCGAGCACGCGCATGGCCGGCACGACGATCTGCGCCGATTGCTGCAGGTTGCTCGCGTCCTGGCGCAGATAGAGCAGGACGTCGACGTAGTCACCGGGAATCAGTTGCCCGGCAGCGCCGATCACCTCATCCACCGCCACGGTCAGAGCGCGCTCGTCGCTGTGGATCATCCGCGCCAGCGATCCACCGGCCTCGAAGCTTTCATCGTTGAGCCAAGTGCCGGCGCTCAGGTGCCGCCAAGGGGTACGGCCCACTGCTTGATCGACGCTGGACAGGCTGCCGGCCGGGGCACTGCGCAGCTTTTCCAGCGCCACATCGGCAGCCGTCAACGGGGTGAAAGGCGGGACATCGTGCAACAGCACGACCACCGGCTGGCGGGTCTGGTCTTCGGCGGCGGCGACGGTTTTTTCCACGACGACTGCCGGAGCGGCAGGCGCCTGGGCAACGGGCGCCGGCTGCCGACTGAGGACCAGGCCCCAGTAACCGACGATGATTGCTCCCAGCAGCAGCACTGCTGCAAGGGCCATGGTGACGCGACTGTTCATGACGGATCTCCCTTTCCTGCTGCACCGACAGCCTGTACTTCCTGATGAGAGAATTTTTCGCGATCAGGCAGCTATGAACATGCAACTATTTCGCTATTTCCAAGCTAGCTGATCCGAGCCAAAACGCCATTACTGACAGGAAAATAACTCACTAAAGTATGAGTCTTGGCCAATTAACTGTAGGGACAGGGTCGACTAACGATCCGGTTAATCCTTTGTGATTAATTCGTTCTTACAGTTGTTGACCGGGGGTTTGTTGACAATGCTCTGATAGCACGGTGAAAACATGCCGCTGTAGCGTAGGATCGGCGCCAGAGGCGCAAAGGAGTGGACGTATGATTCTCGAATATCTGTTGGCCAGAGCCCGCGTATTTCTCAAAAGCGAGGAAGGGGCATCGGCAATCGAGTACGCAATCGTGGTGGCAATGGTAGCCGTGGTCGTCGTGGTGTTTGTGACACCTGTCGGCAATAAGGTACTGGCGATTTTCAACGCAGTCCTGACCAGTCTCGGCGGCACGGCACAGGTCCGGCCTACGCCTTGATCGCTCTCCCTCCCTTCCCTTTCAGTGCCTGTGCGCGAATGAGTAAAAGCGCGCCCGGGCATTGACGAGGCCCCTGAATTTCCAGTGCCCGGTCACAGGCCGGGGCAAAGGAGAATGTTCATGGCTCTTGAATATCTGCTGATGCGTGCCCGGGCGTTCCTGGCGAGTACTGAAGCGGCCTCGGCCATCGAGTATGCGATTGTGGTGGCCATGGTAGCGGTGGTGGTCGTGGTGTTCGTGACTCCGGTGGGGGCCAAGGTGCTGGCGATTTTCAACAGCGTACTGGTGTCCCTCGGCGGTACTGCGCAGACAGCTCCGGTGCAGACGCCCTGATGTGAGTCGCGTCCGGCGAATGTCGCGCTACACTCGATTGCACTTTCAGCTTCTCAGGGATTGCCCATGACTGCTTCCTCATTACCCCGCCAACAGTTGCTTCTGGTTGACGATGAAGAGGACGCGTTGCTTGAGCTGGCCGAGTTACTGGAGGGCGAAGGCTTTGTCTGCCACACCGCGACATCGGTGAAACTCGCCCTGCATCACCTCACCCGGCATCCGGATATCGCCCTGGTGATCACCGATCTGCGCATGCCGGAGGAGTCTGGCATGTCGCTGATCAAACGCCTGCGCGAACACACTTCGCGCCAGCATCTGCCGGTCATCGTCACGTCCGGGCACGCCGACATGGAGGACGTCAGCGACATGCTGCGCCTGCAGGTGCTGGACCTGTTTCGCAAGCCGATCTACCACGTGCGCCTGCTGGAAACCCTGGACAATCTGTTCCCCAAACCGAAGACGCAGGCCGGGTAATTCAGGCGAAGTGTTTTTGGAAGAATTGACTGCCTGCCCGCGATGGACAGGCAATCGGGATCAGTGTGCGGTTACACGCTGACGAGCCGCCGAAGCGCTGGGGGAAAGCGCCAATGCCAACTGCGTGCGGTTGTGCATGTGGGTCAGGCGCAACACCTGCGAGACATACAGCTTCACGGTGTTTTCAGTGATGCCCAACTCACAGGCGATCTGATAGTTGGTCTGCCCTTTGCCCACCAGACGCGCCACATCCAGTTGCCGTGGCGACAACTGATTGAAGATAGCCGGGATCTCCTGTTCCGCCTCGTGAGCATCGCCGCCGAGCATATCGCTGACCACCGCCGCCGGGCTGCGTCGAACCTTGTCCAGGTCCTGGTAGAGATCGTCGATGGACTCGGAAAGAAATTGCAGCTTCTGGTTCAGGTGGCCCAACTGCACATTCTTGTGCCGCTCCTGCAGGGCCGCTTCTTGACGCTTCACGCCCTCGAGCAGTTCATCCAGATCGATCGGCTTCTGGTAGTAATCGGCGATGCCTGCGCGCAGCGCCTTGATCACATCCTGTTTATCGGCGCGACCGGTGAGCATGATTGCTTCGAACACCCGGTGTTTGCCGCTGATACGTTGCAGCGCCTGCACCAACTGGATGCCGTCCATGTCCGGCATATGCAGATCGCTCAGCACCAGGCCGATTTCGGCGTCTTCGCTGAAACGCTCGATCGCCTGCTGGCTGGATTCACACGGCACACAGCGGTAGCCGCTGCTTTCGAGAAACTCGCACAACTCTTCGACGATCAGCGGTTGATCATCGACCACGAGCACCTTTACCGCAGACGTAAGCTTGTTCACGAACTACTCCATTGCTCGGGCCAAAGCTGACTTTTTCTACACTTTGGCGGTGTAACGACTTCATTTGAAAGTAGACGCACTTTCCGACTATGTACATAGGACTAGTGGCAACTGGCGACTAATGGATCCAATGGATCGAAACCAGTACACCCATCAGCACGAACGGTGCAAATGGCAGCTTTTTTGACGCTCTAGGCTCTAAATATCGAAGATGTTGCCTAAGTCCTTGACTCATATGAAGCCAGACTCTTGGCGCAACGAGCAGCCACAAGAGACTGGCGACGCCAGCGCCGATAAACGCACAAAGAATGAACAAACCGTTCGTCGCAAGACCCATGGCTGTCATTAATTTCACATCCCCGGCGCCCATTCGTCCCATCAAATAGCCCGGTACGGTCAGCACCAGCGCGATCACGCCAGCCCAGAGTCCCGCCTGCACATCGGCCCCGAGCCAGGTCGTGCCGGTCACCCACAGGTAAATCAGCGCCAGCGCTCCCGCACCCAATGTCAGCACATTGGAGATACGCCGTTGACGGGCATCCTGGGCTGCGCACAGCGCTAGCCAGATCAGGAGAACTAAACTCTGCATCCGGTTAAATCCGTCCGATTTTGCTGAATGATTCTATGCTGATACTACGCAGTGCACGTCAGGGTAGACGCAGTCATGAAAACCGGCTTCGCAAAATCACAGGCAGGCGCAGTGGCGATCGAGTTCGCCCTGGTATTCGTGATTTTTTTCGCAGTGTTCTACGCGCTGGTCAGCTACAGCCTGCCGTTTCTATTGATGCAGAGCTTCAATGAGGCGACGTCCGAAGCGGTGCGCCGCAGCGTCGCGGTCGATCCCAATACTCCCGGCTATGCCTCCGTGGTGGTGAGCACCGCCAACGCCGCGTTGACCCAGCAATTGCAATGGACATCAACGCTGAACCTGGTAGTGGGCGTCGATACCTCAGCGGTGTATGACGCCACTCAGGGCACACTGACGGTCAGCGTCAACTACCCCACCAGCAAGCTCAATCAGATCATCCCGTTTCTGGTGTTGCCGGGCGTGGGCGCCGTACCCAGCCTGCCCGCTAACCTCACCGCCACGTCGAGCCTGAAATTTTGACCTCCGGCGATAATCTGTTCGGGCGCCTGCTCAAACGCGCGCCAGCACCTGCCAATGAACTGCCCGACCCCCTCGGCTCTGCGCCGCTGGGTTTGCACCTGCATCTGGATAACGACGGCGGCGTATTGCAGATGGCCGGACCGTTGCGCCACCAGTTGGCGCAACAGCCGCCCCACGAATCACCGTTGCCGCTGTCGGCTTATTTACTGGCGCACAGCACGTTGGCGATTGAAGGCCGCCCTCGGGACTGGCAGGGGCAAATGCTTGATCTGGACTTCCCTGGCCTCAGCGATCAGACCTTGCACCTGCGCGGCTGGGTGCAGCCTTTGGCCGAGGGCTGGGTATTGCAACTGCTGGACATCGCCGACCTGCTGCAGGAACGTCAGCAATCGCGTCACCGCGAATCCTGTCAGGCCCTCGCCGGGCAGATCAGCGAACACCTGCGCGCCTGCAGCCTGATGCGTCTGCCGGTGGTAGTCAGCGAGCAATTGCAGGCCATCGCCCAGCGCTGGCACATCCCGTGTCTGGCCATCGCCCTGCTCGACGAACAGGAACAGGGCTGGCAGATCTTCGAGCAATATCGCGCCCACGATGCGCCGCTGCTGTGGCAGGACGGCCAGCGCCTGGGCACGCCGCTCGACAGCCTCAACGGCAGTGCGCCGCAGCGTCTCGGTGCGCATCATGGTCTGTACGAGCACGCGCGGGTGGAAGCCACGTTCGGCAACGCCGATGGTTTCGCCGTGCCTTACAGCGATGATCGCGGGGTGATGGCGTGGCTGCTCTGCGGCTTCTACACCGTGGACACCGCCGCGCCGTACCTGAGCGACCGCGACTGGATGGCACTGACCAGCGCCCTCGCCGGCCCGTTGCTCAGCCGCCTGCGTGACCAGCAACATCATCAATACACCGAGCGCCTCGAATCGCTGCAAACCCTGCTCGACACCGGTTGGTGGGAAATGCTCGGCGACGACGTGCTGCTGGCACCGTTGCTGCTTGATGTGTTGCCTGCCGAGCGTGCCCGAATCTCGCAGCAGGAGTGGCTGGCGCTGATTCATCCGGCCGACCGCGAAGAACTGCGCAGCCGCCTGCACGCCCTGCAACTGCACGGCGAGGCCCTGACCCTGAACGTTCGTCTGCACCGTACCGGCCTCGGACAGACATCGCTGTGGTATCGCGTACAGGGACAGGTCGCAGGCACCGGTGAACAGCGCCGGTTGGTCGGGTTCATGCTCGATATCAGCGACATCCAGAATCAGCAGCAACGCGCCGAAGCCGCCCATGCGCGACTGGACAACCTGATCGCCAGCTCGCCAGCGGTGATCTATGTCCAGCGCTACGTCGAAGGCGCGCTGATCCCGACTTTTTTCAGCGCCAGCCTGGAACCCCTGCTGGGCTGGACGCTGGACGATTGCAACGCCACCGACTGGGCGCAACGCATTCATCCCGAAGACCGCGAGCTGTATTTCGCCCGCACCCGACAGCTGTTGCGCGAAGGTTCGGTGCGCGCGCGTTATCGCTTGCGCGACGCGCGCGGCGATTACCACTGGCTGCTCGACGAAGCCAAGCTGCTGCGCAATGACCTTGGCCTGCCGGTCGAAGCCGTCGGCCTGTGGCTGGACGTCACCGAAGCGACCCTCGCTGCCGAACAGGTCAAACACAGCGAAGAGCGCTATCGGATTCTGGTGGAAGACTCGCCGGCGATGATCTGCCGCTATCGCCCGGACCTGACGCTGACCTTCGGCAACCGGCCGCTGGCGACCTATCTGGAATGCACGCCGGAGCAATTGCCGGGCGTCGATCTGGGCAGCTGGATGTCCGACGAACAACGCGCAGCGTTCGTGCAACGCCTGGCGCTGCTCACCCCGGAGCAGCCAGTGAGCACCGCCGAAATCAGCCTGCAACTGCCCGGGCGCGAACATGCGTGGTGGGTGTGGTCTGATCGCGGGGTGTTCGATGAACGCGGGCACCTGCTCGAAGTGCAGGCCGTGGGACGCGATAACACCGAGGTGCGGCGCTCGCAGCAGCAGCTCACGCAAAGCGCAAAAATGGCCACCCTCGGCGAAATGGCCACCGGCCTTGCCCACGAGATCAACCAGCCGCTGAACGTGATGCGCATGGCCATCGTCAACGTGCTCAAGCGCCTGGGCAACGGCGATGTGCAGATCGACTACCTCACCGACAAACTCAACCGCATCGACGCCCAGGTGCAGCGCGCGGCAAAAGTGGTCGATCACATGCGCGTGTTCGGTCGTCGCTCGGAGGTCGAGCAGCAACTGTTCAACCCGGCTTCGGCCATCGAAGGCACGCTGTCGTTGCTGGCCGAGGGCATGCGCGGCAAGGGCGTGGACCTGCGCATCAGCGAAACCGGTTTTAGCGTGCAGGTACGCGGTTATGTCGATCAGCTGGAACAGGTGCTGATCAACCTGATGGTCAACGCCCGCGATGCCTTGCTCAGCAAACGCGAGAAGGATTCAACGTTCAAGCCATGGATCTCGATCTATGCCGAGCGTGATGAGCACAAGGTGCGGCTGTGGGTCGAGGATAACGGCGGCGGCATCGACCCGCGCTTGCTGGAGCGGATTTTCGAACCGTTCTTCACCACCAAACCGGTGGGCGTCGGCACCGGGCTGGGCCTGTCGGTGAGTTACGGCATCATCGAAAACATGGGCGGCCATCTCAGCGTGCGCAACTCGGTGGAAGGCGCACGCTTCTGCATTGAGCTGCCAGTGGCACCGGAGGTCTAAATCACCAGATAGGCCTTGCCGGTCTGGCCGCAGGTCATGTTGGCGCCGACATCGACGTCCATCAGGTTGATGCCCAGGGCTTTGAGCAAATTGTTCAGCAGCGGATCGAGCAACGGACTGAGCAGGTTGGTAATCAGCGGTTGCAGGATGGTCGTGACATCGCTGATCAGGCTGGCCACGCCGGTCACGATGGCCCCCAGCGGGTTGCTGCCCTGCGGCTTGTAAACGATCAGATTGATCCCCGCCAGAGTGTTCGCCAGGCTGTTGACGATGTTGCTCGACGGCGCTGCGGAAATCACGCTCGGCGCCAGTTTGAGGTTGGCCGGAGTGGCGAACGGCGTGCCGCTGGAATACACCAGGTCCTGAGTATTTTGCGCGACGCTGGTGTTGACCATGATCGCAATGCCGCCCGCCCCGTACTGGACGTGGGTGCTCTCGTCGCAACTGCCAATGCCGAGAATCTTGTGACAGGTGACGGTGCCGAGATCGACCAGTGGCAACGGTGTGACCGTCGGTTCGGCAAGCGAGGAAAAGGCGTTGGTCGGGTCGATCTTGCCGACCTTGAGGTCCGCGATCGAGGTGATGGTGTGAGCGGTCAGGCTTTTGGTGCCCGTGGTGCCGACCGGGCAGCTGTAGTCGGTGACGTAGCTGATCGCGCCGCCGGCATCCAGGGCAATGTCGATTTCCGGCGACGGCAACAGCTGCGGATCCAGCTGTTGGCAACCGGCGCCGAGCAGACACCCGACCGAATTGAGCGTCGCCACCAGATTCAGGCTCAACAGGGCATTGAGGGTCGGGGTCAACGTTCCCACCAGCCCCAATACCGCATTGAGCAGCCCGGTCACCCCGGACAGCACCGGCAGATTCACTGAGAGCAGCGTGCGGATCTGCGCCGTGCGCACATAAATCCGGTCCGCCCCCAACGGGTTGGCCTTGGCACGCGCCGGGTCGCCAATCGCCGAAAACTGCGGCGGCTCGATCACCTTGACCCGTACCGTGACGTTCGCCAGCCCCAGCACGCTGATCGGCAAGGTCGCGGCCACCGCGCTTTTGCTGTTGGCCAGTTGCACCACGCCCTGAATTAATTGCAGCAGTTGCAGGTTGGCGTCCAGCCCGGCCGCCGTGGTGCCGGTCTGCAACTGCAGGATGTCGCCGAGTTTGACCGGTGCGGCGTTGATCGCCGCAACCTGCAATTGCCCCAGCGCGGTGATCACCGTGGCGGTCGCGCCGTTGAGCTGTACCACCGTCGCCGCTGCCTGAATCAGCTGGGTGACCGTGGCCTGGGTATTGAGCAGTTGCGTGTAGTTGCCGGCGGCGACGTTGAGGTTGATCGCCAGTTGATTGAGGTAGCTGAGCAGGTTGATGTCGGTATTGAGCAGCCCGTCCCAACCCAGTGCGGTAAGGTTGACGTTGCCGCCGAGCAGCCCGGAAAACAATGGATTGAGAATGCTCGACTGGGCGGTGTTGATGCTCGCCAGTGTGCTGCGAATGTTCAGTTGTGCCACCGTCGGGATCGGCAAGGCGGCAACGGCCGAGGCATTCAGCGTGGTGTTCAGGCTGACGGGGGAGCCTGTGAACAACGCTTGTACGCCACCGGCAAAACTGGTGGTCACCGTGCGGCTGGCGGCGACCTTGATCGCGCTCGACTGAGTCGCATCGACAGTGAATGCGCGCAGTCCGCTGGCCGCCGTCTGCACGCTGCCGCAAGTGGTTGCCAGGGTGTTGTTGGCATCGACGGTGTAGCCATTGCGCACGGCGCTTTGCCCGGCGTAAGCGGCTGCGGTCAGGCCTGACTGACAATTGCCGCCACGACTGACGGCTTCCAGCGCGGCGCTGTCGACCACCCGCTGCAACTTGCGTTGCTCCATGTACAGCCGCCCCGTATCGACCACCAATAGCATCAATACCAATGCAAGGCTGAGGGTGGCAGCCGCCATCAACCCGATCGCCCCGTGTTGCCGGGCCGGGCCGTTGAACTGCGAACGAGGCGACATGGCGCACTCCTTTGCCGGCGCATTGCCGAGCGCTACCTCCGATGGTGGATTTGAGTGTAGACGGCGCTGAGCGAGACTGCTGGCAACGCGCCACTTCGCAACGATGAAGATCCCCTGTGGGAGCGGGCTTGCTCGCGAAGACGATGTGTCATTCACATTGGAGGTGACTGACACGACGCCTTCGCGAGCAAGCCCGCTCCCACAGGGGATTTGTGTCAGGCAAAAAAACGGGAGCCACTTGGGCTCCCGTTTTGTACACCGGCTTAGCGCGGTGGGTAGTTGGCCAGAATCCGGCCCACCGTCTCGCGAATCGCATTGCTGCGATCCTGCGGATTGGGCGTGCTGCTGAGCATTTGCTCATCGCTGCCGCGCCACACCAGCTTGCCGTCCTTGCCGTCGAGGAGGTCGATCTGGATCGTCGCTACCTTGTAGGTGATGTTGCGGGTCTCGTTGTACATCGGCGCCCCCCAGTAACCGTTCCACGGGCCGCCCCAACCACCGCCGTAGTTGGTGGTCACTTGCTGCTGACGATCCTCGACGATCAGATAGGTCTGCACGCTCAAGTCGCCCTTGGCCCCCGCTGCGGCGGGACGCAAACCGCGCTGATCAAGTTGATCGCTGACGGCCTGGCGGATCCGTTGTTCGGTCAGGTCGCTTTTGATCCGGGGATCATCCGGGCGATATTGCAGCGCGGGTTCTTTCCAGCTCCAGCTGCGATACGCAGCAAAGTCGCGGCTGGCGTCGAAGTCATGGTTGACCTGGTTGGCGGCGCAGGCGCTGAGCAGCGCGGCCATGGCCAGTAAAGCGAGACGGCGGAACATGGTTTTTCTCCGGTTGAAGGCATGAACCTGCGAAGCGTTCTCACCTGGAGTTTAGCTGGGCGGATAAGCCGACATGGCTTTTTCCAAAGCCTCGCGAATGGCGTCGGTGCGCACGAGTTGGCTGCCCTGGTTGGCCGTTTCGGCGCTGGCGCTCCACACCGGTTGACCGGTGCCGGCGTCGAACAGATTGACCTGCACCACGACCACCTGCTCCTGATAAGTGCGAACGATCGGCACGCTGTTGTACATGCCGTAACCACGCCCGTATCGATCATAGCCACTGTATCCGCCGTAACCATAATCGTTCTGCACCTGACGCAGGCGGGTTTCCAGACGCAGATTGGCACTGACCAACAGGTCGGCCGGACGATTGTCGTGCAACGGGCGCAAGCCACGCTGGTCGAGGGCGTTGCTGACCGCCTCAGCCACTTGCGCTGAATCGGCCCACGCCGTGCCCGGCGGCAACTGGCCGTTGAGCCAGGCCCAACTGCGGTAGCGCCCGTAATCGCGCGGCGGTGCCGGATACGCACTGCGGTCGAACGTGGTGGCGGCTTGCGGCGGCGCCGGCGGCAAAGGCCGCGACTGCGCCACGTAGGGGTTGCTGCCCTGGCAGGCGGCCAACCCCAGACAGATCAGCAATAACCCCGATTGTGCTTTCATGTAGTGCTCCGATCAGATCGGCCGGCAGATCCAGTGCAAGTAACGCCCAAGCCCGGCGAAGCTTGGGTGACGACGGTGCGCCAGTTCCATTTCCAGCAAGTCCGCCAGTTCGACGCGGGCCTGGAATTCCACCGGCATATAGTCGTGGAAAACCCGCACCCCGCTCTGGGTTTCGACCTGCCACAAGCCTTCGAGTTGCGTCGCCAATTCCCGTGGATCAAGTGGCTGCTGCGGGGTCAGGCTCTGCTTTTCGCCGGCCATGACGTTCTTGCGCATTTTCTTGAAATGGCCCTTGAGCAGGTTGCGATAAATCAGCGCATCACGGTTGTAGAACGCCAGCGACAGCCAGCCCCCGGGCTTGGTCAATTGATGCAGCACCGGCAGGATCGCGTGGGGTTCGGCCAGCCATTCGAGCACCGCGTGGCAGATCACCAGATCGTACGGTTCGGTGAGCTGACCGAGCAGTTCCTGCCACGGCGCCTGAATGAATGTCGCGGTTTGCCCGGCATCGGCGAAGCGCTGACGAGCGCCTTCGAGCATCGGCTCGGCCGGTTCGGTGAAGGTCACCTCATGGCCACGCTCGGCCAGCCACAACGACATGTGGCCCAGGCCGCCGCCGATGTCCAGCACCCGCAACGGCCGGTCCGGCAGCGCTTCGGCGAGGTCGGCCTGCAGCACCGCGAGGCGAATCGCGCCTTTGGCACCGCCGTAGATTTTTTCGGCGAAGCGGGTCGCCAACTGATCGAAATGCCGGTCGCTCATCAGCGGAACCGCCGTTCGCTGTCGGCGAGCTTGCTACTCACCACTTCATTCATGTCCAGCCCCAACTCGCTGCACAGCAGCAACAGATACAGCACGATGTCGCCGACTTCCTGCCCGGCATGTGCCAGTTTGTCCGCCGGCAACTGGCGCGACTGGTCTTCGGTCAGCCACTGGAAAATCTCCACCAGTTCAGACATCTCGACGCTGGCGGCCATGGCCAGGTTTTTCGGGCTGTGAAATTGCCGCCAGTCATTGCGATCGCGAATGGTGTGCAGGCGTTCGGTCAGTTCAACAAGGTTCATCGGGCTCTCCTGAAGGCGTATAGCTTCGGGGGGATGCCAAGCGAAGGCAAGGGGCACGCTGTGCTTTTGGTGGGAGCGGGCTTGCTCGCGAATGCGGTGGGTCAAATGACTGATGAGTTGAATCACACACCGTTTTCGCGAGCCAGCCCGCTCCCACACAAGCTCGGTGCAAACCCTCTATAGTTGCAGGGAACTCGGCCACCTGCGTTGTGGCCCAAGGCTCAGCTCTTTCATCAGGATGCACACATGCAGGTAGAAAGCTTTTTCGAATGGCTCGGCCAGGCACTCGGCTCGATCATCCGCTTCATCGTCGATGGGCTCAGCGGCCTGTTCAACATTCTGAGCAACGCCGGTGGCAACTTTGTCGACGGCCTGGCCAAAACGCTGGGCATGGACACCTCGATCATCAGCATCCTCGCGCTGATCGTCGGTTTGATGCTGTTGTGGTCGGCGATCCGCGCGTTCATGAATGCGTCGATCATTGCCGGGATCATCTGGTTGCTGCTGGGGTTGTGGCTGCTGAGCTGGATCATCCACTGACACCGGTGCCTCCCGATGGGAGCGAGCCTGCTCGCGAAGGCGATGTGTCATTCAGCACTGCTTTGACAGACCTGACGCTTTGGCGAGCAGGCTCGCTCCCACAATGGATCGCACTGCGAACCCGATGAATCGCTACAATCCCCGCTCCCCCAAGGAGCCCGCATGTCCAACCTGATTGCCGACTGGCGCGACCGCCCGACTCACCGCAAGGTCTGGGCGCTTGCCGCGCCGATGATTCTTTCGAATATTTCCGTGCCGCTGGTGGCGCTGGTCGACAGCACCGTCATCGGCCACCTGCCCCACGCCCATCAGTTGGGCGCCGTGGCGGTCGGCGCCAGTCTCTACACCTTTCTCGCCTGGGCCATGGGCTTTCTGCGCATGGGCACCACCGGGTTTGCCGCGCAGGCCGCCGGGCGCAGCGACGGCGCGGCGTTGCGGCAGATTCTGTTGCAAGGCTTGCTGCTGGCTCTGGGGCTGGCGATCGTGCTCGGCACATTGGGCGTGCCGTTGAGCGGCGTGGCCCTGCATTTCATGCAGCCTTCGGCGGAACTCGACCAACTGACCCGCGAGTTCTTCCACACCCGGTTGTTCGGGCTGCCGGCAGCGCTGGCCAGTTACGCACTGGTCGGCTGGTTCCTCGGTACCCAGAACGCCCGGGCGCCGCTGGCGATTCTGCTGAGCACCAACCTGATCAACATTGCCCTCAACCTGTGGTTCGTCATTGGCCTGGAGTGGGGCGTGGCCGGTTCGGCCCGGGCCTCGGTCATCGCCGAGTGGAGCGGCGCCCTGCTCGGCCTGTGGTTGACCCGCGGCGCATTGCGCGCCTATCCCGGGCACATCGCCTGGGCGGCGTTGAAGGTGTGGCAGAGCTGGCGCCCGCTGCTGGCGGTCAATCGCGACATTTTCATTCGCAGCCTGGCGCTGCAATCGGTGTTTTTCCTGATCACCGTGCAAGGCGCGCGACTCGGCGATGCCACCGTGGCAGCCAATGCCCTGCTGCTCAACGGCCTGCTGTTGACCGCCCACGCACTGGACGGTCTGGCGCATGCGGTCGAAGCCTTGTGCGGACACGCCATCGGCGCCCGCGATCGCCTCGCCCTGCGCCGCTCATTGGTGGTGGCCGGGGGCTGGTCGCTACTGGCCAGCCTCGGTTTCGCCGCGCTGTTTCTGTTCGCCGGGCATCTGTTCATCGAAATGCAGACCGATATCCAGAGCGTGCGCGACACCGCGTTCATCTATCTGCCCTATCTGGCCGTGCTGCCGTTGATTGCAGTCTGGAGCTATTTGCTCGACGGCCTGTTCATCGGCGCCACCCGCGCCCGGGAAATGCGCAACGGCATGCTGCTGACCGTCGCGCTGCTGTTGCCGTTTGCCTGGGCGCTGCAGGGGTTGGGCAATCACGGGTTGTGGATAACTTTTCTGTTGTTCATGGTATTGCGCAGCCTGACCCTCGGCGCACTGGCCCTGTGGCTGCGCCGCAATGATGGCTGGTTCAGCGGCACGGCTCACTGAGCCGGCGTGTGTCTGACGAACGCAACCACCTGATCCAGCACCGGCGCCAGGCGTCGAAGCGGCCGCGACAGGGTCGCCACCAGCGTCACATGACTGGGGCGCGCGTAGTACAAATCCTGCACCGGTACGCCCGCCTCGCGCAGTTTGCGCGCGAGGCCTGCAGTGTTGCGCGTCGGGTTGACCAGATTGTCCCTGGTCGCGGCGATCAGCAGCGCCGGGGGAGCGCCGCGACTGACGTGATTGATCGGCTGCGATTGCGGCGGTGAGTTCGGCCAGAAAAACACCGGGCGCACGTCGGCGTTCTTGATCGGCAGAAAATCATACGGCCCGGCCAGGCCGATCCAGCCGCTGAGGTCTTTTGACGACATGCCTACCGCGCCAAGCAGGTCAGGATCGAGCGCCAGCATCGCCGCGTTGTACGCGCCGGAACTGTGGCCCAACAGGTACAGGCGCTGCGGGTTGCCGGCGAACTCGCGGATATGGGCCCGGGTCCAGGCCACTGCCCGCGCCGAATCCTCAAGAAACAGTGGATAGCGCACTTGCGGGTACAGCCGATAATCCGCCAGCACCGCGACAATCCCCCGCGACGCCAGCGCCTCGCCGACAAAAGCGTAATCGCCGCGATCACCGCTGTTCCAGCTGCCACCGTAAAAAAACACTACCACCGGTGCATCTTCCAGCGGCTGCCGTGGCACATAGACGTCGAGTTTCTGTCGAGGATCATCGCCATAGGCAATGCCAGCGGTTCTCTGGAACGTGTCATCGGGTGTCAGCGCATTGAGCACCTTGACCGGAGAACACCCCGAAAGCACCAGCAGCAGGAACCCGCCGAGGATTGCGCCGAACCGTTGCCACAAAGTGTTTGCCATCGGTGACGCACCTCAAAATTGATCTGTCTGCCAGCGTCGTCGCACATGGTTGAGCCGTTCCTGCTGGGTCAGCCCGTCCGGCACGCCAGGCAGTTCCGCCCGGGGATGCTGCAAGCGTAGCCACAACCAGCCATCCAGCACCGTCCGGTCTCTGAAACCCAGGGTCAACCCCTCCTGCACATGGGAGACCATCCGCGCGTAATCGGTTCCCAGCGATTGGCACCAGCGCCAGATGTGCTGCTCCAGCAGGCAGCTTTGCAAGCGCTCACGCTGGCGACGGGTGAGGCTTTCATCAATCCCCAGCGGTTCCACCGCCCACCGCGGATTACGCAGTTGCTGCCAGCCCTGACTGCCAATGGCAAAGTCGGCCCAGGTGCCACCGAACCAGCGCAACAGGTCGATCGGCCCAAGCCAGCGGCTCAAGTCACTGGCGTCACAGGCATCGAAGAAGTAACTGGCCGTGTGGCGGTTGTAGTACCCGAGCAAGGCACGGTGGCTGGGCCCGAAGGAAACCGTCAGCATCCGGCGCAGGTGGCTCAACAAGATCTGCTCAGAGGTCTCACTGGCCAGCAGCAGACCACGCCAGGTTTGCGGGTCGCGGTGACACAGCGCGACCAATGCCGGGCAATCGTGCAAATCGACCAGCAGCGGCCCGTACTCGCTCACGGCGGCAAACTCGGTGGTATCGAACAACCGCGAGCAACGTACCCCGGCAAATCCCTGGCGCAGTGTCGCCAGAGCTTGCTGCGCATCGGTGCCATCAAGCAACAGCCAATTCGCCTGCCGGGCAAACCCCGCGCCGCTCAAGTGGCATCGCCCTGATCCAGCGACGCGAGCAACCGGCAACTGCAGATTGACGCCGTGCAGTGGTTGTAACTGCCACCCCCGGGGATCAGACACAACAGCAGCATGGGTTCGCCGCCGGCGAGCCATTGTGTCAGGCCCGCGCTGGGCAACACGTCCGGCAGCACGGGAGGCAAAAGCTCATGGTCGTCTTCGAGCGCTGCCGATTTCTGCAGGAAACCACTGATTACCGGCTGATCCGGATCGCCCTCCAGAAAGCTCACCACCACTTCGACCCCTTCGCGCAACGACGCCGGCGACGTATCGCTCAATGCCGGCGCCAGGGGCAGCCAACAGTGGCTGGCGGCAGCGCCCTCCCCCTGATAAAGCCAGTCAAACTGAACCGCCACCGACCGCAGTTGATCCGGTTGTGGCTCGTCGACCATCACCACCCAGGCCCGTTGCAGGCTGTGCATGCGCGGCCTCGCACAAATGCTCACGGGTGCAGGGAGTGGCGCCTCGGCTGCGGCGAACAGCCGATTGCTGTAAGACGGCTCGCAGGCAGGATCACCGCGATGCTCGATACGGCTCAGCAACCAGCGACGGTTGCACTCGGCCAACGGATGCCCGGCCAGCGCCAGCCAGTGGGCACTGCGCACGGTCGGCAGGTCGCTGCGGCCTTCGGCCCTGTGGGTTCCGGCAGCAGGCTCGTGCACACCCGGCGCCTGCACTTGCACCTGCCAGCGACGCACCGCCGGCTCGGCGCCATTGTCCACAGACGCCCCATCAGCCACGGGCAGATGCGCCGGATCATCGGCGAACACCAGACAATGTGCCTCAGGGCTGTGCTCGAAGTAATAGTGGATCCGCGCCTGCGCACACAGCCGCTGCACAAATTGCAGGTCCGATTCGCGGTACTGGGTGCAAAAGGTCCGCACCGGGTATTCGCGGTGCAGATCGAAGCGTCGTTGCGTACCGACAATTCCATGTTCCTTGAGCACCTGCGCAAGGATCTGCGGCACGCTCTGGCTGCTGAAAATCCGCTGGCTGAAACGCAGTTCCAGACAACCGAGCTTCGGCGCCAGTTTCACCCGACACAACCGTGAACCTTCGCCATGCTCATGCTGGACGACACTCTGCAACTGGCCATTGAGGCCATTGTGCATGGGGCCGAACTGCAGGAACGCCGAACGAAAAAGCAGGCTGGCAAGGTCCAGTTGCGCGTCATCGATCAACAGATCGATGTCAAAGGCAAAGGGTTCGCTGATCCCCTCACTTCCGGTAAAGGCCAGCACCTCGAAGGGGTCGGAAAGCCCTGCAACATCGAGACGAAACGACGGCTCGTTGACTGAATCGAACATGGGCGGATCTCTACAGGAGGGACGGCCGGGGATTCTCGCCGAGAGCCATGGCCGAGTAGAGAGCTGAAGTACAACTTAGGAAATGACCTACGCGAAAAGCAGACCGGATGACTTTTCTGATGCAGTTAGCCAAACATTTCGCGAGGATTTTGGGAGATGTCCCACCGGGTTATCCGAGTTTTCCGCAGTTTGCGGAAAAACTTCAGACAACCCGACGGGAGCGCACCTGTTCTCAGGAAGACAGGTAGGAGGAACGGGTCAGGCCCAGACGCAAGGCATCAAGGAACTGCGTACGCTCGCTGGCACTGATGCGGGCACTGGCGCACTTGTCGCGGTAGTGGGTCATCAGTTCTTCCGGCGACAAGTGCACGTAGCGCAACATGTCTTCGATGGTGTCGTGGGTTTCGATACCGGCGTGGTACACGCTGCCATCGGCGTTCTGGTAGATGTTCACCGAGTCGGTGTCACCGAACAGGTTGTGCATGTCGCCGAGGATTTCCTGATAGGCGCCGACCAGGAACACACCCAGCAGGTAGTCTTCGCCCTCGTTCAAACCGTGTACCGGCAGGCTGGTTTCGATGCTCTGCTCGTCGACGTACTGGTTGATCTTGCCGTCGGAGTCGCAGGTCAGGTCTTGCAGCACGGCACGGCGCAGTGGCTCTTCGTCCAGACGGTGCAGCGGGATGATCGGCAGTACCTGATCGATCGCCCAGGTGTCCGGCAGGCTCTGGAACACCGAGAAGTTGCAGATGTACTTGTCGGCCAGCTTGTCGTTGAGTTCGTCGAGCACCTGACGGTGAGAACGCTGACGTGCCTTCAGCGAGTTGTGCAGGCGGCGGCACACGGCGAAGTAGCACTGTTCGGCCAAGGCTTTTTCGGCCAGGGTCAGCTTGCCATCGGCGTACTGCGAAGCCACGTCGCTCATGTAGTGCGTGGCGCGCCAGTAGGTCTCGGTGACCATTTCGATGTCGGTCGGGCCGAGCAGGTCAACCAGCCACTGCACGGTTTCCGGCAGCGCTTCCTTGTTTTCGATCTGCGGGATTTCGTCGTTGTGTTTTTCAACGTCGGTCACCTGCACCACCAGCATCGCGTGGTGAGCGGTCAGCGAGCGACCGCTTTCGGAGAAAATGTGCGGGTGCGGCAGGCTCTGCGCATCGCAGAACTCCTTGAGCATCCCGACCACGACACCGGCATAGTCGTCCATGTCATAGTTGATCGAACTGGCGTTGCGCGAGTGAGTACCGTCGTAGTCGACACCCAGTCCGCCACCAACGTCGATGTGATCGACCGGCAGGCCAAGGTTGCGCAGCTCGCCGTAGTAACGGATCGCTTCCTTGAAGCCATGCTGGTAGTCCGCGAGGTTGGCGATCTGCGAACCCATGTGGAAGTGCAGCAGGCGAATGCCCTGATCCAGGCCGGCGGCGCGGAAACGCTCGACCACCGACAGCAGTTGCGCCGCCGACAGGCCGAACTTGGATTTCTCGCCACCGGTGTCCGCCCACTTCGACGAAGCCAGCGACGACAGGCGCACGCGCAGGCCAACCTGTGGCTTGACCTTGAGCGAGGCTGCTTCTTCGATCACCAGACCGACTTCGGATTCTTTCTCGATCACGATGAACACGTTGTGGCCGAGTTTCTGGCCCATCAGCGCCAGACGGATGAACTCGCGGTCCTTGTAACCGTTGCAGACGATGGTGCCGCCCTTCGGCGCCAGTGCCAGCACCGCCAGCAGTTCAGGCTTGGAGCCGGCTTCCAGACCGATGGAAACGTTCTGGGTAGCGATGATGTTCTCGATCACCGCTTCTTGCTGGTTGACCTTGATCGGGTACAGCGCGGTGTATTTGCTCTGGTATTCCAGACGCTCGATGTTCGAGTCGAAAGCACCGGTCAGCTGACGGACGCGATCTTGCAGGATGTCGGGGAAACGCACCAGCAACGGCAAGGACAAGCCGCTCTTGCGCAGTTGGTCGACTTGTTCGAACAGGTCGATAGGCGAGCTGCTCGGGCCGTTCGGACGAACTTCGACGCGACCGGCGTCATTGATCGCGAAATACCCGGCCCCCCAATGGCGAATCCCGTAAACACTGCGGCTGTCCGCAACTGTCCATTGGCTGCCATCGTCTTTGCGTGTGCGTCGTACGGACATCGAAGTCCCCTATAAAGAAGTCATAGTGCGTCGCCTGATCTCAGGCCGGCGCAGTCTAAAGAATGAAAATGACGGTTCGTCAGCGCCGCGGTAGACCGCGCTGACAGCGTGTAGTTTAGAAACCGGTATGAACAGGCTCTGTGAAAACCATGGAGACGACGCCGGCGCTGAGCATGTCAGCACCGGATCAAGCCGCGGGTGGTTTTCACAGAGGCTGCTAGCCGCCGGACTTCTTCGCCTTGAAACCGTGCTTGATCAGCTCTGCCAAGAGTAGCTCGACATGATCGCCCTGGATTTCGATGATCCCGTCCTTCAACGCCCCACCGGTGCCGCAACGTTTCTTCAACGTTGTCGCCAGCTCCTTGAGGGCGTCTTCGGCCAGCGGCACACCGGTGATGGTGGTCACCGTCTTGCCGCCACGGCCCTTGCTCTCGCGGCGCACGCGGGCAATGCCGTCGCCCGCCGGGATCACGGTTTGTTTGCAGATACAGGCGTCCACCGGCTTACTGCATTCCGGGCAATGACGACCTGCGTCGGTGGAAAATACCAGGCCACCAAGGGCGGCGAAGGATGCGGCTTTTTTGGCCACCGGCAATCCTCTTGGGAGGACAAAGACTGATCGCAACCTCGGGCAAGGTTATCGACCGCGAAGCCCCACTCAGGCAGGGGCAGCGCTACTGCACCGGATCCCCTGCAAAAGCAGGCCGGCACAGCTTGAAAAGGTCGCGCAGTGTAACGGCAAAAAGCGCAATTGCTAAGAGCCAATCGGCGCCAATTCATGTGTTCTTTGCGACGTCGCTTTGCTGAGCCTTCAGATAACGCTTCAACGCTGCCAAGGAGTCCGGGCAGTAAGGCTTTTGCTCGATTTCCAGGAGCACCTGCGCGACCGGAATGAAGCGTGCTTCCAGGACTTCTTCCGGCTGCAGTTTCAGCGGCCCGTCCCACACCGCGGAAAACGCCGAACACCACAGGCGGTTGTCGGTGTCTTCGAAGAAGAAATGATCGTGGGCGGTCAGTTCCACCCCGCCCACGCCCAGCTCCTCTTCCAGTTCACGGGCTGCCGACTCGGCGTAGGTCTCGTGCGCCTGCACCATACCGCCGGCCGCCACGTCCCAGTAACCGGGATAGATGGCCTTGCTCAAGGTGCGCCGGTGCACGCAGAGTTCACCGGCAGAGTTGAACAGCATGATGTAGGTACCGCGACCGATCAGCCCGCGCTCACGCAAATCGGCCCGCACCAGGGCGCCGAGCAGGTTGTCCTGCTCGTCGACCCAGGCGATCTGTTCGGCATCGGAGGCGGCGCGGTGGGCCGCCTCTTTGGCGCTATCGACCATGACTCAGCCCTGATTGAGCAGTTGACGCAGATCGATCACTGCGGCGTTGGCCCGGGAAATGTAGTTGGCCATGACCAGCGAGTGGTTGGCCAATACGCCGAAGCCGCTGCCGTTGAGGATCATCGGGCTCCAGACCGGCTCCTGCGACGCTTCCAGTTCACGGATGATCTGGCGCACGCTGACGGTGGCGTTCTTCTTCGCCAGCACATCGGCGAAATCGACTTCGATGGCGCGCAGCAAGTGCGACAGCGCCCAGGCCTGACCGCGAGCTTCGTAGAACACGTTGTCGATCTGCATCCACGGGGTCTCGACGACCTCCTCGTCCACTTGCGGCACTTCGCCAACGGCCGGGACTTCGGTTTTCAGCGCAGTGTTGAGCTTGACCCGGCCAACACTGGCCGACAGGCGTTGCGACAGCGAGCCCAGACGGGTGCCGACATCGCCCAGCCAGTTGTTCAGGTTGTCGGCGCGGGCGTAGAACAGCGCGTTTTTCTGCGAAGGGTCGGACAGACGCGCCTGATAACGGCTCAGGGAGTTGATGCCTTCCTGATACTCAGATTCGCTCGACGGCAGGATCCAGCTCTTGTTATCGAAGTTGAAACGCGGCTCGGCCTTGGCCAGATCGGCGTCTTCAGCCGACTGTGACTGTGAGCGGGCGAAGTCTTTACGCAGGGCGCGGGTCAGGTCACGCACCTGCACCAGCACGCCGTATTCCCAGCTCGGCATGTTGTCCATCCACAGGCCCGGCGGGAAACGGTCGTTGGAAATGTAGCCGCCCGGCTTGTTCAGCAAAGTGCCGGCGACGGTCTTCAGGGTCTCGACCGTGGTGTAGCCGACGACCATCTGCTTGCCTTCTTTCTCGGCCGCGACCTGGGCGTTCTGCGCCACCGGAAACAGCGCCGGCTCCTCGCTCCAGTACCAGCCAAGGCCGATGGTGACCAGCAGATAAATGCCGATCAGCGTGGCCAGCGCGCGGCTGAACAACAGCCCACCCACATAGCTGCGGGCGGCCGACTTCGGCTCAGCGGCACGTTCAGGCGCGCTGCCCGCGCGGTTCTTCCAGTCCAGCATGGCGATATCCTTTCAATCACTTGGGTTCAACGGTTCGACCACAACCATACAACAACGTGCCGAGGCCGGCACTCGCCATTGAATAGAAGCAGAAAATCCACAGAAGGCGCGACACTGACCGGCTATTTTCTAAGGGTTTCCCTGATGCAGCGTCAGCAGCAAAGGTCCGGATGCAGCAATAGCAGATTAATGTGCATGTGTGTCAGCGTGTTGCCCGCACAGGCTTTTTCGCCCGCTGATCGGCACCATGTGCCCGGTTTGCGGGGAGCCTGACGACGAACAGGTCCAATCCGATACCCTCCGGTCAGAAACTGAATTGCGCAGCACCGCAGATTATTGACGCACGACACTCATATAAGGGAAAAGAGGTGCTAGCATAGAGCCACCAGTCGATCTCAGCATGCACCCTAACTAGTAGTCAGGATATGACCGAGCCAGAAGACCCCAGCCGTGAGCGCCTCAAGCACCACTTTGCCCAGCGGGTAATTCATCAGGCACGTCAGATTCTTGAGATATGGCAACGCCTGCAACGCAATGAGTGGTCCACTGCCGACCTCGCCGAACTGAGCGAGGCCAACCTGCGCCTGCTGCGTTTTGCCGAGCGCTTCGAGCAGCCCGAGCACACGCAACTGGCCCACCACATCAGCCAATCGCTGAACGCCGTCGATGCCAATCGCGGCCGCCTGAGCAGTGGCCTGATCACCGATCTCAATCGCTTGATGCAACGCCTGTCGCGTACCGGCCTGCGTCATGGCGATCAACTTGACCAGACATTTCTGCCGCCGCTGCGCAAACCGATCTATGTGTTGCTGCAGGATCACGACCGCGCCGAACGCCTGGCCAAGCAACTGGAATTTTTCGGGCTGACCGCGCAGGCGCTGGATAGTGTGTCGGCGTTTCGCTCCTCGATGGTCGAGCGTTTGCCGGCCGCGATCGTCATGGACGTGGACTTCAGCGGCGCCGGTGTCGGCCTGCAACTCGCAGCCGAAGCCCAAGTGGGCCTGGAAGAACCGTTGCCGCTGCTGTTCTTCAGCCTGCACGAAACCGACACTCCAACCCGCCTCGCGGCAGTACGCGCCGGTGGCCAGGAATTTCTCACCGGCACCCTCGAAGCATCGAGCCTGCTGGAGAAGATTGAAGTCCTGACCTGCGTTGCGCAGTACGAGCCTTATAAAGTGCTGATCATCGACGACTCCCGCGCGCAGGCCTTGCACACCGAACGCCTGCTCAACAGCGCCGGGATCGTCACCCGCACCCTGATCGAACCGATCCAGGCGATGGCCGAGCTGGCGGATTTCCAGCCGGATCTGATCATCCTCGACATGTACATGCCGGCCTGCACCGGCACCGAGCTGGCCAAGGTCATCCGCCACAACGACCGTTACGTCAGTGTGCCGATCATCTATCTGTCCGCCGAGGACGATCTGGACAAACAGCTCGACGCGATGAGTGAAGGCGGCGACGACTTTCTGACCAAGCCGATCAAGCCACGGCACCTGATCACTACCGTGCGCAACCGTGCCGCCCGCGCGCGCAATCTGAAAGCACGGATGGTCCGCGACAGCCTCACCGGCCTGTACAACCACACGCACATCCTGCAATTGCTCGAAGACTGCTCGTTCCGCGCCCGCCGCGAGAACAAGCCGCTGAGCTTTGCCATGCTCGACATCGACCATTTCAAGCGGGTCAACGACAGCCACGGTCACCCGATGGGCGACCGGGTAATCAAGAGCCTGGCGCTGTTCCTCAAGCAACGCCTGCGCAAGACCGATTTCATCGGCCGTTACGGCGGCGAAGAGTTCGCCATCGTCATGCCCGACACGGATATAGAAGCGGCGCACAAAGTGCTCGACGAGATCCGTCAGCGCTTCGCCGAGATCCACTACCCGGCCCAGCCGCAGGATTTGTGGTGCACCTTCAGCGCCGGCGTGGTGGAAATGCGCGAGGACTCTGACAGCCTGATGATGGCCAGCCAGGCCGACGAAGCGCTGTACCGCGCCAAGGGTGCCGGACGCAATCGCGTGCAGACCGCGCGCGACTCAAAGCAAAGTGCCACTTTTTCATCGGATTCCACCGATTCGGTCATAACCCTGTAACAGAACCGCAATAAATTCAGGCGCTTACCATTTCTGCCGTTGGTAGCCGTCATGCGCCTGAAGTTGCTCACCAATCTCAACACTCTGCTGCTGGTCGCCGTCTGCGTGGCCCTCGGCGCGACGCTGTGGTGGTCGCAAAAAGCCCTGGAGCGTCCGTATCTGTTGATGGAGCGCTACCTGGGGCTGTCGCAGCAATTTCAGAATGACGTGGCACGCAATGTCGAGGACTACCTCGGCAGCGGCGATGCCTTGCGCCTGAGCAGCGCCAGTCAGGCCATCGACGGTTTGCAGAAAGAACTTGGCGAACTGCCGCCAGCGCTGGCCGAGACCCTGCGCCCGAGCCTGTCGAGCCTTGAAGAATTCAGCAAGACCGACCTGCTCGCGGCCGGCAAACTGGCCGGCGATCCACAAGCGCTGCTGTTGCAGGCCGAACGCGAACTGAGCGCCAGCCTCGACCAGTTGAACACCTATGCCAACGGCAATGCGATGTACCTGACGCCGCTGCTCGCAGCTTCCCAGCATCTGGGCAAGCTGTCGCTGGCTCGCGACAAACTGGTGAGCAGTGGTCGCAGTGAACTGGCCGCCGACGTCGAACGTGAAGTCGCCAACATCCGCACCCAGGCGCAGGCCATCGACACCCTGCCCCTGCTCGGCGTGGTCGCCAAGAACGAATCCGGCAGTGATGATTTCGCCGCGATGATGGGCATTGCAAGCACTGAAAAAGCCGCTGCCGAAGACGCCGGCGTCGGCCTCAAGCGCGAACTCAACAGCCTGCTGGGGCGTTACCCCGCAGAGCTGGAACGCACCCGCGAGCTGATCCAGAAACGCACCGACCTGAGCACCGCGACGCACCTGAAGATCGCCGCCGTGCAGCAGGCCATTGCCGGCCTCGAGCCGGTGGTGCGCGCTCAGCACGGGCAGATCCAGGGCGAAGTGCGGTTGATGCAAGGCGTGATGATCGGCCTGATCCTGCTGATTGCGCTGCTGATCGACACCTTGCAACGGCGCCTGGCCCGCACCCTGACCAACCTGGCCCCGGCGCTGTCGACCTGGGCCGAGGGTGATTTCAGTCGCGATATCCATCTGGGCAAAACCAACCGCGAACTGCACGACATCCAAGCGTCGCTCAATCGACTGCGTGCGTACCTGGTGGATCTGGTCGGCACGATTCGCGGCAACGCCGAACAGGTCGCCGGTAGCAGCCGCACGCTGGCCGAGCTGAGTAACGACTTGCACACAGGCGCCGAGCATCAGGCCGGGGACACCGCGCTGATTCGCGATTCTCTGGGCGAACTGGAAGCCACGATTCAGCAAGTCGCCGGCGATGCGCGTCAGGCCGCGGACGCCAGTCGTCATGCCGGGCTAGCCGTCGAGCACGGGCAAACCGTGATCGGCCAAAGCCTCACCGGCCTGCATGCGCTGGTCGGCGAAGTCCAAGGCAACGCGCAGATGATCGAGCACCTCGCCGAAGAGTCGGCGACCATTGGCGGCGTGCTGACGGTGATCCGCTCGATCGCCGACCAGACCAACCTGCTGGCGCTCAACGCGGCCATTGAAGCGGCACGGGCCGGGGAAATGGGCCGCGGTTTTGCCGTGGTGGCCGAGGAAGTGCGCTCACTGGCACAGCGCACGGCGGGCGCCACGGCGGAAATCCAGACCCTGATCGCCGGCCTGCAAACCGCCGCCCGACAATCGGTCGAAGGCATGCGCGCGCAGGTCGAACACGCCGAAGCCACAGCCAATCAAGCGCAAGCGGCCGACGGCGCGCTGGATAAAATCGTCGGTGCGATCCAGACCATTTCCGACACGGCGATCCGCATCGCCGACGTCACTGCGCAGCAAAGTGGCGCAGTCAGCGAGATCCGCGACCACAGTGAGCGGATCCATCAGTTGGGTGGGGCTAACCTGCTGCGCATCGGCGAAGGTCGGGAACAGGGCGAGAACCTGCTGGTATTGGGCGGGCAATTGCATACCGCCGTGCAGGCATTCCGCGTCTGATAAACCGCTATCGCGAGCAGGCTCGCTCCCACACTGGAATATGCACCCCTGTGGAAGCGAGCCTGCTCGCGAAGGCGTCAGCACAATCACTACAAGTGACCGGATCTAATCACTCGGTCACAAATTTCGCGCAAACATCGGTCATCGTGCTGGCTATTGCAGAGAACTGGACAGTCACAAAGCCTTTGCGGCATAGTCGCCGGGTTCTGACGACTGCTCATTCATAACAAGGAACATGCAGATGGCAACCCTACTGGTGCTGCACGGCCCCAACCTGAACCTGCTCGGCACCCGCGAACCCGGCACTTACGGTTCAACGACCCTGGCGCAGATCAATCAGGATCTGGAGCGTCGCGCCCGTGAAGCCGGCCATCACCTGCTGCATCTGCAAAGCAACGCCGAGTACGAATTGATCGACCGCATCCACGCCGCCCGCGGCGAAGGTGTGGATTTCATCCTGATCAATCCAGCAGCTTTTACACACACAAGTGTCGCATTACGTGACGCGCTGCTGGGAGTGAGCATCCCATTCATCGAAGTGCATTTGTCCAACGTGCACAAACGCGAACCTTTCCGCCATCACTCTTACTTCTCCGATGTAGCGGTGGGAGTGATCTGCGGCCTTGGCGCCAGCGGTTACCGACTGGCCCTGGAGGCTGCACTAGAACAGCTTGAAACACAGGCAACGACTTGAACTACAAGCGTTAAACGCCCCTGACCGACCCTTGGGAGTTGATGATTCATGGATATCCGTAAAGTTAAGAAACTGATCGAATTGCTGGAAGAGTCCGGCATCGACGAGCTCGAGATCAAGGAAGGCGAAGAGTCCGTACGCATCAGCCGTCACAGCAAGACCCCGGCTCAGCAGTACTACGCTCCGGCTCCGATGCAAGCACCGGCTGCCGCACCTGCCGCTGCCGCTGCTCCGGTGGCTGCTGCAGCCCCGGCTGTCGCTGCTGCGCCAGCGCTGAACGGCACCGTTGCCCGTTCGCCGATGGTCGGTACCTTCTATCGCAAATCTTCGCCAACCTCGCCGTCCTTCGTTGAAGTCGGCCAGACCGTGAAGAAGGGCGACACTCTGTGCATCGTCGAAGCCATGAAGATGATGAACCACATCGAAGCTGAAACCAGCGGTGTGATCGAGTCCATCCTCGTCGAAGACGGCCAGCCGGTTGAGTACGACCAACCGCTGTTCACCATCGTTTGAACTGCGGAGAGCCTTTGATGACTGCGAAGTTGGAAAAAGTTCTGATCGCTAACCGCGGTGAGATCGCCCTGCGGATTCTGCGTGCCTGCAAAGAGATGGGCATCAAGACCGTCGCCGTTTACTCCAAGGCCGACAAAGAGCTGATGCACCTGGGTCTGGCAGACGAATCCGTCTGCATCGGCCCGGCTTCTGCCGCGCACTCTTACCTGCACATCCCGGCAATCATCGCGGCCGCTGAAGTGACTGGCGCTACCGCCATTCACCCAGGCTACGGTTTCCTCGCGGAAAACGCCGACTTTGCCGAGCAGGTCGAGAACTCCGGCTTCGCCTTCATCGGCCCGAAAGCCGAAACCATTCGCCTGATGGGCGACAAGGTGTCGGCCAAGCACGCGATGATCGAAGCAGGCGTACCGACCGTTCCCGGTTCTGACGGCCCACTGCCGGAAGACGAAGAAACGGCACTGCGCATCGGCCGTGAAGTCGGTTACCCGGTGATCATCAAGGCCGCTGGCGGCGGTGGTGGTCGCGGCATGCGCGTGGTGCACAAGGAAGAAGACCTGATCGCCTTCGCCAAACTGACCCGCACCGAAGCAGGCGCAGCGTTCGGCAACCCGATGGTCTATCTGGAAAAATTCCTGACCAACCCGCGCCACGTCGAAGTGCAAGTGCTGTCCGACGGCCAGGGTCACGCCATCCATCTGGGCGACCGCGATTGCTCGCTGCAACGCCGTCACCAGAAAGTTCTCGAAGAAGCGCCGGCACCGGGCATCGACGAGAAGGCGCGCCAGGAAGTTCTGGCTCGCTGCGTCAAGGCATGCATCGATATCGGCTACCGCGGCGCCGGCACTTTCGAGTTCCTGTACGAGAACGGTCGTTTCTACTTCATCGAAATGAACACTCGTGTTCAGGTGGAGCACCCGGTTTCGGAAATGGTCACCGGTATCGACATCGTCAAGGAGATGCTCAGCATCGCTGCGGGCAACAAGCTGTCGTTCACTCAGGATGACGTGGTTATCCGCGGTCACTCGCTGGAGTGCCGGATCAACGCTGAAGACCCGAAAACCTTCATGCCGAGCCCGGGCACGGTCAAGCATTTCCACGCCCCGGGCGGCAACGGCGTTCGCGTCGATTCGCACCTGTACAGCGGTTATGCGGTTCCACCGAACTACGACTCGCTGATCGGCAAGCTGATCACTTACGGCGCCACCCGCGACGAAGCCATGGCACGCATGCGCAATGCCCTGGACGAAATCGTGGTTGACGGGATCAAGACCAACATCCCGTTGCACCGTGATCTGGTTCGTGACGAAGGCTTCTGCAAAGGGGGCGTGAACATTCACTACCTCGAGCACAAGCTGGCTGGCGAAAAGCACTAAGCTTCAGCCCGCACCCAACAAGGCCGCCTTCGGGCGGCTTTGTTGTTTCTGCAGATTACATAAACCTCCTGTAGGAGTGAGCCTGCTCGCGATGAGGCCGGCACATCCAGTATATGTGTCGACAGCACCATCGCCATCGCGAGCAGGCTCACTCCTACAAGGGAATGGCGTTTCAAGTCTCTCCCACAAACCGCCTGCGCTCGCGTAAACTTGCGCGCTTCTCGCTGGCCGCTAGGCTGCAATCATATTTTTTCAAAGGTGCCCGCCATGCCTTGGCTGCAAGTACGTCTCGCCATCAGCCCGGAACAAGCCGAAACCTACGAAGACGCTTTCCTTGAAGTCGGCGCCGTTTCGGTGACCTTCATGGACGCCGAAGATCAGCCGATCTTCGAGCCGGAACTCAACACCACCCCGCTGTGGGCGCACACTCATCTGCTGGCCCTGTTCGAGGGTGGCACCGAAGATGCGCCGGTATTGGCACACCTGGAACTGCTGACCGGCAGTCCGCTGCCGGAGCATCACAGCGAAGTCATCGAAGACCAGGACTGGGAACGCAGCTGGATGGACGGTTTCCAGCCAATGCGTTTCGGTCAGCGCCTGTGGATCGTGCCTAGCTGGCACGCCGCGCCCGAGCCTGAAGCGGTCAACCTGCTGCTGGATCCGGGCCTGGCGTTCGGCACCGGCACCCACCCGACCACCGCTCTGTGCCTGGAATGGCTCGACGGTCAGGACCTGAAAGACTGCAACGTGCTGGATTTCGGCTGCGGCTCGGGGATTCTGGCGATTGCCGCCCTGCTGCTCGGCGCGAAAGAAGCCGTCGGCACCGACATCGACGTACAGGCGCTGGAAGCCTCGCGCGACAACGCCGGGCGCAACAACATTGCCGACGAACTGTTCCCGCTGTACCTGCCGGAAGATCTGCCGCAGGTCAAAGCCGACGTGCTGGTGGCCAATATTCTGGCCGGCCCGCTGGTTTCGCTGGCGCCGCAACTGTCCAGCCTGGTCAAGTCCGGCGGTCGCCTGGCGCTGTCGGGCATCCTCGCCGAACAGGGCGAAGAAGTGGCTGCGGCCTATGCTCAGGACTTCGATCTGGACCCGATCGCCAATCGCGATGGCTGGGTGCGTATCACCGGCCGTCGGCGCTAGAATGACCGCCTGCATAAACCGGATCGCCGCATGACCGACAGTTTCGTCACCCAGTGCCCGCATTGCCAAACCAGCTTCCGCGTCAGCCATGCTCAATTGAGCGTGGCCCGCGGGGTGGTTCGCTGTGGCTCCTGCCTGCAAGTGTTCAACGCCGCCAAACAGCTGCTGGAGCAACACGCGGGCAAGGAAGCGGTGACGCCAGTGGCACCGGCCATCGTGCAGCCGCCTCAGGCCAGACCTGAAGTCAGCGCGCCGCCGACCCGCGTACAACCGCCGGTGGTCGAAACACCGGCCAGTGCCGAACCGCCCGCGCCGCGCGCCATCAGCCAAAAGCAATGGAGCGCCAGCGAGCTGGACCTGGACAGCCTGGATCTGGACGAAGAACTGGCCCGCCTCGAACAACGGGAAATCCAGCCGACCACCGAATTCGGTCGTCAGCGCGAAGAATCCCTGAGTGCCCGGCGTGACAGTCCTGAAGCCGATGAAACGGTGTGGCGCGACAGCCTGTTCAGCGCGCGCGACGATGAGCGCCTGCCCGATCCCGAAGATGAAATCGAACCCGAGATCGTCGAGCCGGAACCGGTAAAAACCGCCCGCACCGAGCCTTCGCTGTCGCTCGAACCGGTGGATCTGGATGACGAACCACCGATTCCGCAACTGCGCCTGCACGATCCAATCGACCCGAATGTCCGCCGCGAACGCCTGTCGGCCAGCGCGGAACCCGATGACGATGACCTGCCGTCGATCGAACCGCTGCGCAAAAAACGCGATCGGGCGGAGCCAGGTGTACGCGCAGAAGTGCTGCAAGACCTGACCGACGACCCGCTGCAACTCGACTGGCAAAAACGCCGCTCGCCCTGGGGCCGACGCCTGCTCTGGACCTTGCTGGTGCTGCTGGCCGCTGCAGGCCTTGCCGGTCAGTACATCGCCTATCATTTCGACGAACTGGCGCGCCAGGATCAGTACCGCCCGTGGTTCCAGCAGTTCTGCCCGCAGATGGGTTGCACGGTGCCGTCCAAGGTCGACATTGGCAAAATCAAAAGCAGTAACCTGGTGGTGCGCAGCCATCCCGAGTTCAGCGGTGCGCTGGTGGTGGATGCAATCATCTATAACCGCGCGACGTTCTCTCAGCCATTCCCGCTGCTGGAGCTGCGCTTCGCCGATCTCAATGGTCATCTGATCGCCAGTCGTCGCTTCAAACCCGGCGAATACCTCAACGGCGACCTTGAAGGCTTGGCGGAAATGCCACCGCAGACGCCGATCCACATCGCGCTGGATATCCTCGACCCAGGCCCTAAAGCGGTGAATTACAGCCTGAGTTTCCACTCACCCGAGTGAACCGTTGCAGCGCTTCAGGTTTGACGGCGGTTTTCTGACTGGGCGCACGCCAACCAAACCGCTGGCAATAACAGAATAACTGTTCAGATTTTGTTCAATTCAGCCTTTATCCAGTCATCGAGAGCGGGTATCATGCCAACCCTTTTTCGAACTCTCATGATCCGGCCCCACTTCAGGGAAGTCCTATGTCGGCGGTACGCATCGGCCCATATACATTGCAGAACGGTTTGATTCTCGCCCCGATGGCGGGGGTCACCGACCAGCCCTTTCGTCAGCTGTGCAAGCGTTTGGGCGCAGGGCTTGTAGTCTCGGAAATGGTCACCAGTGACATGAGCCTGTGGAATACCCGCAAGTCGCGCATGCGCATGATCCACGAAGGCGATCCCGAGCCACGCTCGGTGCAGATTGCCGGTGGCGACGCGCAGATGCTGGCGGATGCGGCCCGGGCCAACGTCGAACTGGGCGCACAGATTATTGATATCAACATGGGTTGCCCGGCAAAGAAGGTCTGCAACAAGGCCGCCGGTTCCGCATTGTTGAAAGACGAAGCACTGGTTACCGAGATCCTGCAGGCCGTCGTCGCTGCAGTGGATGTGCCGGTGACCTTGAAGATCCGCACCGGATGGGATCGCGACAACAAGAACGGCCTGACCGTGGCGAAGATCGCCGAGCAGGCCGGCATTACGGCGTTGGCAGTGCATGGTCGCACGCGCGCCGATCTGTACACCGGTGTTGCCGAGTACGACACGATTGCCGCGATCAAGCAGGCGGTGTCGATTCCGGTGTTTGCCAATGGCGATATCGATTCGCCGGAGAAGGCCCGTTACGTGCTCGACGCGACCGGTGCCGATGGCCTGCTGATAGGTCGGGCTGCCCAAGGGCGGCCATGGATTTTTCGTGAGATCGAACACTTCCTGCGTACCGGCGAGAAATTGCCGGCGCCGGAGCTGATCGAAGTGGAACGCATCCTGCTGGAGCATCTGGCCGCACTTCACGCCTTTTATGGGGATGTGATGGGCGTACGTATTGCCCGCAAGCATGTGGGCTGGTATCTCGCAACCTTGCCGGGCGCCAGGGAGTTTCGCGCCCACTTCAATCGTTTGGATGGTACGGAAACACAATGCGCCAACGTTCGGGAGTTCTTCGCCGAGCGTTACAAGAGCCTGACAGGGGACGAAGAAGGGGTGGCCGCATGACGATGATGACCGAGACTTTAGTGAGTGGAACAACACCCGTGAGCGACAACGTGAATTTGAAACAGCACCTCAATACCCCGAGCGAAGAAGGTCAGACCCTTCGCGGGAGTGTCGAGAAGGCGCTGCACAATTATTTCGCCCACCTTGAGGGCGCGTCCGTCACGGATGTGTACAACCTGGTGCTCTCCGAAGTCGAGGCTCCCCTGCTCGAAAGCGTGATGAACTACGTCAAGGGCAACCAGACCAAGGCCAGTGAGCTGCTGGGACTCAACCGCGGCACGCTGCGCAAGAAACTCAAGCAGTACGATCTGCTGTAAGCATTCAATCAAACCAGAAAGGCGCCCGCGTAAAACCGGTCGCCTTTTTTGCTGACTTCCCTTGCTTTTGATGGAAATTGAGATGACCGACCAGACTACCCGCCTGCCGATCCGCCGCGCCTTGATCAGCGTTTCCGACAAGACCGGGATCCTCGCATTCGCCAAGGAGCTCGAAGCCCTGGGCGTCGAGATCCTCTCCACCGGCGGGACGTTCAAGCTGCTGCGCGACAACGGTGTTGCTGCAGTGGAAGTCGCGGATTACACCGGTTTCGCGGAAATGATGGACGGTCGGGTGAAGACCCTGCACCCGAAAATCCACGGCGGGATCCTCGGTCGTCGCGGTATCGACGACGCCATCATGAACGAACACGGCATCAAGCCGATCGACCTGGTGGCAGTCAACCTGTACCCGTTCGAAGCCACCATCAACAAGCCAGGCTGTGACCTGCCGACCGCGATCGAAAACATCGACATCGGCGGCCCGACCATGGTCCGTTCGGCGGCGAAAAACCATAAAGACGTGGCGATCGTGGTCAACGCCAGCGATTACGCCAACGTCCTGGAAAACCTCAAGGCCGGTGGCCTGACCTACGCCCAGCGTTTCGACCTGATGCTCAAGGCCTTCGAACACACCGCGGCCTATGACGGCATGATCGCCAACTACATGGGCACCGTGAACCAGGCTGCCGAGACCCTGAGCACCGAAGGTCGCAGCGAATTCCCGCGCACCTTCAACAGCCAGTTCATCAAGGCCCAGGAAATGCGCTACGGCGAGAACCCGCACCAGAGCGCGGCGTTCTACGTTGAGGCCAAGCCTGCCGAAGTCGGCATCGCCACCGCGACCCAACTGCAAGGCAAAGAGCTGTCGTACAACAACGTGGCCGACACCGACGCCGCGCTGGAATGCGTGAAGAGCTTCGTCAAACCGGCTTGCGTGATCGTCAAGCACGCCAACCCGTGCGGCGTGGCCGTGAGCCCGGACGCCGAAGGCGGCATCCGTCAGGCCTACGAACTGGCCTACGCCACCGACACTGAATCGGCGTTCGGCGGCATCATTGCCTTCAACCGTGAACTGGATGCCGAGACCGCCAAGGCGATCGTCGAGCGCCAGTTCGTTGAAGTGATCATCGCCCCAAGCGTGAGCGAAGAAGCCCGCGCCATCGTCGCCGCCAAAGCCAATGTGCGCCTGCTGGCCTGCGGCGAGTGGTCGGCAGACCGCGCAGCAGCCTGGGATTACAAGCGCGTCAACGGTGGCCTGCTGGTGCAGAGCCGCGACATCGGCATGATCGGCGCCGACGACCTGAAAGTGGTGACCAAGCGCGCACCGACCGAACAGGAAATCAACGACCTGATCTTCGCCTGGAAAGTCGCCAAGTACGTTAAATCCAACGCCATCGTCTACGCCAAGAACCGTCAGACCATCGGTGTCGGCGCCGGTCAGATGAGCCGCGTAAACTCTGCGCGTATCGCTGCGATCAAGGCTGAGCACGCGGGCCTGCAAGTTGCCGGTTCGGTGATGGCCTCGGACGCGTTCTTCCCGTTCCGCGACGGTCTGGACAACGCCGCCAAGGTCGGCATCACGGCGGTGATCCAGCCAGGCGGCTCGATGCGTGATGCTGAAGTGATTGCTGCTGCCGATGAAGCCGGCATCGCCATGGTCTTCACCGGCATGCGCCACTTCCGTCACTGATACACCGGTTCAAATGTGGGAGCGAGCCTGCTCGCGAATGCAATCTGTCAGTCACAGCTGTTTTGACTGACACACCGCTTTCGCGAGCAGGCTCGCTCCCACATAAAGCGCTCCAGCAGCGCCTGACAGATTTTTGAGGTTTTTGAAATGAATGTTTTGATCATTGGCAGCGGTGGCCGTGAACACGCCCTGGCCTGGAAAGTGGCTCAGGATCCGCGTGTGCAGAAGGTTTTCGTCGCGCCGGGCAATGCCGGCACTGCGATTGAAGCCAAGTGCGAGAACGTTGCCATCGACGTGCTGGCCCTTGAGCAACTGGCCGATTTTGCCGAGAAAAACGTTTCCCTGACCATCGTCGGCCCGGAAGTGCCGCTGGTGGCTGGCGTGGTCGACCTGTTCCGCTCCCGTGGCCTGGACTGCTTCGGTCCGACCGCAGGCGCTGCGCAACTGGAAGGCTCGAAAGCGTTCACCAAGGACTTCCTGGCCCGTCACAAGATCCCGACCGCCGACTACCAGAACTTCACCGAGATCGAGCCAGCCCTGGCTTATCTGCGTGAAAAAGGCGCACCGATCGTGATCAAGGCCGATGGCCTGGCGGCTGGTAAAGGCGTGATCGTCGCGATGACCCTGGCTGAAGCCGAAGAGGCCGTGCGCGACATGCTCGCCGGCAACGCTTTCGGTGACGCCGGTTCGCGCGTGGTGATCGAAGAATTCCTCGACGGCGAAGAAGCGTCGTTCATCGTTATGGTCGACGGCAAGAACGTCCTGCCGATGGCGACCAGCCAGGATCACAAACGCGTTGGCGACGGCGACAGCGGCCCGAACACCGGCGGCATGGGTGCCTACTCCCCTGCCCCGGTGGTCACCGCCGACGTGCACCAGCGCGTGATGGATCTGGTGATCTGGCCGACCGTGCGCGGCATGGCCGAAGAAGGTAACGTCTACACCGGCTTCCTGTATGCCGGTCTGATGATCGACAAGGCCGGCAATCCGAAGGTCATCGAGTTCAACTGCCGCTTCGGCGACCCGGAGACCCAACCGGTGATGCTGCGTCTGCAGTCGAGCCTGGTGCTGCTGGTCGAAGCCGCCCTGGCGCAAGCGCTGGACAAGGTTGAAGCGCAGTGGGATCCGCGCCCGAGCGTCGGTATCGTATTGGCCGCTGGCGGCTACCCGGGCGACTACGCCAAAGGCGCAGCGATCAACGGCCTGGACACGGCGGCAAGCCTGGAAGGCAAAGTCTTCCATGCCGGCACCGCGCTCAAGGATGGCACCGTGGTGACTGCCGGTGGTCGCGTACTTTGCGCCACTGCCATGGGCGCCAGCGTGAGCGAAGCCCAGCAACAAGCCTACAAGCTGGCCGCTGCCATCGACTGGGAAGGTTGCTTCTACCGCAAGGACATTGGCTACCGCGCCATTGCCCGTGAACGTGGCGAAACCCAGGAATAAGCTGTCCTTCAAGTCCGGCGCGGGATGCAGTCCCTCGCCGGGCTGTTCCGCCGCCGCGCATCGTTATATTCTGGCATCAACCTACGAAGGGATTTCGCCGTGCGCTGGCTCAGGATTGCCATAAGTTTCACCGTCACGCTGTTGACCTTGCTCTGCATGCCTCCGGCCCAGGCCGCGCAAGGCAGTGGCTGGTCGGTATTGCTTGACGATCAGGGCAATCTGCAACTGAGCGACATCCGCTCGGCTCGCTACACCAATCAATTCAGCCCCATCGAACTCGACCGCCTCACGGCCGCCGAACCCGATGGCGCACTGTGGCTGCGCTTCAAACTGGCGCCGGGCAAGCACGAGCAAGTGCTGCGAATCTTCGCCCCCGACCTGTCCAGGCTCAGTCTCTACGTGCTGGACGGCGACAAGCTGATCGAGCAACGGATCTCCGGCACCCAGCAGCCGCAGGTCGAACGTCCGCTGCCGAGCAGCGATTTCCTGCTGCCGCTGCCGCAAAGCGACAAGTCCCTCGACGTCTATCTGCGGATGGTTTCCGACCATCAGTTGCGCCCGCACATCACCCTGCAATCGGCGGTGATGAGTGCCGCCAACCAGAACCAGACCCTGATCTTCGGCCTGCTGTTCGGCTGCCTCGGCATGTTGCTGTTGCACAACCTCGTGCGCTACGCCTACTCGCGCTCGCGCAGCAGCCTGTGGCTCGCCGTCTGCGAAGGCCTGCTGGGCCTGAGTCTGTTGCTGCTGCTCAATCTCGCCGGCCCCTGGCTGCCGAACTGGCACGCGATCCAGACTCCCGGCGCCTATCTGGCCCTGCTGCTGACCGCCCCGGCCGGGTTGATGTTCGCCCTGCGCTTCTTCGCCCCGCTCGGCGCACACCCGCTGAACAAACTGTTGCTGGGCGACATTCTGTTCATCGTGATCTGCAGCCTGCTGCTGTTGTTCGTCAACACCCTGCCGCTGAACATCATCACTTACGCGCTGGTGGCTTTGGCCGGTCTGAGCATGTTGCTGGTGGGCTTCTATCACTGGCAAAAGGGTTACCGCCCAGCACGGCTGTTCGTAGCCGGGATGGTGGTTTTCAACATTGGCACGCTGATCATCCTGCCGGCATTGCTGGGGCTGACCCTGGTCGCGCCGCAAGGCCTGATCATGACCCTGATGGCGTTCATCTGCGTCAGCGGCCTGCTGATGAGCATCGCCTTGGGTGAGCGCCAGCGCAGCATCACCGAAAGCCGCTTCAGCATCAGCCGCGATCTCGCTGCGAGCAACGCCGAGATCAACGCCAAGGCCGAATTCCTCGCCAAGATCAGCCACGAAATCCGCACCCCGATGAACGGCGTACTGGGCATGACCGAGCTGCTGCTGGGCACACCATTGTCGGTCAAGCAACGCGACTACGTGCAGACCATCCACAGCGCCGGCAACGAACTGCTGACACTGATCAACGAGATCCTCGACATCTCCAAGCTCGAATCCGGGCAGATCGAACTGGACGACGTGCAGTTCGACCTCAATGCCCTGATCGACGATTGCCTGAGCATCTACCGGGCCAAGGCCGAACAGCAGAACGTCGAGCTGATCAGCTTCATCCAGCCGCAGGTACCGCGCGTGATCAGCGGTGACCCGACTCGCCTGCGCCAGACCCTGTTGAGCCTGCTGGAAAACGCCCTGAAGAAAACCGACGAAGGCGAAGTGCTGATCGTCGTCGCCCTCGACGAACGCAGCGTCAAACCGCGCCTGCGCATTGCCGTGCAGGACAGCGGGCAGCCGATGGATGCGGAAGAGCGCGACGCGCTGATGCACGCCGAACTGCACAGCAAGCACTTCCTCTCGGCCAATCGTCTGGGTGGCAATCTCGGGCTGGTGATCGCCCGGCAACTGATCCGTCTCATGCACGGTGAATTCGGGATCAAGAGTGGCGCCAGCCAGGGCAGCACGTTGTGGCTGACCCTGCCGCTGGACCCCGACCGTCTCGAACACCCGACTTCCGACCTCGACGGCCCGCTACAGGGTGCACGCGTGCTGGTGGTGGACGACAACGACACTTGCCGCAAGGTGCTGGTGCAGCAGTGCAGCGCCTGGGGCCTGAACGTCAGCGCCGTGCCCTCGGGCAAGGAAGCGCTGGCGCTGCTGCGCACCAAGGCGCACCTGCGTGACTACTTCGATGTGGTGTTACTGGATCAGAACATGCCCGGCATGACCGGCATGCAACTGGCGGCCAAGATCAAGGAAGATCCGAGCCTGAACCACGACATCCTGTTGATCATGCTCACCGGCATCAGCAACGCGCCGAGCAAGATCATCGCGCGCAACTCCGGGATCAAGCGCATCCTCGCCAAACCGGTGGCCGGCTATACGCTCAAGACCACGCTCGCCGATGAGTTGAACCAGCGTAACAAGGGCCAGGTGGTGTTCCAGCCGCAAGTCGTCACGCCCGCCACGGCAGCCAAGGTGCCGAGCGACTTCCGCATTCTCGTCGCTGAAGACAACACGATTTCGACCAAAGTGATCCGCGGCATGCTCGGCAAGCTCAACCTGCAACCGGACACCGCCAGCAACGGCGAAGAAGCCCTGCAGGCGATGAAGGCCCAGCGTTACGACCTGGTGCTGATGGACTGCGAAATGCCGATCCTCGACGGTTTCTCGGCGACCCAGCAACTGCGCGCGTGGGAAGTCAGCAACCAGCGCATCCGCACGCCGATCGTGGCGTTGACCGCGCATATCCTCGCCGAGCACAAGGAACGCGCACGCCAGGCCGGAATGGACGGACACATGGCCAAACCGGTGGAGTTGTCGCAGTTACGTGAGTTGATCGAGCATTGGGTGGCGCAGCGTGATCAGCAGAACCGCACGGCCTCGACCTTTTGAGCAGGTGCATCGCGCCTGTCCGGCCGTGCCTCAATTGTCTGCAACGCGTTCTTCATCGGGCAACGTCAGCATCGCAACGTTGTCATCCAGCCTGTCCCTGATTTTCAGGGCAATGGCTTCGCGTACCGGCGCGTAGAGGGTTTCGGACAACGAGGCCGCGGCATAACGCATGCACACGCTGCCGCGCACCTCCCCGGCCTGAAACAGCTCAGCCAAAGGGTTGCAGCCCAGGATCCGGTCGGTCTCGAGTTCGAGGTAGACACTTGTCACCGACGTCGGCGAGTTCGCGACGGCTACCAGCAGGCGCACAGCCCTGGCGGACGCAAGCGTCTCATCCGGTTCAGGCGGGGAGACTTTCTGCACATGCTGTCGCAACAACACCAATGCCGGCTCAGTGCCAGACAGAAGCGTCAGGCGCCGCAGCACCAAAGCCGCAGCGCTTTTGTCAGCCGCCGTGCCCTTGAACAACGCCGCGACGGTCCAGTCAGCGACCGACTCGATATTATCGTGTGCGATAAACAGATCCTGGCGTGCTCTTGAATGGCGCAACCAATAGTTGTCCAGAAATCCCACATACACGTCATACCAGTTGACGCTCGGTGTTTTTTCGATCTTCTTGTTGGCTGCCAGTTGCGCCAGCAACATGGAGTTGATCAAATCCTTATAGTGTTTTGAATCATCCGCAGACGGAATCACTACAACAGCCACTCCGACGATCAATACAGAATATTCGCAATTCATATCAACGTCCCTGACAAAAAAGGCAGCCGACAATCAGCTGCCTTTTTCAATCGTTTAGATTTCAATATCGATGATCAGGTCCTTGTGAGGAATCAGTTTGCTCTTGATCGATTCACGAACAGCGTCAGCCACCAATGTATTCTTGGCAAATACCGTTTCGCCGCGATACAGATTCACATTTCGCACATCGACGTCCACGAACATGACTTGGGTAGAACTGTTCTTGCGCTGGAAACGCACCGCACCCACGGCCATGATGGCCTCGCCTTCAACTTCGACACATGCACCGGCCGAGATGCCGCCAACACCATGTTCCAGCAGATTGCGCTCATAGACCGTCAGCGCAGTAGTATCACGCTTCTGCAGGGCTGCAATCGCATCCCCCGCAACCTTGAGCATCAATGCGGTAGTCGGGCCAGGCAGAGCAACGCCGGCAACCACCGAGCCGAGAATTTCCAGTACAAGCTTGTCCATGCGCACGCTGGTGCCAGCCACGCCCAGATCACTGTAGTACTTGCTGATCGGTGTCCAGCCGGCCAGGGTCATGACTTCGCGAAAGCGCAAATACCATTCTTTACCCTGATGTTCTGCGGGGTACAGTTTATTCGCTGCGCGGGTTGCGAAGAGAAAGGCGTTTTCGGCATCCGAACGGTTTTCGGGAGTAAGTTTTCCGGCAAAACCCAGCGTACCTTCACCCACAACAGAGCCTTTCGAAGGTGCTTCGATAGTGTCCCCAACCGCCATCAGGCCACGCGGACGAATAACGATCGGATCGTCAATCTCACACGCCTCAATCGCTTTAACGCAGGCAGAAATATAACCATCGAGAACAACTTGATTATGCATAAAAACTTCCTTATTAAGTATTAGCAAGTCCCTCATGAACTTGCCAGAAAGACAATAACCAAACAGACGAACAACCACAAACCAAAACCTGTAACACCATATACAAGCAACAAAATAAAACCAACAAACAACAATAAAACAACTAACTAGACTCCATTCAGAACAGCCACTGGCGCACGCATTAACTTTTGCACACACAAGCAACTAACCGACTGATAGACTCGCTGCCTCACTCTCCGGATGCGAGCCGCCCTCATGCTCCACGTGTTATTCAGCGTTTACCTGAAGATGCTGGTGCTCTACAGCCCGTTCTTCGTGTTGTCCTGCTTCATCAGCCTGACCCGTGGATATTCGCGCAAGGAGCAACGGCGCCTGGCCTGGAAAGTGGCGGTGGCCACCCTGGTTTCCAGCGTCCTGCTGTATCTGTTCGGGCGAGTGATTTTCGATGTGTTCGGGATCACCGTCGACGCGTTCCGCATCGGCGCCGGCAGTGTGCTGTTCATCTCGGCGCTGGGCATGGCCCAAGGCAAGCCGGCCGTGCAGGCGGACAACGTGCAACAGGACGTGACCATCGTGCCGCTGACCATTCCTCTCACGGTTGGCCCCGGCACCATCGGTGCCCTGCTGGTCATGGGTGTCAGCCAGCCACACTGGGACGACAAACTCACCGCCATCATGAGCATCGCCCTGGCCAGTTTCACAGTCGGCGTGGTGCTGTATCTGTCGAACCGGATCGAGCGGATTCTGGGCGATCAGGGATTGCAGATCGTCAGTCGACTGATGGGGCTGTTTGTCTGTGCATTGGCAGCGCAGATCATCTTCACCGGCGTCAAGGGCTATCTGGTGCCCTGACTTGATCACGGCAAAGGCCGCGAGCACATCTGCTCGTGGCCTTTGCCTGCCGGGCACACCGATTCAGATCGGCTTCAGACCTTCAGGATGACTACGCAACGGCGACGGCCAGCAACTCCTCCATCGTAGCCATCGTGGCACTCGCCTGACGCCCGCGCATTTTTTGCACGAGGCGCGACACCGGCAGCGAAAACTGTCCGTCAAAGCCGAGGAACACTTCACCACACAGCGCCGAATCGGTGCTGAACACATCCCGCAAGATCAGACTGTGCTCAGTGTCCGGATCAATAATGACCAGGTGTTCTTCGACGATCTCCAGTTGCAGCTTTTGCGGGCTTTGCAGCGCCCAGTTCAGTTTGCCCGGGAGCGTGATGGTCTCGCTTGCCGCGTGGCGGCAGTCGACGATGACGGACTGCAGCCTGAGCCACAGCGCTCTGGACAGATGGAACAGCGCCCCCTGTCCCAATCGCAGAACCAGCGTGTTAACCCCGTCTGGCAGCAACGGCAGCAAATCACCGATCCTCATCTGCCCCTCGACCACCAGCACCTTGGCATTTCGCTGCAGGTAATCGAACGGTCCGAGACGCTGCCGAGCGGGGTAGCTCTGCACGATTCCGTCGCCGCGCTGATGCAGCAGCACCTGAGCCTGACGCCGCGTACCCAACAGGTCGAAGTCGGCGGGCAGATCAGCGTCAGCAATCTGGATCAGCCTGGCGCGCTGCACGTCATACCATTGCAAGCGGCCAGGTCCTGACTCCACCGAGACAAAGGCCTCGTGCTCGAACGTTTCCAGCAACGTTTGCAGACGCTCGACCAGTTGCTCGCCTTGCGCTGCGACCCAGGCGTTGTTGACCCCGGTGATCCGTTCGCCATGATCGAACGTGAGCGTCAGCATTACGCCTTCAACCGAAACACCCCGCAGGCCGCTACCGTCGAGACTCACGTCGGCAAACGTCCAGTCTTCCCATTCCTGTTGCGATGGCGGCAACACATCATCGTGCAACAACTGCACACCATCACCGAATGCCCGTGTGAATTGCCGGGGATCGATGAACGTCTGACGGGTGATCTCCCCAGTCGCCGGTTCGAACAGCCAGACGTGTCGTTTGTCCGGGGTAACGCCCAGAAGACGGGTGTCGCCTCGGCTTGCCGGCTCGGTGAGCAACAGGCGTTGATCCACATACCAGGCGCACAGAGGCGCATCGACTTGGGTGTTGCGCAAACCGAGAATCGCAAAACCCTCGACCGGGTACTGCGCCAGCACCGCATCCAGTGCCTGCCACCAGTGCGCACGCCCCTTGAGCCATTGTTCGGTGACGCCGCCAAACCGCACCTCGCCCTGCCGGTTCAGATTGAAGAACAAACCGTCTTCGGTAACAGCCTGATAGGCATCCCCGACGGCCACAACCTGCTGGAGACCACTCGGTTCCAACCACGCATGCGACCAGTTGGACTTGCCTTCGGACACTGTCCGCTCGAGCCGGCAAAGCCGCTGCCTGGGCCGGTCGTAAACGACGAACAGGTCACTGTCCTGCGCCAGTGTCAGCAGCATCAGATCGTTCAGGTTCTTGATCGAGTCAGGCCAACCGCGCGCGCGCTTCGGGCGCGGCACCGGATGAATCAACAAACGGTCGCGACTGCGAATCCAGACCATGTCCCGCATATTGGGCTCGAACATCCAGCACACCGACACGTAAGACGCCGGCTCCCAGTCAATCGTGGTTGCTCCGTCCTCTTCAGGCTCCGGCAATTGCGGCAGATAGTCACCCACCACCTGCTGCCATCGGTTTAGCGTGTCGACGCCAGACAATTCGAGCGACAGCCGCCGATTCATATCGTGGGTGATGGAGCTCAGCAGCAGCTGCCCCTGATGAATCAGGAACCTGTACTGCAGCGTCTCGTGCCTCTCCTGAACAAGCGTCTGCACAACATGAATCACCCCATGTTCATCCGCCTCGATGCTGAGCACCGAGCTTTTGCCCGGCATCTGCAACAGCCGATAGCGGTGTTTGAGCAACCCGCTGACGGCGTCGACTTGCCAGACAAACGCATTCTCCGTTTCATGGAAGTACGCGAACCCGTCGACCACCGCGCCCAACAATGCCTTGTCGGCCTGCACCTGTTCATTGCGGATATACAGGAAGCGGTCTTCGCCGGCGTCATACCAGGCTGTGGTGTAACGCGGTTTTTGTGGCGATTCGAAGGGGATCAGGTAATGGCGAACCGGCGTATAAGGCAGCGCCAGACGGTGCTCCCGGGCGAGCGTTTTGTAGTGTTGGAGCAATGCCGACTCATCGAGACCTGGCGGCGCGGTGTCCTCCAGCAGCTCGAACGTCAGTGCTGCACGATCGAGCCTGAACAGGCGCTGATCGGCCAGCCTGACCAGCACTTCATGACGCCCTTTGCCTGAGCACGTCACCTCGACACCGCCGACAGACAACGCGCCATATCGGCCCAGGAGCACATCGCTCTGCGTGGCCCAGGTTGCCACCAGCACCCAGCGGCAACGATCGCTGATACCCGGCGCCTGCAGTTCGACCTTGATCCCGCGGGTCAGGCTCAACGAGCACGAAGCCCCGGCCCCCGTCAGTTCATACGACACCTTGCCCTGCCAAGCCTGCGGCAGATCCGGCACGACCAGCTCCCGATCGGCTGCATCCAGCAGCACCCGGATCAGCGTATCCCGGTAGGACGGCAGCAACCGCTGAACAATGTAGTGGGACGGAAAAGAGTAAAACGTGAACAGAAACTGCCACTGCCCGTCCCGACCCTTTTTCTCAAGCTGACGTGCCGTCTCGAAACCGGTGTCGTGTCGCCAGGAGGCGAAGGGCAACGCCTTGTACTCATAACCGTAATACGCCTGCGGCGTGCACGGCAGGATGATGCGTTGCCCTGCAGGCAGCACGCGTCTGATCTGCCCCGGCAACCCCAGCTGCTGGCGGATATCGATTGCCTTGGCATCATCAGGATCGCAGTCCGGCACGCCGAAATGGTCGCGCAGCCTGAGCAGTTTCGGACGCCCCAACAGCAGTCGCCCAGCCTTCAGATCCAGGCATTCGATACTCAGGGAGGAAGGCTGCACCACCCACGATTGCAAGGCCTCGTCAAAGCGATAGCCGACGCCATAGGCACTGCGCTTGAGGGCATCGAAAAACAACCCGACTGCTTGCGCGTCCCGAGCGATGCTGGCAAATCCTTGGGCCAGTGCGGCCACACCGACGGCCAAACCACCGAACATGACGCCAACGCCGCCCAGCACCGCCGCCGCCGTCGCAGCTCCCGTGGCGGCCGCCGCCAGGCCGGCACCGGTCAACACCAGGCCCGCGGAGTCAAACGCCAGCTGCGTGCCGAACTGCGCCTTGTCCACATCGTTTTCGGCGGTTGCCAATTGATAGATATCGAAGCCTACATTGGCCAGCCCCAACAATGCGCCAACGCCTTCATTGGCCACATGCCCGAGGGCTTCACCGACCACGGGGGCGCAAGTGCGGGCAATGGCCTTCTCTTCGCTCAGCGCGGTCTGGACCAGTTTGACCACGCCGGCAACATCCATGAACGTGCCATGGGCCAGTTGCGCATAGTTGACATAGGCGTGCAGGCGCACAGCCAGGGTCAGCGTCCGGTCGTCCCCCTCGCGTTTACGCAGGGCATTCATCAAGGCCTGGATGGTGAACCCGGCATTGAGCGTGTGCACGCTGGCTACCTCGGACGGATCCGGCAGCCCACCGGGGCCTCCGGGTTTTCGCCCCAATGTCGCAAACTGCTCCGTCAGGTAATCCTTGATGCGCAGCAGGCGAGGTTCATCGCTGATCACCTGCGTCACAAACTGCCCGTTCGATGGATCGAACAGGCTCATCCGGTATCGGCCCTCGGCGGTGATCTCCAGCGTTTCAAACACGGGCACCAATGCTTTGGGCACGTCATGCAGATCCTGCAGGCCTGCCGTCACATGGGCGATCTGCTGCCCCCACCAGCGACTGTCCAGTTCCAGCAGGCTGCGGCCCAGATGGGCATTCTCCACCAGCGATTGACCATGGGCGCTGGCCAGACGTCGACGAATCGGACGCAACGAGGGTTGCTGGGGCAAGGCATCGGACTCCAGCAACTGCCCGACAGAGAACCCGCCGGACACTTGCAGGGCGGCCACTTGTTGTCCATGCACCTCAATCAGATCGAACTCCGGAGCGGCGGGTTCGCCATAGGCGCCGTAGTACCCGGCCATGCCCTGCTTGAGGAAAAAGTCCGCCAGTCCCTGCTTGAACATTGCGGGGCTGGCGTACTTGAACAGCCCGAAGTTGGGATCATAGAAATGGAAGTTGGCCTGCCCGGCGTCGACAGTTTTCGCCACGAGCATGGCGTGGTTATCGGAGTTGAGCATAAAGGTGCCGTGGCCGGAATAACGCTCGAGGCGGGTGGTCACCTCAGCCAGGTTGACCCGTCCAAGCGCCTGCCCCACATCCCTGAGCTGAACATCGCGCAATTGCTCCAGTGCATCGAGAAACGCCAGCGAATCACTCTGTTCAGGGGCGACGACCGCCAGATAGAAGCGCTCGCGCAAGCGGCCGAAAGCCTGCTCACCACGGGTCAGCGCGGCGCTCACCACCAGCGCCAACGGATAACAGCGCCCCCCGACGGCTTCACCTGCGCTGTGCAGCAACAGATCCTGTGGCACCGGTTTGAAGTGTGTGCCGTTGAACTCCTCGAGCACCTGTTCCGTGCGCTCAACGATATGTTCCTGGTGTTCCAGGGTCGCCCGCTGCCGGATACGCGCCACCTGGCGGCCCCACTGAAACGGCGTATGGGCCTGAGACAGTGCGACGTCCTTGAGCGCCAGCGCACTCCCGGGCACCGGCATTGGTTCATCGAACACGCTGGCCATTCCCGCCATGAACGCCGGTGTCCGGCGCTTGTACAACTGCCGCTCGATGGCCGCATAGCGATTGGAAGCGCCCAACTCAACCACGCTGTTGGCGAGGTTATCCAGCTCCTCGGCGAGCAACGCGAAGCGTCGGTTGTCCAAGGTCTGCGCACCCAGCAGCATGCCAAGCGTCAGGCGCTGCAACGGGCTGGCATGCGCCAGATGCAAGGTGCCTTTGGCCATTGCGCTGAGCAGTTCATCGAGGCCCATGAGCTGGGTTTTCGGGTCGCTCAATGACCCCGGCGCCAATACCTCGACAGGCTGGGCCTTGATCGCCTGGCGGTCGTCGAAACTCAGCGGCAGCGGGGTTTCAAAAGTAATCGGTCCGTTGTGACTGCGCCGCATTGCTCGAATGAACGGCTCACCCAAGGTGTCGACCAGCTTTTGCAGAATGTCGCTCAGCAGCACCGGACGCCCTTCGATCAGTGGCCAGCCGTTGTCGAATTCGATCGTTGAATGCTTGAGCAACTGCGCGACATCACCCAGGTAGCGAGTTGGGTATTGTCCTGCCTGCCAGCGGGCCTGCTCATCGGCCAACCATTTCTGCGGGTCGGTTTCGTTGTCTTTCCAGGAATGGTCCTGTTCTTCTTCTGTCGCACGATTGATCATTGCCAACGGTGCAATGCCAAGCTGCTCGCGAGCCGCTTGTGCCCCGGCGGCAGTGAAATGCTGCCTGTCGTAATCCGCCATGCCACTGCGCATGGCCCCGGGACCGGTCAGGTAGATAGTCCACTCGCTCTGCAGACGAATGCCATCGCTGAAATATCCAGCGGCCGCACTGGCCAGCAAATTGGCGGAAATGTCTTGCTCCATCGACAGCCGGTCGAGCGGCCCGTAGGTGCGCTCGAGCACCTCGCGCGCCAGTTGGATCATGCCATCAAAATCAATCCGCGCAACGCCGCGCCTGACCGCCAGATACGTCGCTTCGTCGATCACTTCATAGTTGAAGCGCATTCGCTCGATCACCGATTCGAGCATCGCGGCGCGAGGGTGAGCCTGCAGAAATGCGTTGCTCAGCGAAGCACCATCGACCACCGCGCGCAGCTCGTGAGCACGCGCCATCCCCGGCACCGGAAGCTCAAAAACCTGACCCAATGTGGGGCCGGCCTTGGCAAATGCCTCCAACTGCGCGCGGTGCTGCACAGGAATGGAGTCGAAATAATCGGTGTAGCGACTGCGCAATGCCTGACGCCCGGGCATCCAGTGGGGGTTGTGATCGAGCAACAGTTGCAACGCTCCCATGCGCGCATCCCCACCCCATTCGCTGATATCGGTGGTGCCCAGCCGCTGCGCCAGCGCTGGCAGATTATCCACGTCTGCGTAGACTCCCCCTTCATTGAACAGAGCTTCGACCCGCACGATATCGGAGGCCGCCGCCAGATTGCCGCGCAAACGGGTTTCACGCAGGTAAATGTCCTGTAACTGCAACGGCTTTCCCGCGTCACCCACATCGCGCAGATTCAGGTCCTCACCGGCCAGCGCCAGCAGGCTGTGACGATTGCGCTCCAGCAGCGCTTCCAACGCCCCCGCTTCCTGGCCATAGGCCCGGGTCAGCAGGTCAATTCTGGCGTCATCAGCCGATTGCCCGGCGGCGACGGCCGTGTTGATGTGCTCGAACATCTGTTGCTTGAGCACCATCGCGCGCTCTTCGTACAGCGTCGCCAGTTCGTCCTCGGTGATGGTTCTATCCCCGACCTGAAGCAATGCATCAGCCTTGGCCGCCTCAACAATCAGCTTGTTGGTCTGATGCGCCAGAAGCGCATCACTGCCGTACCACAGGTTGAGGGAATAGCCCTGCCCCGCCAGTACCTGCCGCCACACATTGAGATAATCGCGCTGGATCTCGCCAATGCCACCGCCGAGCCAGACAAAGTGCATGGCCTTCGGCACCGCCGTGGGAGGTATTTTCATTTGCTCGATACCAAAGCGCAGGCGCGTTTCGAACCCTTCGATCTTTTCGCAGATCTGTGGAAGGTCCGCTGCGGCCGGCGCTTGCACATCGCTCGCTCGCGGTACCCGGACCGGTCCGCGCAACAACTCCAGCGTCTGTTTGAGCAAGGCCAACGGTTCCATCAACTCTGGTGACTCGAGTTTGCCCACGCAGGCAAAGTAATAACGCAATACCGAATCGTAATGTTGACTGCCTTTATGCGATGACAACGCTTGCTCAAGGTCTTTCAACTTGAAGAGATCGACAAAATTAACAAACTGTTCTCTGTTCTGATCTATTGATTGCATTGGACTCAATATCCTTTTGATTGCGCGCGATAACCCGGCCGAAACATTCGGGAAGTTCGGACACGACAGTGCACTGAAGGCCTACAGGTAAAGTCCCGAGTCCCCCATACAGCAGCTGAACAGCAGATTCCGATGCGGCAAAACTACCGGGCAATAACAACGCGCTCAAACGGGAAAACATTCAGCAAGTTTCAGAAAACAGCAAAAAAGTCATAACCAATAAAGAATGTAACGTCCAATACCTGTCACCGGACATGTCATTGACGTACCCGCCGTAAGTGCGCCTCGAACAAACAAAGACATTGAGACGTCAATAAGGCGTCATCTACTGACTAATGAGATAAGACAGAACGTAAGTAACAAGAATTCGCTGACGAGCGACGGTCAGATGTCGGACGGATACCGGTGAACAATCCGACACGGTCAAATCCGGAAACAATCGCGAATGACGCCGTTCGCTGCAACGATCTGACAGCGGCGAAAAAGACCGCAGCCCCGAAGGGCTGCGCAGGGACTCAGGACAGCGGCTTTTCGCCGTACCAGCGGGGCGTGTAGACCCAGTCGCCACCTTCGGCGCGGGGGAATGTGCAGGTCGTGGACGAGCCAATCAGCACCATGGTGCGCATGTCCACCTGATCCGGGGTCAACGCGCCCAATGTGGTGGTGCGCAGGGTCTGGCCCGGCCGGCCGATGTCCCGCCCCAGCACCACAGGCGTCTCAGGCGTGCGGTGTTGCGCGACGATTTCCAGCGCGCGGCCCAATTGCCACGGACGGGCGCGGGAGATCGGGTTATAGAACGCCAACGCCAGATCGGCCTCAGCGGCCAGGTCCAGGCGCTTCTCGATGATCGACCACGGCTTGAGGTTGTCCGACAGCGACATCACGCAGAAGTCATGCCCCAGCGGCGCACCGGCCTGCGCTGCGGTAGCCAGCGAGGCGGAGACGCCCGGCAGGATTTGCAGATCGACGCTGTGCCAGGCCGGATCATCCGACTCGTGCAACGCTTCGAGCACTGCCGCCGCCATGGCGAACACCCCCGGATCGCCGGACGACACCACGATCACCGAACGCCCCTGCGCGGCCAGCCGGAAGGCGTGGCGGGCACGCTGCATTTCTTCACGGTTGTCGGTGCAGTGCTGCACTTGATCGTCGCGAAACGGCCCGGCCATGCGCACATAAGTTTCGTAGCCGAGCACATCGGTAGCGCGCGCCAGTTCGGCTTTGACGGCGGGCACCATCAGCTCTGCCGCGCCGGGCCCCAGGCCAATCACCGCCAGACGTCCCCGTGGGCGCCCGATTTGCGCGATGTCCAGCGGCTGTTCGGCAACAGCGATCGCCAGCCCGCCCACCTCAGTGACCCTGGCCCCTGGCAGTGCACTGCGCGCCACTGCTGCGGTGCCGTTTTGTGCCGCCACAAAACGCAGCGGCACACCCAGTACCAAAGCCGCTTCACGCAAATCCGCCGAGGCCATTTCGCTGTCAGCCGCCACCAGGCAGGCCAACGCTTGCACTGCGACGTTCGCTTGCTGCAACGCCGCGCGCACGGCATTCGGCAGATCGCCGACAGCGCCTGTCACCGCCGCCGCAACGCTGCGCGGGTAGATCAACAATTCATGGGCGCTCGCGGCACGCTCGGCACTGCTGATGTGGATCGAGCGCTGCGCCTGCGGATTTTCCGGTAACTGCGCCTGTTCCAGCCACGGCGCCGCGCCTTCGATACGCACGCTGTGCCCGGCCAGCAGATCCGAGACAAACCGCTTGCCCAGCTCCAGGTCCGCCAAGGCATAGCCGCTCGGCGGATTGAGCAGGCAGGTGCCGAAGCGCAACTCGCCACTGGTGGTGATCGCCGGGGCCACTTGCAGCCCGGCCGCAATCTCGCGGGCCATGACGTTCACCCCGCCGAGGCCGCCAAGCAGCGGCACCACGGCGCTGCCGTCTTCCGCAACGGCGAGCACCGCAGGCTCGGCGCCCTTCTCCAGCAGCAGCGGCGCCAGGGTGCGGATGACGATGCCGGCCGCGCACAGGGCAATGATCGGTGTGTCCTGCTGATACAACTCACGCAGGGTTGAGCCGAACTCCTGATAGGTGCGATCGGCGCCCTCGACCCGCCCGGCCAGGCCGTGGATCTGCGCGGCGGGATAGACCTGCTGGATGCGCAGGGCAGTGGCCAGGCTGCCCTGACCGAGGATAACGATGGCGGGTGTTGAAGGATTCATCAGCCTTGCCACCGTTCGCCCGGGACGATGATCAGCGAGAAGTACGGCGAGGACATGGGCTCGACCTGATCCAGCGGCACGATCTTCTGATTGGCCATGGTCGCGCGCTCGACGTACAGCGCCCGCTCGGCCAGACCGAGCTCTTCGAGCACCTGTCGGACTTTCGGAAAGTTGCGTCCCAGCTTCATGATCACTGCTGCGTCGGCGTCGGCAAGACGACGCTTCAGATCATCATGCGGCAGCACGCCGGACAGCACCGACAGGCTCTGGTTGCGATACACCAGCGGCGCACCGAGCACCGAAGCGCCGCCGAGCATCGAACACACGCCCGGCACCACTTCGGCTTCGTAACGCGTAGACAGACGGTCATGCAGATACATGTAGGAGCCGTAGAAGAACGGATCGCCTTCGCAGATCACCGCCACATCGCGACCGGCATCCAGATGCGCGGCCACCGTCTCGGCGGCTTCGTCGTAGAAATCGCTGATCACTTGCTCGTACGACAGCGGTGCCGGCAACACTTCAGTGGTCACCGGGTACACCAGCGGCAGCAGATTCTGCGCGTCTTGCAGGTGCGCCTCGATGATGCCGAAGGCGTTGCCTTTCTTGCCCTTGGCGACGAAGTACGCCACCACCGGCGATTCGCGCAACAGACGCAAGGCTTTCACGGTGATCAACTCCGGATCACCCGGACCGACGCCCAGACCGATCAAACGTCCTTTGGCCTGCATCATTCGATCTCCGTGGCGAGAGCATTCACCGCTGCGGCGGCCATGGCGCTGCCGCCCAGGCGGCCCTGCATGATCACGAACGGTACACCGCGACTGTCAGCCGCGAGCGCCGCTTTCGATTCCGCCGCACCCACGAAACCCACCGGGAAGCCGAGGATCAACGCTGGTTTCGGCGCACCGGCGTCGAGCATTTCCAGCAGATAGAACAGCGCGGTCGGCGCGTTGCCGATCACCACCACACTGCCTTCCAGGTGTGGACGCCAGAGTTCCAGCGCCGCGGCGGAACGGGTGTTGCCCAGCTCACGGGCCAGCGCCGGGACGCTGTCGTCGCGCAGGGTGCAGATCACTGGGTTGTTGGCCGGCAGGCGGGCACGGGTCACGCCTTCGCAGACCATCCGTGCATCACACAGGATCGGCGCACCGGCCGCCAGCGCATCGCGCCCGGCCTTGCCTGCGCCTTCGGAGAACTGCAGACCATCGACGGCCTCGACCATGCCGCAGGCGTGGATCACCCGCACTGCAAGTTTTTCCAGGTCGGCCGGGATGCGCGCCAGATTGGCCTCGCTGCGAATGATCGCGAAGGAGTTGCGATAGATCTCCTGACCGTCGCGGATGTAATCAAGCATCAAGGGGGCTCCGTGAGCGGGCGTCGAGCAGGGTCGCGGCCGCTTCAATAGTAAGGTTGCGTGCGTGCAGCGTGCCGAAACCCGGCCGTGCTGCATCGCGAAAATAAAGGTCGTAATGACCGCTGCCGACCGCCAGCAACGTCGCCGGAGCAGCGTGCGCAGCGGCGCAGGAACGCGGACAGCCGGACAGGTGCACATCAAGCGCTCGCGGCAACAACGTCGCCAGCAGACGGGCATCGCGCTTGGTATCGGCCAGACCTTTGCCGCAGCCGCTGGATCCCGTGCAGGCGATCAGGCGCGACAAGGGCTCGCTGGCCAGGGTCAACAGGTTGAGTTGCTCCAGACTACGGAGCACGTACGCGGCGTCACTCGCCTTGACGTTGGGCAACAACAGGCTTTGCCACGGTGTGAAACGCAGGCTGCCATCGCCGAAGTCGCGGGCCAGTTGTGCGGCGCCGCGCAGCATGCCCGGGTCGAGACGACCGAGCGCCGGCACCGCGCCTACGTATGTCAGGTCGCTGTTGTGCTGCGAATGAGCGCCGATGTGCAGCGCAGCGGCGGCCGGCATGCGTTGCCAGTCGCCGATCGCCTTGATCGGCAAGCGTGCAGCGAGCTGTTCGACAAATACCGACAGCGGCAACTCTTCGAGCAAGTGCCGCATGCGCGTCTGCTCTGGCCGTGCCCGTTCAAGGAACAGCTCCAGCACCGAGACCACCAGCGCATGGCCGTTTTCCAGCGCCACGGCGCCGACCGCACGATCTGTCGGGCACCCGGCCAGACCGAACGCCAGCAGCGTTTTGCCCTCGCGCTCGAACGCCGCCAGCCACAGGTCATGTGGATGTTCGAGCATCGCCAGCGCTTCACCACCGTCCAGTTGCACGGCGAACTTGGCACTCAACTCGTGGAAGCGCGGATGGCTTTGCAGGGTGTCGAGGATCTGCCCGGCGAGGGCGCGCGTATCCAGACACATCTGCCGGTCGATCCCCGCGGCGGGGCTGAGCATCAGGTTGCGCACGTCGTCGCCGGCCGCGGTTCGCGGCCCGAGACCGGCGTCCAGCAAGCTGTCAATCAATGCAGCAGACTGTCCGCCGATGCCGCGAATCTGCAGATTGGCGCGGTTGGTCGCCTCGATCGCGCTGCTGGCGAAACGCTCGGCGGCATCGGCCACTGCATCAGCCTGATCGGCGCTGATCGAACCGCCATTGAGCTTGATCCGGCAGATACCGCCATCCAGTGCCTGGACGATACGCAACAACCCCGGACAAGCCGAGGGGCGTAGAGCGGTGGACATTGGGCGTTCGTTCAAGGGATGACCGACTGGCTGGCAGCGCTGTGAGGGGCGAAAGGTCGCCATTATGCCTGCTTTGCCCAAGCGCATGAAAATGCCTGCCGGTCGGAATCCTCGCCCTAACGATAAATACCTGAGCCCGCCGGCTCTCAGAGCTCGTGTTCCTCCAGCTTGAACGGAATGTCACGAATGGCCAACGCCAGCCTTTCACGATTGGCGTCCATTGCCCGACGGTTGATCACCAGTCTTCTGGCGCGGATATCCAGTTGAGACATTGGCTGATGGATCTGCCAGAAGAGATACGTTGTGCGCATGACCGATTTGATAAACCTGATCTGACTGAGCACCACCACCAGCTCACCATTGGCGCCATAGCGCACCGGCACGATGTGGGACTTATGTGTCTTGACACTCGAGCCTGCGAACTTGGCCAGCAACAGTGCATCTTTTTCGAGTGCAGCGTGTGCCGCCTCAACCTGTGCCAGCTGAGACCGCGTAACCAGACGTGCGGCCGACATCATCCAGGCTTGCTGTACGCTCCCGGAAAACTGCGGCTGAACAAACTCGACAGGCTCTTCATCAAAACTCCAGCCATACGACCAGAGTACGCCGACATAGTAGTCGAACCATTCACCTGGATTCTTATCGCTGTCATAAAGCTTATTCGCCTTGAAGGAGGCGAGAAATATGCAGTTATTGAAAAAGTTTCTGTCGACTACCGCCTGCTTTTCAAAGCCGGTCACCAACGTATCGTTCATTACTACTGCATGCCAACTGCCCGCTTCCATGCGCAACTCAGTATCCATACTGATTCTTTCCCTATTAAATAAAATAAAACACACTGAAAGCCCAAGAGTATTCAGAACTTCAAAATCTCAACCAAGGCAAACTAACAAAGTTGAAGCCTCGAATAATTGATTTTTATAAACCTCATGTATCTGGTGCGTTCCTCCCTTCGCCACCGATAGACCTGAGTCAGATCAAAGCCACCGCGCTATCATGTCGACCTTCAAGATGTACTCGGAACAGAGGAACGGCATGACACCCTGGCTGACGGTTGTGGGAATCGGTGAGGACGGCTTCAAGGGCCTGGGCAAAAACGCCCGGCGTGCCCTGCTGGGCGCCGCGCGGATCATTGGCGGCCAGCGACAGCTGGACTTGCTGCCAGTGTGCATTCGCGGCGCACGCGAATTGTGGCCGAGCCCGTTTTCCCTCGCGCCGGCATTGGCGCGCCGTGGCGAAGCGGTCTGCGTGCTCGCCAGCGGTGATCCGATGTTCTATGGCGTCGGCGCGAGCCTGGCGCGGCAGGTGCCGAGCGACGAGATGCTGATCCTGCCTGCGCCGTCTTCCTGTGCGCTGGCAGCGGCTCGCCTCGGCTGGCCGCTGCAAGAAATCGTAACGCTGTCGCTGGTGGCCCGGCCATTGGCCGCGCTGAATGCACAGTTGTCCAGCGGTGTGCGCCTGTTGTTGCTGAGCAATGACGGGCTGAGCCCGGCAGCGGTCGCGGCGTTGTTGCGCGAGCGCGGTTTTGGCGGCAGTCGCATCAGCGTTCTGGAGCATCTGGGCGGCGATGCCGAACGGCGCACCGACGGCATCGCCAATGACTGGAGCGACCCGCCGATTGCCGATCTGAATGTGATCGCCATCGAATGCCTGGCCGACGCCGAGGCTCCACGGCTGTCGCGACTCGCGGGCCTGCCCGACTCGGCCTTCCGCCACGACGGCCAACTGACCAAGCGTGACGTGCGCGCGATCACCCTCGCCCGCCTCGCCCCGACGCCCGGTGAACTGCTCTGGGACGTCGGCGCCGGCAGTGGCTCGATCGGCATTGAATGGATGCGCACGCATCCGAGTTGCCGGGCGCTGGCCGTCGAGGCCGATGACGGTCGTCAGCAACTGATCGAACACAATCGCGATGCGCTGGGCGTGCCGGGGCTGCAGCTGATTCGCGGTAAGGCACCGCAGGCCCTCGCCGGGCTGGAGCGCCCCGACGCGATCTTCATCGGCGGCGGCGTGACCCGCGAAGGGGTCTTCGAGACCTGTTGGGAACAGCTCAAACCCGGTGGCCGGCTGGTCGCCAACGCCGTGACCCTGCAAAGTGAACTCGCCCTGATGAACTGGCGCGAGCGCCATGGCGGCGAATTGACCCGCATCCACGTTGCCCAGGCACAGCCGCTTGGCGAGTTCGACACCTGGCGCCAGGCGCTGCCGATCACCTTGCTCGATCTGGTCAAACCTCTCGATGCGTGACGAAACCGCCGAACAACCCGCGCCCCTGCGCAGCGGCCTGACCACCGGTAGCTGTGCCACCGCCACCAGCCTGGCCGCCGCACGCCTGCTGCTCGGCGGTGTCTCGGCGGACGCGGTGCAGATCGTCCTGCCCAAGGGCAAGCAGGTGCAGATGCGCCTGGAATTCTGTCGGTTGACCGAGGGCGGCGCCGAAGCCGGAACGATCAAGGATGCCGGCGACGACCCGGACGTGACCCACGGCGCGTTGCTCTATTCACACGTGCGGCTGCTGGCCGAGCCGGGGGTCCGCTTCATCGCCGGCGCAGGCGTCGGCACCGTGACCCGGCCGGGGCTGGTGCTCGGCGTCGGTGAACCGGCGATCAATCCGGTGCCGCGCAAGATGATCGGCGATCACCTGAACCTGCTTGCCGCCCAAAGCGGTTACGCTGGCGGCTTCGAGGTCACGGTCAACGTCGAGGGCGGTGAAGCGCTGGCGCTGAAAACCATGAATCCGCGTCTGGGCATCCTCGGCGGCCTGTCGATTCTCGGCACCAGCGGCATCGTCCGGCCGTTCTCCTGCGCGGCGTACATCGCCTCGATCCATCAGGGCATCGACGTCGCCAAAACCAACGGCTTCCTGCACATCGCCGCCTGCACCGGCAACGCCAGCGAAGACACCATGCGCCGGGTCTACGACCTGCCGGAAATCGCTCTGATCGAAATGGGCGACTTTGTCGGCGCGGTGCTCAAGCATCTGCGCAAAGTGCCTGTGGATAAACTCAGCCTGTGCGGCGGCTTCGGCAAGATCAGCAAACTGGCGGCCGGGCACATGGACCTGCACTCGCGGCATTCGAGCATCGACTTGCCGCAACTGGCCGAGTGGGCGGCGGCGATCGGCGCCGATGAGGTTTTGCAGCAAGGCATCCGTGCGGCAAACACCAGCCAGCAGGCCTTGGCGATGGCCAGTGCGGCGGGCATCGCGCTGGGGGATGAAGTCTGTCGCCACGCGCTGAATTTCGCCCGCAGCGTGGTGCCGGCGCAGGTGCAGATCGAGGTGTTTGCAATTGATCGTCAGGGCGGCATCGTCGGCCACGCTGGAGGTTTTGCATGAAGCGGATTTTGTTGCTCGGCGGCGTCACCGAAGCGCTGGCCATCGCCCGCACGCTGGGGCCGTCCCACATTTACAGCCTGGCCGGCGTGGGCCGGGTGCCGACTGATCTGACCTGCCAGGTGCGGGTTGGCGGCTACGGCGGTGCAGCAGGCCTGGCGCAGTTCATTCGCGCTGAAGGCATCGACCTGCTGCTGGACGCCACCCACCCGTACGCCGCGCAAATCAGCCACAACGCCGCCAGCGCTGCGCAACTGGCCGGCATCCCCTGCTGGGCCCTGCGCCGCCCGGCGTGGCAGCCGCAACCGGGCGACGACTGGCGAGAGGTCAGCGACTGGGCCGAGCTGATCCGCGCGCTCAAACCGTTCCGCCGCCCGCTGTTTACCCTCGGCCGCGAACCGCTGCAGCACCTCGACGAAATCCCCGCCGAACAGTTCTGGACCCTGCGCGCCCTCGATGTCTATCCCGGCAACGAGCGCTGCGAAGTGATCGGCGCCCGTGGGCCGTTTTTGCTGAAGGATGAGCGCGCGCTGTTCGAACGCCGGCAGATCGATGTGCTGATCAGCAAGAACAGTGGCAGCACCGCGACCGAGCCAAAGCTGGAAGTGGCGCGAGAATTGGGGGTGCCGGTGCTGGTGTTGAAGCGGCCGGTGTTGCCGGCGGTTGGTCGGGAGTTTCTGTCGCTTCAGGAAACACTTGTTGCATTGGAGGATATCGCCTTATGAGGCAGTATCCACGACTTGCATGATAAGTAACCTATTTGTTACCTTCAGGGCCAGCCGTGATCACACTCGAAGAATATCTGGAAGAAGACCAATCAAGCCCGTTTGGCCAGTGGATTTCCACTCTGGGTGTACAGGCTGCACTCAAGGTTTCGACTGCCCTGATTCGATTGGAAATGGGCAACACTTCCAATATCAAGTGGTTCGACGGTCTAGGCGAATACAAAATCAATTGGGGCCCAGGGTACAGAATCTACCTGATACAAGAAGGAAAACGGCTGATCATCTTGTTCGGTGGAGGGGATAAATCCACACAGAAAAAAGACATCAAACAGGCGAAGGTATTGATTGCCGAATTTCGATCTCGAAAAAAAGCTGAACAGGACCGGAGGTAATTTATGGTTCTCACTCGAAGCTACAAACATTCAATAGCAGAACGTGCCCAACGTGATCCGGAGTTTGCTCAGGCACTGCTGGATGAGGCCGCGACGCTGTTCCTGAATGGCGAACCAGAAATGGCGAGAATAATTTTGCGGGATCTTGTCAATGCGACTGTAGGCTTCGAAGAGCTTGCAAGGGAGACCGAAAAGCCCAGTAAAAGCCTGCATCGAATGCTGTCAGCCAAAGGCAACCCGAGCATGGACAACCTGGCCAAAATATTTTCGGTAATCCGCGCTACGCTTGGTGTGGATATGCAGGTTCATGCCGTACCTGTGAATTGACCAAGTCATTGAAAAAAAACGTGCGACACCAAACCGCACGACGTCTTTTTACTTATCGGCCCTGATCAGGCTAAATAGCCGCGCCTGATCGCCCACCCAACGGATCTGTCCCATGAACCGACACCGGCTAGCCATTGCCTGGATCGCCTGCTTTGCAGTGCTGTTCAACATGCTCGCCATGCCGATGACCGGAGCGATGGCGCAGGCGGCCAATTCACCGGCCGAACAATTGCTGTGGAGCAGTTTCTGCACCGGCAGCGGGACGAAGATGGTGGCGATCAACATCGGCACCCCGGAGCAGAAAGCCCCGTCCAATGACACCCATTCCAACATGCAGCATTGCTGGTGCTGCTCGGGCTCAGCGCCATTGGTGGCGTTGCCGGGTCATACACCGCAGCTGTATTTCGCCCGCTATGCAAGCAATCGCAGCGTGGCGCCGCCCTCGTTGCAAACACCGACACCGCGCCAGCAATGGCCGAGCCTCAATCCCCGCGCCTCGCCTCTGGTTTGATTTGTTCTCGCAATTGACCTGCGTATCAAATCGTTTTGGAGAACTGCCATGTTGAACAAATTCTTCGTCATCGCTGCGCTGTTGCTGCCGGCGTGCTTCGCCCATGCCCACGAATACAAGGCGGGCGAGCTGGAAATCGCTCACCCGTGGTCGCAGGAGCTACCGCCCAACGCGCCGACCGTCGCCGCTTACTTCGTGATCAGCAATCCCGGCAAGACAGACGACCGCTTGCTCAGCGTCGATTCGCCAATCACAGACCAAGCGCAGTTGCACGAGCATGTGATGCAGGGCGACCTGATGAAAATGCAGCAGGTGCCCAATGTCGTGATCCCGGCCGGCGGCAAGGTGACGTTCGCGCCAATGGCTTATCACGTGATGCTGCTCAACCCGAAAGACCGCAACCTGCTCAGCGACGGCAAACGCTTCCCGCTGACCCTGCATTTCGAGAAGGCCGGTGACGTGACGGTCGAGGTCGCGGTGCAGAAGAAGCCGCCGCAAGAAACCCAGGCGCACGATCACGCCCAGTAACCGATCCGGCTGACCACGCCCGTGCGCCCGCAACGCGCCGGGGCGTCCCGCCTGCACCGCCAGAGCCAGACTCTGACCCGCGGTAGCTGGATCGCCCTGTTCGCCATGTTGATGATCTTCATCGGCCCCCTGATTTCTCAGTCGATGCCGATGGATCAGCACGCCTCGACTTCCATGCCAATGAGCATGGACATGTCGATGGACATGCCCGGCATGGACCATTCCGCGCACGGCGCACAACCGGCTGCCGAACACTGTCCGCCGCAATCCTCGCACCACGCCCTGTGGGAAAAGTGCGGTTATTGCAGCCTGCTGTTCAACTGCCCGGCGCTGACCGGTGGCGGCAGCTTCGCGACGTTCAGCATCGCTCACGTCAACACCTTCATCCCGTCCTCCCCGCGCCTGGGCCATGCCCGGCAAACCTTCTTCCCCGGCGCCCGCACCCGCGCTCCGCCCATCCTCGCGTAAACACCGCACCTTTGATTGCACACGGTTGAGAAGACAGCTTCAGGCTGCCGGCCGTGTCGTTTACGACTGTTTGATGGAAATTGTCATGTCCAGGTTTTCCGCTGTTCCACGCTTGAGCGCAGCTCAGGCGTCCTTCGCCTTGAACGAATCGCGCATTCGTTTCTCGCACGCTACCGCCGTCCTTTGCGGCGTCCTGCTGTCCCCGCTGGCGCTGGCTGATGACCACGCCGGGCACAACGAAGAACTCAGCCCGACGGTGATCACCGCAATCGCCCCCAGCTCGCCGCTGACCATCGTCACCAACCCCAAGGACCCGCGCCAGCCGGTACCCGCCAGCGACGGCGGCGATTACCTGAAGACCATTCCGGGCTTTGCCCTGGTGCGCAATGGCGGTACCAACGGCGATCCGGTACTGCGCGGCATGTTCGGTTCGCGCCTGAATATCCTCACCAACGGCAGCATGCTGCTCGGTGCCTGCCCCGGCCGCATGGATGCACCGACCTCGTACATCTCGCCGGAAACCTACGACAAACTCACGGTGATCAAAGGCCCGCAAACCGTGCTCTGGGGCCCGGGCGCGTCGGCCGGCACGGTGCTCTTCGACCGTGAACCGGAAAGCTTCGGCGAACTCGGCACCCGGGTGAACGCGAGCGTGCTGGCCGGCTCCAACGGGCGCTTCGACAAAGTGGTTGATGCTGCCGCCGGCGGGCCGTTGGGCTACGTGCGGGTGATCGGCAACACCGCGCACTCCGACGACTATCGCGACGGCAACAACGACACCGTGCCGTCGCGCTACGACAAGTGGAACGGTGACATCGCCGTCGGCTGGACCCCGGACGCCGACACCCTGATCGAACTCACCGCCGGCAAAGGCGACGGCGAAGCGCGTTACGCCGGACGCGGCATGGACGGTTCGCAGTTCCTGCGTGAAAGCCTCGGACTGCGCTTCGAGAAATCCAACATCACTGACGTGCTGGAGAAACTCGAAGCGCAGGTCTACTACAACTACGCCGACCACGTGATGGACAACTACACCCTGCGCACGCCGTCCGGCACCGGGATGATGGCCGGGCCGATGGCGTCCAACGTCGACCGCCGCACCCTCGGCGCGCGGATCAAGGCGACCTGGCGCTGGGCCGATATCCAGTTGATCACCGGCCTCGATGCGCAGACCAACGAACACCGCCAGCGCAGCGGCATGGGCATCGACACCTACAAGGATCAGCCGTACACCAAGGACGCCGATTTCCATAACTACGGCGTGTTCAGCGAAATGACCTGGTACGCCGCTGACCGTGATCGCCTGATTACCGGTGCCCGTGTCGACCGCGCCTCGGCCAAGGATTACCGACAGAGCATTGGCTCCGGGATGATGAGCCGCCCGAACCCGACCGCCGACGACACCCGCGCCGACACCCTGCCCAGCGGCTTCGTGCGTTACGAGCATGACCTCGCTGACAGCCCAACCACGCTCTATGCCGGCCTCGGCCACGCGCAGCGCTTCCCGGATTACTGGGAGCTGTTTTCGCCCAAGTCAGGCCCGGCCGGTTCGGTGAACGCTTTCGATTCGATCAAACCGGAAAAGACCACCCAGTTCGACTTCGGCGTGAACTACAAGAGTGCCGACCTTGAGGCCTGGGCCTCGGGCTACATCGGCGTGGTGCGCGACTACATCCTGTTCGACTACACGCCGACGATGATGGGCATGAGCACCTCCCGCGCACAAAACATCGACGCACGGATCATGGGCGGCGAACTCGGCGCTGCGTACAAGCTCACCGACAACTGGAAAGCCGACGCGACCCTGGCCTATGCCTGGGGCAAAAACAGCAGCGACGGCAAAGCCCTGCCGCAAATGCCGCCGCTGGATGCGCGTTTCGGCCTCACCTACAGCGAAGACAACTGGAGCGCCGGCGCGCTGTGGCGCGTGGTCGCGGCGCAAAACCGCATCGACCAGAACAAGGGCAACGTAGTCGGCAAGGACTACGACAAGAGCGGCGGCTTTGGCGTGTTCTCGCTCAACGGCGCCTACCGGATCAACAAGAACTGGAAGGTCAGCACCGGCGTCGACAACCTGTTCGGCAAGGCTTATGCCGAGCACCTGAACCTGGCGGGCAACGCCGGTTTCGGCTACCCGGCCAACGACCCGCAAGCGATCAATGAACCGGGGCGCACGCTCTGGACCAAGGTCGACATGAGTTTCTGACAAAGAGGCACACCCTGCCTTTGCAGGAGCGGGCTTGCTCGCGAAGCGGTGTATCAGGCGCCAACAATGTTGAGCGTGCCGCCGTCTTCGCGAGCAAGCCCGCTCCCACAGGAGTGCAGCGGTGACGCTACCGATACAGAACAACTAAAAGATCCAAGCCAAGCGGAGCACACGTGATGCAAAAGCCCAAAGCGAATTTCTACAACCTGGCCTGGCGTTGGCATTTTTACGCTGGGCTATTCGTCGCCCCTTTCATGGTGATGCTGGCCCTGACCGGCATCATCTACCTGTTCAAACCGCAACTCGATTCACTGATGTACAGCAGCTTGCTCAAAGTACCGGCCGGGCATCACACGGTGCCGGCCGATGACCTGCTGCAACGGGTGAAAAGCGCTTATCCACAGGGCCAGATCACCCAGTACCTGCCGCCAGCGAATGCCGAACGCAGCGCGCAATTCGTGGTGAAAAACGAAGGTCACGAACTCAACGTGTTCATCGATCCGTACCACGGCGATATCCTCGGCGAGCAGGATGCCAGGCAGAACCTGCAGGCCATCGCCCGTGCGATTCACGGCGAACTGATGATCGGCACCGTCGGTGACCGCTTGATCGAACTCGCCGCCGGTTGGGGCGTAGTGCTGGTGGTGTCGGGGGTGTTTCTGTGGTGGCCGCGAGGTCAGTCCGCCGGGATTCTGTGGCCGCGACTGAACAGCCGCGGGCGCGTGCTATGGCGTGATCTGCATGCGGTCACCGGGTTCTGGGGCGCGGCGCTGCTGCTGGTGATGCTGCTCAGTGGCATGACCTGGACCGGGTTCTGGGGCAAGCAGTACGCCCAGGTGTGGAACGTGTTCCCGGCCGCCATGTGGAACAACGTGCCAACCTCCGACGTCGAGGCCGGCAGCCTCAACAATGCCGCGCGCCAGACCGTGCCGTGGGCGATGGAAAACACGCCGATGCCGATGTCCGGCGACCATGCCGAGCACATGGCCCACGGCGGCATGCAGCACGGCCCTGCCGCGCCCGCCATCAGCCTGCAAGCGGTGCAGGACATCGCAATTGAACGCAAGGTCGAGCCGGGCTACAGCATCACCCTGCCGACCACCGCCACCGGGGTGTTCACCATCGCCGTATTCGCCGACGATCCGCGCAACGACGCCACCCTGCATGTCGATCAGTACACCGGCAAGGTCCTCGCCGATGTGCGTTTCGAGCAGTACGGCGCGGTGGCGCGGGCCACGGAAATCGGCGTAATGCTGCACGAAGGCAAGATGTTCGGCACCTTCAACCAGATCGTCGTGTTGCTGATCTGCCTGATGATTCTGCTCAGCGCCGTCAGCGGTGTGGTGATCTGGTGGAAGCGCCGCCCGCAGGGCAAGTTCGGCGTGCCGCCGCTACGTCATGACCTGCCGAAATGGAAAACCGGCGTGGCAATCATGCTGGTGCTGGCGGTGATTTTTCCGCTGGTGGGGGCTTCGCTGGTGGCGGTCTGGTTGCTGGATCGAGTGCTGTTGTCGCGTCTGGGGCGCCAACCTGAATCTGCCTCAACTTCATCATGAAACAGGCGAGATGCGCATTTTAGACAGTTCTTTAAACTGCCGGCTCTTATAAGCCGGCATTTTTTAGTGTTACTGTATAACCCATATTTGCCACTCTGCCCGCGGCCAAAAGCTGCGGGCTTTCTTTTGAAGAAGTGATTCACCACCCCGATGAACAAGTACCTCTTGTCCAGCCTCTGCCTGTTCGCCCTGAACCACGCCAATGCCGACAGCCAACCGCTGACGCTGCCCACCGGCACCATCAGCGCACCGGCCATTGACGACGAAAGCGTCAGCCTGACCACGCCGACCACCGCCGGTTCACGCCTGAACCTCAGCGCCATGGAAACCCCGGCCAGCGTCGAAAGCCTCAGTGGCGAACAAGTGCGTGCCCGGGGCGATCGCAGCGTGCAGGACGCCGTGTCGCGCAGCACCGGCATCAGCCGCACCGGTACCCCAGGCGATGGCGGCACCTCGTTGCAGGCACGCGGTTTTACCGGGCAGAGTTCGGTGATGCAGTTGTATGACGGCAACCGGATGTACACCGGCATGGGCACCGCGACCTTCCCGGTCGACACCTGGTCGGTGGAGCGCGTCGATGTGCTGCGCGGCCCGGCCTCGGTGCTGTACGGCGAAGGCGCGACCGGTGCGGTGGTCAACGTGATTGCGAAGAAACCGTTCAGCGGCGAAATCGAAAACCATCTGCGCGTCGGCTACGGCTCATATGATCGTCAGCAGCAGGCGTTCGACAGCGGTGGTTCGCTGACCGATACCCTGAGCTATCGCCTCAATCTCAATCGCCTGCGCAGCAACGGCTGGATCGATCGCGGCGACTCCTCCAGCGACTTCATCAGCGCCGCCGTGCGCTGGCAGGCTACCGATGATCTGGCTTTCACCCTCGCCCATGACTACGGGGACCAGCGGCCACAAAACTACTTCGGCACGCCACTGATCAACGGCCGGCTGCAAGACAGCCTGCGCAACAAGAACTACAACGTGCGCGACGACAAGCAGCACTACAACGACCAATGGACGCGCCTGACCACTGACTGGCAGATCAACGATGCGCTCAGCGCCAGCAACCAACTGTATTACCTCAAGGCCCAACGCCGCTGGCAGAACGCCGAGAACTACAACTTCGACACCACCACTCAACAACTCAGTCGCAGCGGTTACTTCGGTATCGGCCACCAACAGGAGCAGGTCGGGGACCGCCAGACCTTCACCTTCAAGCACTCGCTGTTCGGCCTCGACAGCCAGACCGTGACCGGCGTCGATTACAACCGCATCCGCTTCCAGCTCAACAGCAACTCGCCGTTCAACGACGTGTTGCCGAACGGCCAGGCGCTGGACCTGTATCACCCGCAACCGGGCGACTTCGAAAGCGCCAACCCGTACCGTGATCAGTTCGACAGCACCACGAAACAGATGTCGCTGTTCGCCGAAAACCGCACGCAACTCAGCGAGCGTTGGTCGCTGGTAACCGGTGTACGCCGCGATTACGTGCACGTTGATCGCAACAATCTGGTGGACGGCAGCCAGAGCGACAAGACCCTGACCGGCAACAACTGGAAGGCCGGACTAGTATTTGCGCTGACGCCCGAGACCTCGTTTTACGCTCAGGTCGCGACCAGCACTGACGGTATCGGCGGCCTGATATCCCTGAGCCCCAGCCAGCAGCAGTACGACCTGTCGACCGCACGCCAGACCGAGATCGGCATGAAGCAGTTGTTCTGGGATCAGCGCGGCGAGTTCACCCTGGCGGCCTATCGCATCGTCAAAAAGAAGCTGCTGACGGACGATCCGGGCAACCCGACGCTCAAGCAGCAAGTCGGCCAGCAATCCACCAATGGCCTGGAAGCCAGCCTCGACCTGCAATTGCCCCACGCCTGGCAACTGCAGGCCAACGCTGCAGTCGTCAAAGCCAAGTACGATGACTTCTCCGAAGTGGTGAATGGGCAAACCCTGTCGTATAACGGCAACCGCCCGGTGGACGTGCCACGGCGCACCGCCAATCTGTGGCTGAACAAAAAACTCAGCGATGACCTGAAGGCCGGTGCCGGCGTGCGTTACGTCGATGCGCGCTACGCCGACATGGCCAACCGCAACGAGCTGCCGAGCTACACCGTGGTCGATGCCACGCTGTCGTGGCAAGCCTTGCGCAACACCACGCTGGGCCTGCAGGTGAACAATCTGTTTGACCGCCAATATGCGCAAAGCCAATACAATGAAGGCCAGCAATGGATTCTCGGCGAGCCGAGATCATTCTTCGTCACCGCGGATTACACCTTTTGATGTACCGGCGCCTTCGCGAGCAGGCTCGCTCCCACATTGAATGCAATCCATTGTGGTAGCGGGCCTGCTCGCGAGGGCGCCATCAGCAACACCGAATATTTCAGAGTAGACGCATGACCTCACTGACCCTCACCAACCTCGCCTGGACACCTCTGGGCCACGGCCACTGCCATCACCAGTTCCAGCTGCGTGACGCCTCGTTGCAGGTGGCTGCCGGTGAGTTTGTCGGTTTGATCGGCCCCAACGGCAGCGGCAAGACCAGCCTGTTGCGCTGCGCCTATCGCTTCAGCCAGCCGGAAAACGGTGAGGTCAGACTCGATCACCACAATGTGTGGAAACAGTCCTCGCGCTGGTGTGCACAACGCATCGCCGTGGTCCTGCAGGAATTCCCCGATGCCTTCGGCCTGACCGTCGAGGAGGTCGTCGCCATGGGCCGCACACCGCACAAAGGCCTGTTCGATGGCGATACGCTGGAAGACCGGAATCTTGCGACTCAGGCGCTCAAATCGGTCGGCCTCGACGGCTTCGAAGACCACGCTTTCGCCACGCTTTCCGGTGGTGAAAAACAGCGCGTGATCCTCGCCCGCGCCCTGACCCAGCAGCCGCAACTGCTGATCCTCGACGAGCCGACCAACCACCTCGACCCGCGCTATCAGCTCGAACTGCTGCAACTGGTCAAGCGCCTGCAGATCGGCACACTCGCCAGCATCCACGACCTGAACCTGGCCGCCGCCTTCTGTGACCGTCTGTACGTGATCAATCACGGGCGCATCGTCGCCAGCGGCACGCCGCAAGAAGTCCTCACCGTCGAACTGCTGCGCGAGGTGTTCGGCGTCGAAGCGCTGATCGATTCCCATCCCCTCCACGGCTACCCGCGAATCACCTGGATAACCCGACCATGACTGTGCGTTCCCTGCTTTGCGTCGCTCTTTTGTTGTGCAGTGCTCAAGCCCTGGCCGAGGCCACGAAGTACCCGCTGACCGTTCACAGCTGCAACCGCGAAGTGACCTTCAAGCAAGCGCCAGGGCATGCGGTCAGCCACGACATCAACATGACCCAGATGATGCTCGCGCTCGGCCTCAAATCGCGCATGGCCGGGTACAGCGGTGTCAGTGGCTGGAAGTCGGTGACGCCCGAGATGCAGTCGCTGCTCGACGGTTTGCCGGAGCTGGCCGCGAAGTACCCGTCGGTGGAAACCCTGCTCAACGCCAACGTCGATTTTTTCTTCGCCGGCTGGGATTACGGCATGCGTGTCGGGGGCGATCTCACTCCGCAGACCCTGCAACCGCTGGGCATCAACGTCTATGAGCTGACCGAATCCTGCGCCTTCGTGATGAAGCGCCCGGCGGCGACACTGGAGGACACCTACAACGACCTGCGCAACCTCGGCAAAATCTTCGACGTGCAGGATCGCGCCAACGCCCTGATCGCCGACATGCAGCAGCAGGTCGCCGAGATCCGCAAAGACCTGCCCGCCAGCCAGCCGCGCGTGTTCCTCTACGACAGCGGCGAAGACCGCGCCATGACCTCCGGCCGACTGGGCATGCCGCAGGCGCTGATCGATGCCGCAGGCGGGCGCAACATTCTCGATGACGTCGAGGCGAGCTGGACCCGGGTCAACTGGGAGACCGTGGTCGAACGCAATCCGCAGGTGATCGTGATCGTCGACTACAGCGAAATCACCGCCGAGCAGAAGATCGAATTCCTGCTGAAGAACCCGGCGCTGCAGTCGGTGGACGCGATCAAGAACCAGCGCTTCATCGTCATCCCTTACGTGCAGGCCACGCCGGGGATCGATAACGTGCTGGCGGTGGAAACCCTGGCCAAGGGGTTCCACGGCGAATGATCGACCGTCGCTACGCCCTGTTGCTGATCGCCCTCGGCGCCGTGTTGCTGGTGTCGTGCGTGGTCTCGCTTGGCTTCGGTCCCGCCCGGGTGCCGGTGGAGGTGGTGTGGCGGATTCTGCTGCACAAGGCCTTCGGTCTCGGCGACGAGAGCTGGAGCGCCGGACAGGAACACATCGTCTGGCTGATCCGTGTGCCGAGAATGTTGCTTGGGGCGCTGGTGGGTGCCGGTCTGGCGTTGATCGGCGCGGTGCTGCAAGCGGTGACGCGCAATCCACTGGCAGATCCGCACCTGCTCGGCGTCACCTCCGGCGCAACGTTGGGCGCCGTGATCGTGGTGTTGCACATCGGTGAAATCGTCGGCCTGCTGACCTTGCCGATTGCTGCGTTCATCGGTGCATTGCTGAGCATGTTTCTGGTGCTGGGCATTGCCAATCGTCAAGGCCGGCTCGACAGCGACCGGTTGCTGCTGTGCGGTGTGGCGGTGTCGTTCGTGATGATGGCGATCGCCAACCTGCTGCTGTTCATGGGCGACCACCGCGCCAGCTCGGCGGTGATGTTCTGGATGCTCGGCGGTCTTGGCCTGGCGCGCTGGGAATTGCTGGCGGTGCCGGCCCTGAGCGTGCTGCTCGGTCTCGGTTTGCTGTTGGGCATGGCCCGACCGCTGAACGCACTGATGGCCGGCGAGCAGACCGCCGTGACCCTCGGCCTGAACGCCCGGTCGGTGCGTTTGCGGGTGTTTGTGATCGCCTCGCTGATGACCGGTGTGCTGGTGTCGATCAGCGGCTCGATCGGTTTTGTCGGGCTGATGGTGCCGCACATTGCCCGGCGTCTGGTCGGCGCCGAACATCGCCGCCTGCTGCCGGCCTGTGTGTTGCTCGGCAGCCTGTTTCTGGTCTGGGTCGATGTCGCCGCCCGGACCCTGATCGCGCCGGAAGACCTGCCCATCGGCGTCGCCACCGCGGCCATCGGCGGCGTCTTCTTCATCGGCCTCATGCGCCGCCGCTAATCCAACACAGAACAACGTGGGAGCGAGCCTGCTCGCGAATGTGGAGTGTCAGTCAACAGCATTGCTGAATGACACACCGTATTCGCGAGCAGGCTCGCTCCCACAGTGGACGGCGTCGTTCGTGAAACCTGCGCCCTAATCTGGCGCATTCGAGCGCACCGTCACACGCGGCTCGTTCCTTCATGGTGCACCCCACCAACACGCAACCGCTCTAAACCGACATTTTCCTGCCCGATCCCGACCGGGCACAGCCCTTGCAAAACACACCTTCAGTCGTCCGCATCTGCCAACCAGAAAAATTAAACGTTCATGGAGATCGCACAATGAAGCGTCGCAGTTTGATCAAGGCTTTCACACTCACGGCAAGCATTGCCGCGATGGGCATGACCTGGACTGTCCAGGCTGCCGAGACCATCAAGGTCGGGATTCTGCATTCGTTGTCCGGCACCATGGCGATCTCCGAAACGTCGCTCAAAGACATGGCGCTGATGACCATCGACGAGATCAACGCCAAGGGCGGGGTGAACGGCAAGATGCTCGAACCGGTGGTGGTCGACCCGGCGTCGAACTGGCCGTTGTTCGCGGAAAAGGGCCGGCAGTTGCTGACCCAGGACAAGGTCGCGGTCGTGTTCGGCTGCTGGACCTCGGTGTCACGCAAATCGGTACTGCCGGTGTTCGAAGAACTTAACGGCCTGCTGTTCTACCCGGTGCAATACGAAGGCGAAGAAATGTCGCCGAACGTGTTCTACACCGGCGCCGCACCGAACCAGCAAGCGATCCCGGCGGTTGAATACCTGATGAGCGAGGAAGGCGGCAGCGCCAAGCGCTTCTTCCTGCTCGGCACCGACTACGTCTACCCGCGCACCACCAACAAGATCCTGCGCTCGTTCCTGCACTCCAAAGGCGTGGCCGACAAGGACATCGAAGAGGTCTACACCCCGTTCGGTCACAGCGACTACCAAACCATCGTCGCCAACATCAAGAAATTCTCCGCTGGCGGCAAGACTGCGGTCATCTCCACGGTCAACGGCGACTCCAACGTGCCGTTCTACAAAGAGCTGGCCAACCAGGGCCTGAAGGCAACCGATGTTCCGGTAGTGGCGTTCTCGGTAGGCGAAGAAGAACTGCGCGGCATCGACACCAAACCGCTGGTGGGCAACCTCGCGGCGTGGAACTACTTCGAGTCGGTCGAGAACCCGGTGAACAAGAAGTTCGTTGCTGACTGGAAGGCCTACGCGAAAAAACACAACCTGCCGGGCGCCGACAAAGCCGTGACCAACGACCCGATGGAAGCTACTTACGTCGGCATCCACATGTGGGCGCAGGCGGTCGAAAAAGCCAAGTCCACCGACGTCGACAAGGTCCGCGAAGCGCTCGCCGGCCAGACCTTCGCCGCGCCGTCGGGCTACACCCTGACCATGGACAAGACCAACCACCACCTGCACAAGCCGGTGATGATCGGCGAGATCCAGGGCGACGGTCAGTTCAACGTGGTGTGGCAGACCGAAGGCCCGATCCGCGCGCAACCGTGGAGTCCGTTTATCGATGGCAACGACAAGAAGCCCGATTATGCGGTGAAGAGCAACTGAGTCATTGGGTGTCAGCCTTGCGCTTGGCGTGAGGCCGGCACAGTCCCCCTGTGGGAGCGGGCTTGCTCGCGAAAGCGGTGTGTCAGACGACTGACGTGTTGAACGTGAGTCCGCTTTCACGAGCGAGCCCGCTCCCACCCATAGTCCGCGCAAGGCGACTCTTTATGCCGACTACCCTTTACCGTTTCATTCTTGCCATCGCACTGTTGTTGCCGATGACCGCCTTTGCCGGCGAAGCCGAAGACTTCGTCGCCGCCAACCCCGTGCAGCAAGCGAAACTGCTGGAAGCCTGGGCTGCGCAACCCGATCCGGCCCGCATCGCGCTGATCAACGCCCTGCAACAAGGCGAATTGACCATCGACGGCCAAGCCAAAACCCTGCGCCTGAACAATCGCCTGCGGGGTCTGATCGACACCGCACTGGCCAGCCACCAATTGCTCGCCGCCGACGCCAAAACCCGTCTGAGCGCTGCGCAGCAATTGCAGAAAAGCGCCAAACCCGCGCAGCTGAAATTCCTCGACCAGCAACTGGCTGGCGAAAAAGACGAAAGCGTCCACGCCGCCCTGAGCCTGGCCCTGGCCAACCTGCAACTGGTGGATGCCGACTCGGCGGTGCGTCTGGCCGCCGTGCGCCTGCTCGGTGAAACCGGCGACCCACTGGCCCGCACTCGCCTCGAAGGCTTGCTCGAACCCGGCGTCGAAAGCGATACCGGCGTGCGCACCGCCGCCGAAACCAGCCTCGCTCAGGTCAAGCGCAAACTGCTGATCGGTGAAGTGTTGGGCCAGGCGTTCAGCGGCATGTCCCTCGGTTCGATTCTGCTGCTCGCGGCACTCGGGCTGGCGATCACCTTCGGTCTGCTGGGCGTGATCAACATGGCTCACGGCGAGATGTTGATGCTCGGTGCCTACTCGACCTACGTGGTGCAGTTGATGTTCCAGCGCTACGCCCCGCAAGCCATCGAGTTTTATCCGTTGATCGCGCTGCCGGTGGCGTTCCTGGTCACGGCGGCAATCGGCATGGCGCTGGAGCGCTCGGTGATTCGTCACCTCTACGGCCGGCCTCTGGAAACCTTGCTCGCCACCTGGGGCATCAGCCTGATGCTGATCCAGTTGGTGCGCCTGCTGTTCGGTGCGCAGAACGTTGAAGTGGCAAATCCGGCCTGGCTGTCCGGCGGCATTCAAGTGCTGCCGAATCTGGTGCTGCCGTACAACCGCATCGTGATCATCGCCTTCGCCTTGTTCGTGGTGGTGCTGACCTGGCTGCTGCTGAACAAGACCCGCCTGGGCCTCAACGTGCGTGCGGTCACGCAGAACCGCAACATGGCCGCCTGCTGCGGCGTGCCCACCGGACGCGTCGACATGCTCGCCTTCGGCCTCGGCTCGGGCATCGCCGGCCTCGGTGGCGTGGCGCTGAGCCAGATCGGCAACGTCGGCCCGGACCTCGGCCAGAGCTACATCATCGATTCATTCCTGGTGGTGGTGCTGGGCGGTGTCGGGCAACTGGCCGGCAGCGTGCTCGCGGCGTTCGGTCTGGGCATCGCGAACAAGATTCTTGAGCCGCAGATCGGTGCGGTACTGGGCAAAATCCTGATCCTCGCGTTGATCATTCTGTTTATCCAGAAACGTCCGCAAGGCCTCTTCGCACTGAAAGGACGGGTGATCGACTGATGAACCAGCCTCTATTAGTCACCGCCACACAGAAGGCCGGGCCGAAAGTCACGATCGCAGTCGGGGCGCTGATCCTCGCACTGCTGATCGCCCTGCCGCTGCTGTCATTGTTGGCGCCGGACAGCGCGCTGCACGTCTCGGCGTACACCCTGACGCTGGTCGGCAAAATCCTCTGTTACGCCATCGTCGCCCTGGCGCTCGATCTGGTCTGGGGTTACGCCGGGTTGCTGTCGTTGGGCCACGGCTTGTTCTTCGCCCTCGGCGGCTATGCGATGGGCATGTACCTGATGCGTCAGGCGGCTGGCGACGGCCTGCCGGCGTTCATGACGTTTCTGTCGTGGAGCGAATTGCCGTGGTACTGGAGCGGCACCAGCAGTTTCATCTGGTCGATGTGTCTGGTGGTATTGGCGCCGGGGCTACTCGCGTTGGTGTTCGGCTTCTTCGCCTTCCGCTCGCGGATCAAGGGCGTGTATTTCTCGATCATGACCCAGGCCCTGACCTTCGCCGGCATGCTCCTGTTTTTCCGCAACGAGACCGGGTTCGGCGGCAACAACGGCTTCACCAATTTCCGCACGATTCTGGGGTTCGGCATCACCGAGCCGGGCACCCGCGCGGTGCTGTTTCTGGCCACGGTGTTGCTGCTGGTGGCGAGCCTGTTCATCGGCTGGCGTCTGGCGCAGAGCAAGTTCGGCCGGGTGCTGACCGCGCTGCGCGATGCGGAAAACCGCCTGATGTTCTGCGGCTACGACCCGCGCGGTTTCAAGTTGTTCGTCTGGGTTCTGAGCGCAGTGTTGTGCGGTCTGGCCGGGGCGTTGTACGTGCCGCAGGTAGGGATCATCAACCCCAGCGAAATGTCGCCGACCAACTCCATCGAAGCCGCCGTGTGGGTCGCCCTCGGCGGGCGCGGGACGTTGATCGGCCCGCTGCTCGGCGCTGGCGTGGTCAACGGCATGAAGAGCTGGTTCACCGTGGCCTTCCCCGAATACTGGCTGTTCTTCCTCGGTGCACTGTTCATCGTCGTGACGTTGTACCTGCCCAAAGGTGTGATCGGCCTGCTGAAGAAACGAGGTGAGCAATGAGAGTGACAGCGAGCGCTGAATTCATGCTGGAACCGGCGTTTTTTCCGCCGCTTGAACCGAACAAGGACGCCGGCACCAGCCGCGATGCACTCGGTCTCGGCCAGCGCGTCGGCCCCGGGCTGAATACCCGCCACGGCACAATCCTGACCCTGGAAGACATCAGCGTCAGCTTCGACGGCTTCAAGGCGCTGAACAATCTGAACCTGTACATCGGCGTCGGCGAATTGCGCTGCATCATCGGTCCCAATGGCGCGGGTAAAACCACGCTGATGGACGTGATCACCGGCAAGACCCGGCCCAGTCATGGCAAAGCGTGGTTCGGTGAAACACTCGACCTGACGCAGATGAGCGAAGTGCAGATCGCCCAGGCCGGCATTGGCCGCAAGTTTCAGAAGCCAACGGTGTTCGAAGCGTTGAGCGTGTTTGAAAACCTGGAACTGGCGCAAAAAACCGACAAATCGGTGTGGGCCAGTCTGCGTGCACGCCTGAGCGGCGAGCAGCGCGAGCGCATCAGCGAGGTGCTGGAGACCATTCGCCTCACCACATCGGTCAATCGCCCGGCAGGCCTGTTGTCCCACGGCCAGAAACAGTTTCTGGAGATCGGCATGCTGCTGATGCAAGACCCGCAGCTGTTGTTGCTCGACGAACCGGTGGCGGGCATGACCGATGCCGAAACCGAATTCACCGCCGAGCTGTTCAAGTCGCTGGCCGGCAAGCATTCGCTGATGGTGGTGGAGCACGACATGGGCTTTGTCGGCTCGATTGCCGACCATGTGACGGTGCTGCATCAGGGCAGCGTGCTGGCCGAAGGCTCGCTTGAGCAGGTGCAGGAAAACGAGCGGGTGATCGAGGTCTACCTCGGCCGCTGAGGTTTGCGAATACAAAACCTGTGGGAGCGAGCCTGCTCGCGAAAGCGGTGCATCAGGCGATGAACATGCTGAATGTCACACCGCATTCGCGAGCAGGCTCGCTCCCACAGGGTTCTGTGTGCAACAGGGAGAATTTGAGAATGCTGCAAGTCGACAAACTGCACCAGTACTACGGCGGAAGCCACATCCTGCGTGGCCTGAGCTTTGACGTGAAGGTCGGCGAGGTCACCTGCCTGCTCGGGCGCAACGGCGTGGGCAAGACCACCCTGCTCAAGTGCCTGATGGGCCTGCTGCCGTCCAGGGAAGGTGGGGTGAATTGGGAAGGCAAAGCGATCACCACGCTCAAGCCGCACCAGCGTGTGCACGCCGGGATCGCCTATGTGCCACAGGGCCGGGAAATCTTCGGCCGGCTGACGGTGGAAGAGAATCTGCTGATGGGCCTGTCACGGTTTCCCGGCAGCGAAGCGAAAGAAGTACCAAGTTTCATCTACGAACTGTTCCCGGTGCTGCTACAAATGAAGCAGCGGCGCGGTGGCGACCTGTCCGGCGGCCAGCAACAGCAACTGGCGATCGGTCGCGCACTGGCCAGTCGCCCGCGTTTGCTGATCCTCGACGAACCCACCGAAGGCATTCAGCCGTCGGTGATCAAGGAGATCGGCGCGGTAATCAAGACACTCGCGGCCCGTGGCGACATGGCGATTTTGCTGGTGGAGCAGTTCTACGATTTCGCCGCGGAGCTGGCCGATCAGTACCTGGTGATGTCCCGGGGCGAGATCGTGCAGCAGGGTCGCGGTGAAAATATGGAGGCCGAGGGTGTACGAGGTCTGGTAACGATTTAATCTGTAGCTTCCTAACGATAATTACAAACCATGAATCTAGCGCTTCCCACTGCCCTGTTTACCCCAAGCTGGCACGCCGAGCTGGAGCTGGCCTACGCCCGCTTCGGCGACTGCACGCGCCCGGTTCAACGTCGCCACCTCGGCCCGCTGCGGGTGCAAAAGCACCTGTACGCCGAAGGCCCTGAGGTCTGCCAGCACATTATCGTCCACCCACCGGGCGGGATCGCCGGCGGTGACCGGCTGAACATCAGCGCCCGCGTCGAACCGCACGCCTGGGCGCAGATCACCAGCCCAGGCGCGGCCAAGTGGTATCGCGCGGCGGGGCCGGCGTATCAGCAACTCGATCTGAAAGTGGCGGCTGGCGCGACGCTCGAATGGCTGCCGCAGGAAACCATCGTCTACAGCGCCGCCCAGGCGCAACTCACGACCTCGATCGAGCTTGAGGGCGATGCGCGGCTGTTCTACTGGGACGTGGTGGCGCTGGGTCGCCCGGCCAGTGGCGAGCGTTTCGACCTTGGGCATTTTCAGGCGCACCTGGATATTCGCCGCGACGGCCGCTTGCTCTGGCACGAGCGCCAGCGTATCAGCGGCAATGACGGCCTGCTCGACTCGCCCATCGGCCTGGATGGCAATCCGGTGTTTGCGACGCTGCTGGTCACCGGAGAAATCGATGCCGAACTGCTGGAGCGTTGTCGATCGCTGGGCCATGAGGTGCGCGGCGATCTGACCCAACTGCCAGGGTTGCTCGTCGCCCGCTGCCTGGCGAGCGAGGCGCTGCTGGCCCGCGCTTGGCTGATCGACCTGTGGCGCCTGCTGCGCCCGGCCTTGCTCGGCCGCGAGGCCCAGCCACCCCGAATCTGGAACACCTGAAATGCATTCCAATGTGGGAGCGAGCCTGCTCGTGAAAGCGCTGTATCAGTCACCTCAAATATTGATTGGGCCGACGCCTTTGCGAGCAGGCTCGCTCCCACAGAGATCTGTGCCAACAGTCCCGACTCTTTTCAATCTGCCCTGATGGATACCCACAATGGACCTGACCCCACGCGAAAAAGACAAGTTGCTGATATTCACCGCCGGCCTCGTCGCCGAGCGCCGCCTGGCGCGCGGTGTGAAACTCAATTACCCGGAAGCCATGGCCTTCATCTCTGCAGCGCTGCTTGAAGGCGCACGGGATGGCCAGACCGTGGCCGAACTGATGCACTACGGCACTACCCTGCTGAGCCGCGAGCAGGTGATGGAAGGCATCCCGGAAATGATCCCGGAGATCCAGGTCGAAGCAACGTTCCCCGACGGCACCAAACTGGTCACCGTCCACCAGCCCATCGTCTGAGGCCGCGCCATGACCTACACCCTGCGCGATGCCCTGCACGCCGACCTGCCGGCGATCCGCGACATCTACAACGACGCGGTACTCAACACCACCGCGATCTGGAACGAATCGGCGGTCGACCTCGGCAACCGCCAGGCCTGGTTCAGCGCCCGTCAGGCCCAGGCCTACCCGATTCTGGTGATCGTCGACACCGCCAACTGCGTGCTCGGCTACGCTTCGTTTGGCGACTGGCGACCGTTCGACGGGTTCCGCCATACCGTCGAGCACTCGGTCTACGTGCGCAGCGACCAGCGCGGCAATGGCCTTGGTCCGAAATTGATGAGCGCACTGATCGAACGGGCGAAAGCCTGCGACAAGCACGTGATGGTCGCCGCAATCGAGAGTGGCAACGCCGCTTCCATTCGTCTGCATGAGCGCGCCGGTTTCAGCGTCACCGGGCAGATGCCGCAGGTCGGCACCAAGTTCGGCCGCTGGCTCGACCTGACGTTCATGCAACTGATCCTCAACCCTGGCGCGGAGCCGCCTGCAGCCAACAAGGAGTGACACCGATGAACGCCGCCCAACTGCGACGGGTCAATGCGGAAAGTTTTGCGCACTATCGTCAGGGCCTGATTGATCTGCTGCTCGACGCCGTAGGCTATGGCGCCAGCGTCGGTTTCATGGCCGACCTCGATGCCGCCCAGGCCCGCGCCTATTTCGATGATGTGCAGCAACAAGTGAACAAGGGCAGCGTGTTGCTCTGGGTGGTGGTCAAGGACGAACAGGTGCAGGCCAGTGTGCAACTGGGCCTGTGCCAGAAGGCCAATGGCCTCAATCGCGCCGAAGTGCAAAAACTGCTGGTGCGCGAACAGGCGCGCCGGCGCGGCCTGGGCCAGCAATTGATGAGTGCGCTGGAACTCGAGGCAGCCAAGCACAAGCGCGGCATGCTCTACCTCGACACCGAGGCCGGCTCCCCCGCCGAGGATTTCTACAAGGCCCTGGGTTACACCCGAGCCGGCGAAATCCCCGACTACGCCTGCGACCCGCACGGCACCTATCGACCGACCGCCCTCTATTACAAGATTCTGCAAGGAGCCCGGCCATGATTCCCGGCCAGTACCAGATCCAGCCCGGCGACATCGAACTGAATGTCGGCCGCCGCACCATCAGCCTGAAAGTCGCCAACAGCGGCGACCGGCCGATCCAGGTCGGTTCGCACTATCACTTCTTCGAAACCAACGATGCGCTGACCTTTGATCGCGCCGCCAGCCGTGGCATGCGCCTGAATATTCCGGCCGGAACCGCCGTGCGCTTCGAGCCGGGGCAGAGCCGCGAGGTCGAGCTGGTGGAGTACGCCGGGCATCGGCGGGTGTTCGGCTTTGCCGGGCGGGTCATGGGTGACCTTTAAGTAATGCGGTGTCTGCTCTGGCCCCTTCGCGAGCAAGCCCGCCCCCACATTAAACCGAGTTCCTCCAGCGGGCATCCGATCCCCTGTGGGAGCGAGCCCGCTCGCGAAAGTGAGCGCAGCGAACGATCTCAAAACCAATTGAATTCCAAGGCGAACACATGAAGATCTCGCGTCAAGCCTACGCCGACATGTTCGGCCCCACCGTCGGCGACAAGGTGCGCCTGGCGGACACCGAACTGTGGATCGAAGTCGAAAAGGACTTCACCACTTACGGCGAAGAAGTGAAGTTCGGCGGCGGTAAAGTGATCCGCGACGGCCAGGGCCAGAGCCAGTTGCTGGCAGCCGAAGTGGTCGACACGTTGATCACCAACGCGCTGATCATCGACCATTGGGGCATCGTCAAGGCCGACGTCGGCCTCAAGGACGGGCGCATCGCCGCGATCGGCAAGGCCGGCAATCCGGACGTGCAACCGAACGTGACCATCGCCATCGGCGCCAGCACTGAAGTGATTGCCGGTGAAGGCATGATCCTCACCGCCGGCGGCATCGATACGCACATCCACTTCATCTGCCCGCAGCAGATCGAAGAAGCGCTGATGAGCGGTGTCACCACCATGATCGGTGGCGGCACGGGGCCGGCGACCGGCACCAACGCCACCACCTGCACTTCCGGCCCGTGGCACCTGGCGCGCATGCTTCAGGCCGCCGATGCGTTCCCGATGAACATCGGCCTCACCGGCAAGGGCAACGCCAGCCTGCCGGAGCCGTTGATCGAACAGGTCAAGGCCGGCGCCATCGGCCTCAAACTGCACGAAGACTGGGGCACCACCCCGGCGAGCATCGACAACTGCCTGAGCGTCGCCGACCAGTACGACGTGCAGGTGGCAATCCACACCGACACCCTCAACGAATCCGGCTTCGTCGAAACCACCCTCGGCGCGTTCAAGGGCCGCACCATCCACACCTACCACACCGAGGGTGCGGGTGGTGGTCACGCGCCGGACATCATCAAGGCCTGCGGTTTCCCGAACGTATTGCCGAGTTCGACCAACCCGACCCGACCGTTCACCCGCAATACCATCGACGAACACCTCGACATGCTGATGGTCTGCCACCACCTCGACCCGAGCATTGCCGAAGACGTCGCATTCGCCGAAAGCCGCATCCGCCGCGAGACGATTGCCGCCGAAGACATTCTCCACGACCTCGGCGCGTTCTCGATGATCAGCTCCGACAGCCAGGCCATGGGCCGCGTCGGCGAAGTCATCACACGCACCTGGCAGACCGCCGACAAGATGAAAAAGCAGCGCGGCCCACTGCCTCAGGACGGCGAAGGCAACGACAACTTTCGCGCCAAACGCTATATCGCCAAGTACACCATCAACCCGGCGATCACCCATGGCATCAGCCATGAAGTCGGCTCGATCGAAGTTGGCAAATGGGCCGACCTGGTGCTGTGGCGTCCGGCGTTTTTCGGCGTGAAACCGACGCTGATTCTCAAGGGCGGCGCGATTGCCGCCAGCCTCATGGGCGATGCCAACGCGTCGATTCCGACCCCACAACCGGTGCACTACCGCCCGATGTTCGCCAGCTACGGTGGCTCGCTGCACGCCACCAGCCTGACCTTCATCAGCCAGGCAGCCCAAGAGGCCGGACTGCCGGAGTCCCTGGGCCTGAAGAAGAAAATCGGCGTGGTCAAAGGCTGCCGCAACGTGCAGAAAACCGACCTGATCCACAACGACTACCTGCCGAACATCGATGTCGACCCGCAGACTTATCAGGTCAAGGCCGACGGTGTGCTTCTGTGGTGTGAACCGGCTGAAACCCTGCCGATGGCCCAGCGCTACTTCCTGTTCTGAGGCGGCCGACACACGGTAAAAGGCCCCGGGCCGGTGCCTTGCGCACAGACCCGGGGCCTTTTTCATGGGTGTGAAAAACCGCCGTTGGATCTGATCGTGTATTTCCCGCCAAAGGGACTACTATTCGATTCGCGCCACCTCTTTTCAGGTACTGCCCATGCGTCTTTCCGAGTTCATCGTGGCCAACATCGACCCTATCGTCGATGAGTGGGAACAGTTTGCCGCGACCATCACGCCGGCCGCCGACTATCTGGATTCAGCCGCGCTGCGTGATCACGCCAGTGCCATTCTGCGGGCCGCTGCCCGCGACATGAACCAGCCGCAGAGTCCTGTCGAACAGGCTGCCAAAGCCAAGGGCGAAGGCCCGGAAAAGACCCCGAGCCTGGACAAGGCCGGCGCCAGTCATGGCGAGCTGCGCCACACCGTGGGTTTCGATCTGGTGCAGATGACCAGCGAATTTCGTCACCTGCGCGCCTGCGTGATCCGCTTGTGGGTCGAGAGTCTCGAATCGTCGGACAAGACTTACTTTCAGGACATGATCCGTTTCAACGAAGCCATCGACGAAGCCCTCGCCGAATCGACCGCCGCCTACGCCGAACAGGTCAATCGCTCGCGGGACATCTTCCTCGCCATTCTCGGCCATGACCTGCGCGCGCCGCTGCAGGCGGTGAGCATGTCCACCGAATTGCTGCTGCGCAAAGCCAGCCTTGAGGGCGATGCCCTGGCCTGCGCCCTGCACATCAAGCGCGGCGCGCGGCACATGGCAGTGATGGTCAGCGACCTGCTGGAGCTGGTGCGCAGCCGTCTGGGTAAAAGCCTGCCGATCGAACCGGCACCGATGGACCTGGCTGCTGCCGCACGGGCGGCAATTGCTGAAGCCTGCGCCGGCAATCCGGAGTGCGATCCGAAGCTCAAGGTGAACGGCGACACGCGCGGTACCTGGGATGCCGGACGGCTCGATCAGCTCCTGCAAAACCTGATCGGCAATGCCCTGCAGCACGGTGCGAACAATCGCGACGTAACCCTCACACTCAGCGGCGAGGGCGACAGTGTGTGTTTGTCGGTGCATAACTATGGCCCGCCGATTTCCGAAGAAGCCATTGGCACGATTTTCGACCCGTTGGTGCGCAGCGCCGACGAAGAACTCGGGCAGCCGTCGACCAGCCTCGGGTTGGGCCTGTTTATCGTCAAGGAAGTGGTCACCGCGCATGGCGGGACGATCGAAGTCAGCTCGAGCGCGGCTGACGGGACGTTGTTCAGTGTGGTGTTGCCCAGAACGGTTTAAGCAGGCTGACCGCGTTATCGTTCTTCTCGAGCAAGCCCGCTCCCACAGGAGACCGCGATCACATGTGGGAGCGGGCTTGCTCGCGAAGAGGCCCGATCAAGCAACCGATAAACATCAGACAGACTACTCAACCACCAAGCGCCCCAAGCGCTGCCTGAGCATGCGGTTTTCCGCGCGCAACTCATGCACTTCCTCAAGCAGATCGAGCGCCAGAGCGACGCCCTCCCACTCAAGCTCCAGCTCGCGCCGCAACTTGGCGGCGCGCTTGGCCAGACTCAGCTCGTAGTCGGTGAAGCGCCATTCCCGGGGCTGCGCGCCCTGAGGTTCGAGGATGCCGTGTTCGACGATTTCGATCACGTAGACGTCCGATAAATCGGCCGCCTCACAAAATTCTGCCATGTCCAGTTGAACGATCAGGGGGCTGCTCATGATGGGCTACTCCGTCGTCGAATTTAGAAGTTCTCTCGCGGATTGAAGGCGGCTTTCTTTGCCAGCTCCTGCCACAGCGCCTTGACCTCGTCGTCCGAGGCTTTCGGCATCACGGCTTTGAGCTGCACGAACAGATAACCGCGCTCACCGGCCTTGTTTTTCAAGCCATGACCCTTGGCGCGCATGCGCTGGCCATTCTGGCTGCCGGCCGGAACCTTGAGGTTGATCTTGCCGGTCAGGGTCGGCACGGCCACTTCGGCGCCCAGTGCCAGTTCCCACGGCGCCAGCGGCAGGGTGATGATCAGATTGTCGCCTTCGACATCGAATTTCGGGTGCGGCGCAAAGCGAATGGTCAGGTACAGGTCGCCATTGGCCCCGCCACCGATGCCCGGCGCGCCCTGGCCCTTGAGGCGGATACGCTCGCCATCGGTCACGCCCGCCGGGATCTTCACGTTCAGGCTCTTGCTGGTGTTGCTGACGTGCTGGCCGTTGGCGTTGTATTGCGGCACCTGGAAGCTGACTTTCTTCGACTCGTCCGACAGCGTCTCCTCAAGGAAGATCGGCAGTTCCATTTCCACGTCTTGCCCTCGGCGCCCTGCACTGCGTTGTTGCCGACCTTCGCCGCCACCGAAACCGGGGCCGCGATTGCCGAAGATCGAACTGAAGAAGTCCGAGAAGTCGCCGGTGTCACCGCCACCGCCACCAAAGCCGCCACGGCTCTGCCAGCCCGGTGGCCCCTGGAACGGCTGACCGTGCTGGCCGTAGCGACGCAGTTCGTCGTACTCGGCGCGCTTGTCGGCACTTTTCAGCGCTTCATAGGCTTCCGAGGCGTCCTTGAACTTGGCCTCGGCGTCTTTTTCCTTGCTGACATCGGGGTGGTATTTGCGCGCCAGCTTGCGATAGGCCGCCTTGATCGCCTTGTCGTCTGCCGTCGGCTCCACGCCGAGTATCTTGTAATAGTCTTTGAAGTCCATCGAAGGAATCACCATCCGTTATCGATTTCGCGCCGATGCCAGCATGCGCCAATGTGCGCACGCCAGGTTGACCGATCTCAAGGTTGTGACCGGGTGGCGCAGCAGAAGTTTATCGGCAGTGGACGGCGGTTCTTGCGACCGCCGGTGGTTCTGCCGGCCCATGCCAGCAAGTTTGGGGCAAAGTCCGCGCTTTCAACCCAGTCTAGTCGCGAAATAGCTGATGACCGGCCTTCGAATCTGGCGCGCACTGACATACACTGCGCGGCCGTTTTTTTGACCGGAACCGAAAGACATGAAAGACGCCTCTCCAGCCCGTGCCTGCGGCATCGACTTCGGCACGTCCAACTCCACCGTCGGCTGGCTGCGCCCCGGCATGGAAACGATGATCGCGCTGGAAGACGACAAGATCACCCTGCCGTCGGTGGTCTTCTTCAACATCGAGGAGCGCCGCCCGGTTTACGGTCGCCTGGCGCTGCACGAGTACCTGGAAGGCTACGAAGGCCGCCTGATGCGCTCGCTCAAGAGCCTGCTCGGTTCCAAGCTGATCAAGCACGACACCAGCGTCCTCGGCACGGCGATGCCGTTCAAGGACTTGCTCGGCCTGTTCATCGGACAACTGAAGAGCCGCGCCGAAACGGCCGCCGGTCGGGAATTCGAACAAGTGGTACTGGGTCGCCCGGTATTTTTCGTCGATGACGATCCGCTGGCCGACCAGGAAGCCGAAGACACTTTGGTGGAAGTGGCGCGCAAGCTCGGCTTCAAGGACGTCTCGTTCCAGTACGAGCCGATTGCCGCAGCCTTCGACTACGAGTCGACCATCGAAAAAGAAGAGCTGGTACTGATCGTCGACATCGGCGGTGGTACGTCCGACTTCTCGCTGGTGCGCCTGTCGCCCGAGCGTCGCGGCATGGACAACCGCCACGACGACATCCTCGCCACCGGCGGCGTGCACATCGGCGGTACCGACTTCGATAAACAGCTGAGCCTGCAAGGCCTGATGCCGCTGTTCGGCTATGGCAGCCGCATGAAAAGCGGCGCCTACATGCCGACCAGCCACCACATGAACCTGGCGACCTGGCACACCATCAACTCGGTGTACTCGCAAAAATCCAGCCTGGCGCTGGGCAGCATGCGCTATGACATCGAGGACACTGGCGGCATCGATCGCCTGTTCAAGCTGATCGAACAGCGCGCCGGGCACTGGCTGGCGATGGAAGTCGAAGAAACCAAGATCCAGCTGACCCACACCGACAGCCGTCATGTGCCGCTGGACCGGATCGAGCCAGGCCTGAGCGTGGAACTGAGCCGCGCCTTGTTCGAATCGTCCATCGACGCGCTGCTTGAGCGCGTGCGTGGCAGCGTCACGCAGTTGTTGAACGACGCGAACGTGGCCGTGGGTCAGGTCGACACAGTGTTCTTCACCGGCGGCTCCAGCGGCATCCCGGCGCTGCGCAACAGCGTCTCGGCAATGCTGCCGAACGCGCGGCACGTGGAAGGCAACATCTTTGGCAGCATCGGCAGCGGTCTGGCGATCGAGGCCATGAAACGTTATGGCTCGATGAACTGATCCAGAATGAGCGGTGCGCCCTTCGCGAGCAAGCCCGCTCCCACAGGTTCGGTGTGATCCTGTGGGAGCGGGCTTGCTCGCGACAGCGCCGGCTCAGACGCTACAAAGCCTGGATCAGACCATCCCGCCCAGCTTCAACTCACTCTTCAGATACGCGTAATAAATCGGCCCCGCCACCACTCCCGGCAGGCCGAACGCGGCTTCGAACACCAGCATCGCCAGCAGCAACTCCCACGACTTGGCACTGATCTGCCCGCCGACAATGCGCGCGTTGAGGAAGTATTCGAGCTTGTGGATGAAAATCAGATAGCCCAGCGCCGCCACTGCCACCCAGATCGACAGCGACAGGCCGACGATGGTGATCAGCGTGTTCGACATCAGGTTACCGATCACCGGCAGCAGGCCGAGCAGGAAGGTCAGGACGATCAAAGTCTTGGTCAGCGGCAGCTTGATGCCGAACAGCGGCAGGATCACCGCGAGGAAGATCGCGGTGAAGAAGGTGTTCAGCAGGGAAATCTTGATCTGCGCGAAGACGATATTGCGGAACGCCTGCACCAGCAGGTGCAAACGGTCGAACAGCGCGGCGGCCAGCGGTTTGCGTTTGGTCAGGTCCGGCACTCGCTGCAGGGCGATGATCGCGCCCAGCACCATGCCGATCAGCAAGGTGACGAACATGTGCGCGGCGTCCTTGCCCACCAGTTGCAGGTCGGCCAGGTGCTTACTCGCCCAGTCGCCAATGGCCACGCGGAATTCGGCGGCGCTGGCAGGCAGGTAACTGTCGAGAAATGGCGGCAGTTGACCGCGAGCGCGATCGACCACGCCCATGAATTTATCGAGCGAGGCGCCGGGATTTTCCGCTTCGTGCAGCAGGAAACTGATGGCCCCGGCAAAAATCAGCGCCAGCACACTGACCACCAGCGTGCCCAGCAGCGCCACCGCCAGCCAGCGCGCGCGCCGGCCTTCGATCAGCCGTTGCAGTTGCGGGGTGAGCATGTTGACCAGCTCGAACACCAGCAGACCGGCCAGCAGGCTGGGCAACAAGCGCAACGGCAACGCCAGCAGCAAACCGCCGCAAATGATGATGCAACTGACCCAAAACACAACATGACGCTCAGAAAACGTTGGCATACAGCCTCAAAACGAACGGCGTAAAAGGATTGGCAGTCTGCCAGCGATCCGGGGTGAGCACTAGAAATATGCAGGGTTTGAGATTGGCGGTGCCATGACCGTCCTCTTCGCGAGCAGGCTCGCTCCCACATTGGAACTGCTGCATTCACCACCCATGTGGCAACCCCTGGGTTATGCAGGGTTTGAGATTGGCGGTGCAGCAGCAGACGCCATCGCGAGCAGGCTCACTCCTACACTTGAAATGCGTTCCCCTGTAGGAGTGAGCCTGCTCGCGATGAGGCCGGCACGCTCACCCACTGATCAGAGAATCATTTTTTCTTCAGGCAATCACTCATGAATGTCTTGCGCGCATCGCCGGTCAGGGCTTTGGTTTTCGCGTCGGCGTTGCAGGTTTTCATTTTTTCCTGCTGCGGGGTCAGGGTCTTGGCGTCGTTGGCGGCCGGCGCGGCCTTGAGGCAGGTGCTCATGAAAGTCTTGCGCTCATCGCCCTTGAGGCTCTTGGCGGTAGCGTCGGCATTGCAGGTGGTCATTTTGTTCTGTTGCGCCGTGGCGGCGAAACCCTGGGAACACAGGAGCAGACCGATCATCAACAAAGGGACACGCAACATCTTCATGGAGTTTTCTCCTTGTCGCCGCACCGATGGATGCGGCCTCCGCTGAAGTGTAGCCAAATCTTGTTACACCTTCCTGCCTTCCAGGTGGCTGCGACGATACTGCTCCGGCGTGCACCCCGCCTGCCGGGCAAACATGGCAATGAACGCCGAGCCGCTGCTGTAACCCAGGTCGAAGGCGATCTCCTGCACGCTCCGGGTACTTTCCAGTGCCTCGATCGCTGCCAGATAACGCAGGCGCTGGCGCCATTCGCCGAAACTCATCCCCAGCTCGCGCACAAACTGCCGGGCCAGCGTGCGCTCGCTGACGTGCACCTGCGCCGCCCAGTGCGCCAGCGGCTGATTGCTCCCGGGGTCGGCCTGCAGCGCGTCGAGGATCGCCAGCAACCCGGGATGGCTCGCATACGGCAGATAGCATTCATGCACCGGCGCCTGTTGCAACTGATCGACCAGCACCTGGGCCAGGCGCTGGTCGGCAGCGAGTTCGGGGATTTTCACGTCACGGGCGGCGAAGTCCTTGAGAATCGCCTTGAGGATGTCGCTGATCGCCAGCGTGCAGGCCCGTGCCGGCAGATCGACACAGACCTTGGGATCGAGGCACACCGCGCGATAATTGACCGGCTGGTGGCTGTAGAAACTGTGCTCGACCTGCGGCGGCACCCACACCGCATATTGCGGCGGCGACATGAAGCGGCTGCCGTCGACGTCCATGTGCAGCACACCGTGGGCCGCATACTCCAGCGTGCCCCACGGATGACGGTGCGGCGCGGCGTATTCATGGGTGTTGAAGTCGGCGTAGCGGAAGTACACCGCTGACGGCAGTTCGCTGAAATCCAGCAGATCGATGTGTTTACTGTTCATGCTGTCCGGTTTCAGAGGCAGGTTGTCTGGTTCGCAGTATAGGGCTGCATCCAGACAGGGGATAATCACCGTTCATCAACGTTCTGGTTTTAACCCATGCAATACGCGTTTCCCCTGCTGGCGATTTTCATCTGGGCCGGCAATACCGTGATCAACAAACTGGCCGTCGGGGCGATCTTCCCCGCCGAGATCGGTTTCTACCGCTGGCTACTGGCCGGCCTGCTGTTCACCCCCTTCATGCTCAAGGCAGTGATCGCGCACTGGCCGCAGATTCGCCCGAACCTGGGCAAGATCTTCATCCTCGGCGTGCTGGGCATGGCGGTCTATCAAAGCCTGGCCTACTTCGCCGCGACCCTGACCACAGCAACCAACATGGGCATCATTCTGTCGCTGATGCCGCTGATGTCCCTGGCCATGGCGATCATCAGCCTCGGCCAGCGCCTGACCGCCGGTGCATTGTTCGGCGCGGTGCTGTCGTTCGCCGGCGTACTGGTGGTGGTGTCGTCCGGCAGCCTCGGCGCCTTGCTGCAACACGGGGTGAACATGGGCGATGCGATGATGTTGATCGCCACCCTGGCCTATGCGATCTACAGCACCTTGCTGAAAAAATGGCAGTTGCGCCTGCCGCCGCTGGTGTTGCTGTACCTGCAGGTGCTGGTGGCGATTGTGGTGCTGTTTCCGCTGTATGCCGCGTCGCCGAAAACCGGCCTGACCCTGCAGAATATTCCGCTGGTGTTGTATGCGTGCCTGCTGGCGTCGATGCTCGCGCCGCTGGCGTGGATGCAGGCTGTGCAGCGCCTGGGACCGAGCCGCACGACGTTGTTTTTCAACCTGCTGCCGCTGATTACCGCGCTGATTGCCGCGGTGGTGTTGAAGGAAGAGTTGGCGATGTATCACCTGGTCGGTGGTCTGCTGACGTTGGGCGGGGTGATTCTTTCCGAGCGCTGGACCACGGTGTTGGGCCGCAAACTCAGCGTCGCTTGATCCTGCCTCTTCGCGAGCAGGCTCGCTCCCACATTCGACCGAGTTCCAACAGGTGGAATGCGGACAACTGTAGGAGCAGGATTGCTCCCAAAGGGGAACGCATTCCAAATGTGGGAGCGGGCTTGCTCGCGAAGAACGATAACGCGGTGTAACTGACCTTCACACGCCGGCAGCCTTGAGCCGCGCCGCATGCTCGACAAACAACCGCACCGGGTCCGCACCCTTGCCCACCAGCCCCAGCGACTGGTTGACGATGTCGAAGTGATCCAGCGGATAGTCGTCGCCAATCACCGTGCCCAGGTGCGAGCTGTACCGCCCGACCATCCCGTCACACTGCCCTGGCTCGCGCACGAAGGTTTTCGCGAACAGCCGACAACTGCGGTTGGTGCCATCAAACAGGTTGCCGCCGCGATCGGTCTTGCCGGGTTGCAACGTGCCCGACCACGAGTAATACCGCACGCCGTTGACCTCTTCCGGCCCGTGTCCGCCCCAGTTCTCGGGCAGGCCCTGTGGATAACGCTGATTGAACAGCGCCACACCCTCGTGGGTCAGCGATTGGTGCGAAGCGTGGATATCGACCGGCAGTTTCGGCCCGTGGTAACCGGTTTCCAGCACCGCCATCAGCCAGCCGACAAAACGCAGCAGGGCCTCAAGCAGGCGACCCTTGGCGCTGTCCGCCGGGTAGTGTTTTTGCAGATAGTCAGCCAGTTCCGAACCGTGATTGGGCCCGGCCACCGAGGTCACCGACGCGACCAGATCCGGTCGCCTGGCAGCGGCATAACGGGCGGTCAACGAACCCTGACTGTGGCCGAACAGATTGACCTTGGCCGCGCCGGTCTCGCGCAGAATCTCGTCGATCCGCGCCAGCAACTGCTCGCCGCGCACTTCGGTGGAATGCAGCGGCGACACCTGCACCGCGATCACCGTCGCACCACCGCGGCGCAACGCCTTGATGATCCCGTACCAGTACGGGTACAGCAGCAGCCGGATAAAGCCGAGCATGCCCGGCACCAGCACCAATGGATAACGTGTCGCCGTACCTTGTGACATGGGCAAACATCCTTGTGGTCGCTGAGTGGATGCCAGACGTGCAAAACGCCCGCCAAGCATCCTCCTCGATGATGACAACGCCACGACCAGCCTACTTCAGCCCCACCACCCCCGCCACAATCAGCCCCACCGATAGCAGTTTGACCAGGGTCAGGCTTTCGCCGAGCAGGGCAAAACCGAGAAACACCGTGCCCAACGAGCCGATCGCCGTCCAGATCGGGTAGGCGACGCTCACCGGCAACTCGCGCATCGCCAACGTCAGGAAGCAGATCCCGCCAATCGCCGCCGCCACAGTGATCAATGACGGCCACAAGCGGGTGAAGCCTTCGGCGTACTTCATGCTCATGGCGAACGTGACTTCGAACCCGGCGGCGATCAGCAGTAACAGCCAGGCCATCTAGAACACCAGGGCGAGGTCGAGCAAACACTGCTCGGCCTCGGCCACCGACACCGCGAAGGTGCGTTCCGCCGACTCTTCACCCTCGGCCGCGACCACGCTGACGTCGTTGATGCCGACAAACCCCAGCGCGGTGCGCAGCCACGGATCGGCGTGATTCAGTGCTTCCAGTTCACCGCCGGGGCCGAAACCGGACCCGCCGCGACTGGTGACGATCAGTGCTTTCTTGCCTTGCAGCAGCGGTGTGTACTGGGCCACGCCGTTGTCGAGGGTGTGATCGAAGGTCAGGCCCAGGCGCACGATCTGATCGACCCAGGCCTTGAGGCCACTGGGCACGCTGAAGTTGTACATCGGCGTGGAAATCAGCAGCAGGTCATGCTCGAACAACTCGCCGACCAGTTGATCGCTGAGCGCCAGATCCGCCTGCATCGACAACGGCCGCGCTTGCGGTTGCGGGTAGAACGCCGCCGCCACGAATGCCTCGTTGACTGCCGGAATGAGTGCCCGTCCGACTTCGCGACGGGTGACCTGCGCCTGTGGGTGGCGCACTTGCCAGGCACTGAGGAAGCTTTCCGCCAGGCGCCGTGAGTGTGAACGGTCACCGCGTGGGCTGGCATGAATCGCAAGAATCTTGCTCATCTGAAACTCCTTGAGACTAGACTTGAGTGGTGTGTAGCGCCAGATTGCTGGCAGATCAGCACAGCCTCAAATGAGTAAAAATCAGTCTGGATGAATCTATTTCATCCATGGAGTTTTCAAATGTTCGCTTCGTTGCCGCTGACCGCCTTGCGCGCCTTCGAGTCCGCCTCGCGCCTGCTGAGTTTCAAGGCTGCCGCTGAAGAGTTGTCGGTCACGCCCACGGCCATTTCCCATCAGATCCGTTCGCTGGAAGACTGGCTCGGCGTGGCGCTGTTCGAACGCTTGCCGCGTCAGGTGCGCCTGACCGAGGGCGGTGAGCGGCTGTTTCGCAGCCTGCACGGCGCACTGCTGGAAGTCGCGCAGAGCGTCGACACCCTGCGCCCGCACCGCAGCGGCAGCAGCCTGACGCTGTCGACCACCGCCGCGTTTGCCGCGTTGTGGCTGGTGCCGCGCCTCGGGCGTTTTTATGCACAACACCCGAACATCAACGTGCGGCTCGACACCCACTGCGAAGTCATCGACCTGCATCAGGACGCCAGCGTCGATCTGGTGCTGCGCTACAGCCTCGACGACTACCCCACTCTCTACGGCTTGTGCCTGTTCGATGAGTCGTTCGGCGTATATGGCTCGCCGGAGCAGGTGGCGCTGGCCGCCCGGCGCACGCCGGCGCTGATCAGCGTGCGGTGGCACAACTCAAAGCTATATGCCCATGGCTGGGAGGCGTGGTGCGCCAAATCCGGCGAACACTGGCTCAAGCAGCAACCGGCGGTCCGAGAATACGACGAGGAGCATTACGCCCTGCAAGCAGCGATTGCCGGGCAAGGCCTGGTGCTGGCGAGCAATATTCTGGTCTCGCAAAGCGTCGCCAGTGGCTTGCTGGTGCCGTACAAGGGCCAGGCGCAGGTCGATGGCGCGGGCTATAGCGCACTGTGCGTGCCGGGGCGCGAGCGGCATCCGCCGGTGCGGGCATTTTTTGCCTGGTTGCGTGAGGAAGCGCAGTTGTCCGGGCTGACGCCAAGGTCGCCCGAAATCTCATAAAACTTTTTGCATCGCGCATGACTCACAACTTGGGTACGCGATCACGCCTGTAGAGCGTGGCGCCCATTGGATTAGCCTCCTGGAGATCGAAATGAGCGATGACCTGCATTTGTCTGATGTACAAACCCTGCGCGCACGCGCACGGCAACACGTCGAGAACGGCGCGGTAACCGAGAGCTACAGCGCCAACCGCGAGGAAGTGCTGCGCTTGCTCAATGAATCGCTGGCCACCGAGCTTGTCTGCGTACTGCGTTACAAGCGTCACTACTTCATGGCTAACGGCCTGAAGGCCAATGTGGCGGCTGACGAATTCCTCGAACACGCCACCCAGGAAGCGCAACACGCCGACCGTCTGGCCGAGCGCATCGTGCAACTGGGCGGTGAGCCGGAGTTCAACCCGGACCTGCTGTCAAAAATGTCCCATGCCCAGTACGTGGCCGGGAACACCTTGAAGGAAATGGTCTACGAAGACCTGGTGGCGGAGCGGATTGCGATCGACAGCTACCGCGAGATCATTCAGTACATCGGCGAAAAAGACCCGACCACCCGACGCATCTTCGAAGACATCCTGGCGCAGGAAGAAGAGCATGCCGATGACATGGCCGACATTCTGAAAGACCTGTAAGCCATTCAAAACCGCCTTCGCGAGCAAGCCCGCTCCCACCCTCGGCCGTATTTATCCAGATGAAATACGGTCGAGGGTGGGAGCGGGCTTGCTCGCGAAGCGGCCCTGTCAGTCACCGATCACTTTGTAGGCTTGACGGTGACGGGCGCCTTGCCCGCCTTCATCTGTTGCAGCAACGGCGCACACTGATTCGGCTCACCACCACTCGGCGCCACCAGCGCCAGCAGCCCCGCCGCCGGCGCAGCGATCACGCCTAACGCGACCATTCCCGCCCCGCGCAACAACAGCGGCACCGCCTTCACCCCAGCATCGGGCTTGATGAACTTGCCGCGCACGTACAACGGCGAGCGCAGCGAAATCAAACGCCAGCCCTTGGATTCCGGGGTCACGGTCAGGTCCAGTTGCTCGGTGGCCATATTCGCCGTGCCGTCGATATAGATGATCGCGTTCTCGGTATCGAAGACAAACAGGCGTGTGGTCGCCAGGCCAGTCTTGATGTCGAAATCCGCTGCGGCGCAATTGATCTTCACTTCCTTGTCGCCAAAGATCTTGCCGACCACGTAGTTGCCGACGTTGAGCCCCGCCAGTTCCATCAGCTCACGGCTGATCGCACCGTCGTTGATCAGCATCTTCAGGTTGCCGTTGGCACCGCCCAGCAGTTGGGCGACGGAGTTGCCGCGACCGCTGATGTCGGCATCGCCATTGAGCTCACCGAAGCTGGTTTTCATCGGTTCGAAGGTCGGGAACAACTGCTTGAGCTTGAAGCCGCGCGCGGTCAGTCTGGCCCGGCCCTCCAGCGGCTCGGTACGGCCGTTGAGGCGAATCTGCGCATCCAGATTGCCGCCGGCCACGCCAAAGCGCAGCGGCTCGAGGCTGAGTTCGCCATCGTTGAGTTTCAGGTGGGTGTAAAGGTCAGTGAACGGCAGTTTTTCGCTGTGCACGATGCGCTTGCCGGTGAACTCGACGTCGGCGTCCATCGCGCGCCAGCGGTCGGTCTTGAACTCCTCGACCGGCAGCACCTTGTCCGTCGGCTGTTTGCTCTCGCCACCGCGGGCCTTTTGCTTGTCGTTGGAGTCGGCACCGATCAGCGGCGCGAGGTCAGCGAACAGCAGTTGATTGGACAGCAACGCACCGCTGAGTTTTGGCCGTGGCTGGCTGGCGACGTAGGTCAGGTCACCGTGAATGTCACTGCCGCCGATCTTGCCGTTGAACTGCTCATAGGTGAATCTGGCACCTGCGGCGTCATGCAATTTGGCGATCAAGTGACCGTCGGTGGAATACGGCGGCGTGTCCGGCAGCGTCACCCCGGTCAGCGGATAGAGGTTGCCGAGGCTGGCGCCGGCCAGTTTCAGACGTAGATCGAGGGCGCCGAGGTTGAGCGGGTCAGTCAGGGTGCCGGCCAGTTCAATGCTGGTGGCACCGATCTTCGCCTGGGCCTGCAGCGGGAACGGTTTGTTCGCGTCCTGCAGCGCCAACAGCCCGCCGATCTTGCCCTGGCCGGTGAGATTCTGACCGTGGTACTGACCTTTGACCTTCAGCGCAAAGGCATAGTCCTGTGGCGCGGCACCCTTGTCCTGCGCGGTCTTCGCGGCCTTGTCACCGACAATCTCGCTGAACGGAATCGGCTTGCCCAGCGGATCGATCACCACGTCCAGATTGGTCTTCAGCGTCTGGTCGTCCAGCGTGACGTGGCCCTTGTCGAAGCCAATTGCACCGATGTCCACCACCCAACTGGACGGCTCGGCATTCGGGTCCTTCGGATCGAACTTGAACGTCCAGTTGGCGCGGCCATCGGCCAGGCGTTGCAGTTGCGCGTTGGGCTCGGTCAGGTCGATGCGCGGGATCGTCACTCGCTGCGCCAGCAGTGCCAGTGGCGAGATACGCAGTTCCACGCGCTTGAGCGTGACCATCTGCGGCTGCCTGGACCAATCGGGATTGCCCAGCGTCAAGTCTTCAGCCACCACGTGCGGCCATGGCACCCAGGCCCGCCAGCCACCTTCGTCCGGCTCGCGCTGCCAGAGCACCGCGAGGTTGCCATTGATGGCAAACGGTCGATGCAGTTCTTCCGAGACTTTGGCGTTGAGCGGCGGTTTGATCCGGTTCCAATCGAAGAACACGATGATCAGAACCATCATTGCCAGCAGCAGTACGAGAGTGGCGAAGGTCCAACTGAAGATTTTTCCGGTGCGCGTCATGCACAAGACTCCTGATGACGACCGCACGCCGACTTCGCGACGCACAGCTGAAACGGCGGGCCAAAGCGGCCCTCATGAAATCTACGACTGACAAACAGTGCGCAGGTTTAATCGGAATATAGATTCCAGGACAAAAAATCGCCCGAATGCTGACCGAATGGTCGAACAGCGTTACCGCCACCCGCACATTTGCGAGGCGCGAGTGAGTGGAAAATACCCACTGCGGTGCAAAACCACCGTCCGCAAACGCCCGAGCTAGAGCGCCTCGGCAGAACAATCAATTCTGTTGATTATTACCATTGCGTTTATGAACTTTTATATCGACTTATCGAGAGTAGCATTGGCTTCGTACCCACTTTATCGCCCTCCCAAGGAGCAACCCATCATGAAACGCCAATTACTGCTCAGCCTTACCCTGTCGATGCTAGCCAGCGCTGCTTTCGCCCTGCCCGCTGCCGATCAGGCTACCCCACAAGTGAAATCGAACCACTCGGTGTTCAGCCAGACTGTTGCTGCTGACGGTGGCGACCGCACTCCTCAAGGTCAGACCCTGGCTGAAAACGGCCGTAATCGCCTGGAAGAAAAAGGCCTGGTACAAGATGGCTACGACAAGACGCCACAAGGTCAAGCTGTAGCAGAAGGTGGCCGTGATCGCCTCGAAGAGAAAGGCCTGGTTCAGGACGGCTATGACAAGACTCCACAAGGTCAGGCCCTGGCTTCCGACGGCTACGACAAAACCCCACAAGGTCAGACCCTGGCTTCCGACGGCTACGACAAAACCCCACAAGGTCAAACGCTGGCCGAAGGTGGTGGTGACCGCGTGATCGAACGCAACAGCGCCTTGAGCTAAGCCCGTGGCGGCCTGGAAAAAAGCCCAATCAGCCGATTGGGCTTTTGACTTTTTAAGCCCCGGCCCATCGCAAAACCGTATTTCCCCTCGCTGACGCTCCCCTGCCGTTCGACGCCGACAAAGCCGATTTGCTAGAGTGCGGCGCTTGTCCCGCTCAAGAAAACGCCATTGCGATGCTGCCCCGCGCCGAACAGAAACAACAGACCCGCAATGCCCTGATGGACGCTGCCCGCCATTTGATGGAAAGCGGCCGAGGATTCGGCAGCCTGAGCCTGCGCGAAGTGACCAAGACCGCCGGCATCGTGCCCACCGGTTTCTATCGGCACTTTGCCGACATGGACGAGCTGGGCCTGGTGTTGGTCAGTGAAGTCGGCCAGACCTTCCGCGAGACCATCCGCCTGGTGCGCCACAACGAATTCGTCATGGGCGGCATCATCGATGCCTCGGTGCGGATCTTTCTCGACGTGGTCAGCGCCAACCGCTCGCAGTTCCTCTTTCTCGCTCGCGAGCAGTACGGCGGCTCGCTGCCGGTGCGCCAGGCGATTGGCCGTCTGCGCGAGAACATCAGCGCCGACCTCGCGGCCGACCTGACGCTGATGCCCAAGCTGCAACATCTGGACGCTGCCGGCCTGAGCGTGATGGCCGACCTGATCGTCAAATCGGTGTTCGCCACCCTGCCGGACATCATCGACCCGCCCGCCGAAGCCCTGCCGGAACATCTGACGCCACAGGCGAAGATCACCCAGCAACTGCGCTTCATCTTTATCGGCCTCAAGCACTGGCAAGGGCTGGGCAGCACCGAGTAATCCCCTCTTTCTTTTTCAGACACAACTCAGATCCCCTGTGAGAGCGGGCTTGCTCGCGAAAGCGTCCGTTCAGTCAGCCATGAATTGACTGCAAGAGCGCTTTCGCGAGCAAGCCCGCTACCACATTGGTTATGTGTCGAAGCTCACATTTGGTGCATGTAAAAATCTTCACGCACCAAAATCTTCCAAAATTCTGCAACATCTTGAAACATCCACTACGCTCCGACAGGGATTTCCTACATCTCGTCCGGTTGGCAAGCCCCTTGCTCTAGCCCTCCCTACAAGTCCATTGCTGGAAGCTTTCCGATGCTGGTGATTCATCGCAGAATCGACCCTCAACCTGTCTGGTCCGCTGAGTTGCACCTGACCTTCGAAGCGCGTAGCAAAAGCCGTCTGCGCTGTTTCAGTGCCGATGGCGAAGACGTCGGGTTGTTTCTGGAGCGCGGTCAGCCGCCGTTATATGACGGCGAATGCCTGCAGGCCGAGGACGGCCGCATCGTTCGCGTCTGCGCCCGCCCCGAACAACTGCTGCACGTCACCTGTGCCAATGCCTTCGAACTGACCCGCGCCGCCTATCACTTGGGCAACCGCCACGTTGCGCTGCAAGTGGGCGATGGCTGGCTGCGCCTGCTCGACGACTATGTGCTCAAGGCCATGCTTGAACAGCTCGGCGCGCAGGTCGAGGCGATTGAAGCGCCGTTCCAGCCAGAACACGGCGCCTACGGCGGTGGCCATCACCATTCGCGGCACGGCGACGAAGACTTCAACTACGCGCCCAAACTCCATCAGTTCGGCGTACGCCTGTGAATCCGGCCTGGGCGCTGCTGCGCCTGGCCAGTCCGCAATTGCCGATTGGCGGCTACAGCTATTCGCAAGGCCTGGAAATGGCGGTGGATAACGGCCGCGTGAACAACCCGGAAAGCGCCCGCCGCTGGATCAGCGATCAGTTGCGGCTCAACCTTGCCCGTTTCGAAGCGCCGCTGTTGCTCGCCCATTGTCAGGCGGCGGCCGAGGAAAACTGGGATGAACTGCTGCGCATCTGCGAAACCCACCGCGCCAGCCGCGAGACCCGCGAGTTGCATCTGGAGAGCCGGCAGATGGGTTACTCGTTGCAGCAATTGCTCAACGGTTTGCCGGAACTCGACGCACCGGCCAGGACCTTTCTCGAACGATGCGCCGAGCCGCATCTGGCCCTCGGCTGGGCACTCGCCGCTCGCGCCTGGGGCATCAGCCCGCAGGACGCCCTCGCGGCGTGGCTGTGGAGCTGGCTGGAAAACCAGCTCGCCGTCTTGATGAAAACCCTGCCGCTGGGCCAGCAAGCCGCCCAGCGCTTGACCAGCGAACTGCTGCCACTGCTGCAACAGACGCAGCAGGACGCCACCCGCATCAATCCCGAACACCTGGGCAGCGCCGCGTTTGGCCTGTCCCTGGCGTGCATGGCGCATGAGCGCCAGTACAGCCGCCTGTTCCGTTCCTAGGGCCTGTCATCTTGGAGAAGCACATGAACACACAACCCCTGCGCGTCGGCATCGGCGGTCCGGTCGGTTCCGGCAAGACCGCATTGACCCTGGCCCTGTGCCTGGCGCTGCGCGAACGCTACAACCTGGCCGTCGTCACCAACGACATCTACACCCGCGAAGACGCCGATTTTCTGGTGCGCAACGAAGCGCTGGCACCTGAACGGATCATCGGCGTGGAAACCGGTGGCTGCCCGCACACGGCGATTCGTGAAGACGCCTCGATCAACCTCGAGGCGGTCGACCAACTGAACCGGCGCTTTCCGGGGCTGGACCTGATTCTGGTGGAGTCCGGCGGCGACAACCTGTCGGCAACGTTCAGCCCGGAATTGTCTGACCTGACCATCTACGTGATCGACGTCTCGGCCGGCGACAAACTCCCGCGCAAAGGTGGGCCCGGTATCTGCAAGTCGGACTTGCTGGTGATCAACAAAATTGACTTGGCGCCGCTGGTCGGCGCTTCGCTGGTAATGATGGATAGCGACACCAAGCGCATGCGCAACGGCAAGCCATTTGTCTTCAGTAACCAGAAAACCGGCCAGGGCCTGGACGAGATCATCGCCTTCATCGAGCGCCAGGGCCTGCTGAACGCCGCCTGACTTATTGACCAACAAGGAAGCTTATCCATGACACTCAAACGCATTCTCGGCGCCGTGGCGCTGCTGCTGACCCCGGCACTGGCCTTCGCCCACCCGGGCCACGGCGACAGCGGTCTGGTCGCCGGTATCAGCCACCCGATCGGCGGCCTCGACCACTTGCTGGCGATGGTCGCGGTCGGCCTGTGGGCGGCGCAGCAGCAAGGGGCCGCGCGCTGGGCGCTGCCGTGCACGTTTGTCGGCACTATGCTGATCGGCGGGATGCTCGGGTTCGAAGGGCTGGAGCTGCCGGCGCTGGAAAGCGGGATCGCCGCGTCCGTGCTGGCGCTGGGTCTGGCGGTGGCGCTGGCCGTGCGTCCGCCGCTGGTGATCGCGGTGGCCGCAACGGCGCTGTTTGCGTTGTTCCATGGTGTGGCGCATGGCCTGGAGTTGCCGGACATGACCAGCCCTTGGGCGTATGCCGCCGGTTTCGTGGCTGCGACTGCTGCGTTGCATGCGGCGGGTTATGCGGTTGTTCGCGTCCTGCCACAGGCTGCCGCGCCGCTGGTGCGACTGGCGGGTGCGGCTTCGGCAGTGACTGGCGCGTGGTTGCTGGCCGGTTGATCTCTATCGCCTGAACTGCCCCTTCGCAAGCAAGCCCGCTCTCACAGGTTTTGTGTACGCTGCAAATCCACTGTGGGAGCGGGCTTGCTCGCGAAGGCGGACTGACAGACACCCGTCTCATCAGGCCGCCGCTCTGCTACCATGTCGCGCAATCGCCCCAGCCGTGACGACGTCCGCCAATGCCCCATGCTTCCCGCTCCACCTCCCTGCCTGAATTGACCGCCCTGTTCAGCGACGTGCAACAGCACTTTCTGAACGTGATCGTGCCGCTCTGGCAAGGCCCGGGCTGGAACGCCGACATGGCGCTGCCTTACGAAGCACTGGACGCCGCCCACCAGCCGCTGTTGCCACAACGCTATCGAGCGATGGCCTGCGCACGGCAGCTGTATCTGTTTTCCAGCCTGATCGGGGTTGTGGATAACGCCGATGTGCGCGCCGCCGCACTGTTCCGCTCGCTGCAACGGCACTTCCACGATGCCGAGCACGGTGGCTGGTTCTACAGCATCGATGCGCAGGGCCAGCCGCTGGATCAACGCAAAGACCTCTACACCCACGCCTTCATCCTGTTCGCCTGCGCACATTACTGGGCCAAGTCCGGCGAGCCACTGGTGGAATCCACGCTCAACGCCGCACTGGAAGTTATCGCCCAACGCTTTGCCACCGGCGATGGCTTGTACGAAGCATGCCTGGACCGCGACTGGAGCAGCCTGCAAACCGGCCCGTTGCAAAACCCGCTGATGCACCTGGCCGAAGCATTCCTCGCCACCCTCGCCGTGCGCGAAGATGCGCAGACGCAGCAAGCATTGGTCGAGTTATGCACAGCCATGCACAAACACTTCGTCGACCCGCAAGACAACGTGCTGATGGAGAAACCGCTGGGCGCTGTGGATAACTGGTACGAACCGGGCCATCAGTTCGAATGGTATTTCCTGCTGGAATCGTCGCCATTGCTGCGCGGCTCGAAACTGCACGCGGCGCTGGACCGGGCATTCGCTTTCACCGAACAGTTCGGCGTTGAACAGCCTTCAGGTGCGGTGCGGGCGATGCTCGATCTGCAACTGGATGGACGGCCGAAGGATTCGACCCAGCGCATCTGGGCTCAGGCGGAATACCTGCGTGCACTGACATTGCGCCCGGGCAGCGAAGCTACGGTGCTGTGCCAGTTGCAAGCGCTGCAGCAGCGGTTTCTGCATGCGGGCGGGTGGCATGAGTGCCGGGATGAGCAGGGTGAAGTCAGCCGCAAGGACATGCCGTCGACGACGCCTTATCACTTGGCGACGTGCTACAGCGGGCTGGCCGACTATCTGCGTTGATTGACAGACAGCTTTCGCGGGCAGGCTCGCTCCCACAGTTGACCTGTGCTGTTCACAAATATTGTGTCCGGCACAATTCCAGTGTGGGAGCGAGCCTGCTCGCGAATAGCCATTACACGGTCTCTAGGCAATCCACTTCTTGTCGCCGGTAAAGCTGATGGTCAACCATCGCGCCGCATCCGGCTCGCCCAACTGCGCCGAAATCTCCTCACGCAGCGTATCCAGCTGACCCACGCTGCTCAGCGCATAATCGGCCGGCAACACCACATGAATCTCGATGAATCGCGCCCGCCCGTGCTTCTGCACGTAGGTCACGTAATCGTCGAAACCATGCTCGACCTTCGCCGCCTCCATCACCTGCCGCACCTGGTCATCCAGCGTGTCCGGGGCAATGCCCAGTACATCGCGCAGCGCCGGGCCAAGGATCTTGAATGCCGGTGGCAACATGGTCAGGGCCAGCACGATCAGGATCAGCGGGTCGACAAACTTTGCCCACTCCTCAAAGCCCTGAGCCTTGAGCAACAGCGCCGCGAGAAAACTGATCAACAGGCCGACCGACAGCATCGCGTCCACCAGCCAACTGATGTTGTCGAACTGGATCAGGCTGGACTTGAGTTTGCGATTGCGTCGACGCACGTAGAAGAAGTAGGCGAATTCAACGACGGTGAACACCGCCGCATAAATGATCACCAGCCCCAGTTCGATCTCGCGGCCACCGTTGATGATGCCGAACACACCGTTGAGAAACGCATAGATGGCGATCAACAGCAGGAAACTGCCCTCGATCAGCAACACCATCGGCTCCAGATGCCAGAAGCCGAACTGGAAGCGATGATTGCTCTCTTTGGCGATCAGCCTGGCGGTGATCAGCATCAGTACTTTGATGAAGGTGGCGATCAGCGAGAAAAAACCATCGAAAAGGATGGATTGCGAACCAGAAATAAAACCGGTGACGATCCCGGCGATCGACACCGCGAACATCAGGATGGTCGATTGTTTGAGCAGCGCCTGCTCACCTCGGTTACTCACGTAGCCTCCTCTAAAAACCCTTGAACCGCGGGGCGCGGTGGGGTTTATCGGAGATGAGTTTACCTTATTGCCCTATTTTGGCTGATTTGCCCCCTTCGCGAGCAGGCTCGCTCCCACACAGGAATGCATTGCAAAGTGGGAGCGAGCCTGCTCGCGAATGGCCTCAACCCGGTCTCAGGCCTTGTTACGCTCGATGGCAAACCCGGCCCAGGTCTGGCTCACCGGCATCAGCTCGAGGCTGTTGATATTGATGTGCGCCGGCGCATTCATCACCCAGAAGATGGTCTCGGCGATGTCCTGCGGCTGGATCGGCTCGGCCCCGGCGTAAGTGGCGTTGTAACGCTCCTGGTCACCGGCAAAACGCACCAGCGAGAACTCGCTTTCGCACAGACCCGGCTCGATGTTGCTGACGCGCACGCCAGTGCCTTGCAGGTCGCAACGCAGGTTCAGCGAAAACTGTTTAACGAACGCCTTGGTCGCGCCATACACGTGGCTGCCCGGGTAAGGATAGTTACCGGCGATGGAGCCGAGGTTGACGATGGCGGCACCGCGACCATGCGCGATCAGACGCGGCAGCAGCAGACGGGTGCTGTACATCAGGCCTTTGACGTTGGTGTCGACCATGGTGTCCCAGTCGTCGAGGTCGCACTTGGGCGCCGGATCGACGCCCAGCGCCAGCCCGGCGTTGTTGATCAGGCCACGCAGCTTGGCGAAGGATGGCGGCAGATTGGCGATTGCCTCTTCCATCGCCTTGCGATCACGCACATCAAGCACCAGGCCATGCACTTCGGTCTGCTTCGACAACTCGGCGCACAGAGCGCTGAGGCGTTCTTCACGACGGCCGGTCAGCACCAGTTTCCAGCCAGCCTCGGCAAAACGGCGGGCACAGGCTTCACCAAATCCGGACGTCGCGCCGGTGATAAACAGGGTGTTGGACATCGTGTTCTCCTTGCTTCGGCCGCCGGGGCAGCCCCTGGAATAGAAAATCAGCAGGCAGCATGCCCGCCCGCGCTTTCACGGGCAACACCCACAAGCTGTACAAAAAACAACCAACCCTGCCAAACCTATAGCGACCGTGGCCTGTAGCCATGTGCGCGCACCTTATCCACAGTCCCTTCCACAGTTTCCGGGGGCAAGTGGAAACGCGCAAAGCCACGCCACACAAGGCTTTGCGCGGGAAATAGAAAGTTTTTTGCTTGACCCTGAAGCGGCAGTTGTGCCGGGCATGGCATTTTGCACGACCGACCAGTCACCTCAGTGATTGCGCGAGGCCAGTAATTACGGCCCTCAGCGCGGTCTTTCCAGAGTTTAGTCACAGACTTATCCACAGGCTTGCTCACATGGAATCGTCTGTCTGGTCGCGAGTATAAAAAGGTTGACAACGACGGCTTCAGCTCCAGTAAAAACGCCTGATCAAAAAACACTCACCGCCCTGCAAGCCACGTTTCAAAAGGGCTGCAGCCAGCTACTCCCACGTTATTCACAGCCAGTTCCACAGCAAACGGGGACAAGTCAAAACTGTGGAAAAACAGCCATTTGCAGCGTCTATATGTCGCGCTTTGGCAGCTTCGGGAATTTGTTTTCCACAATTCTGAAAAATGGCGAAGATCAGAACTTGCGGTGAGTTTGAGATGTAAAAAGCCCCGGGACTTTCGTCGCGGGGCTTGTGGACAACTCAAGAAGCGTCAGTGCCCGCCCAGATAGGCGTTGCGCACCTCCTCGTTCACCAGCAGTTCCTTGCCGGTACCGGTCAGGCGAATCTCGCCGTTGACCATCACATACGCGCGATCCGACAGCTTCAACGCATGGTTGGCGTTCTGTTCGACCAGAAAGATCGTCATCCCGGTTTTCGCCAGTTCGCGCAGCGTTGCGAAGATCTGCTTCACCACGATCGGCGCCAGGCCCAGGCTCGGTTCATCGAGCAGCAACAGCTTTGGCCGACTCATCAATGCCCGGGCAATGGCAAGCATCTGCTGCTCGCCGCCGGACATGGTCATCGCCCGCTGAGTGCGGCGCTCTTCGAGCCGCGGGAACAGCGTGAACATGCGCTGCATGTCCTCCTTGGCATACTTGTCACCAATCGGGATGGTGCCCATCAGCAGGTTTTCCTCGACGGTCATGTCGGGGAACACCCGCCGCCCTTCAGGCGACTGCGCAATGCCGTTGGAGGCGATGTAGTGCGATGACTTGTGGGTAATGTCGACGCCTTGATAAAGGATCTGCCCGCCCGCGGCCCGTGGCTGGCCGAAGATCGACATCAGCAGCGTGGATTTGCCCGCGCCGTTGGAACCGATCAGGCTCACGGTCTCCCCTTCGTTGATCTGCAGCGATACGCCCTTGAGGGCCTGGATCGGACCGTAGAACACGTCGAGGTCTTTGAGTTCGAGGATCGGTCGGGTCATACCAGCTCCTCTTCGTCGGCGCCCAGGTAGGCGGCAATCACTTTCGGATCGTGACGGATTTGCTCGGGGCCGCCCTCGGCGATGACAACGCCGTGATCCAGCACCACGATGTGGTCGGAAATGCTCATTACCATGCCCATGTCGTGTTCGATCAGCACCACGGTCAGATCGTGCTCGTCGCGCAGCAGCCGGATCATCGCGCTCAGCGCTTCGGTTTCCTGAGGGTTGAGGCCGGCGGCCGGTTCGTCGAGGCAGATGATCTGCGGTCGCGTGCACATGGCCCGGGCAATTTCCAGACGGCGTTGCTGGCCGTAGGACAGCTCACCGGCCAGGCGGTTGGCGCAGTCCACCAGATCCACCACTTCCAGCCAGTAGAACGCGCAATCCAGCGCGTCGCTTTCGGCCTTGCGATAGCCCTTGGTGTTGAGGATGCCGGCCAGCATGTTGCGGTTGACCCACATGTGCTGGGCCACCAGCAGGTTTTCCAGCACCGACATTTCCTTGAACAGGCGAATGTTCTGGAACGTCCGGGCCAGGCCAGCACGGTTCACCAGGTGCGTACCGCCGAACATCTTGTAGTACAGGCGACTGAGGAAGGATTTCGGCGAAACGAAATCGGTCGGTTTGAACGACTCGCCCAACAGTTTGATGACGTTGGTCTGCTGGCCGCGCACGTTGAGTTCGATCTTGCCGCCAGAGGCCTTGTAGAAGCCGGTCAGGCAGTTGAACACGGTGGTCTTGCCTGCGCCGTTGGGGCCGATCAGGGCGAAGATCGAGTTGCGTTTGACCTTGAGGCTGACATCGCTCAGGGCCTTGATGCCACCGAAGTGCATCATCAGTTTTTCCACAGAGAGTACGACTTCACTCATGGCGCAGTCCTCTCATAGTGAATGGCACCTTTGCGTGGAGTGACCCCGGTACGGCTGATGCGGATCAGCCCGCGTGGTCGCCAGATCATCATCAACACCATCAGGATGCCGAACAGCAGCACGCGGTATTCAGCGAAGCCGCGCAGCAGTTCCGGGGCAACGGTCAGCACGAACGCCGCGATCACCACGCCGATGGTCGAACCCATACCGCCGAGCACGACGATGGCGAGGATCAGCGCCGATTCGAAGAAGGTGAACGAGGTCGGGTTGACGAAGCCTTGATAGGTGGCGAAGAACACCCCGGCCAGACCGGCTGTCGATGCTCCAATAGTGAACGCCGAGAGTTTGACCAGCACGTGATTGAGGCCCATCGAGCGACAGGCGATTTCGTCTTCACGCAAAGCTTCCCAGGCGCGGCCTACCGGCATCTTCACCAGACGATGCTTGATGTACAGCACAGCCAGCACCACCAGGAACAACACCGCGTAAATGAAGTAATACTTCACGTCCGGGTTGTAGGCGATGCCGAAGAACTCGTGAAACGGCACCCCGCCATCCTTCGCCCGCTTGCCGAACTCCAGACCAAAGAACGTCGGCAGCGGCGCCGGCATGCCGTTCGGGCCACCGGTCAGCGACAGCCAGTTGTTGAGGATCAGGCGAATGATTTCACCGAAGCCCAGGGTCACGATCGCCAGATAGTCACCGTGAAGACGCAACACCGGGAAACCGAGGATGCAGCCGGCAAGACCTGCGGTGATCGCCGCCAGTGGCAGCACGGTCCAGAAGCCCAGCCCGAGGTATTGATAACCCAGCGCCAGACCGTAGGCACCGATGGCGTAGAACGCCACATAACCGAGGTCGAGCAGACCAGCGAGGCCGACCACGATATTGAGCCCCAGCCCCAGCAGCACGTAGATCAGCCCGAGGATGACCACGCCCAACAGATAGGAGTTGGAAACAAACGGCACGATGACCGCAAGCACAATCAGTAACGGGATAATCCAGCGCAGCGAGGACTTGTGATCGGCAGGCAGCACATGCACACCGGAACCGGTGCTCTCGAATCCGTCGAGAATCTTCAGGCCTCTGGGCGTTTGCAGGAACAGGCTGAGGGCAAAGCGGCCAATCATGACAATGCCGATGATCCAGGCCACGCGGGTCGGTTGGAGGTTGAAGCTGTAACCCTCGAGCACCACGCCGACAATCGGGCCAAAGACGATCAGGGCAATGAGGCCGGCAAGAATCGCCTCAACCAGGCTTTTTTTGATATCGATGTTTTTTTGAGTGGTTGAAGACATCGCTTACACCTTCGACACAAGAGGACGGCCCAACAGGCCCTGCGGCCGGAAGACCAGAACAAGTACGAGCAGCGAGAAGCTGAACACGTCTTTGTAGTCGGAGTTGACCAGGCCCGAGAACAGCGACTCGGAGATGCCAAGGATGATCCCGCCAAGCATCGCGCCGGGCAGCGAGCCGATCCCGCCAAGCACCGCGGCAGTGAACGCCTTGATGCCGATGACAAAGCCTGCGTAGAAGTCGAACGTGCCGTAGTTCATGGTGATCAGCACGCCGGCCAGGGCCGCCATCGCTGCACCGATGATGAACACGTAGGAAATCACCCGGTCGGTGTTGATCCCCAGAATCGAAGCCATCTTGCGGTCTTGCTGGGTGGCGCGGCACATGCGGCCGAGCTTGGTGTACTTGATCACGTAGGTCAGCAGGCCCATGCCGACGAACGCGGCGACGAGAATGAACACCTTGGTGTAGGTCAGTTGGACGAAGCCTGTGCCGACGTCGATGCGCCAGGCACCGGTGAGCAGCGTTGGAACACCCTGTTGACGGGCGCCCTGGCTGATCTGGGCATAGTTTTGCAGGATCAGGGAGATCCCGATGGCGCTGATCAGTGGTGCCAGTCGGGTGGAGTTGCGCAGAGGTTTGTAGGCGACGCGTTCGATCACCCAGCCATAAACGCCAGTGACGACGATGGTGAAGACCAGCGTGCCGAGCATCAACAGCGGGAAGGATTCGATACCGAAGTAAGCCAGCAGAGCCAGACTGATTGCCGCCAGGTAAGCAGAAATCATGTAAACCTCGCCGTGGGCGAAGTTGATCATGCCGATGATGCCGTAGACCATTGTGTAGCCGATGGCGATCAGGCCATAGACCGACCCGAGGGTCAGGCCGTTGACCAGTTGCTGCAGGAAAATACCATCCATAACGCAATCTCACGCAATGAGAACCTGCCCACCGGTGGGCGGGCGGCTCTTCTAGGAAAAATACAGATTTACGTCGGAGCAATGCAGACACGATCAGTCAAACCGCCTCTGTCCACTGTGGGAGCGAGCCTGCTCGCGAAAGCGGTTGAACATTCAACACATGTGTTGGCAGTCATTCCGTCTTCGCGAGCAGGCTCGCTCCCACATGGAGCAATGGCTGTTCAGCTGATCGCGTCAGCCCTTACTTCTGTTTTTCCAGCTGATGGTATTTGCCGCTCGCGTCCCACTGGTAAACCACGTAGTCGGACACTTTCAGGTCGCCCTTCTTGTCCCAGGCTTTCTCGCCCATGACGGTTTTCACCGGGTTGGCTTTCAGCCACTCGGCGGCTTTCTCGCCACTGTTGGACTTGGCGCCGTTGAAACCGGCGGCCAAGGTCTGGATCGAAGCATAGGCGTACAGGGTGTAGCCTTCAGGCTCGGTGCCAGCCTTGCGGAACTGCTCGACCACCGCCTTGCTTTCCGGCAGCAGGCGCGGGTCGGCGCCGAAGGTCATCAGCACGCCATCGACGTATTGCGGGCCACCGGCAGTGGTCACCAGTTCGTCGGTGACGATGCCGTCGTCAGACATGAACTTCACGTCTTTCAGGCCTTCGGTGCGCAGTTGCTTGACCAGCGGACCGGCTTCCGGGTGCAGGCCGCCGAAGTACACGACATCGGCGCCCGCAGCGCGGATCTTGGTAACCAGGGCGCTGAAGTCTTTCTCGCCACGGGTCAGGCCTTCGTAGATCACCGGGGTCACGCCGCGCTTGATCAGCTGCGCCTTGGTCGCATCGGCCAGACCTTGACCATAGGTGTCCTTGTCATGGATCACCGCGACTTTCTTGCCCTTGAGCACGTCGACGATGTAGTCGCCAGCCACGATGCCTTGCTGGTCGTCACGCCCGCACATACGGAACATGGCGCTCAGGCCGCGCTCGGTCACTTGCGGGTTGGTGGAACCCGGGGTGATCGCGATGACGCCGGCTTCGTCGTAGATTTCCGAGGCTGGAATGGTGGAGGAAGAGCAGAAGTGACCGACCACACCGGCAACCTTCTGGTTGACCAGGTCCTTGGCGACCGTCACCGCCTGTTTCGGTTCGCAGGCGTCATCGCCCTTGACCAGTACGATTTTCTCGCCGTTGACGCCGCCTGCCGCGTTGACCGCGTCCGCCGCTGCCTGTGCACCCTTCATGTACTGCTCGCCAAATGCCGCGTTGGCGCCAGTCATTGGACCCGCTACACCGATTTTCACATCAGCTTGAGCAAACGCAGAAACACCCAGCGCAGTTGCGACTGCGAGGGCCAGAAAGCCTTTCTTGTAAAACGTCTGGGACATGAGGTGGTGCTCCAAGGTTTTTTTTAGTTGGCACTGCGACTTCACTTCACTGAATGCTCTGAGCAAGCGCCGTGCCATCGGTTTTTTATTCTTCAAAAAGTCGCTGCTTTCTTGTTATTTCGACTGTTTCGTTCCCATTTTCATTGGGCGTGCAACCGTCTAAACCGCGGAAGGTGAAACCTTTTTAAATCGTGGGCGCAACCCGCTTGCGCCATCATTGCAACCGCGGCACCAAACGACGTGCAACCAGCCTGTAACAGCTCGCGTCACCGAACTGCACACTGCTGGTGCGGGACTGCTACAACCCGCACCATTACAGGCTAGTCGTTGCGTCGAAAAGCGCCGCTTCCGGCAACATATTTCAACACTCAAATGACGATGCGCAGGCACTGGCCCGCGTGATACAGCGAGAACCCGGCCTCGTACAGGCAACTGCGCAAGCCGACACCGGCCAAGGGCTGCATCGGTGCGAAGGGGATCGGCAGGGCTTGAGGATTGCCGTGACACAGGTAATCGGCGAAGGCCTTGCCGACCACGGTGCCAGTGGTCACGCCGCGACCGTTGTAACCGGTGACGGCGACCAGGCCGGGCGCCGGCTCGAACAGGCGCATCAGGTGATCGGGCGTGAAGGCGATGCGCCCGGTCCAGGTGCACTCCCACTCCACCGGTTTCAGGTTGGGGAAGTAATGTTGCTGTACCCGGTCGGCCCAGGCCTTGAGAAACCAGGTCGGTTTCTGATTGCCGTTACCCAGACTGCCCAGCAACAACCGGCCGTCCTTGTCGCGGCGAATACTGCTCAGCACCTGCCGCGTGTCCCACGAGCCCTGCCCGCCCGGGAGGATTTCCTGGGCCGCGTCTTCGGTCAGCGGCACCGAAGCGACCTGATAGTAATAACCGGGGAAGAAATTGCGCTTGAGTTCGGTCCAGTCGCCTTCGGTGTAGGCGTTGGAGGCGATGACCACTTGTTCGGCAAGCACTGAGCCCTGCTCGGTTTGCACCGACCATTGCTGGCCCTGGCGTTCGAGGCGGGTGACGGGCGAGTGATCGAACATCTGCCCGCCCAGGCCTTTCACCGCATTGGCCAGCCCGGTGACATAGGCCATCGGGTTGAGGGTGCCCGCGCGGCGGTCGAGCAGTGCGGCAGCGATTTTTTGCGTGCCAGTGGCCTGCTCGCAGGCCTTGCCAGTCAGCAGTTCGACCGGAGCGCCGCGGCGTTTCCATTGCTGCTCGCGACTGCGCAGATCCGCCTCGCCCTTGGCGTTGTGCGCCATGTGCAGGGTGCCTTCGCGGCGCAACTGGCAATCGATGTGGTATTTATCCACAAGGCTGAACACCAGCGCCGGCGCCGCCCCGAGCATGCGGTTGAGCTGGCTGCCAACGGCCTCGCCAAACCCGGCCTCGATCTCGTCCGGCGGGATCCACATCCCCGCGTTGACCAGCCCGACGTTGCGTCCGGAACCGCCGTGCCCGGCGCGATGCGCTTCCAGCACGCAGACGCGCTTGCCTTTTTCCAACAGATGCAGCGCCGCCGACAACCCGGTAAACCCGGCGCCGATCACGCAGACATCGACTTTGACTGCGCCGCGCAGCGCGGCGTTATCCGGGCGTTGCGGCGTGAGTTTTTCCCACAGACATTCTTCGCGTAACGGCATTGCCAGACTCCAACAGAAACCTGCCAAACACTGCATACCCTGTGGGAGCGGGCTTGCCCGCGAAAGCGGTATATCAGCCAACATCGATGTCGTCTGACCCAGCGCTTTCGCGAGCAGGCTCGCTCCCACAGGGGGGGGATCCACCTGTCAGTCGAAGGTAATGCCCTGCGCCAGCGGCAACTCCAGCGAGTAGTTCACGGTGTTGGTCTGGCGGCGCATGTACGCGCGCCAGGCGTCTGAGCCCGACTCGCGACCACCGCCGGTCTCTTTCTCGCCACCAAACGCCCCGCCGATTTCCGCGCCGCTCGGCCCGATGTTGACGTTGGCGATGCCGCAGTCGCTGCCGACCGCCGACATGAACTGCTCGGCCTCGCGCACGTCAGTGGTGAAGATGCACGACGACAGGCCTTGTGGCACTGCGTTGTTCAGGCGCAACGCTTCCTGGAAGTCGCTGTAACCGACCACGTAGAGGATCGGCGCGAAGGTTTCGCTGCAGACCACATCGCTCTGCTCCGGCATTTCAACGATCGCCGGCGACACGTAGTAGGCGTTGGGAAATTGCGCTTCAAGCTGACGCTTGCCGCCAAACACCCGGCCGCCCTCGCTCAACGCCTGCTCCAGCGCGTCCTGCATGTTTTCAAAGCTGTGCTTGTCGATCAGCGGGCCGACCAGATTGCCTTCCAGCGGATGGCCGATGCGCACTTTCGCGTAGGCGGCCTTGAGACGGGTGACGATCTCTTCCTTCACCGACTCATGGGCAATCAAGCGGCGCAAGGTGGTGCAACGCTGACCGGCAGTGCCGACCGCACTGAACAGAATGGCGCGCACGGCCATGTCCAGATCGGCGCTCGGGCCGAGGATCATCGCGTTGTTGCCGCCCAGTTCGAGGATGCTGCGGGCAAAACGCGCGGCGACTTTCGGCGCCACTTCGCGGCCCATGCGGGTGCTGCCGGTGGCGCTGATCAGCGCAACGCGCGGGTCATCCACCAGCGCCTCGCCGGCATCGCGACCACCGATGATCACCTGGCACAGATGCGCCGGAGCATCGGTGAAATTCTTCACCACGCGATCGAACAGCGCCTGGCAGGCCAGCGCGGTCAGCGGGGTCTTTTCTGACGGTTTCCACACCACCGGGTTACCGCAGACCAGCGCCAGCGTGGTGTTCCACGCCCACACCGCAACCGGGAAGTTGAAGGCACTGATCACGCCGACCACGCCCAGCGGATGCCAGGTTTCACGCATGTGGTGGCCCGGGCGCTCGGAGGCGATGGTCAAGCCGTACAGTTGACGGGACAGGCCGACGGCGAAGTCGCAGATGTCGATCATCTCCTGCACTTCGCCCAAACCTTCCTGGGTGATCTTGCCCGCCTCCCACGACACCAGCTCGCCGAGGTCAGCCTTGTACTCGCGCAACACTTCGCCGAACTGGCGCACCAGCTCGCCACGACGCGGGGCCGGCACCTTGCGCCATTGTTCGAACGCATGATCTGCGCGACTGATGTGCTGCTCGACTTCGGCCGGGCCTTCCCAGTTCACGGCGGCGATGCGGCTGCCGTCAATGGGCGAATGCACCGGCACTTTGCCGTTCTGGTACAGGGCCGGGTTCACGCCAAGACGATCAAGCAATGCGGCAACCATGGGTCACTCCTCAAGCGAAAAACTGAATGGGTGCGGCCGAATGTTCACGACCGGGCAGGCCTTTAGTTGTAGCGTCAGTACGACGAGGCAACAAACGACCTTTACGCGAGATATCATTCCGTTTATTCATGCTGCGCATAGAAAGACAAGAAAAAGGGATCACCCATGCTGAATAAACGCCACCTGCCGTCGATCACCGCATTGCAGTGCTTCGAGGCCGTGACCCGGCACCTGAGTTTTACCCGGGCCGCCGAGGAACTGAACCTGACCCAGAGCGCTGTCAGCAAGCAAGTGGCGCAGCTTGAGGAATTGTTGCAGCACTTGTTGTTCCGGCGAGTGCGTCGTCGCCTGCAAATGACCCCGGCCGGGGATTTGTACCTGGTGGAAGTCCGAAAAATCCTCACCCAAGTGGAAATGTCGACGCATTACCTGCGTTCCTACGGCGGCGAGACCGAAGTCCTGCGCGTCTCTACGCCCTCGACCTTCGGCGCCCGCTGGCTGGTACCGCGCCTGAAGGGCTGGCGTCTGCGCCATCCGTCGATCCATCTCGATCTTTGCAACGAGCAAGAGGCGGATGATTTGCTGCAGGGGCGCAGCGATCTGGCGTTCTATTTCGGCCAGGGTTCACGCCCCGGCACCGAGTGCCTGAAGCTGTTCGGCGAAGAGCTGGTGCCGGTCTGTGCGCCGGGCAGCCTGCCGGATCAGCCATTCACCGACCCGACGCATCTGACCGATCTGGTGCTGCTGCAAAACGCCTCGCGCCCACAGGCGTGGCACGACTGGTTCGACAGTCAGGGTTACCACACCGAACACAGCTACCACGGGCCGCGTTTCGAAACCTTTTATATGTGCATCCGCGCCGCCCAGGTCGGCTGCGGCGTGGCGCTGTTGCCACGCTTTCTGGTGGAAGAGGAATTGGCCGACGGCAAACTGGTCATTCCCTGGCAGCATGCAATGCCCAGTTCCGACGCCTATTACCTGGCTTACCCGGAACATGCGGCGGAAGTGCCGAAGGTGCGCGATTTTGTGAAGTGGATGCTGGAGCAGATCGATAGCCCCGACGACGACTGATTTCCCTTCGGCAGCTCCAGGGAATTCGTCAGGCGATCACAAACAAGCTATCCACAACCTGGGCTTGAGCGAGACGTGCACGCAAATCGGCGTCTATAGCGCAATCATCCGGCTTGTACAGCCGAACGCGCCGATAAGCATCGACCCGATTGATATCGCGCCCAAGAAACTCCCAAACGACCCTTGAACAAGAAGGAGCACGGTGATCAGCAGCAGAAACCCCCAACTTCAAACCATTGAGCCGCGTGATACAGCTTTTGAAACTCGGGATGAGAATGGTTTGGCTGATCTCGTTTGAAGTCAGCGATTCATAATCGACAAAAAACAGGCGATCGCGCAGGTAATAAGCAATACCCAGATATTGATACCGTTCAAAATCCCCTCCCGCCCCGGCAATCTGTAAGCGCTCGTTTCGCTCGTAAACAATGTCATCACCTTCCTCCCGCACGTGCACAAGCGAACACAGGATGGAGCCAGGTTCAGTCATAGCATGGTAATACTCATAGTAGTAGCCGACATGGGTTTTCAGTTCAGGTGAAGACTGTTGACGAAGGTGTTCATGCATTATCCGTGATGCCACCGCTGCTCCCGAGGCCTGATTCTTATTAGCCTTATCGCCAATCAGGGCAATAAATTGCTCCGGCGGCAAACCTATCTCAAACTCTTCCACGCCAAAAAAATCACAAATGCGTTTGAGATTGAAAGGTGTTGGAACGCTTTTCCCACAAAGATACTTATTGAATTGCCCACGATTAATTCGAAGTTTCCTACAAACTTCTGCGACAGATCTGTAGTGACCACACAGCAGCTTCAAGTTAGCCGGAAGAAATTCACACATACAATGACCCAACAGAAATCAAGAGGCGGCAACCATAGCAGCAACTCGCATCACATTTAAGCAACTTGCGAAATTGCATCGAATGAAATATGGCTGGATATTACGACTCCTGAAACGCAGACACCATTAATACGCCAGCACTCTAAATAGCAAGGAGCTTTGAATGCTAGACATCATCAACGACTTTCTGTCGGGCAAGGTATTGATACCTTTAGTTCTAGGACTGGGAGGCTACTTCACCATCCGGTCGAAATTTGTCCAGTTCAGATATTTCCCCCATATGTTCGGCGTTCTCCACGGCAGCTGGCGCGCTAGCAGCCATCATTTGAGTTCATTTCAGGCATTGACGCTCAGCCTTGCCGGCCGTGTCGGTACTGGCAATATAGTTGGCGTCGGGATTGCAGTGAGCATGGGCGGGCCCGGCGCAGTATTCTGGATGTGGATGACCGCTCTTCTAGGCATGTCGAGCAGCTTCTTCGAGTGTACGTTAGGGCAACTGTATAAGCGCAGCGATGGCAAAGGCCTGTATCGCGGAGGCCCGTCCTGGTACATCCAGCACGGTCTGGACAAGCGCTGGCTCGGGATGATCTCGGCAGTGTTATTGCTGGTGACCTTCGGTTTTGCAATCAATGGTCTCGAATCCCATGCGGTATCACACTCACTAAACGATGCATTTGGCTTGTCGCCTACGTACTCGGGGCTCGTACTTTCATTGATGTTGGGAGCTGTCTTCGTCGGCGGAATAAAACGCATAGCTGCGGTAGCCGATCTTCTGGTTCCACTGAAGGTTCTCGCCTACGTCGGCGTCACTACCTATGTGATCGCTCTGCAGTTCGATCAGGTACCGGCCATGCTGATGACCATTATCAAAAGCGCGTTTGGTCTGGATCAGGCGTTTGGGGGAATGGTTGGCAGTGCAATCATCATGGGTGTCAGACGAGGCGTTTTCTCCAACGAGGCAGGACTCGGCAGTGCTCCCAATGTCGCCTCGGTAGCGAAGATCGAACACCCGGTTGCACAAGGCGCCGTACAAGCGCTGAGTGTTTTCATCGATACATTCGTCATCTGTACCTGTACAGCGTTATTGATTTTGCTTTCAGGTTTCTACACACCGGGGTTTGAAGGTGACGGGATTGCTCTGGCGCAAAACTCGCTGGCAGCCGTCGTCGGGGAATGGGGGCGGATATTTATCAGCATAATGCTTGCGTTATTCGTCTTTACCGCAATGTTGTACAACTACTACTTGGGAGAAAACAGCTTGCGGTTCATATTTGCTGAACCACGAAAAACGCTGTTTTTCTATCGTGCGCTGGTGTTGATATTAGTGTTCTGGGGGGCTGTCGAAGATCTGTCAACTGTTCTGGCTTTCGCCGACATCACCATGACGCTGCTGGCGCTCGTCAACCTGGTCGCCATGTTCCTGCTCTTCAAAATCAGCATGCGTGTTTTGCGCGACTACGACGAACAACGCCGTGCCGGCGTCAAGACTCCAGTTTTCGATTCAAGCAAATTCCTTGATCTGGATCTTGATCCTATAGCGTGGCCGCCACGGCACCGCGGCCCTCATCGCGAGTGCGTTCAGTCCTCAAACATCAGCAAACAGCCTATTCAAACTTAGTTCAAAAAAATACAAAGCCATTAGAATAAATAATGGCTTTGCCGAAAAAACCTAGTTACCACTGAAACATAAACTTTAAAGAGCAATGCTTTTTTTCGAACTGTCACGATTGAAAAAAAATCGAAGGACATTACTCGGCGTCGACACACTGGAACAGATCACCTTCAAAGGAGGTGTGATTCATGTATAAAATAGTCACCCAAGAAATGCTCAGAGCAGCCTTGATCAAAGCAGTTGAAATCCCTCTAATATCCAAACACTCTCTATTGGCTGATTATTTAAAAAGCGGGGAACAACTTGAGCAAGTCATTCAAGCCGCGCTTGAGGCGCAACCGAAAATAGCCAAGTTCTGTGGGCTAGGGTGTATGGCGTCAGAGGATCTTTCACCTGAAAGCAAAAAAGCGCTGGCAATCCCCACCGCTGATATGCGCCACTAGCACCATTGTTTGATACCGCGCCATGCGCGGTGCACCAGGAGACCCCGTTTATGAGCGAGAGTGTGTTTGCCGATCGCATCGTGCAGAACCTGCTCGACACCGACTTCTACAAACTGACGATGATGCAGGCGGTGCTGCACAACTACCCCAACGTCGAAGTCGAATGGGAGTTCCGTTGCCGTAACAGCGAGGACCTGCGGCCGTATCTGGCCGAGATCCGCTATCAGATCGAGCGTCTGGCCGACCTGAGCCTGAGCGCCGACCAGTTGAGTTTTCTCGAGCGCATCAGCTTCCTCAAACCGGATTTCCTGCGGTTTCTCGGGCTGTTCCGCTTCAACCTGCGCTACCTGCACACCGGCATCGAAAACGGCGAACTGTTCATCCGTCTGCGTGGCCCGTGGCTGCATGTGATTTTGTACGAGGTGCCGCTGCTGGCGATCGTCAGCGAAGTGCGCAACCGCTATCGCTACCGGGAAATTGAACTGGTGCAGGCGCGTGAACAGCTGTATCGCAAGTTCGACTGGCTCAGCGCCAACGCCTCGGCCGATGAACTGGCGCAGTTGCAGGTCGCCGATTTCGGCACCCGCCGGCGCTTTTCGTATCGCGTGCAGGAAGAAGTGGTGAACGTGCTCAAGCACGATTTCCCAGGGCGCTTCGTCGGCACCAGCAACGTGCATCTGTCCCGAGAACTGGACATGAAACCGCTGGGCACCATGGCCCACGAGTGGATCATGGCCCACCAGCAACTCGGCCCACGGCTGATCGACAGCCAGATCGCCGCCCTCGATTGTTGGGTACGGGAATACCGTGGTTTGCTGGGGATCGCCCTCACCGACTGCATCACCACCGATGCCTTCCTCGGCGATTTCGACCTGTTCTTCGCCAAGCTCTTCGACGGCCTGCGCCACGATTCCGGGGATCCGGTGCAGTGGGGCGAAAAGTGCATCGCCCACTACCACAAGCTCGGCATCGACCCGATGAGCAAGACGTTGGTGTTCTCCGACAGCCTGAGCCTGCCAAAGTCGCTGGAGATCTTCCGCGCGCTGCACGGTCGGATCAACGTCAGCTTTGGCATCGGCACCAACCTGACCTGTGACATTCCGGGTGTCGAACCGATGAGCATCGTGCTTAAAATGACTGCCTGCAACGGCCAGCCGGTGGCGAAGATCTCCGACGAGCCCGGCAAGACTCACTGTAAAGACCCCAACTTTGTCGCCTATTTGCGACACGTTTTCCAGGTTCCTGCCGTTTCCAGTCTATCTAGCAAGGAGTGAATTCATGCAAGCCGTACAGCGTGAGATTGCTGAACAGCTCAAGGTCCAACCGCCATTCGCCGGCCACCAGGCCCTCGAAGCGGAAATCGCCCGGCGCATCACCTTCATCCAGGACTGCCTGGTCAACTCCGGTCTCAAGACCTTGGTGCTGGGCATCAGTGGCGGTGTCGATTCGCTGACCGCAGGTCTCTTGGCCCAGCGCGCCATGCGCGAACTGCGCGAGCGCACCGGCGACCACAGCTACAAGTTCATCGCCGTGCGCCTGCCGTACGAAACCCAGTTCGATGAGCACGACGCACAAGCTTCGGTGGACTTCATCGCCCCGGACGAGCGCCACACCGTCAACATCGGCCCGGCGGTCAAGTCGCTGGCCAGTGAAGTCGCGGCGTTTGAAGGCAAGCACGCGGTGTCGGTGGACTTTGTGCTCGGCAACACCAAGGCGCGGATGCGCATGGTCGCCCAGTACACCATCGCCGGCGCAGCGCACGGTCTGGTGATCGGCACCGACCATGCGGCAGAAGCCGTGATGGGTTTCTTTACCAAGTTTGGTGACGGCGCTTGTGATCTGGCGCCGCTCAGCGGCCTGGTGAAAAACCAGGTCCGGGCAATCGCACGCAGCTTCGGTGCGCCGGAGTCGCTGGTGGAGAAAGTGCCGACCGCGGATCTGGAAGACCTGTCACCGGGCAAACCGGACGAAGCGTCCCATGGCGTGACCTACGCCGAGATCGACGCGTTCCTGCACGGCGAGCCGGTGCGCCAGGAAGCGTTCGATATCATCGTCGCGACCTACAACAAGACCCATCACAAGCGTGTCATGCCGTTCGCGCCTTGATCGCCGATGGAATGAAAAAGCCCGCTGAGGAATGATCCTCAGCGGGCTTTTCTTTGACCAGGTCATCTGTCGGGCCCCTTCGCGAGCAGGCTCGCTCCCACAGGGTTTCAGGTGTCAGACACAGAACCTGTGGGAGCGAGCCTGCTCGCGAAGAACGATGACGCGGTAAACCTGCTTACTTGACAGCAATGGTGCCTTTCATCATCGAGATGTGGCCCGGGAACGAGCAGAAGAAGCCGTAATCAGTGCCAGCGGCCAGCTTCGATACGTCGATGGTCAGCGTGTCTTTCTCGCCGGCACCGATGATCTTGGTGTGAGCGATAACGCGCTCGTCGCCGTCTTTCAGGTAGTTCTTGTCGATGCCTGCGGCCAGGCCGTCAGTGGCGATCGGCTGCATGTCAGCGGTTTTGCTGACGACCAGGTTATGGCCCATGACGTTCTTCGGCAGGCTGCCGGAGTGGGTCAGCTCGACGGTGAAGGTCTTGCAGCTCTTGTCGATCACGATCTCCTTGGTGTTGAAGGACATCTGGTCGGTGGAGTCAACGGTGGTTTTGCACTCGGCAGCCATCAATTGGCTGCTGGCCAGCGCCAGCAGGGATACCGCAACAACTTTGGAAAACATGGTGAATCTCCAAGGCAGGGTTAACAAAAACACGAATGGTGGAAAGACTGCCTGAAATCTTCGCAAGTTCCTATGACTTGAGTCAAAAATTGTATACAACTTTCAGGCTATGACACTCATCGAAACAATCTACCGGCCAGATTCCCCGGCCGGCCCTATGATCGGCCCATCTACTGAGACGGAGTGCCTGTCATGTTCTTTAACGGTCTGTTGTGCAGTTTGCTCGCCGCCTACGCCTGTGGCGCCAGCGGTACCTTTGAATCGCCAGAGCGCGAAGTTTAGCCCTTGGATCAAGGCGTGCCAGCCATTACCCTGTGACGGATTGACCCAGGAGGAAGGCATGTCTCTCAAATCCGTGTGTGTATTTTGCGGTGCCAACGCCGGCACTGATCCGGCTTACACCGAAGCCGCCAAAGCGCTTGGCCGCGCGCTGGCCGAGCGCCAGTTGACCCTGGTCTATGGCGGTGGCGCCGTGGGGTTGATGGGGCTTGTCGCCGACGCCGCACTGGCCGCCGGCGGGGAAGTGATCGGGATCATCCCGCAAAGCCTGATGGACAAGGAAATCGGCCACAAAAGCCTGACCCGCCTCGAAGTGGTCGACGGCATGCACGCGCGCAAGGCACGCATGGCCGAACTGAGCGATGCGTTCATCGCGCTGCCCGGCGGCCTCGGCACGCTGGAAGAGCTGTTCGAAGTCTGGACCTGGGGCCAGCTTGGCTATCACGGCAAGCCGCTGGGCCTGCTGGAAGTGAATGGTTTTTACAGCAAACTCACCGCTTTTCTCGACCATATCGTCGGCGAAGGCTTCGTTCGCGCTCCACACCGTGACATGCTGCAAGTGAGCGAATCGCCACAAACCCTGCTCGACGCCCTCGATCAGTGGAAGCCGACCGTCACCCCCAAGTGGGTCGACCAAAAACCCGGCTAACCGCCGGACACCGATACAGGGCAGAATACGCGCCGCTCAACCTCACCTTCGACCCAAGAGGATCGCCCATGGCCAAACCCAATTACTCCTTCGCCAAACGTCAACGAGACCTGGCAAAGGAGCAGAAGAAAGAGGAAAAGCTTCAGCGCAAGAAACAAATGGCTGAAGAAGCGGCACTGAACCCTGACGGTGAAGTGGCGACTGACAACGATGATGATGTTGATGCACCGAAAGATCAGGCGCCCGACGCCTGAGCAAACTGCTGAAACCTTGAACACAATCCCTGTGGGAGCGGGCTTGCTCGCGAAAGCGTCGGAACATTCACTCTGGATGTGACTGAACAATTGCTTTCGCGAGCAAGCCCGCTCCCACATTTGATCTTCACTCCTCCAGTGGCATTACGGTGACCCGCACTTCCGGGTCGTGACTGCCGCCCCCCAGAATCACCCCCCGCAACGGCGACACATCAGAAAAGTCCCGGCCCCACGCCAGGGTGATGTGCTCCAGCGCCGGCTGCACATTGTTGGTCGGATCAAAATCCACCCAGCCCAACACCGGACAGAACACCGACACCCAGGCATGCGACGCATCGGCACCGATCAGCCGCGGCTGACCCGGCGGTGGCTGGGTCAGCAGATAACCGCTGATGTAACGCGCTGCCAGCCCCCGCGAGCGCACGCAGGCGAGCATCAGATGGGCGAAGTCCTGACACACGCCACGCCGTCGCTCCAGCACCTCCACCAGCGGCGTCGCCACCTGAGTGGCCTCGGCATCGAAGGTGAACTCGCTGAAAATCTTCTGCATCAAGGCTTGCACGCCGAGCATCAAGGGCCGGCCCGGCGGGAAGCAGCTTTCAGAGAACTCGACAAAGCTGCGCTTCAGGTGCACGTAGGGTGACTGAAAGCGATAACGACAAGCCTCCAGCATCGGGGCCGACAACGGCTGGCTGCTGTAGGTCAGCGCATTGCGCGTCTGCTCCCACGCCGGGGAGAGACTGAAGTCCGCCAGCGGCCGCGCCAGCACTTCAACGGTGAGCCGTGCGTTGACCTGCAACTCGTCGTGCGGTCGCTCGAACGCCAGACGGGTCAGCGGGTTGCCGAAGACATCGAGTTCATCGCGCCGGCTCGTCGGCTCCGGACTGATCAGCAATTGCTGTTCGGTGCAGCGCTGCCATGTGCATTCACGGGGCCACAGGTGCGCCAATTGCTGCGCCAGCGACACCGGACTGTCGTAGTGATAACAGGTGTCGTGGAAGATCTGGTAATGCGCGCTCATCAGACGGACACCGTGCGCTGACTGACATCATCGACATGGGCAAAGTGACGCAGGGCCAGACGATCCGAGACTTGCCCGCTGGCCTCGGCGATGTCTTGCAACAAGCCCGCCAGACCATCGAGTGCGGCGCGCACGCTGGACTCGCCGAACAGCGAATTTTCCAGGCAACCCAGATCAAAGCGTGCCAGCCGCTCGACCAGTTGCGGCAGCCCGGCCTCGCGGGGCACTCCAAAATCATCGTTCAAGCGCTTCAGCGTGCGGGTCACCAGTTTCAACTGGAACAACACCGCATGCGGGTTCTGTTCGTCGAGCAGCAACAAGTCGAGCACCGGAATCAACTGCGCCACCGCCAGATAACGGGAACGGTAAGTGATGCTGCTGTTGCCCAGTTCCAGCAGCCACTCCAGCCCCGCCTGATCGAACGCGGCGCTACCGCGCAGGAACGCCGCGAGGCTGCTGCTGAGGAACTGCAGGCGCTCGATGCGCCGGCCGATCATCAGGAAGCGCCAGCCTTCGTCGCGGGTCATGTCGTCCAGGGCAAAACCGGACAGCGCCGCCAGTGACATCACCAAACGGTTGAGAAAATCCAGCAGCTCGCCGAAGTCCGGCTCGTCAGTGTCCAGCTCCATAGCTTCGCGCTGCAACTCCACCAGAGCCTGCCAGTTTTCCCGCGAGAGTTTGCCGCGCACCTGCGAGGCCGCCCACTGCAGGCGTTGCAGGTTGGAACGCAGGCTGAACGACCAGTCTTCGCCAAGCAGCGCTGCCAGCAAGCGCTCCGGCAGCTCGCCCTCCTCCGGCAACAACATCAGGCGCTCGCCCAGTTCGACCGCCGCCTGCAAGGCTTGCGGGTCGTCACCGTCGACATAGCGCGCAAGCATGATTCGCAGCAATCGCGCACTGTCGTCACAACGCTCGCAATAGCGGCCGAACCAGAACAGATTCTCCACCACCCGCGACGGCAAGTACGGGTCGCGTCGTACCAGATCGTGCACGCCGACGTTGCGTTGAGTCTTCCACTGCTCGCCACTGGGCGGGCGCTCGCCCAACACCCAGGTGTCCTTGCTCGCCCCGCCGCGCTGCATCGACACCACTTCGGCATCGGCCTCGGCGGCCACCCGGGTCAGGCCGCCGGGCAACACGCGATAACCATCGCGACTGGCCACGGCGTACATGCGCATGCCGATGGCCCGCGGTTGCAACTGGCCGTCCACGGCTTGCCAGATCGGTGCCTGTGACAGCTGCGCCAGCTCTTGCGCCACGTAGGCATAAGGCCGGGCCTGCATGCGTTCGGCGAGCGCCTGACGCTGTTGTTCACTCAGATCCCGGCCGAACACCGGCGCAAAGCTTTGTGAGGGGAACGCCGGTTTGATCAGCAGCTCCGGCAGTTTTTCCAGCGCCTGCGCCAGCACCGGTGGCTCACCGCACCACCAGGTGGCGATGGATGGCAGGATCAACTCTTCGCCGAACAGGTACTGATTGATCTTTGGCAGAAACCCGAGCAGTCCCGGAGACTCCAGCACGCCGCTGCCCAGTGCATTGGCGACCAGCACGCGCCCTTGGCGCACCGCCTCAAGCAGACCGGGAACACCAAGTGCCGAATCGGTGCGCAGCTCCAGCGGATCGCAGAAGTCATCATCCAGACGGCGCATGATCGCGTGCACCCGACGCAAGCCACTGAGGGTTTTCAGGTACACGGTGGCGTCGCGCACCGTCAGGTCGCCGCCCTCCACCAGTGGATAACCGAGCTGGCGCGCCAGATACAGGTGTTCGAAATAGCTTTCGTTGAAGCGTCCGGGCGTCAGCAGCACCACCAGCGGTGCGTCATCGTCGCTCGGTGCTTGACGCGCGAGGGTTTCCTGCAACGTGCGGAAGAATCCGGCCAGATGTTGCACCTTCAAGTCGCGGTACAACTCGGGAAAGGCGCGGGACACGATCGTACGGTTTTCCAGCGCATAACCCGCTCCCGAAGGCGCTTGGGTGCGATCCGCGGTGACCCACCAGCGACCGTCTGGCGTGCGCGCTAGGTCCACGGCGTACAGATGCAGAAAGGCCTCTTCCGGCGGCGCAATGCCCTGGCAGGGCCAAAGAAAGTTGTTGTGGCCAAAGACCAGTTCCGCCGGCAACAGTCCTTCGCTGATCAACCGCTGCGGGCCATACAGATCGGCCAGCACGGCATTGAGCAGGCGCGCACGCTGGGCAATCCCGGCTGACAGATGCTGCCACTCGTCAGCGGCGATCACGTGCGGCAGCAGGTCAAGCTCCCACGGCCGATCCGCGCCTTTTGGATCGGCATAAACGTTATAGGTGACGCCGTTTTCCTGGATCTGCCGCGCCAGCAACGCCTGACGCTGCACCAGTTGCGCCGGGCTGCTGCGCTGTAACTGATCAAACAGCCGCCGCCAATGCGCGCGCACCTCCCCGCTGTCATCCAGCAGTTCGTGATAAGTGCCCGCAGTGCGCGGGTAGCGGTCTAGCAGGTCAGGCATGGAAAGCTCGGCAGACAGCAAGGAACGGTCAGACTAACGCAGGCGCATGACACGCGGATATACGAAAAATCCGCATGTCGTGCAGGGCTCAGAAACGTCGCAAATCGAGCGTCATTGGCAGCTCGTCGGAGATTGTCAGGTTCGGTATCGGAAGTTTCCCTGGCGTGTGGCCGATGCGGAAAAACCGCGCCATGCGCCGGCTCTCCGCTTCGTTGGCATTGACCGGCAGCGTCTCGTAGTTGCGCCCGCCCGGGTGCGCCACGTGGTACTGACAGCCGCCCAGCGAGCGCTGCATCCAGGTGTCGAGCAGGTCGAACACCAGCGGCGCGTGCACCGGGATGGTCGGTTGCAGGCAGTTGGCCGGTTGCCAGGCCCGAAAGCGCACTCCGGCAACAAACTCGCCGATGCGCCCGGTCGGCTGCAGCGGCACCGGGACGCCGTTGCAGGTCAGCAGGTAACGTTGTGGCGGCAGCCCGTTGAGTTTGATCTGCAGACGCTCCAGCGACGAATCGACATAGCGCACCGTGCCGCCCGCCGTGCCCTCCTCACCCAGCACATGCCAAGGCTCCAGCGCCTGGCGCAGTTCCAGTTCGATGCCATTGACCGCCCAATCGCCGACCTTGGGGAAACGGAACTCCAGATGCGCGGCGAACCACTCGGCGCGCAATGGATAACCGGCACTGTTGAGTTCGACGATGACGTCGGCAAAATCCTGCTCGATGAAGTGCGGCAGCATGAACCGGTCGTGCAGTTCGGTGCCCCAGCGCGCCAGTTTTGGCGGCGCATACGGTTCACGCCAGAATCGCGCAACCAGCGCCCGCAGCAACAACTGCTGAGCCAGACTCATGCGCGCATGCGGCGGCATTTCAAACGCGCGCAACTCGAGCAGACCGAGGCGCCCGGTCGCCCCGTCCGGCGAATACAGTTTGTCGATGCAGAACTCGGCACGGTGAGTATTGCCGGTGACGTCGATCAGCAAATTGCGCAGCAGCCGATCCACCAACCACGGCGGACACTCCTCGCCCGCTTGCGGCATCTGCGCAAAAGCGATTTCCAGTTCGTACAAGGCGTCGTTGCGCGCCTCGTCGACCCGTGGCGCCTGCGAGGTCGGGCCGATGAACAAGCCGGAAAACAGGTAGGACAACGACGGGTGGTTATGCCAATAGCTGATCAGACTGCGCAACAGATCCGGGCGGCGCAGGAACGGCGAGTCCGCCGGGGTCGCGCCACCGAGGACAAAATGGTTGCCGCCGCCAGTGCCGGTGTGACGCCCGTCGATCATGAATTTTTCGGTGGTCAGGCGAGTTTGCCGTGCCTCTTCATAGAGAAACTCGGTGCGCTCGACCAGTTCGTCCCAGGACGCGGACGGCTGCACGTTGACCTCGATCACGCCCGGGTCCGGGGTGATACGGAAGTTGCTCAGGCGCGGATCACTCGGCGGCTCATAACCTTCCAGCAGCACCGGGCAATGCAGCTCTTCGGCGGTGGCCTCGATAGCCGCCACCAGTTCCAGATAATCCTCGACACGCTCCAGCGGCGGCATGAACAGATACAGACGCCCTTCGCGCGCCTCGGCACAGAATGCGGTGCGAGTCAGCCAGTCGGCGGACTCGTCGACTTTCGCTGCGCGCTCCTGCGCCGGGGCCGCCTCGCCGTGGCTGTTGAGCTGGGCCGCATCCGGTAGCGGTGGGAAGTCCTGATTCGGATCGTTGGGATGAATGAACGGATACTCGGCGGCCTTCACCCATGGCTGCGAACCGAGCGGCAGGCGATAACCCAGCGGCGAGTCTCCCGGCACCAGTCGGCAATGCTCGTCACGCAGATACCAGCGCCCGCTCTGCCATTGATCGCCCTTGGCGGTGCGCGCCAGCGGCAGCACCTGGCCGATCACTTTATCCAGGCCCTGACTGAAGACTTTGCGCAGACGCGCGCGCTCCAGCGGTTCTTCCAGCCGTGAGTCTTCGGCGCTGACGTTGCTCGGCAGCGCGCCCTCGCGCCAGAGGTAATAGAAGTTGTCTTCGTAGGCCGCAAACACAAAGCGGGCGGGCAACTTCAGGCGCTCGGCGACACTCGCCAGAAAACGCCCGGCCAGCACGCCGTCGGCGCCGTAATCCTGCTGTTCGTCGGCGATCAGCGCATTGTTGTGCCAGATCGGCACGCCGTCCCGGCGCCAGTAACAGTTCAGCGACCAGCGCGGCAATTGCTCGCCCGGGTACCACTTGCCCTGACCGAAATGCACCAGGCCTTTCGGCGCGTAATGCTTGCGCATGCGCTGAAACAGTTCGGCGGAGAGCCGGCGCTTGTCCGGGCCTAGCGCGGCGGTGTTCCACTCGGCGCCGTCAGGGTCGTCGATGGAGACAAAGGTCGGTTCGCCGCCCATGGTCAGGCGAACATCGCCTTGCAGCAGATCGGCATCGATCTGTCGGCCCAGCGATTGAATCGCCTGCCACTGCTCGTCGGTGTAGGGCTTGGTCACCCGTGGCGCTTCCCAGATCCGCTCCACCGACATCTCGTGGCTGAACTGGCATTCGCATGGCTCGACCAAGCCGCTGATCGGCGCTGCCGAGGACGGATCGGGACTACAGGCCAACGGGATATGCCCTTCACCGGCGAATAATCCGGACGTGGCATCCAGACCGATCCAGCCGGCACCGGGCAAGTACACCTCGCACCAGGCGTGCAGGTCGGTGAAGTCGACTTCGGTGCCGGACGGGCCGTCGAGGCTTTTCACGTCGGCGGTGAGTTGAATCAGATAACCGGAGACAAACCGTGCGGCCAACCCGAGATTACGCAGCAACTGCACCAACAGCCACGCCGAATCGCGGCAGGAGCCGGAGGCGTGTTCGAGGGTGTGCTCCGGGGTCTGCACACCCGGCTCCATGCGGATCAGGTAGCGGATGTCTTCGCTGAGGCGCTGGTTGAGCATCACCAGGAAATCCACGGCGGGCAGCGGCGTGCGATCGATGCCGTCCAGATAGGCTTTGAAAGCCGGGGTCAGCGGCAGGGTTTCGAGGTACGGCGCCAGTTCCTTACGTTCATCGACCGCGTAGGCGAAGGGGATTGTCTCGGCGTAGGGTTCGAGGAAGAAGTCGAACGGGTTGAACACAGCCATTTCGGCCAGCAGATCAACCTCGATGCGCAGTTCGTCGGTTTTCTCGGGGAAGACCAGACGCGCGAGGTAGTTGCCCTGCGGGTCCTGCTGCCAGTTGATGAAATGCTGCTCGGGCGAGACTTTCAGCGCATACGACAGTATCCGCGTGCGGCTGTGGGCAGCCGGGCGCAGGCGAACGATCTGCGGACCGAGTTCGACAGCACGGTCGTAGCGGTAATGCGTGACGTGATGCAATGCGACATGAATCGACACGGCGTGCCTCCTGCGAGCCTAAGCGTATTCGAAAGCGCGCAAGACTTATGCCATGCAGGGGCTTGGGCGCTTTCCCGGAATGCTCAGGGCAGTACAGCACCAAAATCGGGCGATGCGGGGAAATGGTTTAGCGAAGTTGCGCCTAAATGTGGCGGCATTTGTTGATGCGGCGCCTTTGAGGACGCCTTCGCGAGCAAGCCCGCTCCCACCGGAGAGCGTATTCCAAATGTGGGAGCGGGCTTGCTTGCGAAGGGGTCAGTCGTTTCAGCACATTTCTTGAACCCTGAAATGCAAAACGCCAACCCGAAGGTTGGCGTTCTGTTGAGCTGAAAAGCGGCTTAGCGCGGGACCACTGGCTTGCGAGCCGGCTTCGGCCCTTTGCCCTTGGCCGCGTCCTTGCGCTCCTTGGCCGCCTGCTGGTTGCGGGCGAACGCCGCCGCCTTGGCCTGTTCACGCTTGTCCCAAGGATTGCCACCGTCACTGGCACGCGGCGGCAGGCCGTTGTGCTGGGTGAGAATCTTGGTGGTCTTCTCTTTCGCGACCTTGTGGCTGCCGGCCGGTGTCGAGTTCTTGCGACGGGCGCTCTGGTAGCTGTCGGTCGCTGGCTGATGGGCCGGGATCAGTTGATCCTTGCCCGGCCCGATCAGATCACCACGGCCCATGCGAATCAGCGCTTCGCGCAGCATCGGCCAGCCTTTCGGATCGTGATAACGCAGGAACGCCTTGTGCAGGCGACGCTGGTCTTCGCTCTTGACGATGGTGACGCCGTCGCTCTTGTACGTGACCTTGCGCAGCGGGTTCTTGCCCGAGTGGTACATCGCGGTGGCGGTAGCCATTGGCGACGGGTAGAACGCCTGCACCTGGTCGGCACGGAAGCCGTTGCCCTTGAGCCATAGCGCCAGGTTCATCATGTCTTCGTCGGTGGTGCCCGGGTGGGCGGCGATGAAGTACGGAATCAGGTACTGCTCTTTGCCCGCTTCCTTGGTGTACTTCTCGAACATGCGCTTGAACTTGTCATAGCTGCCGATGCCCGGTTTCATCATCTGGTTGAGCGGACCTTCCTCGGTGTGTTCCGGGGCGATCTTCAGGTACCCGCCGACGTGGTGGGTCACCAGCTCCTTGACGTACTCCGGCGACTCGACCGCGAGGTCGTAACGCAGCCCGGAAGCGATCAGGATCTTCTTCACACCCGGCAAGGCACGGGCGCTGCGGTACAGCTGAATCAGCGACGAGTGGTCGGTGTTCAGGTTCGGGCAGATCCCCGGGAACACGCAGGACGGCTTGCGGCACGCGGATTCGATTTCCGGCGTCTTGCAGGCGATGCGGTACATGTTCGCGGTCGGGCCGCCAAGGTCGGAAATGACGCCGGTGAAGCCTGGCACCTTGTCGCGGATCTCTTCGATTTCGCGAATGATCGACTCTTCGGAACGGTTCTGGATGATCCGGCCTTCGTGCTCGGTGATCGAGCAGAAGGTGCAGCCACCGAAGCAGCCACGCATGATGTTCACCGAGAAACGGATCATGTCGTAGGCCGGGATCTTTTCCTTGCCGTACGCCGGGTGCGGAACCCGCGCGTAAGGCATGCCAAACACGTAGTCCATTTCTTCAGTGGTCATCGGAATCGGCGGCGGGTTGAACCAGACGTCGATTTCGCCATGTTTCTGCACCAGCGCACGGGCGTTGCCCGGGTTGGTCTCCAGGTGCAACACGCGGTTGGCGTGGGCGTACAGGACCGGGTCGTTACGCACCTTTTCCATCGACGGCAGGCGGATCACGGTCTTGTCGCGGGTCATCTTCGGGCTGGCCAGGATCTGTACGACCTTGGCTTCCTCGGGATCATCCACAGGGCCCTTTTCTTGCTCGATGGCGCAGGCCTGGGTGTCTTGGGTGTTCACGTACGGGTTGATGATCTTGTCGACCTTGCCCGGACGGTCGATACGCGTGGAATCGACTTCGTACCAGCCTTGCGGCGTGTCACGACGGATGAACGCGGTGCCGCGCACGTCGGTGATGTCTTCGATCTTGTGCCCGTAGGACAGACGCTGCGCGACTTCGACAATCGCCCGCTCGGCGTTGCCGTACAGCAGGATGTCGGCGCTGGCGTCGATCAGGATCGAGTTGCGCACGCGATCCTGCCAGTAGTCGTAGTGAGCGATACGGCGCAGGGAAGCTTCGATGCCACCGAGTACGATCGGCACATGCTTGTACGCTTCCTTGCAACGCTGGCTATAGACCAGGCTCGCGCGATCCGGACGTTTGCCGGCCATGCCACCCGGGGTATAGGCGTCGTCGGAGCGAATTTTCTTGTCCGCGGTGTAGCGGTTGATCATCGAGTCCATGTTGCCGGCCGCGACGCCGAAGAACAGGTTCGGCTCGCCGAGCTTCATGAAGTCGTCTTTGGACTGCCAGTTCGGCTGGGCAATGATCCCGACGCGGAAGCCCTGGGACTCGAGCAGCCGGCCGATGATCGCCATGCCGAACGACGGGTGATCGACGTAAGCATCACCGGTGACGATGATGATGTCGCAGGAATCCCAGCCGAGCTGATCCATCTCCTCCCTGCTCATCGGCAGGAACGGCGCTGGCCCGAAACATTCGGCCCAGTACTTTGGATAGTCAAATAACGGCTTGGCTGCTTGCATGTCGATAACCGGTGTTGGCTTTCATTGAATTTCGCGGGCGCGGAATATAGCACAAATTTTGACCAATTCCGACGGCTGTGGTCGGAAATTACGCCACGCCCCTTCGCGAGCAAGCCCGCACACACATTTGAATGCATTCCAAGTGTGGGAGCGGGCTCGCTCGCGAAGGCGTCAGCTCAAACGATGAAGAATTTACTCATCGTCGTCGAAGTTGTAACTGCCCGGCGCGAGGTTTTCGAAGCGGGTGTATTTACCGATAAAGGCCAGGCGAATAAAACCGATCGGACCGTTCCGCTGCTTGCCGATGATGATTTCGGCGATGCCCTTGTGCTCGGTTTCCGGGTGATAGACCTCGTCCCGGTACACGAACATGATGACGTCGGCGTCCTGCTCGATCGCTCCGGATTCCCGCAAGTCGGAGTTCACCGGGCGCTTGTTGGGACGTTGTTCCAGGGAACGGTTGAGCTGCGAAAGCGCCACCACCGGGCAGTTGAATTCCTTCGCCAGGGCTTTCAGGGATCGCGAGATCTCGGAAATCTCGTTGGTCCGGTTGTCACCGCTGGAACCAGGGATCTGCATCAGCTGCAGGTAGTCGATCATGATCAGGCCGACATCACCGTGCTCACGCACCAGACGCCGGGTCCGCGCACGCATTTCCGAGGGGCTGATGCCCGCGGTGTCATCGATGAACAGCTTGCGGTCGTTGAGCAGGTTGACCGCCGAGGTCAGGCGCGGCCAGTCGTCGTCTTCCAGCTGGCCGGAACGCACCTTGGTCTGGTCGATACGCCCCAGCGACGAGAGCATACGCATGATCAGCGATTCACCTGGCATCTCGAGGGAATACACCAGCACCGCCTTCTCGCTACGCAGTACGGCGTTTTCCACCAGGTTCATCGCGAAGGTGGTTTTACCCATCGATGGACGGCCGGCGACGATGATCAGGTCGGACGGTTGCAGGCCGCTGGTCTTCTCGTCGAGGTCGGTGTAGCCGGTGGACAGGCCGGTGATTGCGTCAGCCGTGTTGAACAAGGTGTCGATGCGATCGATGGCCTTGGTCAACAGTTCGTTGACGCCCACCGGGCCGCCAGTTTTTGGCCGCGCCTCGGCGATCTGGAAGATCTGCCGTTCGGCTTCGTCGAGGATCTCTTCGGCGGTACGACCTTCAGGGTTGAAGGCCGCATCGGCGATTTCGGTGCTGATGCCGATCAACTGGCGCAGCGTCGCACGCTGGCGGACGATCTGCGCGTAGGCCTTGATGTTGGCGACCGACGGCGTGTTCTTCGCCAGTTCGCCCAGGTAACCGAGGCCGCCGACCTGGGACGTCTGACCTTCCTTGTCCAATTGCTCGGCAAGGGTCACGACGTCGATCGGCATGTTCTGATCGGCCAGTTTGGCGATCGCACGGAAGATCAAACGGTGGTCATGCCGGTAGAAATCGCCGTCGGAGACTTGATCGAGCACGCGCTCCCAGGCGTTGTTGTCCAGCATCAGACCACCGAGTACAGCCTGTTCGGCCTCGATGGAATGCGGCGGCACTTTCAGCGCGGCGGTTTGCAGATCGTATTGCTCGGGAGCGGAGATTTCGTTCATGGCCACTTGGAGTCAGGTTTGAAAACGGGAGTACCAGAAAGACAAAGGGCACGACCTGTAAACAGGATCGTGCCCGATGTTACCGGCAAGCACCCGAGGGTGCCAGCCGACAAGTGTTGCTTAAGCTGCTACCACGACAACGCGTACGGTGGCTTCAACTTCGGCGTGCAGGTGCACAGCCACGTCGAATTCACCCACGTTGCGGATGGTGCCGTTCGGCAGACGAACTTCGCTCTTCTGCACTTCAACGCCGGAAGCGGTCAGTGCGTCAGCGATGTCGTGAGTACCGATCGAACCGAACAGCTTGCCTTCGTCGCCAGCGGTGGCAGTGATGGTCACTTCCAGCTCGGCCAGTTGGGCAGCACGGCTTTCAGCCGATGCTTTACGGTCTGCGGCAGCTTTTTCCAGCTCAGCACGACGCTCTTCGAAAGCAGCCAGGTTGGCAGCGGTCGCAGCGGTAGCTTTGCCGAAAGGCAGCAGGTAGTTACGGCCGTAACCGGCCTTAACGTTTACTTTGTCGCCCAGGTTGCCCAGGTTGGCGATTTTTTCCAGAAGGATCAGTTGCATGTGGAAATCCTCTTAACTTTTAACCTTCACCGTTCGCGTTATCGGTGTCTTTCGACACGTGACGACCGCGAAAATCAATCAGGCTGTCGACAATGGCCAGAACCACGAGCAACGGATAGATCAGCTGCATGAACAGCAACAGCGTGACGTACAACCCCACCAGCCAGAAACCGGCCAGTCGCTTCTGCCCGACCAGCCCGTGAATCAGGGCCAGTCCGGCGAACACCAGCGGTACACTGCACAACGGCGTCAACATGGCCATCTGTGCACCGAGATTCGGGCCCAGAAGCATCAACGCCAGCAGCAACATCGCCGGCCCCAGCGGGATCCGGATGGCGCGAAACTCGCGACCAAAACCACCCGGGTTGTACAACAACGCCTGCCAATGACGCCCGATAATCAGGCTCAGCACGCTGACGATCTGCAACAGGGCCGCAATCAGTCCGGTCAGGACCGGTGCAATCAGGGACGCGAAACGCGCTTGCTCATCCACCGACAATTGCTTGTAGGTTTCACCAAGAAGCGCCGGCATGACCTTTATCAAGGCCTGCGCGAGCATCTCGATCTGGGCCGCAAACGCCGCCCCGAGCACCACTGAAAACACCACTCCGATCACTACGCTGACCAGCAGCGTGCGGACCCAGGATTCGCTTGCGCGCAACACCAACGCAAGCCCCGAAGACCCCAGCAGCACCAGAAGTGCCCGTGGATCATCGGCATACAGCCACCAGATCAAAGCCGGCAGCAGCCCCAAGGACAGGACGCCAAGGGCGTCCGTCAATCCGCGCCGCAGAAGCACCAGGCTCCCGGCGGCAGCACCCAACCAATACAACAACGGCAATGTTGCACATCCAGCCACTACAAGAGTGGCCTGCATGCGGCCGCGCATGATGAACTCAGCTAAGGCACGCATGCATTCAATCCTTTGCTACTTGTCGACTGCCCGGTCTCAGCGGCCGTGGCTGTCGGTGTAGGCCAGCAGGGCCAGGAAGCGGGCGCGCTTGATAGCGGTGGCCAGCTGACGCTGATAACGAGCTTTGGTACCGGTGATGCGGCTTGGAACGATTTTGCCGGTCTCGGATACGTAGGCTTTCAGAGTGTTGAGATCTTTGTAATCGATCTCTTTCACGTCTTCAGCGGTGAAGCGGCAGAATTTACGACGACGGAAGAAACGTGCCATTTGATAGGCTCCTTAAAAGGTCCGTGGATTACTCGTCAGCGTTATCGCTGTTGTCGCTGTCATCACTATCAACGCTATCAGCGCCTTCGTGCTCAGGACGGTCGCGACGCTCACGGCGCTCACTGCGGTTTTCTTCAGCCTTGAGCATCTCGGACTGGCCGGTAACGGCTTCGTCGCGACGGATGACCAGGTTACGGATCACAGCATCGTTGTAGCGGAAGTTGTCTTCCAGCTCGGCCAGGGCCTTGCCAGTGCACTCAACGTTCAGCATCACGTAGTGAGCCTTGTGAACATTGTTGATTGCGTAGGCCAGTTGACGACGGCCCCAATCTTCCAGACGGTGGATTTTGCCGCCGTCTTCTTCGATCAGCTTGGTGTAACGCTCAACCATGCCGCCGACTTGCTCGCTCTGGTCAGGGTGGACCAGAAAGATGATTTCGTAATGACGCATGAATGCTCCTTACGGGTTGTAGCCTGCCGCTCAAAAACGGTCAGACAAGGAGTGAATGACACTTATGGACTTGCTGGCGCGGGGCACATGCGTGCCTGCCGTCACAGCAAGGGGCGCAATTGTAGAGAAGGGACAGAAGAGGTGCAAGGCAATTGGTGATTATTTGAACAATCACCGAAAAGCACTGTGGGAGCGGGCTTGCTCGCGAATGCGATACATCAGGCAACATTCAAGTCGACCGACATTGCGCTTTCGCGAGCAAGCCCGCTCCCACAGTTTGATGGCGTACAGCCTTACTTCCTGGCTGCTGCCTTGGCCTTGGCGCCGCGCTGACGCTGCGCTTCGAACAGGCACACGCCGGTCGCCACGGACACGTTGAGACTGCTGACGCTACCGGCCATCGGCAGGTTCACCAGATAGTCGCAGTGTTCGCGGGTCAGGCGACGCATGCCTTTGCCTTCGGCGCCCATGATCAGGATGGTCGGGCCAGTCAGATCCTGGTCGTAAATGCTGACTTCAGCCTCGCCCGCCGTACCGACAACCCACAGACCGCGCTGCTGAAGCTTTTCCAGCGTACGCGCAAGGTTGGTCACCGCCACCAACGGAATCACTTCCGCCGCGCCGCAAGCCACTTTACGCACGACCGGGGTCAAGGTTGCCGACTTGTCTTTCGGCACGATCACCGCCAGCGCGCCGGCAGCATCTGCCGAACGCAGGCAGGCGCCGAGGTTGTGCGGATCGGTCACACCGTCAAGCACCAGCAACAACGGCGCACCTTCGGTGCGGTCGAGCAACTCGTCGAGCATCGCCTCGCCCCAGACCTGGCTCGGGCTGACGTCCGCGACCACGCCCTGATGCACGCCCTCAACCCAGGCGTCCATTTCGCGACGTTCGGCCTGGCCGACCTGAACGCGATTTTCGTTGGCCAACTCAATCAGAGTCTGCACGCGCGGATCGTTGCGGCTTTCGGCCAGCCAGATCTGCTTGACGCGTTTCGGGTGGTGACGCAACAACGCTTCTACCGCGTGAACGCCGTAGATTTTTTCCAACTGACTCATGACTTCGCCTTCGGTTTACGTGCCCCACCACTTCTGGCTGGAGCCGAACCCGCTTTTGGCGGGCCTTTACGGTGTTTGCTCGGTTTGGCTGGCTTGCCGCCGGCAGCCTTGTCAGGCGCCGACCGTCCGGTCTTTCCCCCAGACGCCGCTTTACCACCGCTTTTGGCTTCGGCCAACAAGGCCTTCTTCAATTCGCGGCTTTTGCGCAGCTCGGCGTTTTTCGCCACGGCATCGCTCGGGCGATAGGCCTCCGCTGCCTTCTCCTTGGCTGGACGACGGCTGGCGGTTTTTGCCGGAGCCTTTTCGTCCGCAACCTTGGCCGCAGGTGCTGCGGTTTCGGCGCCACGCTTCTTGCGGCCGATCGGTGCGCTGATGGTTTTTTCGGCCATCTCGAAATCGATCTTGCGCTCGTCGAGGTCGACGCGCATGACCCGCACCTCAACAGTGTCGCCGAGACGGAAGCTGCGACCGGTGCGCTCGCCCGCCAGGCGGTGATGCACAGGGTCGAAGTGGTAGTAGTCACCCGGCAGCGCGGTGACGTGGACCAGACCCTCGACGTAAATGTCGGTCAGTTCCACGAACAGACCAAAACCGGTCACGGCGGTGATCACGCCCGGGAACGATTCGCCCACGCGATCCTTCATGAACTCGCACTTGAGCCAGTTCACGACGTCGCGGGTCGCTTCGTCGGCGCGGCGTTCGCTCATCGAGCACTGCTCGCCGAGTTGCTCCAGCGCCGCTTCGTCGTACGGATAGATACGCGCCTTCGGAATGGTCATCGCACCGGCACGACGAACGTGCGGGGTGTCCTGTTTCGAATGGATCACGCTGCGGATGGCGCGGTGTGTGAGCAGATCCGGGTAACGACGGATCGGCGAAGTGAAGTGCGTATAGGCTTCGTAGTTCAGGCCGAAGTGGCCTTCGTTCTGGGCGCTGTACACCGCCTGACTCAGCGAACGCAGCATCACGGTCTGGATCAGGTGGAAATCCGGACGGTCCTTGATGCTCGCCAACAGGGCCTGATAATCCTTCGGCGACGGACCATCCTTGCCTTTGTGCAGGGACAGACCCAGCTCGCCAAGGAAGGCGCGCAGTTTTTCCAGACGCTCCGGTGGCGGGCCGTCGTGGACGCGGTACAGCGCAGGAATTTCGTGCTTCTTGAGGAATTCGGCGGTGGCCACGTTGGCCGCCAGCATGCATTCCTCGATCAGCTTGTGCGCATCGTTGCGGGTGGTCGGACGGATTTCGGCAATCTTGCGCTCGGAACCGAAGATGATCCGGGTTTCCTGCGTTTCGAAATCGATCGCGCCGCGCACGTGGCGAGCAGCCAGCAATACTTTGTACAGCGCATAAAGCTGCTTGAGGTGCGGCACGACGTCGGTGTACTCGCCACGCAGCTTGCGCGCTTCGGCAACCTTCGGCGTTTCCAGCATCGCGCTGACCTTGTTGTAGGTCAGACGAGCGTGGGAATGGATCACCGCTTCATAGAAGCAGTAGTCGGTCATTTCGCCGGACTTGGAGATGGTCATCTCGCAAACCATGGCCAGACGATCAACATGCGGATTCAGCGAGCACAGGCCGTTGGACAGCTGCTCAGGCAGCATCGGCACTACGCGCTCCGGGAAGTACACCGAGTTGCCGCGCACCTGGGCTTCGTTGTCCAGGGCCGATCCGATCTTCACGTAGCTGGAAACGTCGGCAATCGCCACGTACAACTTCCAGCCGCCGGAGAACAGGCGCAACTTGCCGGGCTTGGCTTCGCAGTAGACCGCGTCGTCGAAGTCGCGAGCGTCTTCACCGTCAATGGTGACGAACGGCAGATGGCGCAGGTCGATGCGCTTCTCTTTGTCCTTCTCTTCGACTTCCGGCTTGAGCTTGGCCGCTTCTTTCAGAACGGCTTCAGGCCAGACGTGCGGAATGTCGTAAGTGCGCAGCGCGACATCGATTTCCATGCCCGGCGCCATGTAGTTGCCGACCACTTCGACCACGTCGCCTTGCGGCTGGAAGCGTGGAGTCGGCCAGTGGGTGATTTTCACCTCGACGAACTGACCGATCTGCGCATTGGCGTTGCGGCCCGGCGTGACCAGCACTTCCTGCTGGATCTTCGGGTTGTCCGCGACGACAAAACCGATGCCGCCTTCTTCAAAGTAGCGACCGACGATGGTTTCGTGAGCACGCGACACCACTTCGACGATCACGCCTTCGCGGCGTCCGCGACGATCGAGACCGGAAACGCGGGCCAGCGCACGGTCACCGTCAAACACCAGGCGCATTTGCGCCGGGCTCATGAACAGGTCATCGCTACCATCGTCCGGCACGAGGAAGCCGAAGCCGTCACGGTGACCGCTGATGCGGCCGAGGATCAGGTCGAGCTTGTCCACCGGCGCGTAAGTGCCGCGGCGGGTGTAGATCAGTTGAGCGTCGCGCTCCATGGCGCGCAGGCGGCGGCGCAGGGCTTCGATCTGGTCTTCTGTGGTCAGACCAAACTCTTCGACCAGTTGCTCGCGGGCAGCCGGCGAACCCCGATCGGCGAGATGCGCCAGGATCAGTTCGCGGCTAGGAATAGGGTTTTCATATTTTTCCGCTTCACGAGCGGCCTCGGGATCGAGGGACTGCCAATCGGCCATTAGAGAGTTTTCACCTTGTCTATATGCGGGTTAGTTTGGCATAGGCGCCATCAAACGGGAAATTTCCGACTCTATAAGGCCCTTCTAAAGCCTTGTATCGCCGCCTGAAAGCCCTTTTGAACACCGTCGGTAAAAAAAATCATTTTTTTTGCTGGCAGGGGTTTACAGTTAAAAAGACGCTCCGTATAGTGCGCGCCATCGACAACGCAGACGCGCTGTAGATCATGCCCAGGTGGTGAAATTGGTAGACACGCCAGCTTCAGGTGCTGGTGACCTTACGGTCGTGGAAGTTCGAGTCTTCTCCTGGGCACCAATTTCGAGTTTGAGACTAGATCAGTTTCAAGACTCACACAAAAACCCGCGAAAGCGGGTTTTTTGCATTCTAAGGAACGGATTTGTTAAAACCGATTTATTAAAATCAAATCAGGGGTTTACAGATCAAAAAGCGCTCCGTATAGTGCGCCACATCAACAGCGGCAACGCTCGCGATGAATGCCCAGATGGTGAAATTGGTAGACACGCCAGCTTCAGGTGCTGGTGACCTTACGGTCGTGGAAGTTCGAGTCTTCTTCTGGGCACCAATTCAAATTCAAGGTTACGACCTTGAATTTCACAAAAACCCGCGAAAGCGGGTTTTTGCGTTTCTGGCGATTGAAAAACCAATAGCCACCGGCCCTAACAAACACCTGCCCTCCCCGCAAGGCGCATCTGAGAAACAATATCGTTTATCATTGTTGCAAGTTTTTGCAATGCGACAGTGAGGAACCCTGCGAATGACGTTTCGAAATACCCTGCGCCGAGGCTTGACCTACACCCTGCTCGGCCTGGCACTCGCCACTCCCCTCACCCAGGCAGCCGACACGACTGCCCTGACCCTCTACAACGGTCAACACAAGGAAGTCGGCGATGCGATCGCCAAAGCCTTCGAGGCCAAGACCGGCATTCACGTCAACGTGCGCAAAGGCAGCAGCAACCAGCTCGCCAGCCAGGTGATCGAAGAAGGCGACCGCTCCCCCGCCGACGTGATCTACACCGAAGAATCCCCGCCACTGAACAATCTTGGCGAACAAGGCCTGCTGGCCAAGACCGATGACGCCACGCTGGCCGTGTTGCCGAAAGAATACGTCGCCGGCAATGGCACCTGGATCGGCGTCACTGCGCGGGTTCGCGTGGTGGCGTACAACCCGAAGCTGATCGATGAAAAGGATCTGCCGACATCGGTACTCGGGTTCTCCGATCCGAAATGGCAAGGCAAGGTCGGTTTCGTGCCAACCAGCGGCGCGTTCCAGGAACAGGCCGTGGCAATCATCAAGGTGCACGGTCGTGACGCTGCCGAAGAATGGCTGACCGGCCTGCGCGCCTTCGGCAAAACCTACAGCAACAACATGGTCGCGCTTAAAGCTGTGGAGAACGGCGAAGTCGCCACGGTATTGGTGAACAACTATTACTGGTTCGCCCTGCAGCGCGAAAAAGGCAAACTCGACTCGAAACTGCATTACTTCACCGGCGGCGACGTCGGCGGGCTGATCACCGTGTCCAGCGCAGCGGTACTGAAATCCAGCAAGCACCCGAAAGAAGCCCAGCAATTGCTCGCCTACATGGCCAGCGAGGAAGGCCAGCGCGTGATCACCCAGACCACCGCCGAGTATCCGCTGCACAAAGGCATGGAATCGGATCGCGGACTCAAGCCATTCAGTGAGCTGCAAGCACCGAACGTCACCCCGGCCGACCTCGGCAACGCCGAAGAAGCCTTGGAGCTGGAACGTGAAGTTGGCCTGAACTGATGGCCGCATCGTTATCCGCCCCCGCCGCGCGCGGGGGTTACGTGCCACGGCGCAAGCGGCCGTCAATCTGGTTGGTGCTGCCGGTCTTATTGCTGGTGGTGCTGAGCCTGTTGCCGCTGGCCTACGTCGGCCTGAAAGCCTGGCAGGCCGGCTGGGCTGAGGCGCTGCACTTGCTGTGGCGCCCGTACGTGTTCGGTTTGCTGCGCAATACTCTGGCACTGATGGTTGGCGTGACGCTCACCTGCGGCGTGCTTGGCTTGTCGCTGGCCTGGCTGCTGGAGCGCAGCAATCTGCCGGGGCGGCGCCTGTGGGGCGTGATTCTGTGCCTGCCGTTCGCGGTGCCGGCATTTGTCAGCAGCTTCACCTGGGTGTCGTTGAGCGCACAGTTCGAAGGCCTTGGCGGGGCGATCCTGGTGATGAGCCTGTCGAAGTACCCGCTGATCTTTCTGCCGGTAGCGGCGACCTTGCGCAACCTCGATCCGTCCCTTGAAGAATCCGCCCGCACCCTGGGGCAGAACCGCTGGGGGGTGTTTTTCCGTGTCACCCTGCCGCTGCTTTGGCCGTCGCTGCTGGCCGGCTCGCTGCTGATTGCCTTGCACATGCTGGTGGAATTCGGCGCTCTGTCGATCATCGGCCTGCAAACTTTCACTACGGCGATCTATCAGCAATTCGAACTGGAATTCAGCAACGCCAACGCGGCGATGCTCTCGGCGGTATTGCTCGCGCTGTGTCTGGCGCTGCTGTGGCTGGAACTGCGTGTACGCGGCAAAGGCCGGCATGTGCGCACCGGCCAAGGTGCGGCGCGTCAGGCTGAGCAGGTTCGACTGGGGCCATGGGCCGTCGTCGGTCAGTTGTACTGCTTGTTGCTGGCGATTGTCGGCAGCGGGATTCCGCTGGGCATGCTTGCGTATTGGCTGGCGGTCGGCTCATCGGCAGCCTTCCCGGTTGCCGCAATCACTGAGGCCCTGCTGTCGTCGCTGGCACTGTCGCTGGGCGGCGCAGCGCTGTGCCTGTTGCTGGCGGTGCCGGTCGGGCTGCTGGTGGTGCGTTACAAGGGCCAACTGGCGATCTGGGCCGAACGCTTGCCGTATCTGTTGCATGCGCTGCCGGGCTTGGTGATTGCCCTGACGCTGGTGTATTTCGCCCTGCATTACGTGCCGGCGCTGTACCAGACTTCGGCGCTGCTGCTGATCGCTTATGCGCTGCTGTTTTTGCCTCTGGCACAGGCGCCGATTCGCACGGCGCTGAACAAGGCGGCGCCGCAACTGGAAGAGGCCGCGCGCACATTGGGCGCGTCGTCGTTCACGGCGTTTTGCCGGGTGACCCTGCCGATCATCTTCCCGGCATTGGGCGCGGCGTTTGCGCTGGTGTTTCTGGATGCAATGAAAGAACTGACGGCGACGCTGCTGCTGAGTCCGACCGGGCTCAATACGCTGGCTACCG
>NZ_AYMJ01000021.1 GCF_000633255.1 Pseudomonas sp. H1h
ACATAGAATCTCCCACATTTAAAACATCAGCAATTACGGGTTATGCGCCAGATGCTCAGGCTGCAACACCCGTTTGGCGCTCAGATACGCTTTCTGCCAGTACGCCTTCGACAGGCTGTCGAGCTTCACCGTGCCACCGGTTGCCGGCGCGTGCACGAAGCGCCCTTCCCCGACGTAGATCCCCGCATGACTGACTTGCGAGCCGCCGTTGGTGGCGAAGAAAATCAGGTCACCAGTCTGCAAGCCTTCCTTGCCGACATTCGGCGCCTGCATCACGATCAGTTCACGCGTCGAACGCGGCAGATTGATACCCGCCGCATCGCGGTAAACGAAACCGATCAGACCACTGCAATCAAAACCCGAATCCGGCGTGTTGCCGCCCCAGCGATAAGGCGTGCCGACCAGGCCGAGCGCGCGAAACAGCACGTCTTCAGCGGCGGGCGAGAACGACTGGGAAGGTCCGAACACTACCGGGGCACGTACGACGGGCGCAGGCGGCGGTGTGCGACTGGCGCAGGCGCTGAGCAGCGCTGCGAAGAAGATCAATGCAAGGCGGGCCGACATCGTCATAAACAGAACACCCTGATCTGGCTGCGGCTTTCTCTGCCGGATGGACAGAAAACAAAACCGCCTGCGGAGCACGCAGGCGGTTTGCCATCAATATAGATACAGGATTCTAGCGGCTATACGACAAACTTCAAGTAAGACTTTAACTTCACCTTGTAAAGTCTAGGTCTACTCCGTTGCCGTGGCCGTTTTTTTGTCGCCACGGACGTGGCGACAACGGGGAATTACTTGCGAGCGGTGACCACAGTCGGTGCCATTGCGAGGGCGCGTTTGGCTTCGATGAAAGTCTTGCTCCAGTAGCTGTCACCCAGGCTGTCGATGCGAACACCGCCGCTACGACGACTGCTGGAGTGAATGAACTGGTTGTCACCCAGATAGATCCCGGCGTGACTCACACGACCGCGCCGACCGTTGGTGGCGAAGAACAGCAGATCGCCCGGCTCCAGGTTGCTGCGCGAGACCAGAGGAGCATCCACGTTGATCATTTCGCGGGTGGAGCGCGGCAGATTCATGCCGGCTTCTTCGCGGAACAGGTAACCGATGAAACCGCTGCAGTCGAAACCGGCTTCAGAGGTACCGCCGAAACGGTAACGAGTACCAATCAGGGACATGCCGCGTTCAAGGATGCTGTCGGCCAGAACCGGAAGCTCGTATGGCTTCTTGCCGTTGAAATCGGCGAGTTCTTTTTCGGTGGCCAGTTCTTCCTGATAAATAACGGAAGACTGGGCAGTGGCAGAATTTTTAACCTGTTGAGGCTGCTCTTGAACTGGAGAATGAGCAGCGCAACCGAACAACAGGGTGACGAGTGCGAGAGGCACGAGGGGTGCGAAGCGATTTAGCATGGGCACGACCGTGGCTGAAGTTGTAAAGAAGCCGAGACTATGCCCGCTATCGGCCTCATTTGCAAATTCAATCGATCTTTTTGTGACTTCCCGGTTTCTCGTTTACATCTAAGCGCTTAAGCCCATTTGAATCGATACGCGGTCTGCACCCTATGCGGAAAAGCGGATTTTCTGGCGCCTGAAATATGTCGAAACCTGCTGAAAGCCCCGTATTTCAAGGGCTGACTACCAGCCAAGAGTTTCTTTCAGAAACGGAATTGTCAGCTTGCGTTGTGCCTGCAACGAAGCCTGATCGAGCTGTTCGAGCAAGTCGAACAATGCACTCATGCTGCGGGTGCCACGCGTCAGAATAAAATGCCCGACTTCATCGGTCAGATGCAGACCACGACGCGAAGCGCGCAATTGCAATGCGCGTAATTTGTCTTCATCGGAGAGCGGACGCATCTGGAAGATCAGCGCCAGGGTCAGGCGCGATTTGAGGTCGGCCAGCTTGACCGGCAACTCGCGTGGCGAGGTGGACGCGGCGATCAGCAAGCGCCGACCGCTGTCACGCAGACGGTTGAACAGATGAAACATCGCCTCTTCCCAGTCCGGCTTGCCGGCAATCACCTGCAGATCATCCAGACAGACCAGCTCGTACTGTTCAAGGTTGTCGAGAATTTCGATGCCGCGATCCATCAACTCGGCCAGCGGCAGATATACCGCCGGTTCACCCATCTGTTCGAACCGCAGGCAAGCCGCCTGCAACAGATGCGTACGCCCTACCCCATGCTTGCCCCACAGGTAGATCAGGCTTTCGGTCCAGCCGGCGTCGGCTTCGCATAGGCGCTCGACATAGCCGAGTGCAGCGGCATTGGCGCCTGGGTAGTAGTTGATGAAGGTGGCGTCGTCACGCAGACGCACACCTAGGGGCAGCTGAATCGGTTTCATGCTGACTGAACAGTTCTCAAGGAACCGTTAGTGGCCTCTGTGTAAAGTTTGCGAAGTTTATACCCGTGAAGCTGAGCGCACAATGCGACAGACTCCAAGCAAAATCAAAGGTTTGCGTTAACGCGCTGGTTTTATGACAGTTTCTCTGACGCGATGCCGAGCAAACCCACCGCAAAACACGGGCCAACCCGCCGCAATGCCGGGCCGTCCGCGCGAACACTACAACTCGGGATCGTCGACTCCACTGTAGATATCGGAGTCCTTGTACAAATCATGCACGTGACGCACCAGCACCATGATCACCGCCGCCACCGGCAATGCCAGCAGGACACCGGTAAAGCCGAACAACTCGCCACCGGCCAGAATCGCGAAGATCACCGCCACCGGGTGCAGACCGATCCGGTCACCCACCAGCAGTGGCGTCAGCACCATGCCTTCCAGCGCCTGCCCCACCACGAACACCGCGACAATCCCGATCATCGGATACAGATCGCCGCCGAACTGGAACAACCCGGCAATCAGCGCCGCGCCAATCCCGATCACGAAGCCCATGTATGGCACGATCGCCGCCAGCCCCGCGATCAGGCCGATCAACAGCCCCAGCTCCAGACCAACGATCATCAGGCCGGCGGCGTAGATCACACCGAGCGCCAGCATGACCAGCAATTGTCCACGCACGAACGCGCCGAGCACCTCATGGCATTCACCCGCCAGCGAGACGATGGTTTGCTCACGATCACGTGGCAACAGGCTGCGGATCTTGGCCATCATCACGTCCCAGTCGCGCAGCAGGTAAAAACTCACGACCGGAATCAGCACCAGGTTCGCCAGCCAGCCAATCAGCGCCAGACTTGAAGCCGTCGCCTGACTCAACACCACGCTGACGATGTCGGTAGTCTGGCCCATGTGTTCGCTGATCGCCGCCTTGACCTTGTCGAACTTCCAGAAGCCATCCGACAAACCCAGCTTCGACTGCGCCCACGGCAACGCGGTGTGCTGCAGCCAGTCGAGCATCTGCGGCGCCAATTCATATAAACGCAGCAACTGCTTGGCGAGCATCGGCACCAACACCAGCAACAGGGTTGTGACGATCAGCGTGAACAGGGCGAATACCGCGATCACTCCCCAAGTGCGCGACAGGCCGAGCCGCTCAAGACGATCCACCAGCGGATCGAACAGATATGCCAGCAGCAAGGCCACCAGAAACGGCGTGAGGATCGGGTGCAGCAACCAGACAAACGCGCAAAGCAGGACTACCCCACCGAGCCAGAACCAACGCCGCGAATCAGCCATGTACCACTCCTACTGCTTCTATATAAGGAAAGACTTACCAGCGAAACCGCAACGATGGCGCCAAAGGTGCCGGGGCTGCAGCGACAACCGGCGCAGCACCGGCAACCGTCGGTTGTGGCGCCGCCACCGGTGCCGGCGCCTCAGCCGGCAATTCCTGCAACTTCGCCAATGACAATTGCGCACGCAACTGATCGGCGCTGCCGCTGACCCGATACACGATGCGATCACCCTCGACACTTTGCAGACGCACACCGAACGGTTCGAGTAACCGCAGCAGCGTGGCGTAGTGCTCCAGATTCATACCCTGCACTTCCAGGGTCTGTTGACCCGACACCCCAGGCTTGGCAACAAACCGCGGCGCCAGACGCTCGGCCACCGCCAGCATCACGGCATCGGCCACGGCAGCCTGATCGGCGCCCTGCACGCTGCCGGCCTCCTTCTGATCACCCAGCCACAGGTGCCATTTGGCCTGCCACTGCCCACCCTCTTCGTGTGCATGCACCGCCAGCAAGGCATCTGCGCCGTATCGTTCCGAAGCACCGTGCAACGGCGCAGGATCGGTACCGTCCAGCACCGGCGCGGTGGCCACCAGCTGTTCACTCAGATCCGCCAGCGGCAAGCGCAGCGGCAAGCCTCGGTGCTGGGCCGCCGCCCGCAACGGCGCAGCGGCGGCCTGACCGTCACCGACCAGGCTTGAACCTTCAGTTGAATCGTTCAGCCACCAGCTCAGAATCGAAGGCCGGCTTGCGCCCCACAACGACAGCCCCGCCCGACGCAGTGCCTGCTCGGTGGTAGCCGGGTCGAAATCGACTTTCAGCACTTCCGGCGGCCCGGCATCAAAACCAAACTGACTGATGATCTGTTGCGGATCCTTGCGAATCGCCGCCAGCCCCGGGCTCTGCGGCGCCTTCGGGTCGCCGGTCAGACGCAATACCAGCGTATCCAGCGCCGCCTGCGTGGCGCGATCACGCTCTTCCGGTGCCTGGCTGCTGACCGGCTGGCGTACTTGATAGAGACCTTTGAGGTTTTCGGCATGACTCGCCAGGCTGACCACAGACAAACAACCCACAACCAACAATTTACAAAAACGCATGGAAAATTCCCGTCGACAGGAGCGGCTGGAACAGGCCGCGTGAACCGGTTAAGCAAGGCTGTGACAATCTGCCATCGCAAAACATTCACACGGTAGCGGTAAGTTTTTGCACAGTGATAACGATAGACGGTTAATCGGCACACCTTATACAGGCACCCACCCGGCACAATTGCAAAAAATTTCAGTCGATTATGCCCCTGCCCGTCGGCGCGAGGATGGCCGCTGCCCCTCAAGCCTGATAAAATCGCGCGCCTTCGCAGACCGGCAACAGCCGGGCGCCCCGAAATTCGCGTGAGGCTATCGCCCCACCGGTTTTGGCGTTCCCGCTGAACTCGGTCGTTACCCCTGAATCCCCTCCCCTAAAGGCCTGGATCATGAGCAAGCAACCCTCCCTGAGCTACAAGGACGCCGGTGTAGACATCGACGCCGGTGAAGCATTGGTCGAACGCATCAAGAGCGTCGCCAAGCGCACTGCGCGCCCGGAAGTCATGGGCGGCCTGGGCGGTTTCGGCGCCCTCTGCGAAATCCCGGCCGGCTACAAGCAGCCTGTGCTGGTTTCCGGCACCGACGGCGTCGGCACCAAGCTGCGCCTGGCGCTGAACCTGAACAAGCACGACAGCATCGGTATCGACCTGGTTGCCATGTGCGTCAACGACCTCGTCGTTTGCGGCGCAGAGCCACTGTTCTTCCTCGACTACTACGCCACCGGCAAGCTGAATGTCGACACCGCTGCCCAGGTAGTGACCGGCATCGGCGCCGGCTGTGAACTGTCCGGTTGCTCGCTGGTCGGCGGTGAAACCGCTGAAATGCCTGGCATGTACGAAGGCGAAGACTACGACCTGGCCGGCTTCTGCGTCGGCGTGGTGGAAAAGGCTGAAATCATCGACGGCTCGAAAGTCGCCACCGGGGACGCCCTGATCGCCCTGCCATCGTCGGGCCCGCACTCCAACGGCTACTCGCTGATCCGCAAGATCATCGAAGTGTCCGGCGCCGACATCGAAAACATCCAGCTCGACGGCAAACCGCTGACCGACCTGCTGATGGCCCCGACCCGCATCTACGTGAAGCCGCTGCTCAAGCTGATCAAGGACACCGGCGCAGTCAAAGCCATGGCCCACATCACCGGGGGTGGCCTGCTGGACAACATCCCGCGCGTTCTGCCAAAAGGCGCTCAGGCCGTGGTTGACGTGGCCAGCTGGACCCGCCCGGCTGTCTTCGACTGGCTGCAAGCGCAAGGCAACGTCGACGAGACCGAAATGCACCGCGTCCTGAACTGCGGCGTGGGCATGGTGATCTGCGTGGCTCAGGAGCACGTTGAAGTTGCTCTGAAGACCCTGCGTGACGCTGGCGAACAGCCTTGGGTCATCGGCCAGATCGCTGCTGCCGCCGAAGGTGCAGCCCAGGTTGATCTGCAGAACCTTAAGGCTCATTAATGTCCGCAACCTGTGATGTCGTGGTGCTGTTGTCCGGCACCGGCAGTAACTTGCAGGCTCTGATCGACAGCACGCGGACCGGCGACAGCCCGGTCCGCATCGCTGCGGTGATTTCCAACCGCGCCGACGCCTACGGCCTGCAACGCGCCAGTGACGCGGGTATCGCCACCCGCTCGCTGGATCACAAGGCATTCGAAGGTCGCGAGGCCTTCGATGCTGCCCTGATCGAACTGATCGACGAATTCAATCCGAAACTCGTGGTGCTGGCCGGCTTCATGCGCATTCTCAGCGCTGACTTCGTGCGTCACTACCAGGGTCGCCTGCTCAACATCCATCCCTCGCTGCTGCCCAAATACAAAGGGTTACACACTCATCAGCGCGCGCTGGAGGCCGGCGACGCCGAGCATGGCTGCTCCGTGCACTTCGTCACCGAGGAACTCGATGGTGGACCACTGGTCGTACAGGCAGTAATACCGGTAGAGTTGCACGACACGCCGCACAGTCTGGCGCAGCGAGTCCATGTTCAGGAACACCTGATCTACCCGATGGCTGTACGCTGGTTTGCCGAAGGGCGGCTGGCACTCGGCGAACAAGGTGCTTTACTGGATGGCCAGTTACTCGCGGCCAGCGGCCACTTGATTCGACACTAGGAGATTTTATGCGTCGCGCCCTGCTCTTCGCTTGCGCTCTGCTCGCCCTGCCCTTCGCGCAGGCGGCAGACCTTCAACCGTTCTCCGCCAGCTACACCGCCGACTGGAAGCAGCTGCCCATGAGCGGCACCGCCGAACGGAGCCTGACCAAGCAAGCCAACGGCGTCTGGAAGCTCAGCTTCAAGGCGTCGATGATGATCGCCAACCTGACCGAAGAAAGCACCCTGACCCTCGACAAGGACACGCTGCTGCCGCAGTCCTACCATTTCGAACGGGGTGGTTTGGGCAAGGCGAAGAAGTCTGACCTGGATTTCGACTGGAACGCCAAGATGGTCACCGGCATCGATCGTGGTGATGCGGTCAAGGTTCCACTCAACCGCGGCATGGTCGACAAGTCCACGTATCAACTGGCACTGCAACACGACCTGGCGTCCGGCAAGAAGACCATGAGCTATCAAGTGGTCGATGGCGGCGATGTCGATACCTACGACTTCCGCGTACTGGGCACCGAAAAAGTCGAAACAAAAGCCGGCAAGATCGACGCGATCAAAGTCGAGCGCGTGCGCGATCCGACACAAAGCAAGCGCATCACCGTCCTATGGTTCGCCAAGGACTGGGATTACCTGCTGGTCCGCCTGCAACAGGTTGAAACTGACGGCAAGGAGTACAACATCATGCTCCAGGACGGCACGGTCAACGGCAAAACCGTTAAAGGCAGCTGATCCGCCGCTACAACGAAAAGCCCCGCCAATGCGGGGCTTTTTTGTGCCTGTAATTTTCGCAACAACACACCCCCCTGTGGGAGCGAGCCTGTTCGCGAAGGCGTCAGTTCAGCCGATTCGTTTGTGGCTGATACACCGCTTTCGCGAGCAGGCTCACTCCCACAGGATTCAGCGCGATATTAAAGGATCAGATCAGACCGAAAACTTCGCCACCATATTGTTCAAATCCACCGCCAGCCGCGACAGCTCCTGGCTCGCCGCGCTGGTCTGATTGGCCCCCGCCGACGTCTGCATCGCCAGATCGCGGATGTTCATCAGGTTGCGATCCACCTCTCGCGCCACCGCCGCCTGCTCCTCCGACGCGCTGGCAATCACCAGGTTGCGCTCGTTGATCAAGGTGAATGCCGAGGCGATTTCCTCCAGTGCCACCCCTGCCGCCTTGGCCAACTCCAGCGTCGAATGCGCACGGATGTTGCTCTGCTGCATCGAACTCACCGCCGAATCGGTGCCCTGCTGGATCCCGCCAATCATCTGCTCGATTTCCTGAGTCGACTGCTGGGTCCGATGCGCCAGCGCCCGCACCTCATCGGCCACCACCGCAAAACCACGGCCGGCATCCCCGGCCCGCGCCGCTTCAATCGCGGCGTTCAGCGCCAGCAGATTGGTCTGTTCGGCAATCGAGCGGATCACATCCAGCACTTTGCTGATGCCGTGAACCTTCTGCGCCAGATCCTCTACTTGCGTGGCGTTGGAAGTGACATCCTCGGCCAGGGATTCGATTGACGTCACGGTCTGTTTGACCTGCTCGCGCCCGTGCTGGGCAATCCGGTCAGACTCTCTCGATGCCTCGGAAGTCGCCACCGCATTGCTCGCCACCTCTTCCACCGCAGCGGTCATCTGATTGACCGCCGTCGCAGCCTGCTCGATCTCCAGACTCTGCTGATGCAGCCCACGCGTGGCATCCTCCGTGACGCAACTGAGTTCCTCGGAGGCCGACGCCAACTGACTGGACGATTCGGAAATCTGCCGGATGGTGTCGCGCAAATTGTGTTGCATGCTTTTCAGCGCATGCAGCAGCCGCGCCGGCTCGTCCTTGCCGGAGATATGGATATCGCCAGTCAGATCGCCACTGGCCACCACTTGCGCCACACCCAGCGACTGCGCCAGAGGCAGGACGATGCTGCGGGTCAACAGCAGCGCCAGACCAATGGTGATCAGCGCAGTGATGCCGATCATCACACCGACCCACACCCGCGAATTGATGAACACCAGGCGCGCCGCCTCGGTCGCAAGATTGGCGTTGTGCTTGTTCAGCTCCACCAGGTCGCGCAGGGTGACGGCGATATCGTCCGCCAACGGGCTCATCTGGCCGTTGAGAATCGCTGCCGCCTCTTCCACCCGATTCTGTGCCGACAACGCCATGACCTGCGCCTGCAGCTCCAGATACTTGTGCTCGGCGACCTTGAAGCGATCAAACAGGTTTCGCTCCTCGGGCAACACGATCAATACGTCATAGCGTTGCTGGGCTTCGCTCAATACGCCGCGCAGCTCGTTGAGCTTGGTGACATTCTGTTCCAGTGCCTGCGGATCGCGATTGAGCAACAGGCGCATGGTCAGCGCGCGCAGACGCAGCATGTCCTGACTCATCTCGCCGACCGCCATCACGCTCGGCAGCCAGTTGTTGTCGACTTCATCAGACTGCGCGCGCATGTTCGACATTTGCAGCAGGGCGAACGCCCCCAGGGCAAACACCATCAGCGCCAGCACTCCAAAACCCAGGCCGGCACGCGGCGCGATATTGAGACTACGGATACTCATGACTCTGGTTCCTTCCAAAAGCGCTGCATCAACCCTGCAGCTGGTTGCTTTAGAAGGTATCGGCCCGGCGCCAATTTGCGTAAGACGAAAAGGTGATATCAAAAGGCCTTGATACTTCGAACATCTCAGCATTAACGATTTAGCGGGGTTTTCCCGGACTTTGGCGCTGTTCGCGGCAATATCGCCAGGAAGTTGTCCCGAGCGACTTTACGCGCAACGGCTTCGGGCAAGGCGTCGAGAAACGGCGTGAAGCTGTGCATTTCCTTACCGAGTTTGTTGAATCGACCTACAACATCTGAGCCGAGCATAAAGCGCTCAGGGTATTTCTCCACCAATGCCAGCCATTCCGCACGTGGTTTGCCTTGTTCGTCCAGCAGATACGGTGTGAGCATGCTCCACGACAGATCGATAAACAGATTTGGATAAGCCTCAAGCAATCGGCTGACGGTAGGCAACAGAAACTTCAGGTGAGTCTGGTGGCGATGGATCTCCGCGCTGGTGCCGGCGTGAGCCCAGATAAACCAGGTGTGCGGGTGATTACGCAGCGGTTCTTCGACTTCCTTCAGGTAAAGCGGATTTTTCTCACGCTTGGAGGTGATGTTGGAATGCAGCATCACCGGCAGATCGTTTTCTGCCGCCAAGTGATAGATGCGTGTCATCGCCTCGTTGTTGGCCCGCGGCGTATCGCCGGCGGTCAGCGCCGTCAGGTCGTCATGACGGGTAAACACTTCGCCAATGCCCTGCCACAACCCCGGATACAGATAGAGCAGACGCTGGATGTGCGCAGCGGAGTTTTTGTCGTTGGGGTTGAACCCGGACAGAAATGGGTGAAAGTGCTGACGCTGCTCCGAGGTCAGTTTCTGTACGGCATCAGCGACAATCACGTCAGTGGCGCTGTACCAGTAGGCATCAGCGTCATCGCCGGCTTAATAGCGTGGACGCTTGGGTTCGTCTTCGTGCCATTTCTTCGCTACGGGAATCCCGGAAATCATCACGTGATCAATGGAATTGTCCTGCATGGCCGTGAGTAATTTCGCCATGCCGGCGGTTTCCTGGAAGAAATCCACGTAGTGCAGGTGCGCATCGCTGTAGGTGTAATCGCGGGCACTGGCGGCGCCGGCAACGACCAGCAGGCAGGCAAGACTCAAACGAAACAAGGACACAAGTAATCTCCGGCAGGTAGGCATAGCCTAGACCCTGAGCCGACAGCAAGGGTTCATCCTGCAGGAAAGTGGAACGCGTGCTTGTGGGAATGCTCTATAACTGCAAGGTCTTTTTTGATCGCACGACTTTTCCTACTGCCAGTGAGGTTGCCATGACTGTTACCGTCAATACCGTCTCCGCCGAAGGTTTTCGTCACACCGTAAAGATCGATGACCACGAATTGTTTGCCGATGTACCGAAATCTGCCGGTGGCGAAGGCACAGCCCCCGAGCCGCACGACTACTTCGACGCTGCCCTTGGCGCTTGCAAGGCCCTGACCCTGAAGATGTACGCGAAGAAGAAAGACATCCCGCTGACCGGCGTCGGTGTCGAGGTCAAACGCGACAATAGTGAAGAGCAGAAAGGCAAATACGTGCTGCACGTCACCCTCACGCTCAAGGGCGTGCTGACTGACGCGCAACGCGAGGAATTGCTACGGGTGGCCGATCGCTGCCCGATCCATAAACTGATGACCACCACCGACGTCAGCATCGAAACCCACGCCCCGCAAGGCTTCGATAGCCAGTAATCCCCCTCGTGCCAGCGGCGGGTTATGCTTCTGGCATCACCCGCTCAGCCTGGAATGCACCATGGACACGCAACCCCTGATCATCCGCCCGCGCGCCGAAGACGTCGAAGGTCAGCCGATCCTGCGTCCGCTGCCGTCAGCCAAATGTCGCAGCGTCGGGCCTTTCGTATTTTTCGACCACATGCTCGAGACGGTTTATCCGACGGGCAAAGGCATGAACATCCGACAGCATCCGCACATTGGTCTGTCGACCCTCACCTACCTGTTTGAAGGACAGATCCAGCACAAGGACAGCCTCGGCTCCGATCAAGTGGTCAAGGCCGGTGATGTCAGCTGGATGACCGCGGGCAGCGCCATTGCCCACGTCGAGCGCACGCCCGAGCCGCTGTGGGAGCAAAGCTTCACAATGCACGGCTTGCAGATCTGGCTGGCCTCGCCCAAGGATCACGAGCAAGGTCCGGGGCATTACAGCCATCACCCAGCGGAAACCCTGCCGGTCAGCGATAACCTGGGCGTGCAGATCCGGATGATTGCCGGTTCAGGCTTTTGCCTGGAATCGCCGGTGCCGGTGCTTTCGCCAACGCTCTACGCGGAAGTGAAGATGCAGACGGCGACGACACTGCTGATCCCGACCGAGCACGAGGAACGAGCGATTTATGTGCTGAATGGGGATGCGCAACTGAATGGCGAGTCCCTCGAACCCCATGCGCTGGCGGTGTTGCCGGCAGGGGAAGAGATGAGCCTGTTTGCCGAGAGTGATGTGCACGCAGTGGTGTTTGGCGGCGCGGCGCTGGACGGGCCACGGCGGATCAACTGGAATTTTGTCGCGAGCGATCCGGCGGTGATCGATGAAGCGCGACGCAAGTGGGCAGCCGGGGATTGGCCGACGGTGCCGGGGGAAGTCGAGCGGATTGAATTGCCCTGAGTTGTGTACAGCGGCTTAGTCAGTCTTCGCGAGCAGGCTCGCTCCCACGGAGATTGATGGTGTGACCAGAATCTCTGGACACCACAACCCCCCTGTGGGAGCGAGCCTGCTCGCGAAGAGGACCTGTCAGGCACCGGCCATGCCAGTGCCCGATCAAATCAGCCCTTGAACACTTCTTCCAGCAAATCATGCATCGACTTGAAGGCGCGTTTTGCGGTCTTCGCGTCGTACATCATCTTTCCCGGTACGTTGGCGTGCGGATCGGTGAACGAATGCACCGCACCGCCGTAGCTCAGCAACTGCCAATCCACACCCGCCGCGTTCATCTCGTCTTCAAACGCTGGCAACTGCTCTTTGGGCACCAATGGATCGCTAGCGCCGTGCAGCACCAGCACCGCGCCCTTGATGTTCTTCGCGTCTGCCGGGTTCGGCGAATCCAGCGTACCGTGGAACGACACGGCCGCCTTCACCGGCGCGCCAGTGCGGGCCAGATCCAGGGCACAGCAACCGCCAAAGCAGAAACCGAACACTGCCAGCCTCGACGTATCGACCGCCGCCTCACCCTGCTTCTGCAACTGCTCGAACGCTGCCTGCATGCGCTTGCGCAGCAGTGCACGGTCGTTCTTCAGTGGCATCATCGCGGCGCCGGCCTGATCGCCGTTCTGCGGACGCACAGCCTGGCCGTACACATCGGCGATCAACACCACGTAGCCCTTGGCCGCAACCGATTTGGCGATCTCCTCGGCACCGGCGCTGACGCCCATCCAGTTCGGCGCCATCAACAGGCCCGGGCGCGTGCCCTTGTGCTCGGCGTCGAACGCCAGACGACCTTCATAAGGCTGGCCATCAAGCTGATAGACCACGGAACGTACAGTGACTTGGCTCATTTCTGACTCCTGAAGGGTAAACACCAGAATGAAAAAACCCGCCGAAGCGGGTTTTTATGCAACGTGATTAAACCGACAGTTCAACCAGCAGCTTGTTGAGACGGCGCACGTACGCGGCCGGATCCTTCAAGCTGTCTCCGGCAGCCAGGGCTGCCTGATCGAAGAGGATGTGCGACAGGTCGCCAAAACGCTCTTCGCTCTGCTCGCCGTCGAGTTTCTCGATCAGCGGGTGGCTCGGGTTGAACTCGAAGATCGGCTTCGAATCCGGCACTTTCTGCCCGCTGGCTTCGAGGATCTGGCGCATTTGCAGACCCAGGTCCTGTTCACCGATGGCCAGAATGGCTGGCGAGTCGGTCAGACGGTGCGATACGCGAACCTCGGCAACCGAATCGCCCAGCGCGGTTTTCAGACGCTCGACCAGACCTTCCTTGGACTTGGCGACTTCTTCTGCGGCCTTCTTGTCCTCTTCCGAGTCCAGGTTACCCAGATCCAGGTCACCGCGCGCCACGTCGACAAAGGTCTTGCCGTCGAATTCGCTGAGGTAGCTCATCAGCCACTCGTCGATGCGGTCGGTCAGCAGCAGCACTTCGATGCCTTTCTTGCGGAAGACTTCCAGGTGCGGGCTGTTCTTGACTTGCGCGTAGGTTTCGCCGGTGAGGTAGTAGATCTTGTCCTGACCTTCCTTGGCACGTGCCAGGTAGTCAGCCAGACCGACAACTTGTTCGCCGTCGTCGCCATTGGTCGATGCGAAACGCAGCAGACCGGCAATTTTTTCCTTGTTGGCGAAATCTTCTGCCGGGCCTTCTTTCATGACCTGACCGAAGTTTTTCCAGAAGCCCTTATATTGCTCAGGCTCGTTCTTCGCCAGTTTTTCCAGCATGTCCAGTACGCGCTTGGTCAGCGCCGACTTCATCGAGTCGATGATCGGGTCTTTCTGCAGGATTTCCCGCGACACGTTCAGCGACAGGTCATTGGAATCGACCACGCCTTTGATGAAGCGCAGGTACAGCGGCAGGAACGATTCGGCCTGGTCCATCACGAACACCCGCTGCACGTACAGCTTCAGGCCTTTAGGCGCTTCACGCTGGTACAGGTCGAACGGCGCACGGGCTGGCACGTACAGCAACGAGCTGTACTCAAGCTTGCCTTCAACCTTGTTGTGGCTCCAGGCCAGCGGGTTTTCAAAGTCGTGGGCGATGTGCTTGTAGAACTCCTGGTACTCCTCGTCCTTCACTTCAGTGCGCGGACGGGTCCACAGAGCGCTGGCGCGGTTGACGGTTTCCCATTCAACGGCAGGGGCTTCTTCGCCTTCGGCAGCAGCCGCTTCTTTCGGCAGCTCGATTGGCAAAGCGATGTGGTCGGAGTACTTTTTGATGATGTTGCGCAGACGCCAGCCATCGGCAAACTCGTCTTCAGCCGCTTTCAGGTGCAGGACGATGCGGGTACCGCGCTCTGGCTTGTCGATGGTGGCGACTTCAAACTCGCCCTCGCCTTTCGACGACCAGTGCACGCCTTCGCTGGCAGGGGTGCCGGCGCGACGGCTGTACACGTCAACCTGGTCAGCAACGATGAAGGCGGAGTAGAAGCCGACACCGAACTGGCCGATCAGGTGCGAATCTTTCTTCTGATCGCCCGAGAGATTCTTCATGAAATCGGCGGTGCCCGATTTGGCGATGGTCCCCAGGTGGGTGATCACATCGTCACGGTTCATGCCGATACCGTTGTCTTCGAGGGTGACGGTCTTGGCGTCCTTGTCGAAGCTCACACGGATTTTCAGCTCAGCGCCACCTTCGAGCAACTCAGGCTTGGCCAAGGCTTCGAAGCGCAGCTTGTCTACAGCGTCAGAGGCGTTCGAGATCAATTCGCGAAGGAAGATTTCCTTGTTGGAATACAGCGAATGGATCATGAGGTGCAGCAGCTGCTTTACCTCGGTCTGGAAGCCCAGGGTTTCCTTTTGAGTTTCCACACTCATGGTCATCAAACTCCAATCAGATGGCATTGGCCGCGACCCAGATGGTCGGCGGCGGGTTGTTCATTGAGTTGGGGGCAGCGTTCAGGATTTCAAGGGCTCATCGATTTTGAAGTGCGCACGGGCGGTGGCAATCGGCTCGCTCTCGGTACTTTGCCAGGCCGTGATCGCAACGTTGGCGACGCGGCGGCCCTGACGACAGACCTGACACTTGGCCCAAGTGTCGCGAAACTGCCCGGCACGCAGGTAATCAAGGGAGAAGTCGATGATCTTCGGCACCCCGGGCGCCCCGGTGAAGATCAATAGATGCAACGCGGCTGCCAGCTCCATGAACCCGGCAATCACCCCGCCATGGATAGCCGGCAACAAAGGGTTACCAATGTTGTCCTTGTTCGCCGGCAGCTTGAACAGCAATTCATCGCCGACTCGCGAGCATTCGACACCGATCAGCCCCGCATAAGGAATCAGCTGCAGCAGCGGCGCGTAGTCGCCCTGAGCATGAGCCTGCAGCAACTGTTGCTTCCAGTCATCACTCATCAACGCTCTCCTTTGATCTTGCCGCCAAACCCCTGAGTGCCCTTCAAGCCCTTGCCCATGCGCATAAACGTGCCGACGACATGGGCGATCGGCTGCTGTGGGTCGTCCTGATAGGCGAAACCGCGCGCGAAGATCACGTCAGTGGTGACCCGATAACATTGCGCGAAACCGTAAACGTCCTTGTTCGGCTCAGCGGCATGCATGTAGTCGATGCGCAGATCCAGCGTCGGGCAGACTTCGAATTCCGGCAGCACGCACAGCGTCGACATGCCGCATGCGGTGTCCATCAGCGAAGTAATCGCCCCGCCGTGGATCACGCCGGTCTGCGGATTGCCGACTATTTTCGCGCTATACGGCAACTTTACCGTCAGCCCTTCAGTGCTGGCGCTGTGCACCGTCAAACCGAGCACCTGACAGTGACGCAATGCCGAGAGAAATCGCGTCGCACGCTCAAAAACGGGGTTTTCGGCCATTTGATAATTACTCTTGTTAGTGCCTGTTTTCGGTAGCAGACAGAACCGCAAAAGTTCCATTGCGAAACAAACTTATATATCTGATGAAAATGAGGAACTTAACCTTGAGGGGTGCGCTCTTAAGGCCAGTAGTTATTTTCCATAAGGAGAAACACCCCATGCGTAAGACTTTAGCTATTGCCTTGATGTTGACCGCTTCCCTCGGTCTCGCTGCCTGCGATAAAAAATCCGAGGACAAAGCTCAAGATGCCAACCAACATGCTGAACAAGCTCAGCAGAAAATGAATGAAGCTCAGGATAAAGTGAACGACGCAGCGAAAGAAAACGCTGAAGCCGCCAAAGATCAGGCTGAATCGAATCAGGCTGCTCAAGAGGAAGCTGCCAAGAAGCAATAATTGCGACTTGATGCAGAAAAAGAAAACCCGCCAAGTGCGGGTTTTCTTTTGTCTGTGATTGTTGAGAGTGCCGGGTTAGAAGCCGTTTTTTACAGCAACACGGTTCTAAAAGTCGGACTAATCATCAGCAACAAACTACAGATCAGACCGACCAGCCACACCAGGCTGCGCGGAGAAGGTTTATCCGCCAGGTACAACCACAAGTAGAGAATCCGCGCGATCACAAAGACGATCGCCAATGCATCGATTAACCACCCCTGTGTCTGCGTGGTGTGCGCCATCAGCACACCCACGGCAAACAGAATGAACGCTTCGATGCTGTTCTGATGCGCCGCCAGCGCCCGCGCGCCATAACCGGTGAGTTGCGCCTGCTGTTGGCGCGGCAGGTGGTTGTTGTAACCGCCCTGCTCTTTCATGGCTTTACCCACCGGCATACGCGCGATGTAAATCAACAATGCACTGATAAACACACACCAGAACGGAATACTCATCAAGCGGCCTCTTTATTGGTTTCGGGCAACGTCGCCTCTGTAGGGGTATAGACCATCACATCCAGCACGTCGGAATGAAACTCGCGGCGATACAACACCAGCACCACGCCAGCACTCATCAACATGAACAGCCACGGGCTGACAAACCACGCCAGCATCGTCATGCCGAAGTAATAAGAGCGCAAGCCGAAGTTGAACTGGTTGGCCGCCATCGAAATCACCCGTGCCGCCCGCAGCGCGAATGCCTTGCGCTCCTGCTCGGAAACCTGGCGTTCACCGATCATCGGCGCCGAACCGACCAGGACTGCGGCAAAGTTGTACTGGCGCATGCACCAGCTGAACGTGAAGAAGGCATAGACGAACACCAGTGCCAGGCACAGCAACTTGATCTCCGACATGCCCTGCGATGCTTGCTGGACCATCGGAATGTCCGCCAGCAACGACACGGCGCGCTCGGACGCGCCCAGCACGGTGAGAATCCCGGCGAGGATGATCAGGGTGCTGGACGCGAAGAACGAGGCGTTGCGCTCCAGGTTGCCGATCACGCTGGCATCGGCGATGCGGTTGTCGCGCAGCAGCATGCGGCGCATCCAGTCTTCACGGTACAGGTGCAGCACGCTGGCCAGGCACGCGGTGTCGCGGGCCTTCCACGACGCATAACGGGTATAACCGCCCCAGCAGGTGACAAACCAGAGCGCGGCCAGCAGGTGGATCAGGTTGGCTTGGATGAACGACATGCAATTCCTTGTGGAGTATGAACGCTGTACCTGTGGGTGCGGGCTTGCTCGCGAAAGCGGTGTGCCAAATACATAAACAGTGAATGACCCAACGCATGCGCGAGCAAGCCCGCTCCGATATTGAGATTTGCGCAGTGCTTCGACGTTGGCTCAAGGAAAAAGACACTGCCTGAGGCGCATAAAAAATGCCCCGTATCGATTGATACGGGGCATTTCTGTTTAAGCGTTGAAGACCCGCTTGTGGCGGGTCAGCAATCAGGCAACCGCTTCGCTGCGCTTGCCCAGCAGGCGATCGCAGATCACCGCGACCACCAGGGTCATGACGCATGGCACCAGCCACGCCAGACCCTGCTCGCTCAGCGGCAGGTGGGACAGCTGCGATGGCATCCAGTCAGCCAAACCGGCGCCTTTGAGGGCGTCGATGGTGCCGAACACGAAGGACACGAGCATCACCGGGCCGATGATGCGGCCGTGTTCATGCCAGAAGTCTTTGCAGAAGCTCAGGCCGACCAACACGATGCACGGCGGGTAGATCGCGGTCAGCACCGGGATCGAGAAAGCGATCAGCTTGGTCAGGCCCAGGTTCGACACCAGCAGCGAGAACGCCGCCAGAATGATCACCAGCGTCTTGTAAGACAGTGGCAGCACGCGGCTGAAGTACTCAGCGCAAGCGCAGGTCAGACCCACCGCCGTCACCAGGCACGCCAGCGAGATCAGCACCGCGAGGAAGCCGCTGCCCAGCGAACCGAAGGTGTGTTGCACGTAAGCGTGCAGCACGGCCGCGCCGTTGGTAGCACCGACTGCCACTTCATGGCTGCCGGAACCGAGACGGAACAGGCTGACATACACCAGCGCCAGACCGACACCGGCGATGAGACCGGCAATGATCGCGTAACGGGTGATCAGTGCTGGCGACTCGACGCCCCGGGAGCGGATCGCGTTGACGATGACGATACCGAACACCAGAGCGCCGAGGGTATCCATGGTCAGGTAACCATTAATGAAACCCTGGGAAAACGGTGCCGCCACGTACTCCGGCGTGCCTTGGCCAATGTCACCCGCCGGCAAGGCGAATGCAGCGATACCGAGCACCGCCAGGGCGATGATCTTCAACGGCGCCAGGAAACGCCCCACGGTGTCCAGCAGACGCCCCGGATACAGCGAGATGAAGAACACCAGCAGGAAGTACACCGAGCTGTAGAGGAACAGCGCCAGTGGGCTTTCGCCAGTCAGCGGCGCCAGACCCACTTCGAACGACACGGTCGCGGTACGCGGAGTGGCGAACAACGGGCCGACCGCCAGGTAGCACGCGGCTGCCAGAATGCCGCCGGCTATCTTGCCGATCGGGCTGCTCAGCGTGTCCATCGCCCCGCCGACTTTCGCCAGCGCAACGACGGTGATCACCGGCAAACCGACGGCAGTGATCAGGAAGCCCAGCGCCGCCATCCAGACGTGAGGTCCGGCCTGCAAACCGACGATAGGCGGGAAGATGATGTTACCGGCCCCGACGAACAGGGCAAATGTCATAAAACCAAGTGCCAGGATGTCCTGACCTTTCAAAACTTTCATTAAGGAAATACCACACTACTGAATCGGAATTTAGAGGGGGATTTCCCTGTGGGGTTAGGGAAATGCTGTCAGTCCGTATGAGACTGACCCGTTTAGCGCGTTGCATGCCTTGTGGGCGGCAGACGCAAAAATGGCTGCTAGCCTAACGAATTTGTCTGACAAACGCACTGTTTGAGGGCGAACTATCCGATACGCGACGTGTCTGTGTCGCGTTTTTGCATGTTATTGGGCGAGAGCCTATAAATCGCTATCGTCAAATAAACATCAGAAACGACAAAGGCCACCCGAAGGTGGCCTTTGTTTGGTAAAGCGTCAGTTCAGCGCGAGGCTTACTTGACAGCCCAACCGGTCAGCTCGGCCAGGGCCTTGCCGATGTCTGCCAGCGAACGCACGGTTTTCACGCCTGCGTCTTGCAGAGCAGCGAATTTCTCGTCTGCAGTGCCTTTGCCGCCAGAGATGATTGCGCCAGCATGGCCCATGCGCTTGCCCGGAGGAGCAGTCACACCAGCGATGTAGGAAACAACCGGCTTGGTCACGTGTGCCTTGATGTAGGCAGCCGCTTCTTCTTCAGCCGAACCGCCGATCTCGCCGATCATTACGATCGCTTCGGTCTTCGGGTCTTCCTGGAACAGTTTCAGGATGTCGATGAAGTTCGAACCCGGGATCGGGTCACCACCGATGCCGACGCAGGTCGACTGACCGAAACCGGCGTCAGTGGTCTGCTTCACAGCTTCGTAGGTCAGGGTGCCGGAACGCGAAACGATACCGACCTTGCCTGGCAAGTGAATGTGACCTGGCATGATGCCGATCTTGCATTCGCCTGGGGTGATCACGCCTGGGCAGTTAGGGCCGATCAGGACTACGCCCAGCTCGTCGCACTTAACTTTGGCGTCCAGCATGTCCAGGGTAGGAATGCCTTCGGTGATGCAGACGATCAGCTTGATGCCGCCGAATGCTGCTTCCAGGATCGAGTCCTTGCAGAAAGGAGCCGGAACGTAGATCACGCTGGCGGTAGCGCCGGTGGCAGCTACTGCGTCTTTGACAGTGTTGAACACTGGCAGACCCAGGTGCTCGGTGCCGCCTTTGCCAGGAGTAACGCCACCAACCATCTTGGTGCCGTATTCGATGGCTTGCTGGGTGTGGAAACTACCTTGCGAACCGGTAATACCCTGGCAGATAACTTTGGTGTCTTTATTGATCAGGACGCTCATTATTTGCCCTCCGCAGCTTTGACAACTTGTTGAGCAGCGTCGGTCAGGCTGGTAGCAGCGATGATGTTCAAACCGCTTTCTGCCAGTACTTTAGCGCCCAGCTCAGCGTTGTTACCTTCAAGGCGAACAACAACCGGGATTTTCACGCCGACTTCTTTCACAGCGCCGATGATGCCTTCGGCAATCATGTCGCAGCGAACGATGCCGCCGAAGATGTTGACCAGTACTGCAGCGACGTTGGTGTCGGACAGAATGATCTTGAACGCTTCAGTTACGCGTTCTTTGGTAGCGCCACCACCTACGTCGAGGAAGTTGGCTGGCTTGCCGCCATGCAGGTTGACGATGTCCATGGTACCCATGGCCAGGCCAGCACCGTTGACCATGCAGCCGATGTTGCCTTCCAGTGCCACGTAGTTCAGTTCGAACTTGGCAGCGTGCGCTTCGCGCGGATCGTCTTGCGACGGATCGTGGAAAGTCTTCAGCTTAGGCTGACGGTACATTGCGTTGGCGTCGATGTTGATCTTGGCGTCCAGGCAATGCAGATCGCCGTCAGCCTTGATCACCAGCGGGTTCACTTCCAGCAGAGCCAGGTCGTGATCCTTGAACAGCTTGGCCAGACCTACGAAGATCTTGGCGAACTGAGCAACCTGCTTGCCTTCCAGACCCAGCTGGAATGCCAGCTCGCGACCCTGGAATGGCTGAGCGCCAACCAGTGGATCGATAGTGGCTTTCAGAATTTTTTCTGGAGTGTCGTGAGCGATTTTCTCGATGTCCACGCCACCTTCGGTGGAAGCCATGAACACGATGCGACGGCTCGAACGGTCAACGACAGCGCCCAGGTACAGCTCTTTAGCGATATCAGTGCACGATTCAACCAGGATCTTGGTGACTGGCTGGCCATTGGCGTCAGTCTGGTAAGTCACCAGACGCTTGCCCAGCCACTGCTGTGCGAAGGCTTTGGCGTCTTCTTTGCTGCGAACCAGCTTGACGCCGCCCGCTTTACCGCGACCACCGGCGTGGACCTGGGCTTTGACAACCCACTCGCTGCCGCCGATTTTGTCGCAAGCTTCTGCTGCTGCTTCCGGGGTGTCTACTGCGTAACCAGTGGAAACTGGCAGGCCGTATTCAGCGAACAGCTGCTTACCCTGATACTCGTGAAGATTCATGCTTTTTACCGTCTTCGTTAGGTACTGCGCATTCGGCGCTGCGCTCGTTTGAGTGCCGCGCCACCTGTGACTGCTGCTTGCGTAGCTGAGCTACGCAAGACTGCGTCCAGCGGACATTCCGCGGTGAGACTTGCTCGCAAGGCTCACGACGGGCCGTTACCGCCGTGGTTTCTTATTATGTCTTAACGCTTCTTGCGGTTGGCAATGTGGATGGCGCCGCCATTCACAGCCAGAGCAGCTTCGTGCAAGGCTTCAGACAGGGTCGGATGGGAGAAAACCATCATGCCCAGGTCTTCAGCGCTGGTGCCGAATTCCATACCGATCGCGCCCTGCTGAACCAATTCTGCAGCGCTCGGACCAATCACGTGCACGCCCAATACGCGGTCAGTCTTGGCATCAGCGATGACCTTGACGAAACCACCGGTATCGTTGGCGGCCATGGCACGGCCGGAGGCGGCGAACGGGAAGGTGCCGACGTTAACTTCAACGCCTTCGGCTTTCAAGGCCTGCTCGGTTTTGCCAACCCACGCGATTTCCGGGTGAGTATAAATAACCGAAGGGATCAGGTCATAGTTCATCTGAGCCTTGTGGCCCTTGATGCGCTCGACGACCATGATGCCTTCTTCCGAAGCCTTGTGAGCCAGCATCATGCCGCGAACCACGTCACCAATGGCGAAAACGCCCGGTACAGTGGTGGCGCAGTGATCGTCAACGTGCACGAAACCGCGCTCGTCCAGGGTCACGCCGCTGTCGGCAGCCAGCAGATCAGTGGTCACCGGACGGCGACCAACGGCTACGATCAGCTTGTCGAAAGTGATGGTCTGTTCGCCGTTGGCATCGGTGTAGTTGACAACGACTTCGTCGCCGTTGACTTTCGAGCCGGTCACGCGAGCGCCCAGCTTGATGTCCAGACCTTGTTTGGTCAGGGTTTTCAGCGCTTCCTTGGAAACAGCGGTATCCGCTGCCATCAGGAAGGTGTCCAGTGCTTCCAGGACAACCACTTCGGAGCCCAGACGCGACCATACCGAACCCAGTTCCAGACCGATCACGCCAGCGCCGATCACGCCCAGACGTTTAGGTACGGTCTGGAATTCCAGAGCGCCAGTCGAGTCGACGATGACGTTCTGATCGACCGGAGCCGGTGGAATGTCGATCGGACGCGAACCTGGAGCCAGGATGACGTTTTCAGCTTCGATGACTTCAACCGAGCCGTCCGGCTTGGTGACTTCGACTTTCTTGCCAGCCAGCAGTTTGCCGTGGCCCTGGATCGAAGTAACGCCGTTGGCCTTGAACAGGGTGGCAACACCGCCGGTCAGGTTCTTGACGATGCCAGCCTTGCGGCCAACCATCGCTGCGACGTCCATTTTGACTTCGCCGGTGGAGATACCGTGAACGTTGAAGCTCTCTTTGGCTTCCTTGTACTTCCAGGAGCTGTCCAGCAGCGCCTTGGACGGAATGCAGCCGACGTTCAGGCAAGTACCGCCGAGGGCTTGCTTGCCTTCAGCGTCGGTGTACTTCTCGATGCAGGCAGTGGTGAGACCCAGCTGCGCGGCCTTGATGGCAGCAACATAGCCGCCAGGGCCGGCACCGATCACTACTACGTCAAATTTCTGCGACATTCAAAAAATCCTCTTTAGCGAAAAGCTTCAAGCCGCGCGCTCCAAGCCAGGCTGCCCATTCCGGCAGCTTGAAGCTTGAAGCCCGCGACTGCTTCTATCAGATATCCAGCAACAGACGAGCCGGATCTTCCAGCAGGTTCTTGATGGTCACCAGGAAGGTCACAGCTTCTTTGCCATCGATCAGGCGGTGATCGTAGGACAGTGCCAGGTACATCATCGGACGGATCACGACCTGGCCGTTGATGGCCATCGGACGCTGGATGATGTTGTGCATGCCCAGAATCGCTGCCTGCGGCGGGTTGACGATCGGGGTCGACATCATCGAACCGAAGGTACCACCGTTGGTGATGGTGAAGGTACCACCGGTCATCTCGTCCATCGACAGTTTGCCGTCACGGGCTTTTTTGCCGAATGTTGCGATGCCGCCTTCGATTTCAGCCAGGCTCATCAGCTCGGCGTTACGCAGGACCGGTACAACCAGGCCACGGTCGCTGGAAACGGCAACGCCGATGTCAGCGTAGCCGTGGTAAACGATGTCGCCGCCGTCGATCGACGCGTTGACAGCAGGGAAACGCTTCAGCGCTTCGGTAGCTGCTTTCACGAAGAACGACATGAAGCCCAGGCGTACGCCGTTGTGGGACTTCTCGAACAGATCCTTGTACTTCGAACGCAGCGCCATGACTTCGGTCATGTCGACTTCGTTGAAAGTGGTCAGCATCGCCATGTTCGACTGAGCTTCAACCAGACGCTTGGCCACGGTGGCACGAACGCGGGTCATCGGAACGCGCTTCTCGATGCGGTCGCCAGCGGCGAACACAGGAGCAGCGGCAGCTGGAGCAGCAGCCTTGGCAGGTGCGGCAGCCGGAGCGGCTTTCTTGGCAGCAACAGCAGCCACGACGTCTTCCTTGGTCACACGACCACCTTTGCCGGTGCCGGCAACGGAAGCGATGTTGATGCCGTTTTCTTCAGCCAGCTTGCGCGCAGCCGGAGCAGCAACAGGATCGTCTTCGCCTTCGGCAGCAGCCGGTGCAGCGGCAGCAGCAGCCGGAGCAGCAGCGGCGGCTGGAGCAGCGGCAGCCGCGCCGCCTTCAACGATGGAGCCCAGGACTTCGTCGGACAGGACGGTCTCGCCCTCGCCCTTGACGATGGCGCCCAGCACGCCGTCGGCGGTAGCCAGAACTTCCAGTACGACTTTGTCAGTTTCGATGTCGACGATCAGTTCGTCGCGCTTGACGGCGTCGCCCGGTTGTTTGTGCCAGGTGGCAACGGTGCCATCGGCAACCGATTCCGGGAAAGTGGGGGCTTTGATCTCGATAGCCATTATCTGTGGTTCCTTAAATTCGGTTTCAGGTGCGCGAAGGCGTTAAACAGTAAAGGCGTCGTTCAGCAGTTTTTCCTGCTGTTCGGCGTGCATCGATGCGTAACCACATGCAGGTGCAGCAGAAGCCTCACGGCCCGCGTACTCAAGTACGAGAGACTTGTTGAGGTTGCTGATGCTGCGACGCAAGTGATGCTGGCTGCAGTACCAGGCACCCTGGTTCATCGGCTCTTCCTGACACCACACGGCATGCTTGACGTTGGTGTACGGAGCCAGGACTTCTTTCAAGTCGTCCTCAGGGAATGGATACAGCTGCTCGATACGCACGATGGCGATATCTTCACGGCCTTCGGCACGGCGTTTTTCCAGCAGGTCGTAGTAGACCTTGCCGCTACACAGAACAACGCGCTCGACCTTTTTCGGGTCCAGAACATCGATTTCCGGGATCACGGTCTGGAACGAACCTTCGGCCAGATCTTCCAGCGTCGAGATGGCCAGTTTGTGACGCAGCAGCGACTTCGGAGTCAGAACAACCAGTGGCTTGCGCAGCGGGCGAATCACCTGACGGCGCAGCAAGTGGTAGATCTGGGCCGGCGTGGTCGGCATGCACACCTGAATGTTGTGCTCGGCGCACAGCTGCAGGTAACGCTCAAGACGTGCCGAGCTGTGCTCAGGGCCCTGACCTTCGTAGCCGTGCGGCAACAGCATGGTCAGACCGCAGAGACGGCCCCACTTGTGCTCGCCGCTGGTGATGAACTGGTCGATAACAACCTGTGCACCGTTGGCGAAGTCGCCGAACTGGGCTTCCCAGATCACCAGCGCGTTTGGCGTGGTGGTCGAGTAACCGTATTCGAATGCCAGTACCGCTTCTTCCGACAGGAACGAGTCGTACAGGTCAAAGCGTGGCTGACCGTCGTACAAGTGCGCCAGAGGAATGTAGGTGCCCGCGTCTTTCTGGTTGTGCAGCACAGCGTGACGGTGCGAGAACGTACCGCGGCCGATGTCCTGACCAGTCATGCGGATCGGGTGACCTTCGAACGCGAGGGTCGCGTACGCCATGGTTTCGGCGTAACCCCAGTTGATCGGCAGGCCGCCGGCTTGCATCTTCTGACGGTCTTCGTAGATCTTCGCAACCTGACGCTGAACCACGAAGCCTTCCGGAATTTCCAGCAGCTTGGCAGACAGTTCTTGCAGGGTCTTCAGATCGAAACGCGTGTCGTGACGCGCAGTCCAGGCGTGGCCCAGATACGGACGCCAGTCCACGAACAGCTCTTTGTTCGGTTCTTTGACCAGCGATTTCACTACGTGCAGACCGTTGTCCAGCGCATTGCGGTACTCGTCAACCTTGGCCTGAACACGTTCAGCGTCCAGTACACCGGCCTGAGTCAGACGATCAGCGTACAGCTCACGGGTGGTGCGCTGCTTGGTGATCTGCTGGTACATCAGAGGCTGGGTGCCGCTTGGTTCGTCGGCCTCGTTGTGGCCGCGACGACGGTAGCAGACCAGGTCGATCACCACGTCACGCTTGAACTGCATGCGGTAGTCGATGGCCAACTGGGTCACGAACAGCACGGCTTCCGGATCATCACCATTCACATGGAGGATCGGCGCCTGGATCATCTTCGCAACGTCGGTGGCGTACTCGGTGGAGCGCGAGTCCAGCGGGTTGCTGATGGTGAAACCAACCTGGTTGTTGATCACGATGTGCACGGTACCGCCGGTCTTGAAACCGCGGGTCTGCGACATCTGGAAGGTTTCCATTACCACGCCCTGACCTGCGAATGCAGCGTCACCGTGGATGGAGATCGGCAGAACCTTCTCACCGGTCGGGTCGTTACGACGATCCTGACGGGCGCGAACCGAACCTTCTACCACCGGGGAAACGATTTCCAGGTGGGACGGGTTGAACGCCATGGCCAGGTGAACTTCACCGCCTGCGGTCATTACGTTGGACGAGAAGCCCTGGTGGTATTTAACGTCACCGGAACCCAGCTCGACCTTCTTCTTGCCTTCGAACTCGTCGAACAGCTCGCGCGGGTTCTTGCCGAAGGTGTTGACCAGCACGTTCAGACGGCCACGGTGGGCCATGCCAATGACAACTTCCTTGGTGCCGTAGGAACCGGAACGCTGGATCAGTTCGTCGAGCATCGGAATCAGGCTTTCGCCGCCTTCCAGACCGAAACGCTTGGTGCCCGGGTATTTGGTGCCCAGGTATTTTTCCAGGCCTTCACCGGCAGTGACGCGCTCGAGCAGATGGCTCTTGATGTCGGCCGAGTACGTCGGACGACCGCGCACGCTTTCCAGACGCTGCTGGAACCACTGGCGCTGCTCGGAATCGGTGATGTGCGTAAATTCAGCGCCGATGGTGCGGCAATATGTCTGCTGCAACGCTTCGTGAATTTCGCGTAGGCTCGCTTCCTCTTTGCCGATGAACAGGTCGCCGGCACGGAAGGTCGTATCAAGATCGGCATTGGTCAAGCCGTAATGATTGATCGACAGGTCTGCAGGTGCAGGACGCTGCCACAGCCCCAGCGGGTCAAGCTGGGCTGCCTGGTGGCCACGCATACGGTAGGCCTGGATCAATCGCAGCACTTCAACTTGCTTCTTCTCGTGCTCACTGCTCACGCTCCCGGCGGAAACCGGTTGGGCGCGGCGCTGGTTCTTTGCCAGCAGCACGAAATGATCGCGAATTGTGGAGTGCGAAACATCAGTGGCAGAGTTGCCGTCGGCAGGCAACTTCTGAAAGTAGGTGCGCCACTCTTCTGGCACAGCGTTAGGGTCGTGCAGGTAGAGCTCATAAAGCTCTTCCACATAGGCAGCGTTTCCACCTGAAAGGTAGGCGCTGTTCCACATGCGCTGCATCACGCTTTCTTGCATGCTTGGTCACCCTCGGTTAGGGGAACACCATCGGCGCCAATACCGAGCAAACTTGCAGAAGTCCGAATGCAGCGACCAAAACAAGCCACTTAGGATCACGCTGATAGTCCGGGTACCAGCCCGGATGCCCCTGCTTGTCTCATTTCTTCAAAATAAGAGCTGCAGCTTGTGGCTACTGCTCTGGTTATAGCCATGACGCGGGTTGAAGCCCGCGCCACAGCCTCTTCGGTACAGCGGTTCTACGGTTACAGCAGCTGAATCACACGCCGCTCGAAAGCAGCATGTTACGGATGTGACCGATGGCCTTAGTCGGGTTCAGGCCTTTCGGACATACGTTGACGCAGTTCATGATGCCCCGGCAGCGGAATACGCTGAACGGGTCATCGAGCGAAGCCAGACGCTCGGATGTCTTGGTGTCGCGGCTGTCTGCCAGGAAGCGGTACGCTTGCAGCAGGGCAGCTGGACCCAGGAACTTGTCCGGGTTCCACCAGAAGGACGGGCACGAGGTCGAGCAGCAGGCGCACAGAATGCACTCGTACAGACCGTCGAGCTTTTCACGCTCTTCAGGGGACTGCAGACGCTCGATGGCCGGAGCCGGCGTGTCGTTCTGCAGGTATGGCTTAACCTTCTCGTATTGCTTGTAGAAGATGCTCATATCGACAACCAGGTCACGGATAACCGGCAAACCTGGCAGCGGACGAACGATCAACTTGTTGCCCTTCACTACGGCGGACAGCGGCGTGATGCACGCCAGACCGTTCTTGCCGTTGATGTTCATGCCGTCGGAGCCGCAGACGCCTTCACGGCAAGAGCGACGATAGGAGAAACCCTCGTCCTGCTCTTTGATCAGGGCCAGCACGTCCAGCACCATCAGGTCTTTACCACCGGTATCGACCTGGAATTCCTGCATGAACGGCGCAGCGTCCTGATCAGGGTTGTAGCGATAAACACTGACTTGCAACATGGCGGTCACCCTTAATAAGTCCGGACTTTAGGTTCGAAAGTCGGAACAGTCTTCGGCGAGAAGTTCACGGCACGCTTGGTGACGCGCTTGTCACCCGGGAAGTACAGGGTGTGGCACAGCCAGTTTTCGTCGTCACGATCTTCGAAGTCTTCACGGGCGTGAGCGCCGCGGGACTCTTTACGCACTTCGGCAGCGATGGCGGTAGCTTCAGCCACCTCCAGCAGGTTTTGCAGCTCGAGCGCTTCGATACGCGCAGTGTTGAACGCCTGCGACTTATCGTTGATCTTCACGTTGGCGATACGCTTGCGCAGATCAGCCAGCTGAGCGATGCCCTTCTGCATGTATTCGCCGGTACGGAACACACCGAAGTAGTTCTGCATGCAGCTTTGCAGCTCGCGACGCAGGGTAGCCACGTCTTCGCCATCGGTACGGCCGTTCAGCGCGTTCAGACGCGACAGGGCAGCTTCGATGTCGGCTTCGGTAGCGTCGTCGTATTCGATACCGTCGGTCAGCGCCTTTTCCAGGTGCAGGCCGGCAGCGCGGCCGAACACCACCAGGTCGAGCAGCGAGTTGCCGCCCAGACGGTTGGCACCGTGCACCGATACGCAAGCCACTTCGCCTACTGCGAACAGACCAGGAATGATCTGGTCCACGCCTTCGGCGTTCTGGGTGATCGCCTGACCATGGATGTTGGTGGCAACGCCGCCCATCATGTAGTGGCAGGTCGGAACAACCGGAACCGGCGCAACAACCGGGTCAACGTGAGCGAAAGTCTTCGACAGTTCGCAGATACCTGGCAGACGGCTGTGCAGCACTTCCTCGCCCAGATGGTCGAGTTTGAGCATCACGTGGTCGCCATTCGGACCGCAACCGTTGCCGGCGATGATTTCTTTAACCATCGAGCGGGCAACCACGTCACGACCAGCAAGGTCTTTCGCGTTCGGAGCATAACGCTCCATGAAACGCTCGCCGTGCTTGTTGATCAGGTAACCACCTTCACCACGGCAACCTTCGGTAACCAGTACACCGGCGCCGGCGATGCCGGTCGGGTGGAACTGCCACATTTCGATGTCTTGTACCGGCACGCCAGCACGCAGGGCCATGCCGACGCCGTCACCGGTGTTGATCAGGGCATTGGTGGTGGATGCGTAGATACGGCCAGCACCGCCGGTGGCCAGTACGGTGGCCTTGGCGCGGATGTAGGAGGTTTCGCCGGTTTCGATGCAGATCGCGATCACACCGACGAACTCGCCTTCCTGGTTTTTCACCAGGTCGACAGCGTAGTACTCGTTCAGGAACGTGGTACCGGCTTTCAGGTTGCCCTGATAAAGGGTGTGCAGCAGAGCGTGACCAGTACGGTCGGACGCTGCGCAGGTACGAGCAGCCTGGCCGCCCTTACCGTAATCCTTGGACTGACCGCCGAACGGACGCTGGTAGATACGGCCTTGCTCGGTACGCGAGAACGGCAGACCCATGTGGTCCAGCTCGAAAACGGCAGCCGGGCCTTCCTGACACATGTATTCGATCGCGTCCTGGTCACCGATATAGTCGGAGCCCTTGACGGTATCGTACATGTGCCAGCGCCAGTCATCGTTCGGGTCAGCGGACGCGATCGCGCAGGTGATGCCACCCTGGGCGGATACAGTGTGCGAGCGGGTCGGGAAAACCTTGGTGATCACGGCAGTCTTGTGACCGCCTTGTGCCAGCTGCAGCGCAGCGCGCATGCCGGCACCGCCACCACCAATAATGATGGCGTCGAAAGAAATCGTTGGAATGTTAGCCATGACTCAGATACCCCAGAGAATCTGCACACCCCAGACGAAGTAAGCGAACATCGCAACGCCGCATACTGCCTGGAAAAGGAAACGTATAGCCGTCGCGGACTTGCCGAACGCCATTGGCGTCAGGTAGTCAGTCGCGATGGTCCACATGCCGACCCAGGCGTGAGCGCCGAGAGCAACAAGGGCCAGGAGGCTGAAAATACGCATCCCGTTGTGGGCGAACAGTTCATGCCACTGGGCGTACTCGAGGCCTGGGTGGGCCACGACGTATCCGATCAGAAAGATGAAGTAAGCCGCGAGAACGACCGCCGACACACGCTGCGCCATCCAGTCATAGAGGCCCGAACGCGAGAGGTTCGTGACGTTAGTTACCATATCCAGACTCCTGCCAGAACGATTACCACCACGGAAACGGCGATAACGATTTTCGAGCCCAGCTTGCCGCCTTCCAGCGTCTCGCCGATGCCCATGTCCATGATCAAATGGCGTACACCGGCAACCAAGTGATACAGCAGAGCGGACAGGATGCCCCAAATCACTAGCTTGGCTAGCGGACTGGTCAGACACGCTTTCACCTGACCGAAGCCTTCCTCGGAGCTCAGCGACTTGTCCAATGCGTAAAGCATGATGGCCAGGCTGACAAAGAGGATGACACCGGAGATACGGTGAAGAATGGACGTGTAAGCAGTGACTGGGAGTTTGATGGTCCTTAGGTCTAGGTTTACAGGTCGTTGGCTTTTCACGGCTTTTTTTTCACACTGAAGAGCCCCTAACAATCAGGGCAAAGTTGTTGGGGAGTGCACTGGTCAGGTAACCACCACCCAGGGATGCGACCCCCAATGAAAGCAAGCCCAAAAGCCCTTGGCGGTCGGTGGCCGAGTATAGACAGTTAGGCTACTAATGACAACGCAATCACCTACCCCCAATAGCTGATTGCACAAGTCGCATAAAAGGCGTAAATGGCAGTCAATTTCGAGGAAAAAGTGCGCTTAAAGCCTTCTGGAGCAAGACTTTAGGCAAATTGACATTCGAATTTATCTCACTATAGTGGTGCGGGCCCTGCGTGGGGGGTCTGTCTGATGGTTCAAGCATAAATAGGAGGCCACATGGCTGACAAAAAAGCGCAGTTGATCATCGAGGGCGCAGCCCCCGTCGAGCTGCCCATTTTAACCGGCACCGTTGGTCCCGATGTAATCGATGTTCGGGGCCTGACGGCCACGGGCCGCTTCACTTTCGACCCGGGTTTCATGTCGACCGCCTCGTGCGAATCGAAGATCACCTATATCGACGGCGACAACGGCATTCTGTTGCACCGCGGCTACCCGATCGAACAGCTGGCTGAAAAGTCGGACTACCTGGAAACCTGCTACCTGCTGCTCAACGGCGAACTGCCGACCGCAGAACAGAAGGCCCAGTTCGTCAGCACCGTGAAAAACCACACCATGGTTCACGAGCAGCTGAAAACTTTCTTCAACGGCTTCCGTCGCGACGCCCACCCGATGGCCGTCATGTGCGGCGTAGTCGGCGCCCTCTCGGCCTTCTACCACGACTCCCTGGACATCAATAACCCGCAGCATCGCGAAATCTCCGCGATCCGTCTGGTTGCCAAGATGCCAACCCTGGCAGCGATGGTTTACAAGTACTCCATGGGCCAACCCATGATGTACCCGCGCAACGACCTGACGTACGCGGAAAACTTCCTGCACATGATGTTCAACACCCCGTGCGAGATCAAACCGATCAGCCCGGTACTCGCCAAGGCCATGGACCGGATCTTCATCCTCCACGCCGACCACGAGCAGAACGCATCGACTTCCACCGTGCGTCTGGCAGGCTCCTCGGGTGCCAACCCGTTCGCCTGTATCGCCGCTGGTATCGCCGCACTGTGGGGCCCTGCCCACGGCGGCGCGAACGAAGCCGTGTTGACCATGCTTGACGAGATTGGCGATGTGTCCAACATCGACAAGTTCATCGCCAAGGCCAAGGACAAGAACGATCCGTTCAAGCTGATGGGCTTCGGTCACCGCGTTTACAAGAACCGCGATCCTCGCGCGACTGTAATGAAGCAGACCTGCGACGAAGTACTGAAGGAACTGGGCATCAACAACGATCCGCAACTCGAACTGGCCATGCGCCTGGAAGAGATCGCGCTGACCGACCCGTACTTCATCGAGCGCTCGCTGTACCCGAACGTCGACTTCTACTCGGGGATCATCCTCAAGGCGATCGGCATTCCAACCAGCATGTTTACTGTGATCTTTGCTTTGGCACGTACTGTTGGCTGGATCTCCCACTGGAAAGAAATGCTCTCCAGCCCGTACAAGATTGGCCGTCCGCGCCAGCTGTACACCGGCTATGAGTCGCGTGATATCACCAAGCTGGAAGACCGCAAATAAGACCTGTCTTGCGATAACGTCTTGAGTTGTGTCGGGAACGGCCTCTATTTATATAGGGGCCGTTTTTGTTTGTTTGGGATTTGGGATTTGGGATTTGGGAGCATATCCGTTGCTGCGGGTGGTGCCGCTGGCGGTTTCGCTCTTACAGCGAGTCCCTTTTTCAAACGCCAAAAAGGAACCAAAAGGCTTTGCCCCGGCGTACGGCACTTCGCTGAGGCTCAGTGTTCCCTCGCTACGGTGCCCATCAGGGGGCATCGCCTACGGTTTGCTTCGCTGCACCTCCTCTCGATGTATGCGGCTTCGCCGCATGGCGCTGCGCGCCTACCTCCTGATGGACACCTACGCTCGGCCTGCCGAAGGGGCCTGAAGATCAAAAACCCCTCACCCTAGCCCTCTCCCGGAGGGAGAGGGGATTGATCGAGTTGTTTGGGGGAGGTACGCCGACATGCGATACCGCGTAGAACTCAGGCTTTGAAAAGCACATAAATCGGCCCCCTCTCCCTCCGGGGAGAGGGCTGGGGTGAGGGGCGAATCCACCACCAATCCAAAACCGAGCACGCTGTTGCTCCTCACCAATCAACAGGATGAGCGTTAGCTCGGCTGCAGCTCTTGATCTGTAAGGCGACGTCGGAAGGCTGAGTGGAGGGGTTCATCCGGGGGTGGGAGCGCAGCGACCGTTTGGCGAAGCCAGACACAGCGAGAGGAGGTGCAGCGAAGCAAACCGGAGGCGCTGCGCCCGGATGGATCCCGGAGCGAAGGAACCCCGAGCCTCAGCGAGCGGGCCGGACGTAGGAGCAAGCCTTTTTGGTTACTTTTTCGGCGCCTGGAAAAAGTGACCCGCCGTAAGGGCGGAACCCTAAGCCGCCGTTACCACAACAACGGATATGTACCCATTCCCACAAAAAACACAGCCTGCCCGATAACCGCCCACAAAAAAAATGCCCCGGTCTCTCAACCGGGGCATTTCAGTCAAAACATGTAATCAGCTGTTAGTGCGAAACCGCCCCACTCGCCCCAAGGCCAGTCTGCGAACGCACAAACTGCGGGAAAAACAGCGCCCGCTCGTTCTCGGCCGCCGCCGACTTGTCAGTGATCGAGAAGAACCAGATGCCGATGAACGCAATGATCATCGAAAACAGCGCCGGGTACTCGTACGGGAAGATCGCCTTCTCGTGATGCAGAATCTGCACCCAAATGGTTGGACCAAGGATCATCAGCCCCACGGCACTGATCAACCCCATCCAGCCACCCACCATTGCACCGCGGGTGGTCAGCTTCTTCCAGTACATCGAAAGCAGCAGTACCGGGAAGTTGCAACTCGCCGCAATCGAGAACGCCAGGCCAACCATGAACGCAATGTTCTGGCTTTCGAACAGGATACCCAGGCCAATAGCCAGAACACCCAGTGCAATAGTGGTGATCTTCGACACGCGAATCTCATCCTTGTCGTTGGCCTTGCCCTTCTTGATCACGCTGGCATACAGGTCGTGAGACACCGCCGAGGCACCGGCCAGCGTCAAACCAGCCACTACCGCCAGAATGGTCGCAAACGCCACCGCCGAGATGAAGCCAAGGAAGATACTGCCACCCACCGCGTCAGCCAGGTGCACCGCCGCCATGTTGTTGCCGCCGAGCAGAGCGCCCGCCGCATCTTTGAAGGCCGGGTTGGTGCTGACCAGCAGGATCGCGCCGAAGCCGATGATGAACGTCAGGATGTAGAAGTAGCCAATGAAACCGGTTGCATACAGCACGCTCTTGCGCGCTTCCTTGGCGTCGCTCACGGTGAAGAAGCGCATCAGGATGTGCGGCAGGCCGGCGGTACCGAACATCAGCGCCAGGCCCAGGGAGAACGCCGAAATCGGATCTTTCACCAGGCCGCCCGGGCTCATGATTGCCTCACCTTTAGGGTGGACCTTGATCGCCTCGGAGAACAGCATGTTGAAATCGAAGTTGACGTGCTTCATCACCATCAGCGCCATGAACGAGGCACCGGACAGCAACAGCACCGCCTTGATGATCTGCACCCAGGTGGTCGCCAGCATGCCGCCGAACAGCACGTAAAGGCACATCAGGATGCCCACCAGAATCACCGCGACATAGTAGTCGAGGCCGAACAGCAGCTGGATCAGCTTGCCGGCACCGACCATTTGCGCGATCAGGTAGAACGCCACCACCACCAGCGAACCGCAGGCAGACAGGGTGCGGATCTGGGTTTGCCCGAGGCGATAGGACGCCACGTCGGCAAAGGTGTATTTACCCAGGTTGCGCAGGCGTTCGGCGATCAGGAACAGAATGATCGGCCAACCCACCAGGAAGCCGATCGAGTAGATCAGGCCATCGTAGCCGGAGGTGAACACCAGCGCGGAAATCCCCAGGAAAGACGCCGCCGACATGTAGTCACCGGCAATCGCCAGACCGTTCTGGAACCCGGTGATCTTGCCGCCCGCCGCATAGTAGTCCGCGGCCGACTTGTTGCGCTTGGACGCCCAGTAGGTGATGCACAGAGTGGCACCGACGAACACCACAAACATGGCGATCGCAGCGACGTTGAGTGGTTGTTTGTGGACTTCGCCGGTCAAGGCGTCAGCGGCCCAGACTGCCGGAGCGAACGCTGCGATGCTCAAAAGAGCCAGTAGACGCCGGATCATTGCTGAGCCTCCTTGAGAATCGCATTGTTCAGGTCGTCGAACTCGCCATTGGCGCGCCGTACGTAGATAGCGGTCAGGATGAAAGCCGAGACAATCAGGCCGACGCCGATCGGAATACCCCAGGTAATGGATGATTCGGGACTGATCTTGGCACCGAGCACTTGCGGCCCGTAAGCGATCAGCAGGATGAAGGCGGAGTAAAGCCCTAGCATGATCGCCGAGAGTATCCAGGCGAATCGTTCCCTTTTCTTCACCAGCTCCTTGAAGCGCGGGCTGTTTTGAATCGAGAGGTAAATGCTGTCGTTCATTGTTTTTATCCTCGCAGCACAGATTATTGTTGGAACGTATCCACTGTATGCGGCTGCGGAACGGCTTCCAGACGACCTTAGTATTAGAACGACATGACACTTTCGCCAATTTTCGGACTGTAAAGAGCCGAAATAATCGGAAATGACCTCTCAAACAGCCACAACCCCTGTGAACCGCGCTGCGCCAGAAACAAATGTGGGAGCGGGCTTGCTCGCGAAGGCGTCCTGTCCGTCAACAATCTGGTTGACTGATCCGACGCTTTCGCGAGCAAGCCCGCTCCCACAGGGGCAGTGCTTTATCCGGGGTTATTTGGTCCAGTCGGCTACGCGATCCGGGTGTTTGGCGACCCAATCCTTGGCCGCGGCTTCAGGTTTGGCGCCGTCCTGAATCGCCAGCATGACTTCGCCGATCTCGTCTTTCGACGCCCACTGGAAATTCTTCAGGAACTTGGCCACTTCCGGGGCCTTGGTGGCGAGTTCCTTGCTGCCGATGCTGTTCACGGTTTCAGCCGCGCCATACACGCCTTTCGGGTCGTCGAGGAAGCGCAGTTTCCACTTGGCGAACATCCAGTGCGGCACCCAACCGGTGACGGCAATCGATTCGTTCTTCTTCTCGGCCCGGGTCAGCTCGGCAATCATGCCGGCGCCGGAACTGGCCTTGAGGGTGTATTTGTCCAGGCCATAATCCTTGATCGCCTGATCAGTCTTGAGCATCACGCCTGAACCGGCGTCGATGCCGACAATACGGTTTTTGAAGCTGTCGTCGGTTTTCAGGTCTTCGATCGATTTCGCTTTGACGTACTCCGGCACGATCAGGCCGATTTTCGCATCCTTGAAGTTCGGGCCGTAATCGACGACCAGATCCTTGTTCTTCGCCCAGTATTCGCCGTGGGTGACCGGCAGCCACGCCGAGAGCATCGCATCGAGTTTGCCGGTGGCCACGCCCTGCCACATGATCCCGGTGGCGACGGCTTGCAGTTTCACGTCGTAGCCGAGTTTCTGCTTGATCACTTCGGCCGCCACGTGGGTGGTCGCAACGCTGTCGGACCAGCCGTCAACGTAACCGATGTTCAGGGTCTGTTTTTCAGCGCTGGCGAAAGTGGAGCTCATCGCAAGCACCAGAGCGGCACCTGCGCCTAAAAGTCGTCGCATCTTCATCGTTACTTCCCCGAAATGCTGCGCCCGACGGATGCCGGGCATCGTCAACGTATTGTTATGGTGCACAGCGCCCCCATCACGCCCGACCGCAAACTCGCTCGTACGACAGTGGAGTACTGACGCTTTCGATCATCAACCTGACGCCCGCTGCGACCTGCTCTGGCAACGACCTCAAGACAACGAGAAACGACATCAGAAAGCCATTAATCGCGTCTGAATAAATGACGCCAAATAATCCGCCCGAACTTTGCATGGGCAAATGATGCAGGCCACCAACCCGCGGATAAATGCAGGTAACATGCGTCGCTTTGCAGCCACTCGGCCTGATCATGTCCGCGACTTCCCGCTTTCCGCTTGTTCCCTATTTCTTCGCTTGCCTGCTTGGCCTGTTTGCCCTTGGCGGTTTCTGGTACGGCCTCGGCAAACCGGTGATCCTGCCGGACGCTGCCACCCCGACGCACAAGTTGCAATGCGCCTCCTACACGCCGTTCGACAAGGATCAGTCGCCGTTCGACGTGCCGTTCAAGCTGCGTCCGGAACGTATGGACGCCGACCTCGCCCTGCTGGCGACACGCTTCGAATGCATCCGCACCTACTCGATGACCGGTCTCGAAGCCCTGCCCGAGCTGGCGCGCAAGCACGGTTTGAAATTGATGATCGGTGCCTGGGTCAACAGCAACCCGGTGGACACTGAAAAAGAAGTCGACCTGCTGATCGCCTCGGCCAACGCCAACCCGGACGTGGTCAGTGCGGTGATCGTCGGCAACGAGGCCTTGCTGCGCAAGGAAGTCACCGGCGCGCAACTGGCCAGACTGATCAACAAGGTCAAAAGCCAGGTCAGGCAGCCGGTCACGTATGCCGATGTCTGGGAGTTCTGGCTCAAGCATCCGGAAGTCGCGCCGGCCGTGGATTTCCTGACCATTCACTTGCTGCCGTATTGGGAAGACGATCCGTCGAACATCGACGTCGCCCTGCAACACGTGGCGGATGTGCGTCAGGTGTTCGGCAACAAGTTCGCGCCCAAAGACGTGATGATCGGCGAGACCGGCTGGCCCAGCGAAGGCCGCCAGCGCGAGACCGCCCTGCCGAGCCGGGTCAATGAAGCCAAATTCATTCGTGGCTTTGTCGCGATGGCCGAGAAGGAAGGCTGGCATTACAACCTGATCGAGGCGTTCGACCAGCCATGGAAGCGTGGCAGCGAAGGTGCGGTCGGTGGCTACTGGGGCCTGTTCGACGCGGATCGTCAGGACAAGGGCGTACTCGCCGGGCCGGTGACCAACGTGCCGTACTGGAAGGAATGGCTGGGCCTGGGCGGGCTGATTTTCCTCGGCACGCTGCTGCTCGGCGGCCGGGTGCGCAGCACACAATCAGCATTGATCCTGCCGCTGCTCGGCGCGGTGGCCGCCTGCTCGATCGGCGCCTGGGGCGATCTGGCGCGGGTGACCACACGGTTTGCCGGCGAATGGCTGTGGGTCGGTTTGCTGACCCTGTTGAATCTGGCGGTGCTGGCGCATGCTGCGCTGACCTTGAGCAGCCGCCAGGGTTGGCGTGAACGCGCGTTCAATCTGCTGGAGCGACGCGCCGGTTGGCTGGTTGCCGTAGCAGGTTTTGCTGCAGCGGTGATGATGCTGGAGATGGTGTTCGACGCACGTTATCGCAGCTTCGCCAGCATGGCGTTCATTCTGCCGGCGCTGGTGTACGTGTGCCGTCCGGTCAGCGTGCCGCGCCGGGAAATCGCCCTGCTGACCTTTATCGTTGGCGCCGGCATTGCGCCGCAGTTATTTGTGGAAGGGTTGCAGAACCAGCAGGCCTGGGGTTGGGCGCTGGTGAGTGGGCTCATGGTAGCGGCGTTGTGGCGCTGCCTGCGGGTTCGCAATCGCTGATCTCCAGAGGCCAATCTTGCCCCTTCGCGAGCAAGCCCGCTCCCACATCTGATCGGGTTCCTCCAGCTGGAACGCAATCAAATGTGGGAGCGGGCTTGCTCGCGAAGGCTGACGGTCAGGCGCTACGGGACGCCCGGACCAGGCGCAACCCGCCAATCACCAGCGCAAACACCGCTAACGTGGTGTTGTAAAGCGCCAGTGCCGGCAGCCCGAACACCAGCGCCAGCACCGCCAGCCACCACCCTGCCCGCCCGGGCAAGACAAAACCGAGCAGCGCCGTACCCAGCGCGGCCCAGCCCAGCACCTTGAAGTGAATCATCAGCCCCAGGTTCGAACGCACCGAACACTCCCAGCGGCTGGCCTCATCGACGCAGATGCCGACCCACTGCCCATCCTCCATGAAGCCATAACGCGCGCCATAACTGGCCGCCAGCCATAACGGCAGCAGAACGAGCAACAGGATCACGGGCAAGCGGCGGGACATGAATCACTCCAATCTACGGAAATCGGCGGCCAGCTTAATCGGACTTGCACCGTTGGCAAGCACTAACAACTGTTAACTGGTCATCCGCGACGTGCAAAGTGTATCGTCCAGCTACTATTACCCCGAATTCTGCCTGTTTGGTGCCGCCGCATGGCACTTTGGCGCAAACCCGGTGGTCATAGCCTGCGAACCTCATTCGGCACCTTCCTCTAAGGGATCTAGTCATGCTCCGTTCCTTGCGCTTCGCCGCGCTGTTCAGCGGCCTTATTCTGAGTGCGTCCGCACTGGCGGTGGATATCGATGCCGCCAGCTATGGCTATCCCCTGACCAACCCGTTCGAGGCGACCATCGCCACGACGCCGCCGGACCTGCGCCCGGAACTGCCGTCCAACGAGGACATCAACCAGTCCGACCACAGCATCACCCTGCGCCCGGAACGGGCGTTCATCCTCCCGGACAACTTCTGGGCGGTGAAGAAACTCACCTACCGCATCGCCGAGCAGGACAAGCCGGCCCCGCTGATCTTCCTGATCGCCGGCACCGGCGCGCGCTTTGACAGCACGCTCAATGAATACCTGAAAAAGCTCTACTACAAGGCTGGCTACCACGTCGTACAGTTGTCGTCGCCGACCAGCTTCGACTTCATCAGCGCCGCTTCACGTTTCGCCACGCCCGGCATCACCAAGGAAGACGCCGAAGACATGTACCGGGTGATGCAGGCCGTCCGCGCGCAGAACCCGAAACTGCCGGTTACCGAGTATTACCTGAGCGGCTACAGCCTTGGCGCCCTGGATGCCGCGTTCGTCGCGCACCTGGACGAAACCCGACGCAGCTTCAACTTCAAGAAAGTCCTGCTGCTCAACCCGCCGGTCAACCTCTACACCTCGATCAGCAACCTCGACAAGCTGGTGCAGACCGAAGTCAAAGGCATCAATAACAGCACCACGTTCTATGAACTGGTGCTGGGCAAGCTGACCCGCTACTTCCAGCAGAAGGGCTACATCGACCTCAACGACGCCCTGCTCTACGACTTCCAGCAGTCCAAACAGCACCTGACCAACGAGCAGATGGCGATGCTGATCGGCACCTCGTTCCGCTTCTCGGCGGCCGACATTGCCTTTACTTCGGACCTGATCAACCGTCGCGGCCTGATTACCCCGCCGAAATTCCCGATCACCGAAGGCACCAGCCTCACGCCGTTCCTCAAGCGTGCGCTGCAATGCGATTTCGACTGCTACCTGACCGATCAGGTGATCCCGATGTGGCGCGCCCGTACCGACGGCGGCAGCCTGCTGCAACTGATCGATCAGGTCAGCCTGTACGCCCTGAAGGATTACCTGCATGACAGCCCGAAAATCGCCGTCATGCACAATGCCGACGACGTGATCCTCGGCCCCGGCGACCTGGGCTTCCTGCGCAAGACCTTTGGTGATCGCCTGACCGTTTATCCGTACGGCGGCCATTGCGGCAACCTTAACTACCGCGTCAACAGCGACGCCATGCTGGAGTTCTTCCGTGGCTAAATATCTCCTGCTGATTGCAGCGCTCCTCAGTGCAGGCGTGGCCCAGGCCGACAACAGCAAAGCCAATGCGCCAGTGGTGGTCGACAGCGACGGGTTCAAGGAGCCGCTGTCCAAACTCAAGTTCAACCCGGGGCTGGACCAGCGTGAGTTCGAGCGTTCGACGCTCAACGCACTCAACGTCTATGACCCGCTGGAGTCGTGGAACCGCCGCGTCTACCACTTCAACTACCGCTTCGACCAATGGGTGTTCCTGCCGGTGGTCGACGGTTATCGCTACGTGACGCCAAGCTTCCTGCGCACCGGTGTGAGCAATTTCTTCAACAACCTTGGCGACGTGCCGAACCTGGTCAACAGCCTGCTGCAGTTCAAGGGCAAGCGTTCGATGGAAACCACGGCGCGGCTGCTGCTCAACACCACCATCGGCGTCGCCGGTCTGTGGGACCCGGCCACCGCCATGGCCCTGCCGCGCCAGAGCGAAGACTTCGGCCAGACCCTGGGCTTCTACGGCGTACCGGGCGGCGCTTACTTCGTGCTGCCGATCCTCGGCCCGTCGAACATTCGTGATACCGCCGGGCTGGCCGTGGACTACACCGCCGAATCGGCGATCAACTACCTGAACGTGTCGAAAGTCAGCGAAAACCACCCGGAAATCTGGGCCCTGCGCGCGGTCGACAAGCGCTACCAGACCAACTTCCGCTATGGCCAGATGAACTCGCCGTTCGAGTACGAGAAAGTGCGCTACGTGTACACCGAGTCGCGCAAACTGCAGATAGCCGAGTAAACCCTCCCAACCGCTGGCAAGCGCCGACCTTGTCGAGCTTGTCAGCGCGTCTTCACGCCCGACATTTTTGTCATGCCTGCCCTTCTGCGCCCGCCCGGGTAAAGACTGCCACTGCCATTTCGTCTTTCAGACAGGCGCTGCTCGTTTAACGAACTCGTGAGTCAAAGCCACAAGCAGATTCGAAATCGAACACAAAAATTTAAATGTGAATTTTTTATTAACATTCTGTGACAGCTTATGTAGACTCGCCTCAACACTGCCAAGGATGCAATGACGTGTTCAACGATATTCAAGGAATGATATCGGCTCTCCCTTATCCTCCCTTTCGACGCTGGTCTACCCGATATCTGCAACCTGTAGGTCGCAGCGGACTTTATTATTCAAGACTCAGCGAAACTTGCGCATAGCCTGTCGCTCGGCTTATCAGTAATACATCCATCGATACATTCCAATATGCCGTCCGAATGGCATGGAGTGTCGTGCACCTTCAATTAGCTGCGGATGAATTACTACAGCGATCAGCGTCGGCAATGCATTGATCCAACCACTTCAATCTGCACTTGTCGCGGGTTTGAAAAACGGCCGTCATCAACATGCATACTTCAATAAAAACCGGTATCACTCAATATATCTCCGAGATGCCACTGTTCATCTGGATATTGTTTATCGGCACCTTTGTCACCCGTGCAACTTCAATGATGGTCTGGCCGTTTATCTCGATCGTGCTGTACACCCGGTTCGGTTTCAGTGCGACGTTTATCGGCCTGATCCTGACACTGTCCATCGCCCTGTCCTCGATAGCGAGTTTTTACAGCGGTTACCTGTCGGACAAAATCGGCCGCTTGAAAATCATTGTGCTGGGCTGCGTCGTGGCTGCAAGCTCTTACCTGCTACTGGGCATCAGCAGCAGCGCTTATGGCTACATTGCCGGGACTCTGCTGGCAAACCTGTCGTGGGCACTGGTCAACAATCCGATCAAAACCATCATCGGCGATGTCATCGAATCTCGGCCTCTGGTCGAGCGCGCCATGCATCTGCGCTACTTTTTCCTCAACGCCGGTGCGGCGACAGGTCCCTACTTCGGGCTCAAACTGGGAATCTCCGCCGACTCCCTGTCCTTCGTCCTGGTAACCCTGTCCTATGTGCTGCTGCTGGTCGGCGTGGTGGTCTTCGGTAAAGGCGTGACCCTCAAGGCGGTTAATACCACCAGTTTCAAAAGCACCATGGGCGTGCTCGCCAAAGACCATCTGTTCCTGGCGCTGGTGATCAATAACATCATCATGATGTTCATCTTTGGCAGTTTTGACTCCAGCCTGCCGCAACTGATGGCCGCCCTTGCCTTCGAAGGCTACCTGCCCTTTGTCGCCTCGTTGATCGTTTTGCATGCCTCGACAATCGTGATACTGCAATTGCCGCTTGCCAGTGCACTGTCGTCGGTCTCACTGAACACCAAGATTTATCTTGGCTCGGCCCTGTTGATCCTCGGCGAGGCCGGCTTTGCCTTGGCCGCGCACAACTACGACATCAAGGCGTTGTGGTACGGCGCTGTATTGCTCATGAGTATCAGCCAGACCCTGCTCTTTCCGTGCATCAACATGTTTGTCGACAGCCTGGCGCCGCCCAATCTGCGAGGTGCCTACTTTGGTGCCGCATCGTTATACAGCATCGGCTTTTCTCTCTCGCCGATTGTCGGCGGGCTGTTTATACAGAACCTCAGCGGAACCGCACTTTATATATTCCTGACATTGTCCAGCCTGCTGATGACGCTCATCTTCATGGGGATTTTCCGATTGAGGAAGTCCACGGACGAAACAGCTCGCCCCTTAGCAAACATCGAGACTTCGCCCACCACTGGCTAATCACTCGACGCAGAACTTGCAAAGCTCCATCGCTGCACGCCAATCAAGTTGGTGCGGAGTTTCTTTGCCTGAATAAAACCATTTTCTCGAACTTCTCGACTTTCAGGAAAGCCTCATGAATACGCCGATTTATGACCTCATCCTATGTGGCGCCGGCCCGGCCAACATCTCGCTGTTGCCTGATCTTATTCAGAATGAACAGATACAGCGCTGCCTGATACTTGAGAAATCCAGCACATTGGGCAGCGGTGAAATCGGTCAATACCGGATCACTGCCAACTCGCTGGGCGGGGTCTTTCTGGAAAAATTCCAGGACCGCACGGACGACTTGAGTCGATTCCTGCAGGGCACGCCAGAGTGGACGTATTTCACCGAACGCCGGGGTGAGGCGGTAGAGCTGCGTCATGTCGGACGCTTCCTCGAACACATCGGCACCTACGTGTCCCGGCACAAGGCGCTCTACAAACGCTTTGAAATTTCCACACAGTCGACCGTCAGCGAAATCCGCCTGACCGCGCAGGGTCACTACTGCGTCAGCTATCTGCTCGATGGCCAGCGCGTACAGGCGACGTGCAAGAAAATCATCTTCAACATCGGTGGCCGGCTGAATCAAGCCACCTTGCAGCACCCGCAACACAACATCAATTCGGATTCGCTGCTCAAGGGTGAACACGACCAGGCGCTGCAAGGCGGCAAATACCGCAACCTGGCCATCGTCGGTTCTTCGCACAGCGCCGTTTCCTGCCTGATCCGTCTGGTGGAGCAACTGGACTTTCCAGGCACCATCACCTTGCTGACCAAGCGCGATTTCAAGTTGTTCTTCGACTCCCCCGCCTCTGCGCGCGAGCAACACTATCCGTTTGTCGATGCCGATATCTGCCAGGCCAGCCAAAGGGTCAATCGATATTCGGGCCTGCGATATGACTCGTTCGAGTTCGCTCGCAAGATCAAACAAGGCCTGATCCGCAACCTGAACATCGTCGACATCGCGCAGGCCTCCGCCGATCAGATCCTGAACCTGATCGCGCAATCGGACCTGCTGATTCACAGCACCGGATACAAGGCCGGGCTGGTGCCGATACTGGATGTCGATGGCACGGCGCTGGAACTGCAACAGGACGATTTCGGATTGCTCACCAACCAGCAACTCAACCCGGTCACCCGCGAAGGTCGAGTACTGGAAAACTTCCATACATTCGGCCTCGGGGCCGGGATCAAGACCGGTGGAGACAGCGGCGGCGAGGAGAGCTTTCACGGCAGGATCGACGGCGTGTGGATGTACCAGCACGTGGTGCCCGGACTCATTTTCGTTAAATAAGGAAATTACAATGAATAATCAGACAGCCATCATTCTTTGCGCCGGGCGCGGAAGCCGCCTGGGCAAGCGCACGCGCCACACGCCCAAGCCCTTGGTGAAAACCAACAATATCGCGTTCATCGACAACGCCCTGAACAACCTCGAAACGCTGGGTATCAAACACGTAGTCGTCGTGGTCGGCTATCAGTCGGAGACCATTACCGCTCATCTTCGGGCGATGGACACCGGCATCACCTTCGAATTCGTGAGCAACCCGGACTGGGCCACGACCAATAACATCTACTCGCTGTACCTGGCCCGCGAACACATTACGCAGAACACCCTGATCATCGAGGGCGATATTTACTTCTCGGCCTCCAGCCTGCAACAGTTGCTGCAGAAGCCGGGGGATCTGGTCGCCCTGGTGTCGCCGCTGGGCAAGAACATGGAAGGCACCTACGCCATCCTCGAAGAAGCTCGGCTGCAAGGCTTCGGCTCGACCAAGGACATCGGCCACGAGGCCCGTGACGGACAGTACAAGACCGTCAACCTGTACCAGGTCGGGTCAGCCACGTTCGCCGAGCACATCAAAAAACAACTCGCCAGCAACGTCAGAAAAAACAACCTCAACGCCTACTACGAAGACGTATTCAAGAAAGCATCGCTTGAGGGCAAGTGGGATATTCAGACAGTCATCGTCCCGGCAACCGAATGGTATGAGGTCGACAACTATTACGACCTGACGATCTGCAACTACATTTCCAGTCGTGACCGCCTGGGCTTCGTTCAGAACCGCCACGGCGGTTACTGGCGCTACCCGATGCTGGATTTCGCCTTGATCTACAACTTTCATTTCCCGCCACAGCAGATGAAAGACAAGATCAAGGACAACTTTGATCACATCTTCCTCAACTACCCCGGCGCCAGACGACTCATCGAGGAGTCACTCTGCGAATTCCTCGGCGTCTCCCCAAGACACCTGTGCGTGGCCAATGGCGCGGCGGAAATCATCAAACTGCTACCGTCCGTGTATGCCGGCAGCGCGCTCGTGACCGTGCCGTCCTTCAACGAATACGCCAACGTCTTTGGTGAACAGCGTACGCTCTGCCACTACACGCGGGAAGAGGACGACTTCGCGATCGACATCGATGCGCTGCTCGCTACCTGCCGGCAACAGCGCCCTGAGGTGGTGATCATCGAGTCGCCGAACAACCCGACCGGCGCCCTGACACCCGCCTCGGCCCTGTCGGCGCTTGCCAGGCAATTGCTGGAACTGGATATCTCACTGATCGTCGACGAATCGTTCCTCGATTTCTCCAACCACGCCGACAGCACCTTGCTCAACGTGCTCGACGAACACCCCAATCTGGTGGTGATTCGCAGCATGAGCAAAACCTTCGGTATCGGTGGTATTCGCATCGGCTACCTGGCCAGTGCCAACCAGACCTTGCTGGCACTGATCAACTCGCTGCTGCCGATCTGGAACATCAACGGTTTTGCCGAGGAGTTCCTGTTGCATCTGCCGCAATACCAGCAGGAATACCTGGCCAGCTGCCAACAAGTCATCAGCGACACTCGCGCCTTTCAACAGGCACTGGACGCCATCGAGGGCATCAGCGGCTTCAAGACCGAAGCAAACTTCATTTACTGCAAGGCTCATTACTCTGACGCCCAGACCATTTCCAGGTTGTTGCTGGACAAGCACCACATGTACATCAAGGAGTGTTCGGGCAAACGCAATACCGACTCCGACAAGTACTTCCGCGTGTCCTGCCGCACACCTGACGAAAACGCCCGGTTGATCCAGGCCCTGAGCGACGTGATGCACGACCTGGCAGTGCAGAAAAACATCAGCAGCCAAGCGAAGGAGAACGCCGTTGAACTCGCCTGAGCAGGTAGTGATTTGCGGCAAGGGCGAACTGGCCATCTTCGCCTGCGAATACTTCAATGCCTCCCCCGAACATACCGTGTCGTACGTGGTGGCCGATCCTTTCGAGCCGGTCAGCGCTGAACGGACGCTGATCGAGTATTGCCGGGAGCACGGCATCGAGGTGATCGAGAGCGGTCGGATCGAAGACCTGCCAGGTTATGCCGACGGCACCTTCGCTTGCGACCTCTGCCTGGTCATTTTCCACAAGCGGATATTGCCCAAGCGCTTCATCGACTGCTGCGCGAAAATCATCAACCTGCACCTTTCCTACCTGCCCAAATACCGCGGCGTACGTCCGGTCAACTGGGCCTTGAAGAATGGCGAGCGGATGCATGGCGCCACGCTGCACGAGATCAGCGAAGGCATAGACGAGGGGCCGATCCTCAATCAGGTAGCCTTCTGCATCTACCCTGAGTTCGAGGAAGTGATCGACACCTATACCCGCGCGATGGGGTACGCCCGTCAGTTGCTGATGGATACCTTGCCGATGATCGACCGCATTGTTCCGGTCCCGCAGGAGCATGCCGACATGAGCATCTACTACGAAAAGGACAATCACCGGCTGGAAGAGCGGATGACCTTCACCAAAGCACAATCTCTGAAATTACTCGAACGCCAGTAGCCTTGCGACGCCACTCGATTGTCCGCACAGGCGGCAATCGGGTGGGCAGGCGATCCCTTCCGAGGACTCATGATGTACTTGCTTATTGCCTCTGACCTGGATGGCACGCTGCTGCTGCCAGGCGATACTTTCGGTGCCTTTACCAAAAGCGTGATTCACAGCCTGAACCGCGCAGGCCATCACATCGTGCTGGCGACAGGTCGCCATCAGGCTGACGTCGAGTCGCTGCTCGACAGCCAGTCACCACCGGTTCACCTGATCACCGCCAATGGCGCGCGCATTTCCAGCGCCTGTGGCGGGCTTGCTCTGAGCGCAGAATTATCGACTGCGGTTGTCCAGACATTGCTTGAGGAAACCCGAGCAGACACCGATCTGACGATCAACCTTTACTGCCGATCCGGCTGGCTGATGAGTCGAGAAGACGAAAATCTGAAAGACTTCAGCCAGAACCCGGACTTCCAGCCAACACTCTGCGCGGCCGAGCATCTGCCAGTGCATGCTGTGCAGAAAGTGTTTTTCTTTCAGCGCAGCAAGGATCATGACGCCCTGCTCAGGCTGCAGGCGCGGCTGGAACAACAGCTGGGCGATCAGATCGGCACTGTGTTCACGTTTCCATGGTGCCTGGAGGTCATGGCCAGAGACGTTTCCAAGGGCAATGCGCTGAAGCAACTGGCCGAATTCCTCAACGTGCCCATTGAGGCCTGCATCGCTTTTGGTGACGCAATGAATGACGCCGACATGTTGGCCGGTGTCGGCAAAGGCGTGCTCATGGGCAACGCACATGCCGAGTTGAGGCAGGCACTGCCCGAGGCGGAGATCATCGGCCGATACACCGATGAAGCCGTCGCGCATTACCTGTCGAAGCACCTGCTCAAGAGCGCTGATCTCCCGGCATGAACACCTGCGGGCGGCCTTACGCCCGCACGGCCTTCCACAATTTGCCCACCACGCTCACCGCGAGCAACACCACGCCCCCGGCGATAATCCCGGCCACACCATTGAGCAGCACCGGCACCACAAACCCGGCGCTGCCAGCGGCCGCACCGACGCTTTCAATCCAGTGATGCACCACAGCAATGCCGTGGGTGAGGATCCCGCCGCCGACGAGGAACATCGCCGCCGTGCCGATCACCGACAGGCCTTTCATCATGTACGGCGCGGCGCGCAGGATCGCGTTGCCGATGCTTTTCGCCGCCGAAGCGGATTTTTGCGTCAGCCACAGGCCGAGGTCGTCGAGCTTGACGATGCCGGCCACCAGGCCGTAAACGCCGACAGTCATGACAATCGCGATGCCGGACATCACGATCACTTGCTGGGTCAACGACGCGTCGGCCACGGTGCCGAGGGTGATGGCGATGATTTCTGCCGAGAGGATGAAGTCGGTGCGGATCGCGCCTTTGATCTTGTCCTTCTCGTAGGCCACCAGATCGGTGGCCGGCTCGGCCACTGCCGCGCTCAGCTGCGCGTGGTCGGCGTCATCTTCGGTCTTGCTGTGCAGGAACTTGTGCGCGAGTTTCTCGAAACCTTCAAAGCACAGGTACGCACCACCGACCATCAGCAGCGGTGTCACCAGCCACGGCACGAACGCACTGATCGCCAGCGCCGACGGCACCAGAATCAGCTTGTTGAGAAACGAGCCCTTGGCCACCGCCCAGACCACAGGAATTTCCCGCTCGGCGCGCACGCCGCTGACTTGCTGGGCATTGAGCGCCAAGTCGTCGCCGAGCACGCCGGCGGTCTTCTTCGCGGCCATCTTGCTCATCAACGCCACATCATCCAGAACGGTGGCTATGTCGTCGATCAGCACCAGCAAACTGCTTCCTGCCATGGGTCAGGTTTCCCTACGTGAAAAAAGTGCGCGCAGCATACCGCGCCGCTCTCAAGGGAGCGAGATGCTACGGCACCTGCCAGCCGCCCCCCAGGCTCTGGAACAGCGCAACACTGCCCTGGCTGAGCAACCCCTGGGTGTCGCGCAGGTTCTGCTCAGCCTGCAACAGCACCAGTTGCTGGGTCAGCACCGCCTGCTGGCTGACCGTGCCGGCGCGCTGTTGCGCCTGCTGGCTGCCGAACAGTTGCTGGTTGCGCTGGAACATCTGCTCGTACGCCTGCGCCTGGGTGTGCAGGTGATTGATCGCCGACAAGTTGTCCTCGACGTTCTGCAACGCACCGAGCACGGTGCCACGGTAATTCGCCACGTCCTGATCGTAAGTGGCCTCGGCCTCTTGTTTGGCCGCCTCGCGGGCGCCGCCGTCGAAAATGGTTTCGGCCAACGCCGGACCCAGGGTCCAGATGCGGTTGGGCACGGAGAACAGGCCACCCAGCGCCGTGCCGCGAAAACCACCTTCAGCGGTCAGGCTCAGGGTCGGGAAGAACGCCGCTTCGGCGACACCAATTCGCGCGTTGGCAGCCGCCGCCAAGCGCTCGGCAGAGACCACATCGGGGCGCCGCAGCAGCAGGTTCGACGGCAACACTGGCGGCGGCATCGGCGTGGTGAAGTGATAGTCGGCAACCCTGGACAGATTGAACTGCGCCGGCGCCATGCCCACCAGTACCGCCAGCGCATGCTCGGCCTGCTCGCGGGAACGCTGCGCCGTTTGCAGCGCGGCGATCACCGTACTCAGTTGATCCTGCGCCACCAGCAACTGATCGTTGGTGGCCGTGCCCTGCACGGTTTGCGCCTGGATCATCGTCAACAGCTGTTGGTTGATGGTCTGCTGTTGTTGCAACAGTTCGATGTCGATGTCCAGTTGCCGCAACCCCAGATAATTGGTCGCCACGCTGGCGCCGATCGATAGCCGTACCCCGGCGAGCAGCGCATCGGACGATTGCAGCGAGGCCTGGCTCGACTCGATGCCGCGGCGCACCAGGCCCCACAGGTCCGGCTCCCAACTGGCGCTCAGGGTCGCGCTGACGGTTTGCTCGACGGTGCCGCCGCTGCTGCCGGTCAAGCCGCTGGTGGTGCTGCCGCTGGCCCCGCCGCCGACGCCGCGCGCGCCGGACAACCCGACGCCCACTGTCGGCCACAGCCCCGCGCGACTGGACGCCACCTGCGCCTGCGCCAGCCGATAGGCAGCCTCGGCGCCGATGATCGATTGATTGGCCCTGGCCGAGCGTTCGACCAGATCGTTGAGGATCGGATCCTGATAGATCCGCCACCACTGGCTGTCCATGGCGCCCTGCGGGTTGGCCTGGGCGCGTTGCCATTGGGTGCCTTCCTTGAACGTCTGCGGCAGCTCGATTGCCGGCTTCTGATAATCCGGACCAACCATGCAGCCACTCAACAACAAGCCAAAGAAGATCAACAGTGGGAGCGGGCTTGCTCGCGAATGCGCTTTCACATTCGACAGGGAAGTCGATTGACACGACGCCTTCGCGAGCAGGCTCGCTCCCACAGGGGAATGGTGAAAACTCATGAAGTACTCCTGCGCAGGCGCTGCGACGCCCGGTCAAGCCAAAGGTAGATCACCGGCGTGGTGTACAGCGTCAGCAACTGGCTGAACAGCAAGCCGCCAATGATCGAAATCCCCAACGGTCGGCGCAGTTCCGAGCCATAACCACTGCCGAGCACCAGTGGCAGTGCGCCGAGAATCGCTGCCAGCGTGGTCATCATGATTGGCCGAAAGCGGATCAGGCAGGCGCGGCGAATCGCGTCCTTGGCGCTCAGGCCGAACTCGCGGCGCTCGGTGATGGCGAAGTCGATCATCATGATCGCGTTCTTCTTCACGATCCCGATCAGCAGAATCACCCCTACCAGCGCGATGATCGACAGTTCGGTGCCGGTCAGCAGCAGCGCAATCAAGGCGCCGACCCCGGCCGACGGCAAGGTCGACAGAATGGTCAGCGGGTGTACGAGGCTCTCGTAGAGCATGCCCAGCACCACGTACACCGAGAGCAGCGCGGCAACGATCAGCAACGGCTCACTGGCCACCGAAGTCTGGAACACCTGCGCCGTGCCCGCGAACTGGCCGACCACACTGGCCGGCATGCGCAGCTGCTTCACCGCGTTGTCCACCAGCGCCGTCGCCTGGCCGATAGACACTCCCGGCGCAAGATTGAACGAGGCGGTCACCGCCGGAAAAGTGCCTTGATGGCTGATGGAAATCGCTGTGCGCCCGACTGAGTAATCCGCCAGCGCCGACAGAGGCACCAGCGCTTGCGCGGCGCTGGCACTCAGATTCGGTGCCACGGCGGCGCCCTTGGCAGCGACCGCCGCGGTGCCCACCGGCACATAGATATTTTTCAGGGTCGTCGGGTCGGTCCAGTACGGTGGCGCGACTTCCATCACCACGTGGTACTGGTTGGCGGAGCGGTAAATGGTCGACACCTGGCGCTGACCGAAGGCGTCGTACAGCGTCTGGTCGATGGCCGACATGCTCACCCCCAGTCGCGCCGCCGTATCGCGATTGACGGTGACGCTGGCCATCAGGCTGTTGTCCTGCTGGTCGGTGTTGATGTCGGTCAGTTGCGGCAAGCCGTGCAACGCAGCGACGACCTTGGGCACCCATTCATCGAGGGTGCTCTGGTCATCGGCAGTCAGGGTGTATTGGTACTGCGCCCCGCTCTGCCGCCCGCCGACGGTGATGTCCTGCGCCGACTGCAGATACAGACGGGTACCGGGCATGTCGCCCAGCGTGTGGCGGATCTGCGCAATGACCTGATCGGCACTGTCCTTGCGCGCGGCCAACGCCTTGAGGGTGATGAACAGTTGCGCACTGTTGACCGCTCCGCCGATCCCGCCTCCACCGCCGACAAACCCACCGACGGTGGCCACATTCGGGTTGCTCAGCACTTTCTGGTTGATCTCGCTGAAATTCGACTGGATCGCGCCAAAGGAAATGCTCTGCGCAGCAATGATGCTGCCGGACATGCGCCCGGTGTCCTCCTGCGGGAAGAAGCCCTTGGGCACCAGCACATACAGCACGCACGCGAGCACAATCACCAGCAGCGTCAGCAGGCCCATGAGAAACGAGTGATCGACGACCCAGCCGAGCGTGCGGTCGTAGACGCGGTGAAAGCGCGAATCCGGGTGATCCTCGGCGGCGCCTGCCTGCTGTTGCGTACGCAGCAGCACGCTGGACAGCATCGGCGTCACCGTGAGCGACACCACCATCGAAATCACGATGGCCACCGACAACGAAATCGAAAATTCGCGAAACAGTCGTCCGACAATTCCCCCCATCAGCAACAGCGGAATGAACACTGCCACCAGCGAAACACTGATGGTCATCACCGTAAAACCGACCTCGCGCGCACCGGCCAGCGCCGCCTGCACGCGGCTCTCGCCCTTTTCCAGATGGCGCATGATGTTCTCGACCACCACGATCGCGTCGTCCACCACGAACCCGGTGGAAATGGTCAGCGCCATCAGCGACAGGTTGTTCAGGCTGTAGCCGAGAAAGTACATCGCGCCGAAGGTGCCGAGCAGCGACAGCGGCACGACAATGGCCGGGATCAGTGTGCTGCGCCAGTCGCGGAAGAACGCGAACGTCACCAGCGTCACCAGCGCAATGGAAATCAGCAAGGTCATTTCCACGTCATGCAACGACGCGCGGATGGTGCTGGTGCGGTCCATCAGGATGTTGATCCTGATCGCCGAGGGTATCGAGCTTTGCAAGAACGGCAGGTCGGCCTTCACCGCGTCGACGGTGTCGATGACATTGGCTCCGGGCTGCTTGAACACCACCAGCAACACCGCCGGTTTGCCGTTGGACAGGCCGAAGTTGCGCAGGTCTTCGACGTCTTCGGTGACGTCGCCGAGATCGGCGATGCGCACCAGCTCGCCATTGTTTTTCTTCACCACCAGCGGGCCGTAATCCGTGCCCTGATAAAGCATGTCGTTAGCCTTGAGGCCATACGACTGATCGCCGACTGACACCGTGCCTTTGGGCAAGTTGACGTTGGACGCCTGAATCACCTGGCGCACCTGTTCGAGGCTGACGCCGTAGCGGTTGAGTCGATCCGGATTGAGTTCGATGCGCACCGCCGGCAAGGCGGCGCCGCCCACCGTCACGTCGCCGACGCCAGTGGTCTGCAACAGGCGTTGCTCAAGCAGCGTCGAGGCCACGTCGTACATCTGTCCGCGTGTGGCGCTGTCGGAGGTCAGGCTGAGGATCAGAATCGGCGAATCGGCCGGGTTGACCTTGCGGTAGGTCGGGTTGCCGGACAGGTCGCTGGGCAGGTTGCTGCGTGCCGCGTTGATCGCCGCCTGCACATCCCGCGCCGCGCCGTCGATGTCGCGGTTGAGGTCGAACTGCAGGGTGATGCGCGTCGCCCCCAGCGAACTCGACGAGGTCATCTCGGTGACACCGGCGATCTGTCCGAACTGGCGTTCCAGCGGCGTTGCCACCGACGACGCGACAGTGCCCGGATCAGCCCCGGGCAGTGATGCGCGCACACTGATGGTGGGAAAATCCACCTCCGGCAACGGCGCCACCGGCAGCAGGTTGAACGCCAGCACGCCGAACAGCGCCAGCCCCACCGCCAGCAGCGTGGTGGCGATCGGGCGCTGGATGAACGGTGCGCTAAGGTTCATCGCGATAGCCTTCGACCACCGCTGGCCGGCGCCGACTGAAGCGCTGCTCCAGACTGTGCATGGCGAGGAAAATCACTGGAGTCGAGAACAGCGTCAGCAACTGACTCAACAGCAGCCCGCCGATGATCGCGATGCCCAGCGGATGGCGCAGTTCCGAGCCGATCCCGGTGCCCAGCGCCAGCGGCACCGCACCAAACAACGAGGCCATGCTGGTCATCAGAATCGGCCGGAAACGCAGCTCGGCCGCCTGACGAATCGCTGCCAGCGCATCGAGTCCGCCCTCACGCTCAAGCTCCAGGGCGAAGTCAACCATCATGATCCCGTTTTTCATCACGATCCCGATCAACAGCACGATGCCGATCAGGCCGATGATGTCGAACTGCGTGCCGGTGATCAGCAGCGCCAGCAAGGCACCCAGCGCCGCGGAGAGCAAGGTCGAGAGAATCGTCACCGGGTGCACGAAGCTCTCGTAGAGTATCCCCAGCATCAGGTACACGACGATGATCGCCGCCAGCACCAGAAACACCTGGTTGGACAGCGACGCCTCGAACGTCGCCGCCGCGCCTTCCAGGTTAGCCTGCACCGAGAGCGGCAGGCCGGCCTTGGCTTCGATGTCCTTGAGCCGCGTCACTGCCGCGCCAAGGGTCTGCCCGGGGGCGAGGTTGAACGACACATCGGCATAGGGAAATTGCCCGAGCCGATTGATCGTCACCGGCGCGCGGATCACCTGCATGGTCGCCATGCTCGACAGCGGCGCCACCCCGCCTCCGGGAATGTCGACATAGAGCCCGGTCAGCAGATCGGCCAGGTTACGCGGCGGATGGTCGGTGGCGATCACCACGTGATACTGGTTGAGCTGGGTGTAGATGGTCGAGACCTGGCGCTGACCGAAGGCGTCGTACAGCACGTCATCGATGGCCTGCGGCGTGATGCCCAGACGCGACGCCGTGGCGCGGTCGAAGTTGAGCTGGATCTGATTGCCGAACTGCAGCGCCTGACTCTGTACATCGGTGAACATCGGGTCCTGCTTGATCGCCACCAGCAGTTTGTTGGTCCACAGCGCCAGCTCATCCGGATCGGTGGCCTGCAGGCCGAGGCGATAACTGGTGGTCGAGACCGTGGCGTCGAGCGTCAGGTCCTGCACGCTGTGCAGGTACAGGCGGATCCCGGCGTCATCGGCGTTGGCATCGGACAGTCGGCGAATCACTGCGGCGCTGTTGTCGCGGTCACCGTGGGGCTTGAGGTTGATCAGCAGGTTGCCCTGATTGATCGTCGGGTTGGTCTGGTCGATGCCGACGAACGACGACAGGCTCGTCACTGCCGGATCCTTGAGAATTCGCGCCGCCAGCCGCTGCTGTTCGACCTGCATCTGCTGAAAGGAAATACTCGGCGAGGCCTGGGAAATGCCCTGAATCAGCCCGGTGTCCTGTTCGGGGAAAAACCCCTTGGGCATGACCACGATGATCAACAGGGTCAGCGCCGCCGTGAACACCACCGAAATCAATGTCAGCCCGCGGTGCAGCAGCACCCAGTCCAGACCTTTGACGTAATAGCCGTTGATTCGGTCGAAGAAATCGACCCGGCGTTCCTCGTGTCTGTGCTTGAGCATGCGCGAGCACATCATCGGCGTCAGGGTCAGGGTGATCAGCGCCGAGATGACGATGGTCACGGCCACGGTCATGGCGAATTCGCGGAACAGCCGTCCGACCACATCGCCCATGAACAGCAACGGGATCATCACCGCGATCAGCGCCACCGACAGCGAAATAATGGTGAAGCCGATCTGCTCCGAACCCTTGAGTGCCGCTTGCAGCGGTGAGTCGCCGGCTTCGAGATAGCGGGTGATGTTTTCGATCATGACGATCGCGTCATCGACCACGAAGCCGATGGCGATGGTCAGCGCCATCAGCGTCAGGTTGTTCAACGAGAAGCCCAGCCCATAGGCCACGGCGATCGTACCGACCAGGGTCAGCGGCACGGTCACCGCCGGGATGATCGTCGCTGGCAGATTGCGCAGGAACAGGAAAATCACGATCACCACCAACAGCACCGCCACGCCCAGCTCGTACTGCACGTCGGTGACCGAGGCGCGAATGGTTTGCGTGCGGTCGGTGAGCACATTGACCTTGAGTGTCGCCGGCAAACTGGCGCGCAGTTTGGGCAACAGTTGCTGCACGCGGTCGACCACGTCGATCACATTGGCGCCGGGCTGGCGCTGAATGTTCAGGACAATCGACGGCGTGCTGTCGGTCCACGCGGCTTGCCGTGGATTCTCCGGGCCCTGGGTCGAACCGGCGATCTGCGACAGGCGAACCGGCGCGCCGTTCTTGTAGGCAATCACCAGGTCGCGGTACTCCTCGGCCGACTGCAACTGGTCGTTGGTACCGATCGAATACGCCTGATACTTGCCGTCGATATTGCCCTTGGCCTGATTGACGTTGGCCGTGCCCAGCGAGGTGCGCAGGTCATCCAGGGACAGGCCGAGATTGTTCAGCGCCGAAGTGTTGGCCTCGACCCGCACCGCCGGGCGCTGGCCGCCGCTGATGGTGACCAGACCGACGCCAGTGATCTGCGAGATTTTCTGCGCCAGCCGCGTGTCGGCGAGGTCTTCGACCTTGGTCAGCGGCAGTACGTCGGAGGTCAGCGACAGGGTCAGCACCGGCGCATCGGCCGGGTTGACCTTGCTGTACACCGGCGGATACGGCAGGTTGGCCGGCAGGAAAGTGCCGGCGGCGTTGATCGCGGCCTGCACTTCCTGTTCGGCGACGTCCAGCGACAGCGACAAGTCAAACTGCAGGGTCACCACCGAAGCGCCGTCGGAACTGGTGGAGTTCATCGACTTGAGGCCCGGCATCTCGCCCAACTGACGTTCCAGCGGCGCAGTGATCGACGAACTGATCACCTCGGGACTGGCCCCCGGGTACTGGGTGAAAACCTGAATGGTCGGGTAATCGACTTCCGGCAGCGCCGATACCGAGAGCAGGTGATAACCGAGCAGGCCCAGCAGAAGCACTGCGACCATCAACAGCGTGGTGGCAACCGGGCGTTCGATGAAGGGCCGCGAGACGTTCATGGGCTACGCCTCCTACTGCGCGACGACTTTCACCGCAGAGCCGTCGTCGAGTTTGTCGGCGCCCTCGGTGACCACTTGCTCGCCGGCCTTCACGCCGTTGTCGAGCACCGCCGAAACATCCCCCGTCGCCGGGCCGGTCTTGATGTTGCGCAGGCTGACCTTGTTGCCGGGGTCGACCACCACAAACACGAAATCGCCCTTGCTGCCGTGCTGGATCGCCCGGGTCGGCACCACGCTGATCTGGCTCAGGGTGTCGGCCTTGAGCCGCGCATTGACGAACTGATTGGGGAACAACGCCTTGCCCGCGTCGTTGAACTGCGCCTTGACCTTGATCGTCCCGGTGCTGGTATCGACCTGGTTATCCAGCGCCAACAGGCTGCCGGTCGCCAGCAGATTGTGCTTGTTGCGGTCGTAGGCCAGCACCGTCACTGCGCCTTTGGCCATGGCCTGATTGATCGCCCCCAGATCGTCCTCGGGCACGGCGAACACCACGGTGGCCGGGGTCATCTGGGTAATCACTGCGATTCCGGTGGCGCTGGTGGTGGTCACGTAGTTGCCGGGATCGACCTGACGCAGGCCTACCACACCATCCACCGGCGAGGTGATGGTGCAGTAGCTCAACTGCACGTCGAGGTTCTGCACGCTACCCTGATCGGAGGCGACCGTGCCTTGCAGTTGCTGCACCAGCGAGGCCTGAGTGTCGAGGGTTTGCTGGGTGGTGGAGCCGACCTTGATCAATTCGCGATAGCGCGCCAGATCACGCTGCGCGTTGGCGAGCAAGGCCTGATCGTGCATCAGCGTGCCCTTGGCCACCTGCAGTTGCGCCTTGAGCGCGCGGTCATCGATGCGGGCGATGACCTGGCCCTTGCGCACCTGCTGACCTTCCTGGAACTCGACCGAACCGAGAATGCCGTCGACCTGGGAAATCACCGTCACACTGCGAGTCGGCGTGACCGTGCCCAGCGCATCGATGTACACCGGCACATCCTGCAACTTCACAGCGACCACTGCCACCGGCTCGGCGGGCGGTGGCGGCTTGGGTTTGTGCTGATTGAAGGCGAAGAACAACCACAGCAGCAGCGCGAGCAGCATGATCCCCAGGGTGACGAGGGCCAGGCCGAATTTCCTGCGTCTGGGTTTTTCCACGGCTATTCACTCGAACGGGCCGACAGTGCTGCACGGCAATGGAAAATGAAGCCCGGCCAGACAAGGCAAATCCATGACCAATGGCTTGATCGCTGCCTTGAACTCTAGCAGCGCCATTGGCGTTCACCCGCAAGATCTGGTGCTTCGTTCAGCCCGGCGACAGCCAGCGCCGCCGAGCGGTGCAACGGGGCATTCTTGAGCCACGCGTGAGGCCGGTGCTACCATGCGCAACCGCCAGAACAGGCAAGGAACCACCGGGTTTATGAGCACAATCCGCGAGCGCAACAAAGAACTGATCCTGCGTGCCGCCAGTGAGGAGTTTGCCGACAAGGGCTTCGCTGCGACCAAAACCAGCGACATCGCCGCCAAGGCGGGATTGCCCAAGCCCAACGTCTACTACTACTTCAAATCCAAGGAAAACCTCTACCGCGAGGTCCTGGAAAGCATCATCGTGCCGATCCTGCAGGCCTCGACCCCGTTCAACCCGGACGGTGTGCCGAGCGAAGTGCTCAGCGGCTATATCCGCTCGAAGATCCGCATTTCCCGCGACCTGCCCTTCGCTTCCAAGGTGTTCGCCAGCGAAATCATGCACGGCGCCCCGCACCTGAGTGCCGACCTGGTGGAGCAGCTCAACAGCCAGGCCAAACACAACATCGACTGCATCCAGAGCTGGATCGACCGCGGCCAGATCGCCCCGATCGACCCCAACCACCTGATGTTCAGCATCTGGGCCGCGACCCAGACCTACGCCGACTTCGACTGGCAGATTTCTGCGGTGACCGGCAAGGACAAGCTGGACGAAGCGGATTACGAGGCGGCGGCGCAGACGATTATCCGGTTGGTGCTCAAAGGCTGTGAACCGGACTGATAGACCGGTGTGACGCCATCGCGAGCAGGCTCACTCCTACACTGGACGTGTGGCGTTCACAAATCACCTGTGGGAGCGAGCCTGCTCGCGAATGGCGGCGATACGGTTCTGGCTCAAAGCCAAATCGCATCCCACAGCGGGTAATCGCCCAGTTTTTCAACAAGACCAGCCCGCAACGGGTTGGCCACAACATACCTCGCCAATTTCACCAGATCCTCTTCCTTGCGAAGTGCCCGGTCATGAAAGCCTTGCTGCCAGAGCACAGCCTTACGGCCGGTGACACGGCTCACAGCCTTGGTGCTGAGTGATTTGGTTCGTTGCATCAGCTCACCCAGCGATCCCCTTTTGAGCTCGACCAACCAGTGAAAATGATCAGGCATGACAACCCACGCCAGTGAATTGGCAAACCCCTCTTCTTCAGCAGCTCGAAATTGGCTGACGACCAACCGGCCAAGGATGAAGTCGCTGAACACCGGCTCCCTCCGCACAGTATTGGTGGTCAGCAGATAGATGCGGTCAGGTTCGGAGTTGCGACCGATACGCAGGCGATGTGAAGCTGATAAATCCGGCATTCCTTTGCCTTTCTCATGTTCAGTTCATGGAAAGGCTAGTCATGCGAATGGCATGAAGTGTGGCAAGCTTTTAGCCAAATGTGTATTCAAGACCGTATTCGCGAGCAGGCTCGCTCCCACAAGGGTCTGAGTCATGCAGACATTTTGTGTCTGCCTGCCAAACCTGTGGGAGCGAGCCTGCTCGCGAAAGATGCTACTAGACACCACGGTCAGACCGCCCCTCCACATCCCATGCGCTGAAGGGAGACAGGCATAGTCGTATTCAAACCCCATCCCCCATCAACCAGCGCAATGCCTGCGGGAACGAAGTCTGCCAGTCGTCAGGGAAAAAGTGCCCGCCCTCGTGAGTACGCGACTTGACCTCGTTGCCGTCGCTGAACAACTTGCGGAAATCGGCGCTCATCTGCTGATTACGCGGCCCTTCCTTCTCGCCATTGATGACAAACACCCGCTTGCCGCGCGCCTTGCTGTCGGTTGGCGTCGGTTGCATGCCGCCGGGTGACAGCAACAGCGCGCCGGCGTAATCGTCCGGGTGTTGCGCCAACAAGGCGCCGGCATGCTGCGAACCCTGGGAGAAGCCCATCAGAAAAACGCGCTTTCGGTCGATGCATTGCCGGGCTTCCAGGGCTTTGAGGCCCTTCTGTACCGTCTGATGGGTGCCTTCAAAGCCTGGGCCGATCCAGCGAAAGCTGTGGACTGAGTTGATCATTTCTGTGCCGTTGATGCCCAGGATGATTGCCCCGGTATCGGCCAGCGGCTGGTAGCTGTCATCCAGCTCACCGTTGATGCCATAACCGTGCAGCCAGACCACCACCGGACGACAGGCTTTGGGTGCCGGAATGTTCGCCGACGGGTTGAGCACCGAAATTGCGCCGACCTTGCCCGGGGCAATCTTCTTGTAGCGCTCCTGAGCATTGGCCAACACGGTTTTGTAAATGTCGGACTCGTGCAGATCGGCGAAATCTTCGTCACTGGCCAGCATTGGGCCGAACCACAAGCCGCGATCATCGGCCTCGCGCAAAAAGCGCTCGGCCAGCTTGTCATCGCCACGGCGAGCGAACAGCGCCGCCACCTGATAAGGCGCCTGCAATTGCTTGGGGTCTTCTCGAGTGGCGGCCAGATACACCGCAATGGCCTGCAACGTATCGCTCGATTCGAGCTTCTCGCCGCGATCCATCAGTTCCTGTACATCGTCCGCGTTGATCAATGCAGAGACCACCGGACTCAGGGCCTGGAATGCGATTTCTTCGGCGTCGGGTGTTTCCGTCGCATACAGGAGGGGGGTGCAGAGGGACATGGCCGAAGCCAGGGTGATGGCCAATAGCGTCTTCACGCTGATCTTCCTTGATACGTAAACGAGAGGGGCGGCAGTCTATAGACCCCGCCCCTCTTCGTCATCATCAAGCCATCAGTCGTACTGGCCTGTTTCCTGTCAGGCCGCCACCCCCGCATCCGCGCGCAACGCCAGCGCCTCCACCGCCTTGATCGCCACCTGCTCATCAATATCCGACAGATCGCCGCTGATACCGATCGCACCCAGCACGTTGCCCGCCTGATCGCGGATCAACACCCCGCCCGGCGCCGGGACGACGCTGCCCTGCCCCATGCTGTTGAGTGCGGCGATGAAGGCCGGGCGTTGTTGGGCGTCCAGCGCCAGCAGACGTGACCCTTTGCCCAAGGCGATGGCGCCCCAGGCTTTGCCGATGGCGATGTTGGGGCGCAGCAGGCTCGCGCCGTCTTCGCGTTGCAGGGCGATCAGGTGGCCGCCGGTATCGAGTACCGCGATGGTCAGCGGCGCGGCGTTGATGCTTCGCCCGGTGCTGATGGCTTCGTTGACCAGGTTGACTGCGACTTTCAAGGTTAAAGCGCTCATGGTGCCGTCCTCATTTTGTTATTGGGAAAGTCGTGGAGCTGCGCGTTTGTGCCGCAGCCCGATGCCACAAATAGAACACAATGAATTATTTTTTTGTATACAATAATTCTCGAAAAGCGCCGCATGCGACGAAAAGCCACAGCAGAATCTGGCTTCCGACGAATGAAACAGGCGCTTGAGAAAATGGATTGACCTGCGCCGTCCGCCGTGAATACACTCTGCGCAAAGCCACTTGTATACAATTACAAAACGTAAAGAGGCACAAAACCATGAGCAAAATGAGAGCAATCGAAGCCGCCGTTCTGGTGATGCGCCGTGAAGGGGTTGATACCGCTTTTGGCATTCCGGGCGCTGCGATCAACCCGCTGTACTCCGCACTGAAAAAAGTCGGTGGCATCGATCACGTCCTCGCTCGCCACGTCGAAGGCGCGTCGCACATGGCCGAGGGTTACACCCGCACCAAGGCCGGCAACATCGGCGTGTGCATCGGTACGTCCGGCCCTGCCGGTACCGACATGGTCACCGGGCTCTACAGCGCCTCGGCCGACTCGATTCCCATCCTCTGCATCACCGGCCAGGCACCCCGCGCCCGTATGCACAAGGAAGATTTCCAGGCGGTCGACATCACCAGCATCGTCAAGCCAGTCACCAAGTGGGCGACCACTGTTCTGGAGCCGGGCCAGGTGCCTTACGCGTTCCAGAAAGCTTTCTATGAAATGCGCTCCGGGCGTCCAGGCCCAGTGCTGATCGACCTGCCGTTCGACGTGCAGATGGCGGAAATCGAATTCGACATCGACGCTTATCAGCCGCTGCCATTGGCCAAGCCGACCGCGACCCGCGTTCAGGTCGAGAAGGCTCTGGCGCTGCTCGATCAGGCTGAGCGTCCATTGCTGGTGGCCGGTGGTGGCATCATCAACGCCGATGCCAGCGATCTGCTGGTGGAGTTCGCCGAGCTGACCGGTATTCCGGTCATTCCTACCCTGATGGGCTGGGGCACCATTCCTGACGATCACCCGCTGATGGTGGGCATGGTCGGTCTGCAGACTTCGCACCGTTACGGCAATGCCACGATGCTGAAATCCGACGTGGTGTTGGGGATCGGTAACCGTTGGGCCAACCGTCACACCGGTTCGGTGGATGTCTACACCGAAGGCCGCAAGTTCATTCACGTCGACATCGAAGGCACGCAAATCGGCCGCGTGTTCACCCCGGACCTGGGCATCGTTTCCGATGCCGCTGCCGCGCTGACCGTGTTCATCGAAGTGGCCCGTGAATGGCAAGCCGCCGGCAAGCTGAAAAACCGTAGCGCCTGGCTGCAAGATTGCCAGCAGCGCAAGGCCAGCCTGCAGCGCAAGACTCACTTCGACAACGTGCCGGTCAAGCCGCAGCGCGTTTACGAAGAAATGAACCAGGTATTCGGCAAGGACACCTGCTACGTCAGCACCATCGGTCTGTCGCAGATTGCCGGCGCGCAGTTCCTGCACGTCTACAAGCCGCGTCACTGGATCAACTGCGGTCAGGCCGGCCCGTTGGGCTGGACCATTCCGGCAGCGCTGGGCGTGGTCAAGGCCGATCCGAACCGTAAAGTCGTGGCCCTGTCGGGGGACTATGACTTCCAGTTCATGATCGAAGAGCTGGCGGTCGGCGCTCAGTTCAAACTGCCTTACATCCACGTCGTGGTGAACAACTCGTACCTGGGACTGATCCGTCAGGCCCAGCGCGGGTTCGAAATGGACTACTGCGTGCAGCTGTCCTTCGATAACCTGAACGCGCCGGAACTCAACGGTTACGGTGTTGACCACGTCGCAGTGGCCGAAGGCCTGGGCTGTAAGGCGCTGCGTGTGTTCGAACCATCGGAAATCGCCCCTGCCCTGCGCAAGGCCGAACAGATGATCGAAGAGTTCAAGGTGCCGGTGATCGTCGAAATCATCCTGGAGCGTGTGACCAACATTTCCATGGGGACCGAGATCAACGCCGTCAACGAATTCGAAGACCTGGCGCTGGTCGGCAACGACGCGCCAACGGCGATTTCGCTGCTCGACTAACTGCTGACCGCTCCCTCTGTAGGAGTGAGCCTGCTCGCGATGACTATTTCATATCCAACATGGATGTTGGCTGATACACCGCTATCGCGAGCAAGCCCGCTCCCACAAGGGGAACCTCACAAGATATACGGGAGACCACCATGCCGCGTTTCGCAGCCAACCTGTCCATGCTGTTCACCGAACAGGATTTCCTTGCCCGTTTCGACGCCGCCGCCAAAGCCGGTTTCAGTGGTGTGGAATACCTGTTCCCGTACGACTTCAGCTCCGCCGAAATCAAGGCCAAGCTTGATGCAAACGGTCTGACTCAAGTGCTGTTCAACCTGCCGGCCGGTGACTGGGCCAAGGGCGAGCGCGGTATCGCGTGCCTGCCGGACCGGGTCGAAGAGTTCCGTGCCGGTGTCGATCTGGCGATTGCCTACGCGCAAGTGCTGGGCAATACCCAGGTCAACTGCCTGGCCGGTATCCGTCCGCAAGGCGTGGACGATGCCACCGTGGAAAAGACCTTCGTCGCCAACCTCAAGTACGCCGCCGACAAGCTGCAGGCAGCGGGCATCAAACTGGTGATGGAAGCGATCAACACCCGCGACATTCCGGGCTTCTACCTGAACAACACGGCGCAAGCCCTGTCGATTCGCGAGCAGGTCGGCAGCGCCAATCTGTTCCTGCAATACGACATTTATCACATGCAAATCATGGAAGGCGATCTGGCCCGCACCCTGCAATCGCACTTGGGCGAGATCAACCACGTGCAGCTCGCGGACAACCCGGGGCGCAACGAACCAGGTACCGGTGAAATCAACTACCGCTTCCTGTTCGAACACCTGGATCGCATCGGTTATCAGGGTTGGGTTGGCTGTGAATACAAGCCGCTGACTACCACTGAAGCGGGCCTCGGCTGGCTGAAGACCCACAACGCAATCTGACGCAGATCCCCCACAAAAAGCAGTTCCCCTAATTTGCTTGAGCAAGACAAAAACAAGAGGATTTTCTCATGGCTAAAATCGGATTTATCGGCACTGGCATCATGGGCCACCCAATGGCTTCGAACCTGCAGAAAGCCGGTCACAGCCTGTTCCTGTCGGCACACCACGACGCCGCTCCAGCCGACCTGATCGCCGCTGGCGCCGTCGCCCTGGCCAACCCGCGCGAAGTGGCGCAGGAAGCCGAATTCATCATCGTCATGGTCCCGGACACCCCGCAGGTCGACGACGTGCTGTTCCGCGCCGACGGCGTTGCTGCCGGTATCGGCAAGGGCAAAGTGGTGATCGACATGAGCTCGATTTCGCCAACCGCCACCAAGGCTTTCGCCAAGAAGATCAACGAGAAAGGCGCACAGTATCTTGACGCGCCAGTGTCCGGCGGTGAAGTCGGTGCCAAGGCCGCGACCCTGAGCATCATGGTCGGTGGCGACGCCGATGCCTTCGAGCGCGCACTGCCGCTGTTCCAGGCCATGGGCAAGAACATCACGCTGGTCGGTGGCAATGGCGACGGTCAGACCGCCAAAGTCGCGAACCAGATCATCGTCGCCCTGAACATTCAGGCCGTCGCTGAAGCCCTGTTGTTCGCCTCGAAAAACGGCGCCGATCCAGCAAAAGTGCGTGAAGCACTGATGGGTGGTTTCGCCTCTTCGAAGATCCTCGAAGTGCACGGCGAGCGCATGATCAAGGGCACTTTCGACCCAGGCTTCCGCATCAGCCTGCACCAGAAGGACCTGAACCTGGCCCTGCAAGGCGCCAAGGAGCTGAACATCAACCTGCCGAACACCGCCAACGCCCAGCAAGTGTTCAGCACCTGCGCGGCCATCGGTGGCAGCAACTGGGACCACTCGGCGCTGATCAAGGGCCTGGAACACATGGCCAACTTCTCGATTCGCGACAAGAAGTAAGCCCTGCCCCGCTTTCCATGTGGGAGCGGGCTTGCTCGCGAAGAGGGCGTGTCAGTCGACATGGAGATTGACTGACCCACCGCATTCGCGAGCAAGCCCGCTCCCACAATGGATCTGAGTTGCCCTTCCAATAACAAAAATTCCGGGAGCCCGCCATGTCGGTCGATCCGCAACAACTGCTGCGCGAACTGTTTGCCACAGCCATCGACGCGGCCCATCCGAACCAAGTCCTCGAAGCCTGTCTGCCTGCCGATCGCAGCGGTCGCGTCATCGTCATCGGCGCCGGCAAAGCCGCCGCAGCCATGGCGCAAGTGGTCGAGCGCAGCTGGCAAGGTGAAGTGTCTGGCCTGGTGGTGACCCGCTACGGTCACGGCGCCCCGTGCGAAAAAATCGAAGTGGTCGAAGCCGCGCACCCGGTACCGGACGCTGCCGGCCTGGCCGTGGCCAAACGCGTGCTGGAGCTGGTCAGCAACCTGACCGAAGACGACCGCGTGATCTTCCTGTTGTCCGGTGGCGGCTCTGCCCTGCTGGCGTTGCCGGCCGAAGGCATCACCCTCGCCGACAAGCAGTCGATCAACAAAGCCCTGCTCAAATCCGGCGCGACCATCGGCGAGATGAACTGCGTGCGCAAGCACCTCTCGGCGATCAAAGGTGGCCGCCTCGGCAAGGCCTGCTGGCCTGCAACTGTTTATACCTACGCCATTTCCGATGTGCCGGGCGACCTCGCCACGGTCATCGCGTCCGGCCCGACCGTGGCCGACCCGAGCACCAGCGCCGAAGCCCTGGCGATCATCAAGCGCTATGGCATCGAGATCCCGGCGTCGGTGCGCAACTGGCTGCAAAGCCCGGAGTCGGAAACCGTCAAACCCGGTGATCCGTCCCTGGCGCGCAGCCACTTCCAGTTGATCGCCCGCCCTCAGCAATCGCTCGATGCCGCTGCGGTGAAATGCCGTCAGGCCGGCTTCAGCACGCTGATCCTCGGCGACCTCGAAGGTGAATCGCGCGAAGTGGCAAAAGTCCACGCCGGCATCGCCCGCCAGATCATCCATCACGGGCAGCCACTGGCAGCCCCGTGCGTGATTCTCTCCGGCGGCGAAACCACCGTGACCGTGCGCGGCAATGGCCGGGGCGGACGCAATGCCGAATTCCTCTTGAGCCTGACCGACAGCCTCAAGGGCCAGCCCGGCGTCTACGCGCTGGCCGGTGATACCGACGGCATCGACGGCTCGGAAGACAACGCCGGCGCGATCATGACTCCGGACAGCTACGCCCGCGCCGCCGCCCTCGGTTTGAGCGCCAGCGACGAGCTGGATAACAACAACGGTTACGGTTACTTCGAGGCGCTCGATGCGCTGATCGTCACCGAGCCGACCCGCACCAACGTCAACGACTTCCGCGCCATTCTGATTCTCGAGAGTTCTAAATCATGACGCCTGATAAAAAGGTCAAAATCCTCGCCACCCTCGGGCCTGCTGTCGATGGCATCGAGGACATCCGTGAACTGGTCGAGGTCGGGGTCAATATCTTCCGCCTGAACTTCAGCCACGGCGATCATGCCGACCACGCCAAGCGCTATCAGTGGATCCGCGAAGTCGAGCGCCAGCTCAACTATCCGCTGGGCATTCTGATGGACTTGCAGGGGCCGAAACTGCGCGTCGGCAAGTTCGCCGACGGCAAGGTTCAGTTGCATCGCGGCCAGGCGTTTCGCCTTGATCTGGACGCGACACCGGGCGATGAGCGCCGAGTGAATCTGCCGCATCCGGAGATCATTGCTGCGCTGGAGGCGGGCATGGATCTGCTGCTCGATGACGGCAAACTGCGCCTGCGCGTAGTGACCAAATACAACGATGCCATCGACACCACCGTACTCGCCGGCGGCGAATTGTCGGACCGCAAAGGCGTGAACGTGCCGCAAGCCGTGCTCGACCTCAGCCCGCTGACGGCCAAGGATCGCCGCGACCTGAGCTTCGGCCTGGAGCTGGGGGTGGACTGGGTGGCGCTGTCGTTCGTGCAACGCCCGCAGGACATCCTCGAAGCCCGCGAACTGATTGGCGACAAAGCCTTCCTGATGGCGAAAATCGAGAAGCCGTCGGCGGTTGAACAACTGCGCGAAATCGCCGAACTGAGCGACGCGATCATGGTGGCTCGCGGCGATCTCGGCGTGGAAGTGCCCGCCGAAAGCGTGCCGCAGATCCAGAAGAACATCATTACCACCTGCCGCGAACTCGGCAAACCGGTGGTGGTGGCGACGCAGATGCTTGAGTCGATGCGCTTCTCCCCGGCCCCAACCCGCGCTGAAGTCACCGACGTGGCCAACGCCGTGGCCGAAGGCGCCGATGCGGTGATGCTCTCGGCCGAAACCGCGTCCGGTGAATACCCGCTCGAAGCGGTGCAGATGATGAGCAAGATCATCCGCCAGGTGGAAAACGGCCCGGATTACCAGACCCAGCTCGACGTCAGCCGGCCGAAAGCCGAAGCGACCGTGTCCGACGCGATCAGCTGCGCGATCCGGCGTATCAGCAACGTGCTGCCGGTGGCGGTGCTGGTCAACTACAGCGAGTCCGGTGCGTCGAGCCTGCGGGCGGCGCGGGAGCGGCCGAAAGCGCCGATCCTCAACCTGACGCCGAACCTGCAGACCGCGCGCCGTTTGAGCGTGGCGTGGGGCATTCACTCGGTGGTCAACGATCGCCTGCGTCAGGTCGACGAAGTCTGCTCGACCGCGCTGGAAATCGCCCAGGCCCAAGGCATGGCCGAGCGTGGCGACACGCTGCTGATCACCGCCGGTGTGCCGTTCGGGCAGCCGGGGTCGACTAACTCGCTGCGGATCGAAACATTGATTTAAAGATAGATACAAAACCCGTGGCGAGGGGATTCACATAACAAAGAGATTCATTGTTTTTACTGGCCTCTTCGCGAGCAGGCTCGCTCCCACAGTTGACTTGTGTGCACCACAAACTCAATGACTGAACAAAGATTCAGTGTGGGAGCCAGCCTGCTGGCGAAGCAGGCGATTCGGTTTCACTGACTTTTTAGAACTGCCATGCCTGCCAACTCTTTCAACACCCACTGCCCCGACTGGGCCGAGGCTTTGCTCAACGGTTTCAGTCAAATATTCCTTCAGCGCCACCCGCTGTGCGGCTTGCTGTGCTTGCTGGCGATCCTGCTGACCGCGCCGGTGCTGTTTGCCGGTGCACTGCTCGGTGCTGTCGCCGGTTTGCTCACCGCGCAACGGCGCAACTACGCCAAGGCTGATCGCCAGGCCGGTCTGTTCAGCTACAACGGCGTATTGCTCGGCCTGCTGTTGAGTCTGTATTTCCCTTGGTCGCCGATGCTGCCGCCACTGATTCTCGCCGCTGGTGGCTTGAGCGCGATGGTCACTCAGCAATGGCTCAAACATGTGTACCGCAGCCGATCCATACCGGCCTACACCTCACCCTTTGTGGCCATGAGCTGGATCCTGCTGCTGTTCGCCGAACCGTCGGCGCCGATGGCGCACATCGAGATGAACACGCTGAATCTGTTTGCCGCCGAACTGCGCGGTTTGGGCCAGGTGATGTTTCTCGGGCATCCACTGGCCGGCGCGCTGATCGCCATTGGGTTGCTGATCTCTGACCGTCGGGCTTTTTGCTGGGCGCTGCTGGCGTCCGCAATCGGCCTAGGTTCCAGCCTGCTGCACCACGAAGCCAGCATGGCGCTGCTCGGCCTGGGTAGCTACAACGCGGTGCTCGCCGCCCTCGCCTTCAGCCCCCAACGCCAGCAACCGTGGCTGCCGCTGCTGGGCATCGTTCTCGCGCTGCTGGTCACGCCGCTGTTCGCCGCCATCGGTCTGGCGACACTGACCGCGCCATTCATCCTGGCCTGCTGGCTGATCCGCGCCGGTATTCAGATGCTCGGCAAAGCGACCGTCGACGGCACGCCTTGCGCTCATGGGGAGAATCAACCTAGGCTGCGCTGATCTTCGATTCAGGCGTTATCCATGGACAGCAGCAACAGTTGGCGTGAACGGCTTTACGTCATGATTTTCCAGAGTGACACCCTCGCCGGGCGGCGCTTCGACGGCTCCTTGCTGTTGATCATCCTCGCCAGCCTGGTGGTGGTGATGCTCGACAGCATCGACAGCATTCATCAGAACTACGCCGATGTGCTGGCGTACATCGAATGGGGCTTCACCGTGATCTTTCTCGGTGAATACATCCTGCGGTTGTACTGCTCGCCCAAACCGTTGCGCTATGCCTTCAGTTTCTACGGGCTGGTCGACCTGCTGGCGATCGTGCCCGGGATCCTCGCGCTGTATTACAGCGATGCGCAGTACCTGCTGATCATCCGGATCATTCGGATGCTGCGGATCTTCCGGGTGCTCAAGCTCAGTCCGTACCTCAAGCAAGCCAACTACCTGATGTCGGCGCTGCGTGGCAGCAAGCAGAAAATCGTGGTGTTTCTGGTCAGCGTCTGCACCCTGGTGACGGTGTTCGGTACCCTGATGTACGTCATCGAAGGCCCGGAACATGGCTTCACCAGCATTCCCAAGGGCATCTATTGGGCTATCGTGACCCTGACCACCGTCGGTTTCGGCGACATCGTGCCGAAGACCCCGCTGGGTCAGGTGATTTCGTCGCTGGTGATGATCACCGGTTATTCGATCATCGCCGTGCCCACCGGAATATTCACCGCAGAACTGGCCAACGCCATGCGCGGCGAACAACTGCAGCACGACTGCCCGGTGTGCAAGAAAAACAGCCATGAGCATGGCGCGGCGTTCTGCTCCCGTTGCGGCAACGCCCTGTTCAAGAAAATGGAATAAGCACAGAGCTTTTTAATCTTTAAGCGACTATGTGCGCCCGGCTATAGTCGCTGGCAAAACGGTATCACCCCCTACCGCTATCACCGACACAACAAGGAATGCGCAGTGAAAAAACTCTTTGGCGCCTCACTTCTCGCCGCCGGTCTTGCCTTTGGCAGCGTGGCTCAAGCCGCACCGACCCTGCTCAACGTCTCCTACGACGTGATGCGCGATTTCTACAAGGACTACAACACTGCGTTCCAGAAGCACTGGCAAGCCGAGCACAACGAAAACATCACGGTGCAGATGTCCTTCGGAGGTTCGAGCAAGCAGGCGCGCTCGGTGATCGACGGCCTGCCGGCTGACGTCATCACCATGAACATGGCAACCGACATCAACGCCCTCGCCGATAACGGCAAACTGGTCCCGGAGAACTGGGTCACCCGTTTGCCGAACAACAGCGCGCCGTTCACCTCGGCCACGGTGTTCATCGTCCGCAAGGGCAACCCTAAAGCCCTGAAAGACTGGCCGGACCTGCTCAAGGACGGTGTGCAGGTGATCGTGCCGAACCCGAAAACCTCGGGTAACGGCCGCTATACCTACCTGTCGGCCTGGGGCTACGTGCTGAAGAACGGCGGTGACGAGAACAAGGCCAAGGACTTTGTCGGCAAACTGTTCAAACAGGCGCCAGTGCTCGATACCGGCGGCCGCGCCGCGACCACCACGTTCATGACCAACCAGATCGGAGACGTGCTGGTCACCTTCGAGAACGAAGCCGAAATGATCGCTCGCGAGTTTGGCCGCGACCAGTTCGAAGTGATCTACCCAAGCGTCTCCGCCGAAGCCGAGCCACCGGTGTCGGTGGTCGACAAAGTGGTCGACAAGAAAGGCACCCGCGCTGCCGCCGATGAATACCTGAAGTACCTGTGGTCGCCGGAAGGCCAGGAAATTGCCGCCGCCAACTACCTGCGCCCACGGGACCCGGCGGTGCTGGCGAAATACACCGACCGCTTCCCGAAAGTCGATTTCCTGTCGGTCGAGAAGACCTTCGGTGACTGGCGCTCGGTGCAGAAGACCCACTTCAATGATGGCGGGATCTTTGATCAGATTTATACCGGCCAGTAAGGCTTAGGCAGTCACGAAAAAGGCGACCCTCAGTGGTCGCCTTTTTCATGGAGTTTGAAATCACCACACTTCCCCCTGTGGGAGCGGGCTTGCTCGCGAAGGCGTCGGATCAGTCAGCACATCTGCTGAATGTCAGACAGTATTCGCGAGCAAGCCCGCTCCCACAGGGGATTTGTGTGTGACCCACTACATGGGTGGGGTGACGCCATCCTTGCCGGCGGAGATCGATTGGGCGGTTAGCGTGCCGTCCGCACTCTGGGTGACGAACGTCACGATCTTCACCCCGACCTTGAGCAAGCTGCGATCTCCCGGCGTCAGGTTGACGATCGGCACATCCTCCGGCACCAGGATCTTCTGCTGCCCGCCCTTGTAGTTCACCGTCAGCACCCGGCCGTTGCTGACCACCAGATCGCCGACGCTGCCATTGGTCATGCTGCTGCCCTTGGCCAGATCGAACGGCCGATGGCCGTCGCCACTGCCGGCCAGTTCCGGCGGGAATACGTGCACTTCCATTGCCTTGAGCGTGCCATCCTCCTGAGGCATGGCGGCCGAGCCGATGTAGCTGCCGGGTTTGATGTCTTCGATATTCGCCAGCGTGACGGCGCGAACCTTGGTGTCCGCGGTCAACTGGATCACCACGCTCTCGCCGCTGTTGACGTGTACCTTCAACGAATCGGTGCTGACCCCGGTGATCTCGCCGCGTACGCCGAGCCGCGTACCGGGGGCGTCAGCCGCCTGCACCGCGCTGGCGCCGAGCAGGCCGATCAGGGCAATCGTGGTGGTGTGACGCAGCAACTGACGAAACATGGCGATCCTCCGGTGATGAACAGTTAAAGCGCTGCAGTAAACATAAGCACGCTATCGAAGAATATGTAAGTGAATGTATCATCACCCCACCCCACCCCGGCCGGACGCAAGGTTCGCCGATGAACGCCACCACGCTTGAAGCCAATCATTCCGCAACGGAATAACTGCTATCGATACAAGGCTTCTACCGCCGCCCCGGTGCGTCCCTTAGCCTCACCGCATTCCCTTTCGCTGGATCGAGAAACCTTATGAACGCCACAACTCACACAATGACCCGAGGCATGGTGCTGCTGTTCGCCTTCTGCTGCGGCGCCATCGTCGCCAACATCTACTACGCGCAGCCGATCATCGGCCTGATCGCCCCGGACATTGGTCTCTCCGACACCATGGCCAGCTTCATCGTCTCGCTGACGCAGATCGGTTACGCGCTGGGCCTGTTCTTCCTGGTGCCACTGGGCGACCTGCTGGAAAATCGTCGGTTGATGATCATTACCACCGTGGTGGCGATTGCCAGCCTGCTCGGCGCGGCGTTCACCAATCAGCCGAACGTGTTCCTGCTGATTTCGCTGCTGGTGGGGTTCAGTTCGGTGTCAGTGCAGATCCTGATTCCGCTCGCCGCGCATCTGGCGCCGGAAGAATCCCGTGGCCGGGTGGTCGGCGGGATCATGGGTGGCCTGCTGCTGGGCATTCTGCTGGCGCGGCCGGTGTCGAGCGTCGTCGCCGACCACTTCGGCTGGCGCGCGATGTTCATGATTGCCGCAGCGTTGATGGCCGCGATCAGTGTGGTGCTGGCGTTGACCGTGCCCAAGCGCCAACCGGATCACAGCGCCACGTATGGCCAACTGATCGGCTCGTTGTGGACACTGCTGCGCCAGCAACCGGTACTGCGTCAGCGGGCGTTTTACCAGGGCTGCATGTTTGCCACGTTCAGCCTGTTCTGGACCGCCGTGCCGCTGGAACTGGCGCGCAACCATGGGCTGTCGCAGAGCGAGATCGCGATCTTCGCTCTGGTGGGCGCCATCGGTGCCATCGCCGCCCCCATCAGCGGACGCCTGGCCGACGCCGGCCACACCCGCATTGCCTCGCTGCTGGCCATGCTGTTCGCCAGCCTGAGCTTCCTGCCGGCCTTCATCCACCCGGCCTACAGCGTGATCGGCCTGGCCGTGACCGGCGTCGTGCTCGACTTCTGCGTACAGATGAACATGGTCCTCGGCCAGCGCGCGGTCTATTCGCTGGACGCCAAAAGCCGCGGTCGCCTGAATGCGCTGTACATGACCAGCATCTTCATCGGCGGCGCCTTCGGCTCGTCGGTCGCCAGTGCCGTGTATGAGCATGGCGGCTGGTTGTGGATCGTGATTGTCGGCAGCGCATTCCCGTTACTGGCGCTGTTGCGGTTTCTGAGTGCTTCGCAGCGTGGTTCCTTGGCAACGGCGTAAGGCGTCAAAAGCTTCGCGAGCAGGCTCGCTCCCACAGGACCGCCACTGAACCTGTGGGAGCGCTGCTATTCAATACCGAACCAGTTTCTCCATCGCCGCATCCGCCAGAAAGGAGGAGCGGCTTTTGACATTGTGCTCACGCACATATCGATCGATACGCTGGATGACGTAGCCCGGCAACGTCACGTTGACCTTTTCGGTTTTGCCCATGTAGGGCGAGATATCCAGCTCAAGCATGCCCCAACCCATGTCGGCAAACTCCGGATTATTGCGATGGGCCGCTGCCGACGTCGGCATCGGAATCGACTCGCCGTCTGCCGCTCTCTCCTGCAGCAGAATGTGGGCGATTTCAACGGCTGCGTTGTAGGCGTCCTCGAAGGTATCCCCAGCCGTGACGGCGCCGGGAATGTCGGGTATCTGAATCCCGATGGCGGTGTTGTCGTCACCCCATTCGATGCAGATCGGATATTGCATTATGGATCTCCCTTGCAGCTGGCTGGCGGGTGGTACAACCCGGCACGCCTCCTGATGCTTTTGACCGTCCCCGGCGGCAAATCCTTTTTCGGGTGGGGAACGGGAATCGTGTACGGGTTGTAGCGGTGAATGAAGATGTGATGACTGCCGGTGACTCGATCCAGCGCCCAGCCTGCCTCCTCCAGTTCCTTGATCAATAGCCTGCTTTGCACCTACCGCCTCCTTGCTCCGGACGAATAAAAATAACTCTAGAGTTATCTTTACTCAAGCACAGAAATCGATAGAACGACGTTCGGTTGTTTTACAGGGTGTGATCAACCCAGCCATTCCGGTGAAGCATGAATGCTATGCCCGGCACCTGCGTTCCGCTGCCCTCGCATGACGGTCATCCTTGAATCGAGCCACTCACGGCTCTCCCCAAGGAATTTCGACCATGACCCTGCAAGCAAGACTCGATGCCTTCAAAGCCGACTTCAAGGCCGGCAAACCCCCTTACAACGCCCCCGCCGACATTCACCCGGTGATGGAGCGCGCCACTGCCGAACTGATCGCCGGCGGCGCGGCAAGCCGTGCCTTGAAAGTCGGCGACATGGCGCCTCTGTTCACCCTGAAAGACCCCGAAGGCCATCCCGTATCGTCGGTTGATCTGTTGGCGCAAGGGCCGTTGGTGCTGTCCTTCTATCGCGGCGTCTGGTGCCCGTACTGCAACATGGAGCTGCAGGCGTTGCAGGCCTTTCTCCCTTCGATTCAGCACGCCGGGGCCAGTCTGCTGGCAATTTCGCCACAGATCGCCGCCAACAGCCGCAAGTCGCAACGCATCAACGAACTGCAGTTTCCGATCCTCAGCGACCCGCGCAATGACGTGGCGGCGGCGTTCGGCCTGCGCTTCGAATTACCGGATTACCTGATCGAGCTGTACAAGAACCTGCGTAACGACCTGCCGACGTTCAACGATGATCCATCGTGGACATTGCCAATGCCGGCGCGTTATGTGATTGGTCAAAATGGCGTGATTCGTTACGCCGAGGTCAACCCGGATTACACTCAGCGTCCCGAGCCTGAAGCGATGCTGGATGCATTGCGCGGCTGATCCGATCCCATGTGCCCAGGAGTTGCCATGACCCGACGTACTTTCCTCATCACTGGCGCCAGCAAGGGCATCGGCCGGGCGCTGGCCGAGCATCTGGACCGTGCCGGGCACCGGGTGGTGGGGATTGCCCGCCAGCCCGACCTGAGCTTTCCGGGCATCCTGTTTCCGTTGGACCTGAGTGATCGCGAGCTGACCCGCCAGGTGCTGGCCGAACTGGCGCGTACATATGAGTTCGATGGGCTGGTAAACAACGTCGGGCTGGTCCGCCCGCAGGCGCTGGGGGATATCGATCTGGACGCGTTCGACGACGTGATGCGTCTGAATCTGCATTCAGCGTTGCAGGCCACCCAGGCATTGCTGCCGGGGATGCGCACGCGGGGTTGGGGTCGGGTGGTGAACATCTCCAGCCTGACGGTACTGGGCATCACCCAACGTACAGCCTATGCGGCGGCGAAAGCGGCGCTGGTCAGCTTCACCCGTTCGTGGGCGCTGGAGCTGGCGCAGACCGGGATCACCGTGAATGCGGTGGCGCCAGGACCAACCGAGACGGAATTGTTTCGCGCCAACAATCCGCCGGGCAGCGAGGGTGAAGCGCGCTATCTGGCCGCAGTGCCGATGGGACGTCTGGGGCAGCCGGAGGAGATTGCCTCGGCGATTGCGTTTCTGTTGTCCGAGCAGAGCGGGTTTATCACCGGGCAGACGTTGTTTGTCGATGGCGGCGCCTCAGTCGGCAAAGCCGCATTCTGACCAACACCCCATTCCCCTGTGGGAGTGAGCCTGCTCGCGATAGCGTCCGTCCAGCCAACATTGAATAGACGGCACACCGCTATCGCGAGCAGGCTCACTCCTACAGGGGTTATTCCACAGCCTCAAGATTGTGCAAGGACATGAGATGGACCGCCTCGCTGCCATGGAAACCTTCGTCTGCGTCGTCGAAACCGGCTCGTTTTCCGCCGCCGCCCGACGGCTGAATATCGGCCAGCCCGCCGTGTCGAAGACTATCGCGCAGCTGGAAAGGCACTTGGCGGTCAGCCTGTTGCTGCGCTCGACCCGGGGCCTGACCCCGACCGAGGCCGGGCTGGCCTATTTCGAACGCGCCAAACGCGCCATCGATGAAGCCAACGAGGCCGACAACGCCGCCCGAGGCAGCGCCGGCGGGTTGAGCGGCAACTTGCGCATCAGCGCTGCGGTGACCTTCGGCCGTCTGCACGTCGTACCGCACCTGGGGGCGTTTCTCGATCAGCATCCACAACTGAACATCGACTTGCTGCTCGACGACCGCAACATCAACCTCGTCGAAGAAGGCATCGATGTCGCCCTGCGCATGGGCGCCCTGACCGATTCGGGCCTGACCGCACGCAAGATCGCCGATTGCCGCCGCGTGGTGCTCGGCACCCCGGCCTACTTTGCCAAGCACGGCGAACCGAGCTGCCCCGCCGACCTGAGCAAACACCAGGCCGTCGTCTACAACCTCGGCGGCGGCACCGCCTGGCAGTTCACCAAAGGCGCGGAACAACAATCGGTGATCCTCAGCGGACGCTTGCGCGTCAGCGCGGCCGAGGGCGTGCGCGAAGCGGTTCTGGCCGATCAGGGCCTGACGCTCGCCTCCGAATGGATGTTCGCCCCGGAACTGGCCAGCGGCGCGGTGAAAACCGTCATGCCTGACTGGACACTGCCTGATCTGGATTTATGGGCGGTATTTGCGACGGGGAGAATGGCCAGCGCCAAGGCGCGGGCGTTTGTCGACTATGTGCAGGGGTTGTTGGCCAGATGAACAGCCAGATCAAAAAATCACAGGCTTCGCCAGCGCCTGCAGGGTGGCGATTGCAACGCTTCAAAACAAAACGGCGATCCGAAGATCGCCGTTTTCATTACTGCCCGAACTGCTTGCCCAAACCCGGGGGCACGCCGTGAATGTCGGTGTCTTCCCACGGGCCGTTGGGGCCGATCGAGCGGCTCCAGCCGTTGTTCCAGCGGAAGTAGGTGCGCTGGCGATAGAAGGTGTTGGGCTGGTCGTCGAGGACGTAGACGCCGAGCTTCTGGTCCCAGTGGCTGTTGCCGCCGGGTGGCGGGGCGAAGCTGGCTGAGGTGCGCGGGACAGGCTTGGACGGTTTGGCCGGAATGCTTTTGCCCGGGGTCGGCGAGGTCGACGGGGTCGGGCTCGGTTGTGACGGCGGGATCGGTGGCAGACTGGTGGTCGGCTCCGGTCGGTGCACCGCACATGCGCTCATGCCCAGGGCCAGTGTGATGACTGTGATGCGGGCGAGGCTGTGCATGGCGGTGCTTTCCTGTGGGTTCCGGCGGCTATTTGTCCGGGCTGTCGATGATCAGTTTTTGTGGCGCGGTGGTGCTGCTGGCCAGTGGGCCGCTGCGCCCTACCCATTCCCCGGCGGTCGGCTGACCGGCACGGGAGATGCGCGCAACCAGTTGGACTTCAGGAAAGTTCGACAGTTTCAACTGCGGCATCATGGCGTCGGCATCGCCCAGCTCGATGGTCACCGGCAGATCGGCCACGGTCAGGCGCTTGGCCGCCAGCGGTGCCGGTGGGCCGGACGTCGCGCGCGCGAAGATGAACACGCTGTCATCCGGTTTCACCTTGCTGCGCAGTTCACTGGCCAGGTCAACGTGGACCCTGAGCAATGCAGCGACCTTGGCGGCCGGCGCTTCGGCGACCTTGCCGCCACTGGCCTGCAGGCGCTCGGTGGCGCGCTCGATCCCGCCTTGCAGCGCAGCGCGGGAGTTGTCGTCAGCGGGCAATTGCGCCAGCAGGCGATTCCAGTAATCGATGGCTTGCTGGTACCGCTCGCCCTCGAACGCTGCGATGCCCAGCAGGCCGAGGCTGGTGACTTCTTTCGGATCGGCTTTCAGCGCTTCGTCGGTCAGGGCCTGGATCTTGTCCGACCACTTCTTGCCATCGGCAAAGTATTGCGCCTGCGCCCACTGGCCGAGCAGTTCCGGCTGCCGACCCGCCAGGTTGGCCGCGCGCTCGAACATCTTCGCTGCGTCCGCCGGACGATCCTGAGCCATGTAGGTGCGACCAAGGAAGTACAGGCCTTCCGCCGAGTCCGGTTGCGCAGCAACGGCGCGCTCCAGACGTTGGGTCATCTCCTCCATCGATTGCGGCGCCTGGGCGAATTCGCGGGTCAGTTCGACCTTGTCGGCCGCGCCGAAATGCAGATACAGCCCCAGGCCCAACACCGGCACCAGCACCGCTGCCAGCAGCGGCAATGGTTTGCCCAGCTTCGAGACGCGCGGCGCGGCAACGCCTTCGGTGTCCGCGAGCAGTTCACGCGCAGCTTCCGCGCGGCCACTGTCCATTTGCGCGGCATCGAGTACGCCTTCGGCCTGCTGCGATTGCAACTCGGCCACGCGTTCCTGATACAACGCGACGTTCAGGGCAGTACGATCCTCTTCACGCTGGGCGCGACGGCCACGCAAAACCGGGATCAGCAGAAAACTCAGGGCGACCAGAAGCAACAGCCCTGCGGCAAGCCAGAAATCAATCATTCTTGGTTTTTATCCAACAGTTGGTCGAGGCGCTGACGTTCTTCGATGGACAGCGATTGCGGGGTCTCGGCGCGCTGGCCGCGACGACGGCGAACGATCACCACGATCACCACCAGACCACCCAGCAACAACCCGGCCGGGCCGAACCACAGCAGTGCGGTCTTGGCGTTGAGTGCCGGTTTGTAGCGGACGAAATCACCGTAGCGGTCGACCATGAAGTCGATGATCTGCTGATTGTCCTTGCCCTCGCCGAGCATGCGGAAAATCTCTTTGCGCAGGTCGGCGGCAATCGGTGCGTTGGAGTCGGCGATGTCCTGGTTCTGGCACTTGGGGCAGCGCAGCTCCTTGGTCAACTCGCGGAAACGCTCGCGATCACCTTCTTTGGCGAACTCATAAGTGTCGATCGCGGCATGCGCCACGCCGACCAGACTCAAGCCCAATACCACGGCGGCGAGAAAACGCTTCATGGCTTGGCCTCATCGACCAGCGCCTGATACTTGGCCGCGAGCTTCTCGCGCCAGACCTGCTCGTCGATCACACCCACGTACTTGTCGCGAATGATGCCCTTGGCGTCGATGAAGAAGGTTTCCGGCGCACCGTACACGCCGAGGTTCAGGCCCAGCGAGCCTTCGTCGTCACGGATGTCCAGCACATACGGGTTGTGGAACTCGGCCAGCCACTTCAAGGCATCGGTGTTGGTGTCCTTGTAGTTGATGCCGTAGATCACCACGCCGCGCTCGGCGAGTTTGTTCAGCACCGGGTGCTCGACCCGGCAGGAAATGCACCAGGTGCCCCAGACGTTGACCAGCGCCGGCTTGCCGAGAATGTCCGCCTTGGTCAGGGTCTTGTCGCCCTGCACGTTCGGCAGGCTGAACTCCGGGAACGGCTTGTTGATCATCGCCGACGGCAGTTCCGCCGGATCGAGGTACAGACCGCGATAAAGAAATACCGCCACCAGCAGGAAAATCGCCAGTGGCACCAGCATCAACCAACGTCTCATGCAGCGGCTCCTTGCAGGCCAAGGGCTTCACGCACCCGGGCATTGACCTTGACGCGATAACGCCGATCCAGCGCCGCCAGCAACCCACCCAGACCGGTGAGCAAGCCACCGAACCAGATCCAGCGCACGAACGGTTTGACGTGAACCCGCACCGCCCAGGCGCCGTTTTCCAACGGCTCGCCCAGAGCGACATAGAGGTCGCGGGTGAAGCCGGCGTCGATCCCGGCCTCGGTCATCATCGAGCTCTGCACGGTGTACAGGCGTTTTTCCGGATGCAGCACGCTGACTTCCTTGCCGTCGCGGATCACCCGGATGGTGCCCTTGTCGGAGGTGAAGTTCGGCCCCTCGAAGTGCTTGGCGCCTTCGAAGATGAAGTGATAACCGGCCAGGTCCATCGACTCGCCCGGCGCCAGGCGCAGGTCGCGCTCGGCACTGTTCTGGCTCGACAGCACCACACCGAGGGCGCACACGGCGATGCCCAGGTGCGCAATCTGCATGCCCCAGTAGCTGCGGGTCAGCGTTGGCAGGCCCTTGATCAGACCTTTGTGGCGGGTCTTGTCGACGATGTCGCGCACACCGGCCAGCAGCACCCACGCGGCGAGCAGGAAGGTGGCGATCACCGCCCAGTTGAAATCGCCGTAGGCGACACCGGCCACCACGGCCAAGGCGACGCTGCCCAACAACACCGGGGTCAGCATGTTCACCAGCCATTTCACCGGGGTGTCTTTCCAGCGCACGATCACGCCGACCGCCATCACCACCATCAGCAATGCCATCAGCGGGATGAACAACGCATTGAAGTACGGCGGGCCAACCGACAGCTTGGCGCCGCTCAACGCATCGAGAATCAGCGGGTACAGAGTACCGAGCAGGATCATCGAGGCTGCGACCACCAGCACCAGGTTGTTGCCCAGCAGCAGGGTTTCCCGCGACCACAGGTTGAAGCCGACCTGGCTCTTGACCACCGGGGCGCGCAAGGCGAACAGCGTCAGCGAACCACCGACCACAAACAACAGGAAGATCAGGATGAACACGCCGCGCTCAGGATCTGAAGCAAACGCGTGCACCGACGTCAGCACACCGGAACGCACGAGGAACGTCCCGAGCAGACTGAGGGAGAACGCGGCAATCGCCAGCAACACCGTCCAGCTCTTGAACACGCCACGTTTTTCCGTGACCGCCAGCGAGTGGATCAGCGCCGTGCCGACCAGCCATGGCATGAACGAGGCGTTTTCCACCGGGTCCCAGAACCACCAGCCGCCCCAGCCGAGTTCGTAGTAAGCCCACCACGAACCGAGGGTGATGCCGATGCCGAGGAAGGCCCAGGCCACAATCGTCCATGGCCGCGACCAGCGCGCCCACGCAGCGTCGAGCCGACCACCGAGCAATGCCGCGATGGCGAATGCGAACGCCACGGAGAAGCCGACATACCCCATGTACAGCATCGGCGGATGCACGATCAGGCCGATGTCTTGCAGCAACGGGTTGAGGTCACGACCATCCGCCGGAATCTGCGGCAGAATCCGCGAGAACGGGTTGGAGGTGAGGATCAGGAACAACAGGAAACCGGTGCTGATCATGCCCATCACTGCCAGCACGCGGGCGAGCATGACTTGCGGCAACTGGCGGGAGAACACCGATACGGCAAAAGTCCAGCCACCAAGGATCAGCGCCCACAGCAGCAGCGAGCCTTCGTGTGCGCCCCACACGGCGCTGAACTTGTAGTACCACGGCAGTGCGCTGTTGGAGTTCATCGCCACGTAGCCGACCGAAAAATCGTCGGTCATGAACGCGTAGGTCAGGCAACCGAAGGCAAACAGCAGGAACGCGAACTGGCCCCATGCCGCCGGCTGAGCCAGGCCCATCCACAAACGGTCGCCGCGCCAGGCACCGAGCAGCGGCACCACGGCCTGCACCAGCGCAAAACACAGCGCCAGAATCATCGCCAGATGGCCGAGCTCGGGAATAAACAGTGCGGACGTCATCGATCAACCCTCCTTCGCTGGGGTCGGCGCGGATTGACCACTGTCTTTCAAGGCCTTGGTCACCTCCGGCGGCATGTATTTCTCGTCGTGCTTGGCCAGCACTTCATCAGCCACCACCACGCCGTCGGCGTTGAGTTTGCCCAGGGCGACAATGCCCTGCCCTTCGCGGAACAGATCCGGGAGGATGCCGCGATAGGTGATGGTCACGGATTTGTTGAAGTCGGTAACAATGAACTGCACGTCCAGCGAATCTGACGAGCGCTGCAGCGAGCCCTTCTCGACCATGCCGCCGGCGCGAATGCGCGTGTCGTGCGGTGCTTCGCCGTTGGCGATCTGGGTCGGGGTGTAAAACAGGTTGATGTTTTCCTGCAGGGCGCTCAGGGCCAGGCCGACGGCAGCGCCGACCCCGACCAGAATGGCCAGAATGATGATCAGACGTTTTTTGCGCAGCGGATTCACTTGCCGTTCTCCCGGCGCAGACGACGCGCCTCTTGTTGCAGATAGCGCTTGCGGGCCGCGATCGGCGCCACCACGTTGAGGATCAGCACCGCCAGACAGATGCCGTAGGCCGACCAGACATACAGGCCATGATGGCCCATGGCGAGGAAGTCGCCGAATGAAGCAAAACTCATCGAGCGGCCTCCAGACTGTTCTGCACTTCTTCTTTGACCCAACTGGCGCGGGCTTCGCGCTTGAGCACCTCAAGGCGCATGCGCAGCAACAGCACGGCGCCGAAGAAGCAGTAGAAACCCAGCACCGTCAGCAGCAGCGGCAGCCACATTTCGGCCGGCATCGCCGGCTTTTCGGTGAGGGTGAAGGTGGCGCCCTGGTGCAGGGTGTTCCACCACTCCACCGAGTACTTGATGATCGGGATGTTGATCACGCCGACGATCGCCAGTACCGCGCAGGCCTTGGCGGCGCTGTCACGGTTGCTGATGGCATTGCCCAGCGCGATCACCCCGAAATACAGGAACAGCAGAATCAGCATCGAGGTCAGACGCGCGTCCCAGACCCACCAGGAACCCCACGTCGGCTTGCCCCAGATCGCCCCGGTGACCAGCGCCACGGCGGTCATCCACGCGCCGATAGGGGCCGCGCATTGCAGGGCGACGTCGGCCAGTTTCATTTTCCAGACCAGGCCGACCACACCGCACACCGCCAGCATCACGTAGATCGACTGCGCAAGCATCGCGGCAGGCACGTGGATGTAGATGATGCGAAAGCTGTTGCCCTGCTGATAATCCGGCGGTGCGAAGGCCAGGCCCCAGACAACGCCCACGGTGATCAGCAGCAACGCTGCAATGCTCAGCCACGGCAGAAACTTGCTGCTGATGCCGTAGAACCACTTGGGCGAGCCGAGCTTGTGAAACCAGGTCCAGTTCATACTGTTTCCATCACGGGTGCCGCTCATCGGTGTGAGCTGGCAAGGGTCATTCTTTCAAAAAAAAGCGGTCAATTTTTGACCAGACCTCATTATTATTCGCCGACGCTGATCTTCAGGCCAGCAGCTATTGCAAAAGGTGTCAGGGTGATCGCCAGGGCGGTCAGGCTACCCAGCCACAGCAGATACCCGGTCGCCGGCATGCCTTGCAAGGCGGCCTGCAAGGCGCCGCTGCCAAGGATCAACACCGGGATGTACAACGGCAGAATCAGCAGCGCCAGCAACAGGCCGCCGCGTTTCAAACCGACCGTCAGCGCCGCGCCCACCGCACCGAGCAAACTCAGTACCGGTGTCCCCAGCAGCAACGACAACAGCAACACTGGCAGGCAGGCGACCGGCAAACCGAGCATCAGCGCCAGCAAGGGCGAGAGCAAAACCAGTGCCAGACCCGAGAACAGCCAGTGTGCCAGCACCTTGGCCAGGACCAACAGTGGCAGCGGGTGCGGCGAAAGGACCCACTGCTCAAGGGATCCGTCCTCGAAATCACTGCGAAACAGCCCGTCCAGCGAGAGCAGGACCGACAACAGCGCGGCCACCCAGACTAACCCCGGGGACAGGTTTTGCAACACTTGAGTTTCCGGGCCGACGGCCAGCGGGAACAAAGCGATGACGATGGCGAAGAAAATCAGCGGATTGGCCAGTTCGGCCGGGCGACGAAACAGCAGGCGGGACTCACGGGCAACCAGCAGGCCGAACACACTCATACTGCCCAGTTCCCCAGATCGATGTCGCGATAACCGGCCGGCATCCGGCTCAGTGTGTGGTGCGTGGTCAGCACCACCAGGCCGCCACTTTCGCAGTGCCTGGCCAGGTGGTCTTCGAGTTGCGCCACGCCCTGTTTGTCGAGCGCGGTGAACGGCTCGTCGAGAATCCACAGTGGCGGGCTGTCCAGATACAGGCGCGCCAACGCCACACGACGTTGCTGGCCAGCGGACAGGGTATGGCAGGGAACATCTTCGAAACCGCGCAATCCTACGGCTGCCAACGCCTGCCAGATCGCCTCGCGTTCGGCAGGTTGATGCAGGGCGCAGAGCCAGGACAGGTTCTCTTCCGGAGTCAGCAGATCCTTGATCCCGGCGGCGTGGCCGATCCACAACAGGTTGCGCGCCAGTTCGCTCGGCTGCGCAGTCAAGGGCTCACCGTTGAGCAGCACCTGACCGCTGGTCGGCTGCATCAACCCCGACAACAGGCGCAGCAAACTGGTTTTGCCGCTGCCGTTGGGACCGCTGATCTGCACCATATCGCCACTGGCCAGTCTCAATTCGAGATTTTCGAAGAGCAGCCGCAGGTCTCGCTCACAGGCGAGGGCAACGGTTTGCAGGACGGGACTGGTCAAGGGATCACGGGCCTTATACGGTTCAAGTCGGCTCTGGCGCGGCCGTTAAAGAGATGCAGGATAAATGCAATGACGGTGCGAACCAGAGAGCTGGATCAAACAATTGCTATGTTTTCTGAACGAAGCGCAAGACGCGCGGCATTATACATGCCGTGTCTTACTCTCAAGAGTGCAATTTCCTCAGGTTGTGTCCGCGTATGACAGGCGAAATGAACATCCTCCCGCTCCCGCCCACCACCCCGGCGAACGCTCGTCCGCTGGTGATGAGCGGTGAGTTGCTCAAGCTGCTGACCCCGGTCGAAGGCTTGATCGGTGCAGGGCAAAGTGCCCAGGCCGAGGTGCTGTCGCTCAAGCAGGCGGATCAGACCTTTCAACTGCTGCTCAAAGTGACCGTCGACGGCGGCCGCCAGACCACCGTGCAAGCCAGCAGTAACCTGCCACTGCCGACCGGAACCAGCCTGGCCGTCACCCAACCGTCGGCGGGCAATCTGGCGATCACCGTGCAGCAAGCCATCGCCAGCAGCGTCGCCGCCCTCACCCGCATCGACACCGCGCAGTTGCCGGTCGGTACGCTTTTGCAAGGCAAGGTGCTGACCTCGCAGACACTGCCGCAAGTGCCGGGGCAGCCGACGGTGTACCGCTCGCTGGTGAGCCTGCTCAACACCGCGCAGAGCGGTGCCACGCTGGACATCGACAGCCCGACGCCATTGCGCATCGGCACCCTGCTCTCGGCGCTGGTCGAGGACTCGCAAACCCTCAAGTTCGTGCCGCTGAGCAGCCGTCAGGAACAATTGGCGGTGAGTCAGCAACTGCTTGGCCAGCAGAGTCGCCAGGGCTCGCTGGACGGCTTGCTCAATGCCTTGCAAAACCTGCCGAGCGACGACGACCAGACTTCGCAGGATCTGCGCGCTGCCGTCGTGCGCCTGCTCGCCAACCTGCCCGACGTGCAGCAGATGAGCACCGCCAAAGGCGTCGCCCTGGCCCTGGCCAACAGCGGCGCCTTTCTCGAAGCCAAATTGCTGACCGGACAGAATCCGGCGCTGGCCCCGGACATGAAAGCCGATCTGCTCAAGTTGATCGCGCAGCTGTCGCCGGGTGCGCCGGGCAATGCCAGTTTCAACGCGATCATCGCCGCCAACACCCTGGCACAAGCGCTGCCAAGTTTCGTGCGCAACGCCCTTGGCACTCTCGGCCAGGTCAGCGCCAAACCAGTGCCGAGCAGCTTTCCGCTGCCCGACCGCTTGCTGCAAAGCCTGGACGACGAAGGCGATCTGGAGCATTTGCTGCGTCTCGCTGCGGCGGCCGTGTCGCGCCTGCAAAGTCATCAGCTGTCGAGCCTGGAACAGACCGGGGTCACCGATGACGGCCGCCTGCTCAGCACCTGGCAGCTGGAAATCCCCATGCGCAACCTGCAGGACATCGTGCCGTTGCAGGTCAAGTTCCAACGCGAAGAAGCCCCGGAAAAAGAACCGCAGCCCAACGAACGCCGTGACGAACGCGAGCCCAGGCAACAGCTGTGGCGCGTCGATCTGGCCTTCGATATGGAGCCATTGGGGCCGATGCAGATTCAGGCTCAGTTGATCGCCGGCAGCCTGTCGAGTCAGCTCTGGGCGGAACGCCCGTACACCGCCGACCTGATCGAAACCAACCTGTTCGCGCTGCGCCAGCGCTTGCTCGATCGCGGGCTGAACGTCGGCGATCTCGACTGCCACCTCGGCATTCCGCCGCAGGGCGGCCAAACTCGCCTCGAACACCGCTGGGTCGACGAAACCGCATGAACGACAGCACCGCTCCACGCCAGGCCATCGCCCTCAAATACGACGGCAACCACGCACCGACTCTCACCGCCAAGGGCGACGAGGAACTGGCCGAAGAAATCCTGCGCATTGCCCGCGACTGTGAAGTACCGATCTATGAGAACGCCGAGCTGGTGCGGCTGTTGGCGCGCATGGAACTGGGCGACAGCATCCCCGAAGAGCTGTACCGCACGATTGCCGAGATCATCGCGTTTGCATGGAATCTGAAGGGGAAATTCCCCGAGGGACACGATCCGCAGGCGCCGATGGTCGAGAAGGACGTCACCGAACGCGGGGATGATTATTGAGGTTCTGGAGACCCCTTCGCGAGCAAGCCCGCTCCCACACTCGACCGCATTCCTTCAACAGGATCGCGGTCAACTGTGGGAGCGGGCTTGCTCGCGAAGGGTGATTTCAGCTTTAGAGCAAAAATCAGCTTCTGTGCAACTTGCGCATCAACTCCGCTTCAGCCTGGGTCAACCCGCAGGACTGCGTCAGCTCATCGACGCTCGCGCCCATGCCCACCAGTTTCGCCGCCTGGGCAAACGACAGGCTCGATAGAACGCCGAGCTGGTGCGGCTGTTGGCGCGCATGGAACTGGGCGACAGCATCCCCGACGAGCTGTACCGCACGATTGCCGAGATCATCGCGTTTGCATGGAATCTGAAGGGGAAATTCCCCGAGGGACACGATCCGCAGGCGCCGATGGTCGAGAAGGACGTCACCGAACGCGGGGATGATTATTGAGGTTCTGGAGACCTCTTCGCGAGCAAGCCCGCTCCCACACTCGACCGCATTCCTTCAACAGGATCGCGGTCAACTGTGGGAGCGGGCTTGCTCGCGAAGGGCGATTTCAGCTTTAGAGCAAAAATCAGCTTCTGTGCAACTTGCGCATCAACTCCGCTTCAGCCTGGGTCAACCCGCAGGACTGCGTCAGCTCATCGACGCTCGCGCCCATGCCCACCAGTTTCGCCGCCTGGGCAAACGACAGGCTCGATGGATCGCGCTGCTCTAGCGCAACAATCTTGTCCGGCAACGGAGCAACTACCGAGCGCAGCTCGTGCAGGGCTTCGCCCATGCGCACGTTGCCGTTCTGGTAGTCGTCGACGCGCTTGGCCAGGTCCTTGATGCGCTGATCACGCAGCGCATCGCCCTGAGCCTGTTGCGCAGCGATCAGTCGCTGCGCCTTGATGTACGCCAGAAACATTGCCAGCGTGCCTGCCCAGAAGAGGAACAGGACAATGACCGCAACCTCGAGAATCAATCAGATGCTCTCCAGTTCCGACCATTCTTCTTCGCTCATCATCTTGTCCAGCTCGACCAGGATCAGCAACTCGTTGTTCTTGTTGCACACGCCCTGGATGAACTTGGCCGACTCTTCATTACCGACGTTTGGCGCGGTCTCGATTTCCGACTGACGCAGATAAACCACTTCAGCCACGCTGTCGACCATGATGCCGACGACTTGCTTGTCAGCTTCGATGATGACGATACGGGTGTTGTCGCTGATCTCGCCGGTGCTCAGGCCGAAGCGCTGACGGGTGTCGATCACGGTGACCACGTTACCGCGCAGGTTGATGATGCCCAGCACGTAGCTTGGCGCACCCGGCACGGGAGCGATCTCGGTGTAGCGCAGGACTTCCTGAACGCGCATCACGTTGATGCCGTAGGTTTCGTTGTCCAGCTTGAAGGTTACCCATTGCAGGATCGGATCTTCAGAACCCTTTGCCGCCGTCGCCTTGTCGTTCATACCCTAGCCCCTCGAAGTACCGCGCTCGCGGTGTATGTTTCGTTCGCCGGCATGGCTATGCCGGTGTCTGTTATGTCGGTTTGTGATTCGGCTTACTGCCGGACATGTGCTTTGCCCCGCCGCTGGCGATCAACTCGGCCAGTGCAGCGACATCAAGCAAGGCGCACATGTGTTCAATCACCGTGCCGGCGAGCCATGGCCGCTGACCCCGGTGACTTCTCCATTTGATTTCATTCGGGTCCAGGCGCAACGAACGGCTGACCTGATGCACCGCCAGGCCCCATTCGTAACCTTGTACCGAAATCACGTACTGCAGGCCCTGACGGAAGTCATCGCGATAGCGATCCGGCATGACCCAACGCGCGGTATCCAGCACCTTCAGATTGCCGGCCTGGCTCGGCAGAATCCCGAGGAACCATTCCGGCTGCCCGAACAGCGGCGTCAGCTCGTGCCCGGCCAGTGAATAAATCGAGCCCAGGCACACCAGCGGCACCGCCAGGGTCAGCCCGGCAACGTCGAACAGCAGGCATTCGAAGGCTTCCGAGGCCCATGCGGGACGCCCCTCGGTCTCTACCGGTGGCGGCGTATTGCTTGGCGGCAGATGCACTTCTACCAGCGGCGTCACCAGCGTCTGCTCGACGGGTGCAGGTGCGACCGGTGCCGGTTCGACCTCCACCGGTTCCGGTGCAGTGTTCAGTAACCGGGTTTGCAGCAGCGGTGCGAGCGTCGAAACCGCTGCGCGCACCGGCTCAGCCTGTTCGATCAACGCGACCGGGGCCTTGGCCACCGGCGCGGCGGCAGGCGCAGCCACCGGCGCGGCAGGTTTGGCCGCTTTCTGTGCGTCACGTGCCTGCTCTTCGAGTACCGCCGCCTGGAACTCGTCCAGTGCCTCGGTGCTTTCGGTAACCTCAGGCTGCGCCTCGATTGCCGGCGGCAGCTCCTCAGGAATCTCCTGCAGCAGGCCATCCAGATAAGACTGCAGCGCCAACTGCGGACGCGAGGTGAGCTTGACGGGGCGGTTCATGCTCACGCCACCGCCGGAACAAGTTGTTGCGCCAGCAGATGCTTGAGCAGCGCGCGGTAAGCCAGCACGCCACGGCTCTTGCCGTCGAATTGCGAAGGCGTGACACCGGCCCGGCTGGCGTCGCGCAGGCGGGTATCGACCGGGATATAACCCTGCCAGATCTCGTCGGGGAATTTGTCACGCAGCACGCGCAAGGTGCCCAGCGACGCTTGGGTGCGGCGGTCGAACAGGGTCGGCACGATGCTGAACGGCAGCGCCTGTTTGCGCGAACGGTTGATCATCGCCAGGGTGTTGACCATGCGCTCCAGGCCTTTGACGGCCAGGTGCTCGGTCTGCACCGGAATCACCAGTTGCTGGCTCGCCGCCAGGGCGTTGACCATCAACACGCCCAGCAACGGCGGGCTGTCGATCACCGCGTAATCGAAATCCTGCCACAGTTGCGCCAGACTCTTGGCGATCACCAGGCCCAGGCCACTCTGGCCCGGCGACTGACGCTCAAGGGTCGCGAGTGCGGTACTCGACGGCAGCAGGGAAATGCGCTCGTCGCTGGTCGACAGCAGCAACTGCCCGGGCAAGCCTTGTGGCACGCTGCCCTTGTGCAGAAACAGGTCGTAATTGCTGTGTTCCAGGCTGTCGGGGTCGTAGCCGAAATAGCTGGTCATCGAGCCGTGCGGGTCGAGATCGACCACAACCACGCGCTTGCCCGCCTCCGCCAGCAATCCGGCTAAAGCGATGGAAGATGTGGTTTTACCGACACCACCCTTTTGATTGGCGACTGCCCAGACTCTCATTCGGTTCGTTCCTCCCGGCCGAGATGCTCGACCGAGACATAGCTCAGCGTATTAATGCGGGTGACGGAGAATTGACGGCACTCTCGCGTCCCGGCGTCTTGACCGGGGTCGGTGCAGTTTGTGTGCCAGCGCGCTTCAATGCCGCGTCCGGTTGCGCGTTGGCGGTTCCGGTGCCGGTCAGACTGCGGCGTACATCGAGATTGCGCGACACCACCAGCACCACCCGACGGTTCTTCGCGCGGCCTTCGGCAGTGGCGTTGTTGGCCACTGGCTGGAACTCACCGTAACCCACCGAGGCCAGACGACCAGGGTTCACACCCTGCATCGCCAGCATGCGTACGATGCTCGCCGAACGCGCCGAAGACAGCTCCCAGTTGGTCGGGTACTGCGCGGTGCGGATCGGCTGATCGTCGGTAAAACCTTCGACGTGGATCGGGTTGTCGAACGGTTTGAGGATCGCCGCAACCTTGTCGATGATGTTGAAGGCGATGTCGCTTGGCATGGCGTCGCCGCTGCCGAACAACAGGCTGGAGTTGAGTTCGATCTCGACCCACAACTCGTTGCCGCGCACCGTCATCTGGTTGGAGGCGATCAGGTCGCCGAACGCGGCGCTGATGTCATCGGCAATGCTTTTCAACGGATCGCTGGCACCGGCGATACCGGCGTCAACCTGCTCGCTGTCCTTGACCAGCGGCTTGGCCGGGGTCACGGTCTTCGGTCGTTCATCGCCAATCGGGATCGGCTTGAGCGAGCGATCGGAATCGGTGAAGACCCCGATCAGCGCTTCGGAAATGACCTTGTACTTGCCTTCGTTGATCGACGAGATCGAGTACATCACCACGAAAAAAGCGAACAGCAGCGTGATGAAGTCCGCATAGGACACGAGCCAGCGCTCGTGATTAACATGTTCTTCCTGGTGCCTGCGACGAGCCATAGTCCATTACCCCCATCAATCCATGAAGCCCTGAAGCTTCAGCTCGATAGAGCGAGGGTTTTCACCTTCGGCGATCGACAGGATCCCTTCCAACAACATTTCGCGATAACGCGACTGCCGCAACGCGATTGACTTGAGCTTGGCCGCTACCGGCAGCAAGACCAGGTTGGCACTGGCCACACCGTAAATGGTCGCAACGAACGCCACGGCAATGCCGCTGCCCAACTGCGTGGGATCGGCGAGGTTGCCCATCACATGGATCAGGCCCATCACCGCACCGATGATGCCAATGGTCGGCGCATAGCCGCCCATGCTTTCGAAGACTTTGGCAGCCTCGATGTCGCGGGCTTCCTGGGTGTAGAAATCCACTTCGAGGATACTGCGAATCGCCTCCGGCTCGGCGCCATCGACCAGCAGTTGCAGACCCTTGCGCGAGTAGTTGTCCGGTTCGGCATCAGCCACGCCTTCCAGGCCCAGCAGGCCTTCCTTGCGAGCGGTGAGGCTCCAGTTGACCACGCGATCGATGCCACCGGCCAGATCGACCCGTGGCGGAAACAGAATCCAGGCAAGGATCTGCATGGCGCGCTTGAACGCGCTCATCGGCGATTGCAGCAGTGCGGCACCGATGGTGCCGCCCAGTACGATCAATGCCGCCGGGCCGTTGGCCAGCGCACCGAGGTGACCACCTTCAAGGTAGTTGCCGCCGATGATGGCGACGAACGCCATGATGATCCCGATAAGGCTTAGAACATCCATCAGATACACGCCTCGACGATGTGCTTGCCGATGTCGTCCAGGCTATACACCGCGTCGGCGAGATCAGCTTTGACGATAGCCATCGGCATGCCGTAGATCACGCAACTGGCTTCGTCCTGCGCCCACACCGCGCTGCCGCCCTGCTTGAGCAGACGCGCACCTTCGCGGCCGTCGGCGCCCATGCCGGTCAGCACCACCGCCAGAACTTTGTCACCGTAGGACTTGGCAGCGGAACCGAAGGTGATGTCCACGCACGGCTTGTAGTTCAGACGTTCGTCGCCCGGGAGGATTTTCACCGCGCCACGGCCGTCGATCATCATCTGCTTGCCACCCGGAGCCAGCAGCGCCAGGCCCGGACGCAGGATGTCGCCATCCTCGGCTTCCTTGACGCTGATGCGGCACAGCTTGTCCAGACGCTCGGCGAACGCTTTGGTGAACGCCGCCGGCATGTGCTGGATCAGCACGATCGGTGCCGGGAAGTTCGCCGGCAACTGAGTCAGGACGCGTTGCAGCGCAACCGGGCCGCCCGTTGACGTACCGATGGCAACCAGTTTGTAGGCTTTGCGTTTCGGTGCCGGCGACGAAGCGCTGGCAGCCGGTGCGCGGCTTGCAGCTGGAGCAGGCGCCGGACGCGTTGGCGCGCTGCTGCTGTGGCTGCTGAAGCTCGATGCCGCCGGCGTTGGCGCTGGCGTCGGTGCAGCGGCCGGCGCCGGCGCACTGTAAGCGCTGAAACGACGGTTGCTGCGCGAGATGCTGTGGACCTTCTCGCACAGCAGTTGCTTGACCTTCTCGGGGTTACGCGAGATGTCTTCGAAATTCTTCGGCAGGAAATCCACCGCGCCAGCGTCCAGTGCATCCAGGGTGACCCGGGCACCTTCGTGCGTCAGCGAGGAGAACATCAACACCGGGGTCGGGCAGCGCTGCATGATGTGCCGCACGGCCGTGATGCCGTCCATCATCGGCATCTCGTAGTCCATGGTGATCACGTCCGGCTTGAGCGCCAGGGCCTGATCGATCGCCTCTTTACCGTTGGTGGCCGTACCGACCACCTGGATGCTCGGATCCGCTGAAAGAATTTCCGAGACGCGGCGGCGGAAAAAACCCGAATCGTCCACCACCAGGACTTTGACTGCCATAAACACTCCATTAGGCGCAGCGGGACGTTGTAGCCCCGCTGCCCCGGATTCAAATACGCCGTGCGGCGTAACGCTTGAGCATGCTTGGAACATCGAGGATCAGAGCGATGCGGCCGTCACCGGTGATGGTGGCGCCGGACATGCCCGGAGTGCCCTGAAGCATTTTGCCCAATGGCTTGATAACCACTTCTTCCTGGCCGACCAGTTGATCGACGACGAAGCCGATCCGCTGGGTGCCCACCGAAAGGATCACCACGTGGCCTTCGCGCTGCTCTTCGTGAGCGGCGGAGCTGACCAGCCAGCGCTTGAGGTAGAACAATGGCAGCGCCTTGTCCCGCACGATCACCACTTCCTGACCGTCCACGACGTTGGTGGTCGACAGGTCGAGGTGGAAGATTTCGTTGACGTTGACCAACGGGAACGCAAACGCCTGATTGCCGAGCATCACCATCAGGGTCGGCATGATCGCAAGCGTCAGCGGCACCTTGATGACGATCTTCGAGCCCTGGCCCTTGGTCGAGTAGATGTTGATCGAACCGTTGAGCTGGGAAATCTTGGTCTTCACCACGTCCATGCCGACACCGCGGCCGGACACGTCGGAGATCTCGGTCTTGGTCGAGAAGCCCGGGGCAAAAATCAGGTTGTAGCACTCGGTGTCGCTCAGGCGATCGGCCGCATCCTTGTCCATCACACCGCGTTTTACCGCGATCGAACGCAGGACGTTCGGGTCCATGCCTTTGCCGTCGTCGGAGATCGACAACAGAATGTGGTCGCCTTCCTGCTCGGCGGCCAGAACAACACGACCGCCACGGGCCTTGCCCGAGGCTTCGCGTTCTTCCGGTGACTCGATGCCGTGGTCGACAGCGTTGCGCACCAAGTGGACCAGCGGGTCGGCCAGCGCCTCGACAAGGTTTTTGTCGAGGTCGGTTTCTTCACCCACCAGTTCCAGATTGATCTCTTTCTTGAGCTGACGCGCGAGGTCGCGAACCAGACGCGGGAAGCGCCCGAAGACCTTCTTGATCGGCTGCATCCGGGTCTTCATCACCGCGGTCTGCAGGTCAGCTGTGACCACATCGAGGTTCGACACGGCCTTGGACATGGCTTCGTCGCCGCTGTTGAGACCCAGGCGCACCAGACGGTTACGCACCAGTACCAGCTCGCCAACCATGTTCATGATTTCGTCGAGACGCGCGGTGTCGACCCGCACGGTGGTCTCGGCTTCGCTCGCCGGTTTTTCCGCTGGCGGTGCAGCGGCGGCGCGGGCCGGCGCCGGGGCGGCAGCGGCAGCCGGTTTCGCAGCTTCGGCTTTCGGCTCAGGCTTGGGCGCAGCCTTCGGCGCGGCCGGTGCCTTGGCAGCTGGCGTCGAAACGGCAGCAGCGGTACCTGTAGCGGCAGCACCGACGTCGGTGAACTTGCCTTTGCCGTGCAGCTCGTCGAGCAGCGATTCGAACTCGTGATCGCTGATCAAGTCGCTACCGGCCGCAGCGGCCACCGGAGCGGCAGGTGCAGCTGGTGCCGAGGCGATCGCCGACTCGAGTGCTTCAACGGCAAAGTTGCCCTTGCCGTGCAACTGGTCGAGCAGCGCTTCGAATTCGTCGTCGGTAATGTCGGAGCTGTCGCCCGCAGCCGGTGCCGCAGGAGCAGCCGCCGTCGGTGCAACGGCGTCCGCCGCGAACTGGCCTTTGCCGTGCAACTGATCGAGCAACGACTCGAATTCAGCGTCAGTGATTTCATCGCTGGCTGCCTCATTGGCAGTTTGCGCAGGTGCAGCAGCGGCCGGGGCTTCGGCTTCAGCCTTGACGGCGTTCAGCGAATCCAGCAGCTGTTCAAATTCGTTATCGGTGATATCACCCGAATCGCCAGAATCGCCTTCGACGACCAGCTCTTCGATCATCTCGGCCACCGGCGAAGCCGGAGCTTCGTCGGCCGATTGCGGCTCGGCCAGACGTGCCAGCGCGGCCAGCAGTTCCGGGGTGGCCGCCGTGATCGGTGCACGTTCACGGACTTCGCTGAACATGCTGTTCACCGCGTCCAGTGCTTCGAGGACAACGTCCATCAGTTCTGCATCAACGCGACGCTCACCCTTGCGCAGGATGTCGAACACGTTTTCGGCGATGTGACAGCACTCCACCAGCTCGTTGAGCTGAAGGAAGCCGGCGCCCCCTTTTACAGTGTGGAAACCGCGAAAAATTGCGTTGAGCAGATCTGCGTCATCCGGACGGCTTTCCAGCTCGACCAGTTGTTCGGACAGTTGCTCAAGAATCTCGCCGGCCTCAACCAGGAAATCCTGAAGGATCTCTTCATCGGCGCCGAAGCTCATTAATGGGGTGCTCCTACAGGTCTAAAAACCCAAAAAACCTAAAATTCCAAAACTCTAGAATCCAAGGCTGGATAACAAATCGTCCACATCGTCCTGACCGGACACAACGTCTTCTCGTTTATCGGCATGAATCTGCGGACCTTCACCCTGCGAGAGATGTTTTTGTGGATCTTTTTCTGCAAGCATCGCGGCGCGGTCGTGTTCGATGCCCGCAAAGCGGTCCACCTGACTGGCCATGAGGACGAGTTTGAGCAAATTGCTTTCGACTTCGGTGACCAGTTGGGTCACGCGCTTGATCACCTGACCGGTAAGGTCCTGGTAATCCTGAGCCAGCAGGATGTCGTTAAGGTTGCTCGACACCGCACGGTTGCCCGTGCTGCTGCGCGACAGAAAACCGTCGACCCGGCGCGCCAGCTCGCGGAACTCTTCGGCCCCGACCTCACGGCGCATGAAACGGCCCCAGTCGGTGCTCAGGGCCTGGGCTTCTTCAGCCAGGCCATTGACGACCGGGGTGGCGCTTTCCACCAGATCCATGGTGCGGTTGGCCGCGGCTTCGGTCAGCTTGACCACATAGCCCAGGCGTTCGGTGGCGTCGGTGATTTGCGACACTTCCTCGGCCTGCGGCATGTGCGGATCGATCTGGAAGTTGACGATCGCACTGTGCAGTTCGCGTGTGAGCTTGCCCACTTCCTGATACAGGCCGCGGTCACGGGTCTGATTGAGCTCATGGATCAGTTGCACAGCGTCGCCGAACCTGCCTTTTTCAAGGCTCTCGACCAGTTCGACCGCGTGTTTTTTCAGGGTCGATTCGAAATCGCCCTGTGAAGATTCGTTATGCTCCATAGCTCCCCCGCGCGTTCATCAGCCGATGCGTTCGAAAATCTTCTCGATTTTTTCTTTCAGCGCCTGAGCCGTGAAAGGTTTGACCACGTAGCCGTTCACACCGGCCTGAGCGGCCTCGATGATCTGCTCGCGCTTGGCTTCTGCAGTCACCATCAGCACGGGCAGGTGCTTGAGTTTTTCATCGGCACGCACGTGGCGCAGCAGGTCGATACCGGTCATGCCCGGCATGTTCCAGTCCGTTACCAGAAAGTCGATGCTTCCGCTGTTGAGCACCGGAATGGCAGTCGTGCCATCGTCGGCCTCGACGGTGTTGGTGAACCCCAGATCACGCAGCAGGTTCTTGATGATCCGCCGCATCGTTGAGAAGTCATCAACGATGAGGATTTTCATGTTCTTGTCCAATTCGACCTCCAAGCAGTCTTAAACGCGCCCAGCACCTGGACGCGCCATTTCAATCAATCCGGCAAAGCACTCGATGACTGTCTGGAGCACAACAGAGCAAGACCGGTGCCGTTCATCACCGCACCAGCCTCGTTCGCAGTGTCCCCACACTGCCTTCAGCGCGCTCGCCACTCCCCCAAACGCCCCCGCAAGCGGGCCGCGCACTGGCTGTGTAACTGGCTGACCCGCGATTCACTGACGCCAAGGACTTCTCCGATCTCCTTGAGGTTCAGCTCTTCGTCGTAGTACAGCGCCAACACCAGTCGCTCACGCTCCGGCAAATTGGCAATCGCGTCCGCCAGCGCGGCCTGGAAGCGTTCATCTTCCAGATCGCGTGACGGCTCAAGATGAGCACTGGCGCCATCCTCGTGCAGCCCTTCGTGTTCGCCGTCCTGCAACAGGTCGTCGAAACTGAACAGCCGGCTGCCCAGCGTGTCATTCAAAATCCCGTAGTAATCGTCGAGACTCAATTGGAGTTCGGCCGCAACCTCGTGATCTTTAGCATCACGGCCGGTTTTAGCTTCAATTGCCCGAATTGCGTCACTGACCATACGGGTGTTGCGGTGAACCGAGCGTGGCGCCCAATCACCTTTGCGCACTTCATCGAGCATCGCACCGCGGATTCGAATGCCCGCGTACGTTTCGAAACTGGCGCCCTTGCTGGCGTCATATTTGGTCGAGACTTCGAGCAGGCCGATCATCCCGGCCTGAATCAGATCTTCGACCTGCACACTCGCCGGCAAGCGCGCCAGCAGGTGATAGGCAATGCGCTTGACCAGTGGCGCGTAACGCTCGATCAACTCGTACTGCGCGTCACGTGCCGACTTCTTGTAGTAATTCATACCGCTGGCGGTCATAACACAGGCCCTGCCGTTTGCTGCACGAGGCGCTCGACGAAAAACTCAAGGTGACCGCGCGGGTTGGCAGGCAGCGGCCAGGTATCGACCTTCTGCGCGATCGCCTTGAACGCCAGCGCGCACTTGGAACGCGGAAAGGCTTCATAGACCGCTCGCTGCTTCTGCACTGCCTTGCGCACGCTTTCGTCGTACGGCACCGCGCCGACGTATTGTAAGGCGACATCGAGGAAGCGATCCGTGACCTTGGTCAACTTGGCGAACAGGTTGCGCCCTTCCTGCGGGCTCTGCGCCATGTTGGCGAGGACACGGAAGCGGTTCATGCCGTAGTCGCGATTGAGCAGTTTGATCAACGCGTAGGCATCGGTGATCGAAGTCGGCTCGTCGCAAACCACCAGCAACACTTCCTGGGCTGCGCGGACAAAGCTGACTACCGAGTCACCAATACCTGCAGCGGTGTCGATCACCAGCACATCGAGGTTGTCGCCGATGTCGCTGAAGGCCTGAATCAGACCGGCATGTTGCGCCGGACTCAGGTGAACCATGCTCTGGGTGCCGGAGGCGGCCGGCACGATGCGGATCCCGCCGGGACCTTGCAACAGCACGTCGCGCAGCTCGCAGCGACCTTCGATCACGTCGGCCAGGGTACGTTTGGGGGTCAGTCCCAGCAGAACGTCGACGTTCGCCAGCCCCAGGTCGGCGTCCAGCAGCATGACCCGACGGCCAAGCTCTGCCAACGCCAGAGACAAGTTCACTGACACGTTAGTCTTGCCGACGCCACCTTTGCCGCCGGTCACCGCGATCACCTGTACGGGATGCATGCTGCCCATGTTATTTCTTTACCTTGTCTTGCATAGACGGAGGCCACATTACTGGCTGCGCGTTCTCAACCGGAACAATGCATGGCAGACCATCGATGTAGGTACAAAAACGGTTCATTACCTCAGCCAACCTGCTTGGTCGGGCTGTGGTAGATATCAGCGAACATGTCAGCCATGGCTTCTTCGCTGGGTTCTTCCTGCATTTGCACGCTGACGGCGCGGCTGACCAGTTGATGGCGGCGCGGCAGATGCAGATCATCCGGAATCCGTGGGCCATCGGTCAGATACGCGACCGGCAGTTCATGACTGATTGCCAGGCTCAACACTTCGCCCAGGCTTGCTGTCTCATCCAGTTTAGTCAGGATGCACCCGGCAAGCCCGCAACGCTTGTAACTGTGATAAGCGGCGGTTAGAACCTGTTTCTGGCTGGTGGTTGCCAGGACCAGATAATTTTTTGAACGGATGCCACGACCGGCCAGGCTTTCGAGCTGCATGCGCAGGGCCGGATCGCTGGCCTGCAGGCCGGCGGTATCGATCAGCACCACGCGCTTGCGCAGCAGTGGATCCAGCGCTTGAACCAGCGACTGACCCGGATCAACGTGCGTCACCGGCACGTTGAGAATCCGGCCCAGGGTCTTGAGTTGTTCCTGAGCGCCGATGCGGAAGCTGTCCATGCTGACCAGCGCGACATTCTGCGCGCCGTACTTGAGCACGTAGCGCGCGGCGAGCTTGGCCAGGGTGGTGGTCTTGCCCATGCCGGCCGGGCCGACCATGGCAATCACCCCACCCTCTTCCAGCGGCTCGACTTCCGGTACGGCAATCATCCGCGCCAGATGTGCGAGCAGCATGCGCCAGGCCTGACGAGGCTCTTCGATGTCGGTGATCATTGCCAGCAGGTCGCGCGACAACGGGCCGGACAGACCGATACGTTGCAGACGGCGATACAGGTTGGCTTGCGCCGGACGGCTGCCTTGCAGTTGATTCCAGGCCAGGGTGCCGAGCTGTACTTCCATCAGCTCGCGCAGGCTGTTCAATTCAAAACGCATCGAATCCAGTGCACGCGGGTCAATCCCGCCGGAGGACTGCGCAGGCGCCGGGGCCGGGCGCGCCGGGGCGGCGTAAGTCGGTTCGCTCAACGGCTCGGCAGCGGTCAGCGGCAGACCGGCCGTCAACGGCAGACCGGCGAACAACTGGCGATTGGTGTTGCCGTCGGCTTCGCCACGCAGGCTCAGCTCGGCCTGGGCGGTAACGATGCGCGACTGGGTCTTGCGCAGCTCGTCCTCAAGTTCCATGTTCGGAACCCGTGGCGCCAGCGCCGACAATTTGTAATCCAGCGCCGCCGTCAGCTCGACGCCGCCGGCAATGCGGCGGTTGCCAATAATGGCGGCATCAGCGCCCAGCTCATCACGAACCAGCTTCATGGCCTGACGCATATCGGCGGCGAAAAAACGCTTAACTTGCATAAACCACTACCTCAGCCGTTGGGCCCTACTGTCGCAACGATGGTCACTTGCTTGTTGTCCGGAATTTCCTGGTAGGCCAGCACGTGCAGCCCCGGGACGGCGAGGCGGCCGAAACGCGAGAGCATCGCGCGTATCGGGCCTGCTACCAACAGGATCACCGGTTGACCTTGCATTTCCTGGCGCTGCGCCGCTTCGATGAGCGAACGCTGCAGCTTCTCGGCCATGCTTGGCTCCAGCAGAACGCCCTCTTCCGAGCCTTGTCCTGCCTTCTGCAGACTATTGAGCAATATTTGTTCCAACCTTGGTTCCAGGGTGATCACAGGCAGCTCGGAGTCAGTGCCTACAATGCTTTGGACGATGGCGCGGGATACGCCGACGCGGACTGCGGCCACCAAGGCGGCGGTATCTTGACTCTTGGCGGCGTTGTTGGCGATGGCCTCGGCGATGCTGCGGATGTCGCGCACCGGCACGTGTTCGGCCAGCAGCGCCTGCAGCACTTTGAGCAACTGCGACAACGAAACCACGCCCGGCACCAGCTCTTCAGCCAGTTTCGGCGAGCTTTTGGCCAGCAATTGCATGAGTTGCTGCACTTCTTCGTGGCCGATCAGCTCACTGGAGTGCTTGTACAGAATCTGGTTCAAGTGGGTCGCGACCACGGTACTGGCGTCGACCACGGTGTAACCGAGCGATTGCGCCTGGGCGCGCTGACTGACTTCGATCCACACCGCCTCCAGGCCAAAAGCCGGATCTTTGGCGGTAATGCCGTTGAGCGTGCCGTAGACCTGCCCCGGGTTGATCGCCAGTTCGCGGTCCGGGTAGATCTCGGCTTCGGCCAGGATCACCCCCATCAGGGTCAGGCGATAGGCGCTCGGCGCCAGATCGAGGTTGTCGCGGATGTGCACGGTCGGCATCAGGAAGCCCAGATCCTGCGAGAGCTTCTTGCGCACGCCCTTGATCCGCGCCAGCAACTGCCCGCCCTGATTGCGATCCACCAGCGGGATCAGGCGATAGCCGACTTCCAGGCCGATCATGTCGATCGGGGTCACGTCATCCCAGCCCAGCTCCTTGGTTTCCATGGCGCGGGCCGGCGACGGCAGCAGTTCCTGCTGACGCTGAACCTCTTGCAGCGCCTGAACCTTGGCCACGTTCTGTTTTTTCCAGAACAGGTACGCGCCACCGGCAGCCAGCGCCGCCATGCTCAGGAACGAGAAGTGCGGCATGCCCGGCACCAGGCCCATGACCGCCATCAGACCTGCCGCCACCGCCAAGGCTTTTGGCGAAGCGAACATCTGCCGATTGATCTGTTTGCCCATGTCTTCCGAACCGGAAGCACGGGTCACCATGATCGCCGCCGCTGTCGATAACAACAGTGATGGCAATTGCGCCACCAAACCGTCACCGATGGTCAGCAAGGCGTAAACCTTGCCGGCGTCGGCGAACGACATGTTGTGCTGGAAGATGCCGACGGCCATGCCGCCGATGAGGTTGATGAACAGAATCAGCAGACCGGCGATGGCGTCACCACGGACGAACTTGCTGGCACCGTCCATCGAACCGTAGAACTCGGCCTCTTGGGCAACTTCCTGACGGCGCAGCTTCGCCTGGTTCTGGTCGATCAGGCCGGCGTTGAGGTCGGCGTCGATGGCCATTTGTTTGCCAGGCATCGCATCGAGGGTGAAGCGCGCGCTCACCTCGGAAATCCGCCCGGCACCCTTGGTCACCACGACGAAGTTGATGATCATCAGGATCGCGAAGACCACGATACCGACCACGTAGTTACCGCCGATCACCACCTCACCGAAGGCCTGGATCACCTTACCGGCGGCGGCGTGACCGTCCTGACCGTGGAGCATCACCACCCGTGTCGACGCCACGTTCAACGCCAGCCGCAGCAGCGTCGCCACCAGCAGGATCGTCGGGAACACCGCGAAATCCAGCGGCCGCAGCGCATACACGCAGACCAGCAGGACGACAATCGACAGGGCGATGTTGAAGGTGAAGAACACGTCGAGCAGGAACGGCGGCACCGGCAGCATCATCATCGCCAGCATGACCAGCAGCAACAACGGCACGCCCAGATTGCCTCGACTGAGGTCGGCAATGTTCGAGCGTGCGCTGTTGATTAACTGAGAGCGATCCACCGGTTTTCCCCGTTCCTTTAAAGCAAACTTTTGACGCCCAAAGCAGGCGCACGGCGGCTACTGCAAGAAGCCTTCCAACTTTTGAGGGGGGGATTGAAATAGAGGGGCCTGAGGCGTACCTGATTGTAGGAATAGTGATACGCCGACCCAGCCAGTTTGACCCACTGCATGCAAAACCAATGGATTTGGCAACCGGTCCCGACTACGAAAATGGCAGGTGACCATTCGTCGCGACTGGCAGATCTGACAGTCGCATGATTTGCGCTCATGACATCAGATGAAGCTTCCAAAGCGAATACCCAAACGTCGGAGCAAATGCCATGACTTCAACCACTGCCGTGACAGATCCAGCAGCACCAAAAGTACGGGAAGCACACGGCACAGCCGGCGATCAACTTGACATCAAAAACTTCTATTCCGCCGATCATGTCACCGCTCAAGTCCCGCAATACACCGGCATGGAACGCGGTCACACGGTTCGTATCGCTTGGGAAAACCCACGGCACACCCACTACTCGCAAGTCATCACGGTAGGAACACCAGGCACCATCGACATCCCCATTCCGCGCCTGGAGGCGATCGATAGCATTGGCCACACCGTGAAAATCAACTACACGGTGCGGACCGCGCCGGGCACTGCACTGATCCCCTCCAGATACTTGCTGCTGCACGTCCTTCCTCAGCCATTCGATTTACTGGCACCAACACTATCGAGCGACCAGAAAACCCTTAGCGTGAACTATGCAGGCATGACAACAGGCTATACGGTGCGTATTCGCGCGGCAGCCAACACGACCTGGCAAAGTGATGAGAAACCGGTTCAGGCAGGTGTCACCCCGACTTTCCCCCTTCCTTCCGATTGGCTAACCACCAATCGCGGCGCCAATGCCTTGATCAATTACACCGTATACAAATCGGGTAGTGGTGAGCGATTGATGTTTTCGAAGGTGTTGAGAGTATTGGTAGGTGAAGCGATACCTGAGCCGATACTATTTGAAAATTTCGATGGCCAACCTCATAGCAGCATTGTCGCGGGTCAAAGCATCAACATTCCAAGCATGACCATAACGCTCACCTCAGGACCTAACTCAAGCGGCATTCAAACATACGAGGCTCCCGTAGCGGGAATGCTCACAGGCCCGGCTATTGTGACCAACTCAGGCGTCGAATCACCGACAGGCCAGCAACTGATCACACTAAGCCTAAAATCAGCCTACTCTCGGGTCAGATTTGCGTACACCTATCAACTGCGAGCCGCAGAAATCAGTTTTTCCGACAACTTGGGAAATGTAGGGTCGAGGAACCTTCCAGCAGACGCCTCCAACGGCCATAAATGGGTCGATTTTTCCGCACCCACCGGCAGGAAAATTACATCCATTCAAATCGTATCAAGGGACTGGTCCTACCTGGATCACTTTCAACTCTGGGTTTGAGTCCCGCCAGGAGTCTGACCAGGATGGCGTCTTAGACTTGCTCGCGAAGAGACCCGAGAAATCAGCACAAAGTGTCTTTTAAACTCCGGTGTTTAAAAGACACCTTCAGACACGCCTTAGAGGCTACGAATCCTTGCGCCGTTGCCTACAGCCACGCCAGAATCCGCCGGCTTGTGCGCCTTGGGGTCGGGTTCTATTGTGGGTCGGTCGCTGATTGTTCAGCCTAAAAAGCTCCACGATGCCGCCGACCGCGCGCTCGACCATTACCTCTGCCCGCCCGGCTCCACTCCACCGCCACGCAGAACCCGCCGGATGTATGCCGTCACCGCAGACTTCAAAAACGAAGAGCTGCTGGCCGATGCCTGCGAAACCCTCGCCTCAGCCAGAAACATGGTCAATGACTTCGCCCACCTCATGCCCGCCTCGCAGCGCAAGACATTAATGGGCATCGGGCAACTGATCATGCTCGGGGAACTGGCAGCGAATCGGGTGCTGGATAATCTGGAACTTCAGCCGTCGCAGACCTCCGTGTAAAGGCTTGAGACATGCGTCGTGGCGGTTGACGCCTTCGCGAGCAGGCTCGCTCCCACAGGGAAATGCATTCCAAATGTGGGAGCGACGGTGCGACGATTCGACCTGCTCGCGAAAGCGACCTGACCGTGGAGCATCACCACCCGCGTCGACGCCACGTTCAACGCCAGCCGCAGCAGCGTCGCCAGCATGACCAGCAGCAACAACGGCACGCCCAGATTGTCTCGACTGAGGTCGGCAATGTTCGAGCGTGCGCTGTTGATTAACTGAGAGCGATCCACCGGTTTTCCCCGTTCCTTTAAAGCAAACTTTTGACGCCCAAAGCAGGGGCACGGCGGCTACCGCAAGAGGCCTTCCAACTTTTGCCAATGATTGAAACAGAAGGGTTTATCGGGAAAATTCCGGCGCCTGGACTGACGCATTCGCGAGCAAGCCCGCTCCCACAGGGGATCTGTGTGATACCCCAATTCTGTATTCACCGAAGATCGAATGTGGGAGCGGGCTTGCTCCCTTACAGGCGCGCGAAATCACCCCGCAATCAAACGGCAAAAAGAAGGCAAGCACACCTGTCAGAGGTGACAGGTCACGCCCGTTTTCAGACAGAAGGCATCAGTCTTGGAATTTATCGGGAAAATGTCGGCGCCTGGACTGACGCTTTCGCGAGCAAGCCCGCTCCCACAGGGGATCTGTGTGATACCCCAATTCTGTATTCACCGAAGATCGAATGTGGGAGCGGGCTTGCTCGCGAAGAGGCCATCAGCGGCACCGCAGGATCAGGAATCGCGGCGCAGATCCGGCGGGATCGGCAAGTCGTCCTTGAGCGGATCCGGGCGCTTGCCCTTGCCGGCACGGTACTGGCGGATCTGGTAGACGTAGGCCAGCACCTGAGCAACCGCCAGATACAGGCCGCCGGGGATTTCCTGATCCAGTTCAGTGGAGTAGTAGATCGAGCGTGCCAACCCCGGCGATTCGAGGAGCATGACGTTGTTGGCGACGGCGATTTCGCGGATCTTCAGCGCGAGGAAGTCGCTGCCCTTGGCCAGCAGCACCGGCGCCCCGCCCTTCTCCGAGTCGTACTTGAGCGCGACGGCGTAGTGGGTCGGGTTGGTGATGACCACGTCGGCGTCGGGAATCGCCGCCATCATCCGCCGCTGCGACATTTCGCGCTGGGTCTGACGGATGCGCTGCTTGACCTCCGGACGACCTTCCTGATCCTTGTGCTCGTCGCGCACTTCCTGCTTGGTCATCAGCAGTTTCTTGTGGCTTTCCCAGAGCTGCACCGGCACATCGACCGCGGCGATGATAATCAGACCGCAAGCCAGCCACAGCGAACTCCAGCCCACCAGCGTCACGCTATGAATGATCGCCTGCTCAAGCGGCTCGTGGGCGATACGCAGGAAATCGTCGATGTCGGACGACAACACCATCAGTGCCACGAACAAGGTGATGATGAACTTGGCCAGCGCCTTGAGCAGTTCTATCACCGCCTTCATCGAGAACATGCGCTTGAGGCCCGCACCCGGGTTCATCCGGCTGAATTTCGGTGCCATGGAGCCGGCCGCGAACAGCCAGCCACCAAGGGAAATCGGCCCGATCAGCGCGGCCAGCAACAGCGTGATCATGACCGGCTGGATCGCGACCAGCGCGATCTTGCCCGAGACCAGCAGGAACGTGCCCATGGACTTTTCATCCATGATCACTTCCCGCGACAGCGAGAAATTCAGCCGCATCACGTCCATCAGTTCTTGCGCCAGCATACCGCCAAATATCAGCAGGCCACCGGCACCGGCAAGCATTACCGCCAGGGTATTGAGCTCTTTGGAACGAGCAATCTCACCCTTCTCACGGGAGTCTTTTTTACGTTTATCCGTGGGGTCTTCTGTTTTGTCCTGACCGCTTTCGCTCTCAGCCATGACTCAGCGCGCTCGTGCCAGTTCGCGTAACAACTGCAGGGCCTCGGAGGCCAGCGGTTGATACTGATTGAGAATGTCCGCCAGGCCGACCCAGACAATGAACAGGCCAAGCACCAGGGTCAGTGGAAAACCGATGGAGAAGATGTTCAGTTGCGGCGCCGCACGTGTCATCACGCCGAACGCGATGTTGACCACCAGCAGTGCGGTAACCGCCGGCAACACCAGCAACAACGCCGCGCCCAATACCCAGCCGAGCTTGCCGGCCAGCTCCCAGTACTGCGCCGTCATCAACCCGCCGCCCACTGGCAGCGTGGTGAAGCTCTCGGTGAGCACCTCGAAGACCACCAGATGGCCGTTCATCGACAGGAACAGCAAGGTCACCAGCATGGTGAAGAACTGGCCGATCACCGCCACCGAGACGCCGTTGGCCGGGTCGACCATCGAGGCGAAGCCCATGCCCATCTGGATCGCGACAATCTGCCCGGCCACGGCAAAGGCCTGGAAAAACAGCTGCAGGGAAAACCCGAGCACCGCGCCGACCAGAATCTGCTCGGCGATCAGCAACCAGCCACTGAGAGCAAGCGGACTGACCTCCGGCATCGGCGGCAGGCCCGGGGCAATACACACGGTGATCGCCACGGCGAAATACAAACGTATCCGGCGCGACACCAGCGTGGTGCCGAACACCGGCATCACCATCAGCATCGACGCGACGCGAAACAGCGGCAACATGAACGATGCCACCCAGGTACTGATCTGGGTGTCGGTCAGCTGAAGCAGTGATTGCATGGCTCAGCCGATGACCATCGGAATGTTCTTGTAGAGCTGGATGATGTATTCCATGAACGTCTGCACCAGCCATGGGCCGGCAACGATCAGGGTCACCAGCATCACCAGCAGACGCGGCAGAAAGCTCAGGGTCTGTTCGTTGATCTGCGTCGCGGCCTGGAACATCGCCACCAGCAGGCCGATCAGCAGGCTCGGCACGACGAGGATTGCGACCATCATCGTGGTCAGCCACAGCGCTTCACGAAAGATATCGACCGCAACTTCCGGCGTCATGGCGAAACACCTCCGAAGCTACTGGCCAGGGTGCCGATAATCAGCGCCCAGCCATCTACCAGCACGAACAGCATGATCTTGAACGGCAGGGAAATGATCAGCGGCGACAGCATCATCATACCCATCGCCATCAGCACACTGGCCACGACCAGGTCGATGATCAGGAACGGAATGAAGATCATGAAGCCGATCTGAAACGCAGTTTTAAGCTCGGACGTGACGAATGCCGGCACCAGAATGGTCAGCGGCGCCTGATCCGGGGTGGCGATGTCGGTGCGCTTGGACAGGCGCATGAACAACTCCAGATCGCTGGTGCGGGTCTGCGCGAGCATGAAGTCCTTGATTGGCACCTGAGCCTTTTCCACGGCCTGCTGCGCGGTGAGTTTTTCCGCCAGATACGGCTGCAGCGCATCGTTGTTCACCCGATCGAACACCGGGGCCATGATGAACATGGTCAGGAACAGCGCCATGCCGGTGAGGATCTGGTTCGATGGCGTCTGCTGCAGACCCAGGGCCTGACGCAGGATCGAAAAGACGATAATGATCCGGGTGAAACTGGTCATCAGGATCACGGCCGCCGGAATGAAGCTCAGGGCGGTCATGATCAGCAGGATCTGCAGGCTGACCGAATACTCCTGCGCGCCGTCGGCGTTGGTGCCCAGCGTGATCGCCGGGATCGACAACGGATCGGCGGCGAACGCCAGCGGCGCGGCCAGCATCAGGGCCAGCGTCAAGACGATACGTAGCGCACCCATTACTTCTTATCCTTCTGATCCTTGCCGAGAATCTTCAGCAGATGCTGGGCAAATTCCGGGGTCGCTTTCTCGCTGGTGCTCGGCACCTGCACCGGCTCCTTGAGCACATGCAGCGCGGTGATGGTGCCAGGGCTGAGCCCTAACAGAATCTGTTCGTTGCCGACCTGCACCAGCATCAGCCGGTCGCGCGGGCCAAGGGCACGGGAGCCGATCAGCTCGATCACCTGGCCCTTGCCCGCAGGACCGGCCTGCTGCACCCGGCGCAACAGCCAGGCGAGGAAGAAGATCAACCCGAGTACCAGCAACAAACCGAACACCAACTGCGTCAGTTGCCCGGCCACGCCACTGCCGACCGCCGGCGCGGCAGTCGCAGCAGCAGTCGTGGCGGCCGGTTCGGCGGCCAGCACACTCAATGGCAGCGCCAGCAGCGCCCAGAGAAAGCGCTTCACTCAGCGCAGCTTCTTGATGCGTTCGCTTGGGCTGATCACGTCGGTCAGGCGGATGCCGAACTTCTCGTTGACCACCACCACTTCGCCGTGTGCGATCAGCGTGCCGTTGACCAGCACGTCCAGTGGCTCACCCGCCAGGCGATCAAGCTCGATCACCGAACCCTGGTTGAGTTGCAGCAGGTTGCGAATGTTGATGTCTGTGCTGCCCACTTCCATCGAGATCGATACCGGGATGTCGAGGATCACGTCCAGGTTCGGACCGTCCAGCGTCACCGGATCGTTGTTCTTCGGCACGCTGCCGAACTCTTCCATCGGCAGACGGTTGGAGCTGGCGGCGCCGGCGTCAGCGGCCAGCAGCGCGTCGATGTCAGCCTGGCCGTCACCGGTCTCTTCCAGGGCAGCAGCCCATTCGTCAGCCAGTGCCTGATCGTCCTGGGCGTTCATATCGTCGTTCATCATTTGTCCTCGGCGGGCAACAATTCAGTTAAATGCGTGGGGGTGAGAGTGCCGCTTCAGCGACGCTCGATCGGCTCGATCACTTGCAACGCGAGGTTGCCTTTGTGCGAGCCCATCTTGACCTTGAAGGCCGGTACGCCGTTGGCGCGCATGATCATGTCTTCCGGCATCTCGACCGGGATCACATCCCCCGGCTGCATGTGCAGGATGTCGCGCAGCTTCAACTGACGGCGGGCCACGGTGGCACCGATCGGTACGTCGACATCGAGCACGTCCTGACGCAGGGCATTGACCCAGCGCTCGTCCTGATCGTCGAGGTCCGACTGGAAACCGGCGTCGAGCATCTCGCGCACCGGCTCAATCATCGAGTACGGCATGGTCACGTGCAGGTCGCCGCCACCGCCGTCGAGTTCGATGTGGAATGTCGATACGACAATCGCTTCGCTCGGGCCGACGATGTTGGCCATGGCCGGGTTCACTTCCGAGTTGATGTACTCGAAATTGACTTCCATGATTGCCTGCCAGGCTTCCTTCAAATCGACGAAGGCCTGTTCCAGCACCATGCGCACCACGCGCAGCTCGGTCGGGGTGAATTCACGGCCTTCGATCTTGGCGTGACGACCGTCGCCGCCGAAGAAGTTGTCCACCAGCTTGAACACCAGTTTGGCGTCGAGGATGAACAGCGCAGTGCCGCGCAGCGGTTTGATCTTGACCAGGTTGAGGCTGGTCGGCACGTACAGCGAGTGCACGTATTCGCCGAACTTCATCACCTGTACGCCACCGACGGCAACGTCCGCCGAGCGGCGCAGCATGTTGAACATGCTGATGCGGGTGTAACGGGCAAAACGCTCGTTGATCATTTCCAGGGTCGGCATGCGTCCACGGACGATGCGATCCTGACTGGTCAGGTCGTAGCTTTTGACACTGCCGGGTTCGGCAGCGTTATCGGTCTGTACCAGACCATCGTCGACGCCATGCAACAGCGCATCGATTTCATCCTGGGACAGCAGATCCTGCACGGCCATGTCGTGTTCCTACTGCAGTACGAAATTAGTGAAAAGCAACTGTTCGATCACCACTTTGCCCAGCTCTTTCTGCGCCACTTCCTGGACGCTGGCCGTGGCCTTCTGGCGCAACATCTCCTGCCCGACCGGCGTCGCCAATGTGGCGAAATCCTGACCGGAGAAGAGCATCACCAGGTTGTTGCGGATCACCGGCATGTGCACTTTGAGCGCCTCCAGATCGGCCTGGTTACGCGCCAGCATGGTGATACTCACCTGCATGTAGCGCTGACGGCCGTTCTGGTTGTAGTTGGCGACAAACGCTGGCGCCATCGGCTCGAAGATCGCCGGTTGCTTGCCGACCGGAGTGGCCTCGGCCGCTGCGGCAGGCTTGCTCTGAGCACTGTGCATGAAGTACCAGGTCGCGCCCACGGAGACACCGATCGCCAGCAGCAGAGCCACCACGATCAGGATGATCATCTTGAGTTTGCCTTTGGTCGCGGGGTCTTTTACAGCTGCTGCTTCGCTCTTCGCCATGCCAATAATCCGTCACTAATCGGGTTTTCACAGTCGCACGGCAAGGCAAGAGCAAGTGTTATGCCAGAAGTGTCGAAGAGCGGAATTGGGTAGCACCCCATAACCAATGTGGGAGCGAGCCTGCTCGCGAAAGCGATTTAACATTCAACATTGATGTCGACTGTCATGACGCATTCGCGAGCAGGCTCGCTCCCACAAGGGGTGTTGCGTTGTATCAGGCGTAATAGTCGACGGCGCTGGAGCCAATCACGCTGGTGGTTTGCGCAGCGGCTTCAGCCACCGCCGCCGGGGTCAGCTCTTCTTCCGCCGAATCCAGACGCCCGCCAGCGGCACTGGTGCGGCCACTCTGACCTTGCTGCGCCTGCTCCTGGCCCTGCTGACCCTGCCAGCCACGGCTCTGGTCAGAGACGTTGACGTCGACCTGGCCCATGCCCTGCTGGGTGAACATGTCACGCAGGCGATGCATCTGGCCGTCGAGGGCTTCACGCACGCTTGGGTGCGCGCTCATGAACGTCACCTGGGTCTGCTGGTCCGGCACCATGTTCACGCGGATGTCCAGACGTCCGAGTTCCGCCGGTTGCAGCTGAATATCGGCGGCCTTCAGATTGGCGCTCGACAGGTACATCACGCGATTGACGATTTCTTCGGTCCAGCCGCTCTGGTGCATGGCGATCGGTTGGTTCACCGGCACCGCGTTCGCGGTTTTCGGGGTGGCCGCCTGGGTCAGCGCCGCCAGACGGTTGGCGAAATCATCGACACGAGTGTCGCTGGTAGCAGACTTGAGATCTTTGAGACCATCGTCGATCAGGCCGCTGAAGGCTTTCTCACCGCTCTGACTGGTGCTGTCTTTGTCGGCCTGCACATCGAGCATAGTGGCCATGCCAGCGGCAAACGTCTGCGCCGAAGTCAATTCACTGTCGGCCTGAGTCTGGGCCGGCGCGGCTTTGGGCTGGGACTGGCTGGCGGCAGAAATATGCCCGCCCTGCTCCATCGCCATACGCACCGCCGGCAGCGAGTCGAGAGGATCGGCTGCCGGGTCGAAAGCGCTGTCGGTGGGGGCCGCCGGGTCTTTGACCACCGCTGGCGCAACGGTAGCGGCCACGACCGGTGTTTCTGTTTTGGTCGGCGCCGGGGTTTCAGCGACCGGGGTTGGCGCTACGGGCGTGGCCACCAGCGGTTGCACGGTTTGCGCCAGCGCCGGATCCAGTGCCGGATCCACCGGGGTGGTGTCTGTTACCGGAGTCTGCGCGGTATCTGCAGCTGCGTCGTCGCTGGCCGCCTGATCATCGGACGTCGTCGACGCCGTCTTGTCGGCAGGCAAGGCATTGCCGCTATCGGCAACGGTCTGTTGCGCGGCGGCAGACGACGACGTGTCGGCATCCTTTTTATCGCTGTTGTCAGCGACTTTGTCGCGCGCCGGTTTCAACGAATTGTCAGCACTGGCGAGGGTCTTTTTCGGGCCTTGATCAGCGAATACCTGAGCGAAGCTTGAGGCCTTGTCCCCGGTATCTGCGGCCATTGCCGGCACTTTGGCAGCGGCGGCTTGCGCCTTGGCCTGGGCGGCAGATTGAAGAAGAACATTGGGGGTCGCAGGCATGACACGGTCTCCGCTGCACTGGGATCGTAGGTACAGTTGAAGGGGGTTATTGCAAGTGTCGGGCCAGATTCGTCCGGCGCTTGCGAAAAGCGCCGGACGGCAGGATTCAATGGGTCAGTGCGTGCTGGCGCTCGTCCTCGTAAACCGGACGGACATGGGCGAACTCGCTGCTGATGTCAGCCACCAGCTCTACGATTTCGGTTGGACTCTTGTCCCTGGCGTCCGACTCCAGCGTCTGGCAAAGCGTCGCCAGGCGAACCGCGCCCATGTTGCTGGCGCTGCCCTTGAAACTATGGGCAAGCTCCGCCAACACCTTGGCATCGGCCGTTTTTTGCAATTGATGCAAGCGACTTTCAGAATCGGTCAGGAAGGTATCCAGCAAATCCGGATAGCTGTCCTCCATGACTTCGCGCAACGCATCGAGTACTTCGCGATCCACATGTTTGTCAGTCACTTGTTCACTCCTTGATCAAGAATTCGCGAATTATGCCTTAACCTCCCAGAAAAACTCCACGCAAGCACTGCGACCTTCGTCCGACCAACTGGCGTTATGCCCCAATTGCCGGATCAAACTGACACCACGACCCGACAGGCGGACACCGTCAAGCGGCCGTTCCATCACTCGCGTCACGTCAAAACCCTTGCCGCTGTCCTCGACGCGGATAACCAGACAGCCACCGCCGCCTTGCGGACGCACCTGCAGGTGTACGCGCACATAACCGTCCTGCAAGGCCTCCAGCCGTTCATTGCGCTGCTCGTAGTAGCGAGCGAATCCACTGGCATCGCGCTTGAGGCTGGAATCCAGGCCCAGCACGCCATGCTCCAGCGCATTGGAATACAGCTCCGCGAGCACGCTGTAGATCGCGCCGCCTTGCGTGCGCAAGCCGTGCACTTCCAGCAACAATTGCAGCAAGTACGGCAAGGGATTGAAGCGTTTGAGCGTGGCACCGCGAAACTCGAAGCTGACTGACCAGTCCAGCGGACACGATTGGCCGCTGTCGGAATAGACCGGCGCCGACGGCACCACCTGCGCCGCCTCCAGCAGGCTGATCTCGACCATGCTCACATCGTCACGAGGCTCACCGCGAAACTCGCGCAAGGCCTGATCGATCTCGGCAAACAGGTTGTCCGGCTCACGGTTGGCGGCAAACAGTTGCTGCAAGCGCTCGACACCGAACAACTGGTCATCGGCATCCGTGGTGTCGATCACTCCGTCCGAGAGCAGGAATACCCGGTCACCCACGGCCAGGGTCTGCACCTCGGTGCGATCATCAAACGCTTGCGGGCTGAGCACGCCCAGCGGCAAATGCCGCGCCGGCAGCGGCACGCGCTCCCCGCTGGCGATCCGGTGCAGATAACCGTCAGGCATGCCGCCGTTCCACACCTCCACCGAACGCCGCTGAAAACTCAGGCAGAGCATGGTCGCGCAGCAGAACATGTCCACCGGCAAGATGCGCTTGAGCTTGGCGTTCATCTCGCGCAGGGTTTCGGCCAGACCGTAACCCTTGGCAGTCATGCCATAAAACACTTCGGCCAAGGGCATCGCCCCCACCGCAGCCGGCAAGCCGTGACCGGTGAAATCGCCGAGCAACACATGCATGTCGCCGGCCGGGGTGTACGCCGCCAACAGCAGATCGCCGTTGAACAACGCATAGGGTGATTGCAGGTAACGAATGTTAGGGGCACTGAGGCAACCCGAGTGCGCGACCTTGTCGAACACCGCTTTGGCCACGCGCTGTTCGTTGAGCAGGTAATCATGATGCCTGGCGATCAGGTCGCGCTGCTGCAGCACCGTGGCCTGCAAGCGCCGCAAGCGATCCATCGCCTTGATTTTGGCGGCGAGGATAACCTGGTTGTAGGGCTTCGCCAGAAAGTCGTCGCCACCGGCCTCCAGGCAACGGGCCAGCGCCTCACTTTCAGTGAGCGACGTCAGGAAGATGATCGGCACCAGGGTTTCCCCTGCCAGCACCTTGATCTGCCGCGCCGCTTCGAAGCCATCCATCACCGGCATCATCGCGTCCATCAGCACCAGATGCGGTGGCTGGCGCCGGAACACCTCCAACGCTTCGGCGCCATTGGCCGCCGTCAGTACCTCATGCCCCTGACGGCGGACGATGGTCGACAACAGCAACCGGTCGGCGGCGCTGTCTTCGGCGATCAGGATCGTCAGCGGCTCTTGCGCCTGCATGGCCGTCAACTGATGTCGAAGAGTTTGTCGAAGTTGGAGATGGCGAGGATCTTGCGCACATCGGAGTTGCTGTTGACCACCCGCACATCCGAATTGTCGCCGCCGGCGTGATCGCGCAGCAGGAGCAGCATGCCCAGTGCCGAGCTGTCGAGATAGGTGGCGTCTTTCAGATCAACCACGATGGAGTCAGGCTTCTTGGCAAGCAGCTCATAGGAATCGCGAAACTCCTGATGGCGCCCAAAATCGAACCGCCCCCTGACCGAAATCGTCAGTTTTTGACCATCCGGAGAGACTTCTGTAACGACTGACATTGACTGGCTTCCTTGTCATTGACGAACGTGTACAAGGTTTAGCACTTGGACAGGTTTGGGGCAAGGCGCGACGCAGATCTACTGCGGGAGCGGGCTTGCTCGCGAATGCAATCGGTCAGTTGACTGAGCTGTTGACTGACACGACGCCTTCGCGAGCAGGCTCGCTCCCACAGGGTTTAGCCGCGCTGCTTAGAAGGGTTCATGGCGCGGCAAGCGCTGCGACAATTCGTCCAGCAACTTCTGTTCGCGCTTGTCTTCGAGGCGTTGCGCCTCTTCGCGGTAGCGCTGCACCAGTTTGCGCAAGCCTTCGACCTTGGCAAACGCCTGCTGCCAGGCGTCCCGCGCCTTGACCAGGTTGTTCTGGTGCCAGACCAGACTCTGGCGCTGCTGGTCGATGGCGGTGTCCAGTTGTGCCAGAAAGCCGTGATAACCGAGCAGCCATTGCCCGGACACGCCGTCGCTGCCGCGCACGATCCACTGCTCCTGGTAATCCAGACGAAAGGCGTCGAGGTCGGCGAGTTTGCTTTCAGCCACTTTGACCTGACCCTGAAAGTAGCCCAGACGCTGCACGGCAGTTTTTTCGGCCTGCTCAGCCATGTCCACTACCGGCGCCAGGCGTGCGGCGCGACTCACGGCCATGGCCGGTTACCCGCCTGCCGCAGGCGCGAACAGGGTTTCCAGATAGGCCTGGCTTTCGCCCATGTTGATCTTGTCGTTCAGCCCCTGCCGCTGGTAGCGGGTCAGTTGTGGCTGCAGCGAGATCGCCAGGTCAGTTTCGCGGTCGCCACCGGCCACATAGGCACCGACACTGATCAGGTCGCGACTCTGCTGGTAGCGCGACCACAGTTGCTTGAAGTACTGCGCACGCTGCATGTGTTCCGCCGAGACCACGGCCGGCATCACCCGGCTGATCGAGGCTTCGATATCGATGGCCGGGTAGTGACCTTCCTCGGCCAGACGCCGGGACAACACGATGTGGCCGTCAAGCACACCCCGCGCCGAGTCGGCAATCGGGTCCTGCTGGTCATCGCCTTCGGACAACACGGTGTAGAACGCAGTGATCGACCCCCCGCCCTTCTCCGCATTACCGGCGCGCTCCACCAGTTTCGGCAACTTGGCGAACACCGAGGGCGGATAGCCCTTGGTCGCCGGCGGTTCGCCAATGGCCAGCGCGATTTCCCGCTGAGCCTGGGCGAAACGGGTCAGCGAATCCATCAACAGCAGGACGTTCTTGCCCTTGTCGCGGAAATACTCGGCAATTCGCGTGCAATACATTGCCGCGCGCAGTCGCATCAGCGGCGCATCGTCCGCTGGCGAGGCGACCACTACCGAACGCTTAAGGCCTTCTTCACCGAGAATGTGCTCGATGAACTCTTTGACTTCTCGACCCCGCTCACCGATCAGGCCGACGACGATGATGTCGGCCTCGGTGAAGCGGGTCATCATGCCCAGCAGCACCGACTTACCGACACCGGTACCGGCGAACAGACCCAGACGCTGACCGCGCCCAACCGTCAGCAAGCCGTTGATGCAACGGATGCCGACGTCCAGCGGTTCGTGGATCGGGTCGCGGTTGAGCGGGTTGATCGTCGGGCCGTCCATCGGCACCCAGTCCTCGGCCTTCATCCCGCCCTTGCCGTCCAGCGCGCGTCCGGCGCCGTCGAGCACACGACCGAGCATGCTCATGCCCATCGGCAACCGACCGGTTTCCGCCAGCGGCACCACGCGGGCGCCCGGGGCAATGCCGGCGACGCTGCCGACCGGCATCAGGAATACTTTGCTGCCGGAAAACCCCATGACTTCCGCTTCCACCTGGGAGGGGTGATAGCTGTCGTCGTTGATCACCAGGCAGCGCGTGCCCATGGCGGCGCGCAGGCCTTCGGCTTCGAGGGTCAGGCCGACCATGCGCAGCAGGCGGCCTTCGAGAATCGGCGCACCGGCCATTTCAGTGGCCTCGGCGTAGCTGCTCAGGCGCTTGGCGAAACTGGTGCGTTCAAGGCGCATCGGGGGTGTCCGCGAGCGGCTCGTCAGGGGTGGCGGCCGATTTGGCTTCTTCGGGCAGGTCCAGGCTCAGATCCGGCGCGGCCGGGTGCAGGGCCTGTTCGTGCAACTGGTCGAACAGCTTGTCCATGACCTGGGTGACCCGGGTTTCGATGCTCGCATCGATACGGCTGTGCGCGGTTTCAACCCGGCAACCACCGGGCATCAGCGCTTCATCCTCGACGATGCGCCAGGATTCTTCGTGACGCTCGCGCAAGGCCTTGGCCTGCTCGAAATCCTGCGGATTGACGTACAGACGCACGTTGTCCACGCCCAGCGGCAACAGCTTGAGCGCGTCGCGCATGACGTGTTCGATCTGGCTGGAGTCGATGGCCAGTTCGCGCTTGATCACCTGTTTGGTGATGTGTTGCACGAGGTCGACCAGCGACTTTTCGATCTGTGTGTCCTGCTCGGCGATCGGCTCAAACAGGTGCGTCATCAGTTGCTCGAGGCTGGCCAGTTTCGCCGCCAGCGCCACTTCGGCTTCCTGGCGCACCTTGAGCGTGGCGCTGTGAAAACCTTCTTTCTCGCCGATGCCGAAGCCCTCGTTGTAAGCCTCCTGACGGATGCTCTCGAGTTCTTCCAGGGTCAGTGGCTGGACTTCGTCCAGCGGCACTTCTTCCATTTCCGGCGGTTCGGGCTCCGGTTCCGGCTCGGGTTCCGGTTTCGGCGGATCGAAGCTGGGCAGTTCCCAGGATTCGAAACCACGGACATCGCGGGCGCGGATCAGATCCGTCACTGACTCGTCATGCTTGTCCATGGGCTTAGATCATTTCCTCGCCACCCTTGCCACCGAGCACGATTTCGCCGGCTTCGGCCATACGACGGGCAATGGTGAGGATTTCTTTCTGCGCGGTTTCCACGTCGCTGACGCGCACCGGGCCTTTGGCCTCGAGGTCGTCGCGCAACAGTTCGGCCGCACGCTTGGACATGTTCTTGAAGATCTTTTCCTTGACGCCTTCGTCCGAACCCTTGAGGGCCAGCACCAGCACATCGGACGACACTTCGCGCAACAGCGCCTGGATACCGCGGTCGTCGACGTCGGCCAGGTTGTTGAACACGAACATGAGGTCTTCGATCTGACCGGACAGGTCTTCGTCGACTTCGCGGATCGAGTCCATGAGCTGGCCTTCGATCGAGCTGTCGAGGAAGTTCATGATGTCCGCCGCACGCTTGATGCCACCCAAGGTGGTGCGCGAGGCATTCGAGTTGCCGGAGAACTGCTTCTCGAGAATCTGGTTCAGCTCTTTCAGTGCTGCCGGTTGCACGGTGTTCAACGACGAGACGCGCAGGATGATATCCAGACGCACCTTGTGGTCGAAGTTGCCGAGCACTTCACCGGCCTGATCCGGGTCGAGGTACGCGACCACGATGGCCTGGATCTGCGGGTGTTCGTAACGGATCACGTCGGCAACGGCGCGCGGTTCCATCCATTTCAGGCTGTCGAGGCCGCTGGTGTTGCCACCGAGCAGGATACGGTCGATCAGGCCGTTGGCCTTGTCTTCACCCAGGGCCTGGGTGAGCATTTTGCGCACATAGTCGTCGGAGCCGACGCCGAGGCTAGTCTGATCGCCGACGATGTCGACGAACTCGCTCATGACCTGCTCGACCTGCTCGCGATGGACGTTGCCCATCTGGGCCATGGCCACACCGACACGCTGAACCTCTTTGGGGCCCATGTGGCGCAGCACTTGGGCTGCATCGGTCGAACCCAGGGACAGCAGCAGAATCGCGGCTTTGTCGACCTTGTTCAGTTTGACGGTTGCGGCTCGGTTATCACTCATCTGCGTTAATCCACTCTTTCACGACCTGAGCCACGCGACCCGGATCTTCAGCCACCAGACTCTTGATTGCATTCAGCTGTGCGTCATAACCCTCGCTCGGGCTAGGCAACAGAATGCTCTGCGGACCACCGAGGCTCACGCGATCGTTGGCCAGTTCGCCGTCCAGGCCGCCCATGCCACCGAGTTCCACGTCGCTGCCAAGACCGGCCAGCTCCTTGCCTTTGCCGCCACCGGTGATGTTGTTCAACACCGGACGCAGCACACCAAACACCAGCACCAGGATGAACAACACACCCAGCACTTGTTTGACGATGTCCCAGAACCATGGCTGGGAGTAGAACGGAATATCGGCGACCACTTCACCGCGCTCGGCGGAGAACGGCATGTTGATCACGCTGACGCTGTCGCCACGGCTGGCATCAAAGCCGACGGCGTCCTGCACCAGACGGGTGAAGCGCGCCAGTTCATCGGCGCTCCACGGCGCGCGGGTGGTTTCACCGTTGGCCGCATTGACCTTGACCTGATCGTCGACCACCACCGACACCGACAGACGATTCAGGCGACCCTGCTGCTGTTTGGTGTGGCTGATGGAACGGTCGAGCTCGAAGTTCTTGGTGGATTGTTGACGCTTGTCCGCCGGGTACGGCGCGAGCATCGGCTGGCCGGTGGCCGGGTCCATGATCTGCTGACCGTTGGCATCAACCAGTGGCTGACCTGGTTGAATCATGCCGGTGGAAGCCTGCGCGCCACCAGTGGTTTGCGGTGCCGAGGCTGGCGCCGGCGGCTGGTTGCTCAGGGCACCCGGCACACCTTGCGGGCCATTGCTGGCGGTGCGTTGCTCGTTCACCGACTGCTCGCTGCGCAACGCCGGCTGGTCCGGGTTGAACTGCTCGGCGGTCGATTCGACGGCGTTGAAATCGATGTCGGCCGAAACCTCGGCCTTGTAGCGATCGTTGCCCAGTACCGGTTGCAGAATGTTGTGCACGCGCTGGGTGAGCATGCTTTCCATACGACGGCTGTAATCGAACTGCTTGCCGGCCATGGTCATTTCGGAGTTTTCCGCCTGATCGGAGAGCAGGTTGCCCTTCTGGTCGACGACGGTGATCTGCGATTTGCTCAATTCAGGAACGGAGGTGGCCACCAGGTTGATGATCGCGATCACCTGACCCGGCTCCAGCGAACGCCCGGAGTACAGCTCGACCAATACCGAGGCACTTGGTTTGCGCTCATCACGCACGAACACCGAACTCTTCGGAATCGCCAGGTGCACGCGGGCACCCTTGACGTTGTTCAGGCTGGAGATGGTGCGCGCCAGTTCGCCTTCCAGACCACGACGGTAGCGGGTCGCTTCCATGAACTGGCTGGTGCCCAGACCCTGTTCCTTGTCGAGGATTTCGAAACCGATGTTGCCGTCGCTGGGAGTGACACCAGCGGCAGCGAGTTTCATCCGCGCACGGGACAGGTCGTCGGCCTTGACCAGCAAGGCGCCGGAGTTCGGCTCGACGGTGTAGGGAATGTCGGCGGAGGCCAGAGTGTCCATGACCTGCTTGGCGTCCATGCCGGCAAGGCTGCCGTACAACGGACGATAATCCGGCTGCTGCGACCACAGCACCACGGCAAAGCCAATCGCCACGCTCGCAGCCAGGCCGACCAACAGGCCCACCTGACGCAACATGGTCATCTCGGAGAGGTTTTCCAGGAAGGACAGGCCGAACAGCGGCGGTTTGCCGTCTGTCGGGGTGGCCTTGGCCGGAACGTTATCGGCGACTGCTTCTGCCATGACTCAATCTCGTCCTTAAACCGGCATCTGCATGATGTCTTGATAAGCCTGAACCAGCTTGTTGCGCACCTGGGTCAGAGCCTGGAACGACACGCTGGCTTTCTGCGAGGCAACCATCACGTCGGTCAGATCGACGCCGCTCTTGCCGATTTCAAATGCATTGGCCAACTGAGTCGACGCCTGCTGGGTATCGCTGACTTTGTTGATGGCCTGACCGAGCATGTCGGAAAAGCTGCTGCCTGCCAGTTCAGGGACGGCGGCAGTCGATTTCGGCGTGGCCATGGCGTCCATTTTCATGGCCTTCATGTCCATCATCAACCGATTAAATTCAATACCTTGGCTCATGGTCTACTCTCTTGGGCGGCCCGCAATTTTTTGACACTCACTCGGCGGGTACACAGGTGTTAGCAACAAGGGTGCCAGCTCGGCTGATCTTGTTTCACAAATGCCGCTGTGGGCTGTGCGCGAACTCGGGATTACCGCAAAACAACTGCGGGAGTGGGCTCGCTCCCGAAGGCGGCGTGTCATTCAACAATGATGTGACAGACCTGACCTCTTCGGGAGCAAGCCCCCTCCCACAGTTATTCGCGTCAACTTTCAGGTGGCGAACAGATACCCTTCGACATCCATCCCGGCATCGCGCATTTGCGCCAGCTTGTAACGCAGGGTTCGCGGACTGATACCGAGTTTTTCCGCGGCCTCCTTGCGCCGGCCACGCTCGGTACGCAGGGTGTCGATGATCATCTGAAACTCCCGGCGCCGCAGGTCATCGCCCAGCGCACCGGCGGATTCGGCCTCGACTTCAATCTCGCGTACCAACGCTTGCACTGGCGCAATGACCGGTGCAGCGGCGTAAGTCACCGCACCCGTCAGACAGAAATCCTGCGGCTGGATCAACCCGCCCTGCTGCAGAATCAGTGCACGCTGAATCGCGTTATCCAGCTCGCGTACGTTGCCCGGCCACGGGTAATTCGTCAGACACGCCTGCGCTTCCTGCGAAAGTTTCGCCGTCGCATGCTTCATTTTATTGACGTGTTTGTTCAGCAACCGCTCAGCCAGCGGCAGGATATCGGCAGTGCGCTCGCGAAGTGGACGCCAGGCCAGCGGGAAAACCGACAGACGGTAGAAAAGATCCTCACGGAAACGCCCCGCCGCCACTTCGCCGGCCAGATCACGGTTGGTGGTAGCGACCACGCGGATGTCCAGGAGGATCGGCTTGCGTGCGCCGACGCGCTCGACTTCGCGCTCCTGCAACACCCGCAGCAACTTGGCTTGCAGGCCGAGGGGCATTTCGGAAATTTCGTCGAGCAGAATGGTGCCGCCATCGGCCTGTTCGAACTTGCCGGCTTGCGCCGCGATGGCGCCGGTGAACGAGCCCTTCTCGTGACCGAACAGCGTCGCCTCGAGCATGTTGTCGGGAATTGCCGCACAGTTGATCGCGATGAACGGCTGACTGGCACGATGGGAATGCTGGTGGATGTAGCGCGCCAGCACTTCCTTGCCCGTGCCGGATTCGCCGGAGATCAGCACCGTGGAATCACTGCGGGCAACGCGCGCCGCCAACTCCAGCAACTGCGCACTGGCCGGTTCGACCGCCACCGGACCTTCACTTTCAGCAATGCTGATACTGCCCAAGGCATGCCGCGAAACGAGATCCAGCAGCGCCTTTGGCTCGAACGGCTTGACCAGATAATCCGCCGCGCCCTGACGCATCGCATCCACCGCGCGCTCGACCGCGCCATGCGCTGTCATCAGCAGTACCGGCAATTGTGGCTGCCGGGCACGCAGCAATCCGAGCAATTGATGGCCATCCATGCCGGGCATGTTGACGTCGCTGACCACCAGACTGAACGCTTCGCGCTCGACCGCTTTCAACGCCTCTTCGGCGCTGCCGACTGCCTGGTAGTCGTGGCCTGCCAGCAACAGCGTATCGGCCAGCGCTTCGCGCAACGAGCGGTCATCCTCGACCAGCAAAACCTTGATGCCCATGACGTTCACTCAGCTCCCTGTACAGCGGAAAACAACGGCAGGATCACCTGCGCGCACGTGCCGCGCCCGACCCGCGAACGCAGCTGCAATTCTCCCTGATGCGCCCGCGTCACTGCCTTGACCACGGTCAGGCCAAGTCCGGTGCCGGTCACTTTGGTGGTGAAAAACGGCTCGCCGAGACGCTCGAGCACCACCGGATCAATACCACTGCCACTGTCGCTGACACACAGGCGCAGGCTGTTGTCGCGGGTGTAGCAATGCACTTTCAGGCGCACGTTGCCGTCGCTGGCCTGAATCGCGTTTTCAATCAGATTCAGAATCGCCCCGACCAGGGTGTCGCGATTGCACAGCAGCTCGCCGGCGTGGCTGTCGCACTGCCAGCGAATCGGCAAGTCCTGCACATGAGTCAACGCTGCCGCTTGCAGCGACTGCATCAGCGCATTGGGGGTGATGCGATCGGTCAGCGGCAACTCGCCACGGGCGAACACCAGCATGTCACGCACCTGATGCTCCAGCTCATGCAGACGCTCTTTGAGGCGCCCGGCGAAGCGCTGCTGGGTGGCGACCGGCAATTGCTGCTCAGTCAAATGACTGGCGTACAACAACGCAGCGGACAAGGGGGTGCGTATCTGGTGGGCCAGCGAGGCGACCATGCGCCCCAGCGAGGACAGACGCTCATGGCGCGCCAGTTGATCTTGCAGATGACGGGTTTCTGTCAGGTCGTTGAGCAGCACCAACTGCCCCGGCTCGGCGTCCAGCGAACGGGTGGCAATCGACAGGCGTCGACCGTTTTTCAGGGAAATTTCATGGCCGTCGTCTTCGCGCGGGGCAAAGCAACGGGCAATGACATGGCGCCACAATTCGCCTTCCAGTGGCAGCCCGAGCAGATCGATCGCTGCCGGGTTGGCTTCACGCACGATGCCATGGCCGTCAATCACAATGACGCCGCCAGGCAGCAGATCGAGGAGGTTTTGCAGACGGTTGGCCAGACGCTCTTTCTCGGCCAACTCCTGCATGCGCTGGGCACTGACCACCGCCAGCTCGCCCTTGAGCTCGGTCACCCGGGCTTCCAGCATGCTGTAGGAGTCGGTCAATTGACTGGACATCTGATTGAACAGCGCGAAGGCCTGCTCAAGACCCTGACGGCTCGCCTGCTCTACGGACGACGGTAGCCCCTCGGCATTGGAGGCAGAAGACATCTGGGCGTGGGGCATTGTGTTCTCTCGCTTGGCTGACCGTCAGTTAAACGGAACGTTGCGAGGGATGTAGCAATACCCGTGCCTAAAAAAAACAGCTTATAAATGAAGAGCTTGAAAAACAGGCGTCAATCATCCGCCTGTTCGTCTCCTTCGCGCCGGCTCATGCCGTACTTGCGCATCTTCTCCACCAGCGTGGTGCGACGAATACGCAGGCGTTCAGCGGCACGTGCCACGATGCCATTGGCATCGTCGAGCGCCTGCTGGATCAGGCCCTGCTCCAGACCGCCAAGGTAATCCTTGAGGTCCAGACCCTCGGGCGGCAGCATGGCGTTGGCGGTGAAGTCCGGGGTATGGCCGTTGATCGCCACACGCTCTTCGAGGTCGCTGCGCAGGCTGTCGACCATCTGCTCGTCTTCGTCGTCGACGTAGCGGAATTTCTTCGGCAACTCGACCACGCCGATCACCCCGTACGGGTGCATGATCGCCATGCGCTCCACCAGGTTGGCCAGCTCGCGGACATTGCCCGGCCAGCCGTGACGGCACAGCGACATGATCGCCGCCGAATTGAAACGGATGGAGCCGCGCTTTTCGTGCTCCATGCGCGAGATCAGCTCGTTCATCAGCAGCGGGATGTCTTCGACGCGCTCACGCAGCGGCGCCATCTCGATCGGGAACACGTTCAGGCGATAGTAGAGGTCTTCGCGGAAAGTGCCGATCTCGATCATGCTTTCGAGATTCTTGTGGGTCGCGGCAATGATGCGCACATCGACGCTCTGGGTCTTGTTGCTGCCCACACGCTCGAAGGTGCGCTCTTGCAGGACGCGCAGCAGCTTGACCTGCATCGGCAGTGGCATGTCGCCGATTTCGTCAAGGAACAGCGTACCGCCGTTGGCCAGTTCGAAACGCCCGGCACGGCTGGTGATGGCGCCGGTGAACGCGCCCTTCTCGTGACCGAACAGCTCGCTTTCCAGCAACTCGGCCGGGATCGCCCCGCAGTTGACCGGAACGAATGGCGCATCGCGACGTTTGGAATGGTAATGCAGGTTACGGGCAACCACTTCCTTGCCGGTACCGGACTCGCCGAGGATCAACACGCTGGCGTCGGTATCGGCCACTTGCTGCATCATCTGGCGCACATGCTGAATCGCCCGGCTGGTGCCGACGAGGCTGCGGAACAGATTGGGTTCGCGATGACGGCCGCGCTCGCGGGCCTGGTCGTACATCTCGCGATAGACCTGGGCACGGTGCAGGGAGTCGAGCAATTTGCTGTAGCTGGGCGGCATTTCGAGGGTCGAAAGCACTCGACGACGCTGGTCTTCAGGCAAGTCAACGGAAGAATTATCGCCCATCAACAACACCGGAAGGAACTCATCCCAGGTTGAGAGTGTCTTTAGCAAGCCCAAAAGCGCACCTGGAGCATTGACCGTCCCGATCAGTACGCAAATGACCTCACGACTAGACGACAAAGAGCCGACTGCCTGCTGCCAGTCATGGCTGCCGCAGGGTAAATTTTCTTCGCCGAGAAAATTTAAGATCACCGCCAGGTCGCGGCGGCGGACGCTATCGTCATCGATCAGCAGAATTTTGGTTTCACGCCACATGCAATAGCAACTTCCCTAGTCAACTCAATGCCCGAAAAATGGGGCAAGCGAGACGCTTGCAGGACACCTTGTGCCTGTAGACGCCTGAAATCTGAAAACAGCCACTAGTTAAGTCAAAAAACCGTGCACAGTCAAATTTATGGCGCACATGTCTGGATTAACTGGGGGTTAATTAACCAAACAGATGGTAAACCTTTGCCGCCTTTTGCGCTTGGGTGATCTGCGACATCTCGTTGGCTATCGCTTGTCGCTCACCCATGGCCGCCTCCAGCAACTGCTTGTAGACGTGCAGCAACTCTTCGAGGTTCTCGCGCAACGCGGCCTCGTCCAGCGAAGCCTCGGCCATGACGTCTTCCATGCAGGAACGGCAAGCCAGGTCCAGCTCGCCAATGGCTTCCCAGTTACGTTCGGCCAGCGCGCTGACCAACGCTTCACGGGTATCTGCGATTCGCTGCAATACAAGATTCATGGTGATCTCCTTTAAAACTGAGGACCCGGCGGAGCAATGCCGTCCCAGCCTTCCTTCACGGTGCGCAGCAGGCCCGCCACTTCATCGAGAATCTTCGGGTCGCTGCTGATATTGGCCTCGGCCAGACGCTTCATCATGTAGATGTACAGCTGATCGAGCTCACCCACCGTATCGGCGCAGTTATCCAGATCCAGACCTTCGCGCAAGCCACTGATAATGCCGATAGCCTTGCTGATCGATGTGCACTTGCCCGGAATATCCTTGCGCTCGATGGCGCCTTTGGCCTGAGCGATGCGGTCCAGGCCACCTTCCATCAACATTTGCACCAGACGGTGCGGGCTCGCTTCGGACGTTTGCGCGTGCGCACCTACTTTCTGGTACTGCCGAAGGGCTAACATTGGGTTCATGTTCTACCTCATTGCCACAATGACTCGTATAGCCAGTGTATCGCCAACGAATGACAAAACTTTAGATCTAAAGACAAAAACCCGGCGCACGCCGATGAAGCGTAGCCGGGTTTTTGTCGTTCTTGCCTGTTACTTCGCGGACTGCTGAGCGTTCAGCGAGCTGAAGAACGACGTGATGTTGCTCGCCGTGGCCTTCATCTGCCCGACCAACAGGTCCATGGCGTTGTATTTGGCGGTCAGGGTTGCCGTCAGGTTGGTGACGTGCAGATCCAGTGCAGCCTGCTGCTTTTGCACGTTCGAGGCCAGATTGGTCAGGTTCGAGCTGCGCTGATCGAGCAAGCCACCAGTCTTCACATAAGGGTCGACCGCAGCGTTCATGCGCGCCAACAAGCCATTCTTGGCGTCGGTACCGCTGAACATCTGTTGAACCTGACCCGCCATGCCCGGCGTTGCCAGACGCTGGTTGAGCGTAGAGCTGTTGATGGTCAGCAAACCGGTCTGGCTGTCAGTCATGACACCCAACTGCGACAACACCGCCAGTTGGCCGCCAGCGCCTGTGTCCGTCAGTTGTTCACGGATATCCGCCATCAGCGAACGCGGCAGCGAGTCACCGGTGAACGCTGCGGAAACCGTCAGCTTGCCATCGGCGTCCGGCGTTGCCTTGGACAGCGTGTCGATGGTTTTCTTCAGGGTGTTATAGGAATCGACAAACGTCTGCAGCGACGTCTGGATACCCGCAGTGTTGGTCGCCACAGAGATGACCGAAGCGGTTTGCGCGCCGTTCACAGTAGGGCTGGCGGCAGTCAGGTTCAGCGTCATGCCGCTGATTGCGCCTGACACCGTGTTGGTCTTGCTGGTAACCGGCAGCCCGTCGATGGTGAGCAACGCATCCTTGGACAGTTCACCCACGGCACCGGCAGTACCGGCCGAAGGATTGTCGCCCATTTTCTGGGTGCCATCGATTTCCAGACCGGCAATGCCACTGACCTGCAGGTCCATGCCTGCGCCGGTCTTGCTCGAACTGAGCACCAGACGCGAGGCGCCGGAGCTGTCAGTCACGATGTTGGCGGAAATACCGTTGCTTGCCTGCGCGGTGTTGATCGCATCGCGAGTGCTCTGCAGCGTGGCATTGGCCGGGATCGTGACGTTGTAATCAGTGCCATTCTGACTGATTTTCAGAGTACCACTCGGAATGGCACTGGCGGCACCACCGGCAAATGCGGCACTGGCTACTTTCGAGCCGGTGGCCAGGTTCTTGACGACCACGTTGTAGGTACCCGGAACAGCGGTACTGTTGGAAGTCGCGCCGATAACCGACGGCGAGTCCGAAGTAGCGGTGTAGCCGGCAAATGCGGGGGACGTCGCATTGTTCAGGTCATTCATCGACTTCTGGAAAGCGGCCAGGGCGCTTTTCAACGAACCGACACCGGAAATCTTCAGCGAGTTGGTTTTCGTCTGATTATCGATTTGCGTCTGTTTCGGCGCCTTGTCGGCGTTGACCAGTGCCGTCACGATCGCACCGATATCCAGGCCGGAACCCAGTCCCGAACCCGGTAAAATTGGACTTGCCATGCTGAATCTCCCTTCAGGTTACTGCCAGACTTTTGACCTGTACCAGCTTCTAAAAATCTTATAAACACTATTCATGCCAGCTATCAGACTTTGGCGTCGAACAACACGTGACTCGCATTGGCGAGGCTGTCTGCCAGCTTGAGGGCTTCTGCGGAAGGGATCTGTCGAACAACCTCACCCGTCTCGCTTGCAATCACCTTGACGATGACCTTTCCGGAATGCTCGTCGATCGAGAATTCCAGATTGCGCTTGATCGACTGTACAAACTTCTCGATCTCCTGCACTGCCAGTTTCAACTTGGTATCGTCCGAATCCTGATTTTTATCAGCAACCGGAGTCTCGACACTGGCAACCTTAGGCGTCTCTGGCGGCTTATCAGCAACAGGCGTTGCTGGCTTTGGAGCCGGATAAGACACGTTAAGCTTGACGCTCATGTCCATGCTCATCACCTCCTAAACTAAAAAAGCGAGAGAGCGCGACCAGCGCACTCCCCCGCCCTAACTCTTTCCGAAATTACTGAAGCAGCTTCAGTACAGCGGAAGGCAGTTGGTTGGCTTGAGCCAGAACGGAGGTCGAAGCCTGCTGCAGAGTTTGCTGCTTGGTCAGGTTAGCAGTTTCTGCGGCGAAGTCGGTGTCTTGTACACGACCCTGTGCTGCAGTGGTGTTTTCCACGATGTTCTGCAGGTTGGAGATGGTGCTGGTCAGACGGTTTTGCGAAGCACCCAGGCTCGAACGAGTGCTGTTGATCGCGGCAATTGCAGCGTCGATCGCGGTGATTGCGTTGTCGATGTTGGTAGCTGCGCCCGATACGCTAGCACCGGTCAGAACTACAGTACCGCTACCTACGGACAGGCTTACGGCGTCGAACTTGGAGCTCAGTACCAGGTCGATGTGGTTAGCCGAACCGGTGTTCGCGCCCACTTGCAGGGTCACAGTACCAGCCGAACCGTCCAGCAGGTTTTTGCCGTTCAGGTTGGTGGAAGCAGCGATACGGGTCAGTTCGTCCGACATCTGAGCGAATTCAGAGTTGGTTGCTGCCTGGTCGATGCTGCCGTTGGTACCGGTACGGGCTTTAACAGCCAGTTCACGCATACGCTGCAGAATGTCGGTCGAAGCTTGCAGAGCGCCTTCAGCGGTCTGAGCAACGGAGATACCGTCGTTGGCGTTCTGGATAGCCTGGTTGCCACCACGGATCTGGGAAGTCATGCGGGTAGCGATTTGCAGGCCAGCGGCGTCGTCTTTAGCGCTGTTGATTTTCAGGCCGGAAGACAGGCGCTGCATCGAAGTCGACAGGGCGTCGGAAGCACGGTTCAGGTTCTTTTGAACGTTCAGCGACGTGGTGTTGGTGTTTACTGTTAAAGCCATGACGAATTCCTCGTTGGTTGGGTACTGCGGCTTCCGGCCCTGGCAACCGCCTGGAATGGCCTAGAGAACCTTCGTAATAGTTATCGTCGGGTTGGCAGGTTGCTTGAGGGCTTTTTGAAAAAAATTTGCCATCACCCTGCCACCCCAGAGAAAACAAGGGCTTAGCGCCCTCCCATCCACGTAAAAATGACGTCATAAAATCGACCTTCGCGCAAAGCCGCGGGCCAGCGCGGTCGGTCAATGTGCCAATCGTGCTTTTTGCAACAGTTCGATCAACTCGAACTCCATCCAGTCAGCCAGCCCCAACCAATCCTGACGCTCCTGGCAGTCGAGCATCTGCGTGAGCAAAAAGGCCCAGTCCTGCGCAACGGCCGGCGGCGCGGATGCCAGCAACTGCTGCGCACCCTCGAACAGATCGACCATGTCCAGCGCCGCCTCGACATCGCGGCCCAGACGAAACAGCCCGGCGCACTGACGGCATTCGTCGACGCATTGCTCAATCGCCGTCATTGCACAAACTCCTGATTGAACTGCGTCCCGGCGATCTGTGCGCCCGCCCGGCTGCTGTTAAAGAACTGCACCTGCGGATGCGCGGCGATATAACGCTCCAGCACACACAGGTAGCCACGGAAATTCAACTGCGTCCTGACCCGCTCGCCAAATCCGTCACGGACCCAGTGCCGAGCCTGTTCGACGGGAGGCCCGAGATCGCCGTCATCCCATCCGGCATGAGTCCTGTTCATCGGGAAGGCAAAGTCGGCACCGAACAGGGTGATGTGTGTGGCGCCCATTTTCACGGCCAGATCCACCGCAGGGTGAATCACGCTGCCACCGGCATGCAGTTCGGCCCGCGGATGCTGCTGACGCAAGGTGGCATAGACGGGGCTGGCGGTATAAGCGCCGTAGCGCTTGCCCTTCCAGGCTTTCAATACATCCGGAGCACTCATGGGCAGGTACACCAGCGGGATGCCGTCGGACGCCTCGAAAGGCAAATGCCGAAAGCCGATCAGCTTGTCGATGGTCACCACCAGATCGGGGATGATCCCGTGCTTGCGCAATGGCCGATAAGCCGTGTCGACACAGATAAACAGTGGCCGCTCCGCCTGCCCGCGCACTGCCGCCAGCCGTTCGAAATGTTGTTCCAGGCTGGGCCCGGTGCCGATCACGTAGATTTCGCGGCCGAGGCAGGTGCCAAACAGCTGCGCCACGTCATCGTCCGCCAGCAGCACCTCCAGACTGTCCTGCAAACGCTGCTGAATGGCCGGCGATTGCGGATCGAAATCACGATTGTTGAAACTCAGGTGGACTTCATTGACCAGCCGATCACGAACCTTCGCATTGAAGTCATCGGCCAGCAGCATTTCGGCAGGCAGCGCAAAAAACGGCGTGAAGAGATCCGCATGATCGCCGGCGTACATCAGCTCCACTCTGGGGTCGGCGAGCCATTGGCGCTGATCGAGCAGTTGCAGCACCAGTGCAAACAAGGCGCCGTTGAGGATGTGCACGTACAGCCGTTCAAGTCCGTCGCGCTCCAGCAACACCGACGGCAGATCGCCAAGCCCCGTGCCGTAGACGTGCAACCGCGGTTTTTCCGCCAGGCTCGACGCCTGGACCCGGGCCTCGTGGACCCGATCGTGACGACTGGTCAGTTGAATCCCGTCGACACTCAGCGTAGAGCCCAGGCCTTGCACCAGCTCGGCTTGAATAGCCGAACTGTCTTCAGCCATCAATCGTGCAAACAGCGCCGGCCAGCGTTGCTGGATCACCTCGGCGTTGGCTTGGAAAAACTCGCTCATGCCGGCTCGCGCTCCCTTCAGGCAAAAAAATAGCGTTCAAGGGTAACCTTGAACGCTATTTTTGTATCAGTCGTTTTTGACCGGACTCAAGGACGATAGATGATCGCCGAGCCCCACGACAGGCCTACGCCGAAGCCACTGAGCGCAATGCGCTGCCAGTCGGAATCGAGGACGTGTTTTTCCAGCAGCAACGGAATGCTCGACGACACGGTATTGCCGGTCTCGACCATGTCCTTGATGAACTTCTCAGGTTCGCCTTCGAAGCGACGAGCCACGGCATCGACGATCGCCGCACTGCCCTGGTGAATGCAGAATGCGTCGATGTCGTCAGCCTTGAGGCCGGAGTCGTCGAGCAGCTCGTGCAAGTGCGCCGGGACTTTGAGCAGCGCGAAGTTGAACACCTGACGCCCGTTCATGAAGAACACGCCATCGGTGACTTTCAGGTGCGGCGCACCGGAACCGTCGGTGCCAAACTTGGCCTTGCCCAGCGCCCAGGCCGGGGCTTCGCCCATCCAGGTGGCGGTGGCGGCATCGCCGAACAGCATGGTGGTGTTGCGATCTTCGGGGTCGACGATTTTCGAATACGGATCAGCGGTGATCAGCAAGCCGTTCTTCAGGCCGGCGGCTTCCATGAACCCCTTGATCGCGTAGATGCCATAGACATAACCGGAGCAACCCAGCGAAATATCGAACGCCGCCACATTGGTCGGCAGGCCGAGTTTGTCCTGGACGATCGCAGCGGTGTGCGGCAGACCTTCTTCGTCACCGTTCTGGGTGACGACGATCAGCGCGTCGATCGATTCACGCTTCAGCTCAGGGTTGCGGGCGAACAGCGCATTGGCCGCTTCCACGCACAGATCGGAGGTTTCCTGTTCAGCGTCTTTGCGCGGCAGGAAGGCCGAGCCGATTTTACCGAGGATGAATTCTTCATCCTTCTCGAATTTTGCACCTTGTGCGTAATTGTCCACGCCGGCTACAGGAACGTAGCTCGCAATGCTTTTTATGCCAATCATTACGGCTTCCCAATAAAAAACAGCCCAAAACCACCGCTCGCAAGGATTCGAGGGGCGCCGACAAACAGAAAACGGCCGCCACGACGGGCAGCCACAGGGAGCGCAAAGGGCTATCACTGGAACCGATAAACGGCCAGGCGCCATCTCCCCGGTCAATACAATACAGTGAAGATGCGCGTTATGACTCGCAGGTCACGCTATTTTGCCGAATCGGTTGCAGATCGGGTTATTCGACCAACGACCAGTCCAGCGGCGTGCCGCGTTTGATCGCCTGGCGAGCGCGGCGACCGAGGACGGCCTCAGTGTGCTTGGGCGGCAAACCGAGACCAGGACGAATGGCGCGCAGATTGGCGGTGGTGAAGGGCTCACCGGCGGCCATGTCGGCGGTGATGTACAGCGAGCGGCGATAGACCAGCGACTTGCGCTCGGCCTCGGTGACGCCGTAATGCACCTGGCCCATGGCCTGCCAGGCACGTTCGGTCTCGACCACCAGACTGGCCAGTTCCGCAGGCTCCAGCGAGAAACTGGCGTCCACGCCACCCGCCGAACGGTCGAGGGTGAAGTGTTTTTCCACCACTGTCGCGCCGAGTGCCACGGCGGCCACGGACACGCCAACCCCCATGGAGTGATCGGACAGCCCGACCTCGCATCCGAACAATTCACGCAGGTGCGGGATCGTGCGCACGTTACTGTTGAGCGGCGTTGCCGGGTAAGTGCTGGTGCACTTGAGCAGCACCAGATCCTTGCACCCCGCCTCGCGCGCGGCGCGTACGCTTTCGTCGAGTTCGGCAATGCTGGCCATGCCGGTGGAAATGATCAGCGGTTTGCCGGTCGCGGCGACACGGCGGATCAGCGGCAGATCGGTGTTCTCGAAACTGGCGATCTTGTACGCCGGAACGTCGAGGCTTTCGAGAAAGTCCACCGCCGTGTCATCGAACGGCGTAGAGAACGCGAGCATGCCCAACGCTTTGGCCCGGGCGAAAATCGGCGCATGCCATTCCCACGGGGTGTGGGCCTTCTCGTACAAGTCGTACAGCGAAGTGCCGGCCCACAGGCTGTTCGGGTCCTTGATGAAAAACTCGCCCTCGGCCAGGTCCAGGGTCATGGTCCGGGCGGTGTAGGTCTGCAATTTCAAGGCATGCGCGCCCGCCTTCGCGGCGGCCTCGACGATCTGCAGGGCCACCTCCAGCGACTGGTTATGGTTGCCGCTCATTTCGGCAATGATGAACGGCGGCGCATCGGCGCCGATCAGACGTTCGCCAATCTTGAAACTACTCATCGCGGTGATCCTTCAAAACCTGGGTGAACGCGCAGGCACTCTGGGTGAATCCGGCGTCACGAAATACATTCAAAGAGGGCCGATTGCCCGGCAAGACCTGCGCGGTAATGGCGGTCAACGGTGACCAGTGGGTACGCACGAACGCCTCGCCGCGTGCCAGCAGCGCCCTGCCCCAACCAAGACCGAACCGTCCTTCCAGCAGATAGAGCGACACTTCGGCCTCGAAGCCACGCAAGTCATAGCGCAGGACGCCGACCGGGCCGTCATCGGCCTCGGCGATCAACAGCAGGCGCTGCGGATTGCGCAGGCTCGCATTGAGCCAGTGCAGATGCTGCGGCCATTCGATCGCGTCACTGTCCAGCGACCAGCGCCGCACGGCCTCGGCGTTGCGCCCCTCGAACAGTAATCGAGCATCGTCCAGGGTCGCCGTGCGCAACGTGAGCACCGCACCGGCCAGCGCTGCCGCCACCCGCAACGCGCCGCGCCCGTCCACCAGTTGCCGCGAACGTTCGGCCAGGCTTTGGCGCAGATAGACATTGTCGACGACAAAGCCGATGGCATCGCGCAGTTGCTCGACGCTGACCTGTTCACGGGCGCCCAGGAACACATGCGCCCCGGCTGCCGCCATGGCTTCGCCGTTGGCCTGCTGATTGTTCGAGACCGCGATGCACAGGGTCGGCAGGCCCAGGGCCGCACGCTCCCAACTGGTACCGCCACCGGCGCCGATGAACAGATCGGCGGCGCTCATGCGTTGCTGGAAATCGCTGACGAAACTGTGCAGGCGCCAGAGCGGCCGCGTCTCGGCCAAGGCTTGCATCTGTGCCCATGCCGGGTTGTCTGCGCCTGCGACGAAATCCACCTCCAGATCAGTGAAGCCCTGCAGTGCGAGCATCGCATGATGGGTCTGCATCGCCGCATCGAAACCACCAAAGTTCACCAGCACACGGCGGGCCTTCGGCTTGATCTCGATGGCCGGGCACACGAACTCTTCGCGCAGCATGGCGTAGCGCGGGCCGAGCAAGGTGCGACAGCCTTCGGGCAGCAGCGGCGCATAGTTTTCGCTGAGCCCGGAGAGGTTCTGATTGAGCAGCAGATCGACGCTGTACTGCCGAGTGGCAAGATCGTCCACCGCCGCAATCCGTGGCGCCCACCGCCGGGCGGCGGTTTGCCAGTGATGGTCGAGGCCGTAATGGTCGGCGATGATCCAGTCGAACCCGGCATGCCCCTCCAGCAAGGACGCCAGTGCGTCGATATCGGCCTGCCACGGCAGCATCGATTCGATGGCCTGCTGCGGGTCTTCAGCGGGGTAGCGCTCGGGCAAGGCGAAGGTCTCGAAACCCTCGGCATGCAACGCATCGAGCCGATGCCCGGGCAACCTGCGACAGGCAAACGCAACCTGACTACCCTGCTTGCGCAGCACCCGCGCCAAGGTCAGGCAGCGGGCAATGTGGCCGCTGCCGATGGTCGGCGAGGCGTCAGCGCGGATCAACACTCTCATTACAGTTCTCCGCCAGCCTTGAGTGCGGCGTAAAGGTATTCGGCGCGCTTCCAGTCTTCAAGCGTATCAATGTCCTGCACCAGATGCCGCGGCAGAATCACCGGCAGACTGGCTGGCGAATACAGCACTTCACCGCGCAACCAGGCTTCGCTGCGGCCCCAGTAGAACTGGCCGGCGTCCTGAAAGGCTTCGGGCAGGTCCTGCGAACGGGTGTTGCGAAATTCGGGGTACAACGCGGTGAGCGCGCCCTGCCCGTCCAGCGTCAGCGCCCGCTGCACCGGGAAACCAAAGTTGCACACGGAGAACGCAAAGGCTTTGTCCGGGTGCTGCTCCAGCAGCGCAAATCCCTGACGCAGGAATCGCGCCTGCAACAACGGCGCGGTGGCGTACACGCAGCAGGCGTAATCGAAGGCCGGCAGCTGCTGCAAGGCATGCACGATCACCGCCGCTGTGCCGGTGAAATCATCGGCCAGCGCCGCCGGACGCAGGAACGGCACTTGCGCGCCATGGGCCAGCGCCAGCTCGGCAATTTCGGCATCGTCGGTACTGACCACGACCTGATCGAACAGGCCGCAATCCTGCGCCGTGCGGATTGAGCGGACAATCATTGGCACGCCGTCGAACGGCAACAGATTCTTGCGCGGGATGCGCTTGCTGCCACCGCGGGCCGGGATGATTGCGACACTGTTCAAGGACGTTTTTCCAACAGAAACCAGGTGATGTCGTCGACCGGAAATTGTCGATCACGGTGATAACCAAAACCGTAATCGAGCAACTGCAGATCGGGATAGCGATCAAGCATTTCGCCGGCGAAATCGCGCTTGAACAGCTTGCCGCTGTTACCGCGATACGACACCCCCACCGGCACGGGGTTGTAGTACTCGGCGATCAGAATGTAGCGCTGGCTCAACGCGTACAACTGCGCGTAAGCGGTCGCCAGCAACTCCGGCGCCAGATGGATCAGCACGCCCTTGCTCAGGCTCAGGTCGTACGTGCGCTCGCGAGGGAAGTCGAACAGTGAGCCGTGCCAGATCTGCGCAATGTCCAATGCCCGCGCCTGGGCGCAGGCGTTTTCATTGATCTCGACCCCGAACAGTTCACTTTGCGGCAGCAGTTGATGCAGCGCCTGCAGGTTGTTGCCGGCATTGGTGCCCAGCTCCACCACGCTGTCGATGCGCCCGGCGCGGCTCAGGGCCTTGGCGAACAACGCCAGATTGGCCGCCACCAGCGGCTGCCCGGTGTTGCGTTCAACGTACTGGTTGCCGAAATCGCCCTGCCAGAATTTTTCCTGCTCACTCAGCTCACGCATTGCACAACCCCATCCACCGCCGCAGCGGTCTCTATTCGGTCAACCGCCGCAACTGCTCGACCACATGATCCTGCTGCTCTTCGCTGAGCAACGGAAACAGCGGCAGACTGATCGCTTCAGCGTAATAACGCTCGGCTTCGGGGAAGTCGCCCTCGGCGAAGCCCAGGTCGCGATAGTACGGCTGCAAATGCACGGGAATATAGTGAAGATTGACCCCGATACCGGCGGCACGCAAACCTTCGAATACCTGCCGATGCGTCAGGCCGATGCGCTCGGTCTGCAAGCGCACCACGTACAGATGCCACGCCGACTCCGCCTCTGGCTGAGCGCCGGGCAAGGTCAGCGGCAAGTACGCCAGCAAACGCGCGTAGCGCGCCGCCAGCTCACGACGGCGGGCGATGAACTCGTCCAGCTTGCCCAGTTGCGACAGGCCCAGCGCCGCCTGCAAATCGGTGATCCGGTAATTGAAACCCAGCTCGGTCTGCTGGTAATACCACGGGCCGTGGCTGGGCTCGGTCATCCGTTGCGGGTCACGGGTCATGCCGTGGCTGCGCAGGCGCTGCAAGCGCTCGGCCAGTTGCGCACGATTGGTCAGCACCATGCCGCCTTCGCCACTGGTGATGATCTTCACCGGGTGAAAGCTGAACACGGTCATCGCCGCAAATTCACCGCAACCCACAGGGCGCCCGGCGTAGCGGGCGCCCACTGCGTGCGAGGCGTCTTCGATCACGGTGAAATTGTAGCGCTCGGCCAGTTCGGCAATCTTGCGCATGTCGCAGCTCTGCCCGGAGAACGCCACCGCCACCAGCACTTTGGGCAAGCGGCCGTCCTGCTCGGCCTGATCGAGCTTCGCTTCGAGGGCGAAGGCATCGAGGTTCCAGGTCAGCGGATCGATGTCGACGAAATCCACCTCGGCGCCGCAATAGCGTCCGCAGTTGGCCGAGGCCAGAAAGGTGTTCGGCGTGGTCCACAAGCGATCGCCCGGGCCAAGCCCGGCAGCGAGGCAGGCGATGTGCAGCGCCGCCGTGGCGTTGCACACCGCCACCGCGAAATCCGCCTGGCAACGCTCGGCCATCGCCTGCTCGAAGCGCTCGATGCTCGGCCCCTGGGTCAGCCAGTCCGATTGCAGGACTTCGACCACCGCATCGATGTCCGCCTGATCGACGCTCTGCCGACCGTAAGGAATCATACCGAGAGCTTCGCGTGCAGATCGGCGATCTGCCCGACCGACAGAAAGTGCGGGTTGGTGTCGGAGCGGTATTCGAAGTCCTCGCCCACCGGCCGACCGTGTTCGCCAAGCTTGTCGACGGCAAAATCGACATCGACGCTGGTGAAACGGATCGACGGCTGAATGGTGTAGTGGTCTTCGAACTCCAGCGTCATCCGCGCATCGTCCAGCGGCACCATCAGTTCATGCAGTTTTTCCCCCGGACGAATGCCGACGTTCTTGTGCGGCAACTGCTCGGCCATGCCCCGCGCCAGATCGACGATACGGATCGACGGGATCTTCGGCACAAACACTTCGCCGCCGTGCATCCGCGCGAAGCTGTCGAGGACAAACTGCACGCCGTGATCGAGGGTGATCCAGAAGCGGGTCATGCGCTCGTCGGTGATCGGCAGCTCTGTGGCACCGTCGGCAATCAACTTGCTGAAGAACGGCACCACCGAGCCACGTGAACCGGCCACGTTGCCGTAGCGCACCACGGCAAAACGGGTCTGTTGTTCACCGGCAATGTTATTGGCGGCAACGAACAACTTGTCCGACAGCAACTTGGTTGCGCCGTACAGGTTGATCGGGCTCGCCGCCTTGTCGGTGGACAGCGCGACGACTTTCTTCACGCCGTTGTCGATGGCGGCGGCAATGATGTTCTCCGCGCCATTGACGTTGGTACGGATGCATTCGGTCGGGTTGTATTCCGCCGCCGGCACCTGCTTGAGCGCCGCCGCGTGCACCACGTAGTCGATGCCGCGCATGGCCTGGCGCAGACGCTCGGCATCGCGCACGTCACCGAGGAAGTAACGCATGCACGGCGCGTTGAAGGTCTGCTGCATCTCGTATTGCTTGAGTTCATCGCGGGAGAACACCACCACACGCTTGGGCTGGTATTGCTCCAGCAGACGGGCGATGAACTTGCGCCCGAACGAGCCGGTGCCGCCGGAGATGAAGATCGATTTACCGTTGAACATATGCTGATTCCTGTCGGCAGCTCAGGCGAGCAGCTGCGCCCAATTGATCGGGGCACTATCACCCAGGGTGAAACCTTTGCCGGTCAGGGCCAGGTTGGCGTTGTAGGCCGGATCCCGGGCAAAGGCCGCGCTCCATTTTTCGCGCAATGCCGCCAATGCTTCAGGCGCTTGCGGCAACTCGCCGGTGTGCAGTACCTGCACCAGCGGCGTCCACACGGTGAGGTAACCGGCCTGCCCGGCCTTGAGGCACAGATCAACATCGCTGAAGCCGTCGGCGAAGGTCACTTCGTCGAGACCGCCGAACGCGTCGAACAGCTCTTTGCGCACCATCAGGCACACCTTCGACACTGCCGAATAGTTCTGCTCGACCGCCAGGCGCTGCATGTAACCTTCGCCAGCGTGTTTCTCGCCGACGAACGCCGAGCCCACGCCATCGTTCAATCCAAGAATCAAACCTGCCTGGGAGATCTTGCCGTCGCGATCCACCAGTTTGGCGCCGACGATGCCGACCTCTGGACGCTGGGCATGATTGAGCAACGACTCGATCCAGTTCGGGTTGACCACTTCACTGTCGTTGGCCAGCAACACCAGGTATTCGCCCTGCGCCTGCTGGCTGGCCGCGTTGTACAGCGCCACTTGATCCAGCGCACGCTCGGCATGCAGCACCCGCACCTTGGCGTTGTGCAGCGTTCCCAGCCAGTCATTGACCTCGGCCGACTGGTTCGGGTTGGCCGCAATCAGCAGCTCATAGCGGGTGTAACGGGTTCTGAGCAGCACGCCCTCCAGGCAGCGTTGCAATGCGGCAAGATCGTCGCCAGCGGGCACGATCACCGAGACCAGCGGCCGCTCGACATGACGATAGTCGATCTGCCAGGTGCCAGGCTGCGTCGAGGTGACTTGAGCCTTGTACCCACGATTGCCCAAGTGGCGCAGCAGCGCCTGACGCTCGTGAGCATTTTCTGCCAGCACCGGTGCCCGGGTGATCAGCAATGGCTCGTCGAGGTGAGCCAGACCGTCGAGGCCGCCCTGCTCGATGATGCGCAGCAGCACATCGAGTTCCAGTGCCTTGCTGAAATCGGCCTGATAACCACCGAGACCCGCCAGCACTTCGCGACGAATCAACCAGTGCCGCGCCATCAGTGACGGGACGCTCTGCAGCAGATCCAGGTTGAAGCCCGGGCGGAACATATCCACCAGCGCACCATTTTCCTGGCGCTGGATTTCATCCGTGGCCACCGCACGCACACCCGGCGCCGCCATCAGTTCCAGGCTGGCACGCAGCAGGCCGGCAGCCGTGAATTCTTCACCCGCCTCAGCCAGCAGCAGCCAGTCGCAGGACGATTGATTGAGGCTCTGGTTGAGCTTGTCGACGAAGTTGCCTTGGGTTACGCGCACAAAGTGCAGCGTATTTTGCGCGGTGGTTGCGGCCGGCGGTTCACCCGTGGTGAAGACCACTACCTTGAAGGCTTTGCTGTGGCCTTCGAGCAAGCTGTCCAGAGTGACCTGCAACTTGTCGATGTCGTTGTCCAGATCAAGCAGGAAAATCCCGAACTGCGGACCGCCACCATTGTCGGCCAGGTGACGGGCAATCGCCGCAGCCTGCTCGGTATCCGGCGTGCGCGCAGCGAGCCACTCGAGCAGCCGGCCGGTCAACATCTTGTCGAATGTCGGCTGATGCCCTTCGAGCAACACCGCGTCCAGACGCGCGACCCAGTCACGCAGCACGGGCGCGTCGCCTTCCTCGTCCTGCGGTTGCAATTGCGCGATCAGACGCTTGATCACCGCGCGATTGAACACGTTGCTGTCGTGCGCCTGCCACAGGCGATCGAGCACGCTTTCCGGCGTATCGTTATTGCGTGCCAGCATCAGGCTCTGCTGGCGAGCCCAGATACCTTCCAGTTCCTTGAGCTGAACGCGTCCGGCAGGCATCGCGTGCAGCAGAAACTCGAATTGAGTCAGTTGATCGAAAAACACCTGATTGTAGAACGGCATTTCAACGTATTGCTTCGGACCGAACCGGCGCTGAGGGCCGGTCTCGATATCGATCCATGTCGATTCGAAGATCAGCTCGGCAGTCAGTGCCCGGTTGGTCAGCAGGCTGTCGGCCAGCGTGGCAAAACTCTTCAGAACAAACGCTTTGCCCTGCTGTGGATCCTGATGCTGGAGCTGGGTCGGCAACCCGGCGAGGAATTCGGCAAACGCTTCGCGCCCGGCCACACTCTTGGCGTCCATATAGGCCAGAGAGTGATAGATCTCGGTGTTGTGATCGGACTGCACGTAGTTGATTTCGCGCACGACATACGGGATCGGCAGAATCCGCGCCTTGCCCCGGGCCAGCATGTAATAGGTGTGGCCGACTTCCTGCCACTGGAAGATCGTGTCTTGCGGCATGGCGTTGTACCAGTCACGCAAGATCGCCGTACGCTGCACGGCATAGAACGGCGGCAGGTACTGATGCATGTAATCGAGCAGACGATCCTCGGCCTGATCCGCCGAGTAGTCCTCGCAGACTTTCTTGTCGCGTCGGTAGTAATTGACGCTGTTGGCCAACGTCAGATACATCAGGCTGTAGCCGTGGCACAGGCTGTAATCGGGGTTGGCATCCATGAATGCCACGGCTTCATGCAGGGCGTCATGCACAAGGAAGTCATCGTCGGCAGCAAACACCATGTAAGGCGTTTGCAGCTGCTCGACACCGTAAGCCAGCTTGGCGCGAATGCCCCAGTAGCCGAACTGCGGCAAGTGCTGATAATCCACGTGGGTGAATTCGGCAGGGATGCCCGCCAGCGCCACCGCCGACGAATCCAGCACCAGAATCCTGCACGGCAGGCTGCTGTAGAAGCGAATGGCTCTACGCAGAAACGCCGGGCGTTCGTGAGAGATCAGCACAATGGTCAACTGTTCGTTGAGTGCCAGAGCGGTTCCAGAAGTGTTCTTGCCTTGCATATATTCCCCACAAGCGGCGAGTCGCCGAAAACTCATCGTTGTTTGTCGATTAACGCACGCGACGCAGATAACCATCCGGCGCGACTGTGATCAGCAATTTGCTGTGAATCGCCTGATCGATTTCGAAATCGCGGTTTTCTTCCAGGTACGCCCACACTGCGGTTTTCGGGTTGTCACCCTTGCCCCACGGACGGTCCGGGAACGCATCGGCCGGCATGTCTTCGACCACGGTGTCCATGACCACGCAATAGCTGTCCACCGACACCAGTGGTGCATACAGACGCAGCTCTTCGAGGACGTGCTCGTGGGTGTGGTTGGAGTCCAGCACCACCAGCACTTTCTTGCCCTGTACGCGCTCGCGCACCTGATCAACGATGGCGGTATCGATGCTCGAACCCTGGATCATGCTGATGCGTTTGAACATCGGGTGCGCTTCGATGGCTTCGCGGTTGTGCTGGCGGATATCGATGTCGATGCCCAGCACTTCGCCGTGCCCGATCAGCTCCAGGATCGAGGCGTAGAACACCAGCGAACCACCGTGGGCGATGCCCGTCTCGACGATCACGTCCGGACGCAGGTTCCAGATGATTTCCTGCATCGCGACCATGTCCTGCGGGAACTGAATGATCGGCCGGCCCATCCAGCTGAAGTTGTAGGTGTACTTGTGCCTGGCCGTGGTGCCGACCCAGTCCAGGGACTCGGTCTGCAATGCCTTGTCGTTCTGCAGGCCTTCAATGTTGGCTTTTACTTCTTCGCGAAACTGTTCATGCGGATTCATTGCAACTCTCCAAAAATTCGGGAAACGGCTTACCGGAACACCCTGGCATCCGGGTAAGGCACTGCATGGGTCTTGATGATCCTGGCGGGATTGCCCGCCACGACCGAAAAATCCGGAACATCCTTGGTCACCACTGCACCGGCACCGATGGTCACCCAGCGCCCGATGCGCAGGCGCGGCAGGATCGTGGCGTTGGTCCCGATAAAGGTCCCGTCACCGATTTCCACACAACCTGCGATACACACGCCCGGCGCCATGAACACCGAATGGCCGATCTGCCCTTCATGCCCCACGACACTGCCGGCGCTGATGCTGGTGTTGTCGCCCAGCGTCACTTCGGCCTGCATCAGCACGCCTTCCTGCAGATAACTGCCCTGCCCGATGCGGATCATGCTCAGGTCGATACCCGGATGAACGAACTGCCCCAGGCGCGCACCGGCCTCGACCAACTGACAGGTGGTTTCGTAGCGTAACCGGGTACTGCCGGTGATCAGATTGACGAAGCGCACGTCCTCGCCATTGAGTTCGCCGACGAGTTCGCAACCACCCAGCACCGGCACCCCGTAAAACAGCGTGCCGTGCTTGCGCGGGTCGTTGTCCAGAAAGGCGAACTCGATGTTAGGCGCGCTGCGCTTGACGGCGTGCAGCATGCGCACCGCTTCCGGGTTGGCGGCGCCCAGCAGATAGATCTTCACGAGGTGTGCCTGCGAGCCAGCAGATCCAGCACCACTTGCACCACGCGCTGCTGATCGGCGTCGGTCATGTCGTGATAGCTCGGCAGGTTGAAGGCGCGCTCGGGCAACGCAAACGCCAGCGGTGTGTCGACCCCGTATTCGCTGAACATCGGCAGCGACGACAGCGGCCAGAAAAATACCCGGGCGTCGATGTCGGCAGCCTGGAACGCGGCGATCATTTGCTCGCGGTGGATGCCGGTGTCGGCATCGAACACCACGGTCGGCATCCAGTAGCCGTTGCGGCCATGGACCGGTTCGGGGTTGAGCGATACACCCGGCACGCCTTCGAGGGCTCGCGCGTAGTTGGCAAAAATCACCCGCTTGCGCTCGATCAACTCGTCAATTCGCTCGACCTGGGCGCAGCCGACGGCGGCCTGCAGGTTGCTCATCTTGTATTTGAAGCCGACAAACTCCGGCCAGAACTGCTTGGTGCAACCCGCCACACGACCATGGTTGGACAGGGTCAGGACCCGCTCATACAAAGCCTTGTCCGAAGTGACGAACATGCCACCCTCGCCGGTGGTCATGGTCTTGGTGCCATGAAACGAAAAGGCCCCGAATGCCCCCAGCGAGCCGGCAGCCTTGCCGCGCCATTGCGAACCGATGGCTTCCGCCGCGTCCTCGATCACCGGGATGCCGAACTCGCGACCGATGGCGAGCAGCGCGTCCATGTCACACAGGTTGCCGTACAGGTGCACCGCGAGAATCGCCTTGGTACGCGGGGTGATTGCGCTTCTGACCAACTGCGGGTCCAGGCACCAGCTGTCGGCCAGCACATCGACAAACACCGGCGTGGCGCCGAGGTAGGTGATCGGCGCCGCCGAGGCAATCCAGTTGGTGTTGGCCAGGATCACTTCGTCGCCAGCGCCGACGCCCAGGGCCGCCATGCCCATGTGCAGCGCGCCGGTGCAACTGGAGGTGGCGATGGCGTAGGTTGCGCCCAGATGCTCGGCAAAACCGTGTTCGAAACGTGTCAGGTATTCGTAGCAACGTGCGCCCCAGCCGTTCTGCACGGCGTCCAGGGCGTACTGAGCTTCGAGCTCGCCAACGCTGGGTTTGGTGTAATGAATTCTGCTCATTGGATGCTCAACTCCGGAACGGCGACGACGAAGCGTGCGCCCCATGCCTTGGCCGCAGACAGCTGCTGCGTCACTTCGCTCAACAGGTTCCACGGCAAGACCAGAATGTAGTCAGGCTGCTCCTGGGCAATACGCTCAGGCGCGACAATCGGGATGCGGCTGCCCGGCAGGAATTTGCCCTGCTTGTGCGGGTTGGCATCGGCCACCCAGGCCAGCAAGTCCGGTTTGACCCCGGCGTAGTTGAGCAAGGTGTTGCCCTTGGCTGCCGCGCCGTAACCGACCACGCGCTTGCCCTCGGCCTTGGCCTGCAACAGAAAGCGCAGCAATTGATGCTTGATGCTTTCGGCCGCCGGGGCGAGCGAGGCGTAGTACCCGGCGGTTTTCACCCCAGCCTCCAGCTCGGCCTGCAGCTGTTGCTGCACCGCCGGTTGCACTGCACGACGCTGGCCGTCCTTGCGCTGCACGAATACCCGTAGCGAACCGCCGTGCGTGCTCAACTGGCTGACGTCGAACACTTCCAGGCCATTGCGCTCGCACAGGGTCTGCACCGCCGTCAGCGACAGGTAGGAATAGTGTTCGTGATACAGCGTGTCGAACTGCGCGCCAGCCATCAGCGTCAGCAGTTGCGGGAATTCGAAGGTGGCGACGCCGGTCGGCTTGAGCAACGTGGCGAAACCACCGAGGAAGTCGTTGATGTCCGGCACGTGCGCCAGCACGTTGTTGGCCGCCATCAGGTCGGCGCCCCAGCCTTCGCTGTGCAGCTGCGCGGCGGCGGCGCGACCGAAGAACAGCTCACGAATTTCCAGGCCTTTTTCCCGCGCCGCTTGCGCGGTACTGCGGGTCGGCTCGACGCCCAGGCACGGGATGCCACGACCGGCAACGTACTGCAGCAGGTAACCGTCGTTAGCCGCGATTTCGACCACACGGCTGTCGGCGTTCAGGTCAAAGCGCTCGACCATCTCGGCCACATAGCACTCGGCGTGGGCCAGCCAGGTGCTGGAGAACGAACTGAAGTAAGCGTACTCGGCGTCGAACAGACTGTCGGCGCGGGTGTAGTCCTCGGTCTGTACCAGCCAGCAATGCTGGCACACGGCGACCTTCAGCGGCACCCATTGTTCGGCCTGTTCCAGGCGATCGACGTGCACATAGGCGTTGGACGGTGGCGAGGTGCCGAGGTCGATCAGCGGCAGGCTCAGCGGTGCGGCGCACCCACGGCAGTTCATAGACGCACTCCGGCAAAGTGTTGATCGAGCGCGGGATGGCTGGAATCACGCGCTGACAAATTATTGACAGGCAACGGCCAGGCAATCGCCAGCCGTGGATCGTTCACCGACAGCCCGCTTTCATGCTCCGGCGCGTAATCGGCGCTGTGCAGGTAAAGCAGTTCGGCGTCGTCGGTCAGGGTCTGGAAGCCGTGGGCGAACCCGGCGGGAATCAACAGACTGCGGCCGTCGCCGGCCTTGAGGTGCTCGGCGTGCCAGTGCAGAAAAGTCGCCGAATCAGGACGCAGATCTACCGCCACATCCCACACTTCGCCACGCAGACAAGTGATCAGTTTGGCTTCCGGCGCATTGGCATTCTGATAATGCAAACCGCGCACGCTGCCCTTCTCGCGGGTACAGGAATGGTTGATCTGGCGGATGTGAAATTCGCGGCCAAACGCACTCAGGCTGCCTTCGCAGAACAGCCGGGCGAAGTGCCCGCGCTGGTCTTCGAAGCGCTTGTGCTGGACGCTGAACAGACCGGTCAGCGGCAACGCTTTCAAGGAAAACTCGCTCACAGCGCGCCCCGGTACAGGTTCAGTTGGCCGAGGGTAACAGTGCGCATGTCGTCGCCGTTCTGCCACGCCAGGTGCCAGTCAAGGGTCTGGGTCAGGCATTGCTGCAAGGTCCAGCGTGGCTGCCAGCCCAGCACCTGACGGGCACGGCTGCTGTCCAGGCGCAGCAGGCCGGCCTCGTGCAGTTCGCTTTTTTCGATGCGCAGACCGCGCGCCTGCGGCCAGCGATTGGCGAGCAGTTCGACCACTTCGCCGACGCTGCACATGTCTGCCTCGCCCGGACCGAAGTTCCATGCCCCGGCGTATTCCGGCCCTTGTTCATAGAGGCCGGCAGCCAGTTGCAGGTAACCGGCCAGCGGCTCCAGCGCGTGCTGCCACGGGCGCACGGCTTGCGGGTAACGCAAGGTCACTGGCTCGTCTGCGGTCCAGGCCTTGAGCACGTCGGGAATCAGCCGCTCAGGGGCGAAGTCGCCGCCGCCCAGCACATTGCCGGCACGCGCGGTGGCCAACGCCAAACCGTGCTCGGCGTACTTGTCGGCCGGGAAGAACGACGCGGCATACGACTGCGCCAGCAGTTCGCAGCAAGCCTTGCTGCTGCTGTAAGGATCGTGGCCACCGAGGGCTTCGTCTTCACGGTACGGCCACAGCCATTCCTTGTTGGCGTAGACCTTGTCGGTGGTCACCAGCACGCAGGCACGCACGCAACCGACCTGACGAATCGCTTCGAGCAGGTTCAGCGTGCCCATGACGTTGCTGGAGTAAGTGCCCAGCGGATCGCGATAACCTTCACGCACCAGCGGTTGCGCAGCCAGGTGCAGAACGATCTCCGGTTCAGTGTCGGCGATGATCTCCAGCAAGGCGCCAAGATCGCGCAGATCACCGCGCTGGTCGTTGATGCCGTCGTGCACCCGCGCCAGTTCGAACAGGCTCGGCGCGGTCGACGGATCAAGGGAAAAGCCGCTGACGTGCGCGCCGAGGCTTTGCAGCCACAGGGTCAGCCAACTGCCCTTGAACCCGGTGTGACCGGTGACCAGTACGCGCTTGCCGCGCCAGAAATCCGCACTCAGTCCCATTGCTTCCATGGAGCCTCCCCGTTCTGCCACAGCGCTTCGAGGTGGTTTTTGTCGCGCAGGGTGTCCATTGGCTGCCAGAAACCGTCGTGCTGAAACGCCATCAGCTCACCGCGAGCGGCCAGACCGTCAAGCGGGCCGGACTCCCACGACGTCGAATCACCCTCGATCAACGGCAGCACCTTGGGCGACAGCACGAAGAAACCGCCGTTGATCCAGCCACCGTCGCCACGCGGCTTCTCGGTGAATCCCAGCACCCGGTCACCCTCACGATCCAGCGCACCGTAGCGTCCCGGCGGTTGTACAGCGGTGACGGTGGCCAGTTTGCCGTGAGTCAGGTGGAAGTCGACCAACGCGCTGATGTTCAGATCGGAAACGCCGTCGCCATAGGTGAAGCAGAAGGCTTCCTCATTCTCCAGATAGCGCGCGGCGCGCCCCAGGCGGCCACCGGTCATGGTCTCTTCACCGGTGTCGATGAGTGTCACACGCCATGGCTCGCTGTAATTCTGGTGCACGTCCATGCGGTTTTCACGCATGTCGAAGGTCACGTCGGAGGTGTGCAGGAAGTAGTTGGCGAAGAAGTCCTTGATCGCGTACCCCTTGTAGCCCAGGCAAATCACGAAGTCGTGAATCCCGTGCGCGGAGTACTGCTTCATGATGTGCCAGAGAATTGGCTTGCCACCAATCTCGATCATCGGCTTGGGCTTGAGGTGCGACTCTTCACTGATACGCGTGCCCAGACCACCCGCCAAAATAACTGCCTTCATCATCTCCCCTCTTGTTCGTCACAGGGCTGCGCGTCGCTTTCTTGAGCTCTGCAGCCTTCTGGCTAAACCTTTCTGCCGTTTCGGGCGCAGGGGCAATGACCGCGAGCGCTCGTTTTATGGCGATTTGAGGGGGACTTGCAGGAAACGCGCCAGCTCGGCGGGACGACGCCAGATGCGTCACTCACCAAGAAAAAAGGGATGAGTGCTCTGCGGCCCCATCCCTTCGTACACATCACTCGACAGGCTGAGGAGATCAGCCAGACATGGCAACCGCATCGCCGCTTGCGGGCAAATCGTAAACCTGACCATCGGCGGTCTGGATGTGGTTGATGCCGGTTCGCAGGTTGCCCAGTTCAATGTCATGGCGACCATGCTGTCGCCGTAGCTGAGCACATCAATGCCGTCGCCCCGTCCGGATACCTTTAAAGCGCGCTTTGCATCAGCCTGCTGAAAATAAACGTCGATCCCTTGGCCCCAGTCATTGCAGATGGCGCCGGCGGGAAACAATCAAAGCCTGAAAAAAAAACCAAAACAGGCGACCCAAGGTCGCCTGCTGTCACTGCGCAATGCGGCCCGTCACGACCAGCACAAGACGCATCGCGCCGAGGTATCAGCCAAACATGCTGAAACCATCGCCATTGATCGGCAGAACATCCCCGTTGGCGGCCATGAAGTGCTCGATGGTGTTATAGCCAGCGAACCAGTCCTTCAGTTTTACCCCTTGGGCAGTTGGGTCGGACGGCTGGAAATATCCGTCGTTGAGGTACAGGTCGTCACCCACCCGCGCCAGTTGCAACGCATCAGCCGAACGGATGTTGTTCAGGATCAGCGTGTCCGTACCGCTATGGCCGTCATCACGGATGGTCACCAGCAAGCCGGTATTGACGAAATAGGTGTCGCCACCTTCGCCGCCGTTGGCAAAACCGGTGGCTTTAATTTGCCACGGGTAAGCAGATTGCGCGCCGAAAGTCAGCGCGTCATTGCCCGCCCCGCCAAGCAACACGAAGTTTTCACCGGTACCGAGCAGATCATCGCTACCGTCGCCACCATCGGCAGTGCCACTGACGACGTGGATCGTGTCGTTGCCAGCTTCACCAAAGGCGAACGTTCCACGGTCGTCCGGAGCGCTGATGATGAGGTCGTTGCCATTGCCGCCGTACAGCATGTCGGCTTGTGGCCCAGCGGCAGCAACGTCGACCGCGAACGGCCCGAGCTGGGTGTAGAAGCTGCCGTAAATGACATCGTTGCCGTCGCCACCGTAAATGGTGTCATTGCCCAGGCCACCTTCAAGACCGTTGGCCAGCGCGTTGCCGATCAGCGTGTCGTTGAAGTTGGTGCCGATGACACTTTCGACGTTGATCAGCACATCGCCTTGTGCATCACCGCCCTGATTGACGCCGGTCTGCAAGTTAATGTTCACCGCCGTGGTGTTGTTGATGTACCAGACCGTGTCGATCCCTTCGCGCCCGTCAATCACGTCGGCGCCGCCGCCACCGACGAAATTGTCGTTGATCGCCGTTCCGGACAAGGTGTCGGCGAAATTGCTTCCCTGGAAGATCTCGATCCCGGTGAAGGTATCACCAGCAGCATCGCCGGCATTGACGTTGGTTTTCAGGTCGATGGTGACGGCACTGTCCGACGACTCGTAGCTGACCATATCCAGACCGGTGCCGCCGTTGATTGCCAGCGCAACGGAGTTGCCAACGAAAATATCGTTGTACTTCGAGCCCGTGAATGCCTCGATGCTGTTGTAGGTGTCACCCGTCGCGATACCGGTACTGACACCGGTTTTCAGGTTGATGCTGACGCCCACTGTGCTGTCGTCATAGGACACAGTATCCATGCCCCCACCACCGATGAACTGGTCGGCACCACCGCCACCGTAAAGCAGATCATTGCCGTTGCCGCCGGTGATGATGTTGTCAATCGCGTTACCCACGCCAGTGAACGAACCGGTGCCGGTGTAAGTCAGGCGCTCGACGTTGGCCGCCAGCGTGTGGTCCTTGTAGCTGACCCGCACTTCATCGTTGCCGCCGCCGGCCTGTTCGATGACGGTTACGCCACCACCGTTGACATAGTAGATATCGTCCCCGGCGCCACCGTCGTAGGTAGCGAAGAGGTAGGCGTCAGTGGTGAAGGTATCGTTGAAGGCCGAACCGATGACCTTCTCGACGTTGGTCAGGGTCACGCCCTGCGAGTCGCCACCGACGCCCGGCAGACTGGTGCCCGGACGGATGTCGATATTCACGGCCGCGCTTGAAGTCGAGTAATCCACGGTGTCGAAGCCTTCACCGCCATCGACACCCGAGATTCGGCCATCGACCACGAAGGTGTCGTTGAATTTGGAACCGGCAACGACTTCGATGCTGTTGTAAGTATCGCCCGCACCGATCCCCGAGATGACCCCGGTTTTCAGGTTGATGTTCATCGCCACTGTGCTGTCCAGATACGACACGGTGTCGCGACCGGCACCGCCGAAGAACTGGTCGGCACCGCCACCGCCATAGAACATGTCGTTGCCGTTACCGCCAGTGATGATGTTGTCGCTGGCATTGCCCCAACCGGTGAACGCAGCTGTACCGGTGTAGGTCAGACGCTCGACGTTGGCCGCCAGCGTGTGGTCCTTGTAACTGACCCGCACTTCATCGTTGCCGCCGCCCACTTGCTCGATGACGGTCACGCCGCCGCCATTGACGTAGTAGATGTCGTCGCCCGCACCGCCGTCGTAGGTGGCGTAGAGGTAGGCGTCCGTGGTGAAGCTATCGTTGAAGGCCGAACCGATGACCTTCTCGACGTTGGTCAGGGTCACGCCCTGCGAGTCGCCACCGACGCCCGGCAGACTGGTGCCCGGACGGATGTCGATATTCACGGCCGCGCTTGAAGTCGAGTAATCCACGGTGTCGAAGCCTTCACCGCCATCGACACCCGAAATCCGGCTATCGACCACGAAGGTGTCGTTGAATTTGGAACCGGCAACGACTTCGATGCTGTTGTAAGTATCGCCCGCACCGATCCCCGAGATGATCCCGGTTTTCAGGTTTATGTTCATCGCGACCGTGCTGTCGAGGTACGACACGGTGTCGCGACCGGCACCGCCGAAGAACTGGTCGGCACCGCCACCGCCATAGAACATGTCGTTGCCGTTACCGCCAGTGATGATGTTGTCGCTGGCATTGCCCCAACCGGTGAACGCAGCTGTACCGGTGTAGGTCAGACGCTCGACGTTGGCCGCCAGCGTGTGGTCCTTGTAGCTGACCCGCACTTCATCGTTGCCGCCGCCCACTTGCTCGATGACGGTCACGCCACCACCGTTGACGTAGTAGATGTCGTCGCCCGCACCGCCGTCGTAGGTGGCGTAGAGGTAGGCGTCCGTGGTGAAGCTATCGTTGAAGGCCGAACCAATGACCTTTTCAACGCCAGTCAGGGTCACGCCCTGGGAATCGCCACCCACACCTGGCAGACCGGTGCCCGGACGGATGTCGACGTTCACGCCGGCAGCCGAAGTCGAGTAATCGACGGTGTCGAAGCCTTCACCGCCATCGACACCCGAAATCCGGCTATCGACCACGAAGGTGTCGTTGAATTTGGAACCGGCGATGACTTCGATGTCGTTGAACGTATCGCCCGCGCCGATCCCCGAGATGACCCC
>NZ_AYMJ01000022.1 GCF_000633255.1 Pseudomonas sp. H1h
AGTCCGACGTCGATCTCGACCGCGCTGGTGCGATACAACCGGGTGAACTCGAACGACAGGCGCCCATCGAGCGTGCCATCGGTGAGGGTCAGCAGTTCTTCGCCGGTGACCATCGACACCGGACAGCCGTTGGTACAGGTCAGCAGGGCGCAATCGGCGCTGTCGCCGTTGGGGTTTTTCGCTTGATCGGGAGCGTTATCGTGGTGCTCGTTTTTCTTTAGTGCGGCATTGCGCTTCGCATCCCAGCGCAACTGCATGCGGCCCTTTTTCACTCCGGCGGCATTGCCCCGCGCTGCGACAGTTTTGTACTGGTCGACGTAATGGATGAACGTGTTGACGATGCCGAAAATCGCCTTGACCAGGCGTTTCATAACCGAGAGCAGCTGGGCGGCGCGATCCGCCAGGCGCAGGGTCAGATAAGCGATACCTGCGCCAGCCCCGACGAATGTCAACACAACGCCGATCAGCACATCGATCAGCACCTGCACGATCATCATCGACGCCGTTTCAGCGGTTTTGCCGGCGATCTGACTGGGCGGCAGCATCTCCATCCAGAGACTCGCAGCACGCAGCAGCAAACACAGTGCCGCCTCGTCGCTGACCAGCAGTTGCAGCTTCTCCATCACCTGTGGAGCGGTTTGCGCCAGCTCGATCAGATCATCCGCCGCGCTCCCCAACCGTTCGGCAAACTTGCCGGGATCCTGCAGAATCTCCGACAGCATGCCGATGCTGTCCCACACGCCCTCGATCGCCGCCCAGCTCCCGGCGAGCATGCCGTTGCCCGCTGCCGTCGCCACCGACTGCGACCATTGCGGCCTGAACCCTTGCCACTCGCTACGCAGCCAGCCATCCAGTTCACGCGTCAACCCGCCATAAGCGGTAAACAGATCGTCGATCTGCTCCGGAGTGACCTCACTGCGCACCTGGACCCGGTAGAACTTGCCCGCTTCGCCGGCGAATGAGCCCTTACCCTGCGCATCCAGCGTGACCGGGGTGATCGTTCCACCATCCACCGCCACCACATCGACCACGATGTCGCCCAGCGGGATGTCGTACACCGACTCGAACTTGCTCTCGATCGCCATCACCCCGCCCTGCGGGCACTGGACGACGCTGGAGAAAAAATCGTTGTCGCCAGTGCTGACGGCGGTCACGCGATCGCCGAAGCGGATGATCCGCTCCATGCCCATCAGTGACGGCAAATCCGCCGCGTGACTGACCCGATCAGCCGCACGGCTCAACCAATGCTCAAGCTGTTGGCGATAGAGGTTGAGGGTGTCGGGGAAGCTGTCGAGTTCCTGCTCGATACGGCTGACGGCGTCCATCAGCGCACGCCACCCTGCGGGGTGGAATGAAAAACCGGGTCAAACATGAACGTTCCCTCGCGCAAAAATTAGGCGCGGGGACTTTGCGGGGAATCAATCAGGAAAGAAGTCAGGCGAGTAGGCGTTTGCTGTAGGACTAATCTGCAAAAGACCTATTACTACAAAACGTATAGCGATAAACGCAAACGTGGCGTGAGATTTCCCTCACGCCACGTTTATCGGGCCGACACAAATGAATTTACTGTGTTGAATCCCGCGCACTCAGCTCTTTGAGTTTATGCTCGGCCAACGGGTGGCCGGCCTTGGCGGCCAGGGTCCACCAACGCACTGCTTCCGTCGGGTCGGGCGCCTTGCTCGCAGTGCCGGCCAGGCTGATCACCCCGACCTGATAAGCCGCTTTGCCATCACCGGCGAGGGCCGCCAGACGCAACAACCGCACACCCTCTTCGCGGGCGCCCAGGCCAACACCACGAAACGTCAGAATGTGCCCGTAAAAGCTCTGCGCGCCAACGTCGCCAAGATTGGCCATGCGCGCGAACTGCCCTTCTAGCCAACGCCAGCCTCGAGGCTGACGGACAAACCACGACCAGTGAAACAACCGGCGTGCCAGCCAGTAACTGAGCTGCGCCTTGAGTCGTAAGAACACTCAGGCCTCCGCCGATTCCGGGTATTCATATTCGAAAACCCTGACCACTTCCGACGCATGCCAGGAGGCTGCGGCAACGCCATCAGATGGCCCGGAAAAACGCCCCAGACGTTCAACGCATTCAAAGAAACCGGTACGTGGCAGGCGGCTTGCGCCCTGGCTGATCACCAGCGAACTGCGCAACGGTTGTTCGGCCTTGGCGTCGAGTGCGGCGAGATGTTCCAGTGCGGCGGTCAGGGTCTGCATCGCCGGCGTCGGCAGTTGCAAACGTTCGAGCAACGCCCGATAGGTCAGTAAATGGCGCTGACGGCGCGCCTGATCCAATTCCCCCAGCAATCCGTCCCAATGTTGACGACTGATGCGTACGCTCACGATTCATCCCTCCAACCGGGCACCGTCAGTTCCCAGGCCAGGCTGCGGCGAATCGCGGCGTCAGGCTGACGCTCGCCACTTTCGATCATGGCCAGATAAGACGGGCTGATGCCTACCGTGCGGGCCAGCGCCTCGATGGCGATGCCCTTCCCTTCGCGCAAACTGCGTAATTGATCCAGACCTGGAAGAATCGGGTCCGGCGATGCTGCGGCCGGCACTGGCGCCTGCTGCTGCGGTGTTTCCTTGATGCCTGCTGCTTTCAGTAGAGCCTGATACTGGACCCATGGCAGAACCGCGTATTCGGGTTCGCCATCGCGTGCAATTATCTGAATATCCATGACTACCCCGTAGGACAACAACACTTAGCGAGTCGGCACTTTTCCCTAGAAGTGTAATCCTAACAGCGGCTAAGGTCGCGGGGGGTATCTATCTGTATGCAGACAGGAAGGAATCAGGGCTTTTTCGGGCCCTGAAGCTGAAGTTGTTCCGGGGTATCGGGCAGGCGCTCCACCACCGCGAGTTTTTCCGGCTGCTGCCGGTTGCGCCAGAGCCGAAAAGCATTGAGCTCATCGTCGAGGGTCTTCATCACCCAGGCCAGAACAGCAATGTCATCGAGCATGCCAAATACCGGGATGAAATCCGGGATCGCGTCCACCGGGCTGAGGAAGTACATCAGGCCCGCCACCACCGAGACCATGGCTTTCGGGCTGATGGCCCGATATTCGCCACGCCAGTAGGCCAGGCACAGCGCCTGAAGCAAACGCAGATCATCCTTGAGTTTGCCAAGGCGATTACCCTGCGCGGCACCCTTGCTTGCCACCGCGAACAACAGCGTCGGCAGACGCCCACGCGCCAGCAATCGACCGGCGAGGGGCAGAAATCGGGCGAAATTCCACGGCGCTTTCATCTATTTCTCCCGTTGAAATGTTATCCACACAAATTGTGGATAACCTTGTGAACAGAGCTGCATTTCAGCGCTGAGAGCCCCGTTTTATAAGGGCCGCGCTCAGATCGGGCGTTTTTTACTCACATAAAAAACCCCAATATTTCATTGACTTGGCGGCTCAAGGCGTCTAGCGCTGGCAGCCTCAATCTCTAGGACTGCTGTAAGCGCTATCCGTTCGCTCTGTTTACCGCCAGCATCGTCCAGATGCAACAACGCCCCGCATAAGCGAGGCGTTGTCTTCGAAGCTACAGCCGATTACTTGGCGGCAGCGTCTTCTTTGGCTGGATCCTTGATGGCCAGCAGTTCCAGGTCGAAGACCAGAACCGAGTTGGCCGGGATTGCCGGGCTTGGCGATTGCGCGCCGTAAGCCAGATCGCTAGGGATGTACAGTTTGTACTTCTCGCCAACGTGCATCAGTTGCAGACCTTCGACCCAACCCGGGATCACGCCGCTGACAGGCAGATCGATCGGGCTGCCGCGCTCGACGGAGCTGTCGAATACGGTGCCGTTGGTCAGCTTGCCGGTGTAGTGAACGGTCACTACGTCGGTCGGCTTAGGCTGTGGGCCGTCGGCTTTCTTGACCACTTCATACTGCAGGCCGGAAGCAGTAGTGGTCACGCCGGCCTTCTTGCCGTTTTCTTCGAGGAATTTCTTGCCGGCAGCTGCCGACTCTTCGCTCATCTTGGCCATACGCTCTTCAGCACGCTTTTGCAGCGCGGCAAAGGCTTCGACCAGTTCGTCGTCTTTCAGCTTCTGTTCTTTCTTGCCGACGGCATCTTCGATGCCCTGGGCTACCGCTTTGGAGTCCAGATCATCCATGCCTTCCTGAGCAAGGCTCTTGCCCATGTTCAGGCCGATACCGTAGGAAGCTTTTTGCGCCGGGGTTTTCAGCTCTACGCTGGTCTGCGAATCACAACCCGCGAGGACCAGGCTAACCAGGGCTACCGCCGCCGCCAACCGATGCTGTTTCATGCTATTTCCTTGTTCATGCGCCGAAAGGGCAATCGAGTAAAGCCGCGAGCTTATCAGGCCGCCACGACCAATGGCTACCGGCATGAGAGCAGGAAACCTCCGATAAGTTCAGGGATTAAAACGCATTCGGGCAAAGGGACGATGAAGCTTCTGTCATCTTCGCCTGACAAGGACTGACGAGACTTCCTACGACAGTTGGCGTAATGGCCACTTGCCGCACCTGCAACAGCTGAGGCATAACAGCGCAACAACTCGACAAGGATGTTTATCTTGCGCCTCTTATTCCGTGTGCTGACCCTGATCATCGTACTGCTGGGCCTGGCTCTCGCCGTGGTTCTGTACTACGTTGCCAACCCGAAACTGCCGTTCTACACCCCCGCCCAACAGGTGCATTATCTGAACCAGTGGAGTGAAGAGGAACGCCAGGTCTACTACTTCACCCCGCAGGGCACACAGGTCAAAGGCCTGCGTTATGAGTGGTTCCAGGCGCTTGAACTGCCCTTCTCCCGGCAGCGCTTTGCGTCCCCGGAATACCTCGCACGCTTCGGTTTTCTGGTCGATCCGCAGCAGAAAGCCACGCCGAACAATCCCGGCAATCTGCCGGTTGGCTTTGCCCGCCACCAGAATCCAGGCGACACCGAGCAATATCTGGATATCACCTGCGCTGCTTGCCACACCGGCGAATTGCGCTTCAAAGGCCAGGCCGTACGCATTGACGGTGGTTCAGCGCAGCACGTGTTGCCCTCCAGTGTTCCTGCATTGCGCGGTGGCAGTTTCGGACAGGCATTGGTCGCCAGTCTGACTTCAACTTACTACAACCCATGGAAATTCGAACGTTTCGCCCGACAAGTGCTGGGCAATGACTACGAGGCGCGCCACGCGCAACTACGCAAGGACTTCAAGGCCTCGCTGAACACCTTCGTGAAAGTCGCCTGGAACGACACCCACCGCGGCCTCTACCCGACCGAAGAAGGCCCGGGACGCACCGATGCCTTTGGCCGGATCGCCAACGCCACTTTCGGCGACGCGATCTCCCCCGCCAACTACCGCGTGGCCAACGCCCCGGTGGACTACCCACAACTGTGGGACATGTGGACCTTCGACTGGGTGCAATGGAACGGCTCGGCACAGCAACCGATGGCGCGCAACATCGGTGAGGCACTGGGCGTCGGCGCGACTTTGAATTTCTTCGACAGCAACGGTCAACCGCTGCAGGGCGATGCGCGTTATGCCTCCAGTGTGCGCGTGCGTGATCTGCACAAAATCGAAGAAACCTTGCAACACCTGCAACCGCCCGCCTGGCCGGAAGACGTGCTGGGCGCAGTCGACAAACCGCTGGCCGCCAAGGGCCGCGCGCTGTTTGCCGAGCACTGCGCCGGTTGCCACGTGCCGCGCAAGACTCAGGAGGGCGAGCGCTGGGTGCAGCATTTGCACATGCTGCCGGTGGACGTGATCGGCACCGACCCGAACGCCGCCACCAACATTGCCAATCACCGTTTCGACCTGACGCCACTGCAATGGAACCTGAAAGAGCTTGAGCAGATGGACGTCAAGCTGCATCCGACACCCACGCAACCACTGGATCTGAGCCAGCTATCGGTAGCCAGGGGCCTGGCCTACGTCACTGCCTTCGTTGAGAACCGCGCCTATCGCGAAGCCGGGGTCACCGCGCAGGAGAAGCCTCAACTCGATGGTTTCGGCCTGCCGATCGGCGTGCGCGAAAAAGTCGCCTACAAGGCAAGGCCTCTGGCCGGCGTATGGGCCACTGCGCCGTTTCTGCACAACGGCTCGGTGCCGAGCATTTATCAGCTGCTGTCGCCGCAGGATGAGCGCGCCACGACGTTCTATAAAGGCTCGTTCGAGTACGACCCGCGCCATCTGGGGTACCGCACCGAGGCCTTTGCCAATGGTTTCCTGTTCGACACACGGATCACCGGTAACCATAACAGCGGTCATGAGTTCCGCGCCGGCGAGCGTGGTAATGGCGTCATCGGTCGACTGCTGCAACCGGAAGAACGCTGGGCATTGCTGGAGTACCTGAAAGTGCTGGGCGGGCCGCTGGAAGAGCAATTGCCATGATGATCACCCCCTACAAAAGACCGTCCATGCTGGCCCGTATCTGGTTGTGGCTGGGACGACTGATTGGCAAAACCCTGTTGGCATTATTGATTGTCGGCCTGCTTGGCTGGGCCATCGCCAGCGCATGGTTTGCCTGGCAACACCGCGGCCCGGTGTCGGCGCAGGAACAGATACCCGTCGGCGAAGCGGCCATGACCCAGGACGTGATCCAGACTGCCGTACGCATCGTCGATCAGCACCGCGAAGGCACACGCTACCTGCGTGACGCGCATGCCAAGGCGCATGGTTGCGTGAAAGCCGAAGTGACGGTGTTGCCGGAACTGATACCAGCGCTGCGCCAGGGGGTTTTCAGCGAACCGGGTAAAACCTGGCAGGCGATGATTCGTCTGTCCAACGGCAACGCCTACCCGCAGTTCGACAGCATCCGCGACGCCCGGGGCATGGCGATCAAACTGTTCGATGTGCCCGGCAAACCGTTGCTCGGCGACCGTCAGGAGCGCCACGAGCAAGACTTCGTGATGTTCAGCCACCCGAACTTCTTTGTCAGTGACGTCGCCGAGTATCGTCAGAATGTGGCGGCTCAGGCTGACGGCAAAAAAATCATGGCGTTTTTTCCCGGCCGGGATCCGCGCACCTGGCAGATCCGCCACTTGTTCATCGCCCTGGCAACCCTGGCGCCAGCGCCGGACAGCCCGACCGGGACCACGTATTTTTCGGTATCGCCCTACAAGTTCGGTGAGGCCAATGCCAAGTTTCGGGTCGCGCCGGATCCGGACAATTGCCCGGCGTACGCCCTGCCCCCGCAAAACCACGACCTGCCGAACTTCCTGCGCAGCGCCTTGAATCAGCAACTGTCGACAGATCGCGTGCCTGCCTGTTTCGTGTTGCAGATTCAGCGTCAAGACGCGAGCAAGTACATGCCGATCGAGGACACCAGCATCGAATGGCGCGAGCAGGATTCAGCATTCGAAAGCGTGGCGCGGATCACTTTGCCTGCGCAGGACTTCGACACACCGGCGCTGAATCTGGCGTGTGACAACCTGTCGTTCAACCCGTGGTTTGGTATCGAGGCACATCGGCCGATTGGCGGGATAAACCGCTTGCGTAAAGCGGTGTATGAGGCGGTGAGTGACTATCGGCATAGCCAGAATGCTGCGCCGTGAGGCGGCGGGTTGGATTTCTTGAATCGCAGACAGCAAAAAGCCCGCACTAGGCGGGCTTTCTGTGGTGACCTGGCGTTCAGTGGGCCAGGTGACCGAATATGGCGCAGCGGACGGGACTCGAACCCGCGACCCCCGGCGTGACAGGCCGGTATTCTAACCGACTGAACTACCGCTGCGCGAAACGCTTGAAACGAATGGTGGGTGATGACGGGATCGAACCGCCGACATTCTGCTTGTAAGGCAGACGCTCTCCCAGCTGAGCTAATCACCCTTCGCTTCGTTACGGGACGCATTATGCCACAAGTTTTCGTAAAGTGTTGATTTAATTGAAGTTTTTTTCAAAAAAATCCGAAAACCGATGAAACGACACAAACCCGATGGAACAAGGTACAAACTTGAGACAGAAAAAAACCCGCCTCAGCGGGTTTTCCGTGGTGACCTGGCGTTCAGTGGTCCAGGTGACCGAATATGGCGCAGCGGACGGGACTCGAACCCGCGACCCCCGGCGTGACAGGCCGGTATTCTAACCGACTGAACTACCGCTGCGCTAAACACTTGAAACGAATGGTGGGTGATGACGGGATCGAACCGCCGACATTCTGCTTGTAAGGCAGACGCTCTCCCAGCTGAGCTAATCACCCTTCGCTTCGGTGTGGCGCGCATTCTACGGAGCGACCCAACCTCTGGCAAGCACTTTTTTAAATAATTTTCTCAGGCCTTCCAAAGGCTTAGAGAAGGGTTGGCCTATGAGACGGCGAAGACAATAATGCCCCCCTTTGTATAAAGGAGAGACTCACCCCATGTGGTTCAAAAACCTGCTTATCTATCGCCTGACCCAAGACCTGCCTGTCGATGCCGAGGCGCTGGAAACTGCACTGGCCACCAAACTGGCGCGTCCATGTGCAAGCCAGGAGTTGACCACCTACGGTTTCGTCGCGCCGTTCGGCAAGGGCGAAGATGCTCCACTGGTGCATGTCAGCGGTGACTTCCTGCTGATCGCTGCCCGTAAAGAAGAACGCATTCTGCCGGGCAGCGTCGTGCGCGACGCGGTCAAGGAAAAGGTCGAAGAGATCGAAGCCGAGCAGATGCGTAAGGTCTATAAGAAGGAACGTGATCAGATCAAGGATGAAATCATCCAGGCCTTCCTGCCGCGCGCCTTTATCCGTCGCTCGTCGACCTTCGCCGCCATCGCGCCGAAACAGGGCCTGATTCTGGTGAACTCGGCCAGCCCGAAACGCGCCGAAGACCTGCTTTCCACTATGCGAGAAGTGCTCGGCACCCTGCCCGTCCGTCCGTTGACCGTGAAAACCGCGCCAACCGCCGTGATGACCGAATGGGTCACCACCCAGCAAGCGGCCCCGGACTTCTTTGTCCTGGACGAGTGCGAACTGCGCGACACCCACGAAGACGGCGGCATCGTGCGCTGCAAGCGTCAGGACCTGACCAGCGAAGAAATCCAGCTGCACCTGAGCACCGGCAAAGTGGTCACTCAACTGTCGCTGGCATGGCAGGACAAGCTGTCGTTCATGCTCGACGACAAAATGACCGTCAAACGCCTGAAGTTCGAGGACCTGCTGCAGGATCAGGCCGAACAGGACGGTGGCGACGAGGCCCTGGGCCAACTGGACGCCAGCTTCACCCTGATGATGCTGACCTTCGGCGACTTCCTGCCGGCACTGGTTGAAGCGCTGGGTGGTGAAGAGACGCCGCAGGGCATCTAACGCCCGGTGAGTTTCAAAATTGTGGGAGCGAGCCTGCTCGCGAAGGCGCAGTGACAGTTAACATTAATGTGTCTGACACTCAGCCTTCGCGAGCAGGCTCGCTCCCACATTTGGTTTTGTGGTGTTCATTCAATAATAAGGAACAAGCCATGCGCGCACTGGCTGCACTGAGCCGCTTCGTCGGCAACACCTTCGCTTACTGGGTGCTGATTTTCGCTGTCGTCGCGTTCCTGCAACCGGCGTGGTTCCTGGGCCTCAAAGGCGCAATCGTACCGTTGCTGGGGCTGGTGATGTTCGGCATGGGCCTGACCCTCAAACTCGACGACTTCGCTGCCGTCGCCCGCCATCCGTGGCGCGTGGCGCTGGGCGTGGTTGCACATTTCGTGATCATGCCCGGCGTGGCGTGGTTGCTCTGCCAGCTCTTTCATCTGCCGCCGGAAATCGCCGTCGGCGTAATTCTGGTCGGCTGCTGCCCGAGCGGTACTTCGTCCAACGTGATGACCTGGCTGGCCCGCGGCGACCTGGCACTGTCAGTAGCAATTGCTGCCGTCACCACCCTGCTCGCCCCGCTGCTGACACCGGCGCTCATCTGGCTGCTGGCTTCGGCGTGGTTGCCGGTGTCGTTCATGGAGCTGTTCTGGTCGATCCTGCAAGTGGTGTTGCTGCCAATCGTGCTCGGCGTGGTTGCGCAACGTTTGCTCGGTGGCAAGGTGCGGCACGCAGTGGAAGTGTTGCCGCTGGTGTCGGTGGTCAGCATCGTGATCATCGTCACTGCGGTGGTGGCCGCCAGTCAGGCGAAAATCGCCGAGTCCGGGCTGTTGATCATGGCGGTGGTGATGCTGCACAACAGCTTCGGCTACTTGCTGGGCTACTTCACCGGACGCCTGTTCAAGCTGCCACTGGCTCAGCGCAAGTCGCTGGCGCTGGAAGTCGGCATGCAGAACTCGGGACTGGGCGCGGCCCTGGCCAGTGCGCACTTCTCGCCGCTGGCAGCGGTGCCAAGCGCGTTGTTCAGCGTCTGGCACAACATTTCCGGGGCACTGCTCTCGACGTACTTCCGGCGCATGAGCGAAAAAGAAGATCGTGAAACGGCGGCTCAACAGGCCGCCGACTGACCTCAAAACTTGATCCCCGGATTAATGCTCGTCAATATGTTGCGCAACGCGGGGACGACCCTGCGGCTCGATCGAGTTATTAATCTGGGGACGACCCCGTCAATCGATGGAGGTCTCTCATGTCCTGGATCATTCTGTTTTTCGCCGGCTTGTTCGAGGTCGGCTGGGCCGTCGGCCTGAAATACACCGACGGTTTCACCCGCCCCCTCCCCACCGTACTGACCGTTGCGGCCATGGCTATCAGCCTTGGCCTGCTGGGCCTTGCGATGAAGGAATTACCGCTGGGCACGGCTTATGCGATCTGGACCGGGGTCGGCGCCGTGGGCACGGTGATTGCCGGGATCATTCTGTTTGGTGAGTCGATGGCGTTGATTCGCCTGGCCAGTGTGGCGTTGATCATTACCGGGTTGATTGGCCTGAAGGTCAGCGCTTAGGCCACTGCCCTATCGCGAGCAGGCTCACTCCTACAGAGGTATGCGTTTCAACTGTAGGAGTGAGCCTGCTCGCGATGAGACCTTTAAAGTCAGTGATTATCTGACTGCCCCACGCAACTCCCCCACCACCCCCTGCAACTTCGCCGGTTCCGCAGCTTCCACAGCCACCGCCGAACCCGCCACCAACGTCACCCGCGACCACAACCGCTTGAACAAACCCTTGTTCGGGTCGCGACTGAAGAAACTCCCCCACAATCCCTGCAGCGCCAGCGGAATCACCGGCACCGGTGTCTCTTCGAGAATCCGAGTCAGCCCGCCCTTGAACTCATTGATCTCACCGTCCGTGGTCAACTTGCCCTCCGGGAAGATGCACACCAGTTCGCCGTCCTTCAGATATTGGGCAATCCGGGTGAAGGCCTTTTCGTAGATCTGGATGTCTTCGTTGCGTCCGGCAATCGGAATCGTCCCCGCCGTGCGGAAGATAAAGTTCAGTACCGGCAGGTTGTAGATCTTGTAGTACATGACAAAGCGAATCGGCCGACGCACCGCGCCGCCAATCAGTAAGGCATCAACGAACGAAACATGGTTGCACACTAGCAACGCGGCGCCTTCGTCCGGGATCGCCTCCAGGTTGCGGTGCTCGACGCGGTACATGGAATGGCTGAGCAGCCAGATCATGAAACGCATGCTGAACTCGGGAACGATCTTGAAGATGTACGCATTGACGCCGATGTTCAGCAGCGACACCACCAGGAACAACTGCGGAATCGACAGTTTGACCACGCTCAGCAACACAATCGAAACGATCGCCGACACCACCATGAACAGTGCGTTGAGAATGTTGTTGGCAGCGATCACCCGCGCCCGCTCGTTTTCGGCGGTGCGCGACTGGATCAAGGCGTACAGCGGCACAATATAGAAGCCACCAAAAATGCCGAGGCCGAGAATGTCGACCAACACCGCCCAAGTGTGCACAAAGCCCAGCACTTCAATCCAGCTGTGCCCGGTGATGCTCTCCGGGATTCCGCCGGAATGCCACCACAGCAGCAGGCCGAACACGGTCAGACCGAACGAGCCGAACGGCACCAGACCGATCTCGACTTTGCGCCCGGAGAGTTTCTCGCAAAGCATCGAACCCAGCGCAATGCCGACCGAGAACACGGTGAGAATCAGGGTGACCACGGTTTCATCGCCGTGCATCCACTCCTTGGCGTAGGCCGGGATCTGCGTCAGATAAATCGCCCCGACAAACCAGAACCACGAGTTGCCGACAATCGAACGCGACACCGCAGGCGTCTGGCCCAGACCAAGTTTGAGCGTGGCCCAGGACTGGCTGAAGATGTTCCAGTTCAGGCGCATTTCCGGCGACGCCGCTGCAGCGCGCGGAATGCTGCGACTGGCGAGGTAACCCAGCACGGCAATGCCGACAATCGCGGTCGATACCAGCGGCGCGTAATGCGTCGAGGACATGATGACCCCGGCGCCGATGGTCCCGGCGAGAATCGCCAGGAACGTGCCCATCTCCACCAGCCCATTGCCGCCGACCAGTTCATCCTCTCGCAGCGCCTGCGGGAGAATCGAATACTTCACCGGTCCGAACAGCGCCGAGTGGGTGCCCATGGCGAACAGCGCCACCAGCATCAGCGACAGGTGATCGAAGAGAAAACCGATCGATCCTACGGCCATGATCGCGATTTCCGCGAGTTTGATCAGACGAATAAGCGCGTCCTTGGCAAATTTTTCCCCGAACTGCCCGGCCAGCGCCGAGAACAGAAAGAACGGCAGGATAAACAGCAGTGCACACAGGTTGACCCAGATCGAACGGTCACCCTCGATGGTCAGTCGATAGAGAATGGCGAGAATCAGCGACTGTTTGAACACGTTGTCGTTGAAGGCGCCCAACGACTGCGTGATGAAAAAAGGCAGGAAGCGCCGGGTGCGAAGCAGGTTGAACTGTGAGGGGTGACTCATCTTCCGTGTTTCCCTGAGGTCGGTAGAGAATGGCCTGGATCTGAATATTGGAATCCCGATCCGCGATCCAGGCCACACATTACCTAAACTTTTCAGGTTATTTCTTCAAACCTGCAATACAAGGTGAGACAAACAGTTCACCGCGCCACGCACCTTGCACGGTGCGCTTACCGACGATCAGCCACATCACCGCCAGCAACGTCACCAGCACGCAGCCCACCACACTGAAAAAGCCGAGGTTGAGCGTGCTGGCGAGCTTGAGGGTCGCCAGCGAATAAACGCCCAGCGGGAAGGTGAAGCCCCACCAGCCAAGGTTGAACGGGATGCCATCACGCAGGTAACGCGCGGTGATCAACAACGCCATCAACATCCACCACAAGCCGAAACCCCACAGGGTGATGCCGGCGACCAAACCAAGCCCCGCAGCGATTTCACCGATGCCCGGCAGACCGTTGGCGGCGAAGATTGCCGGTGCATCGCTGCCCAGCAGCAACATGCCCAAGGCGCCGGTGCCGATCGGGCCGAGGGCCAGCCAGCTGGAGGCGGCCATGTTTTCGTGAGGCAATTTGTGCAGGGCCATGCGCAGCAACAGGATGGTCAGGATGCTGAACGCCACCGGCAGGGAAAATGCCCAGAGCACGTAGCTGGTAGTCAGCACCACCAGTTGCGCATGGGCGTCGGTCAGATGCGGCGCGAGCAAGCCACCGCTGGCCGCTGCCACTTCGGCCGCCACCACCGGCAGCAGCCAGACGGCGGTCATCTGATCGATGCTGTGTTCCTGCCGGGTAAACATCATGTAGGGAATCAACACGCCGCAGGCCAGCGACATCGCCACATCGAGCCACCAGAGCACTTCGGCGAGATGAATCACGCCCTCGCCCCAGCGTGGCAGACCGAACAGCAGAAAGCCGTTGATGATGGTCGCCAGGCCCATTGGAATGGTGCCGAAGAACATCGATACGGTGGAGTGACCGAAGATCCGCCGCGCCTCATCGAAGAACAGCACCCAGCGCGCGGCGTAAGCGAAGGTAAACAAGGTGAACAACAGAATGTTGAACAACCATAGGCCTTCGGCCACCGCGTGCAACCCGGGAATCGCCACCGGCAATTGCGCCAGCGCCAGGGCCAGCACGCCGGTGCCCATGGTCGCGGCGAACCAGTTCGGGGTGAATTGACGGATCACTTCACGCGGATGCTGAAGCTGGCTGAACGGCTTGATGCCGGGTTTGGTGCTGTTGGGGCAAGTCATCGTGAACTCCTGTCCTCAGGTGAGGTTGAGTCCATGGTAGAACCGAATCGAATATCTATATAACGGGTAATTTCTCTATCTGTTATCTAGTTCATAGATAAGCGTCTAGACACTGCCTTCGCTCTCGATCACTAGAATCCGCGCCGCCCCCTGCGGATGCGCCACGTGCTCGGTGCCGACCGAAGCGTAGAAAATGTCCCCGACCTCTAGCAGCACCTGCTTCTCTTCACCCTGTTCGCGATAGCGCATCTGCACCTGACCATCGAGCACCACGAACACTTCCTCGCCATCGTTGACGTGCCATTTATAGGGCTGGTCGGTCCAGTGCAGGCGCGTGGTGATGCCGTTCATGTTGGCGATGTCCAGCGCGCCCCAGGCACGCTCGGCGGTGAACGACTTGCTGCGGATAATGTTCATGTCTCGATCCGTGAAAAACAGGGCCGGCCAAGGCTAACCCAAACGGCGCCACTTATGGAGCACGGCAAACCTTCGCCGCACGTGGACGCAGACTGAGCAACAGCGCGCTCGTGGCCAGCACGATCAACGCGACGCCGTAACCATCGGTGGTCGCCAGCAGGCCGTAAGTGCGGGTCAAGTGCCCGGCCAACAACGCCGGCAGGCAGAACGCCAGATAACTCAGCGCGTAATACGCCGACATCAACCCGGCGCGCTCATGGGGCAAGGCCAACGGCACCAGGCTGCGCACCGCGCCAAGGAACCCCGAACCAAAGCCGCAACCGGCGACCAGTGTGCCGAGGAAAAACAGCGCCAGACTGGCGCTGTGCACACCAAGCAGAATCAGCAGCACGCCGATGGGCAGCAGGCTGGCGCCGATTTGCAGGGCTCTGCTGGCGGGACGATTGCGCAAGGTAAAGATCATCAGCGCACCGGTCACGGTCAACGCCGAGACAGTCGCGCCACCGATCAGATTGGACGTCGACCCGGTAGCGGTGCGCACCAACGATGGCGCCAGCGAGGCAAAAAAACCGCCAAGGGCCCAGGTCGCGGTGTTTAGCGGCAGCACGCGCCACAAGGTCGAGCGCGCCTGAACCGGGACATGCAGGGTTGGTCGCAACGATGCCCAGGCGCCGGCTTGCGGCGTCACACTTTCCGGCATGCGCCAGACGTACGCCGCTTGCAGTACAAACAGCCCGAGCAGCAGCCAGTAAGTCAGTTGCAACGGCGCTGGGGCGAACTCGGCCAGCAAGCCGCAGCCCATGCTGCCCAGCGCCATGCCGAGCAACGGTGCGACGCTGTTGATCAACGGCCCCTGCTGGCGATCGGTGTCGAGCAGCGTCGCACTTAAAACCGCGGTGGCCATGCCGGTGGCAAAGCCTTGCAACACCCGCGCGCTGATCAGCCAGGCGACACTATCGGCGCTGATAAACAGCAGCATCGCCAGTGCATTGAGCAGCACTGCGGTGAATATCACCGGTCTGCGCCCCAGATGATCGGACAGCGATCCGACCGTCAGCAGCGCTGCCAGCAAGCTCAAGGCATACACGCCGAAAATCAGGGTCAGTATCGCTGCCGAAAAATGCAGCTGATCCTGATACAGGTGATACAACGGCGTCGGCGCTGTGGAAGCAGCGAGAAAACTCAGTAAGGTGATCGCCAGAAAAATCAGGCTGCCACGGTTGGAAGCAAGGCTGGTCATGGGCACACTCCGCAAAAGCTAATTTTTTGCTTTTGCGGAGTGTGCTCTCGGCTTTGGCTTAAAGCAAATTCTTTGTGTTAAGGTCTGACGCATGGCTATTAAAGAAGGTTTACGCCCCGGCGGCCGCAGTGCCCGGGTGCAAAAGTCGATTCATTCGGCTGTCCGCGCACTTCTGCAAGAACAGGAGCGCAGTACCGTGACCGTGCCGCAAATCGCTGCACGCGCCGGCGTGACGCCATCGACGATCTATCGTCGCTGGGGGGATCTGGCTGCGTTGCTCGCAGACGTCGCCCTCGCCCGCATGCGCCCTGACAGCGAGCCGGCGCAAACCGGCAGCCTGCGCAGCGATATCCGCGCCTGGGCCGAGCAATACCTCGACGAGATGAGCTCCGAGCCCGGGCGCAACATGATGCGCGACGTGCAAGCCAGCGCCACGCCGGGGTATTGCGTGACGATCCTCGGCGCGCAATTGCAGACCATCATTGACCGCCACCCGGACGAAGCGGCGCCGAGCGTTGACCGACTGATCAATCTGGTGGTGGCGCCAGTGGTGTTCCGGATTCTGTTTTCGGCGGCGGCGCTGGAGGTCGAAGAGTTGCATCGGTTGATTGATATCGCGCTGCAGCAGGGCTGACGCCATCGCGAGCAGGCTCGCTTCCACAGGGGATTGCATACCAAATGTGGGAGCGAGCCTGCTCGCGAAGAGGCCCGACCAGTCAACTCAGAAACCACCCGGTTTCAAACCTGCGACACCCCGCCACGCCACGACCTTGGTCGACACTGACTAACCGCCGCACTCATGCGAGACTGTCCGCCCGGGCAGGAGTGCCGGGGAGTCTTCTGTCGGGAGTGTTGCATGTCGTTGTCCACCGGGCTGATCGCCGCCGTCGCCCTCGCCTACATGGCCATCATGTTCGCCATCGCCTTTTACGGCGACCGTCGCAGCGCGCCGTTGCCGCCGCGGATGCGCGCGTGGGTGTACAGCCTGTCGCTGGCGGTTTACTGCACCAGTTGGACATTCTTCGGTGCGGTCGGCCAGGCCGCCGAGCAGTTATGGTCGTTCCTGCCGATTTACCTCGGCCCGATCCTGTTGCTGCTGGGAGCGCCGTGGGTCTTGCAGAAAATGGTGATGATCAGCAAACAGGAGAACATCACCTCCATCGCTGACTTCATCGCCGCGCGCTACGGCAAATCGCAATCGCTGGCGGTGGTGGTCGCGCTGATCTGCCTGGTCGGCGTCCTGCCCTACATCGCCCTGCAACTCAAAGGCATCGTCCTCGGCGTGAACCTGTTGATCGGCGCCGGTGCCGACGCCATGGGCACCCGCGCCCAAGACACCGCGCTGATCGTGTCGCTGGTACTGGCGCTGTTCACCATCGTCTTCGGTACGCGCAACCTCGACGCCACCGAACACCACCGGGGCATGGTGCTGGCGATCGCCTTCGAGTCGCTGGTCAAGCTGTTCGCCTTTCTCGCCGTCGGCGCGTTCGTCACCTTTGGCCTCTACGACGGTTTCGACGACCTGTTCAATCAGGCGATGCTTGCGCCACGGCTTGAGGAATACTGGAAAGAAACCATCAACTGGCCGTCGATGGTGGTGCAGACCGGCGTGGCGATGATGGCGATCATCTGCCTGCCTCGACAGTTTCACGTCACGGTGGTGGAGAACATCGACCCGCAGGACCTGCGCCTGGCCAAGTGGGTGTTCCCGGCTTATCTGGCGCTGGCCGCGCTGTTCGTCGTGCCGATTGCCCTCGCCGGGCAGATGATGCTGCCGAGTCACGTGCTGCCGGACTCGTTCGTGATCAGCCTGCCACTGGCTCAGGCCCATCCGGCATTGGCACTGCTGGCATTTATCGGCGGTGCGTCGGCGGCCACCGGCATGGTGATCGTAGCCAGTGTGGCGTTGTCGACCATGGTCTCCAACGACATGCTGTTGCCGTGGCTGCTGCGGCGCAACAACGCCGAGCGCCCGTTCGAAGTGTTCCGCCAGTGGATGCTGTCGGTGCGCCGGGTGAGCATCGTGCTGATCCTGCTGCTGGCCTATGTCAGCTACCGCTTGCTCGGCTCCACCGCGAGTCTGGCGACCATCGGCCAGATCGCCTTCGCCGCGGTCACCCAACTGGCCCCGGCGATGCTCGGCGCGCTGTATTGGAAACAGGCCAACCGCCGCGGGGTTTTCGCCGGTCTGGCGGCCGGTACGTTCCTCTGGTTCTACACGCTGATCCTGCCGATTGCCGCCCACAGCCTTGGCTGGTCGCTGAGCACTTTCCCGGGCCTGGCCTGGTTGCACAGCAACCCGCTGAACCTGCCGATCACCCCGCTGACCCAAGGCGTGGTGCTGTCGCTGGCGGGCAACTTCACTCTGTTCGCCTGGGTCTCGGTGCTGTCGCGCACGCGGGTCTCGGAACACTGGCAGGCAGGACGTTTCATCGGTCAGGAAATCAGCGCTCGGCCGAGTGCGCGCTCGATGCTCGCGGTGCAGATCGACGACTTGCTGCAACTGGCAGCCCGCTTTGTCGGTGAGGAACGTGCGCGCCAGAGCTTCATTCGTTTCGCCTACCGTCAGGGCAAGGGCTTCAACCCGAACCAGAACGCCGACGGCGAATGGATCGCCCACACCGAACGCCTGCTCGCCGGTGTGCTCGGCGCTTCTTCGACGCGCGCGGTGGTAAAAGCCGCCATCGAAGGTCGGGAAATGCAGTTGGAGGATGTGGTACGCATCGCCGACGAAGCCTCGGAAGTCCTGCAGTTCAACCGCGCCCTGCTGCAAGGCGCGATCGAAAACATCACCCAGGGCATCAGCGTGGTCGACCAGTCGCTGAAACTGGTGGCCTGGAACCGGCGTTATCTGGAGCTGTTCAACTACCCGGACGGGTTGATCAGTGTCGGCCGGCCGATTGCCGACATCATTCGCTACAACGCCGAACGCGGCCTGTGCGGCCCCGGCGAGGCAGAAGTTCACGTTGCCCGGCGCCTGCACTGGATGCGTCAGGGCCGTGCGCACACTTCGGAACGCCTGTTTCCCAACGGCCGGGTGATCGAGTTGATCGGCAACCCGATGCCCGGCGGCGGCTTCGTCATGAGTTTCACCGACATCACCGCGTTCCGTGAGGCCGAGCAGGCGCTGACCGAAGCCAACGAAGGGCTGGAGCAACGCGTCAGCGAACGCACCCAGGAACTGTCGCAGCTCAACGTTGCGTTGACCGAGGCCAAAGGCAATGCGGAGGCGGCCAACCAGTCGAAAACCCGTTTCCTCGCGGCTGTCAGCCATGACCTGATGCAGCCACTGAACGCCGCCCGACTGTTCTCTGCCGCCCTCTCCCATCAGGATGACGGTTTGAGCAGCGAGGCGCAGCAACTGGTGCAACACCTCGACAGTTCGCTGCGCTCGGCGGAAGACCTGATCAGCGATTTGCTGGATATTTCCCGCCTGGAAAACGGCAAGATCAACCCGGATCGCAAGCCGTTTGCACTCAATGAACTGTTCGATACGCTCGGCGCCGAATTCAAGGCGCTGGCCCAAGAGCAAGGCCTGAGCTTCCGCGTGCGCGGCAGCCACTTGCGCATCGACAGCGACATCAAGTTGCTGCGACGGATTCTGCAGAACTTCCTGACCAACGCCTTCCGCTACGCCAAGGGCCCGGTGCTGCTGGGCGTGCGGCGACGTGGCGGTGAGCTGTGCCTGGAAGTGTGGGATCGCGGGCCGGGTATTCCGGAAGACAAACAACAGGTGATTTTCGAGGAGTTCAAACGCCTCGACAGCCATCAGACTCGCGCCGAAAAAGGCCTCGGGCTCGGTCTGGCGATTGCCGATGGTTTGTGTCGAGTGCTGGGCCACACGCTGCGCGTACGCTCATGGCCGGGGCGCGGCAGTGTGTTCAGCGTCAGCGTCAGCGTGCCGCTGGCCCGGGCACAAGCGGTGCCGGCGAACGCAGCGGTCGAGTTGAACGGCAAGTTGCTCAGCGGCGCACAGGTGCTGTGTATCGACAATGAAGACAGCATTCTGATCGGCATGAACAGCCTGCTGAGCCGTTGGGGCTGTCAGGTGTGGACGGCGCGCAATCGCGAGGAATGTGCGGCGTTGCTCAGTGAAGGCGTGCGGCCGCAACTGGCGTTGGTCGACTATCACCTGGACCATGGCGACACCGGAACGCAATTGATGGCGTGGCTGCGTACCACGTTGGGAGAGCCGGTGCCGGGAGTGGTGATCAGCGCCGATGGTCGCCCGGAGACGGTGGCGCAGGTGCATGCGGCGGGGCTGGATTATCTGGCCAAACCGGTGAAACCGGCGGCGTTGCGGGCGTTGTTGAGTCGGTATGTGCCGTTGTAACCGTTCGACTTGAGCGTTGCAGCGCTACCGCTGACGCCTTCGCGAGCAAGCCCGCTCCCACCTTTGGAATGCATTTCACTGTGGGAGTGAGCCTGCTCGCGAAGCTCTTCGGGTTATTCCGGGAGTTCGACGAGGCCATCGACATCCGTCATCGCCCGCTCCAGCAAATCAGCCGGCAAACTCTTGCTTGCCCGCGCGCCCAGCAACTTGAGCTGCTCGCTGCGGCTGACCAGGTTGCCGCGACCTTCGGTGAGCTTGTTGCGCGCCGAGCTGTAGGCCTTGTCCAGCTGTTGCAGGCGATTACCGACCTCGTCCAGATCCTGAATGAACAGCACGAACTTGTCGTACAGCCAGCCGGCACGCTCGGCGATTTCCCGGGCGTTCTGGCTTTGCCGCTCCTGCTTCCACAGGCTGTCGATCACCCGCAATGTTGCCAGCAACGTGGTCGGGCTGACGATCACGATGTTGCGGTCGAACGCTTCCTGAAACAGCGTCGGCTCGGCTTGCAGAGCAGCGGAAAATGCCGCCTCGATCGGCACGAACAGCAAGACGAAATCGAGGCTGTGCAAGCCCTCCAGGCGCTTGTAGTCCTTGCCGGCAAGGCCTTTGACGTGGTTGCGCAGCGACAGCACGTGCTGTTTGATCGCGATTTGGCCGATGCTGTCGTCTTCGGCGGCGACGTACTGCTGATAGGCGGTGAGGCTGACCTTGGAATCGACCACCACCTGCTTGTCGCCCGGCAGATAAATGATCACGTCCGGCTGAAAGCGCTCGCCGTCCGGACCTTTGAGGTTGACCTGGGTCTGGTACTCGCGCCCCTTCTCCAGACCTGCGTGCTCCAGCACTCGTTCAAGAATCAGTTCCCCCCAGTTGCCTTGGGTCTTCTGGCCTTTGAGGGCACGGGTCAAGTTGGTCGCTTCGTCGCTCAGACGCAGGTTCAATTGCTGCAAGCGCTCAAGCTCCTTGGCCAGCGAGAAGCGCTCGCGGGCTTCGGCCTGATAGCTTTCTTCCACGCGTTTTTCGAAGGACTGGATGCGTTCTTTCAACGGGTCGAGCAACTGACCCAGACGCTGCTGGCTGGTCTCGGCGAAGCGCTGCTCGCGCTCATCGAAGATCTTGCCGGCCAGCTCGGCGAACTGCGCACGCAGCTCATCGCGCGAGCCTTGCAGGTCGTTGAGGCGTTGCTGATGGCTATCCTGTTGCTCGCGCAGCTCGGCATTCAGCGATGCGGCCTGAGCGTCCAGGCGCCGCAGTTCGGCTTCCTTGTTGGCGCGCTCGATGTTCCAGGCGTGGGAGGCGTCACGGGCATCATCGCGCTCGATCTGCAACAGCTCGACTTCGCGGCGCAGGGCGGCCAGCTCAGCCTGCTTGGCGGCGTTGGCCTGCGCCAGATCAACCGTTTCATCGCGACTGGCTTCCAGCTGCGCGTTGAGCCCATCCTGCGCCAGTTGCGCCATGGCCAGTCGCTCTTCGAGCAAGGCGACCTCGGCTTGTCCGTTGCTCGCCCGGCGCTGCAGTTGCCAGGCCAGTGCCAGCAACGGCAACCCCGCGCCTGCCAGACCAAGCAACACGCTGGTCAAGTCCATAGCCATAGCCACTCCTGCCGATTCGATAAAGCCTGAAGGTTAACCAAGGCGCGGGACGTTGGACAGCTCAGTCTTCGAGCAGACCGAGTTCCTGTTGCGCACGTCGATCACCGGCACGCGCGGCCTGACGCAGCAGGTCCTGACCGATACGGCGATCCCGGGCGTTGCCGCACTCACGGCACATCAACTGACCGAGACGGCTCTGCGCCGCGACCACACCTTCTCGCGCCGGTTGCTTGAGCAGGCGCCCCGCCAGGTGCTTGGCGTTGCGGCTGTCGCCCAGACGCGGACTGTCGAGCAGCCATTCGGCCACACGCACGGAAAATCGCTTGGGAGGGGTAACACGAGGGTGTTCGGAGGTAACAGAGTCTGATACTGAGCGAAACTTCATAAAACACTGCGGGGTAGATCGGAAGGCGCGCCACTCTACTCTCTTTTTCGTACAGGTAAAGTCGAAAAAAACCCGGCACGCCCGTCCTAGAGCAAGCGCTAGGGACAATCCACAGAAGCTGTGGATAACTCAGTGGACAACCGCTCCCCAACCTCCGCAAAGCCTTGTGGAATGGGGCTCGCAGTCAAACTGACGATTTTTTCACCAACAAAAAAAAGCGATGTTTTTCATTGACTTAAACTTTTGATACAGGCAGCCACCGGGGTCAGGATTGATATGACAGTCGCGTGACGGTCTGCGCAACTAATGTGCACAAGTACCTGTTACCCGGTTATATCGATGCGCTTTTTCGGGTCGTTTTGCATCCCGGGCTGGGGATAAGCGGCCTGGCGATGGACAGGACTGCACGCTTTTGTGGCGACGGATGGTGCCTTCGCGAGCAGGCTCGCTCCAGAAGTAGACCGTGCCACCCTGCGGGAGCGAGCCTGCTCGCGAAGAGGCCAGTCCTGTCATCCATGATCCGCGCTATCGGTTGCAATCTTTTTTGCCGCAGGGTTTGCATTGCCCTGAACGATCCGTTAGTATCCGCGGCGTTAGTACCAAGCTGAAAGTCAATTCCGGTCGAACACATCCCCACGGTCAGCCTTCTTCACAGAAGCCCTCTACCGAAAAAGCGGGAGCGACCCCTCGATGGTTTCCAGGTAAAACTTGCGCCAACACAGCCTTTGAATGAATGCAAAGGGTGTTGCCAAGCACGCTTACTCTGACCGAACCAACCTGCAAATTGATCAGGATCTTCACCCCGGGCCCAGAACCTCTGCCCTTGATGTGTTGCCTGCCCTCCTAAGTACCTACCTGCCAGCCCAAGCGCGCCAACTTAATAGCGCTTCAAACTGGCTGCTTTGTTCCAGTCGGGTTCTTCGTACGACCAATGGTGGTCGACGTTACTGGAACGTTTTAACGTTGCACGGTTCTTATCCGTGTCATTTGTAGGAACACCTAATAACTATGTCTACTCAAATCCAGACTCAGGATGCCATTCGCACCCTAACCAATGCTTTTGCCCCAATGAACTGCCTGATCATGGCCGCTCGCAAAGGCTGCTTCAGCTTCACCGTGGTTAATGAACACGGAATCGCCCGCCACAGCGAGCGTCTGTACCCCGATCAATACTCCAGCGCCGAGCCGCTGCAGGCCGTGATCGATCGTACACGTCAGGCATTGATTGCCTGAGAGCCGAAAAGGCTGCAAAAGCAAAAGCCCCGCACAAAATGCGGGGCTTTTTATTGCCCGATGTTTCGCTTCTAGCCATGTACACGTAAGCACCATCGGATATAACGCTTTTGGCTCGCAGCCGGAAATATTTTAAAAACAGGCCTTTACGTCGCGAATATGACACTACACTTCAACTCAAGCGGCTTGATCCGCTTCCGGCGAGCCTGAGTCGATCCACCGCTGCCAAGGCCCCCTTCAGGTATCGCCGCCCATTACAAGAATCGAGGGCATTATGGGTATCGCTGCCAGCGAACTGTGTCGCTACGTGATCCGTCCCACATTGATTTATCTGGGACGTCACTGCGCAACCGCCGAATCCCTGCTCCTGGGGATCGCCGCCAGCCAGTCCGCCCTCGGCTCCGCTCTGCACGACCGCCGTGGCCACGGCCTCTACCGGATCGCCGAACATCGCCACCAGGCCCTTTGGGATCACTATCTGGCGCTGGATCCGGAGCGTGCCAGCCTGGTTCGCGGCCTCGCCAGTCAGCATGCTTTTCTCAGTGGCCCGCACCTGGAACTGACCGTCAACCTGCGTTACGCCACTGCCATCGCCTGGCTGCTGGTAGAAGAACAAAACCCCACCCTTCCCGACCCGAACGATCTGCTGGGCATGGCGCGAATCTGGCGCCAGACCTTCCAGCCGCAAGGGCGTCTGCGCGACTTCACCTACGCCTGGCAAACTTGTGTTTCACCGGTGAATCAGGTCGCATGTTGACCGCCCGGTTTTACAAGATCGCTTAACAGGTCGCGAATCTGGTCGGATTGTCCTACAAAACCGCTCTAACTCAAGCCATAGGGACTATAGCGCTGGAACGAAAATGTTGGTAATTTTCGCCCCGGTGATCACCAGGAGTTCTAATAATGAAAAAAGTAATGCTCAAAACCACCCTTAGCCTCGCCGTTACCATGGCATCCACCCAGATCTTCGCAGCTGGCTTTGCCATCAACGAACACAGCATTAGCGGGATGGGTACTGGTTACGCTGGGCGATCTTCTTCTGCCGACGACGCAAGCACTGTTTATGGCAACCCTGCCGGCATGTCGCGCATCACGCGCGAACAAGTCACCGGCGGCGTTGCATTCCTCGATGCCAAGACCGATATCAAAGACGCCAGCTCCAGCCCCAACGGCGGCAGCAACAAAGGCGACATGGTGCCCTTCACCTCCGTACCTATGGGCTTCTACGTCAAACCGATCGATGAGCATTGGGCATTCGGCCTCGGCGTATACGTGCCGTTCGGCCTGATTACCGACTACGAAAAAGGCTTTGCAGGCCGTTACTTCGGCAGCAAGTCCGAAGTGCAAGTCATCACCTTCCAGCCAACTGTCAGCTACAAGTTCAACGACGTGGTGTCGGTAGGTTTCGGTCCGACCATCAACCGTATCGACGGTACGCTTGAATCCAACCTGTCGATCACCCAGGCTGCGCCGGACGGCAAGGTCAAGATCAAGGGTGACGACACTGCACTGGGCTACAATATTGGCGTGCTGGTACAGGCCACCGACACCACTCGCCTGGGTCTGACCTACCACTCGAAAGTCGACTACAAGCTCGAAGGCAACACCAAGGTCAACTACGGTGTGCTGGGCGCAGTCGGTCTGGGCGCCGAGCAGAAGTACGACGCTTCGCTGAAGATCACCACGCCTGAGTCCGTGGACTTCTCGGTCACTCAAGCAATCAACGATCGCTGGAACGTCTATGCCGGTTCGACCTGGACCCGCTGGAGCCAGCTGAAGAAGATCACCGTTGAAAACTCGGGCGTCCAGCCGCTGCTGGCCGGTCAGTTCGGCGAGATCACCGAAGACCAGAACTGGCACGACTCCTGGGCTTACGCCGTGGGTACTTCGTACCAGTTGAACAAGGAATGGGTACTGCGCACCGGTCTGACTTTCGACCAGTCGCCGACCAACAACGTCGACCGTTCGCCACGTATTCCTACCGGCGACCGCACGATCTTCAGCATCGGTGCCGGCTGGAGCCCGACCGAAGACCTGACCATCGACGTGGCTTACTCGTACCTGAAGGAAGAGTCGGTCAAAGTCCACAACGAAAACGATCGTGGCCAGACCTACGACGCCAAGTATGAAAACTCGGCAAACGGTTTCGGTGTCGGCGCGACCTATCGCTTCTGATGCTGCACGGCGAGGTTAACCCCCTCGCCCACAAAAAAAGCCCCGCTCTCCTTGCAGAAAGCGGGGCTTTTTTGTGCATGCATGAACATCAATGTGGGAGCGAGCCTGCTCGCGAAAGCGCTGGGTCAGACAAACATATGTTCCGGGGCAGATCGTCTTCGCGAGCAGGCTCGCTCCCACAAAGATTGTGTCTCAGTCAGCCTGGGATTTTGAGGCTATGGCTTTCTCGATAGCGGCGATAAATTCCGGATCATCCGGCTTGGTCAGGCTTGAGAAATTGGCAACCACTTTGCCCTGACGGTCGATCACATACTTGTAGAAATTCCACTTCGGCTCGCTGCTCTGCTCCGCCAGCACCTTGAACAGGTGAGTCGCGTCGTCGCCACGGACTTTCTGTGGCTCGGTCATGGTGAACGTCACGCCGTAGTTGGCGTAGCAGACCTTGGCGGTCTCGGCGCTGTCCCCGGACTCCTGCTTGAAGTCGTTGGACGGCACACCGAGCATTTCCAGACCCTGTGCCTTGTAGCGCTGATTGAGCGCTTCGAGGCCTTCGAACTGCGGAGCGAAGCCACAGAAACTTGCGGTATTGACCACCACCAGCGGTTTGCCGGCGTAGCGCTGGCACAGGTCGATGGATTCCTTGGCGCGCAATTTGGGCAGCGAACCTTGCAGCGTGTCCGGACAGTCAGCGGCCTGCGCCAGTCCGGTCAACGCCATCAGCAACGCGGGTACAGCACACCAGCGCATGAGCATGTCGGGCATCCTTGAGCAGTCATCAGACCCCGACGTTACTCGCCCTTCAAGCCTACAGGCAAGCGCCCATGCCTAACTGCATCAGCGCCAGGCCGCCCTGATGCCAACCCCACCACACCAGCGCCAACAACAGGGCGCCGAGTGCAGCGAAGGCGAATCGCGGCCAGGAACGCTTCATGCGGCGCTCACACTCGGTTGCAGGCGCGCCACCGGACGCTCGCGCACCGGCCAGTTCAGCGCGGCCGCCAGCAGGCTCAAGAGAATCGCTACTTGCCAGATCAAGTCATAACTCCCGGTACGGTCATACACCACCCCGCCCAGCCAGCCGCCGAGGAATGAGCCGAGCTGATGGAACAGGAACACGATACCGCCGAGCATGGACAGATTGCGCACACCAAACAAGGTCGCCACCGTACCGTTGGTCAAAGGCACCGTCGACAGCCACAGGAAGCCCATGGCCATGCCGAACAGGTAGGCTGACGTGGTGGTCACCGGCAGCCACAGGAACAACGCAATCACCACTGCGCGCAGCAGGTACAACGCCGTCAGCAAACGCGGCTTGGACATGCGCCCGCCGAGCCAGCCGGCGGTATAAGTACCGAAGATGTTGAACAGCCCGATCAGCGCCAGCACCGTAGTACCGACCGTGGCCGGCAGATGCTGATCGACCAGATAGGCCGGCAGATGCACGCCGATGAACACCACCTGAAAACCGCAGACGAAAAAGCCGAACGCCAGCAGCCAGAAACCGGAATGCGAACAGGCTTCACGCAACGCTTCGGACAAGGTCTGCTCATGACCCAGCACCGGCAGCGGTTTGTCCTTGAGCATGCTCACCAGCGGCACGATCAGCGCCACCAGCAGACCGAGCACCAACAGCGCAGCCGACCAACCGAGCCAGCCAATCAGACCCAGCGTACCCGGCAGCATGGCGAACTGGCCGAACGAGCCGGCAGCGCTGGCAATGCCCATGCCCATGCTGCGTTTTTCCGCCGGCACGGCACGACCGACCACGCCGAGGATCACCGAGAACGAGGTGCCGGACAGACCGATACCGATCAACAGACCCGCACTCAGCGACAGGCTCAGCGCCGAATCGGACAAGCCCATGAACACCAGGCCCAAGGCGTAAAGCACACCGCCGACCAGCACCACTTTCGCCGCGCCAAAACGGTCAGCCAAAGCCCCGGTGAACGGTTGCGCCAGGCCCCAGATCAGGTTCTGCAAGGCGATGGCGAAGGCGAACACCTCGCGCCCCCAACCGAACTGCGCACTCATCGGTGACAGGAACAGGCCAAAACCGTGCCGCACGCCCAATGACAACGCCAGAATCAGCGCACTTCCCAGCAACACCCAACCGCACGTACGCCACATCGATGTCATTGTTATTCTCCGCTTGCGGGTATATACCCGCTTGAGTTTGGAAAAAACCGGCCTCAGGCCAGTTCATCCAGCAATCTGAGCAAGGTTTCACGCTTCTCGGCGCCCAGGCGATCGATCAATCGCTGTTGCGCCGCTTCCCAGGCTGGCAGGGCCGCTGCCAGACGCTGCACGCCGGCCTCGGTGAGCCTGACGATGCGGTTGCGCATGTCTTCGCCCTCGGCCAGCGCCACCAGCCCCTCGCCTTCCAACACCCGCAGATTGCGCCCCAGGGTGCTGCGATCCAGGCCCATGGCTTCGGCCAGTTCGGAAATGCTCGGTTGATCCAGGCGCTGCAGATTGCACAGCAAAGAATACTGGGCAACGTTGATCCCGAAGCCGTCGAGAGCGCCGTCGTAATGCCTGCTGACGCCACGAGCGGCGCGACGCAGGTTGGTGCACAAACACTGAGAAGGAAGCATGATGCGTGTATATACCCGGGACTGTGTTAAATCAAGTTACACATGAGTTTATCAATAAGGTTTGTGGCGTCTGACACACCGCCTTCGCGAGCAAGCCCGCTCCCACAGGGGAATGCATTCCAAATGTGGGAGCGGGCTTGCTCGCGAAGAGGCCAGAAAAGACAACAAACACCTGTCAGACCAACACCACCCCAACCAACACCGCCACCTCCAGCAATTCCAGCAACGCCCCCGCCGTATCGCCCGTGGTCCCGCCCAACCGCCGCATCATCAACTGCCGCAGCCAGACAAAAACACCGAACGCGACAACCAGCGCAACAACCGCTTCAACCCCGGCAATCAGCACACAGCCCAGCGCACTGAACCCAAGCACCCACCAACCCGCCTTGCGCGGCAGATGATCAGCCAGCGCCTGCCCCAACCCACCCGCCCGCACATACGGCGTGGTCAGAAACAACCCCAGCAATGCCGCACGTCCCAGCAGTGGAGCAACGATCAACGCCACCGCGTGCCCTTGCTCGATCAGCGCCAGCAACGCGGTGAACTTGAGCAACAGCACCAGCACCAGCGTCACCACCGCGATTGGCCCGCTGCGCGGATCCTTCATGATCGTCAGCGTGCGCTCACGATCACCGAAGCCACCGAGCCAGGCGTCGGCGCTGTCGGCCAGCCCGTCGAGGTGCAGCGCGCCGCTGAGCAACACCCACACCGTCAACAACAACGCGGCATGCAGCAACAGCGGCGCACCGGCCAATGCCAGGTTCAGCGCCCAGAGGATCACCCCGAACAGCAGCCCTACCAGCGGATAGAACAGCAACGAGCGCCCGAGCTGTTCCGGCGCCGGCATCCCCGGCAGACGAATCGGCAAACTGCTGAGAAATTGCAGGGCGATCCACAGTGGCAGCATGTCAGCGACCTTCCTTGAGCGAACCATCGGCCTCAACGGTCAGAGAAAACAGCGAAGCATGCGCGACTTCGACATTGAGCAACTGCTCACGGGGCAAACCACGCGCCCGCGCCAGCAACAGGCGCATCACGCCGCCATGACTGATCAGCAACACGCGTTCGCCGGCGTAGGCCTGATACAACCGCGCAACCGCCCCCAGCACACGCGCAGAAAAATCGCTGACCGGCTCACCCTGCGGCGGCGTAAAGGCATACGGGTCCGCCCAGAACAACCCCAGCGCCTCGGCATCCGTCGCCATCAACGCTGCGGCGCTCTGCCCTTCCCAGGCGCCGAAATGCAGCTCCTGCAGATCCTTGTCCAGACTCACCGGCAGATTCAGTTGCTCTCCCAGCTCGGCGGCAAACCGCGCGCAACGCTGCAGCGGCGAACTGACCAGCCGATCCCACGGCCCGCCCGCAATCACCGCCGCGCGCATCTGCGCCCAGCCGTTTTGCGTCAACGCATCATCGAGGCTGCCGCGCAAACCACCGCCCAGTTCAGTTTCGCCGTGACGCAGCAGGTCCAGGCGCAAGGTCATGCCGGACGATCCGCCACTGCGGCTTCGGCGAACGTCGCCATCTGCCCGTGCAGATCACAGGCCAGGCGCAACAGCGGCACAGCCAACGCCGCCCCGCTGCCCTCACCCAGACGCAAGCCAAGTTCCAGCAACGGTTCGGCACTGAGGGCTTCCAGCACATGACGATGGCCCGGCTCGGCGCCACGATGACCGAACAATAGCCACTCGCGGCAAGCCGGATTCAGCCGCACCGCCACCAGCGCAGCGACTGTGCAGATAAAGCCGTCGACCAGCACCGCAACGCCTTCCTGAGCACAGGCCAGGTAAGCGCCGACCAGTGCGGCGATTTCAAAACCGCCGAGGTTGAACAGGGTTTGCAGCGCATCGCCACGTTGCGCCGCGTGCAGCGCCAGCGCGCGCTCGATGACCTGCGCTTTGTGGCTGACACCTTCGGCATTCAACCCAGTGCCGGGGCCGGTCAGATGTGTCACCGGGCAATCGAGCAAGGCGCAGGCCAGCGCACTGGCGGCGGTGGTGTTGCCGATGCCCATTTCACCACCGATGAACAACTGCGCGCCTGCTGCCTTGGCACGCAGCACACTGTCGCGACCGGCCTGCAAAGCGAGCTCGCCCTGCGTCCGGGTCATCGCCGCGCCCTTGGCGAAATTCGCCGTGCCCGGGCCGACATTCAAGTGCAGCACGCCGGGCAGATTCAACGAGGGCGTCACCGTGCCCAGGTCCACCACTTCCAGTTGTGCATCGAGCTGGCGCGCCAGCACGCTGATCGCCGCGCCGCCGCTGACGAAGTTGAGCAGCATCTGCCCCGTGACTTCCTGGGGAAAAGCCGACACCCCTTCCGCGACCACGCCATGATCGCCGGCAAAAATCGCGATCCACAGCTGGTCGAGGCGCGGTTTGACCTGGCCCTGCAATCCCGCCAGTTGCACCGCCACCGTTTCGAGGCGACCGAGAGAACCGGCCGGTTTGGTCAGTTGCTGTTGCCGCGCGGCCGCTTGTTCAACGATCTCGGCATTCACGGGTTTGCACGGATTCAACCACCACGCTTGAGTCATAACGCAGGTCCTTTCAGGGTCAGGGGCAGGCCGGCGACGGTCAGGACGACACGCTGACAGCGCTCAGCCAGAGCTTGATGCAGCCAACCGGCTTCATCGACGTAGCGGCGAGTCAATTCGCCCAGCGGCACGACACCCATTCCGGTCTCGTTGCTGACAAAAATGATTTCCCCCGGCAGTGACGCCAGGCAGTCCAGCAGGGCTTCGCGCTCAGCGGCGAGACGCTCGGCGTTATCGAGCATCAGCAGATTGGTCAGCCACAGGGTCAGGCAGTCCACCAGCAGGCAACGCTCGGTGCTGGTGTGTTCACGCAGGATGCGAGCCAGCTCCAGCGGTTCTTCGATCAACGCCCATTCGACCGGACGACGAGCGCGGTGATGCGCGACGCGGTCGTTCATTTCGCCGTCCAGCGGTTGGCTGGTGGCGATGTAGGTGACGGCCAGTTGGCTGTCGCTGGCGAGTTTTTCCGCGAGGCGACTTTTGCCGGAGCGGGCGCCGCCGAGGATCAGTTGGAGCATTGGGGACATCCTGAAAATTATGTGTTGAGGCAACCGGCCCCTTCGCGAGGGGGGCCGCTCCCACCCTGGAATGCATTCTCATGCGGGCGCGGGCTTGCTCGCGAAGAGGCCGGAACAGCCAACCTGGATCCCACAAAGCTGGCGCAGTAGCCCGGTATCCAGATGCTTCTCCACCAGATCCGCCAGCCGCTCGATATCACGCTCGCGCAAGCCGTGGTAATCCACTTCCTGCACATCGCTCAACCCGGCCCAACGCAGCAACGCGGCACTGGCGTGCGGCGACTCGAACAAGCCGTGCAAATAGGTGCCGAGCACCTGCCCGTCGAGGCTCTGCGCGCCATCGCAACGACCGTCGTCCAGATGCACCGCCGCATTCTCCAGCGCCGGCCCAGCCGTCACGCCCGCATGGATTTCATATCCACTGACCTCGGCCTCTTCCAGCGCCAGACGCCCGCGCACATTGCGCAATTGCTTCTCGGCTTCCAGCGTCGTTTCGAACGCCAGCAGACCCAGGCCGGCGCTCGAACCGGGCGCGCCTTCCAGCCCCAGCGGATCGTGCACCTGCTCGCCGAGCATTTGCAGGCCACCGCAAATCCCCAGCAGCTTGCCGCCGTAACGCAGGTGCCGGTTGATCGCCGTGTCCCAACCGTTGGCGCGCAGATACGCGAGATCGCTGCGCACGCTTTTCGAGCCGGGCAGGATGATCAAGTCGGCGGCAGGAATCGCCTGCCCCGGGCCGATGAACTGCAGGTCCACCTGCGGATGCAAACGCAGCGGATCGAAATCGGTGTGATTGCTGATGCGCGGCAGCACCGGCACCACCACTTTGAGCACTTGTTCGGCCTTGCCGGTCTGGCGCTGGTCGATGCCGTCCTCGGCCTCCAGGTGCAGATCCATCACGTATGGCAGCACCCCCAGCACCGGTTTGCCGGTACGCTGCTCGAGCCAGTCAAGGCCCGGTTGCAGCAAGGCGATGTCGCCGCGAAATCGGTTGATGATGAAACCTTTGACCCGCGCCTGTTCGCTCGGTGACAGCAACTCCAGGGTGCCGACCAGATGCGCGAATACTCCGCCGCGATTGATGTCGGCAATCAGCAGCACCGGGCAATCCACCGCCTCGGCAAAGCCCATGTTGGCGATGTCACCGGCGCGCAGATTGATCTCCGCTGGCGAGCCTGCGCCTTCGACCATCACCAGCGGATACGCCGCGCTGAGCCGTTCGTGCGAAGCGAGCACCGCTTGCATGGCGATGGCTTTGTAGTCGTGATAGGCCACGGCGTTCATGCTGGTGACCGCGCGACCATGGATGATGACTTGTGCGCCAGTGTCGCTGTTGGGTTTGAGCAGCACCGGGTTCATGTCGGTGTGCGGTTCGAGGTGCGCCGCTTGCGCCTGCACCGCTTGGGCGCGGCCGATCTCGCCGCCATCAGCGGTCACGGCACTGTTGAGCGCCATGTTCTGCGGCTTGAACGGCACCACCGCCACGCCCTGACGGGTGGCCCAGCGGCACAGCGCCGTCACCAGCGTGCTTTTACCGGCATCGGAAGTGGTGCCTTGCACCATCAGGGTGGTCATGTCGATTCCTTGGCAAAGGCTTGCAGCGCTTGCTCGAGACGCGCCTCTTCAGCGGCATTGGCCGGCAGACCGAAACGCAGGCTGCTGTTGTGAGTGAAGAGACGCAGAAGGATGCCGCGTCGGGCCATGAATTCGTGCAACGCCACGGCGTGCTCGGTGATCAGCCACTGGAACAGCGCGCATCCGCCCAAGGGCTTTAAGCCGTAGCGCTCCAGCAACAACGCCAGGCGCTCGCTGGCCTCATCGCTGCGCATGCGTTGCCGGGTGTGCGCCTCGGTGTCCTGCAGACAGGCTTGGCCGAGCACCCGTGTCGGGCCGCTGACCGCCCATGGCCCGACCTGTTCGGCGAGCAACCTGAGCAACTTGCGCTCAGCCAACACAAAGCCCAGGCGCACGCCGGCCAGACCGAAGAACTTGCCGAACGAGCGCAACACAATCAATCCGACTTGATGGGTGTGCGACGCCAGACTCAGTTGTGGTGTGTTGTCCATGAACGCTTCATCGACTACCAGCCAACCGCCGCGCTGGGCCAGCCGCGCGTGCCAGTCCAGCAGTCGCGCCGGGGTCAGGCTCAGGCCGGTCGGATTGTTCGGATTGACCACGACCAGCACGTCGAGGCTGTCGAGAAAAAATTCGACCTCCTGCTCCAGCACTTCCCGCACGATGTAACCACTGCGGCGCCAGGCTTCGGCGTGCTCGGCATAACACGGTGACAACACGCCGACCTTGCCGGCACGGCGCAAACGCGGCAGCAACTGGATCGCCATCTGCGAGCCGGCCACCGGCAACACCTGGGAGGCGCCGTAGTAATCGCACGCGGCCTGCTCCAGGCCATCGTCGGTTTCCGGCAGACGCGCCCAAGCGCGCAACGGAATTTCCGGAACCGCAAACGGCCACGGCGCAAGGCCACTGGACAGGTCGAGCCAGTCGGCCTCGGCGATACCGTAATCGAGTGCAGCCTTGCGCAGCCGGCCACCGTGCTCAAGCATAGAATTCAGCCCCCACGCAGAGAATCAGCAGCCATAACCATACCCCGCGCTGGACCAATTGCCAGCCGCGATCAATCGAATCGGCATCCGCCGGCGCACCTTCGCCCAGCTGCGGACGGTCGTGCAGTTCACCGTGATAGATCGCCGGGCCGCCCAGCTCGACATTCAGCGCACCGGCACCGGCAGCCATCACCGGACCGGCATTGGGGCTGTCCCATTTCGGCGCCTGGGTGCGCCAGCATTTCCAGGCGAGCCGGGTGTTGCCCAACAGCGCGTAGGTCAGTGCCACCAGCCGTGCAGGAATGTAGTTGAGCACGTCATCGATTTTTGCCGCACACCAGCCGAAACGCTCGAAACGTTCGTTGCGATAACCCCACATTGCATCGAGCGTGTTGCTCAAGCGATAGAGCACCACGCCCGGCGCACCGGCCACGACAAACCAGAACAGCGCAGCGAACACCGCATCACTGCCGTTTTCCAGCACCGACTCGGTAGCGGCACGGGCGACGGCGGTGCTGTCCAGTTCGCTGGTCTGGCGGCTGACCAGATAGCCGACGCGTTGGCGCGCCTCTTCCAGATCTTCACTGCGCAGGGCTTTGGCCACAGGCTCGACGTGCTCGCCAAGACTGCGCATGCCCAGGGCGCAATACAGCGCAAGAATCTCGACGATCCAGCCCACGTAAGGCGCCCAGGAAAATGCGGTGGCGAGCAACGTCAGCGGCAGCACCGCGATCACCCACGCGGTGACTCCGTGACTGCGCCAGCCACGGCCGCCCGCATTGAAACGTCGCTCGATGCGCCCGGCGAAATTGCCGAACGCCACCAGCGGATGCCAGCGTTTCGGTTCACCCAGCAGCGCATCCAGCGCGACTGCAGCGACACTCAACAACGCCACACTCATTGACTCACTCCCCAATAATTTTCATACAGCAACTCATTGAGCGGACGCGCCTGCGCCCACCCTTCGAGTACCAGCATCGGCGCCGGATAGAATTCCTTGACCGGGCCCAGGCACAACACCGCCAACGGCTTGGCACCGACCGGCAGTTGCAGCAGATTGGCCAGCGCCTGCGGCTCGAACAGCGAGACCCAGCCCATCCCCAGTCCTTCGGCACGGGACGCCAGCCACAGGTTCTGGATCGCGCAGGACAACGACGCCATGTCCATTTCCGGCAGCGTACGACGCCCGAAAATGTGCCGTTCGCGATCATCCATCAGCGCCGCGACCAGCACTTCGGCGCAATCGTTGATGCCTTCGACCTTGAGCTTCATGAACTCGTCGCTGCGCTCGCCGAGGGCAATGGCTGTACGGATGCGTTCTTCTTCGACGAGGTTCTGGATCTGCCCGCGCAAGGCACGGTCGCTGATGCGAATGAAACGCCAAGGCTGCATCAGGCCGACGCTGGGCGCCTGATGTGCGGCCTCAAGCAGACGCCGCAGCAATTGAGGCTCGACCGTGCCACCGGTGAAGTGGCGCATGTCGCGGCGTTCGGCGATGGCTCGGTAGACCGCTTGGCGCTCGCCTTCGGAAAATGCGTTGTCGCTCATGGCCTCTTAGCGAGCAAGCCCGCTCCCACAGGGGTTGGGTGATCCAATGCGGGAGCGGGCTTGCTCGCGAAAGCGGCCTCGAGATCCGGTGCAAACAATGCGGCAATCGCAGTCGGATTCGACGGAAAATAAAAGTGCACGTACGACGCCGTCATCCGTCCCTCGCGATACACCGCCTCCGCTCCGCGCCCGCCATTGGGGCTCAGGCCCCGGGCAATCGGCGTCAGTTCAGTGGTGGTCAGGGAATGGTGATAGGTGTGGCCGCGCAACGAACCTTCCGGCAGATCCACCGCTTGCAGCGCCAGTGCTGCCAGACGCTTTTGCATCACCGCATGACCGCGCAGCAGCCCGACCAGCTCAGCGCGGGCGCCTTCGACGTCAGTCAACGAATCGAGTAGATAGAGCATGCCGCCACACTCGGCGAGCAGTGGTTTGCCGGCGGCGTGGTGCGCACGGATCGCCTCAAGCATCGCAGTATTTTGCGCCAACGCGACATGGTGCAATTCCGGATAACCGCCCGGCAGATACAGGCTGTCAGCCTCAGGCAACTGCGTATCGCGAATCGGCGAGAAGAAGCTCAACTCGGCGCCCATCGCGCGCAGCAAGTCGAGGCTGGCGCCGTAGGTGAAGGCAAAGGCTTCATCGCGTGCGACAGCAATGCGCACACCTGCGAGCAACGGTTCAGCGGGGATCACTTCAGGCGCGGCGAATTCCACGGCCGGTGGCAGCGCTACCTCGCAACTGCTGGCCAAAGCTTCGGCGGCCGCGTCGAGACGCAAATCCAGGTCATTCAGTTCACTGGCTTGCACCAGTCCGAGATGGCGGCTCGGCAACTCGATCCCCGTTTCGCGGGACAGCGCGCCGTACCAGCGCAAGCCTTCGGTGAGGCTGCCCTCGAGCAGTTGCGCGTGACGCAAGGTGCCGACGCGGTTGGCGAGCACGCCGGCAAACGGCAAGTCCGGCTGATAGCGCGCCAGCCCCAGCGCCAGGGCGCCAAAGGTCTGGGCCATCGCAGTACCGTCGATCACGCCGAGCACCGGCACACCAAAGTGTCGCGCCAGATCGGCACTCGAAGGCGTACCGTCGAACAGGCCCATCACGCCTTCGATCAGAATCAGATCCGCCTCGGCGGCGGCTTCCCACAACAGACGCCGGCTTTCCTGCTCGCCGACCATCCACATGTCCAGTTGATACACCGGCGCACCGCTGGCGCGCTCGAGAATCATAGGGTCGAGGAAGTCCGGGCCACATTTGAAGACGCGCACCTTGCGCCCCTGATTGCGATGCAAACGCGCGAGTGCGGCGGTGACGGTGGTCTTGCCCTGACCGGAGGCCGGCGCGGCAATCAGCACCGCCGGGCAGTGACGTGGTTGATTCAAAGTTCGACGCCTTTCTGCGCTTTGATGCCTGCCTGAAAGGCGTGTTTGAGCATGCCCATTTCGGTGACGGTGTCACCCATCTCGATCATTTCCGGCTTGGCCGCACGACCGGTGACGATCACGTGCTGCATTGGCGGACGCGCCTGCAAATCGCTGAGCACCTGATCCAGGTCGAGGTAGCCATGCTTGAGGGCGATGTTCAGTTCATCCAGCACCACCAGACCGATCGACGGATCGCGCAGCAGCTCGCGGGAGACTGCCCACGCGGCTTCGGCGGCAGCAATGTCACGCTGCCGGTCCTGGGTTTCCCAGGTGAAGCCCTCGCCCATCACGTGAAAGCGCACTTGCTCGGGGAAGCGCCGGAAGAACAGTTCTTCGCCGGTGCTGTTGCGCCCCTTGATGAACTGCACCACGCCGCACTGCATGCCGTGGCCCATGGCGCGGGCAAGCATGCCGAACGCCGAGCTGCTTTTGCCTTTGCCATTGCCGGTCAGCACCAGCACCAGGCCGCACTCGTCGGGCGAATTGGCGATGCGTTCGTCGATCACGGCTTTTTTGCGCTGCATACGCGCCAGATGGCGTTCGTCACGCTCGGGGGAATCGGTCATGGGGGAGCTCTCCGTTGAGGCTGGATAACGGCGGGCAGGCACAAGAATAGACGGCAAAAAGCCTGGCATCGCCCACCGTGATGCCGCTGGATGAATCAGGCCGGTCTCCGGGCTCATGAGCGGCAAATCGCCGGGCTGCGCGCCTTCCCGCGTCTGTCGACACAGTGGCTCAATGCGCAGCTTTCACTCATTTACCGTTGCGGGGGCAGCGCCGGGATCGCGATCGTTCTTCGCCTGAAGACAACCCTCACCGGCTTCCCTGTTTCACTCTGTCGACACACGTCACAGAGCACCTGAAACAAGCCGCGAAGGTTAGAGGGTTGGGGGTGGAGCGTCAATTAAAGAGGCGGCCGTCGGGCGAATAACTGCCGCCGATCAATTATCTGGCGCCAATCTTGTGCCACACTGATACAAGTGATATCAAAGAGCCATGCTTTTCTCGAAAAAGCCCATCACAACAATAAGGATGATTACGATGCAAGGCATGATCATCAGCAACCCGCGCCTGGAGTTCCTGCGCCCGGTGCTTGAACGCTGGTTTGACTGTATCGACCGCTACAACGCCGTGCGCGGCGACAACGACACGCCTTACTGGCATGACGAGAAAGCCAATCTCGGATTGCTCTCCGCTGCGGCATGGATGGCCGAACTGGTGACCCTTTGCGATACTGCCACCCGCAAGCAGAACGAGGACGGCGAGCGCAATGCCCGCGCCCACCTGTTCCTCGCAGGTGCCGAAGACCGCGCCTACATCCAGGCCACGCAGCGCTGGCCGCGAGTCAGCAACCTCAACCTGACCCAGGCCCTGCTGGAAATCACCAGCGACGCCAAACGCATCAGCTTCGCAAGCGACCTCAAACTCGGTTGCCTGTTCGTCGCACCGCAAAAAGCCCAGCACAGCGCGAGCCCGGAAGAGCTGCAGGACATGGTCGACGACCTGCAAAAGGAACACTGCTGCGCCGTCGCCTGGTATTTCCCCTACGCCTACCGCAAGTTGCGCAGCGAAGCGGGCAACTATCACCCCGGAATCGCCGTGCTGTTCAAAGAGGCCCGTGGCTGAGCGGTTGAACCATCGGGTGCGCAGGCTCCTCTATGATTAGGCATGCATTCATAGGGAAGATCAGTAATGCGCAAAACCCAACTCGCTCTCGTCATCGCCCTCGCCGGAGGGCTCGCCGCCTGCGGTGAATCCTCCAGCCTGCAAGTTTCCGACGGCACCGGCCCGTCACCGAAGCTGCCCGAACCCAACAAGACCCTGATTCCGACGGTGAACATCGCCCCGGCGATCGGCTGGCCTGCGGGCGGCAAACCGACCGCAGTGACCGGTACGCAAGTCGCTGCATTTGCCGAAGGCCTCGACCATCCGCGCTGGCTCTACGTGCTGCCCAACGGTGACGTACTGGTGGCGGAAACCAATGCTCCGCCAAAGCCTGACGACAGCAGTGGCATTCGTGACTGGGTAATGAAGAAAGTCATGGGCAAGGCTGGCGCCGGCGTGCCGAGCCCGAATCGCATCACCCTGCTGCGCGATGCCGACCACGACGGCGTGGCCGAGACCCGCACGGTTTTTCTGCAGAATCTCAATTCGCCGTTCGGCATGACGCTGGTCGGCAACGATCTGTACGTCGCCGACACTGATCGCTTGCTGCGCTTCCACTACGAGCCAGGCGCGACCGAGATCAAGACGCAGCCGATCAAAGTCACCGACCTGCCAGGCGGCACACTGAACCATCACTGGACCAAGAACGTTATCGCCAGCAAGGACGGCAGCAAGTTGTACGTCACCGTCGGCTCGAACAGCAACGTCGGCGAAAACGGCCTGGATAAAGAGGAAGGTCGCGCGGCGATCTGGGAAGTGGATCGCGCCACAGGCAACCACCGGATCTTCGCCTCGGGCATCCGCAACCCCAACGGTCTCGCGTGGGAGCCAACCTCTGGCGCGCTGTGGACGGCGGTCAACGAGCGTGACGAGATCGGCAGCGACCTGGTGCCGGACTACATCACCTCAGTCAAGGACGGCGGCTTCTATGGCTGGCCCTTCAGCTATTACGGCCAGCATGTGGATGTGCGCGTAAAACCGCAAAACCTCGATCTGGTGGCCAAGGCCATTGCTCCTGACTACGCCGTAGGCCCGCACACCGCCTCGCTGGGCCTGACATTCGCCGAGGGCAACAGCCTGCCGGCGCAATTCAAGGAAGGCGCGTTCATTGGCCAGCATGGCTCATGGAACCGCAAACCGCACAGTGGCTATAAAGTGATTTTCGTACCGTTCGCCGCCGGCAAGCCGAACGGAGCACCGGTCGATGTGCTGACCGGCTTCCTCGACAAGGACGAGAACGCTCTGGGCCGCCCGGTGGGCGTGGTGATCGACCAGCAAGGCGGTTTGCTGGTGGCCGACGATGTGGGCAACAAGGTGTGGCGGGTGTCGTCCGCCAAATAATTTAGCGGCCAGCACATAACAAATGTGGGAGATTCTATGT
>NZ_AYMJ01000023.1 GCF_000633255.1 Pseudomonas sp. H1h
CGGGCTGGCTCGCGAAAGCAATTGATCAGTCGCCCAATGAATCAGGGTTTGAGCGCGATCACTGCCGCCCACTGCTCTGCCGTTACCGGCATCACCGACAGCCGCGAACCCTTCTGCACCAATGGCATTTCCGCCAGCGCCGTCTGCTGCTTCAGATAATCCAGCTTCAACACCCGCACAAACGTCTCGACGTGCTCGACATCAATCGCGCTCCAGGCGTTTTTCTCCGGGGTAGCCTTCGGATCGAAGTAATGACTCTCCGGCTCCAGTGCGGTGGGATCCGGGTACGCCGCCTCGATAATTCTGCCGATTCCGGCAATTCCCGGCTCCGGGCAGCTGGAATGGTAGAAAAAGAACTCATCCCCCACCGCCATCGCCCGCAGGAAATTGCGTGCCTGATAGTTGCGAACCCCGTCCCAGCGCGCTGTGCCAAGTTTCTCCAGACCTTTGATCGAGAGTTCATCGGGCTCGGATTTCATCAGCCAGTAGGCCATGTCTTTTGCTCCTCAAGCGGTCATTGGGCAGGTTGTCGGGCAATTTTATGACAAACCGACGGTCGGTTGACGTCAGTGTTTGCGCCCGGGTTCACGTTGTCGCAAAATGCCGGCCTTTAAAGCTTGACGCTGCTGCACGGCCTACGAACGGAAACCGCTGCTGTCATCGTGATGATGTGCCTTGAGGGGGGCAATCGATGAAACGCAAACCGGATTTGCTATGGACTTTGGTTATTTTGTTCGGCCTGGGCGTCGTGACCACCGGTTATGCGCAAAGTCTGTGGACAAGCAAGACCGATGCTCCGGTTGAAGTCGCGCAACAGGTTCAGCAGTCGACCGCCTTCAAGCGCTGAAACGGCCTCTCCGACGCCGCTGATCTGCGCGGCGTCTAGTCTGCGAAATACCACGCCTTGTCCGTCACCGTGCCCTGCAACGGTACATCCCAGCTTGCCTGCGCCAGGCGTCCGACCTTCTGACATTCATGGGCCAGCCCCAACAGCGTCGGCTTGCGCCAGTTTTTGCGCCGGGCCAGGTACGCCAGGCTGCGGTCGTAGAAGCCACCGCCCATCCCCAGGCGTCCGCCGACATCGTCAAACCCCACCAGTGGCAGCAACACCAGATCCAGCGTCCAGATCTTGCGTTGGCGGGCCAGGTTGGCGCGCGGTTCGAGAATGCGGAAGCGATTGGGCTTGAGCTTGTCGGCGGGGCGAATGCGCTGGAAGACCATTTTGGTTCGCGGCCAGGCGCTGAGCACCGGCAGGTAGGTCGCCTTGCCGCGACGCTGGGCTTCGCGCAGCAGCAGGCGCGGATCGATTTCACCGTCGGTGGGCAGATACAGAGAAATGTGTTTCGCCCGGCGGAAGTGCGGGTCTTGTGCCAGTTGGCGGAACAGGCCTTTGGCGGCCTGACGTTGCTCGCTCGGCGTCAGCGCGCGGCGCGCCTCGCGTAGCAGGCGACGGAGTTGCGGGCGGGGCAGTAGCGCAGGTTCGGTCATGGTTCGGCTTCGGCAGATGAGGGCGAAAACGCACGCATAAAAAATCCGATGCCGGCAAAAACCGGCATCGGATTCGAATCAGGCTCCCCGGATGAACCGCTGTCAACTTAGCCCTTGAACCCGAAAGTTCAAGGTGGAGGATGCAGTAGACTTTAAGGCTTTCCGTCTGGCGGACATGCACACCAGCCCAACGTGCAACCTCCAGGGTAGTGCGAATCGGCTCAGGGACATCGTCAACTGGCAAGCACCCCAGGGAGTGCCGCGAGTATACCTCAAGCGGCCTGGCGAATCAGCCCTTGGTGACGTCCGGATCGGTGGCCAGCACCAGATCGACACGATCGAGCAAGTCGCGCACCTGTTCACGGGTCGAGCCGCTGGCCTGGATGTCCGGGCGCTCTTCTTTGTGCAAGAGGTCATGGGTGATGTTCAGCGCGGCCATCACGGCGATACGGTCGGCACCGATGACTTTGCCGCTGCTGCGAATCTCGCGCATCTTGCCGTCCAGATAGCGTGCGGCACTGACCAGATTGCTGCGTTCTTCCTGCGGGCAGATGATCGAATATTCTTTGTCGAGGATCTGCACGGTAACGCTATTGCTTGAACTCATGAGTCTTGCTCCAGGGCCTTGAGGCGCGAAATCATCGATTCGACCTTACGCCGGGCGATTTCGTTTTTTTCAATGAGGTGAGCGCGTTCCTCGCGCCAGGTCTTTTCCTGAGCTAGTAAGAGTGCGTTTTGACTCTTAAGTTGCTCCACTCGACTAATCAGCAGTTCGAGTCTGGCCATCAGCGCTTGCAGGTCGGTGTCTTCCATTGTGTCCACTGAGTCGGAGTCTGTCTGATGGGATAGCGGGCGGACAGCCTTTAATAGTCTTGGCGAGTCTGTCGATGTAGGATACAAGGCCTTCATTCTAGACATAGCGCCGTCTGGCGCCTAGCTGCCCATGACCATTGCGAATTCCCCGTACCAAGCCTTTGCCTCCCTGCTGACTGCCAGCGGCCACAACGTCTCGCCTGCCGAACTGCATGGCATGCTGCTCGGCCGCAGTTGCGCCGGCGCCGGCTTCGATAACGAAGGCTGGTTGATCGACGCCGCCGAACTGCTCGAAGGCGACATCCAGGACAACGTCCGTAACGCCCTGATCGGCCTGCAAGAGATGGTCAAGGGCGAGCTGACCGGTGACGACGTCACCGTCGTCACCGTCGTTCTGCTGCTGCCGACCGATGACGCCCCGCTGGCTGACCGCGCCGCTGCATTGGGCGAGTGGTGCCAGGGCTTTCTCAGCGGCTTCGGCCTGAACTGCCGCGACAGCAGCATGCTCAGCACTGATGCCACCGTAGTGTTGCAGGACCTTGCGGCCATCTCTCAGGTGCAAGATGCCCTGGAAGAATCCGAAGACGGCGAATCCGACTACATGGAAGTCATGGAGTACCTGCGCGTCGCGCCGCTGCTGCTGTTCTCGGAAACCAAGAAAGCCGACGTGCCGCCAGCCGCCAAGCCGTCGCTGCATTAATCGCGTGCCAGGGAAAGCCATCTGCCCATGACCCATATCCCCAAAGCGGAATACAGCCGTCGCCGCAAGGCCCTGATGGCGCAGATGGAACCCAACAGCATCGCGATCCTGCCCGCCGCCGCGGTAGCGATCCGCAACCGCGACGTCGAGCACGTCTACCGTCAGGACAGCGACTTCCAGTACCTCAGCGGATTCACCGAGCCACAAGCCGTCATCGTGTTGATGCCGGGGCGCGAGCATGGTGAGTACGTGCTGTTCTGCCGTGAACGTAATGCCGAACGCGAATTGTGGGACGGCCTGCGTGCAGGGCAGGAAGGTGCGATCCGTGATTACGGCGCCGATGACGCGTTCCCCATTACCGATATCGACGACATCCTGCCAGGCCTGATCGAAGGCCGCGACCGGGTGTATTCGGCAATGGGCAGCAACCCGGAATTCGATCGCCACCTGATGGACTGGATCAACGTGATCCGCTCCAAGGCGCACCTCGGCGCTCAGCCACCGAACGAATTCGTTGCCCTGGATCACCTGTTGCACGATATGCGTCTGTATAAATCGGCGGCAGAAGTGAAGGTGATGCGCGAAGCCGCACGGATTTCTGCTCAGGCTCATATCCGCGCGATGCAGGCCAGTCGGGCCGGGCTCCACGAGTACAGCCTCGAAGCCGAGCTCGATTACGAATTCCGCAAGGGCGGGGCGAAGATGCCGGCCTATGGTTCGATCGTCGCGGCGGGGCGCAACAGCTGCATCCTGCATTACCAGCAGAATGACGCGCTGCTCAAGGACGGCGATCTGGTGTTGATCGACGCCGGTTGCGAGATCGATTGCTACGCCAGCGACATCACCCGTACCTGGCCGGTCAACGGCAAGTTTTCCGCCGAGCAGAAAGCGATTTACGAGTTGGTGCTGGCCTCGCAGGAAGCCGCCTTTGCCGAAATCGCCCCGAACAAAAACTGGAATCAGGCGCACGAAGCCACGGTCAGGGTTATTACCACCGGCCTGGTCAAGCTCGGGATCCTGCAAGGCGAGGTCGACGAGCTGATCGCGAACGAAGCCTATAAAGCGTTTTACATGCACCGTGCCGGCCACTGGCTGGGCATGGATGTACACGACGTCGGCGAATACAAGGTCGGCGGCGAATGGCGCGTACTGGAGGTCGGCATGGCGCTGACCGTGGAGCCGGGCATCTACATCGCCCCGGACAACCAGAACGTAGCGAAGAAATGGCGCGGCATTGGCGTGCGCATCGAGGATGACGTGGTAGTGACCAAGAGCGGTTGTGAAATCCTGACCAGCGGCGTACCGAAAACCGTCGCCGAGATCGAAGCGCTGATGGCGCAAGCACGGACACACGCGGCATGAGTCGAGTCAATCTGGCAATCATCGGTGGCGGCCTGGTCGGCGCCAGTCTGGCGTTGGCCCTGCAGGCCGGGGCCAAGGCTTGCGGCTGGAAAATCGTGCTGATCGAACCGTTCGCCCCCGGTGACAGCTGGCAGCCGAGCTACGACGCCCGTTCGTCGGCGCTGTCCTTCGGTTCGCGGCAGATCTATCAGCGGTTGGGCGTGTGGCAGGAGATTTCCCGCCGCGCCGAGCCGATCAAACAGATTCACGTGTCCGACCGTGGCCGCTTCTCCACCGCCCGTCTATCGGCGATGGAAGAGGGCGTACCGGCCCTGGGTTACGTGGTGGAAAACGCCTGGCTTGGCCAGTGCCTGTGGCAGCACCTCGATAAAGAGGTGATCAGCTGGCGCTGCCCCGCGGAAGTCACGCGCATGGAGCCGCTGCCCGATGGCTATCGCCTGACCCTCAATGATGAAACCACCATCGAGTGTGATCTGGCGGTACTCGCCGATGGCGGCCGCTCCGGTCTGCGCGAGCAGTTGGGCATCAACGTGCGCAAGCGTCCGTACAACCAGAGTGCGCTGATCGCCAACATCACCCCGAGCGAAGCGCACAACGGCATGGCCTTCGAGCGCTTCACCGACGAAGGGCCGATGGCGCTGCTGCCGCTGCCGGACAACCGCTGCGCGCTGGTCTGGACCCGCCTGGGGATGGACGCGCAACGCCTGGCCGACCTCAGCGAACGCGACTTCCTCAGCGAACTGCAAGGCGTGTTCGGCTACCGTCTCGGCACCTTGAAACAGGTTGGGGCGCGGCATCTGTATCCGCTGACGCTGGTCGAGGCCGAGGAGCAAGTGCGCTCGCATCTGGCCGTGCTCGGCAACGCCGCGCACAGCCTGCACCCGATTGCCGGGCAGGGTTTCAACCTGTCGCTGCGCGACGCCGATGCCTTGGCCGCGGCGTTGCTCGCCAGTGACAAACCGCTGGGCGATTTCGCTACCTTGCAAGCGTATCGCGAGCGTCAGCGTCTGGATCAGGACCTTACCGTGGGCTTCTCCGATCAGGTCACACGGCTGTTCGGCAGCACCCAGCCGCTGGTCTCGCTGGGCCGCAACATCGGCTTGCTCGGCCTCGATCTGCTGCCACCGGCCAAGCGCTGGTTCGCCCGTCAGGCCATGGGGCTGGGAACACGCCCGGATGCTTAAGTGGTTGACCGCGAAATTCGGCAAGGCGCGACTGATGCGCTGGGTGATGACGTTCTACCCGCCATACCTGGGTGCCGGCGTGCGGGTACGACACATCAGCGATGACTTTCGCGACGTGCAGGTGTCGATGGGCCTGGGTTGGTACAACCGCAACTATGTCGGTACCCAGTTCGGCGGCAGTCTGTATTCGATGGTCGATCCGTTCTTCATGCTGATGCTCATGGAAAACCTCGGTTCGCGGTACATCGTCTGGGACAAGGCGGCCGATATCGATTTCATCGCGCCGGGCAAAGGCCCGGTGTTCGCCCGGTTCAACATCGACGACACCCTGCTCGACGAGATCCGTCGGCAGACCGCCAACGGCGAGAAATACCTGCCGCAATTGCAGGTCGACATTCATGACGGCGCCGGCAACCTCGTGGCGCGGGTCGGAAAAACCCTTTACGTGCGGCTCAAGCCGCAAGCGAGACAGGCTTAAAGCATGGAAATGCGCGCAGATCTGCTGATTGTCGGAGCTGGAATGGTCGGCAGCGCCCTCGCGTTGGCGTTGCAGGACAGCGGGCTCGAAGTCCTGCTGCTCGACGGCAGCCCGCTGAGCGTCAAACCGTTCGATGCCGCCGCGCCGTTCGAGCCACGGGTGAGCGCCTTGTCGGCGGCCAGCCAGCGGATTCTCGAGCGCCTCGGCGTGTGGGACGGCATCGCCAAGCGCCGCAGCAGCCCGTACACCGACATGCATGTGTGGGACGGCAGCGGCACCGGACAGATTCATTTCTCGGCGAGCAGTGTGCACGCCGAGGTGCTGGGACATATCGTCGAAAACCGTGTCGTGCAGGACGCCTTGCTCGATCGTTTGCACGACTGCGATCTGGGCATGCTGGCCAATGCGCGACTTGAGCAGATGCGTCGCTCCGGTGACGACTGGCTGCTGACCCTGGCGGATGGTCGTCAGTTGCGCGCGCCGCTGGTGATCGCTGCGGACGGTGCGAACTCGGCGGTGCGTCGCCTGACCGGTGTCGCCACCCGCGAGTGGGATTACCTGCACCACGCCATCGTCACCAGCGTACGCAGCAGCAAGCCGCACCGGATGACCGCGTGGCAGCGTTTCACCGATCACGGGCCGCTGGCGTTTTTGCCGCTGGAGCGTGACGGGCAGCAGGACTGGTGCTCGATCGTCTGGTCGACCACGCCGAGTGAAGCCGAACGCCTGATGGCGCTGGATGAAACTGCGTTCTGCCGTGAGCTGGAGCGTGCGTTCGAAGGCTGTCTTGGCGACGTCATCAGTGCCGACCCGCGACTGTGCGTGCCGCTGCGTCAACGGCATGCCAAACGCTACGTGGCCGAAGGCCTGGCGCTGATCGGCGATGCGGCGCACACCATTCACCCGTTGGCCGGGCAGGGCGTGAACCTGGGTTTCCTCGATGCGGCGGTGCTGGCTGAAGTGCTGTTGCAGGCAGCCGAGCGCGGCGAGCGACTGGCGGACGTGAAGGTGCTGAGCCGCTATGAACGTCGGCGCATGCCGCACAACCTGGCGCTGATGGCGGCGATGGAGGGCTTCGAGCGTTTGTTCCAGGCGGACCCATTGCCGGTGCGCTGGCTGCGCAATGCCGGGTTGAAGCTGGTGGAGCAGATGCCGGAGGCCAAGGCTCTCTTTGTTCGTGAAGCACTTGGCCTTACAGGCGACCTTCCGGCGCTCGCCAAACCCTGACATCTTCATTGAGGCTGATGACCTCCTCGCGAGCAGGCTTACTCCTGCATGGGAACGCATTCCGACTGTAGGGGTGAGCCTGCTCGCGATGGCGTCCGTCCATTCACCGCAGTTTCGGAACTGTGCAACATCTGGTAACTCCTTGGAAAAGAGTTCGATTGAGGTGGTAAATGTGAGTCCTTATCATTTGGCTCACATTTTCCGACCCAGAGATCACTCCCATGTTGGCACCCAAGCGTCTTCTGACCGCACTGGCCCTGACCCTGATCGGCAGCACCACCGCCCAGGCCGCCGACGAGGTGGTGGTCTACTCCTCGCGTATCGATGAACTGATCAAGCCGGTGTTCGACGCCTACACCGCGAAAACCGGGGTGAAGATCAAGTTCATCACCGACAAGGAAGCGCCGCTGATGCAGCGCATCAAGGCTGAAGGTGAAAACGCCACCGCCGACCTGCTGCTCACCGTCGATGCCGGCAACCTCTGGCAAGCCGAGCAGATGGGCATCCTGCAGCCGTTCACCTCGAAGACCATCGACGCCAACATTCCTCTGCAATATCGCTCCTCGACCCATGCCTGGACTGGCCTGAGCCTGCGCGCGCGGACCATCGCCTATTCCACCGAGCGCGTGAAACCGGGCGAGTTGACCACCTACGAAGCGCTGGCCGACAAGAACTGGGAAGGGCGCCTGTGCCTGCGCACGGCGAAGAAGGTCTACAACCAGTCGCTGACCGCGACCATGATCGAGGTGCACGGCGCCGAGAAGACCGAGAAGATCCTCAAGGGCTGGGTCAACAACCTGTCCACCGACGTGTTCTCCGACGACGTTGCGGTGCTGGAGGCGATCGACGCCGGTCAGTGTGATGTCGGCATCGTCAACACCTACTACTACGGTCGCCTGCACAAGCAGAAACCGGAGCTGCCGGTGAAACTGTTCTGGCCGAATCAGGCCGATCGCGGCGTGCACGTCAACCTGTCGGGCATCGGCCTGACCAAACACGCGCCGCACCCGGAAGCGGCCAAGGCGCTGGTGGAGTGGATGACCACGCCGGAGGCGCAGAAGATCTTCGCCGACGTGAACCAGGAATTCCCGGCCAACCCGGCGGTGAAACCTTCCGAGGAAGTGGCAGCGTGGGGCAAGTTCATTGCCGACACCTTGCCGGTGGAAGTGGCGGGCAAACGCCAGGCAGAGGCGATCCGGATGATGGATCGGGCGGGCTGGAACTGAGTCTCTTCCGATAGGCTCGACTGCTTCAAGATCCAGTCCCTCTCCCCAAGGGAGAGGGCAACAATCCCAACCTGAAATACTCAATCCAAGATCACCCCAATCCCTCCAGAGATTCAAAAGTGGCCCACCCCGCTCAACGCCGCTGGTACCCCATCGTCTGCGCCATCGCTGCGCTGGTGCTGTTGCCTCTGAGTGTTCTGCTGTTGTCGTGGCAAACCATCGATCAGCAGATCTGGTCGCACCTGTGGGAAACCCAGCTGCCGCGCCTGCTGGGCAACACTCTGACGCTGGTGCTTGGCGTGGGCGTCGGCGTGACGCTGCTCGGTGTCAGTCTGGCGTGGCTTACCAGCCTCTGCGAGTTTCCCGGCCGTCGCTGGCTCGACTGGGCGCTGATGCTGCCATTTGCCATTCCTGCCTATGTGCTGGCGTTCGTCTTCGTCGGTCTGCTGGACTTCGCCGGCCCCGTGCAAACCCTGCTGCGTGAGTGGTTCGGCAGCGGTTTGCGCCTGCCGCGAGTGCGCTCCACAGGCGGGGTGATTGTGGTGCTGGTGCTGGTGTTTTATCCCTACGTCTATCTGCTGGCGCGCACCGCATTTCTTGCGCAAGGCAAAGGCCTGATGGAAGCTGCGCGGGTGCTCGGCCAATCGCCCTGGCAGGCGTTCTGGCGGGTGGCGTTGCCAATGGCGCGTCCGGCGATTGGCGCCGGTGTGGCGCTGGCGCTGATGGAAACCCTGGCCGATTTCGGGGCGGTATCGGTGTTCAACTTCGACACCTTCACCACCGCGATCTACAAGACCTGGTACGGCTTCTTCAGTCTGCCCAGCGCGGCACAACTGGCGAGCCTGTTGTTGCTGGTGGTGATGCTGGTGCTCTACGGCGAGAGGCGTGCGCGCGGCGCCAACCGGGCGAGCAACGAGCGGCCGCGGGTGAAAGCGCTGTATCACTTGCGTGGATTCAAGGCCTTCGCGGCGACGAGCTGGTGTGGATTGGTGTTCGCCTGCGCCTTCGTCATTCCGCTGCTGCAACTGATCGTCTGGTTCTGGCAGCGCGGCCGTTTCGATCTGGATGAGCGCTACACCGGGCTGATCCTGCACACCTTGTATCTGGGCGGCATGGCGGCGCTGATTACCGTCAGCGTCGCGCTGCTGCTGGCGTTTGCCCGACGACTGGCGCCGACCCGGGCGATCCGTTCCGGCGTCAGCCTGGCCAATCTCGGTTATGCGCTGCCGGGTTCAGTCTTGGCGGTGTCGATCATGCTCGCCTTCAGCTACCTCGACCGCGAACTGGTGATTCCGCTTTCGGGCTGGCTCGGGGGCGCCGGCAAGCCGCTGCTGCTGGGCAGTCTGGCGGCTTTGTTGATGGCCTATCTGGTGCGCTTCATTGCCGTGGCCTACGGGCCGCTGGAAAACAGTCTGGCGCGTATACGGCCATCTTTGCCTGAAGCGGCACGGAGCCTGGGTGTCAGTGGGCCGCGACTGTTTTTCAAAGTGTATCTGCCGTTGTTGTTGCCCGGCACGCTGAGCGCCGCGTTGCTGGTGTTCGTCGATGTGCTCAAGGAAATGCCCGCGACCCTGTTGATGCGCCCGTTTGGCTGGGACACGCTGGCGGTGCGGATCTTTGAAATGACCAGCGAGGGCGAGTGGGCGCGTGCGTCGTTGCCGGCGTTGACCCTGGTGTTGGTCGGTTTATTGCCGGTCATCGGCCTGATCCGCCGCTCGGCGCATCGAAACACTTAGTAGTGAGTCCTGAATCATGCGGCTACAATGCGCGGCATTCGGTGCGGTTCGTCTGACAGACCCGTTCGCTGAAATCGGCTGAAAGCCTTCTATTTCGCGGCTTTCACCCCGTACAGCGGCTGTCCGCACCTTCGCCACGCCCGGAAGGAGAAACCCATGGGACAGCGTACGCCTCTGTATGACCTGCATCTCGCCCTCGGCGCGAAAATGGTCGATTTTGGCGGTTGGGACATGCCACTGCATTACGGCTCGCAGGTCGAGGAGCACCACGAGGTGCGCCGCGATTGCGGGGTCTTCGATGTTTCCCACATGACCGTGATCGATGTCACCGGTGCCCAGGCCAAGGCCTGGCTGCAGCATTTGCTGGCCAATGACGTCGAGCGCCTGCACCGCCCCGGCCGCGCGCTCTACAGCACCATGCTCAACGAGCGCGGCGGCATCGTCGATGACATGCTCGTCTATCGCCTCGAAGACGGTTATCGGCTGGTGGTCAACGCCTCCACCCGTGATCAGGATCTGGCCTGGATGCAGGCGCACGTCGCCGGTTTCAAGGTCAACCTGCAGGAGCGCTCCGAGCTGGCGATGCTCGCCATTCAAGGCCCGCAGGCCCGGCACAAGATCGCCGAGCTGGTGACCCAGTCCCGCGCCGAACTGATCCAGCATCTCAAGCCGTTTGAAGCTCACGTCGATGGCGACTGGTTCATTGCGCGCACCGGTTACACCGGAGAGGACGGTCTGGAAATCGCTCTGCCGGCCGATCAGGCCCCGGGGTTCTTCAACGATCTGGTGGGCGCCGGCATTTCGCCGATCGGCCTCGGCGCCCGTGACACGTTGCGGGTGGAAGCCGGGATGAACCTCTACGGCCAGGACATTCATCAGGATGTCTCGCCGCTGGCGTCCAATATGGCCTGGAGCATTGCCTGGGAACCGGCCTCGCGGCAGTTTATCGGTCGTGCAGCGCTGGAAGCGGAAAAAGCCGCCGGTGTTGCGCACAAACTGGTGGGCCTGGTGCTTGAGGAACGCGGTGTTTTACGTGCTCATCAGGTGGTTCGTATCGCCGATGTTGGCGAAGGGGAGATCACCAGTGGTAGTTTCTCTCCTACGCTAAGCAAATCGATTGCCCTGGCGCGTGTACCGATGGCCACAGCCGACCGCGCCGAAGTGGAAATCCGTGGCAAGTGGTATCCGGTACGAGTGGTCAAGCCGACCTTCGTGCGCCATGGCAAAACCTTGATCTAACCTTTTCCGGCGGGCATGACCGCTGACAACTTTCTTGAGGACACCGAGCATGAGCAATATCCCCGCTGAACTGCGTTTTGCCGAAAGTCATGAGTGGGCACGTCTGGAAGCCGACGGCACCGTTACCGTGGGCATCAGCGATCACGCGCAGGAAGCGCTGGGCGATGTGGTGTTCGTTGAGTTGACTGAAGTGGGCAAGGTGTTCGAAGCCGGTGAAGCGGCCGGTGTGGTCGAGTCCGTGAAAGCGGCGTCCGACATCTACTCGCCGATCAGCGGTGAAGTGATCGCAATCAACGAAGCGCTGGCCGATGCGCCGGAAGACCTGAACAACGACCCGTACGGCGCATGGATCTTCAAGCTCAAGCCAAGCGATAAGGCCGAGCTGGACAATCTGCTCGACGCCGCCGCCTACAAGGCTGCCATCGGCGAGTAAGTGCCCGCTACACCGCAAAGCCCCGACCTGTCGGGGCTTTTTTGTGGGCGCCGATCAGGCGTCGCGCAACACCGCTTTCACCGCCGCCACCGAACGCTCGACGTCATCCTTGGTCATGGTAGTGAACATCGGCAACGACACAATCAGTCGCCCGACGCGCTCGGCCACCGGCAGCATGCCTTCCTGGAAACCGCGCTCGCGGTACAGGCTGAGCAAATGGATCGGCGGGTAGTGGTAACCGATGCCGATGCCTTTGGCCTGCATCTGCTCCATGAACGTGGCCCGTGCCGGCAAGCCGTCCTTGCGCTCTGGCAGCACCAGCTGGAACAGGTGCCAGTTGCTGTGGGTGAAATCCGCTGGCGGCAGCTGGGCGCCATAGGTCGCTTCAAAGTCATCGCCAAAACATGTGAAGTAGTGACGGGCCAGTTCTTGGCGATGGGCGGTCAGCGTCTCGATGTGGGCAAACTGTCCCAGGCCGATGGTCGCGGCGACGTCGGTCATGTTGAATTTGCCGCCGAGCACATCGACATCGAGGCCGTCGAAGCCGTTGCGGGTCACGCCTTGCAGACGATACTTCTCCGCCAGCCGCGCTTCTTCCGGGGTGTTCAGCACCAGGCAGCCGCCCTCGGAGCAGGTCACGTTCTTGTTGGCCTGAAAGCTGAACGACACGAAATCGCCGGTGGCGCCGATGCGTTGACCCTTCCAGCTCGAACCCAGCGCCTGGGCGGCGTCTTCGACAATGCGCAGATTATGTTGGCGGGCAATGGCGTACAGCCGATCCATGTCTACTGGCAAGCCGGCGAGGTACACCGGAATCACCGCTTTGGTGCGCGGGGTGATCGCCGCTTCCAGCTGGTCCAGGTCGATGTTGCGGGTCACCGGGTCGATGTCAGCAAACACCGGCGTGGCGCCGACTTCCAGAATCACGTTGGCAGTGGCGACCCAGGAGATCGGCGTGGTGATCACTTCATCACCCGGCCCGATGCCGGCGATGCGCAAGGCGATTTCCATGGTGCAGGTGCCGGAGTTGAACGTGCGCACCGGGCGCCCGCCGAAGTATTCCGACAGCTGTGCTTCGAAGGCCTGGACCTTCGGCCCGCTGGTGATCCAGCCGGAGCGCAGCACATCGCCGACGGCGGCAATCGTGGCTTCATCAATGACAGGTTTGGAAAACGGCAGGAACGGCAGTTGGCTCATGAGGATTCGATCATCCGAAAGTTGGACGCCTGATGCAGGCGCTACAGCATGCCCCGGAACGCCCTGTGCCGCCAAGCCGTGCGCGTCGGTATCGGCTGCTATGCTGGTTTGACCGTGTTGCATTGACGCCGAGCGCCAGTCAAGAGAGAGCCCGTCATGTCCCAGTTGCCATCCTTGAGCCAGTTACGCGACCCTGAAGCCTTCCTGCGCCGCCATTTGGGGCCCGACGCTGCCGAACAGCAGGCGATGCTCGACAGCCTCGGTCTCGGCAGCCGGGTCGAACTGATCGAGCAGACGGTGCCGCCGGGCATTCGCCTGAACCGGGCGCTGGATTTGCCGCCGGCCCTCGACGAACAGGCGGCGCTGGCCAGGCTGCGCGGTTATGCCGAGCAGAACCAGGTGTGGACCAGTCTGATCGGCATGGGCTACCACGGCACGCTGACGCCGACGGTCATCCTGCGCAACGTGCTGGAAAATCCCGGCTGGTACACCGCGTACACCCCGTACCAACCGGAGATCGCCCAGGGCCGTCTTGAAGCGTTGCTGAATTTTCAGCAACTGACCATCGACCTCACCGGGCTTGAACTGGCCAACGCCTCGTTGCTCGACGAAGCCACCGCTGCGGCGGAAGCCATGGCGTTGGCCAAGCGTGTGGCGAAGTCCAGGAGCAATCTGTTTTTCGTCGACGAGAACTGTCATCCGCAGACCATCTCCGTGGTGCAGACCCGCGCCGAAGGTTTCGGCTTTGAACTGATCATCGACGCTGTGGATAACCTGAAACAGCACCAGGTGTTTGGCGCACTGCTGCAGTATCCCGACACCCACGGCGAGATCCGCGATCTGCGCCCGGTCATCGATCAACTGCACGCGCAGCAGGCGCTGGCCTGTGTGGCGGCGGACCTGCTGAGCCTGTTGCTGCTGACGCCGCCGGGTGAACTGGGCGCGGACGTGGTGTTCGGTTCGTCCCAGCGCTTTGGTGTGCCGATGGGTTACGGCGGCCCGCATGCGGCGTTTTTTGCCAGCCGCGACGAATACAAACGGGCGATCCCGGGGCGGATCATCGGCGTCTCGAAGGACGCTCGCGGCAACGTCGCGTTGCGCATGGCCCTGCAAACCCGCGAGCAACACATTCGCCGGGAGAAGGCCAATTCGAACATCTGTACCGCGCAGGTGCTGCTGGCCAACATCGCCAGTTTCTACGCGGTGTATCACGGGCCTGAAGGCTTGAAACGGATCGCCCAGCGGGTACATCGGCTGACCTGCATTCTGGCTGCGGGCCTTGAGCGCCACGGCCTCCAACGGGTCAACGGGCAGTTTTTCGACACCCTGACCCTCGACGTGGGTGGCGCGCAGAGCGCGATCATCGACAGCGCCAAGGCTGCGCAGATCAACCTGCGGATTCTTGGCCGGGGCCGAGTGGGCTTGAGCCTCGACGAGACTTGCGATGAAAACACGGTAGCGAAACTGTTCGATGTGCTGCTCGGCGCCGATCATGGGTTGAACGTCGACGAAATGGATGCAGAAACGCTGGTTTCAGGCATCCCCGACTCCCTCCAGCGCAAGACGCCTTACCTGCTTCATCCGGTGTTCAACGCGCATCACAGCGAAACCGAGATGCTGCGCTACCTCAAGCAATTGGAGAACAAGGATCTGGCGCTCAACCAGTCGATGATCCCGCTGGGCTCCTGCACCATGAAACTCAATGCCACCAGCGAAATGATCCCGATCACCTGGCCGCAGTTCGCCAACCTGCACCCGTTTGCGCCTCGGGAGCAGGCGATCGGTTACACCTTGATGATCGAAGAGCTGGAGCGCTGGTTGTGTGCGATCACCGGGTTTGATGCGATCTGCATGCAGCCTAACTCCGGCGCTCAGGGCGAGTACGCCGGGCTGCTGGCGATTCGCAAATATCACGAGAGCCGGCATCAGGGCGCACGGGACATCTGCCTGATTCCGTCTTCGGCCCACGGCACCAACCCGGCTTCGGCACAGATGGCGGGGATGCGCGTGGTGATCGTCGAGTGCGACGAGGCTGGCAACGTCGATCTGGATGACCTGAAAACCAAGGCTGCCGAGGCGGGGGACAAGTTGTCGTGCCTGATGGCGACCTATCCTTCGACCCACGGCGTGTACGAGGAAGGCATCAGCGAAATCTGCGAAGTTATCCACAAGCACGGCGGGCAGGTGTACATGGACGGCGCCAACCTCAATGCGCAGGTCGGGCTGGCGCGGCCGGCGGACATCGGCGCCGACGTGTCACACATGAACCTGCACAAGACCTTTTGCATTCCGCATGGCGGCGGCGGGCCGGGCATGGGGCCGATCGGCATTCGTGCGCATCTGGCGCCGTTCGTCGCCAATCACCCGGTGGTGCCGATCGACGGCCCGCTGCCGCAGAACGGTGCGGTCAGCGCGGCGCCGTGGGGCAGCGCGAGCATTTTGCCGATCAGCTGGATGTACATCGCGATGATGGGGCCGCAATTGGCGGACGCCAGCGAAGTGGCGATCCTGGCGGCGAATTATCTGGCGCAACACTTATCCGGCGCTTTCCCGGTGCTGTACACCGGGCGCAACGGACGGGTTGCCCATGAGTGCATTCTCGATCTACGGCCGTTGAAGGCGCAGACCGGGATCAGCGAAGAGGACGTCGCCAAGCGTCTGATGGACTACGGCTTCCATGCGCCAACCATGTCATTCCCGGTGCCGGGGACGCTGATGGTCGAGCCTACCGAGAGCGAGTCCAAGGCTGAGCTGGACCGGTTTATCGGCGCCATGTTGAGCATTCGTGCGGAAATCACCGAGGTGCAGAACGGCAACTGGCCGGCGGAAGACAATCCGCTCAAGCGTGCTCCGCATACGCTGGCGGATGTTACCGGGGTCTGGGAGCGGCCTTACAGCATCGAACAGGGCATCACTCCGGATGCGCACACAAAGGCGCATAAATACTGGCCGGCGGTGAACCGGGTCGACAATGTCTATGGGGATCGCAATCTGTTTTGCGCGTGTGTGCCGGTGGATGATTACCGCTGATTTCCAGGTTGAGTGGGAGCGAGCCTGCTCGCGAAGGCGTCGTGTCAGATGACATACCTGTATCTGACCCACCGTGTTCGCGAGCAGGCTCGCTCCCACAAAGTGATGTGGTGAATTCGACATTACGGGCAAAAAAATGCCGCTCATCTGAGCGGCATTTTTGTCGGCGCCAGGCTTACTCGGCTTCCACCGCGTTCTTCGCCAGAATCGCATTCGCCAGTTCCATGTCCGTGGCCTGCAGGCCCGGGTTGTCGGCGCGGACTTTCTGCATCGCTGCTTCCAGGTACGGCCCACGGATGCCGCCGTCGCTGGCGACGAAGCTGCCGGCATCGTCCTGCGCGGCAACGATCAGCTTGTGATCCTTGAAGGTCAGGTAGGTCGAACCGGTGGTGGCACCGGACGAGATGACGTTACGCCAAAAGCTGTCGGCCATCGCTGAACCAACGGGAAGGGACAGCAAGGCAAGGGTGGCGACAGCAAGTTTCAGACGCATGATTGAGTGACTCCTGGGGGGTTAACTACGGCGTTGGATTGCGATTTCCCCGATCCGGTTCCGTCGTGGCCTATTTCTGCTCGCTCTGCGGTGTTACCCGCAGCACTTCTTCAAGGGTAGTCAGCCCCGCCGCGACCTTCTGCGCACCCGACAGGCGCAGGCTGCGCATGCCTTCCTTGAAGGCTTGCCGGCGGATGGCGGTGAGGTCGGTGTCCGGGGTGATGAGTGCTTTGAGGCTGTCGCTCAGTTGCATGATTTCGTAGACCCCGGCGCGCCCGCGATAACCGGTGTCGCGGCACTCCAGGCAACCGATCGCGCGTTGCGCATTGCCCGGCAAGGGGGCTTGCCACGGGCGGGTCAGGGTTTGCCAGTCTTCCTCTTCCAGCGTCAGCGGCGCCTTGCAGTGCGGGCATAAAGTTCGCACCAGCCGCTGGGCCATGACCCCGAGCACCGTGGCCTTGATCAGATAATGCGGCACGCCTAGTTCGAGCAGGCGGCTGATCGCGCTGGGCGCATCGTTGGTGTGCAGGGTCGACAACACCAGGTGTCCGGTGAGCGCGGCCTGAATCGCCATTTCGGCAGTCTCCAGATCGCGGATCTCGCCGATCATGATGATGTCCGGGTCCTGTCGCATCAACGCGCGTACCCCGGCGGCGAAGCTCAGGTCGATGTTGTGCTGCACCTGCATCTGGTTGAACGCCGGCTCGACCATTTCGATCGGGTCTTCGATGGTGCAGAGGTTGATCTCCGGCGTCGCCAGCTTCTTCAGCGTGGTGTAGAGCGTGGTGGTCTTGCCTGAACCGGTCGGCCCGGTGACCAGAATGATGCCGTTGGGCTGACGGGTCATGTCCTGCCAGCGGCGCAGGTCGTCGGCGGAGAAGCCCAACTGATCGAAGTCCTTGAGCAGCACTTCCGGGTCAAAAATCCGCATGACCATTTTTTCGCCGAACGCGGTGGGCAGGGTCGACAGACGCAACTCGACCTCGCCACCGTCCGGAGTCTTGGTCTTGACCCGGCCGTCCTGGGGTTTACGCTTCTCGGCGACATTCATCCGCCCGAGGCTTTTCAGGCGGCTGACGATCGCCATCGTCACCTGCGGCGGGAATTGATAGACGTTGTGCAGCACGCCGTCGATGCGAAAACGCACCGTGCCCTGTTCGCGGCGCGGTTCGATGTGGATATCGCTGGCGCGCTGCTGGAAGGCGTACTGGAACAGCCAGTCGACGATGTTGACGATGTGTGCATCGTTGGCGTCCGGCTCCTGATCGCTGGCACCCAGGTTGAGCAGTTGCTCGAAGTTGCCGAGGTTGCCGCTGTGCTGGTCGGCACTGTTGGCGCCGCTGACCGATTTGGCGAGGCGGAAGAACTCGACGCTGAAGCGCTGGATGTCCACCGGGTTGGCGACCACCCGTTTGATCGGCAGCTTCAGCACGTGGGTCAGGTCAGCCTCCCAGCCGGTGACGTAGGGCTGGGCGCTGGCGACGACCACGGCATCGCGGTCGACCGCCACGGCAAGGATCTTGTGCCGCTGGGCAAACGCGTAAGACATCAGCGGAGTGATCGCGGCAACGTTGATCTTCAACGGGTCGATGCGCAGATACGGCTGGCCGGCCTGTTGGGCCAGCCACAGGGTCAGGCTTTCCAGGTCCAGGTGTTTGCCCGGACGGCTGAGGTCGTCCAGCTGCTGGCTGGCGATGAACTCCAGCGGATGTGGCTGGCCGTGGGTCGCGTGGCGGCGGCGGGCGTTGAGCGCCTGCTCCGCCGAGTCCTGGCTGATGAAACCCTGGGCGACCAGTTCACGCAGTACATCGTTGAGATCCAGCCAGCGGTCCTGAGTGGCAAGTTGAACGGACATGCGGGCTCCTTTTGAACGACAGTTCGCAAAGGATAGTCGTGGCCTCGCAGACCGTTGGGCCACTACCCGACAAAGCCGTTGCCGGATTTGTCAGCCCGCCGCTTGCGCGGGCGTATTCCACGCCGCGTCGGCGTTTTGCAGGTTCACCGAGCAGACGCTGATCAGGTTACGAAGTTTTTCCGCAATCACTTCGGCGCGATGCCAGCTCAGTCCGTCGATAGTCATATCGATCGACAGCAGATCGTCCAGGCGCTCGGCGTTGACCTGGACGGGCGTCAGAAATTGCAGCGCAAACAGATTCAGCACCCGCACCAAAAGATCCGGTTCAGCCTCGGCAAGAATCTGATATTGCGCCAGGCAATGGGCATTGCTCACGTTCCAGACGTCGGCGCGGGTCGGCGTGCTGTTCACGGCTTCAAGGTGCGGCATGGCAAGTCTCCAAAATCACTGGAGAAATTTTTACATTCGGTGTCGGGTATTTCTTGGCTAAAATCGGTGTTATTGGCGATCGATCGAAAAGATCAATTCGTAATATCTGGCATTTGAGGTTTTTCTATGCACAGCGAGCTGGACAGTTACGACCGCAGGATACTCGCTCTGCTGCAAGAGGACGCTTCGCTGTCCAGCGCACAGATCGCCGAACAGGTGGGCCTGTCGCAGTCGCCGTGCTGGCGGCGGATTCAGCGGATGAAGGAGGAGGGGATCATTCGTGGTCAGGTGACTTTGCTTGATCGCAAGAAGATCGGCCTGAACACGCAGATCTTCGCCGAGATCAAACTCAACGCCCACGGGCGTTCGAACTTCACCGAATTCACCGAGGCGATTCGTGGCTTTCCGGAGGTTTTGGAGTGTTATGTGCTGATGGGGGCGGTGGATTTTCTGTTGCGCATTGTCGCGGCGGATATCGAGGCGTATGAGCGGTTCTTCTTTGAGAAGCTGTCGCTGGTGCCGGGGATACAGGAAGTGAACTCGATTGTGGCGCTGTCGGAGATCAAGTCCACAACGAGCCTGCCAGTCATGCGTTGATTGTGCAGGCCGCTTCGTCGGATCGCCGCCCGGAGCCGGCGCGCTCCCACCGTTGGAATGCAATCCCCTGTGGGAGCGAGCCTGCTCGCGAAAGCTGTGTTACATGCGCAGCAGCATTTTCCAGGCACGATTCTGGTAAACCGCAATCGCCTGCTGCTTGCGCGCATCGAGCAGTTCGTCAGTGATCGTCGGCTCGTTTGCCAGTTGCGCCAGTTTGTTCAGCTCGCCGTACAGGCGATCCATTTCCGGGATCTCCAGCACGTTGCGCGCGTGGTGCAGCCAGACCTGGATGCGCTCGATGCGCGGCAGTTGCTCGGCCAGATCTTCCGGTTGCTGTTGATAACGCTGCAATTGCAGGGACGTAGCCTCTTCGCCCAACAGACGTGGCAACCAGCTGTGCAGTTGCGCGGCGCCCTGACGATTGCCACGAGTGTTGCGCTCGGCGGTCCAGGTGCGGGCCAGCAGCCAGCGCGACGCGGTCAGCGAGAACAGGCCCCAGCGCGGGTCTTCCAATTCTTCGAGGAACTGCTCCGGCGCCGCCTTGCGCACGTCTTCGTCTTCGATGCCGACCTGAACCAGCGGGCGCCAGTCTTCGAGCAATGCATCGAGTGCCACACGCAAGTCGTGCGTCGCAGGACGCGGTGCAGCCTGACCGAGGCTGCTAAGCAGGGCGCGCATTTCCGCGAGGTTCTCGACCCAGTCCAGCAGCAGGCGCCAGTGGCCGTTGAAACGGTATTGTTCAGCCAGACGCTGGCTGCTGCCGAGCAGGTGCCAGCAGAGCGCGGCGAAGGCGTCGTCCAGTTGGGTTTCCGGCGTCAGCTGCGGCGCTGGCAGGCTCAGCGAATAGCTGTTGGCGTCGTACAGACGGTAGCCGCGTTCGGCCTTACTGATGTCGCACGGCATCAGGGCCAGGGTTTCGGCCAGTTCAGCGGCCAGTTCCAGCAGTGCCGCCGGCTCGCCTTCGCGCAGTTCCAGTTCCAGCTCGCAGATTTCTTCTTTCTGTTTGCCGACCACTACGTGGCCGAGGTCCAGTGCGGCTTCGATGACCACCTTGGCCTTGCCGCGGCCCCAGGCGATTTCGGCGCGCTCGCGGACGAAGTCGGTGGTGAAGATCGGCTTCAGGGTTTTCTTGTCGAGCTCGGCCAGCGACTCGGGCCAGCATTCGCCGTCGAGTTTCTTCACGTCGAGCTTGGCTTTGGGCAACTTCCAGTCGTACTCGTTACGCTCGGACAGACCGGCAACGCTCTGGCCGCGGGTCTTGAGGGTCTGAATCACTTCGTCACCGTCCTTGCGCAGACGCAGGGCGACTTTGGCCTGGGCCAGATCGCGCTCGGGGGTGTCGAAGTACTGGTTCATCAACTCACGGCGTTCCCAGCCATTTTTGTTGCGTTTTTTCAGTAACGGGTGCTCGCGCAGGGCGGCGAGGGTTTCGCGGCTGACGCGGAGTTTGATTTCGGTTTCTTTCTGCATGGCCGGAAAATCCAGGATCGGGAGCGCAGCCGGGGGAATGTGTGGCTGCCAAGGCCGTGCAGTGTACAGGACTGATACGTCCTACGCCCTGCGGCGGTTTATTCCTGGCGCCGGATGGCTCTATGATGGACTTCAAATCGGGAGTTGGAGTCAGCGATGCCTTTGCCATCCATGCAAGACCAGTTCGCTGCACTGATCGCCGCACCTTCGGTCAGTTGCACCCAACCGAGTCTGGATCAGTCCAACCGGGCGGTGATCGATTTGCTCGCCGGTTGGCTGGGTGATCTGGGCTTCAGCTGCGATATCCAGCAGGTCAGCCCCGGTAAATTCAACCTGCTCGCCAGTTTCGGCAGCGGCCCCGGCGGCCTGGTCCTGGCCGGGCACAGCGATACCGTTCCTTATGACGATGCGCTGTGGCAGACCGATCCGCTGAAGCTCACCGAAGTCGACGGCCGCTGGGTCGGGCTGGGCAGTTGCGACATGAAGGGCTTTTTTGCCCTGATCATCGAAGCCGTGCAGCCACTGCTTGACCAGCCATTCAAGCAACCGCTGCTGATCCTCGCCACCTGTGATGAAGAAAGCTCGATGTCCGGTGCCCGGGCGCTGGCCGAGGCCGGTCGTCCGATTGGGCGCGCGGCGGTGATCGGCGAGCCGACCGGGCTCAAGCCGATCCGCATGCACAAAGGCATCATGATGGAGCGCATCGACATTCTCGGGCAGAGCGGCCATTCGTCGGATCCGCGCCTGGGCCACAGCGCCCTCGAAGCGATGCACGACGCCATCGGCGAACTGCGCGGCCTGCGCCTGTTGTGGCAGCGCGAGTTCAACAACCCGCAATTCAGCGTGCCGCAACCGACCATGAACTTCGGCTGCATCCATGGCGGTGACAACCCCAACCGCATTTGCGGCCAGTGTTCGCTGGAATTCGACCTGCGCCCGCTGCCGGGCATGGACCCCAAAGTCCTGCGTGCGGAGATTCTGCGCAAGCTCAATCCGGTGGCCGAGCGGCATCAGGTGAAGATCGATTACAAACCGTTGTTCCCGGAAGTGCCGTCGTTTGAGCAGGCCGAAGACGCCGAATTGGTGCGCATCGCTGAAAAGCTCACCGGTCACCGCGCCGAAGCAGTAGCGTTTGGCACCGAAGCGCCTTATCTTCAGCGCCTTGGCTGCGAAACCATCGTGCTCGGCCCCGGCGACATCGCCTGTGCACATCAGCCCGGCGAGTACCTTGAAATGTCACGTTTGCAGCCTACCGTGCAGCTATTGCGGCAGTTGATTGAACATTACTGCCTCACGACTGACGAACGTTGATGCCCCCTGTGGGAGCGGGCTTGCTCGCGAAGACGGAGTGTCAGGTCCATCCATGTCGATTGACACGACGCCTTCGCGAGCAAGCCTGTCCTCACAGGAGGGACTGTGTTTTGCCAGACCAAACGCTGTAAATTGCCAGCACCCCAACCCGTATTCATGAGGAGAGCGCGCGTGTCGCCAAGCCTGTTCCGACGATAACCATCAGCCCGCTGTGCGTTTTCCGTTTCGCCCTTTTTCCGGCTGCTATTTATTACAGGCCCAGGTTCATGCCCGAATACGTCAATTGGCTTCGTCACGCGTCCCCTTACATCAATGCCCACCGCGATTGCACCTTTGTCGTCATGCTGCCCGGCGACGGCGTGGAGCACCCGAACTTCGGCAACATCGTCCACGACCTCGTGCTGTTGCACAGCCTTGGCGTGCGTCTGGTGCTGGTCCATGGTTCGCGCCCGCAGATTGAAACCCGCCTCGCCGCCCGTGGCCTGACCCCGCACTACCACCACGGCATGCGCATCACCGATGCGGCGACGCTGGAGTGCGTGATCGACGCGGTTGGCCAGTTGCGCATCGCCATCGAAGCGCGGCTGTCGATGGACATGGCCTCGTCGCCAATGCAGGGCTCGCGCCTGCGGGTAGCCAGCGGCAACCTGGTCACGGCGCGGCCGATCGGCGTGCTGGAAGGTGTCGACTATCACCACACCGGCGAAGTGCGCCGGGTCGACCGCAAAGGCATCAATCGTCTGCTCGACGAGCGCTCGATCGTGCTGCTCTCGCCGTTGGGCTATTCGCCGACCGGTGAAATCTTCAACCTGGCCTGCGAAGACGTCGCCACCCGCGCCGCCATCGATCTGGGCGCTGACAAATTGCTGCTGTTTGGGGCCGACCTCGGTCTGATCGACGAGAACGGCAAACTGGTGCGCGAACTGCGTCCGCAACAGGTGCCGGCGCATCTGCAGCGTCTGGGCAGCAGCAACTATCAGGCAGAACTGTTGGATGCTGCCGCCGAGGCCTGCCGTGGCGGTGTCGCGCGTAGCCATATCGTCAGCTATGCCGAAGACGGCGCGCTGCTGACCGAACTGTTTACCCGTGACGGTGGCGGTACGCTGGTTGCGCAAGAGCAATTCGAACGGGTGCGCGAGGCGGCGATTGAAGACGTCGGCGGTTTGCTCGACTTGATCAGCCCGCTGGAAGAGCAGGGGATTCTGGTGCGTCGCTCGCGTGAAGTGCTGGAGCGTGAGATCGAGCAGTTCAGCGTGGTCGAGCGAGAAGGCATGATCATCGCCTGTGCGGCGCTGTATCAGATTGCCGATTCGGATGCCGGTGAACTGGCGTGCCTGGCGGTAAACCCTGAGTACCGGCATGGCGGTCGCGGTGATGAGTTGCTGGAACGCATCGAAACCCGGGCCCGGGCGCAAGGCCTGAAAACCCTGTTCGTCCTCACCACTCGCACCGCGCACTGGTTCCGCGAACGCGGTTTCGAGCCGAGCAGCGTCGAGCGCCTGCCTGCGGCGCGGGCGTCGCTTTACAACTATCAGCGCAACTCGAAAATCTTCGAAAAGACCCTCTGACAGCATGTGAGGACTTTTGTGGCGAGGGGATGAATCCCCTCACCACATATTCAATTGTTTTCGGTTACAAACTTTGCACTCACGTAAGGCGAGTAATCCGGCAGCACCGTCTCAACCTTGCCCTGTTCCTTCAAAAACTTCGCCGTTTCACCAATCGCCTTGGCCGTGCCGCCATCCAGCAGCGCGGCAGTTTGCTGCGCCTTGGCATCCGGGAAGGCCGAACCGGCCAGCAACTCCGGCACGTCTGCGGCATTGGCGCCGGTCAGTTTGGCGATTTTCTGCACCGGTTCCGAGTCTGCCGTCCAGCTGTCTTTATGGCTGGCGTAATCGGCAAACGCGTCTAGAGTGACCTTGGCAAATTTGGCCACCACCTCAGGATGTTTCTCGGCGTAGTCCTTGCGTGCGACCCAGACTTCAAAGGTCGGCGCGCCCCATTGGCCGACTTGTGCAGCATCGGTCAGGGTCTTGCCGGTCTTGCGGATTTCTCCCAATGCCGGCGACCAGACAAACGCGCCGTCAATGTCGCCGCGCTTCCACGCCGCGGCGATTTCCGCGGGCTGCAGGTTCACCACTTTGACTTTGCGGGTGTCCAGGCCCCAGTGCTTGAGTGCGCCGAGCAGGCTGTAGTGGGAGGTGGAGACAAAGGGTGTGGCGATGGTCTTGCCGACCAGATCCTGCGGGGTGTTGATCCCGCTGCCATTGCGTACCACCAAGGCTTCGGCGGCATTGATCTGCGCTGAAACAATGAACGCGACGATCGGCAGATTGCGCGAAGCAGCCGCTGCCAAAGGGCTGGAGCCAAGATTGCCGATCTGCACATCGCCCGATGCAATGGCTGTCACAACTTCCGGGCCACTATTGAAGCGTCGCCAGTCGATCTGCTGGCCGATGGTTTTCTCGTAGGTGCCATCAGCCTGAGGAACTTTGCTCGGGTCGATACCGGTTTGATAGCCAACAGTGAGGTTGGCGGCTTGGGCGGAGAAAGAAATTATTACCGACACACAAACTGTAACAAATTGACTAGATAGTGCCCGTTTGGCCATGATGGCGTCGCCTTTTGGATAGGGTTTGACGTGATTTGGAAACGTCAACGCTAATCGATCTAAAAATAGGCGAACAAATACCATTTAGTAATTAGCTTAGTAGCCGATATCCTGTGTTGCGCTGCAGGTGGCCACTACTGGGCCATATACTCAGATGATATAAAAAAGAATGAAATAATTCTTTTTGGGGTTATCAGGAAAGTCAGTACTGTGCAGGGACCCAAATACTGCGATTAGACCTTGGTCGTAGACACACAAGGTTACGATTGACTTGTCAGTCACGCTCTGGCGCTAATCGCGAACCTACGGATCCGGGCATTCGACCAGGACCAGGAACACAAGAATTAGAAACGAGAGGAGCTTTACATGAACAAGTCCACCTTGGCCCTGGCTGTGGCCGTAGGGGTTTTGGCGCAGCAGGCAGGCGCCGCCGGTTTCATCGAAGACAGCAAGGCCACTCTGGGCCTGCGCAACTTCTACATCAACACCGACAACCGTGACGGCACTGGCCCGAACAAGAACGAAGAGTGGGGCCAAGGCTTCGATCTGCGTTTCATCTCGGGTTACACCCAAGGCACCGTGCAGTTCGGTGTTGACGCGATCGGCCTGTACGGCGTGCGTCTGGATTCCAGCCCGGCCAAGAGCGGCAACGCCGCTGGTACGTCGTCGGGTGGCACTGTGTTCCCAAGCGACGGCAACAGCGCTGTGAATGACTTCGCCAGCCTGGGCGTGACCGGCAAGGTCAAGATCTCTCAGACCGAGCTGAAGGTCGGTACCCTGATGCCGAACAACCCGGTCATCAAGTACAACGACGGTCGTCTGCTGCCGCAAACTTTCCAGGGCGAAGCGATCACCTCGAACGAATTCAAGGACCTGACTCTGACTGCCGGTCAGGTTGAGGCCGTGAAAGGTCGTAACTCCAGCAACAACGAGAACATGTCGATTGCCGGCGCGAACGCTGGTTCGAACTACGACAAGGGCGTGTTCAGCAACAAGTTCTACTACGGTGGTGCTGACTACAAGATCAACAAAGATCTGACCGCTTCGTACTACTACGGCGAGCTGAAAGACTTCTACTCGCAGAACTTCCTGGGTCTGGTACACAACTGGGGCATCGGCCCGGGCGTACTGAAAAGCGACCTGCGTTACTACCGCAGCCGTGACAACGGTGCCAACGGCGATACTTCTGCCTACTACACCAGCGGTTACTACGGTGGCAAAACCGTCAAGGGCAAGGTCGACAACGACCTGTACAGCTACCTGGCACTGTACTCGGTTGAAGGTCACACCTTCGGTGCCGGCTACCAGTACACCAAGGGCGACAGCGATTTCCCTTGGCTGAACCAGGGTGACGGCTCGTCCAACAGCACCATCACCGACATGCAGATCCAGAAGTTCGCCCGTGCTGGCGAGCGTACCTGGCAGGCTCGCTACGGCTACGATTTCGCCAAGATCGGCGTTCCTGGTCTGACCGCCAACCTGATCTACCTGCGTGGCAACAACATCGACACCCCGCTGGGCGAAAAAACCGAGTGGGAACGTGACCTGACCGTTGGTTACGTGATCCCTGAAGGCCCGCTGAAAAACCTCGGCGTAGCCTGGAAAAACGCTATGTGGCGTACCGACCTGGCGAACACCCGTTCCCAGGACGAAAACCGCCTGATCGTCAGCTACTCGATCCCGCTGCTGTAATAGCGCGTTCAAGCTGCTGATGTAAAAAAGCCCCGTCCGGCACCGTGCCGGACGGGGCTTTTGCATTTTCGAGTCAGACTCACCCCCGTAAGCCCTTCCCGAAATTCCCCTCTTTGCAGCTACTCAAGGCCTTCTCGAACCTTGAGAGCGATGTTCGTCGTGATGCCGGCGAGCGTCCAGTGAACGATGTTTAATATTCCTTTAGATTCTAGATATCTAGTTATTTATTCTTTTTCATGATGGCGAATCCCGAGCTACAGTTGAGTTCTCCAACAACTCATCAGGAGCAGCACCATGAGCCTCAGACTCGGCGACATCGCCCCCGACTTCGAACAGGATTCCAGCGCCGGCAAGATTCGTTTCCACGAGTGGCTGGGCGATAGCTGGGGCGTGCTGTTCTCCCACCCGGCCGACTTCACCCCGGTGTGCACCACCGAGCTGGGCTTCACCGCCAAGCTCAAGGATGAGTTCAGCAAGCGCGGCGTCAAAGCCATTGCGCTGTCGGTCGATCCGGTGGACTCGCACCACAAGTGGATCGAGGACATCAACGAAACCCAGAATACGATCGTCAACTTCCCGATCCTGGCCGATGCCGACCGCAAGGTCTCCGATCTCTATGACCTGATCCACCCGAACGCCAGCGACACGCTGACCGTGCGTTCGCTGTTCGTGATTGATCCGAACAAGAAGATCCGCCTGACCATCACCTACCCGGCGAGCACCGGGCGCAACTTCCACGAGATCTTGCGGGTAATCGATTCGTTGCAGCTCACCGACAACTACAAGGTGGCTACACCCGCCAACTGGCAGGACGGTGAAGAGGTGGTGATCGTGCCGTCGCTCAAGGATGAAGACGAGATCAAGCGACGCTTCCCGAAAGGCTATCGCGCGGTGAAGCCGTATCTGCGCCTGACACCACAGCCGAACAAGTAAGGCAGTGAGATTTGCGGTGTAGCCGCCAGCGCTTTCGCGAGCAGGCTCGCTCCCACAGGGGGTTGCATTTCAAATGTGGGAGCGAGCCTGCTCGCGAAGGCGCTAGGCAGTACAAAACAGAATTCAGAACCACAAAGCAGGGGATTTCAGGCCGTTTCCACGGCCTGTTTTTTTGCCCGCTGAAAAGCAAATCCTATATCGCTTAAATGCATAACCAAATGAATAAATATGATTTATGGATATATAAATCAGCTGGTAAGGTCACTCCATCGAAGCGAGATCGCAACCTGCGAATCGCCTGTAACGCGCAAGGAATCGTCTGAATGCTGGTCGTCTCACTCGGTGGCAGTCCCAGCCAACGCTCCCGCTCTGGAGTGTTGCTGGAGCGCTCGCAACGCTGGTTGCAGGAGCAGGGGGTGGAAGTGGTGAGTTATCAGGTCAGGGACTTCCCGGCCGAAGACCTGCTCCACGCCCGCTTCGACAGCCCGAAGGTGCTCGACCTGCTGGCCCAGATTGAAAGCGCCGACGGTCTGCTGATTGCCACCCCGGTCTACAAAGCGTCGTTTTCCGGCGCGCTGAAGACCGTGCTGGACCTGCTGCCCGAGCGCGCCCTGAACCACAAGATTGTTTTGCCGATGGCCACCGGCGGCAGCATCGCCCACATGCTGGTGGTCGATTACGCCCTCAAACCGGTGCTGTCGGCGTTGAAAGCGCAGGAAATGCTGCAGGGCATTTTCGCCGAGGACAGCCAGATCGCGTACGGCGAAGGCAGTGCCCAGGCGCAACTGGCGCCGGCGCTGGAGCAGCGTCTGCATGAAGCGCTGGACCAGTTTGTCAGTGCCATGGCCCGCCGGCCGAAACCGCTGGAGCCGGGCTTGTTGAATGAACGTTTGTTGAGTGCTCGCTGGAGCATTTAAGCCTCATCGAAATTGAAGTACTGGCCTTACTCGCCCGCCAACGGGCAAGCAGGTGCAGCCACAACCCAACAGCAAAAAGGAGAGCGCTATGCGCACTGTACTTTTGCGTCGTGGTCTGGTCGCTCTGTTTGCTGCGGCTGTCACCTTCGGCGCCATCACTCAAGCTCAAGCGCTTTCTGCCCATGAAGGCGTGCTGCGGATCGGTTATCAGAAATACGGCACGCTGGTGCTGCTCAAAGCCAAAGGCACCCTGGAAAAGCGTCTGGCCGCTCAAGGCGTCGACGTGCAATGGACCGAATTCCCCGGTGGCCCGCAACTGCTTGAAGGCCTGAATGTCGGCTCGATCGACTTCGGCGTCACTGGCGAAACCCCGCCAGTGTTCGCCCAGGCCGCTGGCGCCGATCTGCTCTACGTCGCTTACGAGCCACCCGCACCGAACAGCGAAGCGATCCTCGTGCCGAAAGACTCGCCGATCAAATCGGTGGCGGATCTGAAAGGCAAGAAAATCGCCCTGAACAAAGGCTCCAACGTCCACTACCTGCTGGTGCGCGCGCTGGAAGATGCCGGCCTCAAATACACCGACATCCAGACCGTGTTCCTGCCGCCGGCCGATGCCCGCGCCGCATTCGAACGTGGCAGCGTCGACGCCTGGGTGATCTGGGACCCGTACCAGGCCGCCGCCGAGCAACAGCTGCAAGCGCACACCCTGCGCGACGGCAAAGGCATCGTCGACAACCACCAGTTCTATCTCGCGACCAAACCTTACGCAGAGAAAAATCCTCAGGTGATCAAGACCCTCGTGGAGGAAGTGCGCGCGGTCGGCGAGTGGTCCAAAGCCAACCCTGAAGACGTGACTCAACAGGTCGCGCCGCTGCTCGGCCTGCCGGCGGACATCACCCTGACCTCGGTGAAACGCCAAGGCTACGGTGCGCTGTTCCTGACCCCGGAAGTGGTCGCCGCGCAACAGAAAATCGCTGACACGTTCTTCCAGCTCAAGCTGATTCCCAAGCCGCTGAGCATCAAGGATGTGATCTGGACACCACCAGCCGCTGTGGCCCAAAGCTCGGTTACCCAAGCCCAGTAATTCGAATCCCCAAGGAGACCACTCCATGAGCCTCAACATCTTCTGGTTCCTGCCTACCCACGGCGACGGCCATTACCTTGGCACCGCCGAAGGCGCTCGCGCCGTCGACCACGGTTATCTGCAACAGGTCGCGCAAGCGGCGGATCGTCTGGGTTTCGGCGGTGTGCTGATTCCCACCGGGCGTTCCTGCGAAGACTCGTGGCTGGTGGCCGCGTCGCTGATCCCGGTGACTCAGCGTCTGAAGTTCCTCGTTGCCCTGCGCCCCGGGATCATTTCCCCGACGGTCGCGGCGCGGCAGGCGGCCACGCTGGATCGCCTGTCCGGCGGCCGTGCGCTGTTCAATCTGGTGACCGGCGGTGACCCGGAAGAGTTGGCCGGCGACGGTCTGTTCCTCAGTCACGAGGAGCGCTATCAGGCCTCGGTGGAATTCACCCGCATCTGGCGTCGGGTGCTGGAAGGTGAAACCGTTGATTACGACGGCCAACACATCAGCGTGAAAGGCGCCAAGCTGCTCTATCCACCGATCCAGCAACCGCGTCCGCCGTTGTACTTCGGTGGGTCGTCGGAAGCGGCGCAGGACCTGGCCGCCGAACAGGTCGAGATGGTCCTGACCTGGGGCGAGCCGCCCGCAGCGGTGGCCGAGAAGATTGAGCAGGTTCGCGCCAAAGCCGCCAAGCTCGGACGCACCGTACGCTTCGGCATTCGTCTGCATGTGATCGTCCGCGAAACCAACGCTGAAGCCTGGCAGGCGGCAGACCGACTGATCTCGCACCTGGATGACGACACCATTGCTCGCGCTCAAGCGTCGCTGGCGCGTTTCGATTCGGTTGGTCAGCAACGCATGGCCGCGCTGCACGGCGGCAGTCGCGACAATCTCGAAGTCAGCCCGAACCTGTGGGCTGGCGTCGGTCTGGTGCGCGGTGGTGCCGGCACGGCGCTGGTCGGCGATGGCCCGACTGTGGCGGCGCGCGTGAAGGAATACGCGGATCTCGGTATCGATACCTTCATCTTCTCCGGTTATCCACACCTCGAAGAGTCGTATCGGGTCGCCGAATTGCTGTTTCCGCACCTTGATGTCGAGCGCCCGGAACTGCCGAAAAGCGCCGGCTACGTCAGCCCGTTTGGCGAGATGGTCGCCAACGACATTCTTCCCAAAGCCGCGTCGCAGAGCTGAGGCGCGCCATGAAGAAAATCATCCACAACCTCGCGCCCTGGGCGTTGCCGGTGTTGTTGCTGGCGGTGTGGCAGTTGTCGGTGTCGGCCGGTTGGTTGTCGACGCGGATCCTGCCGGCGCCGGTGGCGGTGATCGAGGCCGGTGTCAGTCTGGTGCGCAGTGGCGAGATCTGGACGCACCTGGCAATCAGCGGCTGGCGCGCGGCGCTGGGCTTCACCATCGGCGGCAGCATCGGTCTGGCGCTGGGCTTCATCACCGGCCTGTCGAAGTGGGGCGAACGCTTGCTCGACAGCTCGGTGCAGATGATCCGCAACGTGCCGCACCTGGCGCTGATTCCATTGGTGATCCTGTGGTTCGGCATCGACGAGTCGGCGAAGATTTTCCTGGTGGCGTTGGGCACCTTGTTCCCGATCTACCTCAACACGTACCACGGCATCCGCAACGTCGACCCGGCGCTGGTAGAGATGGCGCGCAGTTATGGCTTGAGTGGTTTCAGCCTGTTCTGGCAGGTGATTCTGCCGGGCGCGCTGCCTTCGATTCTGGTCGGTGTGCGCTTCGCGCTGGGCTTCATGTGGCTGACGCTGATCGTTGCCGAAACCATTTCCGCCAGCTCCGGCATTGGATACCTGGCAATGAATGCCCGCGAGTTTTTGCAGACCGACGTGGTGGTGCTGGCGATCCTGCTTTACGCGGTGCTCGGCAAACTCGCTGACCTCGCTGCCCGTGGACTTGAGCGCGTCTGGCTGCGCTGGCATCCGGCCTATCAGGTTGCCAAGGGAGGTGCGGCATGACTGCTCAACAACCTCCACGCCTGCTGCGCGGAATTCCGCTGGTGGTGCGCAACCTGCAGAAAACCTTCGGTGCGCGGCAGGTGCTGCGCAACATCGACCTGCACATTCCGGCGGGGCAATTCGTCGCGGTGGTCGGGCGCAGCGGTTGCGGCAAGAGCACCTTGCTGCGTTTGCTCGCCGGCCTCGACCAACCGACTGGCGGCGACCTGCTGGCCGGCGCCGCAGCGCTGAGTGATGCGCGGGAAGACACCCGGCTGATGTTTCAGGAAGCACGGCTGCTGCCGTGGAAAAAGATCATCGACAACGTCGGTCTCGGCCTCAAGGGCAACTGGCGTCCGCAGGCCCTGCAAGCGCTGGAATCGGTCGGTCTGGCCGATCGCGCCAACGAGTGGCCGGCCGCCTTGTCCGGTGGGCAGAAGCAGCGCGTGGCCTTGGCCCGGGCGCTGATCCACCAACCGCGCCTGCTGCTGCTCGACGAGCCGCTGGGTGCGCTGGACGCCCTGACCCGGATCGAGATGCAGCAACTGATTGAGCGTTTGTGGCAGCAGCACGGCTTCACGGTGCTGCTGGTGACCCACGATGTCAGCGAAGCGGTGGCGATTGCCGACCGAGTGATTCTGATCGAGGACGGCGAAGTCGGTCTCGATCTGCACGTGGAGCTGCCGCGCCCTCGGGTGCGTGGTTCGCACCGACTGGCGGCGCTGGAAACCGAAGTGCTCAACCGTGTTCTGTCCCTGCCCGGTGAACCGCCCGAGCCGGAACCTGTTTCACCCCTGCCTACGCAATTGCGTTGGGCGCAATGAAGCAGCTTCGAGCGTCAAGCGACAAGCCTCAAGTAAAAGCGCTGTGCTTTTGCTTGCCGCTTGAAACTTGCAACTTGCAGCTTATTTCGACCCCAGGAGAAATATCATGACTATCAAAGCCATCAACGTGCGCAACCAGTTCAAAGGCTCGATCAAAGAGATCGTTCTCGGCGACGTGCTGTCGGAAATCGACGTGCAGACCGCCTCCGGTATCGTCACTTCGGTGATCACCACCCGTTCGGTCAAGGAGCTGGAACTGGTGGTGGGCAGCGAGGTGATCGCCTTTGTGAAATCCACCGAGGTGTCGATCGCCAAGTTGTAAGCCTGTGGAAAAAAACAAACCCCGGAGGGCGTGAGCCCTTCGGGGTTTTTTGTGCCTGACTGGACATCGGCGGCGCGGCCTTCGCGAGCAGGCTCGCTCCCACAGGGAACCGCATTCCAAATGGGGGAGCGGGCTTGCTCGCGAAGAGGCCGGTCAGGACGCTAAAGAATTCTCTTGGGTAAATATGGCGGCAGATACAGGCCGATATAAGCATCAAACACCCGCATCCCTTCCTCCGCCATGCGCGGCGTGATCTGGCCATGCTGCTGCACCGAGCGCGCATACACGCGGTCACCCAGTTCCATCGCCAGCGCAAACACATCGACATCGTTCGGCAGTCGCGGCAATTCGAAGTGGTGGTCGAACAGCTTGTGCATCAGGTCGCCCAGTTCGATGTCGTGCTGCCGGTCGGCCTGGGTCACTTCGGTCAGGCCATGCTGGGCGAGGATCAACTGGCGGGCGGCGGCGTCTTCGTCATAGATCTCCAGCATCCGCTCCTCGACCAGCCGCGACAGGTCGCGCCAGTCGCGCAGGGCATCGTGGTCGATCGGCGCTTGCAGGCAGGCGCGAAACGCCGCATGCACGTCGGCGGTCAGCGCTTCGAGCAGCGCCGGCACACTGGCGAAGAAGTGGTACACGGAGGAGGGCGGAATCTGCGCGCGTTCGGCCACGCTGTAGATCGACAGGCTGGCCACGCCCTCCGCGGCCAGCAGCGTGCGCGCGGCGTCGAGTATCGAATCGATTCGCGCCTGGCTGCGGGCACGGGGTTTGCGGACGGGGGCGGGACGCGTCATGGAAGTCTCCTGCGGGGCAGCGGGCATTGTACGAGCCGAGCCGTGTGTTGTCTGCCAGGACGCCTTCGGGAGCAAGCCCCCTTCCACAGTTGATCTCTATCTACAAAAAATCCCTGTTCGCTGTAGACGCCTGTGGGAGGGGGCTTGCTCCCAAACCGCCGAAAACGGCCATTCAGATCAGAATTGCGCCATAAAAAAACGCCGCGGGCTGCAATAGCCAACGGCGTTGTTTCTGACACGACAACCGCTTACACAGTATGCAGATACCAGTTGTACTCGAGGTCGGAGATGGAGTGTTCGAACTCCTCCAGCTCGCTCTCTTTACAGGCGACGAAGATATCGATGTATTTCGGATCGATGTACTTGGCCATCACCTCGCTGTCGTCCAGCTCACGCAGGGCGTCGCGCAAGTTGTTCGGCAGGCTTTGTTCGTTCTGCTCGTAGCTGTTGCCTTCGACCGGAGCGCCCGGTTCGATCTTGTTCACCAGGCCGTGATGCACACCGGCCAGGACCGAAGCCATCAGCAGGTACGGGTTGGCGTCGGCGCCGGCTACGCGGTGTTCGATTCGCACGGCATCGGCAGAGCCGGTCGGTACGCGGATCGCCACGGTGCGGTTGTCCAGGCCCCAGCACGGCGAGTTCGGCACATAGAACTGCGCGCCGAAACGACGGTAAGAGTTGACGTTCGGGCAGAGGAAAGCCATCTGCGCCGGCAGGGTCTCGAGCACACCGCCGATCGCGTGACGCAGCGCGGCGTTCTGCTCGGGATCCTCGCTTGCAAAGATGTTCTTGCCATCTTTGTCGAGCACCGAGATGTGGACATGCAGACCGTTACCTGCCTGACCCGGGTACGGCTTGGCCATGAAGGTGGTGTCCATTTCATGGTCGTAGGCGATGTTCTTGATCAGACGCTTGAGCAGTACCGCGTAGTCGCAAGCCTTGATCGGGTCGGCGACGTGGTGCAGGTTCACTTCGAACTGCGCCGGGGCACTTTCCTTGACGATGGCGTCGGCCGGGATGCCTTGCTCTTTGGCACCTTCCAGAATGTCCTGGAGGCAGTCGACGTATTCGTCGAGGTCGTCGATCAGGTAAACCTGAGTCGAGTGCGGACGTTTGCCGGAGATCGGCGAGCGTGGTGGCTGCGGACGGCCGTTCACGTTTTCCTGGTCGATCAGGTAGAACTCGAGTTCGAATGCGGCGCAGATGGTCAAGCCCAGCTCGTCAAACTTTGCAACAACTTGACGGAGCACTTCGCGCGGATCGGCGAAGAACGGGTCACCTTCGAGTTCGTGCATGGTCATCAACAGTTGCGCGGTAGGACGCTTCTGCCATGGCTCGTTGCACAGGGTGTCGGGGATTGGATAGCAGATCCGGTCGGCGTCGCCGATGTCCAGACCCAGGCCGGTGCTTTCCACCGTAGAGCCATTGATATCCAGAGCAAATAGAGAGGCCGGCAGGTTGATGCCTTTCTCGTAAACCTTGTGGAGGCTGGTGCGTTCGATGCGCTTGCCGCGCACCACACCATTCATATCCGCAATCAGAAGGTCAACGTACAGAACCTCAGGATGTTCCTTAAGGAACGCGTTCGCTTCGTTAAGCTGAACGGCACGCGGGGGTACCGACATGATGCAACACCTTTGTTGTTAAAAATATCAATCATTGATCTTTTCTGGTTTCAGTCAACCCGAACGGCATGCCGAAGTCAAGCGAGGCCTTTTTTGCCCTAAAAAAGCGCTGCAAGGGCATTTATGGGGCACTTTGGGGCGGTTTTGCTCCCTTTGGACGCTTGGCACCCGCGGGCTTGAGCAGGCCGTGTTGTATTTTTTACGGGGGTGTTGTGTAAAAAAATGAACAAGGCTAAGCTCGGATCAAACCCATAACAGCAATAATACCGGGGTGCTTCATGTCTCGCCTGCCGTTAATCGGCATCACCGACTGCTCGCAACAGTCCGGTCTGCATGCTCAACACATCAGTGGCGACAAATCCGTCCGTAGCGCAGCCAGCAAGGCTCGCGGTCTGTCGACGATGTTCTCGTCGGCAGCAGCCAGAACGGCAGCGTCCGTTATTCTGGACGTACGGCCAAGCATCCTGTTTATGGCGTCTCCTTCCAATATAGATCTCTTTGAGTCCCAAAGCCTGTGCCGCTTGACAAGCCGTGCTCGTGATTCTGCACGCCTTGAATGTGCACAGGAAATGCAACGCCAGCGTAAAGGGCAGGTAAGCTCCTCTTTCATTGTCTATGCGCGGTGCCAGGCGTAAGCCGGCACTGCGCGCAAGCAAGCCCCCTTTAACGCGACGCCACGGCGTCAAACTTTGCCTGACACGATGTCAGGAGACTCAGCCCAGAGGCATTTATGAGTAACAACCTCGACCAGCTCACCGATTGGTTGAAAGACCACAAGATCACAGAAGTCGAATGCATGATCGGCGACCTGACCGGTATCACCCGGGGCAAGATCTCGCCGACCAACAAGTTCATCGCCGAAAAAGGCATGCGCCTTCCGGAAAGCGTGCTGTTGCAGACCGTGACCGGCGACTACGTCGAAGACGACATCTATTACGAACTGCTCGACCCGGCCGACATCGACATGATCTGCCGCCCCGACCAGAACGCCGTGTATCTGGTGCCATGGGCCATCGAGCCGACCGCCCAGGTGATCCACGACACCTACGACAAGCAAGGCAACCCGATCGAGCTGTCGCCGCGCAACGTCCTCAAGAAAGTCCTGAAACTCTATGCCGACAAGGGCTGGCAGCCGATCGTGGCGCCGGAAATGGAGTTCTACCTGACCAAGCGCAGTGACGACCCTGACTATCCGTTGCAGCCGCCGATTGGCCGTTCGGGCCGTCCGGAAATCGGTCGTCAGTCGTTCTCCATCGAAGCGGCGAACGAATTCGACCCGCTGTTCGAAGACGTCTACGACTGGTGCGAACTGCAGGAACTGGACCTCGACACGCTGATCCACGAGGACGGCACGGCGCAGATGGAAATCAACTTCCGTCACGGTGACGCCCTGTCGCTGGCCGACCAGATCCTGGTGTTCAAGCGCACCATGCGTGAAGCCGCGCTCAAGCACGACGTGGCCGCAACCTTCATGGCCAAGCCGATGACCGGTGAGCCGGGCAGTGCGATGCACTTGCACCAGAGCATCATCGACATCGAGACCGGCAAGAACGTGTTCTCCAATGAAGACGGGACCATGAGCCAGCTGTTCCTGCACCACATCGGTGGCCTGCAGAAACTGATCCCGGAGTTGCTGCCGCTGTTCGCGCCGAACGTCAACTCGTTCCGCCGCTTCCTGCCGGATACCTCGGCGCCGGTGAACGTGGAATGGGGCGAAGAGAACCGCACCGTGGGCCTGCGCGTACCGGATGCCGGCCCGCAGAACCGCCGCGTGGAAAACCGCCTGCCGGGCGCCGACGCCAACCCGTACCTGGCGATCGCCGCGAGCCTGCTCTGCGGTTACATCGGCATGGTCGAGGGGCTCAACCCGAGCGCACCGGTGGTCGGTCGTGGCTATGAACGCCGCAACCTGCGCCTGCCGCTGACCATCGAGGACGCCCTGGAGCGCATGGAAAACAGCACCACCGTCGAGAAATACCTCGGCAAGACTTTCATCACAGGCTACGTCGCGGTCAAGCGGGCCGAGCATGAAAACTTCAAGCGCGTGATCAGTTCCTGGGAGCGTGAGTACCTGCTCTTCGCCGTCTGATACGCCGGGCGCGGCTGTCAGCAGCCGCGCCTTCACCGATAACAAGGAGAATTGGCATGACCAGCAACAACCCGCAAACCCGTGAGTGGCAAGCCTTGAGCAGCGATCACCACCTGGCCCCGTTCAGTGACTTCAAGCAGCTGAAAGAGAAGGGTCCACGGATCATCACCAACGCCAAGGGCGTGTACCTGTGGGACAGCGAGGGCAACAAGATCCTCGATGGCATGGCGGGTCTGTGGTGCGTGGCGATCGGTTATGGCCGCGATGAGCTGGCTGACGCAGCCGCGAAGCAAATGCGCGAACTGCCTTACTACAACCTGTTCTTCCAGACCGCGCACCCGCCGGCGCTGGAACTGGCCAAGGCCATCGCCGACGTTGCGCCGCAAGGCATGAACCACGTGTTCTTCACCGGTTCCGGCTCCGAAGGCAACGACACCATGCTGCGTATGGTTCGTCACTACTGGGCGATCAAGGGCCAGCCGAACAAGAAAGTCATCATCAGCCGCAAGAACGGTTATCACGGTTCGACCGTGGCCGGCGCGAGCCTGGGTGGCATGACTTATATGCACGAACAGGGCGACTTGCCGATTCCGGGTATCGTCCACATCGCGCAGCCGTACTGGTTCGCCGAGGGCGGTGACATGTCGCCGGAAGAGTTCGGCATCTGGGCGGCCAATCAGCTGGAAGAGAAGATTCTCGAAGTCGGCGTGGACAACGTCGGTGCCTTTATTGCCGAGCCGATCCAGGGTGCCGGCGGCGTGATCATTCCGCCAGACAGCTACTGGCCGCGCATCAAGGAAATCCTCGCCAAGTACGACATCCTGTTCGTGGCGGACGAAGTGATCTGCGGTTTCGGCCGCACCGGTCAGTGGTTCGGTTCCGATTTCTACGACCTGAAGCCAGACATGATGACCATCGCCAAAGGCCTGACGTCCGGTTACATCCCGATGGGTGGCCTGATCGTGCGCGACGAAGTGGTGAAGGTGCTCAACGAAGGCGGCGATTTCAACCACGGCTTCACCTACTCCGGGCATCCGGTGGCGGCAGCGGTGGGTCTGGAAAACATCCGGATTCTGCGCGATGAGAAAATTATCGAGAACGCGCACAACGAAACGGCACCGTATTTGCAGAAACGTTTGCGCGAACTCAACGACCACCCGTTGGTGGGTGAAGTGCGCGGCGTCGGTTTGCTGGGGGCGATCGAGCTGGTGCAGGACAAGGCCACTCGCAAGCGTTACGAGGGCAAGGGTGTGGGCATGATCTGCCGGCAGTTCTGCTTCGATAATGGCCTGATCATGCGCGCCGTGGGCGACACCATGATCATTGCGCCGCCGCTGGTGATCAGCAAGGCGGAGATCGATGAGCTGGTTACAAAGGCACGCAAGTGCCTGGACCTGACCCTCAGTGCATTGCAGGCCTAAGTGCTAGGCTTCGAGCGGGGGAGCTGCGGCGCTCTCGCTCGAAGGTGTCAGAAAGGTTGGCCTTTTCTTGAAAGACCGCCTCCGATCTTGCCAGACTAGCCGCGGTTCCAGTTGTCGGGGTTCGGCCGCTGAACAAAGTGGTTCAAAAAAGAAAAATTTGGAGCATGACGCATGAAGGCATTAGGTAAAAAGCTTGCTGGCAAGACTCTTCTCGCTTTGTCCGTCGCGGGCATGATGGCGGGCGCGGTTCACGCGGACGACAAAGTACTGCACGTCTACAACTGGTCCGACTACATCGCTCCGGACACCATCGCCAACTTCGAGAAAGAGTCCGGGATCAAAGTCGTCTACGACGTATTCGACAGCAACGAAACCCTGGAAGCCAAGCTGCTGGCAGGCAAGTCCGGTTATGACGTGGTTGTGCCGTCGAACAACTTCCTGGCCAAGCAGATCAAGGCTGGCGTTTACCAGGAACTGGACCAGTCCAAGCTGCCTAACTGGAAAAACCTCAACCAGGACCTGCTCAAGGCCGTGTCGGTCAGCGACCCGGGCAACAAGCACGCCTTCCCGTACATGTGGGGCTCGATCGGCATCGGTTACAACCCGGAGAAGGTCAAGGCTGCACTGGGCGTCGACACCATCGACTCGTGGGACGTGCTGCTCAAGCCGGAAAACATCGCCAAGCTCAAGGGCTGCGGTGTGAGCTTCCTCGATTCGCCGACTGAAATGCTCCCGGTCGCGCTGCACTACCTGGGCCTGCCTACCGACACCCAGAAGAAAGAAGACATCAAGAAAGCCGAGGACCTGTTCCTCAAGATTCGTCCTTCGATCACCTACTTCCACTCCTCCAAGTACATCTCGGACCTGGCCAACGGCAACATCTGCGTAGCGGTCGGCTACTCGGGTGACGTGCAGCAGGCCAAGTCCCGTGCCGCCGAGGCCGGTGACAAGGTCAAAGTCAGCTACGCCATTCCGAAGGAAGGCGCTGGCAGCTTCTTCGACATGGTCGCCATCCCCAAGGATGCCGAAAACGTTGAAGGCGCCTACAAATTCATGACCTTCCTGCAGAAGCCTGAAGTCATGGCCGGCATCACCAACGCCGTACGTTTCCCGAACGGTAACGCCGCTGCAACGCCACTGGTGAATAAAGACATCACCAGCGATCCAGGCATCTACCCGCCAGCCGACGTGCAGGCCAAGCTGTATGCGATCGCCGATTTGCCAGCGGCTACCCAGCGTGAAATGACTCGCAGCTGGACCAAGATCAAATCCGGCAAATAAGCCGGTTTGACGCAGCAACCGCTGGCCGTCGTCCCCGCGAAGGCGGCCAGCGGATCAATTAAATGACAGGAAGTTTTGCAGGAACGGTTTTTCGAGGGTAAGTTGCGCGCCGGTTTGGTTGCCGGGCAGCGATGGCTGTCATGTAACGCGGGGCAACTTGGGCCCAACTAATTTAGAGGACCTCCACTTGCCTATTTTTTCTTCTTTGCGCAAAGCCCTGCTGGCCACTGCCGGCCTGACGATCGCTGTCGGAGCCCAGGCCGCCGGTACGGTGCATATTTATAACTGGTCGGATTACATCGGCGAGACCACCCTGGCCGACTTCGAGAAAGCCACCGGGATCAAACCGGTCTACGACGTGTTCGACTCCAACGAAACCCTGGAAGGCAAGTTGCTGGCCGGGCGGACCGGTTACGACGTGGTCGTGCCGTCGAACCACTTCCTCGGCAAGCAGATCAAGGCGGGCGCGTTCCAGAAGCTCGACAAGGCGCAGCTGCCGAACTATTCGAACCTCGATCCAGTGCTGCTCAAGCGTCTGGAGCAGAACGATCCGGGCAACCTCTACGCCGTACCGTACCTGTGGGGCACCAACGGCATCGGCTACAACGTCGAGAAAGTCAAAGCCGTGCTCGGTATCGACAAGATCGATTCCTGGAGCGTGCTGTTCGAGCCGGAGAACATCAAGAAGCTGCACAGCTGCGGCGTAGCGTTCCTCGATTCGGCGGATGAAATGATGCCGACCGTGCTCAACTACATGGGCCTGAACGCCAACAGCACCAATCCCAAGGATTACGAAAAGGCCACGGCCAAGTTGCTCGCCGTGCGTCCTTACGTGACCTACTTCCACTCTTCGAAATACATCGGTGATCTGGCCAACGGCGACATCTGCGTGGCCATCGGCTTCTCCGGCGACATCTTCCAGGCCAAGCACCGTGCCGAAGAAGCCAAGAAGGGCGTGAACATCGCCTACTCGATCCCCAAAGAAGGCGGCGCGCTGTGGTTCGACATGCTGGCGATTCCCAAGGACTCGTCCAACGTCAAGGAAGCGCACGCCTTCATCAACTATTTGCTGAAACCTGAGGTGATCGCCCAGGTCAGTGATTACGTCGGTTACGCCAACCCCAACCCGGGTTCGGACAAGCTGATGGAACAGTCCATCCGCACCGATGAAGCGGTTTATCCACCGCAAGCAGTCCTCGACAAGACCTACGTGTCGACCGAGTTGCCACCCAATATTCAGCGTTTGATGACCCGCAGCTGGACCAAGGTCAAGTCGGGCAAATAAGGCACAAACTATCCTGGGTTCGTCCGCATAGGGCGAACTGCACTGTTTTTTTCTGGGAGTTTCGTAAATGGCAGTTGCCTCCGGCGCCTATAAGAAAGCCCTCGAGGGCGACCAGACACCTAAACAGGTGTTGGTCAAAATCGACCGGGTCACGAAGAAGTTCGACGAGACGATTGCCGTGGACGATGTGTCCCTGGAAATCAAGAAAGGCGAGATCTTCGCCCTGCTCGGCGGTTCGGGATCGGGCAAATCCACTCTGCTGCGGATGCTGGCAGGGTTCGAACGGCCCACGGAGGGGCGCATTTTCCTCGACGGCGTCGACATCACCGACATGCCGCCGTACGAGCGACCGATCAACATGATGTTCCAGTCGTACGCCTTGTTCCCGCACATGACCGTGGCGCAGAACATCGCCTTCGGCCTCAAGCAGGACAAGATCCCGACGGCTGAAGTCGATGCCCGCGTGGCCGAAATGCTCAAACTGGTGCAGATGAGCCAGTACGCCAAGCGCAAGCCGCATCAACTGTCTGGCGGTCAGCGTCAGCGGGTGGCCCTGGCGCGTTCGCTGGCCAAGCGGCCGAAGCTGCTGCTGCTCGACGAACCGATGGGCGCACTGGACAAGAAACTGCGTTCGCAGATGCAGCTGGAGCTGGTGGAGATCATCGAGCGCGTGGGTGTGACCTGCGTGATGGTGACCCACGACCAGGAAGAGGCCATGACCATGGCCGAGCGCATCGCGATCATGCACCTGGGCTGGATCGCCCAGATCGGCAGCCCGATCGACATCTATGAAACCCCGACCAGCCGTCTGGTCTGCGAATTCATCGGCAACGTGAACATCTTCGAAGGAGAAGTGATCGACGACGCCGAAGGCCACGCGACCATCACCTGCAAGGACCTCGACCGGCAGATCTACGTCGGCCATGGCATCAGCACTTCGGTGCAGGACAAATCGGTCACCTACGCGATCCGTCCGGAGAAGCTGCTGGTCACCGCCGAAATGCCGACCTGCGAGTACAACTGGTCGAGCGGCAAGGTGCATGACATCGCCTACCTGGGCGGTCACTCGGTGTTCTACGTTGAACTGCCGAGCGGCAAACTGGTGCAGTCGTTCGTTGCCAACGCCGAACGTCGCGGCGCGCGTCCGACCTGGGGCGATCAGGTTTACGTGTGGTGGGAAGACGACAGCGGCGTGGTACTTCGCTCATGAACATGCGCAAATTCAAACGCCGCCTCAATCGAATAATTCCCGGTGGCCGCCAGCTGGTCATCGGGGTTCCCTTCATCTGGCTGTTCCTGTTCTTCATGCTGCCGTTCTTCATCGTCCTGAAGATCAGCTTCGCCGAAGCCGACGTGGCCATCCCGCCGTACACCGAGATCTACACCTTCGCCGAGCAGAAGCTGCAACTGCTGCTGAATCTGGGCAACTACGCGATGCTCGGCGACGACGAGTTGTACATCGCCGCCTACCTCGGCTCGCTGAAGATGGCTTTTTTCAGCACGCTGCTGTGCCTGCTGATCGGCTACCCGATGGCCTACGCCATTGCCAGTGCGCGTAAAGAGCTGCAGACGGTGCTGGTGCTGCTGATCATGATGCCGACCTGGACCGCCATCCTGATCCGCGTTTACGCGTGGATGGGCATCCTCAGCAACAACGGCCTGCTCAACGGGTTCCTGATGAGCATGGGCTTCATCGACGAGCCGCTGCAGATCCTCAACACCAACCTTGCGGTGTACATCGGCGTGGTTTATTCGTACCTGCCGTTCATGATCCTGCCGCTGTACGCCAACCTTGTGAAGCACGATCACAGCTTGCTGGAAGCCGCTTCCGACCTCGGTTCGAGCACCTTCAACAGCTTCTGGAAAATCACCATTCCGCTGTCCAAGAACGGGATCATTGCCGGCTGCATGCTGGTGTTCATCCCGGTGGTGGGCGAGTTCGTGATCCCGGAACTGCTCGGTGGTCCGGAAACCCTGATGATCGGTAAAGTGCTCTGGCAAGAATTCTTCAACAACCGTGACTGGCCGGTGGCGTCCGCGCTGGCGGTAGTGATGCTGGCGATCCTGATTGTGCCGATCATTCTGTTCAACCGCAGTCAGGCCAAGGAAATGGAGGGTAAAGAATGAAGCGCTTCCGTTTCTCCAGCCTGATGCTGGTCCTGGGTTTGTTGTTCATCTACCTGCCGATGCTGATCCTGGTGATTTACTCGTTCAACGCCTCCAAGCTGGTGACGGTGTGGGGTGGCTGGTCGATCAAGTGGTACGTCGGCCTGCTCGACAACACCCAGCTGATGGGTTCGGTGGTGCGCTCGCTGGAAATCGCCTGTTACACCGCGGTTGCCGCGGTGGCGTTGGGTACGCTGGCGGCATTCGTGCTGACCCGGATCACCCGCTTCAAGGGCCGCACGCTGTTCGGCGGGCTGGTGACGGCGCCGTTGGTGATGCCGGAAGTGATCACCGGTCTGTCGCTGTTGCTGCTGTTCGTGGCCATGGCGCAGATGATCGGCTGGCCGCAGGAGCGTGGCATCGTCACTATCTGGATTGCCCACACGACGTTCTGTGCGGCGTACGTGGCGGTGGTGGTGTCGGCGCGCTTGCGTGAGCTGGACCTGTCGATCGAAGAGGCGGCCATGGACCTCGGTGCTCGGCCGTGGAAAGTGTTCTTCCTGATCACCATCCCGATGATTGCGCCTTCGCTGGCGGCGGGCGGCATGATGTCTTTCGCCCTGTCGCTGGACGACCTGGTATTGGCGAGCTTCGTCTCCGGTCCGGGTTCGACCACCCTGCCGATGGAAGTGTTCTCGGCGGTACGTCTGGGCGTGAAGCCGGAGATCAACGCCGTGGCCAGTCTGATCCTGCTGGCAGTGTCGATCGTGACCTTCATGGTCTGGTTCTTCAGCCGCCGTGCCGAAGAAGCGCGCAAGAAAGCCATCCAGCAAGCCATCGAAGAAGGCGCAGCCGATTCGTGGAAGCAACCGGACGTGCGCCGCGCACCTGCGCCGGAAGCGGCTTAAAGCAACACCGGGTTGGCCCCTTGCTCAAGGCCAACCCGATTCCAGACCTGTGGGAGCGAGCCTGCTCGCGAATGAGGATTGTCAGTCGATATCAATTTGACTGACATACCGCTTTCGCGAGCAGGTTCGCTCCCACAGGTTTTTGCGCTGCTCAGGCGCTCCAGGGCGATTTGCGGATGACCTCAACGAAGTTCATCGGCTTGAACCCCGGCTCCTGATCCATCAGCACATCGGTCTTCACATTGCCGAAGGTCGTCTGCGGACGATGGCGCAAGCCGTCGGCAAATGCGCAGATGATGCATTCCTTGAAACCTTCCCCACGTGGATGCGCATGCACTACGGCCTCGCGCTGGGTGCTGCTGAACGCCGCGTAGTCCATGCCCAGCACGTCCATCTCGACGCCTGCGGTCACCAGCGCCACGGTCGGCCGCAAATGCTTGGGCACACCGGGTGTGGTGTGCAGGGCAATCGACAGCCACACTTGTTCGATGTCGTCATCGCTCAGCCCGTATGGCTTGAGAAACGCCGCTGCCGCATTGGCGCCATCCACTTCAAAACGTTCGTCGTCACTGCGATAGCCTTGTACCAGCCCGAGGTCGTGGAACATCGCGCCGACGTACAGCAACTCCGGATTGTAGGCCAGTTGCTGGCGCTCACCGCTCAGTGCGCCGAACAGGAACACCCGACGCGAGTGGTGGTAGAGCAGATCGGATTCGATGTCGCGAATGTACTCGGTGGTGGCCCGGGCCAACGCGCTGTCAGGGATTTTGATGCCGGCAATGGTGCTGCTCATCTGCTAGTCCTCGTCGAAAACGCCGTCGTGGCGCCGATGGACAAAGTCTGTTCCTCAAGGCACTAAACGGACAATCAACGCATGGCTGTGATCCTTGCCAATCGACCTGCAAATCGTGCCAAACCTCGCTTGTTGGGCGTGGATTGGCTAGGGTTGGCCCGATCAACAAGACAGGCACGGTCCATGTGGGAGCGGGCTTGCTCGCGAAAGGGCCATTACATTCAACTTATCTGTTGAATGACACACCGCTTTCGCGAGCAAGCCCGCTCCAACAGGTTTTTTGTTTGCCGCAGGCATTGAGGACGTTTGAGTCATGAACAAAATCGTCGCCATCGTGGTGTTCCCCGGCGTGCAGGCGCTGGATGTCAGCGGGCCGATGGATGTGTTCGCCGAGGCCAACCGGTTTCTGCCGACCGAGGATCACTATCGGCTGGAAGTGATCGGTGTCGAGCAGGGCCAGATAGCTTGTTCCAATGGTTTGAACCTCACTGCTCATCGGCATTTCAGCGACGCGCTCGACGCTTATGACTTGCTGTTGGTAGCCGGCGGCCCGCAGTTGCCGTTCATGGATTTTGGCCGGGTCTTCGACGCCTGGCTGCGTGAGGCCAGCGCTCGCGCACGGCGTTTCGGATCGATCTGCAACGGCGCGTTCATGCTGGCGCGGGCGGGGCTGCTGGAAGGGCGCACCGTGACCACCCACTGGAACGACGCTCAGGCCCTGGCGCAGTTGTGTCCATCGACCCGGGTCGAGGCCGATCGCTTGTATGTCGAAGATGGCGTGCTCTACACCTCGGCCGGGGTTACGGCAGGGATCGATCTGTCGCTGTACCTGCTGGCTCGCGATCACGGCGCTGAAGTGGCGCTGAGCGTGGCCAAGCGGCTGGTGGTGTTCACGCAGCGCTCGGGCGGGCAGTCGCAGTTCAGCCCGTTCCTCACGCCGCATGCGGAGCCGACCTCGGCGGTGGCGATGGTGCAGCTGTATGTGCTGGCCAATCTCACCGGCGACCTGACGATTGCCGACCTGGCGAATGCGGCGAACATGAGCGCGCGTAACTTCTCCCGGGTGTTCGCTCGCGAGGCCCGGGTCACCCCGGCCGAGTTCGTCGAGCGGGCGCGGGTGGATGCGGCGCGGGTGATGCTCGAAAGCACCGCGGCGCCGCTTAAGACGGTGGCGTATCAGTGCGGGTTTCGCGATGCGCAGCACATGCGCAGTGTGTTCAATCGAAGGTTGGGCGTGACGCCGCAGCAGTTTCGGCTGAATTTTGCTGTGCTGCTCTGAAGGTTTCCGTGTTGCTGATGGCCCTTTCGCGAGCAAGCCCGCTCCCACCGGTGGCACGCGGTCTTGTGTGGGAGCGGGCTTGCTCGCGAAGGCGTCCGCCTGAACAACATCGGATTATTGAGCAGCCCGCGCCGGCAACAGTTTCAAGGTACTGCGGGTATTGGCCGTCACTTCTTCCTCGCTGAAGTGCGCCTGCACATACATCCCCTCGACGTACTCCTCGGCCTGATCGTCATAGTGGCTGTCGAACGGCACGCCGCTCTGGCCAACCGGGTTGATGGTCAGGCTGTGCGCCGGGTCGGCGAAGTCGATCAGTCGCCGCGTTGACGGGCCGTACGTCACCGGCCAAGGCGCCGGACCGAGTTTGGCCGAGAGGTTGTTCGGCACTTCATGACTGCCCGGCGCTGCAAACGGGCCGACGTTGAAAATCTTGTCCAGTGGCTTCTGTTGCCCCAGCGGATGGCCGTGGGTCAGGGTGTGCGCGGTGCCCCATTGCCAGTCGGACGGGTTGTCGCCGAGGGTCTGTTTGAGGTGCGCCATGCTCGCCTGCCACGCCACTTTCACGATGTCGGCGCGGGTTTCCTTGTTCGGTGTGTTGCGGTTGTCCCACCACGGTGAATCTGCGTTCGCCGCGAGGCGCGGCAGGGCGGCGTCGATCACCCGGGTCGACAGCAGCGTTTCAAAGAAATCGTTGCCCAGTTCATCACGCATGGCCGCATCGGCGAGGTCGTAGAGGAACTGGTTGAATACCGTCGCGCTGACCGAATCCAGCGGATAGTCGCCTGGCCACTGCGCCAGTTGCTCGACCAGTTTCAGTTGTGCCGGATCGCTCACCACCTCCCGCAATACTGGCAGCAATGGCGCCAGGGTGCGCGGGCCGTAGGCAGTGGTGGTGCCCAGTTGCAGCTTCTGGTTGGCTTCGTTGCTCCACTTCACGTTTTTGTCGCTGAGCTGGCGGTTGAGCTGCTGGCCGCGATCAGCCAGGTTGTAGTAACCGGGGATTTCCATTCCGGTCGGCGACAGCGGCTGGAAGTTGGCCGAGACGATGTAGCCGCGCGCCGGGTTTTCTTCCTGCGGGTTGGCGCTGAACGGGTAGTAGCCGTCCTTGTCCGCCTGATTGCTGCTGCCGTCGAGAATGAAGTCCGGCTTCACCCCGACAGGGCGTTTGGGCAGCAGCGCCGAAGCCCACCAGGCGATGTCGCCCTTGACGTTTGCATAGACGATGTTCAGCCCCGGCGCCTGGACCTTGGCCGCTGCGGCGCGGGCCTTGGCCAGGGTGTCGGCGCGGTTGAGCTGGTAGAAGCCTTCAAGGATCGGATTTGGCGTTTCGAGGAACGCCCACCACATGGCGATCGGGGTCTTGCCGGCAGCCGTGCCGAGGGCGTCGTTGACGATCGGACCGTGGGGTGACTGGCGCAGAGTGAGTGTCACCGGCGCCTGGCCTTTCACCGCAATCTGCTGCTCGGTGCTGACCAGATCGGTCCACTGGCCGTGGTACCAGACCTGATTCGGGTTGTCCGGGTTGACCTTCTCGGCAATCAGATCCAGGTCGTCATTCTGGAACATGGTCAGGCTCCAGCCGAAATCCAGGTTGTGGCCGAGGAAGGCGAACGGCACCAGCGCCTGATGGTGACCGTAGAGTTCAAAGCCCGGCGCTGACAGTTGCGCCTCGTACCACACCGACGGCACCGAGAAGCGAATGTGCGGATCGCCGGCCAGCAGCGGTTTGCCGCTCTGGCTGCGGCTACCGGCGATCACCCAGGCGTTGCTGCCTTCGAATTGCGGCAGGCCGTTTTCGATCAGCGCCTGTTCGCTGAGACGGGCAAGGGCGTTGAGGTCTTTCCAGTCGCCGGCGGCGAGGGCGGGCGCCGGGTTGGCGCGACCTTTGGCAAGCACGCCTTTGGGTTGCCAGTCGAGGTCGAAGACGTTGAGGTAATCGGCGCCGAGTTGATCGCGCACGTAGGTCAGCAGCGGCTCGGTGCGAAACGCGGCGGCGAAGCTGTAAGCCATGTAACCGGCGACACTGATGCTGTCTTGCGCTGTGAACGGCCGTTTGGGGATGCCCAGCACATCGAACTCCACCGGCGCGGCGTGGCTGTCCTGATATTGGTTGATGCCGTCCAGATAGGCTTGCAGGGCCTTCCACGCCGGTGACTGCTTGTCGAGACTGGCGACATAGCTGGCCGCGCGTTCGCGGATGCGCAGGCTGCGGAACAGCTTGTCGGTGTCGAGCAGCTTCGGCCCGAGCACTTCGGCCAGCTCGCCGCGGGCGAGGCGGCGCATGGCTTCCATCTGGAACAGTCGGTCTTGAGCATGCACGTAGCCGAGGGCGCGATACAGATCGGTTTCGTTTTCGGCGCGGATGTGCGGCACCCCGCGTTCGTCGTAGCGCACGGTCACCGCACCCTGCAGGTTGCGCAGATCCACCTGGCCCTGACGCGTCGGTTGTTTGCTGTAGAGGTAACCGCCGACCCCGGCGAGCAGGACAACGATGAGCAAGGCAAGAACGGTGAAGACGCGTTTCATGGTGACTCCTTGTGCATGCGGGATTGCCGCCCGTCGGGCTGCAAACAATTAGCACAGACCTTCCGTGCCGTGCATCGCTGTCCTCGAAAAGTCCGGAATGCCTTACTGCGCCACCACCGGCCACGGGCAATAACAGCCGACCGCCAGGGTGTGCGTGGCGTTGACCGGGCGATCTTCCGTCAGGGCATTGAGGATCGGTTCGATAAAACTGTTGCTGGAGTTGCAGGTCAGCCCTTCGCTGTAAGGCCCGAAGTACGCCAGCTTGCCGCTGCGGTCCCAGATCGCCACGGCGGGGCTTGCGGGAATCTGTTCGGAGCCGGGCAGTACGGCGATGGTTTTCAGGTTGCTCAGGGTCGCGGGTAATTGACCGTGGGAGCCGGCGCGCTGCACGGCGAAGAATTCCACACCGCGCGCGCCGAACTGTTCGACCATCTCGGTCAGGTGCTGCTGATTACCGACGTTGCACGGGCAGGCCGGGTCCCAGAAGTGCACCAGGCGAATGTTGCCGGGGCCGGCGAGATCATCCGGCAGGCGCAGCGGATCACCGGAAAACACTGCCGTGTGCTGGCTGAAGGCACGCAGGTAGCGGCCCTGAAACCAGTCGTACGCCGCCCACAGCACCCCGGCGCACACAAGCGCGAGCAGGCTGGCAAACAGTGCGGTGCGGTAGGGCGAACGCATGGTTTTTCGATCCTCGAAGGGCCGCTAGCTTGCCATGCTTGCCGCAACAGATGAATATCGCAGGCCGATAAAGTCTGTTTACCGCTTTGGAATACCCGCATGCCTGACACTTTCGATGCCGATCATTTACGCGCCAGCCTCAAGCCTTTGGCCCAGTGGCAGCCGTTGTCGGACGAGGCCAAGGCATATCAGCGGTTCTACCAGACCGACTTCCCCGAGCGTGATGTCTGGCGCGGCATGGGGCGCTTTGAAGTGGATGGCTATGAGCTGGTCAGCCACTGCTGGTGGCCGGAGAAGGTCAAGGGCACGCTGTTTCTGCTGCACGGTTTTTACGACCACACAGGGCTGTATCGGCATGTGATCGAGTGGGCGCTGGATCAGGATTTCGCGGTGATCGCCTGCGACTTGCCGGGGCACGGTCTGTCGAGCGGCCCCCGGGCAAGTATCCGCGATTTCTCTGAATATCAGGACGCCTTGCAAGCCTTGTTCGCCGAAGCCAATTCGATCGCCCTGCCGCAGCCCTGGCACCTGTGCGGGCAAAGCACGGGCGGCGCGATCGTCGTCGACCATGTGCTCAACCATGGCGAACACAGTCCGGCGCAAGGCCAGTTGATCCTGTTGGCGCCGCTGGTGCGTCCGCGCGCGTGGGGCTGGTCGCAGCTCAGTTATTACCTGCTCAGGCCTTTCGTGCGGGGCGTTACCCGGCGCTTCAGCGAGAATTCCAATGACCCGGCATTCCTGCCGTTCCTGCAGGCCGACCCGTTACAACCCAAACGCTTGCCGACCGCGTGGGTCGGTGCCCTGTCGCGCTGGATCATCCGTGTGGAACACGCGAAAAAAAGTCCGCGACGGCCACTGATTATTCAGGGGCAGGCGGACATGACCGTGGACTGGCAGCACAATTTGCAGGTGATGAAATGGAAGTTCGACCGGCCGCAGATTCTGTTGCTGCCAGAGGCGCGGCATCATCTGGCGAATGAGACGCTGGAAATGCGCGAGGAGTATTTCGAGTTTCTGAACAAGCGGATCAGAGGGCGGAATCTCTAGGGCCTTTTGAGGGCCTCTTCGCGAGCAGGCTCGCTCCCACAGGGGGAATGCATTCCAGCATGTGGGAGCGGGCTTGCTCGCGAAGGCGGCCTGTCAGGCGATAAAGATCACTGGCCAAGGCTTGAAGCGCTTTGCCCCACCGCCAGCCCCGCGCGAATCGCCGCGAGTGCCGCCTGGTAATACGCCTTGCCCTCGGTAGATTCGGCAAACGTCGCGAACTGCTCCAGTTCGTCATCCGACAGATCACGGTAAACGTAGAGCAGGGTGTTGTTCATGTCGGCGCCGATCTGATCCATCAGGCGCTGGCGCTGGCCGTTCAACATGCCTTGCGCCTGACCGCCGCCGAGCAGGCCCGGAATCATCGAACTCAAGCTGTCTGCCGCCACGCCGGCAATCGCCAGGCTGACTTCGGCGCCGGCCTCGCGTGCCGGCAGCGCTTGCGCCAGATGGCCGATGATCAGCAGGCGGCTGTCGCTGGCCTGCATCTTCGGCAGGCCCTTGGCGTTCTTCGCCAACTGATCGCGGCGGGTCGCCAGCAACTCGGCGGCGACGATCTTGCGGCCCAGTGGCGACTGGAAAAAGGTCAGCGCCGGTTGTGGATCGGCAAGGTGCTGGCGCAGTTGCGCTTCGGCACGCTGATCCATGGCCTGGGGGGCGAAGCGCTGGTTGCTGTTGTTGACCAGGGCTTGAAACACCGCAGGCGGCAGGTTGTTCTGATAGCGCTGCTGCGCGGCACTCAGGGCGTCATTGAAATGCGCACGTTGATCTGGCCAGCCGGCGATCTTGTACAGCTGATCGTGGCCGTCCGCCCAGGCGGGCAAAACGCAGAACATCAACAGTGAAAAAAGCAAACGGCGCATAGGGACTCCTGTCAGCAGCGGACTATTCTCCGTGCGGTGCCGGTACTTGTCGAGAATTCGTGGCAAGCCGCTGCGTGGCTCTGTCGGATTTCTTGCCGCAGGCATACTATGCGCGCCATGCAAATATCCTCTGAACACCCGCTGCTGTTACGCATCGTCGACGACCTGGCCGAACATGGCTGGTCGCAGCAGAACATTTTCCTGCCCGCGGGTTTGACCCGTGAGCTGGCGGCCGAGTGCCGCAAACGTGAGGCCGAGGGTGAGCTGGCGCCGGCGGCGGTGGGCCGTGGGCCATTTTCGGAGATTCGCGAGGGCATTCGCGGCGACCACATCCAGTGGATCGACCCGGGGCAGGCCGAGGCCAGCGACCGTTATCTGAACCTGATGGACAGCCTGCGCGAGGCGCTCAATCGCGGGTTGTTCCTGGGGCTGGAAGATTTCGAGTGTCACTTCGCCCTCTATCCGCCGGGCGCGTTTTACCGCAAGCACGTCGACCGCTTCCGCGATGATGACCGGCGTATGGTTTCGGCGGTGGTCTACCTCAATGACGCGTGGCTGCCGGAAGACGGCGGTCAGTTGCGCATGTACCTGGGGGAAGACCGGGTTCATGACGTGCAGCCCACTGGCGGCTGTCTGGTGGTATTCCTCTCCGGTGAAGTGCCGCATGAAGTGCTGCCGGCAAACCGCGAGCGCCTGTCGCTGACCGGCTGGTTCCGCCGCCGTGGCAACGAGCCGTTCTGATATGCAGAAGATTCTGGTCAGCCGCTGCTTGTTGGGCCACCGCGTGCGTTACGACGGCGGAGCCAGCGGGCCATTCGATCTGCTGGAGCAGTGGATCGCTGAAGGGCGGGTGGTGCCGTTGTGTCCGGAAGTCGCCGGAGGCTTGCCGACCCCGCGTGCCGCAGCGGAAATTCCGGGTGGGCAGGGCGTCGAAGTGCTTGATGGCACGGCGGCGGTGATCACCAGCGAAGGCGAGGACGTCAGCGCGCAGTTTCTCGATGGCGCGCGGCAGGCGCTGGCACTGGTGCAGAAACATGGCATCCGTGTGGCGGTGCTCAAGGCCAACAGTCCTTCCTGCGGGAACTTGCTGACCTATGACGGGACGTTCAGTGGGGTGAAGGTCACCGGCGAAGGCGTAACGGCCGCGTTGCTCAAACGGCATGGGGTGCAAGTGTTCAGTGAACTCGAACTACCGCAGGCCGCAATGGCCCTGACTCAACCCGACTAAAAACCACCCACAAACCCATGTGGGAGCAAGCCCCCTCCCACAAGGGGTGTGTGTTCATTTGGGGTCGGTGAGCCACTTTTGCGACAACGCCGCCAACCGCCCATCCGCCTTGATCCGCTGCAGCGCACCTGCAAGGCTGGCCTGAAACGCCGGATTACCCTTCTGAAACGGAATCGCCAACTCCACCGGTGTCGCCGCTTTCGGTTTCTCTTCAGTCAACGCCTGCACCAGCACCATCGGCCGTGGCTGTTCGTCCTTCTTCGCCCACAGCTGCGAATCGACTTTGCCGTAGGACTCGCTGAAATCGAAACGATCCTTGAGTTCAGGTGTCAGTGCTATGTGATTGAGCGCAACGTCGTACTTGCCGCTTTCCACGCCCTGGAGCAAGTCTGCTTCGTCAGTGACGATGAAGTCGGCGCGTACATCCAGCTCGTTGGCCAGTTGTTGCCCCAGCTCGACCTCGAACCCCGTGAGTGTGTCGCCGTCCTTGAAATTGAAGGGCGGTGTATTAGCCTCAAGGGCGATGCGCAATTCGCCACGGTCGTTGACGTCATCAATCAGTTCGGCGTGAGCCAATGGGCTCAAAAGGGGTAGTAGGCAGATCAGGCCAGGCAGAAAACGCATGGTCACTCCTTTGAAATCATTATGGCGACGCTCTGAGTCAGGCTCGCTTTGCTATGGTTGTCGAGTGCCTTCGACAACGAATGGTCATGAAGTTGTCATGACCGCGCGGATTTTACGGAAAAACTGGAGAAGAAAATGAAAAGCTTTATGTCACGTGCAGCGTTGGCCGGTGTGCTGATGGGTGTTTCGGTGTTGGCCAGTGCGGCCACCCCGGCCCCGAAAGGCGCCGAAGTGTTCATCGTTTCTCCCGAGGACGGGGCCACGGTTTCGCAAACCTTCACCGTCAAGTTCGGAACCAAGGACGTCGCACTGGCACCCGCCGGTGATGCCACTCCGAATACCGGCCACCATCATCTGCTGATCGACGCCAAGGACATTGTTCCGGCAGGCGCCGTGGTACCGACCGACGCCAATCACATGCATTTTGGCAAGGCTCAGACCTTCGCGGAAATCAAACTGGCCCCGGGCAAGCACACCTTGCAGCTGGAGCTGGGTGACAAAAATCACATGGCATTCGATCCACCTGTCGTCTCGAAGAAAATCACCGTCAACGTCGAATAAACGTTTCGGCGTGCATGAAAAAGGGAGCCCGAAGGCTCCCTTTTTTGTCGCTCAACGCAGGATTAGAACAGCACGCGGCTACGGATGGTGCCGTTGACGTGTTGCAGCTTCTCTTGCGCCAGCTCCGAGTACTCGGCGTCGACGTCGATCACCACGTAACCGACTTTCTCGTTGGTCTGCAGGAACTGACCGGAGATGTTGATGCCGTTTTCGGCGAAGACCTTGTTGATCTCGCTCATCACACCCGGGATGTTCTCGTGGATGTGCAGCAGGCGGTGCTTGCCAGGGTGAGCCGGCAGGGCTACTTCCGGGAAGTTCACCGACGAAACGGACGTGCCGTTGTCGCTGTACTTGACCAGTTTTTCCGCCACTTCCAGACCGATGTTGGCCTGCGCTTCAGCGGTGGAGCCGCCGATGTGCGGGGTCAGGATCACGTTGTCCAGGCCACGCAGCGGGCTTTCGAACTCTTCGTCGTTGGAGCGTGGCTCCACCGGGAATACGTCGATCGCTGCGCCGATCAGGTGCTTGTCCTTGATCGCGTCCGCCAGGGCGTCCAGTTCGACCACGGTGCCGCGCGCGGCGTTGATCAGGATGCCGCCCTTCTTGATGGCGCGGATTTCCTTCTCGCCGATCATCCACTGGGTCGCAGCGGTTTCCGGAACGTGCAGGGTGACGATGTCGGACATGCCCAGCAGTTCGTGCAGGTTGCCGACCTGAGTGGCGTTGCCCAGCGGCAGCTTGGTCACGGTGTCGTAGAAGAACACCTGCATGCCCAGACCTTCAGCCAGAACCGACAGCTGCGTACCGATCGAGCCGTAACCGACGATGCCCAGTTTCTTGCCACGGATCTCGAAGGAGTTGGCTGCGGACTTGATCCAGCCGCCACGGTGGCAGGAAGCGTTTTTCTCAGGGATGCCACGCAGCAGCAGGATCGCTTCGGCCAGCACCAGTTCCGCTACGGAACGGGTGTTGGAGTACGGCGCGTTGAACACGGCAATACCGCGCTCACGGGCAGCACTCAGGTCAACCTGGTTGGTGCCGATGCAGAAACAGCCGACTGCCACCAGCTTCTTCGCGTGATCGAAGATCTCTTCGGTCAGTTGGGTGCGCGAACGAATGCCGATGAAGTGAGCGTCAGCGATCTTTTCCTTGAGCTGGGCTTCCGGCAAGGAACCTGTCAGGTATTCGATGCTGGTGTAGCCCGCCGCCTTGAGGACGTCGACAGCCGATTGGTGGACGCCTTCGAGAAGAAGGAACTTGATCTTGCTCTTATCGAGAGAAGTCTTGCTCATCTGCGTAAACCTGTATCCCGGAGAAAAATGGCAGGGAGGGGAGCAGCCTGGAGCTGACCCAAACGGCAGGAAAGCCGTCACCGCAGAACTGGCCTTGGGCACTGGCCTGCGGGGTCGGTATGCTAGCATAGCCTCCCCGCTAAACACTCATTCCTGCGACGTGAAGCGTTCTCAGGATGACCATGAATTGTTCGAGAGTTCTGTCGATGACCAATCCTGCCCTGATTGATGAACTGAAGACCCTGGTCGAGCCTGGCAAGGTCCTGACCGACGCCGACTCCCTGAACGCGTACGGCAAGGATTGGACCAAGCACTTCGCCCCGGCGCCGAGCGCCATTGTATTTCCCAAGACCATCGAGCAGGTGCAGGCGATTGTCCGTTGGGCCAACGCCCACAAAGTGGCGCTGGTGCCATCCGGCGGGCGAACCGGTCTTTCTGCGGCCGCCGTGGCCGCCCATGGCGAAGTGGTCGTCTCGTTCGACTACATGAACCAGATTCTCGACGTGAACCTCACCGATCGCACGGCTGTTTGTCAGCCGGGCGTGGTCACCGAACATTTGCAGAACGTCGCTGAAGAGAAGGGCCTGTACTACCCGGTAGACTTCGCTTCTGCCGGTTCCAGTCAGATTGGCGGCAATATCGGCACCAATGCCGGCGGAATCAAGGTGATTCGCTACGGCATGACCCGCAACTGGGTGGCGGGCATGAAAGTCGTCACCGGCAAGGGCGACGTGCTGGAACTGAACAAAGACCTGATCAAGAACGCCACCGGTTACGACCTGCGCCAGCTGTTCATCGGCGCTGAAGGCACCCTCGGTTTCGTCGTCGAAGCGACCATGCGCCTTGATCGCGCACCGAAAAACCTCACCGCGATGGTCCTTGGCACCGCCGATTTCGACTCGATCATGCCGGTGCTGCACGCCTTCCAGGGCAAGCTCGACCTGACTGCGTTCGAATTCTTTTCCGACAAAGCCCTGGCCAAAGTCATGGGCCGTGGCGACGTGCCGGCGCCGTTCGAAACCGACTGCCCGTTCTACGCGCTGCTGGAATTCGAAGCGACCACCGAAGAAGTGGCCAACAGCGCCTTGGAAACCTTCGAGCACTGCGTCGAACAGGGTTGGGTGCTGGATGGCGTGATGAGCCAGAGCGAAACCCAGCTGCAAAACCTGTGGAAGCTGCGCGAGTACATCTCCGAGACCATCTCGCACTGGACGCCGTACAAGAACGACATCTCGGTCACCGTCTCGAAAGTGCCGGCATTTCTGCAGGAAATCGACGCGATCGTCGGCGAATACTATCCAGACTTCGAAATTGTCTGGTTCGGTCACATCGGTGACGGCAACCTTCACCTGAACATCCTCAAGCCGGATAACCTGAGCAAGGACGAGTTTTTTGCCAAGTGCGCGACCGTCAACAAGTGGGTGTTCGAAACCGTCGAGAAGTACAACGGCTCGATTTCCGCCGAGCACGGCGTGGGCATGACCAAGCGCGACTACTTGACGTACAGCCGTTCGCCGGTCGAAATCGAATACATGAAAGCGGTCAAAGCGGTGTTCGACCCGAACGGCATCATGAACCCGGGCAAGATCTTCGCGGTTTGATTGGCAATCCCTTGAATCAATGAAGGCAGGAGTCGGTAAATGAGCTATCAGCACCAGTATGTCGACGGCACGCGCATCCACTTTCCGATCGGGAAAGTCGTGTGCATTGGCCGTAATTACGCCGAACACGCCAAGGAACTGGACAATCCGGTCCCTACCGAGCCATTGCTGTTCATCAAACCGGGCAGTTGCGTGGTGCCGCTGGAAGGCGGTTTCAGCATTCCGACCGAGCGCGGTTCGGTGCACTACGAAGCGGAAATCGCTGTGCTGATCGGCAAACCGCTGTCGACCAGGCCGAGCCGCGAAGAAGTGCTGGACGCGATCTCCGGTTTCGCCCCGGCGCTGGACCTGACCTTGCGCGACAAACAGGCCGAGCTGAAATCCAAGGGCCTGCCGTGGGAAATCGCCAAGTCGTTCGACGGCGCGGCCGTGATCGCCCCGTTCGTGGTTGGCAGCACCTTCGCTGACCTGACTGACATCGGCATCCGCCTGACCATCAATGGTGAAGTGCGTCAGGACGGCAATAGCAGCGCGATGCTCAATCCGATCGTGCCGATGATCCAGCACATGGCCGGCTGCTTCTCGCTGCAGGCCGGCGACGTGATCCTCACCGGCACGCCAGTGGGTGTCGGCCCGCTGAATGTCGGCGACGACATCGTCCTGGAACTGCCGGGCGCGAGCAGCTTCACCAGCAGCGTACGCTGACCCGCTGCAATGCCTCTGTAGGAGTGAGCCTGCTCGCGATAGCGGTCTGTCCGTTAACGAAAGTGTTGACTGAGCCGACGCCATCGCGAGCAGGCTCGCTCCTGCAGTTGTTCTGTGTAGTGGCCCGCAAAGCCGGAGGGCAATCCCGCCATTTGCCGTTTTTTTCACATTCTGTCCGGATAATTCCTCTCATTCTGGCGTCTGAGCCGGCCTCTTTGTGCTATTACCCATAGCCTGAATTTTCGGAACGCGTCCCTGATGTCAGCTCAAACTCAGCTCAATCCTCCTCGTCGCTCACGTTTTGCCCTGCGTTGGTATGTCTGGCTGTTGCTGGTGCTCGCCGCCGCTTATGGTCTGGCGTTTGCCATGCATTGGGATGACCGTGGCCTGCTTTGGGTGCGCGAGCGTTTCGAGAGCCAGACCGAACAGAAGGCCAGCGTCTGGCTGCCGGACTATCGGGCGGTCATTGACGGCAAGCTGCTGCCGGGCATGGAAAAGGACGAGGCTTCGGACCTGTCCTATAGCCCGCAGACCAAAACCCTGTTTTCGGTAATGGGCAAGAACCCGTTCCTGGTCGAACTGACCTTGCAAGGTGATGTGCTGCGCAAGATGCCGCTGGTGGGCTGGGTCAATCCGGAAGGCGTGACCGTGATGGAAAACGGCTTGATGGCGATCGTTGACGAGCGCGAACACCTGCTGACCATCGTCAAGGTCGATGCCGGCACCCGCGAGCTGAATATCGCCGACTTCCCGAAATACGACCTCGGCCCGTCGAAAAATCAGAACAAGGCGTTTGAAGCCATTACCTGGGATCCGCGCAACCAACAGTTGCTGCTGGGCGAAGAGCGCCCGCCGGCGTTGTTCACCTGGAAAAGCGACGGCAGCCAGATCCTCAAGGGCGACAAGCAGAAGCTGGCCAGTAACGAGCTGGATATCCGCAACCTCTCGGCGCTGGCGATTGACCCGCGTACTGGTCACACCCTGGTGTTGTCCGCCGACTCGCACCTGCTGCTGGAGCTGGACGAGAAGGGCGAGCAGGTCAGCTTCATGACCCTGCTCGGCGGCTTCAACGGTTTGAAGAACACCATTCCCCGCGCCGAAGGCGTGACCATGGACGAGGCTGGCACGCTGTACATGGTCAGCGAGCCGAACCTGTTCTACCGCTTCGAAAAGCAGAAGTAAGCCCATCGGCCCCGGCTTGTGGTCACGGGCAAGTGGCCATTAAGCTTCAGTTCAGACAGGCGTGATATTTCATCCGCCTGTTTTGATCCAGAGCCTGCCCGAATGCGTCGACTTGCCCGCCCCAAGCCCCTGTTTGTCATCCTGTCGGTGATGGCCCTGATCGCGTTGCTCGTGATCGGCCAATACTTGCGCCTGTTCGAGCGCGCCTGGTTCAACCTGCACACCCTGTGGCAGCCGTTGAGCAGCGAAGCCATCGGCCTGGATCAGTACCGGGTCGAGGTCGAAGCCAGGGTCATCGACGGGCTGAACGATGATGTATCGGCGCTGACCTACGATCCGGTGCGCAACAGCCTGTTCACCGTGACCAACAAAAATGCCGAGCTGGTCGAGTTGTCGCTCGAAGGCAAAATCCTGCGGCGCATTGCACTGATCGGCTTTGGTGATGCGGAAGCCGTCGAGTTCATCAGCGCCGACACGTATGTGATCACCGACGAGCGTCAGCAACGCCTGATCAAGGTCCATCTGCAGCAGGACACCACGTTCCTCGATGCGGCGGATGCCGAACAAATGACCCTCGGCGTACACATGAGCGGCAACAAGGGCTTCGAAGGTCTGGCGTATGACTCGGTGGGCAAGCGCCTGTTCGTGGCCAAGGAGCGTGATCCGATGCTGATTTATGAGGTGCATGGTTTCCCGCACTTCAATCCGGAAAAGTCCTACGCCGTGCACGTGATCAACAACCCCAAGCGCGATGCCGGAATGTTCGTGCGCGATCTGTCGAGCCTGCAATACGACGAGCGCAGCGGCCATTTACTGGCGCTGTCCGACGAGTCGGGGCTGATTCTGGAGCTGGATGTGGATGGGCGCCCATTGAGCACCTTGTCGCTGAACAAGGGTCGGCAAGGCTTGCAGAAGAGGGTGCCGCAAGCCGAAGGCATTGCGATGGATGATGACGGGACGTTGTATCTGGTGAGCGAGCCGAACCTGTTTTACGTCTTCAAGAAACCAGCGCAAAACTGACTGACACCGCAAAAAACCGAATGTGGGAGCGGGCTTGCTCGCGAAAGTAGTGGAACAGTCGACATCTGCATTGACTGAACCACCGCTTTCGCGAGCAAGCCCGCTCCCACAGGGAGTGCACTTGCCTACAAGAATGTGGGCAGGCTGGCTTACTCAGCCTTGAGGGTTTTCACGCCTTCGCTTGTACCCAGCAGCAACAGGTCCGCCGGACGCGCCGCGAACAGGCCGTTGGTGACCACGCCGACGATTGCGTTGATCTGCGCTTCCAGCTCCACCGGGTGGGTGATCTGCAGGTTGTACACATCAAGAATGATGTTGCCGTTGTCGGTCAGCACGCCTTCGCGGTACACCGGGTCGCCGCCCAGCTTCACCAACTGGCGGGCAACGTGGCTGCGGGCCATCGGAATCACTTCGACCGGCAGCGGGAATTCGCCCAGCACCGGCACCAGTTTGCTGGCGTCGGCGATGCAGATGAAGGTCTTGGCCACGGCCGCGACGATCTTCTCGCGGGTCAGGGCTGCGCCGCCGCCCTTGATCAGGTTCAGGTGGGCGTCGCTTTCATCGGCGCCATCGACGTAGAACTCCAGGTCGCTGACGGTGTTCAGCTCATACACAGGAATCCCGTGGCCCTTGAGGCGTGCAGCGGTGGCTTCGGAGCTGGCGACGGCGCCATCGAACGCGCCCTTGTGCTGGGCCAGTGCGTCGATGAAGCAGTTGGCGGTGGAGCCGGTGCCGACCCCGACGATGCTCTTGTCGTCGAGTTTCGGAAGGATGAAGTCGACGGCGGCCTGAGCCACTGCCTGTTTGAGTTGATCCTGGGTCATGCGGGCTCCGGAAGCGGGCAAGGTAAGTACGGAAAGGCCGGCATTATAGCCTCAAGCCGGGCTAAAACCTCTGGATTCGTGTGGTCGCCCGGGCAAAAGCCGGGTTAGACTCGTTGGTCCCGCCCAATCGCCAGTGATGCTTTCCGATGCTCGAACAGTACGTCAAAAAGATCCTCACCTCGCGCGTTTATGACGTTGCCGTAGAAACCCCGCTGCAGAACGCTCGCCAGCTCTCCGAGCGGCTGGGCAATGACATTTGGCTCAAGCGTGAAGACTTGCAGCCGGTGTTCTCGTTCAAGATTCGCGGCGCCTACAACAAGTTGACCCAGCTGACCGACGAAGAGCGCGCCCGTGGCGTGGTCACCGCGTCGGCGGGCAACCATGCGCAAGGTCTGGCGTTGGCGGCGAAAGTGCTCGGCGTGAAAGCGACCATCGTGATGCCCAAGACCACCCCTGAGATCAAAGTCGAAGGCGTGCGTTCGCGCGGCGGCAAAGTGGTGCTGCACGGTGACTCGTTCCCGGAGGCGCTGGCCTACTCGCTGAAACTGGTCGATGAAAAGGGTTACGTCTACATCCACCCGTACGACGATCCGCACACCATTGCCGGGCAGGGCACCGTGGCGATGGAAATTCTGCGTCAGCACCCGCAACCGCTGGACGCGATCTTCGTTCCGGTCGGTGGCGGCGGCCTGATTGCCGGCATCGCCGCGTACGTGAAATACCTGCGCCCGGACATCAAGGTCATCGGCGTCGAGCCGGACGACTCCAACTGCCTGCAAGCGGCCATGGCTGCCGGTGAGCGCGTGGTGCTGCCGACCGTGGGCATCTTCGCCGATGGCGTAGCGGTGGCGCAGATCGGCCAGCACACCTTCGATATCTGCAAGGACTACGTCGACGAAGTGATCACCGTCAGCACTGACGAGATCTGCGCGGCAATCAAGGATATCTACGACGATACCCGCTCGATCACCGAACCTGCCGGCGCCCTGGGCGTGGCTGGGATCAAGAAGTACGTCGAGTTGCGCGGTGTCAGCGGCCAGACCTTCGTGGCCATCGACTCCGGGGCCAACGTCAACTTCGACCGCTTGCGCCACGTCGCCGAGCGCGCCGAACTGGGCGAGGGCCGCGAAGCGATCATCGCCGTGACCATCCCCGAGCAGGCCGGCAGCTTCAAGGCGTTCTGCGAAGCGATTGGCAAGCGCCAGATCACTGAATTCAACTACCGCTACAACACCGGCAGCGAAGCGCACATCTTCGTTGGCGTGCAGACTCATCCGGAAAACGATCCGCGCAGCGCACTGCTGGCGAGCCTGACCGAGCAAGGATTCCCGGTTATCGACCTGACCGACAACGAACTGGCCAAGCTGCACATCCGTCACATGGTCGGTGGGCGCGCGGCGCAAGTGGTCGATGAAGTGGTGCTGCGCTTCGAATTCCCGGAGCGTCCGGGCGCGCTGTTCAACTTCCTCAACAAGCTCGGCGGGCGCTGGAACATCTCGATGTTCCATTACCGCAACCATGGTGCGGCGGATGGTCGTGTCGTCGCGGGCCTGCAAGTGCCTCATGACGAGCGTCATCTGGTGCCGGCGGCGCTGGCGGAAATCGGTTACCCGTACTGGGATGAAAGCGACAACCCGGCCTATAAGCTGTTTCTTGGCTGAGCGGCTACGCTGATGGGCAGGCCATAAGGAAATCGAACAATGGAAACGTTAACCGCCCTGAAAACGGCGCACATGGTGGCGACGGTGGTGTTGCTGGCCAGTGCGTTGGGTCTGGGAGTCTGGGTTTTACTGGCAAGGCGCAAAGGTGACACAACGGCCGCCAGCCGCACCTTGCAACGGCCTCGAGTGTTCATCTGGCTGTTGATGGGGCTGGCGCTGTTGAGCATGCCGTTCACCGGCTGGGGGATGGTGCATCTGGTCGGCTGGCCGTTGGGGCAGACCTGGCTGCTGGCCTCAAGCGTGCTGTACACCGTGGCGGCGCTGACGTGGTTCTGGTTGCTGGTGCGCTTGAATCGCTTGCGCAAGACGCCGGGTGGTGTCGGCAAGTTCAGTTTTGCCTTGGCGTTGTTCAGTTTTGTCTGCTTTATCGCCATTGCCGGGTTGATGGGCGCCAAGCCTGTTTAAGGCTTCACCCCGAGTCGACCCCATTCGGGAGCAAGCCCCCTCCCACATTGGATTTGTGTTGTAAACACGATCCCCTGTGGGAGCGGGCTTGCTCGCGAAGGCGTCCTCAGTCGCGCAAAGAAATCACCGGCCAGCCACGCTTTACGGCCTCGGCGCGCAGATTCGGATCCGGGTCAACCGCCACCGGGTTCGCCACCTGCTCCAGCAGCGGCAAATCATTCATCGAATCGCTGTAGAAATAGCTGTCATCCAGCGAATGTCCGGTCTCTGCCAGCCAGCGATTAAGGCGCGTCACCTTGCCCTCACGGAAGCACGGAATATCGGTGCTGCGCCCGGTGTAGCGGCCATCGACCATCTCGCATTCGGTGGCGATCAGGGTTTCAACGCCCAGGCGCACGGCAATCGGTGCGGTGACGAAGCGGTTGGTGGCGGTGATGATCACCAGTTTGTCACCGGCGTCGCGGTGCTTTTTCAGCAGTTCCAGCGCCTTGGGCAGTACGATCGGTTCGATGCAGTCGCGCATGTAATCGTTGTGCCACTGATCGAGCACGGCCATTTCGGTGCGGCCGAGGATTTCCAGGCAGAAGTTCAGGTACGCGGCGTTATCCAGTTTTCCGGCCAGGTAGTCCTGATAGAACTCGTCGTTGCGCGCCTTGTACGCAATCGGGTCGAGGAAACCGCGTTCGCACAGATAGTCGCCCCAGGCGTGATCGCTGTCGCCGCCCAGAAGGGTGTTGTCCAAATCGAATAGAGCCAGGCGCATTGCAGTTACCCGCTGAAAAGTCAGTAAAAAGGCGACAAGAATACGGTCTTTTCACAAGAGTGCACATAAGGTAGGAACCTTCGTTGCCGCCTTATCAACCTTTGTGGAACAATGCGGCGACATGCGTTTGCGAGGTTGTTGCCGTGATCGACCCCGATGGTTTCCGCCCCAATGTCGGGATCATTCTGACGAATGACGCCGGCCAGGTGCTGTGGGCTCGCCGTATCAATCAAGATGCCTGGCAGTTTCCGCAAGGGGGAATCAACCCCGAGGAGACGCCGGAAGACGCCTTGTACCGCGAGCTGAACGAAGAAGTTGGCCTGGAACGTGAAGATGTTGAAATACTGGCCTGTACTCGGGGCTGGTTGCGCTATCGTTTGCCGCAACGTCTGGTGCGTACCCACAGCCAACCGCTGTGCATCGGCCAGAAACAGAAATGGTTTCTCCTGCGCCTGATCTCCAACGAGCAGCGGGTGCGGATGGATTTGACCGGTAAACCGGAGTTCGATGGCTGGCGCTGGGTCAGCTATTGGTATCCGTTGGGCCAGGTGGTGACATTCAAGCGCGAGGTGTATCGCCGCGCCCTCAAAGAGCTTGCCCCGCGCCTTTTAGCGCGCGACTGACGACGGAGTTCGACCCCGAGCCATGCTCAATACGCTGCGCAAGATCGTCCAGGAAGTTAACTCCGCCAAGGATCTCAAGGCGGCGTTGGGGATTATTGTGTTGCGCGTCAAAGAGGCCATGGGCAGCCAGGTCTGCTCGGTCTACCTGCTTGATCCCGAGACCAACCGCTTCGTCCTGATGGCCACCGAGGGCTTGAACAAGCGCTCGATCGGCAAGGTCAGCATGGCACCCAACGAAGGTCTGGTGGGTCTGGTCGGCACGCGTGAAGAACCCCTGAACCTCGAAAACGCCGCGGATCACCCGCGCTACCGTTACTTCGCCGAGACCGGCGAGGAGCGCTACGCCTCCTTCCTCGGGGCACCGATCATTCACCACCGCCGCGTCGTCGGCGTGTTGGTCATCCAGCAGAAAGAACGCCGCCAGTTCGATGAGGGTGAAGAAGCCTTCCTCGTGACCATGAGCGCGCAGCTCGCCGGGGTAATCGCCCACGCCGAGGCCACCGGTTCGATCCGTGGCCTGGGCCGTCAGGGCAAGGGCATTCAGGAAGCCAAGTTCGTCGGCGTGCCGGGTTCGCCGGGCGCGGCGGTCGGTACGGCGGTGGTCATGTTGCCGCCGGCAGACCTGGACGTCGTCCCGGACAAGCACATCACCGACATCGACGCCGAACTGGCGCTGTTCAAGACCGCCATCGAAGGCGTGCGCGCCGACATGCGTGCGTTGTCGGCCAAACTGGCGACCCAGTTGCGTCCGGAAGAACGCGCACTCTTCGACGTCTACCTGATGATGCTCGACGATGCCTCGCTGGGCAGCGAAATCACCAATGTGATCAAGACCGGCCAATGGGCCCAGGGCGCGCTGCGCCAGGTCGTGACCGATCACGTCAATCGTTTCGATTTGATGGACGACGAGTACCTGCGTGAGCGGGCGTCGGACGTCAAGGACCTGGGCCGCCGCCTGCTCGCCTACTTGCAGGAAGAGCGTCAGCAGAACCTGGTCTACCCCGAAAAAACCATTCTGGTCAGCGAAGAGCTGACGCCGGCCATGCTCGGCGAGGTGCCGGAAGGCACGCTGGTCGGTCTGGTGTCGGTACTCGGTTCGGGTAACTCCCACGTCGCGATCCTGGCCCGGGCCATGGGCATTCCGACGGTGATGGGCCTGGTCGACCTGCCGTACGCCAAGGTCGACGGCATCGAAGTGATCGTCGATGGCACCCGCGGTGAGGTCTACACCAACCCCAGCGACGTACTGCGCAAGCAGTTCGCCGAGGTGGTCGAAGAAGAGAAACAACTGGCGCTGGGCCTCGACACCCTGCGCGATCTGCCGTGCGTGACCCTCGATGGCCACCGCATGCCGCTGTGGGTCAACACCGGCTTGCTGGCCGATGTGGCGCGGGCACAGAAGCGTGGCGCTGAAGGTGTCGGCCTGTACCGCACCGAAGTGCCGTTCATGATCAACCAGCGCTTCCCGAGCGAAAAGGAGCAGTTGGCGATCTATCGCGAGCAGCTCGCCGCGTTCCATCCGCAACCGGTGACCATGCGCAGCCTGGACATCGGCGGTGACAAGTCGCTGTCGTATTTCCCGATCAAGGAAGACAACCCGTTCCTCGGCTGGCGCGGGATTCGCGTCACCCTCGACCACCCGGAAATCTTCCTGGTACAGACCCGCGCGATGCTCAAGGCCAGTGAAGGCCTGAACAATCTGCGGATCCTGCTGCCGATGATTTCCGGCACCCACGAACTCGAAGAAGCCCTGCACCTGATCCACCGTGCCTGGGGTGAAGTGCGCGATGAAGGCACCGACGTGCCGATGCCGCCGATCGGGGTGATGATCGAAATTCCGGCAGCGGTGTATCAGACCAAGGAACTGGCGCGGCAGGTGGACTTCCTGTCGGTCGGCTCCAACGACCTGACCCAATACCTGCTGGCGGTAGATCGCAACAACCCGCGAGTGGCCGATCTCTACGACTACCTGCACCCGGCCGTGCTGCAAGCCCTGCAAACCGTGGTGCGCGACGCGCATGCCGAGGGCAAGCCAGTAAGCATCTGCGGCGAAATGGCCGGTGATCCGGCGGCGGCGGTGCTGTTGATGGCGATGGGCTTCGACAGCCTGTCGATGAACGCCACCAACCTGCCGAAGGTCAAGTGGATGCTGCGCCAGATCAACCTGAGCAAGGCCAAGGATCTGCTGGCGGAGCTGATGACCATCGACAACCCGCAAGTTATCCACAGCTCGCTGCAACTGGCGCTGAAGAATCTCGGGTTGTCGAAGATCAATCCCGCCGGCGGTCAACAAAGCCCTCTAAAGCCTTGAGGGCCTCTTCGCGAGCAAGCCCGCTCCCACATTTGACCGAGTTCTACCTTTGGAATGTGGTCGAATGTGCGAGCGGGCTTGCTCGCGAAGGCGTCAGTTCAAACGCTGCTAAACAGCAATCTCCACCTCACCCAAATGCCCGCCATACGGCCCAAAGCTGCGTTCCACCATCCGCCGCGTCCCGTCGGCCTGCACAATCAACGCAGTACTCGCCCGCGTGCCGTAACTCTGGCTGGCAATAAACACACTCGACAACAATGATTCGGTCGCCAGCCCGACCCCGGTGTCCGGCAGCTCGGCAAACGGTGCGGTCTGCGCATCGCCCAGCAGCGCCAGCAACCGCGCAGGCTGTGGATCATCCAGCACCGTACTCAACGCTGCCTTGGCCTTGAGCAGTTTCGGCCACGGCGTATCCAGACCGGCATTCGATAGCCCGTAAACCCCGGGTTCGAGCATCACCGGCTCGCACGTCCGCGCATTGAAGTGCCACAGCTCATGGCTATTGCCCAGCAGCAAGTTGAACCCCGCGTACTCCGGTGATCGGCCAACGACATCGCTCAAATAATCATCAAGCGACGCATCGCCCGTGAGAAACCGCGCCACCAGTTCTCCCCGCGACTTGCGCGCCGGCGGCTGGTGCGGGTCGCGGATGTTGGTCAGCGCGGCAAAGCGCCCGTTGGCGCCGATCCCCAGCCACGTGCCGCCCGCTTCCAGATCGCGACCGGCATGTACGTGCGGAGCGTGCGGCCATTGCGCCAGCGGCAGGCTCGGCCGGGCGTAGAACTCGTCACGGTTGGCCGCGACGATCAGCGGCTGGGCATGGCCCGGGCGCCAGGCGAAAACAATCAGGCACATAAGGTGGTCCTTGTGTGTTTTTTGCTCACTCTACGCAGTCGTCGTCCGTGCATCCATCGTAAGTGGAGCCAAAGGGCATGCATCCGTTACCATGCCGCTCCGGTTTTGGGGATGCGTCTGGGAGACGGTCATGGAATTTCTGCTCTATCTGGCGTTGGGCGCCTGTGCGGGCGTGCTGGCCGGGCTGTTCGGGGTTGGCGGCGGGATCATTATTGTCCCGGTGCTGGTGTTCAGTTTTACCTTGCAGGGATTCGATCAGTCGATCCTCACGCACCTGGCGGTAGGGACATCGCTGGCGACCATCATCTTTACCTCGGTCAATGCCGTGCGCGAGCACCATCGACGCGGTGCGGTGCGCTGGCCGATCTTCATGTGGATGACCGTGGGCATTCTCCTCGGCGCCGGTTTCGGTGCGCTGACGGCTGAGGCGATCTCCGGGCCGAATTTGCAGAAGATCATCGGCGTGTTCGCGCTGGTGATTGCCGTGCAGTTGGCGCTGGAGGTCAAACCCAAGGCCAGTCGAACGGTGCCGGGCAAACTTGGTCTGACCGTGGCCGGCGGTGTGATTGGCTGGGCCTCGGCGATTTTCGGGATTGGTGGCGGGTCGCTGACCGTGCCGTTCCTGACCTGGCGCAGCGTGCCGATGCAGCAAGCGGTGGCGACGTCGTCGGCCTGCGGTTTGCCGATCGCCGTGGCCAGTGCATCAAGTTTCATGATTCTGGGCTGGCATGATCCGTTGTTGCCGCCGCATAGTCTCGGTTTTGTCTATTTGCCGGCGCTGCTGGGCATTGCCCTGACCAGCATGGTCTTCGCCCGCATCGGCGCGCGTCTGGCGCACAAGTTGTCGCCGCGCTTGCTGAAAAGGCTGTTCGCCGCTTTGCTGTTCTGCGTGGGCCTGAATTTCCTGCTCTGACCTTCTGGTTCAGAACAGGCCGCAATCCTGGCTTAATCCTGAGGTGGCAGCGTCGCCCGGGAATTTTGGTTTCAACTCTAACGAGGAGTCGCAATGCTGCCTTACCCGCAGATCGACCCGGTGGCCCTGGCCATCGGTCCGCTGAAAATCCACTGGTACGGCCTGATGTACCTCGTCGGCATCGGCGGCGCATGGCTGCTGGCGTCGAGCCGGCTCAACCGATTCGACCCGACCTGGACCAAGGAGAAACTCTCCGATCTGGTGTTCTGGCTGTCGATGGGGGTGATTGTCGGTGGACGTCTGGGCTACGTGCTGTTCTATGACCTGAGCGCCTACATCGCCAACCCGACGCTGATTTTCGAAGTGTGGAAGGGCGGCATGTCGTTCCATGGCGGGTTCATTGGCGTGATGCTCGCAGCGGTGTGGTTCGGCAAGCGTAACGGCAAGACCTTCTTCCAGCTGATGGACTTTGTCGCGCCAATGGTGCCGATCGGCCTGGGCGCCGGACGGATCGGCAACTTCATCAATGCCGAGCTGTGGGGCAAGCCGACCGATGTGCCGTGGGCGATGATCTTCCCGCCGTTCAGCGATCCGGCGCAGCTGCCGCGTCACCCGTCGCAGCTGTATCAGTTCGCGCTCGAAGGCGTCGCGCTGTTCCTGATCCTGTGGTTGTTCTCGCGCAAGCCGCGTCCGACCATGGCGGTATCGGGCATGTTCGCGCTGTTCTACGGCATCTTCCGTTTCATCGTCGAGTTCGTCCGCGTACCGGACGCGCAACTGGGCTATCTGGCCTGGAACTGGCTGACCATGGGGCAGGTTCTCTGCGTACCGATGATCGTCGGCGGATTGTTCCTGATCTGGCTGGCCTATCGTCGTGCGCCGGCAGCGCCGGTTGCGCCGACGGCTTAAACTACGAACCCCGGCGCGCGACGCCGGGGCTCAAAGGACACAGGTAACTCATGAAGCAATATCTCGAACTGGTCTCGCACGTCATTCAGAACGGCACCAAACAGGCCAACCGTACCGGCATCAACACCATCAGCTTCCCGGGTGCGATGCTGCGTTTCGATCTGCAGGAAGGTTTCCCGGCAATCACCACCCGCAAGATGGCCTTCAAATCGGCCATCGGCGAGATGTGCGGCTTTTTGCGTGGCGTGAACAACGCCGCTGAATTCCGTGCGCTGGGCTGCAAGGTCTGGGACCAGAACGCCAACGAAAACGCCCAATGGCTGGCCAACCCGTTCCGTCAGGGCGAGGACGACCTCGGCGAAATCTACGGTGTGCAATGGCGCAAATGGCCTGCGTACAAGCAGATCCCGGTGAGCAACACTGCCGCTATCGAACAAACGCTGAGCAACGGCTACAAGCAGATCGCCCAGGGCGAGGAAGACGGCCAGGCCTACGTGGTGCTGTACAAAGCCATCGATCAGGTGCGCCAGTGCGTCGACACGATCATCAACGACCCGGGCAGCCGCCGCATCCTGTTCCACGGCTGGAACTGCGCCCAGCTTGATGAAATGGCCCTGCCGCCATGCCATCTGTTGTACCAGTTCCACCCGAACGTCGAGACCAGGGAAATCTCCCTGACCCTCTACATCCGTTCCAACGACCTGGGCCTGGGCACGCCGTTCAACCTCACCGAAGGCGCCGCGCTGCTGAGCCTGATCGGTCGCCTGACCGGCTACACGCCGCGCTGGTTCACCTATTTCATCGGCGATGCGCACGTCTATGAGAACCACCTGGACATGCTCAACGAACAGCTCAAGCGCGAGCCGTTCGCCATGCCGAAGCTGAAAATCTCCGACCGCGTGCCGGAGTTTGCCAAGACGGGTGTGTATCAGCCGGAGTGGCTGGAGCTGGTGGAGCCGAGCGATTTCTCGCTGGAAGGTTATGAGCACCATGCGCCGATGACCGCGCCGATGGCGGTCTAAAGGTTTCACGCAATACCCTGTGGGAGCGAGCCTGCTCGCGAAGAGGGCGTGTCAGTCATAGAGATGTCGACTGATACACCGCTTTCGCGAGCAGGCTCGCTCCCACATTTGGTTTTGCGTGAGTCTTAATGGCCGTGGCTGCGGCCCACATGCGAATGCTCGACTTCCGTCGCGACAACCCCGCCGCTCACTTCCAATCGCTGCAAAATTCCGCATTGATCCGCCCCCGGCCCTTCGCCACAGCGTTGGCGCAGGTCGAGCAGTTGTGTCTGCAACGCCAATAACCCATCGATCCGCGCCTTCACATGCTGGATATGTTCGTCGATCAGCGCATTGACGCTTTCGCACTGGTCCTGCGGACTGTCACGCAACGCGAGCAGGCTGCGGATTTCTTCGAGGGTCATGTCGAGGGTGCGGCAGTTGCGGATGAACGTCAGGCGTTCGGCATGGGCCTGGGTGTAGACGCGGTAGTTGCCGTCGCTGCGGGCCGGTTCCGGCAGCAGGTTTTCGCGCTCGTAGTAGCGGATGGTTTCCACGGCGCAGTCGGTGAGTTTGGCCAGTTCTCCGATCTTCATGACGGCAATCTCCAAAAGGGTGCTTGACCCTATAGTGGCTACAGGGTCTTTACTTGGCAACAGGCACCTTCATGGACGCGACCAATGAGCGATTCCCAGCACACCCACAAACCCGGCGACGGGCATGATCACAGCCATAGTCACAAGCTGCAGCCTGTGCATAAACATGACCACGGCGGTGATTCCTGCTGTTCATCAAAAGCCGCGGCGCCGGCATTGGTGCAATTGAGCGAAAAGACCAGCGCTGACGCCCGACTGAGCAGTTTCCGCATCGAAGCGATGGACTGCCCGACCGAGCAGACGCTGATCCAGAACAAGCTCGGCAAACTGGCCGGCGTGCAGCAACTGGAATTCAACCTGATCAACCGTGTGCTCGGCGTGACGCATAACCTGCCGGGTACCGAGCCAATCACTGAGGCGATCAAATCCCTCGGCATGCACGCCGAGCCGCTGGAGGCAGGCGTCGAGGCGCCGGCCCCTGCGCCGGTGAAAAAGCACTGGTGGCCATTGGCGCTGTCCGGTGTCGGTGCGCTCGCTGCCGAAGTTATCCACTTCACCAATGCCGCGCCGACCTGGGTGGTGGCGATCATTGCGCTGGTATCGATCCTCAGCGGTGGCCTGACCACCTATAAAAAGGGCTGGATCGCCCTGAAGAACCGCAACCTCAACATCAACGCGCTGATGAGCATCGCGGTGACGGGGGCGGTGCTGATCGGGCAGTGGCCGGAAGCGGCGATGGTGATGTTCCTGTTCACTGTGGCCGAACTGATTGAAGCGCGTTCGCTGGATCGCGCCCGTAATGCCATCAGCGGTCTGATGCAGATGACCCCGGAACAGGCCACGGTGCAGCAAGCCGACGGCAACTGGATCGAACAAGAGGTTAAAAGCGTCGAATTGGGCGCCCGCGTGCGGGTAAAACCCGGTGAGCGCATTGCGCTGGACGGCGAAGTCGTCAGCGGCAGCTCGACCATCGATCAGGCGCCAATCACCGGTGAAAGCCTGCCGGTGGAAAAAACCGTCGGCGATAAAGTCTTTGCCGGCACCATCAACCAGGCCGGGTCGCTGGAATACACGGTCACCGCAGCGGCGAACAACTCGACCCTGGCGCGAATCATCCATGCCGTCGAGCAAGCCCAAGGCGCGCGTGCACCGACCCAGCGCTTCGTCGATCAGTTCTCGAAAATCTACACCCCGGTGGTGTTCGTCCTGGCGCTGGCCGTGGCAATCATCCCGCCGCTGTTCATGGGCGCGGTGTGGTTCGACTGGATCTACCGCGCATTGGTGCTGCTGGTGGTGGCGTGCCCGTGCGCACTGGTGATTTCCACTCCGGTGACCATCGTCAGCGGCCTCGCTGCTGCGGCGCGCAAAGGCATTCTGGTCAAGGGCGGCGTGTACCTGGAGGGCGGTTTCAAGCTCGATTATCTGGCGCTGGATAAAACCGGGACGATTACCCACGGCAAACCGGTGCAGACCGATTACCTGTCGCTGGACCCGACCGCCGACGCCACGGCCCCGGCAATTGCCGCCGCGCTGGCCGGGCGTTCCGACCACCCGGTGTCGTTGGCGATTGCCAACGCGGCTGTGGATAAAAACCTTGCCGTGCTGACGGTGGATAACTTCGAAGCGCTGGCCGGTCGTGGTGTGAAAGGGCAGGTCAACGGCCAGACCTATCACCTGGGTAACCACCGTCTGGTTGAAGAGCTGGGCCTGTGCTCGCCGCAACTGGAAGAAAAACTGTTCGCGCTGGAGAAGCAGGGCAAGTCTGTGGTGCTGCTGCTCGACAGCTCCGGCCCGCTGGCGCTGTTCGCCGTGGCCGACACCGTCAAGGAAACCAGCCGCGAAGCGATCCGCCAACTCCATGAACTCGGGGTGAAAACCCTGATGCTCACCGGCGACAACGTTCACACCGCGCAAGCGATTGCCGCACAGGTTGGCATTGACGAGGCCCGTGGCGACTTGCTGCCGACCGACAAACTGCAAGCCATCGAAGACCTTTATGCACAAGGTCGTCGGGTCGGCATGGTCGGCGACGGCATCAACGACGCCCCGGCACTGGCCCGCGCCGAGATCGGTTTCGCCATGGCGGCGGCCGGTACCGACACCGCGATTGAAACCGCCGATGTCGCCTTGATGGACGACGATCTGCGCAAGATCCCGGCGTTCATCAGCCTGTCGCGCAATACCGCCAGCATCCTGAAACAGAACATCGCGTTGGCACTGGTGATCAAGGCTATCTTTCTTGGGGTAACCTTCGCCGGACTCGCCACCATGTGGATGGCGGTGTTCGCCGACATGGGCGTAAGCCTGCTGGTGGTGTTCAACGGCTTGCGCCTGTTGCGTAAATAAACGATGAGGGATGGTTGTGCTGAGTGCCGAGCTGAAAGCGTTTTACATGGTCGCCCGTCTGGGCAGCATCACGCTGGCAGCGAAGAAGCTCGGCCTCAGCCAACCCACCGTGACCACACAGATCCGCAACCTGGAAAGCCAGTATTCGGTGGAGCTGTTCTATCGCGGCGGTCGGCGCCTTAGCGTCAGCGACGAAGGCGCGCGGTTGCTGCCGATGGTCAAGGCGCTATTGCAGCAGGAGTCCGACATCGAGTTCTTCCTGCGCAACAGCGGTCAGGTGCAGGGCACGTTGCGCATCGCCGCCACTGCGCCGTATTACATCCTCGATCTGGTGAAGACTTTTCGCGAGCGCTTGCCGCAGGTGGAAGTGTCGGTGGAAATCGGCAATTCGCAGCAGGTGCTCGAAGCGCTGGAGGACTACCGGGTGGACGTCGCGGCGTCGTCGCAGTTGCTTGAGGATGCACGGTTGATTCGCCGGGTGCTCGGCACTGATCCGCTGGTGCTGGCGGTGCATCGCAACCATCCGCTGGCGGCGCAGGAGCATGTGGCGTTGAGCGCACTGGCCGGGCACACGCTGTTGATGCGCGAGCCGGGTTCGACCACGCGGCGGTTGACCGAAGAGTTGCTGGCCAGCGCCGGAGTGAGTTTCGGCCCGTTGCTGGAGATCGGCAGCCGCGAGTCGATCCGCGAGGCGGTGCTGCGCAATATCGGCATCAGCATCATTGCCCGCCAGGAAGTGCCGCACGATCCGCAGTTGCGGGTGCTGACCATCGAGAACGCGCCGCAGATTCCCGAATACCTGTATTGCCTCAAGGAGCGCAAGGGCGCGCGGCTGCCGGCGGCGTTTCTGGGGTTGGCGCAAGAGATGTCTCCGGCCTGACTTCTCCATAAACCTTGCTGGCCCCTTCGCGAGCAGGCTCGCTCCCATATTGGACCGTATTCACAACACAACTTCCTGTGGGAGCGGGCTTGCTCGCGAAGGCGTCAGCACAGGCAACACCTGCCCTGAGAACTGAACCAAAATCCCCGAATACCACTATCGGCCGTTTTTGCCTCACTGCCACATGACGGACGCATTACAACTCTAGGATTGGCCTCATCTGCTTGATGAGGTCTGTCCATGAATCCTGCCATCGCAACTGCCCTGACCAACCCCGGTGCGCCGATGAAAGTGCGCGGCGTGCAGAAACGCTTCGGCGCGTTCACCGCCCTGGATAACGTCTCCCTTGATGTCGCCGCCGGTGAACTGGTGTGCCTGCTCGGCCCGTCGGGCTGCGGCAAGACCACGTTGCTGCGCTGCATCGCCGGGCTGGAAAAGCAGGACAGCGGCGAACTGTACCTCGGCGACCGCGACGTTTCGCACCTCGCCCCGCAGGCCCGTGATTACGGCATTCTGTTCCAGTCCTACGCGCTGTTCCCCAACCTGACGGTCGAAGCCAACATTGCCTACGGCCTTGCCGGCAGTGGTCGTGACGAAGTGCGCCGCCGCGTCGGTCAGATGCTGGAACTGGTCGGCCTCAGCGGCAGTGAGAAAAAGTACCCGGGCCAGTTGTCTGGCGGCCAACAGCAACGTGTGGCGCTGGCCCGCGCTCTGGCCCCGGCGCCATCGTTGTTGCTGCTCGATGAACCGATGTCGGCCCTCGACGCCCGGGTCCGCGAGCATCTGTGCACCGAACTGCGCCAACTGCAGCGTAACCTCGGCATCACCACCCTGATGGTTACCCACAATCAGGACGAAGCCATGCTGATGGCCGACCGCATCGCCGTGATGAACAACGGCCGCGTCGAGCAATACGCCACCCCCCAGGAAATCTACAACCGCCCGGCCACGCCGTTCGTGGCCGAGTTCGTCGGACAGGGCAACTGGCTGCCGTTCCAGCGCAGCAGCGTCAGCCACGCGCAGGTCGGCGGGATGAGCCTGCGCCTGGCCGATGGCAGCGTACACAGTGCCTCGGGCCGGTTGTTCTGCCGTCCGGAAGCGATCAACGTCAATCCCGTGGTGCACGAAGAAAACCTGTTCCCGGCCAAAGTCCGCGAGATTACCTTCCTCGGCAATCGCTGCCGCATGAGCTTCGAACTCGATCAACTGCCGGGCCACGCATTGCTCGCCGAACTGGCGCCAGAGGCCATGCCGCGCCTCGGTGCCCAGCAAATCATGGTCGCCTTGCCGCCGCGCAGCCTGCAGGTGTTTGCCTGATGAACAGCAACCTCGCGCTGCCGCTACCGCACAAGCGAGTGCAGCAGACTTCCCGTGCCGAAATCGGTGACCGGATCTTCGTCCTCGGCGGCAAACTCCTGCTGCTGTTGCTGCTCGGTGTTGCGGTATTGCTGCCGTTGCTGGCGATCTTCTGGCGCGGTTTCAGCAGCGAAGCCGGGCAGGGCGGTGGCTGGCTCGCCGCCAAGGAGTTGGTAACCAGCGACAATTTCCACTGGCTGCTCGGCAACAGCCTGAAGGTTTCCCTCAGCGTTGCGGCCATCGTCGTACCGCTGGCCTACCTGTTTGCCTACGCCTTGCAACGCACGTTGATTCCGGCAAAAGGCATCTGGCGCGGTATTTCCCTGCTGCCACTGATGGCGCCGTCGATGCTGCCGGGCATTGCGCTGGTCTATCTGTTCGGCAATCAGGGCATGTTGCGCGGGCTGCTTTCGGACAACATCTACGGCTTCTGGGGGATTGTGCTGGGCGAGGTGATCTACACCTTTCCGCATGCGTTGATGATTTTGCTCTCGGCGCTGTCGCTGGCCGATGCGCGCCTGTTTGATGCCGCGTCGAGCATGGGGGCCAGCCCGGCCAAGGCTTTTCGCAGCATTACCTGGCCGGCAACGCGTCAGGCGGTGTTCGCCGCGTTCTGTCTGGTGTTCACCCTGACCATCACCGATTTCGGTGTGCCAGTGGTGGTCGGTGGCGACTATCAAGTGCTGGCGCTGGAAGCCTACAAAGCTGTGGTCGGCCAGCAGCAGTTCGGTCGCGGGGCGCTGATCGGCATGGTGCTGTTGCTGCCGGCGCTGTTCAGCTTCGGCGTCGATGCCTGGCTGCGTCGCCGTCACGGTGATTCCATGAGTGGCCGTGCGCAGGTGTTCAAACCGGCACCGTCGAAAATGCGCGATGCCTGCTATCTGGCGATTGTTTTGCTGATCAGCGCCGCGTTGATTCTGGTGTTCGGCATGGCGGTGTTCTCCTCGCTGGTGAAGTTCTGGCCTTACAACCTGTCGCTGTCGCTCAACCACTACCAGTTCAACGAAACCGCCGGCGGTGGCTGGCTGGCCTACAGCAACAGCCTGAAGATGGCGCTGGGCACGGCACTGATCGGCAGCATGCTGATCTTCACCGGCGCATACCTGATGGAGAAAACCCGCAGCCAACGCGGCCTCAACCTGACCCTGCGCATGCTCAGTTTTGTGCCGATGGCGGTGCCGGGGCTGGTGCTCGGTCTCGGTTACGTCTTTTTCTTCAACCTCAGCGGCAACCCGTTGCACGTGCTCTACGGCACGATGACGCTGCTGATCGTCTGCACCATTGCACACTATCTGACCACCGCACAAATGACCGCGACCACCGCGCTGCGCCAGCTCGACGCCGAGTTCGAAGCCGCCGCGCTGTCGCTCAAGGCGCCGCTGTACCGGCATTACCTGCGCGTCACCGTGCCGATCTGCCTGCCGGCGCTGCTGGACATCGTGCGCTACCTGTTCGTCTCGGCCATGACCACGGTGTCGGCGGCGATCTTCCTCTACAGCCCCGACACCATCCTCGCGGCGGTGGCGGTGCTGAACATGGACGACGCCGGCAACGTTGGCGGCGCGGCGGCGATGTCGACCCTGATTCTGTTCACCTCGGCGGGCGTGTCCTTGCTGCTGGCGTGGGCTTCGCGCGGCTTGCTGCGCCGTTCCCAGGCCTGGCGGCAAACCGCGCCCGGTCACTGATTCAAACCTGCCAACCTCAACTCACCTACAGGAAAACGATCATGTTCAAGCCTATGGCCCTGGCCGCTGCTGTGCTCGCTACTTTCAGCCTGAATGCCTTCGCGGCAAAAACCGAGTTGACGGTGTACACCGCCCTCGAAGCCGAGCAACTGACCGCTTACAAGGCCGCTTTCGAGAAGGCCAACCCGGACGTCGAGATCAAGTGGGTGCGCGATTCCACCGGGATCATCACCGCCAAACTGCTGGCCGAAAAGGCCCGTCCGCAGGCTGACGCGGTGTGGGGCCTGGCCGCTTCGAGCCTGGCGATCCTCGACCAGCAAGGCATGCTGCAAAGCTATGCGCCGAAGGATCTGGGCAAGATCGGCGCGAACTACCGCGACGCCGCCAACCCGCCAGCCTGGGTCGGCATGGACGTCTGGGCCGCAACTATTTGCTTCAACACCGTCGAAGCCCAAAAGCAGGGCCTGAGCAAGCCCGTGAGCTGGCAAGACCTGACCAAGCCTGAGTACAAGGGCAAGATCGTGATGCCCAACCCGGCGTCGTCCGGCACCGGTTTCCTCGACGTCAGTGCCTGGCTGCAAACCTTCGGCGAGAAGCAGGGCTGGGCCTACATGGACGGTCTGCACCAGAACATCGGCCAGTACGTTCACTCCGGTTCCAAGCCTTGCAAACTGGCGGCGGCGGGTGAATTCCCGATCGGTATTTCCTTTGAATACCCGGCCGTACAACTGAAACGCCAAGGCGCGCCGCTGGACATCATCCTGCCGAAGGAAGGCCTGGGTTGGGAGATTGAAGCGACTGCCGTGATCAAAGGCACCCCGCATGAAGACGCGGCGAAGAAACTCGCTGACTTCTCCGCCAGCGCCGAGGCGATGGATCTGTACAAGGAGAACTTCGCTGTTCTTGCGCAGCCGGGGATCGCCAAGCCGCAGACCGAACTGCCGGCCGACTACGAGCAGCGTCTGATCAAGAACGACTTTGCCTGGGCCTCGAAGAACCGTGACGAGATCCTCACCGAGTGGCGCAAGCGTTACGACGGCAAGTCCGAGAAAGTCGTTGCCAAGTAAGACCTTTATCGACTGACAGGGCCTCTTCGCGAGCAAGCCCGCTCCCACATTGGATCTTCAGTGAACGCAAATTCTGTGTGCACCAAAAATCCCCTGTGGGAGCGGGCTTGCTCGCGAAAGCGGTCTCGCATTCAGGGAAAATTTCCATGACACATCACCAAGACCTGCTCATCGTCGGCGCCGGCATCCTTGGTCTGTCCCACGCCTATGCCGCCGCCAAACGCGGCCTCAAGGTCAGCGTTTTCGAGCGCACCGCCACGCCCATTGGTGCCTCGGTGCGCAACTTCGGTCAGGCGCTGGTCACCGGTCAGCCGCCGGGCCCGATGCTCGAACTGGCCAAGGCCAGCCGCGACATCTGGGGCGACTGGGCGCAACTCGCCGGTTTGCAGATCAAGCGCAACGGCTCTTACCTGTTCGCCCGCACTGAAGCCGAAGAACACCTGCTGGAAGCCTTCTGCAACGGTCGCGCCGTTGAGCACGGTTACAACATCCAGCTCCTGCGCGGCGCCGCATTGCGCGACGTGTACCACGGCCAGTTCAGCCACCATCGCGCCGCGTTGCACGGCATGGACGATCAACAGCTGTACTCGCGGGAAGCGATTCCGGCGCTGATCGAATACCTGCGCCGCGACCTCGGCGTCGAGTTTCACTTCAGCACGCTGGTGCGCGACGTCGAACCGGGGCGCCTGCAAAGCACTGCCGGCAGCTTTACGGCAAAGCAGATCATCGTCTGCTCCGGTCACGACTATCAGACCCTGCTGGCCGAGCCGATTGCCGCGCTCGACCCGCAGATCTGCCGTTTGCAGATGCTGCGCGGCAAACCGCAGGTCGAACTGAATCTGCAACACGCCTTGCTCACCGGTTTGAGCTGCGTGCACTACGGCGCTTTCGCCGATTTGCCGGAAGCAGCGGCGGTGCAGGCGCAAATCCTGCGCGAGCAACCGCACCTGCATGACAACGGCATTCACCTGCTGATCAGCCCGACGCCGTATGGCGAATTGATCATTGGCGATTCGCACCATTACGGCAGCGACCCGTCGCCGTTCAACGCCGAGCAGGTCGACAACTGGATGCTGGAACTGGCCGAGCAGACGCTGGGCTGCAAGGTGCAAGTGGTCGAGCGCTGGCAGGGCGTCTATGGTTCCCGAGGGCCGGGGCCGTTTTCGTTCCTGCGCCCGGCAGCGGGGCTGAGTGTGGCGCTGATGCACACCGGCGTCGGCATGAGCGTCGGCCCGGCGCTGGCCGAGCGCAATGTCGCGCAGTTGCTGGAGGAAGTCTGATGGCCGATCACCAACAAGTCGTCGCCCGGGTGTTCGGGTTGTACGAGCGCTTTGGCAGCAGCGATTACATCGGTGAACCGGTGTCGCAGATCGAACACATGTCCCAGGCCGCTGAACTGGCGATCGCCGAAGGCTTCGACGATGAAGTAGTGCTGGCGGCGTTCTTCCATGACATCGGCCATTTGTGTGCCGAGGGTGCCGAGAACATGGGCGGTTATGGTGTGGTCAGCCATGAGCGGCTGGGCGCCAATTACTTGCGTGAGGCCGGTTTCAGCGAGCGTCTGGCGCGGCTGGTGGAATATCACGTGCAGGCCAAGCGTTATCTGACGCTGCGCGAGCCGGGGTACTTTGAGCGATTGAGTGAAGCCAGTCGCAAGACGCTGGCGTATCAGGGCGGGGTGATGAGTGAGGCCGAGGCGGATGCGTTTGAGCGCGATCCGCTGTGTGCCGTGAGTTTGCGGATGCGGCAGTGGGATGAGCTGGCCAAGGAGACGGCGGTGCCGGTGATGGATCTGGGAGTATTGAAGGCGAAAGCGGTGCGGCTGCTGGCGGCGTAACCTGTGTCAGCGAGTCGCGCCATTCGCGGGCAAGCCCGCTCCCACATTCGACCGAGTGCCAGCAGAAGGAAAGCGATCCAACTGTGGGAGCGGGCTTGCTCGCGAAGAGGCCGGTTCAAGCGCTACAAATCTGCAGCCAGCCAATCAATCTGCTCCTGCCGCTCAGCCTGATTCAGCTTTGGATGCGGATTGAGCGAAGACCACTGCGGATGCGCCCGCGCCTTGCTCAGCGCCTCGGGTAGCTTGCCCTCGCGCCAGGTCTTGTTGTGCGGTGTCGCCACCTGAATGCTGTCCAGCGCCGCATGGCCTCGGGCGGTCAGTGCCTGCAGCAGTTGTCGCTGACGCAATGCCAGCAGGCGCAACACGTTGTCATCGACCGTCAGCTCCCGCTGTCCCTTGATCTTGCCGAGCAGGCGATTGCCATAACTGCGGGCGGTTTGCAGGGCGCCGCCGGCAATCGCGCCGGCCAGGGCGGCGGCGCCGAGGGTGATGCCGCCCACCAGCAAATCCACCCCGGCACCGGCTGCAGCGCCGGCGGCAATCCCGCCGCCAACCCGCACACCGAGTTGCTTGAGGGTTTCCGGGTTGAACAAATCATCGCCCCAACGCCCATCGAGCAACGGCAGATCACTGGCGGCCGCGTCCTGTGGGCGGAAGGCGTAGAGCTTGAGCAGCGCTTCGACGCATTTTTGCTCGCGCTGGCGCACGGCCTTGCGCAGTTCGCTGATGGCCTGTTGTTCCTGTTCGGCGTGGCTAGCCACACTGCGCCGGCACGCGGCGCAGTCGATCAGCAATTCGGCAATCAAGCGCGCAGCACTTTGCTGGCGCGCCAGGCGTTGGGCCTGTTGATCGGCGATCAGGCGCTCCAGTTGCGGACGGGCATTTTCCAGCAGCAACGCGAGGCTTTCGTACAGCCGCCGCTCACCATCCTCCGGCGGCGCGACGCTGTCGAAGCGCACCAGCGCATGCAGGCCGAGCCGCGCCAACGCTTCGCGCCAGTCCGGCTCGCGATGGTTGGCGCTGCTGACGAAATTCAATACCGGCAGCAGTGGCTTGCCACAACTGGCGAGCACTTCGAGTTCATCGCGGTACTTGGCCAGCACCGGTTCGCGGGCGTCGATCACATAGAGGCCGGCGTCGGAGGCGAGCAGTTGTCGCAGCACTTTCGCCTCCTGTTCGAAACGCTGGCGTGCCTCGCTGCCGTCGAGAAAGCGCGCCACTCGTGCCGGACCATCGAGGCGTTCGCCGGGGCGTTCCAGGCGCTCGAGGAAATCCAGCAGAGCAATCGCGTCTTCCAATCCCGGTGTGTCGTAGAGATCAAGCAGCGGCTCACCGTCCACCGACAACCGCGCACCCTCGACATGCCGGGTGGTGCTCGGCCGGTGCGAGACTTCGCCGAAGCCGACATCGCGGGTCAGGGTGCGCAGCAGCGAGGTCTTGCCGACGTTGGTGTGGCCGACCACCGCAAGTTTCAGCGGCGCTTTCCGGGCATCAGTCATGACCGTTCTCCAGCCAGTTCAACGGGGCGCAATCGGCGAACGGCAGCTCCAGTTGCTGCAGCGCCACGTGCCAATCGCCGAGGCGGGCGCTGTCCAGTGCTTCACCGGGCGGCGCTTGCAGCAGCCAGACGCGGGTGGCGCTGGCATTGCGCGCCAGTTCGGCGATCAGCGCGAGGCTGCCGCGATCCGGCGAGCGCCGTGGATCGCAGGCGATCAGCAGGCGCGCCGGGGGGAAGCGACTGAGTTGTTCGAGCAGTTTGTGTCGCGACTCGCGGCTGTCGAGGATGCCGGCGTTGCTCACGGTTTTCGGCAGGGCCGGTGGCCAGGGACGCTGGTCGTCGAGTTCGATGGCGACCAGCAGGGCACCGTCGCTCGCATGTTCGCTGACGCTGCTTTCGACCCGATGCAACTGCTGCGGCGCGGCGTCATTGATACCGAGGCGTTCGCTGGTGGGCATCAGGCGTTCGCGCAACTGGGCGTAACCGGGCAGGTTCAAGTCCAGGCTCAGTGCGGTTTTGCCGCTGCTCCAGCGCCAGAAGCAAAACAGTGCCAGCAGCAGGCGCGGCAGCACGCCGTAGACCACCAGTACACCGACCAGCCAGGTCGCCCAGGCCTGCCGCGCACTTTCGATGTCCAGCGCGGCGGCGCCGCTGGCGCGGATCATTTCCACGCTCGGCACGTTGAAGCCGAGCAGCGCCGGCAGCGCGCCGAGGGCCTGGGTCATGTGGATGAAGGTGTCGGCGCTGAGGATCGTGGTTTCCCAGACGAAGCCGTAGCGCCGGGTCGCCATCAGCGTCAGCAGCAACACCAGCGCGCTGAGCATCGCCAGCAGCCACAATCCGTTGACCAATGTGCCGAGCGCCCAGCGGTTGAGCTTCTTGCGTTGCAGCATCAATAGCAGGGCCGGAGCCAGTTGTGCGGCTTTGGCGTCACGGGCGAACTTTTCGCTGAGCCACAGCCACAAGCGTCCAAGGGTGGCGCCGTGTTCGCCGGCAAAAATCAGCCCCAACGCCCAGCTCGACAGCAGAATCAGGTTCAGTCCGAGCAGGCTGCCCAAGGCCCAGAACACATTGACCGGTGTCTGGCTCAGCGCGGCGAAAGCCAGGCCGGCACCACTCAACACCGCGAAAATCATCAGCAGCACCAACGCCAGACGTGCGCCTTGCAGCCAGTGAGTGAGAGCGGCACGCAGCCCGTCGCGTTCGGCCAGCCATGCTGCCCGGCGTTGAATGCGGCTCGGCAGATCGCCACCCGCCGCGCGGGCCAGACGATTGGCTTCCAGATCCTCCAGGGGGCCTGCGTGTTCTTCACGCAGGCGGATGGTTTCAGTCAGCCAGAGGTTTTGCAGTGGAGTGAGTTCAGTCACGCGCCATTCCGTTGCTCAATTGAGCAGTGAGCATAACCGCTGTGGTGCTTATCGGGTCAAGCGAGGCTCTGGTATCCTCGCCGGCATGACTAAATCACTCCCCCTCAGCCTGATCGCAGCCCTCGGTGAAAACCGTGTGATCGGCGTCGACAACAGCATGCCCTGGCACCTGCCGGGGGACTTCAAATACTTCAAGGCCATGACCCTCGGCAAGCCGATCATCATGGGCCGCAAGACCTGGGATTCTCTCGGTCGTCCGCTGCCGGGCCGCTTGAACATCGTGGTCAGCCGTCAGGCCGATCTGGTGCTGGAAGGGGCGCAGGTGTATCCGTCGCTGGAAGCTGCCGTGGTTCGCGCCGAGGAATGGGCGACAGAGCAGGGTGTTGGTGAGCTGATGCTGATTGGCGGCGCGCAGTTGTATGCGCAAGGGCTGGCGCAGGCTGATCGTCTGTATCTGACCCGCGTGGCGCTGAGCCCGGAAGGGGATGCGTGGTTTCCGGAATTCGATCTGAATCAGTGGAAACTGGTGTCGAATGTGGCCAATCCGGCTGAGGGCGACAAGCCCGCGTACAACTTTGAAGTTTGGGAAAGGGCCTAAGCGCTTCGCGAGCAAGCCCGCTCCCACAGGGGATTTGTGTCGATCACAGATCCAATGTGGGAGCGGGCTTGCTCGCGAAGAGGCCCGCTCAATCACTGAAAAGCTTAAGCCTGAGCCAGCTCCGCATGCTCATCCGCATCCAGCAGTTCTTTATCCGTCTGCTGCATCACCTGGCTGGTAATCGCACCCGCCGTGATCGAACCACTCACGTTCAACGCCGTACGACCCATGTCGATCAGCGGCTCAACCGAAATCAGCAGCGCCACCAGTGACACCGGCAAACCCATCGCCGGCAGCACGATCAGCGCCGCAAACGTCGCGCCGCCACCGACACCGGCCACACCGGCCGAGCTCAGGGTCACAATCGCCACCAGCGTCGCGATCCACAGCGGATCCAGCGGGTTGATGCCCACGGTTGGCGCTACCATCACCGCCAACATCGCCGGGTACAGGCCGGCGCAGCCGTTTTGGCCGATAGTCGCACCGAACGAAGCAGCGAAACTCGCCACCGATTGTGGAATCCCCAGACGACGGGTCTGCGCTTCGATGCTCAGCGGAATGCTCGCTGCGCTGGAGCGGCTGGTGAACGCAAACGTCAGCACCGGCCAGATCTTGCGGAAGAAGCGCAACGGGTTGATCCCGGCCGCCGACACCAGCAGGCCATGCACCACGAACATCAGGCCCAGACCGAGGTATGAGACCACGACGAAACTGCCGAGCTTGATGATGTCTTGCAGGTTGGAACCGGCGACCACTTTGGTCATCAGCGCCAGCACGCCGTACGGGGTCAGCTTCATCACCAGACGCACCAGACGCATCACCCAGGCTTGCAGGGTGTCGATGGCGTTGATCACTTTCTGACCTTTCTCGACGTCATCCTTGAGCAGTTGCAGCGCAGCAACCCCCAGGAATGCAGCGAAGATCACCACGCTGATGATCGAAGTCGGCTTGGCCCGAGCCAGGTCGGCGAACGGGTTCTGCGGAATGAACGACAGCAGCAACTGCGGCACATTCAAGTCGGCGACCTTGCCGGCGTAATCGGTCTGAATGGTTTGCAGGCGAGCCATTTCCTGGGTGCCGGCGACCAGACCTTCAGCGGTCAGGCCGAACAGGTTGGTCAGGCCAATGCCGATCAGCGCCGCGATCGCGGTCGTGAACAGCAAGGTGCCGATGGTCAGGAAGCTGATCTTGCCCAGCGATGAGGCGTTGTGCAGACGCGCCACCGCACTGAGGATCGAGGCGAACACCAGCGGGATCACGATCATTTGCAGCAACTGCACGTAACCGTTGCCCACCAGGTCGAACCAGCCGATCGAGGCTTTCAGCACCGGGTTGCCAGCACCGTAGACGGTATGCAGGGCGACGCCGAACGCCACGCCCAGACCCAGCGCGAGCAGGACTTTTTTCGCCAGGCTCCAGGTGGTGTGGCGGGTTTGCGCCAGGCCAAAGAGCAGGGCGAGGAACACCAGCAGATTGAGGATCAGCGGCAGATTCATGAAGACTCCGATAAGACTTGTGCCAGTCGCCTTCTTGGGCGACTGCGAACCGGCAAGCCTAACAGTTTGATTTCCAATGAATTAATACCGAAATCGCAGGTCGTCCGTCGTTTTTGGAATAAGCGCTTGTCGCTCTCGGCAATGCAGCTGGCGTTGAGGAGACGTAAGCGGTCGCTGACAGACGAGGACTGTCACACTTATTTGTTAGCGTCGATGTCTTTACATCAGGGAGAAAGCGCCAATGAAGTTCGCACCGAAGTTTCTGGCTGTCGCACTGACGTTAGGGTTGGGTCTGGCGGGTCAGGCGTTCGCCACCGACCTGAAACACTGGCCGGCGGATCAGGCCAAGGCACTGGACGCGATGATCGCGGCCAACGCCAACAAGGGTAACTACGCGGTGTTCGACATGGACAACACCAGTTACCGCTACGATCTCGAAGAGTCGTTGCTGCCGTTCATGGAAAACAAGGGCCTGATCACTCGCGACAAACTCGATCCCTCCCTGAAACTGATGCCGTTCAAGGACACCGCCGACCACAAGGAAAGCCTGTTCAGTTACTACTATCGCCTGTGCGAAGTCGATGACATGGTCTGCTACCCGTGGGTGGCGCAGGTGTTCTCCGGCTTCACCCTCAAGGAGCTCAAGGGGTATGTCGATGAGCTGATGGCTTCGGGCAAGCCGGTACCAACCACCTATTACGATGGCGATGTGGTGAAGAACCTCGACGTGCAGCCGCCGAAAGTCTTTACCGGTCAGGCCGAGCTGTACAACAAGCTGATGGAGAACGGCATCGAGGTCTACGTGATGACTGCCGCCTCTGAAGAGCTGGTGCGGATGGTCGCGGCTGATCCGAAGTACGGTTACAACGTCAAACCGCAAAACGTGATCGGTGTCAGCACGCTGCTGAAGAACCGCGAAACCGGCGAGCTGACCACTGCGCGCAAACAGATCACGGCAGGCAAATATGACGAGAAGGCCAACCTCGGCCTCGAACTGACCCCATACCTGTGGACCCCCGCCACCTGGATGGCCGGCAAGCACGCGGCGATCCTGACCTACATCGACGAGTGGAAAAAACCGGTGCTGGTGGGCGGCGACACCCCGAGCAGCGACGGTTACATGCTGTTCCACGATGTGGATGTGGCCAAGGGCGGTATTCACCTGTGGGTCAACCGCAAGGACAAATACATGACTCAGTTGAACGGCATGATGGCCAAGCACGCAGCAGCGCAGGCCAAGGAAGGTTTGCCGGTGACAGCGGACAAGAACTGGGTGATCGTCAAGCCTGAAGAAATTCAGTAAGCCCCGGTCCTCTGTGGGGGCACAGACTCCGGGATCACTGACAGTCCTTGTGGGAGCGGGCTTGCTCGCGAAGAAGGAGTGTCAGGCGACAGTTTTTTTGACCGGTAGACCGCTTTCGCGAGCAAGCCCGCTCCCACAGTTTTGATCTTCAGGGTCTGGGATATTTTCATCAGGCAAAAAAATGCCCCGCACTTTGGCGGGGCATTTTTGTTTCTGCGATTGGACGCTTACAGCCCGTCGAGCATCGCCTTGTTACGTACGGCACCCTTGTCGGCGCTGGTCGCCAGCAGGGCGTAGGCCTTGAGCGCGGTGGTCACTTTGCGAGGGCGCTGTTCGACCGGTTTCCAGCCTTTCTTGTCCTGCTCGATCCGGCGTGCAGCCAGTTCTTCATCACTGACCAACAGGTTGATCGAGCGGTTCGGAATGTCGATCAGCACTTTGTCGCCGTCCTGCACCAGACCGATCGCGCCACCGGCGGCGGCCTCTGGCGAGGCGTGACCGATGGACAGGCCCGACGTACCGCCGGAGAAACGACCGTCGGTGAGCAGCGCACAGGCTTTGCCCAGGCCTTTGGATTTGAGGTACGAAGTCGGGTAGAGCATTTCCTGCATGCCCGGGCCGCCTTTCGGGCCTTCGTAGCGAATGATGACGATGTCGCCTTCCTTCACTTCGTCAGCGAGGATGCCGCGCACCGCACTGTCCTGGCTTTCGAAGATCTTCGCGTTGCCTTCGAAGACGTGGATCGACTCGTCGACGCCGGCAGTTTTCACCACGCAGCCGTCGAGGGCGATGTTGCCGTACAGCACGGCCAGGCCGCCTTCTTTCGAATAGGCGTGCTCGAAGCTGCGGATGCAGCCGTTTTCACGGTCGTCGTCGAGGGTTTCCCAACGGGTCGACTGGCTGAACGCCGTCTGCGTCGGGATACCGGCAGGACCTGCCTTGAAGAAGTGATGCACGGCTTCATCGGTCGTCTGGGTGATGTCCCACTTGGCGATGGCTTCTTCCATGCTGCGGCTGTGCACAGTCGGCAGGTCGGTGTGCAGCAGGCCGCCACGGGCCAGCGAACCGAGGATGCTGAAGATGCCGCCGGCGCGGTGTACGTCTTCCATGTGGTACTTCTGGATGTTCGGCGCGACTTTGCACAGTTGCGGCACGCTGCGCGAGAGGCGGTCGATGTCGCGCAGATCGAAATCGATCTCGGCTTCCTGGGCGGCAGCCAGCAAGTGCAGGATGGTGTTGGTCGAACCGCCCATCGCGATGTCGAGCATCATCGCGTTCTCGAACGCCTTGAAGTTGGCGATGTTACGCGGCAGTACGGATTCGTCGTTCTCGCCGTAGTAACGCTTGCACAGCTCGACGATGGTGCGGCCGGCCTGCAGGAACAGCTGTTCGCGGTCGCTGTGGGTGGCCAGGGTCGAACCGTTGCCTGGCAGGGCGAGGCCCAGTGCTTCGGTCAGGCAGTTCATCGAGTTGGCGGTGAACATGCCGGAGCACGAACCGCAGGTCGGGCAGGCGCTGCGCTCGTACTCGGCGACTTTCTCGTCAGAAGCGCTGGAGTCGGCGGCGATCACCATGGCGTCGACGAGGTCGAGGCCGTGGGAAGCGAGTTTGGTCTTGCCGGCTTCCATCGGGCCGCCGGACACGAAGATCACCGGAATGTTCAGGCGCAGAGCGGCCATCAGCATGCCCGGGGTGATCTTGTCGCAGTTGGAAATGCAGACAATGGCGTCGGCGCAGTGGGCGTTGACCATGTACTCGACGGAGTCGGCGATGATCTCGCGGCTCGGCAGCGAATAGAGCATGCCGTCGTGGCCCATGGCGATGCCGTCGTCCACGGCGATGGTGTTGAATTCTTTCGCTACGCCACCGGCGCGTTCGATTTCACGGGCAACCAGTTGACCGAGGTCTTTGAGGTGCACGTGGCCCGGTACGAACTGGGTGAAGGAGTTGGCAATGGCGATGATCGGCTTCTTGAAGTCGTCATCTTTCATCCCGGTTGCGCGCCACAGTGCGCGGGCGCCGGCCATGTTGCGGCCGTGGGTGGATGTTTTCGAACGGTAATCAGGCATTGGAGCACTCCGGGCGGCTAATCAGGTATCAAAAGGGAGTGAGCTTCTATTGACGTCTGGAACACTCAGAAATGGCCGTGTGTCCTGGATGTTGCCGATGACTTTGCGGGATCGCCGCTTGCCTCAGCCTGAGCTCATAAACCCGCCGGGGGATGAATGGCGATGAATCAGCCGATTCTACACCGCTGGCGTCCGGAGGGAATGGCGCAAAGCATTGTTCCAGTGCCGACGGTGCGTGTGGCATGACGACCGGCAGGCTCAATCGCCGCCCGTGGGGGCGATGGCACTGCTTTCGATGACTCTGGCGCGACGATTGATCCGCTTGTTCAACGCCAGTGCGATGCAACTGAGCAGGACAAAACAGTAACCGAGGGTTGCTTGCAGGTTGCTCGGGCTCAGGCTGATCAGGGCGCTGATCAAACCGCCACAGATGAAGATGATCGTACTGCCGGCCGATGCCGCAGTGCCGGCGCTCTCCGGGAACAGGCCCATGGCTCGCGAGGTGGCGGCCGGGCGCGCAATGGTGGTGCCCGCAGTGCAGATCAGCATAGGGATCAGTACCGTGACGGGTGAGAGCGCGAAGTGCTGCGACAGGAACAGCATCACCAGCCCCGCCAGCAGGATCATGCTCAAACCCGCGACGATCTGGTGCGCGGAGCTGATGCGCAGGCTCAGCAGCGCAGCGGCAATCCCGCCAACGATATAGGCCGCACCGTAGACCAGCAGGATCAGCGAATACTCATAGGCCGACAGCTGTAGTTGATCCATGAAGATCAGTGGCGAGATGACGATGAACGAGAAATGGCAGGCAAACGCAAATGCGGATATGAGCCAGTAACCGACGAACTCGAAATCGCCCAGCACTCGGCGATAGGCATTGAGGAAGTTGAGCGGCGTGTTGCGAACGACGCGATGACTGTTCTCCAGAAAAAACCAGGCCTTGACCAGTACAGCCGCCGCCAGCGCGGTGAATACCCAGAAGCTGCCCCGCCAGCCGAGAGTGGCCTGCAGAAAGGTGCCGGCCAGCGGCGACACTGAAATGAAAATTCCGGTCGCGGTCACCATCAGGATGCGCAAGCGGTCGCGCTCCTCACCCTCGAACAGATCCTGAACCAGCGCCTGGGACAACACGAAGCAGCCACACCCCAATGCCTGCAGCAACCGGAACGCCAGAAAGAGGGTGTAGTCGCGGGTCATGGCGCAGCCGAGCGCCCCCAGCATCGACACACCCATGCCTGCGAGCAGCAATCCTTTACGGCCGATCACATCGGAGAGTGGCCCGATCAACAGTTGCGCGAACGCAATCCCTACGGCGAACAGGCTGATCGACAGCGCAATGTCCGCCGGGGAACTGCGAAAGTGTTCGGCCAATGCGGGGAACGAGGGCAGCAGCACGTCCAGAGGAAACACCCCAAGCAGGACCATGGCCAGTAGAAGGCTGACGGCGCCGCGTTGTTGTCGTGCAGTAGCGGTGTTTACTCGGTCATTCATCGATCAGGCCTGCCTTGGCAAAAAGTTTGCGGTTATGCGGCAGCGCAAAGAACCCTGCCTGCTCCAGTGCATGCAGCGTCGCGCCGGCGCCTGAGCGCGCTCGTTGCCGGTTGGCCCGTGCGGTCGCCAGACCGCTGACAATCTGCGCCACATCGGTTTCTGCAATGCCGACGCCCCGCAGACTCTGTCGCAGCCAGCGTTCGTCGACTTCGAAGAAGATCCCGATGGCGTCCAGCAGGGTTCTGGCGGTGAAGGTGCGCTGGCGGCTGTTCAGGGTCAGCCACAAATAATGGAACACTTCGCTGAAGTAACGACTGTGGCGGGCCTCGTCGCTCAGGTGATCACGCAACATGCTGTTCACGCTGCTGACCAGAGTTTCGCGGCAAACCTCCAGCAACTCCCGGGCAATGATGGTTTCGGAGACGAAGCCGAGCAGAAACCACGCCAGTGGACGTTGGCTCTCGGTTGTGCGGGCAATCAGGGCGTTCATTCGGGTGATTCGCAAGGGCATCACCGGACGTTCGACGAAACCATGCAAGTCGGCAATCTGGCTGGCCAGTCGATCAGAGAACAGCGCGTGGTAGCCCTCATCCGTGTAGAGCTGCAGTGCAGCAGTTTTCATCCGTGGCGGAATGTAGGCCGGCAACTCGCCGTGGACGATGGTTTCCACAGCCCGGTTGACGATGCGGTGTTCGAGCAGGGTGGTGTAGTCAAGAAAATGCACCAGATGGTTGGCAGTCAGGCGATGCATGACGGTTGTACCTGCGGCCTGAATGGCGGGGTGCGCCAGATACGGCAGGAAGGCCGGCGGGAACCAGAAACGGGTTTGCAGTTGTTGCTGCACGTCTTGCGGTAGCTGGTAGTCGTTTTGGCTGGTGCGTACCGAGGCACTGGTGTTCCAGTCGCCGAGGGTAAACCGGAGCGCCCAGGAAACCGGCGCCGAAGTCGAATCTGCCAAGGGGGCCGTCATGCTTGCGTCTCCTGGAGCAGATCCTGCATTTCCTGGCACATCGCCTGACCGTCACTCGCGCCGCAACCGACAAAGAACAGCGGCTGCTCGGCACTGCCTTCGATGCCCAGCAGGGTTTCGACCTGCTGATCGCCGAATGCCCCTGTCAGCCAAGTGTTGAGGCCCAGGGCCGTAGCCACCAACTGGAAAGACTGTGAGAGGTGACCGGCTTCGACGAAGGCCATGCGGTAGGCCCGGGAGTGTTGATACTTCCACCAGAGCTTGTCGAAACGCGCGGTGATGAACAGCCCCAACGGCAAGTTGTTGATGAAATGTTGCCCAGCCAGAAGCTGGCCCAACGCCGACTCGGGCAATGGACCGACCGGACTCAAGGCGTGCTCGGCCGGGTGATAGGCGTAAATGCCCGGTGCCAGGCCGCTGACGTTCTGCGTCAGTACAAAACCTTCGCAGGCGTTCAATCCGCCACCCGACGGGCTACTGCGTCGGGCGCCGAGGCCTTGGGCGATGCTGGCGTCGCGATCGTTTTCACGTTCGTCGAGATAACCCAGCGAGAGATACAGCAGCGTGGCAACGGTTTCGAGGGTGATTGCTTCGCCGGTAAACGCACGACAGGTCTTTCGCTGCAGCAGCGCATTGCCCAGGCTGCTTTCAGTCAATGTGGCGGGGGACGGCAGCATGATGCGTCGTTCGACGCCCGGAACCGGGCGCTCCCTGTCAGGAGCGTCTGAGGCCAGCACTTCATTGCAGTGATCCAGGTATTGTCGGGACCATTCATGGATATTCTGCGGCACGTTTTCACAGGGAATGTTCTGTGTGCCGATATGGTAGATCTTCGATAACTCGTCCCAGCCCCATTCGGGACTGTTTATCTTTGTAATGGTTAATATTTTTGAGCTTAATAGTTGTGTGTCTATGGTGTTGCAGTGATCAAACAAGTTTGGGTTGTGAATAAGTTCTGCAAGTCTCGATGAGTAGTCGATATCGAGTTCATGTTGAGTGTGTTCTTTGTAGTTCCAGACAATAAGTCCGGGTGTGCGCGGCAGTATGAACAAATAAGGATTGATGTGCATGTTGGCTCTTCGCTCTGGACAAAGTCGAAAGGACGCTGGGGTGCCGGCACTCCCCAGCGTCCACCTTACTTAGCGGGTTTTAGGGGCGACCAGAAAAGCCAGGTTTGCGATTTTGTTAGCTTCCAGAGTAATTGCTTTCATAGTATGAACTCCATGTTCAGTGATATTGGGTGCCACCTCGTGGTGACAACTTAATCATAGTTTGTAATGAGTTATTGGCAAGTGATTATTAAGTAGGAAAATTCCAGTAATTTTGTCAGAGTGGTCGCGTGGTCAAAGCATATTTGTAAGTTATAGAGTGTTAAATCGAATGCGCAGGGAAATTTCCTTCAATTGTTCGAGAAGTTATGTGTAGGACGATAGAGAGAGAACAGGCATTCGGCGACGTTGCATCGCCAGACAACAAGCGGGGAGCCCTTGGGCTCCCCGTTTTTGTGCCAATCAGCTGTTAGGCAGCAGGCGGCAGGTGATGCTCTTGATGTAGCGGGTTTCGGCGATGGCCGGGTGGACCGGGTGATCCGGGCCTTGACCGCCGCGTTCGAGCAGCTGGATGTTACGGTCCAGATGACGGGCGCTGGTCAGCAGGATGTTCTGCAGATCATCTTCCGGCAGGTGCATCGAGCACGAAGCGCTGACGAGGATGCCGTCCTTGGTGAGCAGGCGCATGGCTTGCTCGTTCAGGCGACGGTAGGCGCCTTCACCGTTTTTCATGTCTTTCTTGCGTTTGATGAACGCTGGCGGGTCGGCAACGATCACGTCGAAACGCTCTTCGCTGGCCTTGAGCTCTTTCAAGGCTTCGAACACGTCGCCTTCGATGCAGGTCATCTTGTCGGCGAAGCCGTTCAGCGCAGCGTTGCGTTCAACGCCGTCGAGGGCGAAGCCCGACGCGTCGACGCAGAACACTTCACTGGCGCCGAACGCCGCCGCTTGCACGCCCCAGCCACCGATGTAGCTATAGAGGTCGAGGACGCGTTTGCCTTTGGCGTAGGGAGCCAGGCGGGCGCGGTTCATGCGGTGGTCGTAGAACCAGCCGGTTTTCTGGCCTTCGATGACTGGCGCTTCGAACTTCACGCCGTTCTCTTCCAGTGCCACCCACTCCGGCACCAGGCCGAACACGGTTTCGACGTAACGGTTGAGGCCTTCGGCATCACGGGCGGCAGAATCGTTCTTGAACAGAATGCCGCTTGGCTTGAGCACTTGGGTCAGTGCGGCGATCACGTCGTCTTTATGCGCTTCCATGGTCGCCGAGGCGATCTGGACCACCAGGATGTCACCGAAACGGTCGACCACCAGACCTGGCAGCAGGTCGGAGTCGCCGTAGACCAGGCGGTAGAAAGGCTTGTCGAACAGGCGCTCGCGCAACGACAGCGCCACGTTCAGGCGGTGCACCAGCAGCGATTTGTCCAGCGGCAGTTTGATGTCGCGCGACAGCAGACGCGCGCAGATCAGGTTGTTCGGGCTCATGGCGACGATGCCCAGCGGCTTGCCGCCGGCGGCTTCGAGAATCGCCTGATCGCCGGCCTTGAAGCCGTGCAGTGGCGTGGCAGCCACATCGATTTCGTTGCTGTAGACCCACAAGTGGCCGTTGCGCAGGCGACGGTCGGCGTTGGCTTTGAGGCGCAGGCTAGGCAGGGACATGACGTCGCTCCGGAAAAAAGAGCGGGAGTATACCGTGTTGGGACTGGTGCCGGGATTGGAGAGCGATGAAACGCTGATGACGCCTTCGCGAGCAAGCCCGCCCCCACATTTGCACGCATTCCAATGTGGGAACGAGCCTGCTCGCGAAAGCGATTTTGAATGCTACGCCGACAGCGCGCTGATCAGCTCCTTGCTGAACGCCGGAATATCGTCGGGCTGGCGGCTGCTGATCAGATTGCCGTCCTTGACCACTTCTTTGTCGACCCAATTGGCCCCGGCATTCAGCAGATCATCCTTGACCGTCTTGTAGCTGGTCATGGTCTTGCCGTTGACCAGCCCGGCGGAAATCAGCAACCAGCTGCCATGGCAGATCACCGCAATCGGTTTGCCGGCGGAGGCTCCGGTCTTGACCAGGTGCTGGGCATCCTGGTCGATGCGGATGGTGTCGGAGTTCTGTACGCCGCCCGGCAGAACGATCGCGTCGTACTGCTCGCTGCTGGCGCCTTGGAACGTCTGGTCGACCTTGAAGTCGTCCGCCGGCTTGTCGTGGTTCCAGCCTTTGACCTTGCCGGCCTCGGCGGAAAGGATGTCGACCTGGGCGCCGGCTTGCTCCAGTGCCTGCTTGGGACCGGTCAATTCGACCTGTTCGAAACCGTCTGTTACCAAAATGGCGATGCGTTTGCCGTTGAGGGAAGTGGCCATCGATAAGCTCCTGAGTCTGCGGGAATTTGCCGCCGCACGGGATCGGGGTGATCCCTTGGGCATTACAGATTCCGAAGCCATGGCCTGAATGAAAGTTCCTGACAATTGCCCACTGGTGTGTCGTCGCGCGGTTTTTAGAGGTTAGAATCGCCGCCTGTCCCAGAGTGTGTACTTATGTCCCAAGAGCTGACCACCGAACAGATTCAACAATCCCTGCAAGGCATCAGCGTGCCCGCGCAGCCGCAGATCATGGTGGATCTGCAAATGGAGCAGTACATGCCCGACCCGGACCTGGAGGTGATCGCCAAGCTGATCTCCCAGGATCCTGGCTTGTCCGGCTCGCTGCTGAAAATCGTCAATTCGCCTTATTACGGCCTGAGCAACAAGATCACTTCGATCCAGCGCGCGGTGAATCTGTTGGGCAGCCGCTCGATCATCAACCTGATCAACGCGCAGTCGATCAAGGGCGAGATGAACGACGACACCATCGTCACCCTCAACCGTTTCTGGGACACCGCCCAGGACGTGGCGATGACCTGCCTGACCCTGGCCAAGCGCATCGGCACTCAGGCCGGCGATGAGGCCTATGCCCTGGGCCTGTTTCACGATTGCGGGGTGCCGTTGATGCTGCAACGGTTCCCCAACTACATGTCAGTGCTGGAAAAGGCCTACGCAAATGCCAGCGCCGAGTGCCGGGTGGTGGACACTGAAAACGCCGAGTTCAACACCAACCATGCAGTGGTCGGCTACTACACCGCCAAGTCCTGGCGCCTGCCGGAGCACGTCAGCGCGGCCATCGCCAATCACCACAATGCGCTGGCGATTTTCAGCGATGAGTCCTCGCGCAACAGCCAGCTGAAAAACCTGTTGGCGATCCTCAAGATGGCCGAGCACATTTGCGCCTCCTATCGGGTACTGGGTAACCAGACCGAGGATTTCGAATGGAACGCTGTCGGCCCGCTGGTACTCGATTACGTGGGGCTGTCGGACTACGATTTCGAAACGCTCAAGCAAACGATCCGCGACCTCGGCGCGCATTGATTCGAGGACGCCATGCCTGAACTGCCGGAAGTCGAAACCACCCGTCGGGGCATTGCCCCGCACCTGGAAGGCCAGCGCGTCAGCCGGGTGATTGTGCGTGATCGCCGGCTGCGCTGGCCAATCCCCGAAGACCTTGATGTGCGCCTGTCCGGGCAGCGCATCGTGTTGGTCGAGCGGCGGGCCAAGTACCTGTTGATCAATGCCGAGGTCGGCACCTTGATCAGTCACCTGGGGATGTCGGGCAACCTGCGTCTGGTAGAGGTCGGGCTGCCGGCGTTGAAGCATGAGCACGTCGATATCGAGCTGGAGTCCGGGCTGGCCCTGCGCTACACCGATCCGCGGCGCTTCGGCGCGATGCTGTGGAGCACCGATCCGCTCAATCACGAACTGCTGATTCGCCTCGGGCCGGAACCGTTGACCGATCTGTTCGACGGCGAGCGCCTGTTCCAGCTGTCGCGCGGGCGTTCGATGGCGGTCAAACCGTTCATCATGGACAACGCGGTAGTGGTCGGTGTCGGCAACATTTACGCGACCGAAGCCCTGTTCGCTGCCGGGATCGACCCGCGCCGCGAGGCCAAGAGCATCTCCCGGGCGCGTTATCTGAAGCTGGCCATCGAGATCAAACGCATCCTCGCCGCTGCCATCGAGCGTGGCGGCACCACGTTGCGTGATTTCATCGGTGGCGACGGGCAGCCGGGGTATTTCCAGCAGGAGCTGTTCGTTTATGGCCGTGGCGGTGAGCACTGCAAGGTCTGCGGCACCGGCCTGCGCGAAGTGAAGCTCGGTCAGCGGGCCAGTGTGTTCTGCCCGCGCTGCCAGAGCTGAAGCAAAAAGCTGAAAAGGTCCTACGGTCTATAGTGAGTTGTCTCACTGTTCAGCCCGAAGGATCGTGCCATGAAGCCCCTGCAAGTCCTGCTCATTGCGCTGCTGTTGTGTTCCAGTCTGCCGACCCGGGCGACGGAGGGCGGCAGCGGTGACCCGCGCTACGCGATTCAGAACCCTCCGGCCTACGCCATGATTGGCGATTTGCTGATCGCCCGACCGTTGCTAGTGGTGGCGACGGTACTGGGTGCGGGGGTGTTTGTGGTGTCGTTGCCGTTTACCGCGCTGGGTGGCGGGGTGGGCGATGCGGGGCAGGCGTTGGTGGTCGACCCGGCGAAAGCAGCGTTCGTGCGCTGTCTGGGGTGTACGGGGGAGGGGTTCGAGCAGCGGGAGTGAGCTGATCCCGTTGTGCGGTGTTGTTGGCGGCCCCTTCGCGAGCAAGACCGCTCCCACAGTTTGAAATGCATTCCAGTGTGGGAGCGGGCTTGCTCGCGAAGAGGCCCGGAAGCGCGCTACAAAACGGCCAGATCAGGCCTTGCCAGTAATCTTGCGGTACTTCTCCATCAACTGTTCTTCAGTCTCCGGATGCGCTTCGTCCAGCGGAATGCAATCCACCGGGCAGACCTGCTGGCACTGCGGCTCGTCGTAGTGGCCGACGCACTGGGTGCACAGGTTCGGGTCGATCACATAGATCTCTTCGCCTTGGGAAATGGCGGCGTTCGGGCACTCGGGTTCGCAGACGTCGCAGTTGATGCAATCGTCGGTGATGATCAGGGACATGCTAACTCCAGCCGGGGCGGCAGGCCCGGGCGCTATAAATCAATGCGCGTAATTGTGCCGCATTGGCGCCCGCAGTGCACGCGGGCGCCGTTTGAACGGTCGTTACTTCTTGAAGCGCAGGGTCAGGGCATCGGCCACGGCCGGGTGCACGAACTTGCTGATATCGCCGCCCAGCGCCGCAATTTCCCGCACCAGGGTCGAGGAAATGAACGAATAGCGTTCGGACGGCGTGAGAAACAGGCTCTCTACGTCCGGGGCCAACTGGCGGTTCATGTTGGCCAGCTGGAATTCGTATTCGAAGTCCGACACCGCGCGCAGACCACGCAGGAACACATTGGCGTTCTGCTCTTTGGCGAAATGCGCCAGCAGCGTCGAGAAGCCGACCACTTCCACGTTCGGCAGGTGTTTGGTGACCTCGCGAGCCAGTTCGACCCGTTGTTCCAGCGGGAACAGCGGGTTTTTCTTGGGGCTGGCGGCGACCGCAATGATCACGTGATCGAACAGGCGCGAGGCGCGTTCGACCAGATCGCCATGGCCCTTGGTAATAGGGTCGAAGGTACCTGGGTACAACACTCGGTTCATCGCGTCGTCCTGGCGGGAGTCCGTTGGGGAGTCGGATGGTATCGCAGCCGTCCCGGTCGGCCAAGTCGCCTGTTGGGTAAGAAAGCACTATAGACGACGTGATAAACCGGTTTTTTCACGGATTTCTCAGCCGATCGGCGAGGGCCGTCGCCAGTTGTGCGGTCAGCCCGTACACCGACAATTGCGGGTTGGCGCCAATGCTGGTGGGGAACAGCGAGCCGTCGTGAATCGACAGATTGCTCAGTTGGTGATGCCGGCCGAGGCTGTCGGTGACCGCGCTTTTCGGGTCTTCGCCCATTGCACAACCGCCCATCACGTGGGCACTGCCAAGGCGTGTGCGGTACAGCTCAAGGCTCAAACTGTCGATCAAGGTGCGGGCCTCGGCCAGGGTTTTCACGTAGCGCGCATCGGCGTGCATCGGCATCACCGCTTTGGCGCCGCCGGCAAACTGGATTTCGGCCATGCTGTGAAAGGCGCGGCGCAAGCCTTCCCAGGCGTAAGGCGAGACCTGGTAGTCGAGCACCGGCGAGCCGTCGCCACGCAACTCGACGCTGCCGCCGGGGCTTTCCGGGTGGAAACCGTCGCGCAGCAGCGCGAGCATCGCGTGGGTGCGCGGCAGGTCAGCCATGTGTTCGGCGTTCTGCAGGCCAAAGCCGCCCAGCAGTGTTGCTGCCAGAGCCGGCTGCAGCGGTGGTACTTCGAGTTTGTAGCCCATTGGGCCGCTGGTGCCGTCCTTCCATTGGAAATGATCCGAGTAGATCGACTGCGGCGCGCCGTAGAACGGATTGATCACTTCGTCGAAACGCCCGGCGGACATGTTTACCAAGTGCAGGAAGGTGCGTTTGCCGAGGCGCTGATGCGGGTCCGGCGCGTCCGAACGCAAGAGCAGGGCCGGGCTGTTGATGCCGCCGCCGGCCAGCACGTAATGCCGCGCCTTGACCGTGATTTTGTACCCGGTCGGTGCGACGCAGCGCTCGTCCATTGCCACGCACTGCAGGCCGGTGATTTTGTCGCCGTTGATCAGCAGTTTTTCCGCACGGGCCAGGTACAGCAGCTCGCCGCCCTTTTCCAGTGTCGCGGGGATGGTGGTGACCATCATCGATTGCTTGGCGTTGGTCGGGCAGCCCATGCCGCAATAGCCGAGGTTCCAGCAACCGCGCACGTTGCGCGGGATCACGTGCCAGCTATAGCCGAGTTGCTCGCAGCCCTTGCGGATCACGTCGTTGTTGGCATTGGGCGGAACCCTCCACGGTGCGACGCCCAGGCGCTGCTCCATTTTCTCGAACCACGGCGCCATCTCGGCCGGGCTATGGCCTTTGACGTTGTGCTCTCTGGCCCAGTGTTCGAGGGTCGGCTCAGGGGTGCGAAAGCTCGATGTCCAGTTGATCAGCGTGGTGCCGCCCACCGCGCGGCCCTGGAGGATGGTGATCGCGCCGTCCTTGCTCATGCGGCCGATGCCTTCCTGGTAAAGGCTGCTGTAAGCCTTGTCCTCGAGCATCTTGAAGTCGGAACTGGTCTTGAGCGGGCCTTCTTCGATCAGCAGCACTTTGTAGCCGGCGGCGCTGAGGATTTCTGCCGTGGTGCCGCCACCGGCACCGCTGCCGATGATGGCCACGTCGGCTTGCAGCGTCAGGTCGTCGGTCAGTTGTGCGCCGTTGTAGGTTTTCCAGCCACGGGCGAGGCCTTCGCGGAACGGGTCGGGTACAGGCATTGATCAGGTTCTCTTGTTCTTGTTGTTCTTGTGGGCCCCTTCGCGAGCAAGCCCGCTGCCACAGGGGAATGCATTTCAAAATGTGGGAGCGGGCTTGCTCGCGAAAGGCGCGGCGCCGATTTCAGACGGTAGGCGGTCCCGGGTAGCCGCAATGCCCCCACGAATCTGCGCGGGTGTACCAGGCCATCATCACCATTTGCTGCAGGGAACTGTGGCCCATGCGCAGCAGGCTCAATGAGCTGTTCTGCCAGCGTTCGAGGAAGTGGCGCATCGCCTCGGGACTGGCGTTTTCCCAACTGCCCCAAATGCCCGTGAGCGGCCCGCGGGTGACCGCCATGCCGAGCACGTCGAACAACTGCCGAGTGAGTTTGAGCATCTCCGGCGACAGGTGATCGAGGCTGTAGTCGAGCGACTTGAGGGTGCCATCGATGGCAGCGGGCATTTTTTCGCTCGCCACGGCGCCGTCGAGCATCACCGGAATCAGGGCGCGCAGGAACAACAGATCGCCGTCGCGTAAAGCGACGAAGCCGCTGGCTGCGACACTCGATGAGCAGCCGCTGAGGCTGGCGCCAAGGCCGGCGGTAGCGAGAAACGCAGTGGCGCCGAGGCTGAATTTCAGCAGACCACGGCGCGACAGGGCAGGTGTTTCGGTCAGGCTTGGGTGCATTGTTGTTATTACCCGGCGGTGACGACGATTAGCGGATGAACAGCTTCTGGATCAGTTTCTGAATCGATTTGCCGTACGGCGGGTAGATCAGTTTCGCCGCGTTGAAGCGCTGTTTGATCAGCACACCCTTGGCCTTGCTGAAGGTCAGGAAGCCTTCGTGGCCGTGATAGTGGCCCATGCCCGACGGGCCGATGCCGCCGAACGGCATGTCGTCCTGCGCCACATGCAGCAGGGTGTCGTTCAGGCACACGCCGCCGGAGTGGGTTTCGTGCAGCACGCGGTTCTGTTCGCGCTTGTCGTAGCCGAAGTAGTAAAGCGCCAGCGGACGAGGCCGCTGATTGATGTAGGCAAATGCCTGGTCCAGATCCTGGTACGGCACGATCGGCAGCAGCGGGCCGAAGATTTCATCCTGCATCACGATCATTTCGTCAGTGACGTTCAGCAACAGGCTGTGCGGCATGCGCCGGCCCTGACCCTGGTCGAACAGCGGGATCAGCAGCGCGCCCTTGCTGGTGGCGTCGCTGACATAACTGTTGAGCCGGGCCAGTTGGCGCTCGTTGATGATCGCGGTGTAGTCCGGGTTGTCGGCGAGGGTCGGGTAGAAGCTGTTCACCACCTGACGATAGGCTTCGACGAACGCGCCGACGCGGTCTTGCGGCACCAGCACGTAATCGGGGGCGACGCAGGTTTGTCCGGCGTTGAGGGTTTTACCGAAGGCGATGCGTTCGGCGGCGTCCTTGAGCGGTACGTCGCGGGAGACGATGGCCGGGGATTTGCCGCCCAGTTCGAGGGTTACCGGGGTCAGGTTTTGCGCCGCAGCGCGCATCACGTGTTTGCCGATGCTGGTGGCCCCGGTGAACAGCAGGTGGTCAAAGCGCAGGCAGGAAAACGCCACGCCAATGTCCGACTCGCCGAGCACCACGCACACCAGGTCTTCGGGGAAAATCCGCGCGAGTAGGGCCTTGAGCAGCAGGCCGGTGGCGGGTGTCGATTCGCTGAGCTTGAGCATCACCCGGTTGCCCGCCGCCAGTGCGCCGACCAGCGGGCCGATGGCCAGATACAACGGGTAGTTCCACGGGACGATGATGCCGATCACGCCGAGTGGTTGATACACCACTTTCGCTGACGCCGGCTGAAAGGCCATGCCGACTTTGCGCCGCGAAGACTTCATCCAGCCCTTGAGGTGCCGACTGGCGTAATGAATGCCGTGCAGGCTGGGCATCAGCTCGGCGAGCAGGGTTTCATCGGCGCTGCGATGGCTGAAATCCGCGCTGATAGCGTCGATCAGGGCCTGACGCTCATCGCTGAGCAAGTCGCGCAATGCCTTGAGCCATTGCTGACGCTGGGCCGCTGGTGGCATCGGGTTGGCGGCATAGGCGGTGCGCTGTGCCGCGAACAACCGGTCAAGCTCTTCCAGCGGCTGTTGCAGCGTTTGCAGGTAAGCAATGTCGGCAGTCATCGTCTGCTCCGGATTTATTGTAGTGAGGACTTTTTAGAGTCTATGCTCTACAAAGTCAAATGACTTCCCGACACAGCTTTGTTTTATCCATTTCCGGTTAGGTCGTAAGATGCCTCTCACCGCACTCTGAATTAAAGCTCAAGCCATGGCCCCACGAATAAAAACCAGCGAGCGCATCGTGCAGAACAGCCTCGAACTGTTCAATCAGCAGGGCGAGCGCAGCATCAGTACCAACCACATTGCGGCCCACATGGAGATTTCTCCGGGCAACCTGTACTACCACTTCCCCAACAAGCAGGCGATCATCGCTGTACTGTTCAGTGAGTACGAAAGCCTTGTGGACAGCTTTCTGCGCCCGCCGCAGGGGCGTGCCGCCACGGTCGAAGACAAGCGCTATTACCTCAAGGAACTGCTGTCGGCGATGTGGGGCTATCGTTTTTTGCATCGCGATCTGGAACACCTGCTCGACAGCGACCCGGACCTGGCGGCGCGCTACCGGCGTTTCTCCCAGCGCTGCGTGATCCAGGGCATGGCGATCTACGAGGGATTTGTGGCGGCCGGCATTCTCAAGATGGATCGGGTGCAGATCGAATCCCTGACGATCAATGCCTGGATCATCCTCACCTCCTGGGTGCGCTTTCTGTGCACCACCCGGGAAAACTCCAACCACCTCAGCGAGCAGGCCATCAAGCGTGGCGTGTATCAGGTGTTGGTGCTGGAAGCCGGGTTCGTCACCGATCAGGCCCGTGAAGAGGTGAATGCCTTGTTCGACGAGTTTTACGTGCCGCTGGCCCAGGCCCTCGAGGAAGGGCAGTAACCCATTTGGAAGTCGCTCACAGGAGTCCGTTATGCCGATTGCGCAACTGATCAGCCCGAACGCACTGGATGCCCGCAAGGAGCAGCCGGGGCTGGTGATTCTCGATTGTCGTTTTGCCCTCGAAGACCCGGACTACGGGCAGCGCAGCTATGCCGAAGGGCACATTGCCGGCGCCCGTTTCGCCGACCTTGAGCGCGACCTCAGTGGCACGTTCATCAAAGGCGTGACCGGACGCCATCCGCTGCCTGAGCCGGCGGCGTTGATCGAACGCCTGCAAGCCTGGGGCATCGATGCCGACAGCGATGTGGTGCTTTACGACGACGGCCCCGGCGCCTACGCGGCCCGGGCCTGGTGGTTGCTGGCGTGGCTGGGCAAGCGCGACGGCGTGTTCATTCTCGACGGCGGTCTCAAAGCCTGGCACGCAGCCGGTCTGCCACTGAGCCTGGATGCGCCAGCGGTCAGCCGGGGCAACTTCAGCGGTCAGCCGGACATGAAACTGCTGCTGAGCGCCGAGCAATTGCAGCAACGCCTCGCTCAGCCGTCGCTGACGTTGCTCGACGCCCGCGCCCTGCCGCGCTTCAAGGGTGAGGTGGAGCCGATCGACCCGATTGCCGGGCACATTCCCGGTGCGCAATGCGCGGCGTTTACCGAGAACCTGGGTAGCGACGGGCGCTTCCTGCCGGCGGATCAGCTCAAGCAGCGGTTTGCCGCGAAACTCGGTGATCGCTCGCCTGCGGAACTGGTGGCTTATTGCGGTTCCGGGGTGACGGCGTGTCACAACCTGTTTGCGCTGTGCCTGGCGGGTTATCCGTTGGGTGCGTTGTATGCCGGGTCGTGGAGTGAGTGGATCAACGAGCCTTCCCGCGGAATCGCCACGGGCGAATAACCACTGCCAATCCCCCCCTGTGGGAGCGGGCTTGCTCGCGAAAGCGGTGCGTCAGCAAACATCACTGTTGACTGACGCACCGCTTTTTCGCGAGCAAGCCCGCTCCCACAAGGGTTAATCGTCACCGATAGATTGTCGGGCGCTGCGATACGCCGCCGGCCCCACGCCATACACCTGCTTGAACTGCCGGCTCAGATGACTCTGATCGGCGAAGCCCAACTGCATGGCGACCTCCACCGGCAGACAACCGTGCTGCAATAAACCCCGTGCAGTGGCGATGCGCTGCTGCATCAGCCAAGTGTGCGGCGGCATGCCGGTGGCGCGGCGAAATACCCGGGCGAAGTGGAAGGGCGACAGGTTCACCGCCGCGGCCAGTTCTTCCAGCGACGGCGGCGCGGCCAGTTGCGCATGCAACAACTCCTTGGCCAGCACCACCGCGCGGTGTTCCTTGCCCGGCTTGCCGTTGATTTGCACTGCCGCATGGCGCTGCAACAGCAGCATCATCATCTCGCGCCACACCGTCTGCTGTTGCAGCGCGCTGGCCGGACTTTCCAGCAGGCGATGCAACTGACAGAAACCGTTGACCAGATCCGGGTCGCGGTACAGCGTCGCGCCAAATGCCGGCAGTGGTGCGGTGGGCAGTTCCAGTTCCTCGAGCAAGGACACGATCTGCCCGGTATCGGGGTAAAACGCCCGGTACAGCCAGCCGTCCTCGGTGCCTTTGTGACCGGTGTGCAATTCGTCCGGGTTGATCAGCACCAGGGTGCCGCTGCCAGCCAGATGTTCGGCGCCGCGATAGCGATAACGCTGGGCGCCGGCCATGATCATGCCGATCACGTAGCCGTCGTGGACGTGCGGGGCGAAGCGATGATCGATGTAGCGTGCCGACAGCAACTCGACCCCGGCCAGTGGCGCGGTTTGCCAGAAACGGATCGACTCGCCCTGATCGCTCATGGCGTCACGCCAGCCAGCCATTGCGGGATGCGCCGTTCCAGGTAGTAACCAGGCTGGCGGAAGGTGCCATCGACAAACCCGACATGCCCACCCTTGGCCTGCAGCTCGAACTGCGTAGTGGCGGACAACTCCTCGGCCGTCGGCAGACTGTGGGGGAATACGAAGGGGTCGTCGGCGGCCTGAATGATTAGCGTCGGCGTGCGGATCTCACCGAGAAAGTAGCGACTCGATGCCCGGCGATAGTAGTCCTCGGCATCGGTGAAACCGTGCAGCGGCGCGGTGACCCGGCCATCGAAGTCCCAGAAGGTGCGCATGTTCTCCAGCGAACCGAGCGCCGCCAGTGCCGCCAGGCCATCTGCACGGCCGTCGTGCTGGAACTGGCGTTGCTTGTTCTTGATGTAAGCGACCATCTCACGCATGAAGTGCGCCTGATAGACCTTGGAGAAACCCTGGCCGATGCGGTCGGCACATTGATCGAGGCGAAACGGCACCGACACGGCGACCGCACCGAGCACGCCGCTGTCGCTGCCGGTTTCTCCCAGATGCTTGAGCAGTACGTTGCCACCCAATGAATAGCCGACCGCATACAGTGGTGCTAGCGGCCGTTGGGCGCGCAGATGTTTGATGGCTTCGGCGAGGTCTTCGCTGGCGCCGGAGTGGTAACTGCGCGGTAGCAGATTGGGTTCGCCGGAGCAGCCGCGCCAGTTCAGCGCGACACTGGCCCAGCCCTGCGCGGCGAGTGCAGCCTGGATCCCGGCAACATAAGGCGAATTGGACGAGCCGGTCAGCCCGTGCAACACCAGCACCAGAGGCGCCTCGGCGCTGTGCGGGCCATGCCAGTCGAGATCGAGGAAGTCACCGTCGTCCAGCCATAGGCGTTCGCGCTGGCGGTCAAGGTGTACGGTGTTGCGCCACAGCGGCCCCCACAAGGTTTGCAGGTGCGGATTGCCGAGGCCGAAGGCGGGGCTGAAGCGTTCTGAAGAAGCGGGCACGATGGTTCTCGATGCAGCGTGGCGAGCCTCGGTTGAGGCGCGCCACTTGTTCAGGCCGGTCGGTTAACCGGCGATCTCTGCCATACGTTGCCACAACGCGTAGTACACCCGCCCGGATTTCTGCTCGCGGTGCAGGCGCCAGTTGCCCGGCAGGCCCAGCGTCGAAGGCGCGGTCTCGCTTTCAGTGTAGATCCACGAATCGGGCGCGAGCCATTGGCGTTCTTCCAGCAGGGTGCAGACGGCTGGCAGCAGGTTCTGGTTGAACGGCGGATCGAGAAACACCAGGTCGAACGGCGTGGCGACCTGGGTTTCCAGATAGCGCAAAGCGTCGGCGGTCTGCACCTGACCATTGGTGCAGCGCAGGGTGCCGAGGTGTTCCTTCAGACTCGACACGGCGATGTGGCTGGCATCCAGCGCCTGGCCCATGGCCGCGCCACGGGACAGAGCCTCAAGAAACAGCGCGCCACTGCCGGCGAACGGATCCAGCACTTTGGCGCCGGCTACATACGGCGCGAGCCAGTTGAACAGGGTTTCACGCACGCGGTCCGGCGTCGGGCGCAGGCCCGGTGCATCGGGGAAGCTCAGTTTGCGGCTGCGCCATTCGCCGCCGATGATGCGCAGTTGGTTCACACCGTTGTGGACGTTCTGCGCAGGTTTTTTAGGACGAGTAGCCATTAATGCTCCGGAACCCCGAGCGGTTGCTCGGCAGGTTTATCAGATGGGGCCGGTAACGGCTTTTGCGGCACGGTCGGGCCAGCGCTGACGATGACCATTTTGTCCGTGCTCAGGTGTTTGTTCATCGCGTCTTTGACCTGCTCGACAGTCAGGCTCTGGGACTGACGCATGAAGTCATCCAGATAGCTCAACGGCAGATTATAGAAGCCCATGGCGCCCAGTTGGCCGACGATATCGGCATTGCTCGCGGTGGACAGCGGGAAGCTGCCGGCCAGTTCGCGCTTGGCGTCGTCGAGTTCTTTCTGGGTCGGGCCGGTCTTCAGGTAATCGGCAAGCACGTCCTGCACCAGTTTCAGCGTGCCTTCGCTCATTTCCGCGCGGGTCTGCAGGTTGATCATGAACGGACCACGGGCCTGCATCGGGCTGAACCCGGAGTAAACGCCGTAGGTCAGGCCGCGCTTCTCGCGCACTTCGCTCATCAGACGGGTGCCGAAGCCGCCGCCACCGAGGATCTGGTTGCCCATCGACAGCGCTGCGTAGTCCGGGTCGTCACGGTCGATGCCCAGTTGCGCGAGCAACAGGTTGGTCTGCTTGGACGGGAACTCGATGTGGCCGATGCTCGCCTTGGGTTCCTGCGGCTGAGCGATCTTCGCCAGCGCCGGGCCTTTGGGCAGGGCGCCGGAGACCTGATTGGCAATCGCCTCGGCCTCGGCGCGAGACAGGTCGCCGACCAGCGCGATCACCACGTTGCCGGCCGCATAGGCCTTGGCGTGGAACTCACGCAGCTGCGCCAGGGTGATCTTCGGTACGCTCTGCGCATTGCCGTCGCTGGAATGCGCGTACGGGTGGTCGCCGTACAAACGCGACATCAGCTCGAGGCTGGCGAGTTTGCCGGGGTTCTGTTTCTGGTATTCGAAACCGGCGAGCATCTGGTTCTTGATGCGCGCAAAGGAATCGGCCGGGAACGTCGGTTTGCCCACGACTTCGGAAAACAGCTTGAGTGCCGGCTCGCGTTGTTCGGCGGCACTCAGGCTGCGCAGCGAGGCCAGCGCCATGTCTTTATAAGCGCCGTTGCCGAAATCCGCGCCCAGGCTTTCGAAACCCTGGGCGATGGCGCCAACGTCCTTGCCGGCCACGCCTTCGTTGAGCATGGCATTGGTCAGGATTGCCAGGCCCGGTGCGTTGCCGTCCTGGCTGCTGCCCGCGGCGAAGATCAGGCGCATGTCGAACATCGGCAGTTCGTGGGCTTCGACGAACAGCACTTTGGCGCCTTCGGCGGTGTTCCAGGTCTGCACATCGAGCTTGCGACTGGCCGGAGCCTTGCCGTCGAGTTCGGCCAGCGATTGCAGCTTCTGGCTGGTCTTGGCGTTATCCAGCGCTTCGCTGGCGTCGGTTTTGGCGCCGGGCATCAGGTAAAACGCGGCGGAGCCGATCACCGCAACGGCGATCAGGCCGAGCAGCAGGCGTGGGGATTTGCGCTCACTCATGAGTCGTCTCCAGTGGCAGGACGTGGGCGACGCTGAGACGTTCGCGGGTGAAATACAGCTTGGCGGCGTTCTGGATGTCTTGCGGGGTCACGCTTTCCAGATCGGCCAGTTCGGTGTCCATCAGTTTCCACGACAGGCCTACGGTCTCCAACTGGCCTATGGCGGTGGCCTGGCTGGTGATCGAATCACGTTCGAAAACCAGGCCGGCGATCACTTGTGCACGCACGCGCTCCAGTTCTTCGGCGGACGGCGCGGTGGTTTTCAGCTGTTCCAGCAGTTTCCACAAGCCGGCCTCGGCTTGCGCCATGGTCTTTTTCTTCTGGGTGTTCGGTGTCGCCGACAGGGTGAACAGGCTGTCACCCCGGGTGTAGGCGTCGTAGCTCGACGAACCGCCGGAAACCAGCTCTTCGCCGCGCTCCAGTTGCGTCGGGATGCGTCCGCTGTAGCCGCCGTCGAGCAGCGCCGAGATCAGACGCAGGGCGTTGACCGAGCGCTTGTCTTCAGCGGTGGCGATGCTTGGCACGTTGAAACCGAGCATCAGGCTGGGCAGTTGGGTCTGCACATGCAGGGTGATCTGGCGTTCGCCAGGTTCGGCCAGCTCCAGCGGTTTCTTCGCTGGCGGCACGTCACGCTTGGCGATCGGTCCGAAGTAGCGCTGGGCGAGGGTCTTCACTTCGTCCGGGGTGACGTCGCCGACGACCACCAGCGTGGCATTGTTCGGCACATACCAGGACTGATACCAATGACGCAGCTCTTCGACCTTCATCCGGTCCAGGTCAGCCATCCAGCCAATGGTCGGCGTGTGGTAGCCGCTGGCCGGGTAAGCCATCGCCTTGTAGCGCTCGTAGGCCTTGGACATCGGCTTGTCGTCGGTGCGCAGGCGGCGCTCTTCCTTGATGACTTCGATTTCCTTGGCGAACTCGTCAGCCGGCAGGCGCAGATTGGCCATGCGGTCGGCTTCCAGTTCAAACGCCACGCCCAGCCGGTCGCGGGCCAGTACCTGGTAATAAGCGGTGAAGTCGTCGCTGGTGAAGGCGTTCTCTTCAGCGCCCAGATCACGCAGGATCAGCGAGGCTTCGCCGGGGCCGACTTTTTCGCTGCCCTTGAACATCATGTGCTCAAGCGCGTGGGACAGACCGGTCTGGCCCGGGGTTTCGTAGCTGGAACCGACCTTGTACCAGACCTGCGACACCACCACCGGCGCGCGATGGTCTTCGCGCACGACGACCTTCAGGCCGTTGTCGAGGGTGAATTCGTGAGTCGGTTGCGGGTCGGCCGCCAGGGCCGAAAGGGGCAGGCAGACTGTGCTGAGCAGCAGGCCTGCAGCGCGGCGGGCTAGAGCATTCATTCGTTTTTTAACCTGTTGGGCTGCCCGCTTGGTCTTAGCCTAGGCGGGCGAGGAGGTGCTAGGATACTGATCCGTTTTACTGGCGGCCACGCCTATCAGGCCACTGATCGGTCTATAGGTTGTATGGGTTTCCGGCAGAAGCTTTGAGTTTGTCAGCTAAACTCTGCGTTTTCGCCGACGATGCCGTTCCAGTCCTTCGTATTAATCGACCTTTGAGGTGCCTGTGGCGCCTCGACAAAATGTTGCGCGTGAACAAGCTGGATGAAACACAGTCTGTTCTGCATCGAATATTTATTTGCCGGGGCGCCCTTATGGCGCGTCGCTACCGTGAGATAGCCGTCCTCCATGTTTGGTTCCAACGACGACAAGAAGACCCCAGCTGCGGCTGGCGAGAAGAAAAGCCTGTTCGGATGGCTGCGTAAGAAACCGCAGGAACCCGTCGTCGAACAGCCGCCTGCGATTCCTGAGCCAGCCCCGGCGCCAGTTATAGAAGAAGAGCCGGCGCCGATCGTTCTACCGATTGCCGAGCCGGTGCTGCAGCCGGCTGAGCCTGCGCCAGAGCCTGAAGCGCCGGTGGCGGCTGAATTGCCGTCGATTCCGGCGGCTGAGCCGTGGCTGACCTTGCCGGTAGCGGAAGAGCCGGTGGCATTGGTCGAAGAGGCCGCGCCGCACATCACGCCAGTGATTCCTGCGCCTGCCGCGTTGGTGCCTGAAATTGCTCCAGCGCCGGTGGTTGAGCCGGTTGTCGAGCCTGCGCCGATTGTTGCCCCGGTTGTACCGGTCGTCCAACCCGCCGAGCCTGCACCTGCACCTGCACCTGCACCTGTTATCGCTGCGCCAGCCGCGCCGGTTGAGTTGGTGGCTGAAACTCCGGTCGACGCCCCGCGCACCGAAGCAACCAAAGCCGGTTTCTTCGCCCGCCTCAAACAAGGCTTGTCCAAGACCAGCGCCAGCATCGGCGAGGGCATGGCCAGCCTGTTCCTCGGCCGCAAAACCATCGACGACGATCTGCTCGATGACCTCGAAACCCGTCTGCTGACCGCTGACGTCGGTGTAGAAGCCACCACGCAGATCATCCAGCGCCTGACCCAGAAGGTTGCCCGCAAGGAACTGGCCGACGCCGAAGCGTTGTACAAATCCCTGCAGGCCGAGCTGGCCGCGATGCTCAAACCGGTCGAACAACCGCTGAAAATCGCCTCGCAGAACAAGCCATTCGTGATTCTGGTGGTTGGCGTCAACGGCGCCGGCAAGACCACCACCATCGGCAAACTGGCGAAAAAGCTGCAACTGGAAGGCAAGAAAGTCATGCTTGCCGCCGGTGACACGTTCCGCGCCGCTGCCGTTGAGCAGTTGCAGGTCTGGGGCGAGCGCAACAAGATTCCGGTGATCGCCCAGCACACCGGTGCTGATTCGGCTTCGGTGATCTTTGACGCCGTGCAGGCCGCCAAGGCCCGTGGCATCGACGTGCTGATCGCTGACACCGCCGGTCGTCTGCACACCAAAGACAACCTGATGGAAGAACTGAAGAAAGTTCGCCGGGTGATCGGCAAGCTCGACGCCGACGCGCCGCACGAAGTGCTGCTGGTGCTCGACGCCGGTACCGGCCAGAACGCCATCAACCAGGCCAAGCAATTCAACCAGACCGTCGAACTGACCGGCCTGGCGCTGACCAAGCTCGACGGCACCGCCAAGGGCGGGGTGATTTTCGCCCTGGCCAAGCAGTTTGGCCTGCCGATCCGCTACATCGGCGTCGGTGAAGGCATCGACGACCTGCGTACCTTTGAGGCCGAACCCTTTGTCCAGGCACTGTTTGCCGAGCGGGAGCGTTCATGATTCGTTTCGAACAGGTCGGTAAACGCTACCCGAACGGTCACGTCGGCTTGCATGAGCTGAGCTTTCGAGTCCGTCGTGGCGAGTTTCTGTTTGTCACCGGCCACTCCGGTGCCGGTAAGTCCACGCTATTGCGCCTGTTGCTGGCGATGGAGCGACCGACCAGCGGCAAGCTGCTGCTGGCCGGACAAGACCTGAGCACCATCAGCAACGCACAGATTCCGTTTCTGCGCCGGCAGATCGGCGTGGTGTTCCAGAACCACCAGTTGCTGTTCGATCGCACGGTGTTCAACAACGTCGCGCTGCCGTTGCAGATTCTCGGGCTGTCCAAGGCCGAGATCGCCAAGCGTGTCGATTCGGCACTGGAGCGCGTGGCGCTGTCGGATAAAACCGATCTGTACCCGGGCGACCTGTCCACCGGTCAGCAACAGCGCGTCGGCATCGCCCGCGCCATCGTTCACCGCCCGGCTCTGCTGTTGGCGGACGAACCGACCGGTAACCTCGACCCGCGTCTGGCGGCCGAGATCATGGGCGTGTTCGAAGACATCAACCGCCTGGGCACCAGCGTGCTGATCGCCAGTCACGACCTGGCCCTGATTGCGCGCATGCGGCACCGCATGCTGACCCTGCAGCGCGGCCGATTGATCGGCGACGGGGAGGCCGGCGTATGAGTGCGACACGCAGTCCGAAGGTTTCCGAGCGCGTGGCCCCGAAGGCCGCTGACCCGCAACCGCCGAAGAAGAAAAAACACGACGATGACGACGGCCCGGACTTCTCCACGCTGTTGCGTTCGTGGATCGAAAGTCACCGCGCCAGCCTGCTCGACAGCCTGCGTCGCCTCGGCAAGCAGCCAATCGGCAGCTTCTTCACCTGCATGGTGATGGCCGTGGCGTTGAGCTTGCCGATGGGCCTGTCGCTGCTGATCAACAACGTCGAGCGTCTCGGCGGCTCTTGGCAGCGTGCGGCGCAGATTTCGCTGTATCTGCAACTGGACGCCACGCCGGATCAAGGTGAGTCGTTGCGCGAACAGATCAAAGGCATGCCCGGTGTGGCTGATGCTGAATATGTCGGCCGCGATCAGGCGCTGGAGGAGTTTCAGCAGCAGTCCGGTCTGGGCGAAGCCCTGCGCGAACTCCCGGAAAACCCGCTGCCGGGCGTGGTGCTGGTGACTCCGAAGGAGGTCGACAAGCCGACTCTGGAAGCATTAAGACAAAAACTTTCCGAGCTGCCCAAGGTACAACAGGCGCAACTTGATCTAGTCTGGGTCGAGCGTCTGGCCGCCATCCTCAAGCTCGGCGACCGGTTTGTCTTCGGTCTGACGGTGTTGCTGGTTTCTGCATTACTTTTGGTGATAGGCAATACCATTCGTCTTCATATTGAAAACCGCCGCACAGAGATAGAAGTGATTAAACTCGTCGGCGGCACCGACAGCTACGTGCGTCGTCCTTTCCTTTATATGGGCGCGTTGTATGGCTTCGGTGCGGGGGTTCTGTCCTGGGGGGTGCTGGCGTTCGGCCTTAACTGGCTGAATGACGCGGTAGTTGGACTGGCCGGCTTGTACGGCAGTGATTTCGCGCTGGCCGGAGTGCCAGTTGCCGACGGTCTGTCGCTCTTGCTTGGCGCGGTGCTGTTGGGTTATATCGGTGCATGGATTGCAGTCGCACGTCATCTCAGGGAGCTGGCGCCGAAGTAGAATCTTTTTTGCGCGTGATTGACCTTGCGGTTTTTTTGGGAACTTGTACTTGAATTCCCGGTCAATTTTTCGCAGTGCCGAGAGGCACGAGTATGTAAGTGGGAGGTTTTTTCGCATGACCAATTCTTTGCAACCTGCGTACGCGTTGGTTCCGGGTGCGAACCTGGAAGCTTATGTGCACACCGTCAACAGCATTCCTTTGCTGACGCCGGAGCAGGAGCGTGAACTGGCCGAGAGTCTCTACTATGAGCAGGATTTGGGGGCGGCTCGGCAGATGGTGCTCGCCCACCTGCGTTTTGTTGTACACATTGCCCGTAGCTATTCCGGCTACGGCCTGGCACAGGCTGACCTGATCCAGGAAGGTAACGTCGGCCTGATGAAGGCCGTGAAGCGCTTCAACCCGGAAATGGGTGTGCGTCTGGTGTCGTTCGCCGTGCACTGGATCAAGGCGGAAATTCACGAGTTCATCCTGCGCAACTGGCGCATTGTGAAAGTCGCGACCACCAAGGCACAGCGCAAGCTGTTCTTCAACCTGCGCAGCCAGAAGAAGCGTCTGGCGTGGCTGAACAACGAGGAGGTCCACCGTGTGGCGGAAAGCCTCGGTGTCGAGCCGCGGGAAGTGCGCGAGATGGAAAGTCGCCTGACCGGCCATGACATGGCCTTCGACCCGGCCGCAGAAGCGGACGACGACAGCGCTTTCCAGTCGCCGGCCAATTACCTGGAAGACCACCGGTACGATCCGGCGCGTCAACTGGAAGATGCCGACTGGAGCGACAACTCCAATCACAACCTGCACGAAGCGCTGGAAGTGCTGGACGAACGCAGCCGCGACATCCTCTACCAGCGCTGGCTGGCAGAAGAGAAAGCCACGCTGCACGACCTGGCGCAGAAGTACAACGTGTCGGCCGAGCGGATCCGTCAGCTTGAGAAGAGCGCGATGAACAAGCTCAAGTTGTCGATCGCCGCATAACCGGCGAGCTGGCCATAAAAAACGCCCCGAT
>NZ_AYMJ01000024.1 GCF_000633255.1 Pseudomonas sp. H1h
CGCCGGCCCATGTGGGAGCGGGCTTGCTCGCGAAAGCGGGGTGTCAGTCAGCATATGCAGTGGCTGATATGGCCTCTTCGCGAGCAGGCTCGCTCCCACAATTTTAATTGGGTGGTGTCAGGGGCACTGGCGCCGCTCCCACAATTTTAATTGGGTGGTGTCAGGGCCTCTGGCACCGCGCCGGCCCATGTGGGAGCGAGCCTGCTCGCGAAGGCGGAGTGTCAGTCAGCATATGCAGTGCCTGATGTGGCCTCTTCGCGAGCAAGCCCGCTCCCACAATTTTAATTGGGTGGTGCCAGGGTCACTGGCACCGCGCCGGCCCATGTGGGAGCGAGCCTGCTCGCGAAGGCGGGGTGTCAGTCAGCATATGCAGTGCCTGATGTGGCCTCTTCGCGAGCAAGCCCGCTCCCACAATTTTAATTGGGTGGTGTCAGGGGCACTGGCGCCGCGCCGGCCCATGTGGGAGCGAGCCTGCTCGCGAAGGCGGGGTGTCAGTCAGCATATGCAGTGGCTGATATGGCCTCTTCGCGAGCAAGCCCGCTCCCACAATTTTAATTGGGTGGTGTCAGGGGCACTGGCGCCGCGCCGGCCCATGTGGGAGCGCGCCTGCTCGCGAAAGCGGTGGGTCAGTCAGCATATGCAGTGCCTGATGTGGCCTCTTCGCGAGCAAGCCCGCTCCCACAATTTTGATTGGGTGGTGTCGGGGCCTCTGGCGCAGCGCCGGCCTATGGTTGTGTCGTGCTCAAGTCCTTGGTGGCCCAACTCGTGAATCGGTTCCATACTCCTGCGGCGGTTTGGCAAACATCTTCGATCCTGACAGGAGCAAGGCCATGAGCAATAAACCGACGATCGTGCTGGTACACGGTTTCTGGGGCGGCGCGGCGCATTGGGGCCACGTCATTGTCGAGCTGACGCGCAAGGGCTACACGGACATCCGGGCGGTGGAGATGCCACTGACTTCGCTGGCCGACGATGCCGAGCGCACCCGCAAGATGATTGCGCAACAGCCCGGGCCGGTGCTGCTGGTCGGGCACTCATACGGTGGGGCGGTGATCACCGAGGCCGGTAATCAGCCCAACGTCGTCGGTCTGGTGTACATCGCCGCGTTCGCCCCGGACGCCGGTGAAAGCCCGGGCGGCCTGACTCAGCAACATCTGCCGCAAGCTGCACCGAACCTGGAACCGGACAGCGACGGTTTTCTGTGGCTCAAGGCTGACAAGTTTCATGAAAGCTTCTGCCAGGACCTGCCGGCCGATGAAGCGCTGGTCATGGCGGTCACCCAGAAAGCGCCGGTGGCCAGCACCTTTGGCGATCCGATCAGCAACCCTGCGTGGAAAAACAAGCCGAGCTGGTATCAGATCTCCAGTCAGGATCACATGATCCACCCGGACAACCAGAAGATGATGTCGGCGCGCCTCGGTGCGAAGAAGGTCATCACGCTGGAGGCCAGTCATGCTTCGCTGGCGTCACGCGCGGCCGAGGTGGCGGCGTTGATCGATGAGGCGGCGACGTCAGCGTCGAGCGCCTGATATTCAGGCGCGGAACACGTAAGCGGCTTATCTGGCCCGCAGCAACTTACGGTAATCCACCGGCGAGATCCCGCGGGCCTGACGGAAGGAATGACTGAAAGAACTGGCCTGCGAGTAGCCCAGCATCAGGGCGATGTTCATGATGCTGGTCTCGGTGCGACGCAGGTAATGGTCGGCCAGTTCCATGCGCATGGTTTCCAGTACCTGATTGAAGTTTTCGCCTTCCGCCGCGAGTTTGCGCTGCAAGGTACGCGGCGAAATCGCCAGCTGCCGGGCCAGGCTTTTCAGGCTGAAATCGCCGGTCGGCAACTGTTCGGTGAGCAGGGCACGCAAACGGTCGGTCACGGAAAACGCCGGGTATGACAGACACAACTGCCAGTCGGCTTCCAGCAGCATGCTGCGATGCATGCGCGGGTCGGCGCCCTGGATCCGCGCCGAGAGTGTCGACTCGGCAAACACCAGCGCGTTGCTCCCGGCCTCGAATTGCACCGGGCAGCCAAAAAAATGCTCATACAACGCCGGTTCGCCGACAGCGGCATGCATCATTCGCACCTCCAGCATCGGTTGGTTGCTGGCGATCAACCAGCGGCCGAACGCCGCCCAGCCAACCATCAGGGCTTCCTGATGCAGGGCGCAATAAGGTTCCAGTTCATTGGTGCGCTGATCTTCGAGGGTCACGCGGCCGTCGCCGATGACGATCCGGGTCTGACTGGAAGGGCTGTCGTAGACGATCTTGCCGAAGCGCAAAATCATGTTCAGCGACTCACCCAGTGTCGCGCTGGTCATCAGCACATAACCCAGCACGCCGTAGGTGCCGGGGCGTACGGCCGCGCCGACCAGCAGGCCGAAATGCGTCAGGTTGCTGCTGCGCGCCGCCAGTTCCAGCAGGGCACGCAGCTGCTTCATGGGAATGCGCACGATGGAGTCGGACAACTGCTCGCGTGAGAGTCCGGTCTGGTGCAACAGCCAATCGCCATCGCAGCCGTGTTGTTCGGCGACATCAAGGACGTGGTTGACGAAGGCAGCGCTGGAGGTGGCGGGTCGCATGGGGGGAGGGGAAGTCCGGTAATCCGGTGATCTTGCTTTTCCGAAAGGTGAAGGAAGCGACGTCGCCAAGGCGCGCGGCGTCAGTAGACCCTACATGCGCCCGATCACCGGGATGCCGGTACCGGTGACCGCCGAAGCTTGTTCCGAGATCAGAAACAGAATGACCGCCGCCAGTTGGGCCGGGGTGACCCAGCGCTGATGCTCGGCGTCGGGCATGGCCTCACGATTTTGCGGGGTGTCGAGGATGCTGGGCAGCACGGCATTGACGGTGATGCTCATGTCCTTGAGCTCTTCGGCCAGGCTTTCGGTCAGGCGCAGTACGCTGGATTTCGACGCGGCATAGGCGCCCATGCCCAGCCCGGCTTTCGCGGCCATGCTCGCACCGATATTGACGATGCGCCCCGCCGAGGACTGCAGCAGCAACGGCAGCAGGGCCTTGCTGGCGTTCAATGCGGTTCGAAGGTTCAGCGTGTAGAGCCGATCCCAGGCGTCTATCGCCCCTCCGAGCAGCGGCTCCCACGCATAGCCGCCGGCGCCATTGACCAGCGCATCGAGTCGGCCGAAATAGCGGTTGATCTGCCGGGCGACCTCCTGGCAATCGGCGAGAGACGCCAGATCAATGCCGGACAGGACCAGTCGATTGTGCGAACTGGGCAGCGCAATCGTCGCCTGATCGATCAGCACCAGATCCGCGCCCTGGGCCGCCGCCATGTCCGCCAGGGTCTCGCCGAGATTCCCCAGGGCGCCGGTAATCGCCACAACGCGCCGTGAGAGTGACTGAGTCATCGAGAGTCCTTTCCTTTTTAAGGGCGCATACTCTAATGATATCGGTCGCCCATGGCATGCTTTTGGATGTCAACTTGTTGTGCAAAAGTGCCAAAATTTCAGGCTTGGAGAAACCCGCGTAAAAGGTCGTGAAACAGGCGTCAGAAAGTTGGCTGTGGGCGGGGGCGCAGACCTGGGAAAGTGCCGTTTCATCGCGTATGAGCGGAATCCGCCGATTGTCGATTTCAGCTCCAGTCTGATGTTGAAAGCCTGATGATGGTTTGCTCTGGCATGCTTGTCACTGTTGCGCCAAGAGCGAAACTGCGCGCTTGAAATCCCGGACTCGGCTCGTGCGGGCCAGGCGTTGCAAAGCAGAAATACGCTGCATAATCCGTTGCTGCTTGTATCCTTGTTCACCACAAGGACAGGCGGCTGCCGCCTTTGAGTCGATCCACTAGTCGCTGGAACGGAAAACCGGACTTTCCAATAGGTAGTAATGTGAAGCGTGATACCCGCCTCGTGGTGCTTTTGTTGTTGGTGATCGGTTGCTCCCTGGCGTCATTGACGGTGTGGAAGGTGTTGGCCTCTCGAGAACGGGCACTGGAAGAAGTCGATGTTCATGGCTTGAACCTGACCCAGGCGCTTGCGACTTACTCCGAAGGTATCGTCCGCCAGAGTTCACTGCTGTTGCTCGGACTCGTCGAACGCCTGGAAACCGAAGGCAGTGGCCAGGCACAGATCGAGCGGCTGAGCGCCTTGGTCGACCGCCAACAGCCGTTGATGCCCCAGCTCAGTGGCGTCACCATCTACGATAATCAGGGACGCTGGCTGATGTCTTCCAATCGGCCGATTCCCGCCGGGGCGAGCAGCCGCGATCGCGTCTATTTCATCCATCATCGCGACGATCCATCCCGTGAGACCTTTATCGGTCCGCCAATTCAGAGCCGCTCCAATCAGGAGTGGGTGATTACCGTCAGCCGCCGTTTCAACGATGCTCACGGCGCGTTTGCCGGCGTGGTCGCGGTGACTTTGGGCGTCGAGAACTTCCTGCGCCTGTTTGGCAAGATCGACGTCGGGCAGGACGGCGCCATCGGCTTGTCCTATACCGATGGCACGTTGCTGGTGCGCTATCCGTTTCGAGAGCAGGACATGGGGCGCAACTTTTCCAGGTCGCCGATTTATGCGAAGTATCTCGTTGATCGATCGGTCGGCACGGCGTCGTTTACCTCCAGCCTGGATGGTGTTGAGCGGCTCTACGCTTTCCGCAAGAGTGATCGGCTGCCGCTGATAACCACTGTCGCACTCGGCAAGCGTGAGGCCCTCGCTGCCTGGCGCATGGAGGCATGGCTGTCGGCCGTCGTGGTGACGGGGCTGCTGGGGCTGACCGGCCTGATCGGCTGGTTCCTGATCCTGGACATCCGTCGGCGCACCAGGGCGGAAGATCAGTTGCGCGGGACGCAGCAGCAGTTGCTGTCATCCAATCGCCAGCTTGAGTTGCTGGCGATGAAGGACGCCCTGACGGGGCTGGCGAATCGGCGCTGCTTTGACCAGAGCCTCGCCATGGAGGCACGGCGTGCACAAAGGGATGGTACGACGCTGGCCTTGCTGATGATCGATATCGACTACTTCAAGCTGTACAACGATTCGTTCGGACATGTTGCCGGCGATGCCTGTCTGCAGACCATTGGCAGAATCCTTGAGGCGTGTGTGCGGCGACCGTCAGATCTGCTCGCTCGTTACGGTGGCGAGGAGATGGGCGTCATCATGCCGGACACCGACAGTGGCGGCGCCGCAGTGGTGGCGCAGCTCATCCTCGACCGCCTGAAGCAAGAGAACATTGCGCACAACGCCAGTCCGTTCGGACGGCTGAGTGTGAGTATCGGGATCGCGACGGGCACAGGCCCGCAACTGGATCGTCTGCAAGGGTTGATCGAGGTGGCCGATCAGGCGCTGTACAACGCCAAGGCGCAGGGACGTGACCGGTTTGTGCGGGGGAATGGCTGACCTGCGTTTCCGGCGAACCCCGGCGCAGCGTCAAGTCAGCTGTCCTGCGCAGGATTGAGCGCAGCGCAGCATGTCGAAATCAGGCACGACGATGCCGCTCACGGGCCATTTTCGATCAGCGCCTGCCACGTAAGGTGACACATCGTTTCGTCGCCACCCTCAGTCAGTACGCCCGAACGTCGATCACCAGAGAACAACAAAAACAATGAATAGCCTGAACTCGAAGGACTCGAACGGTCAGTTGGCGCAGGGTTTCAAGCCGCGCCACGTCACCATGTTGTCAATTGCCGGGATCATCGGCGCAGGATTGTTCGTAGGCTCCGGACACGCCATCGCCGCGGCGGGGCCGGCCGTCATGCTGGCCTATCTGTGTTCTGGTCTGCTGGTGGTACTGGTCATGCGCATGCTCGGCGAAATGGCCGTGGCGCACCCGGACACCGGGTCTTTTTCCACCTATGCCGACCAGGCGATCGGTCGCTGGGCCGGGTTCACCATCGGCTGGCTCTACTGGTGGTTCTGGGTGTTGGTCATCCCCATCGAGGCGCTTGCTGCAGGCCACATCCTCAACCAGTGGTTTCCCCAGGTCGATGCCTGGCTGTTCGCATTGTTGTCGATCGTGCTGCTGGTGATCACCAACCTGTTCAGTGTGTCCAAGTACGGCGAGTTCGAATTCTGGTTCGCGCTGGCCAAGGTCGTGGCGATCATCGGCTTCATCGGTCTTGGCTTCGCGGTACTGATGGGCTGGTTGCCTGAGCATCAAGCCAGTGGGGTGAGCCAACTGATGGAGCAACACGGCGGGTTTGCACCCAATGGCTTGTCCGCGGTGGTCGGGGCCTTCATCACCATCATGTTCAGTTTCATCGGTACGGAAGCGGTGACCATCGCGGCGGCGGAATCGAGCAATCCCGCACAGAACATCGCCAAGGCCACGCGCTCGGTGATCTGGCGCATCAGCGTGTTCTACCTGTTGTCGATTTTCGTGGTCATTTCCGTTGTGCCCTGGAACGACCCCTTGCTGGCCTCCGTTGGCTCCTACCAGCGCGCGCTGGAGCTGATGAGCATTCCTCACGCGAAGTCCATGGTCGATGTCGTCGTGCTGATCGCGGTTGCCAGTTGCATGAACTCGTCGATCTACATCTCGTCGCGGATGCTGTTCTCGCTGGGACGCCGTGGCGATGCGCCGCGCGCCTTGAAGGTGACATCGCCGGCCGGCGTGCCAAGGGCCGCCGTGATCGCCAGCACGGTCATAGGCGCCGGGGTGACGCTGTTCAGCTACTTCATGCCCGCCGGCCTGTTCCAGTTCCTGCTCGCCAGCTCCGGCGCCATCGCGTTGCTGGTGTATCTGGTGATCGCGATATCGCAGTTACGCATGCGCCGGATGCTGCTCCGTCGCAATGTCCAATTGGCCTTCCGGATGTGGCTGTTTCCCTGGCTGACCTATCTGGTCATCGCGTTTATCTGCGCCGCCCTGGCGGTGATGATGTTCACACCCGACCACCGGCTCGAGGTGACCTCGACCATTGGCCTGGCGTTGCTGATTTCCTTTATCGGGATAATCATTGCGCGTCAGCATGGCGCGCCCGGACCGGGGGTGGCGGTGGGGGAGGTCTAGCCATTGACTCGTTCAGTTCGCTACTGCACCGGGCGCTTCTGCCTCAAATGGCTGCCCGCGTAACAGGGCAATGTCACGGCTCGGCGCGGTGCCGAACAGGCGGCCATATTCACGGCTGAATTGCGAAGGGCTTTCGTAGCCGACTGCAAACGCTGCCCGCGAGACGTCCAGATGCTCAGTCAGCATAAGCCGACGGGCCTCGTTCAGCCGCAGCCATTTCTGATATTGCAAAGGGCTCATGCCGGTGAGTTGGCGGAAATGATGGTGGAAGGTCGGCGGGCTCATCTGCACCCGCGCCGCCAGCTCTTCGATGCGCAGCACCTCGGTGTAGTTGACCTTGAGCCAGTCGATGGCTTTGGCGATGCGATAACCCTGGCCATCCACGGCAATGATTTGCCGCAGCCGCGCGCCTTGATCGGTATTGAGCAGTCGATAGTGGATTTCCCGCAGGATCAACGGCGCCAGCACCGGGATCGCCTCGGGCTCATCGAGCAATGTCAGCAGGCGATCAAGGGCGTCTTCGAGGGCGGGCGAGAGGCTGCCAATGCCCGCGCCTGTGCTCATCGAAGGATGGCGCCTGGCGGGCAAACCGCCCTTGCTGAGGGCCTCGGCGAGCATGCCGACATCCAGTTTCAGCACCAGCCCGACACAGGGCTGATCTGGACTGGCAAGCATCACCTCGGAGTTGGCGGGCAAGTCCAGTGAGGTGACCAGAAACCGCGACGGGTCGTAGCTGTAGCCCTCGCCACCGACCCACAAGCGTTTTTCACCACGGCCCACCAGAATCAGGCTCGGCTCGACCATACACACTGCCGGGGGCGCCGGCTGATCGCGACGAAACAGCGACAGCCCGGGTATGGCTGTGGCGAAGTCACCCGGCACGCTCACGCGCGGGTCAATGTTCAACGCCAACGGTGATTCATGGCGCAGGGGGCTATCGATCATGTGGGGTCACTCCTGTTGATCGAACTCTAATCCGCTGCCGAGGCCTTTCCTATCCATCGCCCTGCTTCCTCAGAGGATCAGGCAAGCATTCAAGAGGAATGCACTAGGGCAGAGGCGGATCGACCGGGAGAATGTGTCGGGCTGTTACAGGAAAGCCCTTATAGGAGAGTCCCTATGCAAGTCTTCGCTTATGGCGCCCATGCCGGCGATAAACCGCTTGAACCTCTGCGCATCACGCGTCGCGATACCGGCCCGGAAGATGTACAGATCGAGATTGCCTATTGCGGTATCTGCCACTCGGACCTGCACCAGGTGCGCGCCGAATGGGCAGGCACGCAATACCCTTGTGTGCCCGGCCATGAAATCGTCGGTCGTGTCACCGCGGTAGGCCAAAAGGTCAGCGGGTTCACCCCGGGCGATCTGGTCGGCGTGGGCTGCATCGTCGACAGCTGCAAGCATTGCGAAGAGTGTGCCGAAGGCCTCGAGAACTACTGCGACGGCATGATCGGCACCTACAACTTCCCGACCCCGGATGCCCCGGGCTGGACCCTCGGTGGCTACTCGCAGGCGATCGTTGTGCACCAGCGCTACGCACTGCGTATTCGTCATCCCGAAGCGCAGTTGGCTGCCGTTGCGCCGCTGCTGTGCGCGGGCATCACCACCTGGTCGCCGCTGCGGCACTGGAACGCTGGCCCCGGCAAGAAAGTCGGCGTGGTGGGCGTCGGTGGCCTCGGTCACATGGGCATCAAACTGGCCCATGCGCTGGGCGCGCATGTGGTGGCGTTCACCACCTCGGAATCGAAGCGTGAAGCAGCGAAAAGCCTGGGTGCCGATGAAGTGGTGGTCTCAAGCGATGCGCAGCAAATGGCCGCGCACCTGAAAAGCTTTGACCTGATCATCAACACCGTCGCCGCGCCGCACGACCTCGATGCCTTGCTGGTCCTGCTCAAGCGTGACGGCGTGATGACTCTGGTGGGCGCGCCGGCTTCGCCGCACCCATCGCCCAACGTGTTCAATCTGATCATGAAGCGTCGCACCCTGGCCGGATCGATGATCGGCGGCATCCCGCAAACCCAGGAGATGCTCGATTTCTGCGCCGAACACGGCATCGTTTCGGATATCGAGTTGATCCGCGCCGAGCAGATCAATGAGGCATACGAGCGCATGCTCAAAGGTGACGTCAAATACCGGTTCGTGATCGACAACGCGACGCTGGCGCAGTGAAAAACAGCGCGTCCGGGCAATCGCCCGGACGCCTCTCGTACCCCAGGTAGTTCCAATGACCTCTCTTTCCACAGAAAAGCGCGGCTGGAGCGCTGTGCTGGCCATGTCGTTGGCCGCATTCGCCCTGGTCGCCTCGGAATTCATGCCCGTCAGCCTGCTGACGCCCATTGCCGCAGAACTGCACATCAGCGAAGGCCAGGCCGGGCAGGGGATTGCCGTCTCCGGTGCCTTCGCCTTGTTCACCAGCCTGGCGATTGCCGCGGTCGCCGCGCGCGTTGAGCGCAAGAAGCTGCTGCTGTGCCTGACCTTGCTGATGATCGTGTCTGGCACGGTGGTCGCGTTCGCGCCGGGCTACCCGTCATTCATGTTTGGACGGGCCTTGATCGGCATCGCCATCGGCGGTTTCTGGTCATTGTCGGCGGCGACCGCCATGCGTCTGGTGCCGCCCGATCAGGTGTCCCGGGCGCTGGCCATCGTCAATGGCGGTAACGCGCTGGCGACAGTCATCGCCGCGCCGGCGGGTAGCTTCCTCGGCTCGCTGATAGGCTGGCGCGGGGCATTTTTCTGTGTGGTTCCCGTTGCGGCGATTGCGGCCGTGTGGCTGCTGATAAGCCTTCCATCTTTCAAGAACGAGCGCCAGGCGGGGAGCGGCAATGTCCTGCGTCTGATGAAGCGCTTGCCAGTCGCATTGGGCATGATCGCCGTCAGCGTATTTTTCATGGGGCAGTTCATGCTGTTCACCTACCTGCGCCCATTTCTTGAGGGGGTCACTGGCGTCGGCGTTTCGACGTTGTCCTTGATGCTGCTGGGACTGGGCCTTGCCGGTTTCATCGGCACTTTCCTGATCGAACGATTCATCGCCAAAGGCCTCTATCGCACGCTGACGGTGATCCCGCTGATTATGGCGATCATCGCACTGGCGCTGGTGAACGTCGGCGCCTCGCCATTGCTCACTGCAGCGCTGCTTGGCCTCTGGGGACTGGTCGCTACGGCGGCACCGGTCGGCTGGTGGACATGGCTGGCGCAGACGCTTGCGCAAGATGCTGAGGCCGGCGGAGGGTTGCTGGTGGCCATCGTGCAACTGGCGATCGCCGCAGGCGCAATCGTTGGTGGCCTGGCATTTGATCTGAGTGGTTACAAAGCCACATTCGAGCTTAGCGCAACGGTGCTGGTTGTTGCGTCTGTGCTTGCCTGGCTGGCGGGGCGCACTGCGCAAAGAGATGCCGGTCATGCCCACCGCATCAACCCTGCCGAGCGGGGTCAGACTCAACGATCAAATATGCAGCCAGGCCAGTGAACCCAACATGACCCCCAAACCCGCAGCCCCAAAAGACACGCGTCTGAGCCATTCCTTGCGCGTCAGCAAGGTGATGGCCGCCAGTGAAATGGCGATCTGAATCGCGGTCATCGCCTGGGCCCAGCGGTGGTGCTGATGCAGCATCTGCTCCGATTTCTCGTCCCATTCGTGCGCCTGTTGTTCAAGGGCTTCGGCCTTCTTGCGCGCTTGCTCTTTCTGCTCTCCGTAGCGCTGCACCTCGGCAACATAATGGGCGGAGTCCAGCCCCGGCAGATGGCTGGCCAGCTCCGACAGGTTCTGCCGGCTGGACTTGGCCTGGTAGTAATTCCATTCGTTGGCGGCTTCGGTCTTCTGGATCGCGGCGTTGTTCTTGTCCATCGCCGCCTCACTTTCCGTCGAGCCGGCCTGATAGCTCATCAAGGCACCGACAGTCGCCATGATCGCCGTCATGACTGCGATCTTGCTGGCAAAGCGATCGCCTTGTGCATGGGCATGGTGGGTAGTGTGTTCAATATGTTGTTCGTGAGGGCTTGGTACTTCGAACTCTTCAGGCATGGCTGTCGAACTTTGATGAGGGAGTCGGGAGGGGCGGCATTATGAGTGGTGGCTGGTTATTTAGACACAGGTGAGTGCTCGGGTCTGGTCTACAGTTGACGCGTGCGCTACCGGATGTGGAGAACGTGAATGTTCAACAAATATCCCGAACAGAAGGAGAGCCGAAGAGTATTTGGGGCACTTGGAGCAGCGTTCCTGGTGTTGGGGATATTTTTGATTGCCATCGAGGGAACAGGCGGTGTTCTTTTCACTGTCATGGGGAGCGTTCTGATGCTGCTAGTGCTGCTTTCGAATGAAAAGACGTATGCGAAGGTGCTGCGTGTTCTGGGTTGGTTCGACGGGCTTTCGTGAGTGGGCTCTGCGAGTGACGGTGCACTTGGGCATCGTCGGTTTCATCCGATGGTGCCGCTGGGCGCGAAGGGGAGTGCATTCGGGTGGCGTCGGCCGGTCATGTGCATGCTCAGCTTGTGATTGGCCGTGCGCAGCGTTTCATCAATGCGCGCCTGCATCCTCTATGACTTCCACGAAAGGGGTGCCTGTCCTGGTTGCGGTGGCAAATACCCCAAAAAATGACAGTAGGAGGCTGGCCCCCGTGATTACTATTGCCCAGTCATTTTTGTTCAATAGAAAAACGAGCGGAAACGCTATGGCAACGCCACAGACTCCGATCCGGAAAATTATCCCGCCAAACCGAAGTCTACGATGCAGTGTCACGTGCCAGCGTAAAGGCGCTCCACAAGAAATGCACGGGACGACGGGAAACTCCCCCCAAAAAGGCGTCATGCGCCGTTGCGCTGCTCGACTCAATATTGAGGAACAGGATGGACATGCAAGTAGTAACGAGCTTTGCATGGAAAGAACGCCTCGAAGGTAGGTACCACCCTGAGTTTAGTAGGTGAATTGAGTGACTGATTTAGAGTGGTAGCTGAGCATTTCAAATGGCTGCTTTTGGCCGATTAAAGCCTGTCGCGAACGGCTGCTGTTGGCCAGAAGCGGTGCTTTGGGGGGCTCGACTCGAACCTACTTCGAAAACCCGTTCGCGCCGTCGTCGACCTCACACAAAATCCTCTCGAGCTCAGGCCGCGTCCATTTCTCCCAAGGAAATACGTCCTGGTCGTCGTCGCTGTGCCAATGTTCGCCTGCATCAAATGCCTGGTAGATAGAGAATGCCGGCTGGGGTATATCCGCGTGCATGGACAAGTCGACGATATCGCTGATGACAGTATTCATCACCTCATCACAGTAATGAAAATCGCGGGTGCCTGTAATAAACAGTCTTGCTACTGAGATCGCCAACTGATTCAAAAGATCGCGACTGTCGATCTGTAGGTGCTCACACATCACACCTAACTCGGTGTTTGGGGCACTTTCAATGACCGCAAGTACGTAATTAAGGTTGGCATCACTCAGACCTTTGCTCATGGGGTGAAAGTACTCTTCAATTCAGTTACACGATGGATTCAGGACAGGCTTGTCAGAAAATATATTGCCAGAGGTGCTGCCGAGCGTCCGGTTTGGGTCGAAATCGGTCAATCTGAGCTGCCTGCTGGCCGAAAACGGTCAGTCATGAGGGGCCCCACTTGAGTCGGTGCATGCTCATCGAATTACTGCCATCACCGAAACCGGCGATCAAGGGTTGAGCGTGTTGCAGGGGGCCGAGCGTTATAAGAACCCTCATTACTCCGTGACGCTTGTTCCGGCCTTACCGTAGCCGCTCCCCGCACTCGTCAGGTTCGCGTAAAAAATGCACCCGATAAGTCTCGCGAATAGGCCTAATGTGTCCGCGAGATCCGGGTCATCAAACAAGACTGCCCGAGAATCCAAAGCACATAGCGCTCCCCACAGCTGTCCATCGGGAAGGAAAATAGGTGCTCCTGCGTAACTTTCAATCAAATATTGCTTCACAACTAATCGCGCAGAAAATCTGGCATTTTGACTGACCTGGGGAATGAAAAGTACTTGAGGATCCCTTCGGAATTCGCTGCAAAGCGTTGTTTCCAACTCCAAGGTATCCCCGGCGCTTATCCCTAGGCCTAGCGGATCGTAGGCGGAGCAAACTATCCATTCTGCTTCGGTGAATTTTGCGATTGCGGCAAAACGCGTCCCCGTCATCCGAGTGACGAGTTGCAGAATATTTGTGGTCGCCTCGATTTCAGCGATGGAGGAGCGCTCCTCCGCGCTGAGCGCTGCTCTGTGAATCGTGTCGCTAAGAGGCATACGTTCTTCTCCCGGTGATAAAAATTGCCAAGCAGCCATTGTTTTGCGTACTAAAAGTTAGCGTTATGATTCTAATCAAGTTTGAATCGTTCAATGGGTCGGATTCTAATGGCTGTGATAGGAAAAGATGATTTGCGCGAATCTCAAGGTGCCATTCAGCCAGCGCATTCCAGCCGTTCTGTCTGACCGGCAGGAAGCTGATCGGCGGTCTCGATTTTCCATCCTTAATCGAATGGAATTAATTTTCAGACTTTGAGCCCCATGAACATACGTTTGCAGGATTGGAGGTTCTTTCGTCCTTCGTCTGGATCGCGCTTGTGTTTACGGTGATTTATTGGATATCGCATTAAGGTGATGGGGGCTGATGTGGAAGGCGTAGTGCTGAGCGAAAAAATGCAGCGGGAAGCAGATCGACTGCTGGCGCAAATTGTCCGGGCCGACTCGATGATCATCGCTGTGAAGGCAGGGGCACGGGCGGACGGTTTCGTGCTTGGACTGGAAACCGGTGGTGCTTTGCGTGCCGACGATGCTGAAAAGCTGTACACCATTTTTGAAGCCGCGCTGGTGGAGCGTCTTAAAACTCTGTCGAAGCGCTGATCAATCGACCGGCTTGATCAGCTCCGGGCCTTGATTCCGGACGTTCCCCACGGCCCGGTCAACCTTGTACCATTCGAACGTCTCTGTCGGCTCGCCCTGGTGCAGCACCATCTGTTCGGCGCGCTCTTTCGGGGTGGCCGGGTCCAACCATTCCCGGGCGAGCTCGGGCGATAGCACCACGGGCCGGCGATCGTGAATATCGACCATGCCGCCGGCGCTGTCCGCGGTGATGATCACAAAGCCGTCATGCTCGCTTGGCGCGTGCTCCTCGTTCGGGTATTGGCCGATGGCGGCGCAGAGAATCGGCGACTGGTCCCGATGCCTGATCAGGTAGGGCTGCTTTCTCGGTTCTCCTTCGTCGACCCACTCGAACCAGTTGTTGATCGCGATGACCGCCCGGTGCGGCCAGATCGCCCGGAAGAACGGGCCATGGGCGACTTTCTCGACCCTGGCATTGATCGGCGCGGCGCGATCCTTGGCCCAGTGTGGTCGCCATCCCCACCGGATCATGTCGGCGTGCAGAAACTGGCCGTCCAGGTGGAAGAGGGCAAGCTGAGTGGTCGGCGCGGCGTTGTACTGCTCGATGGGCTGATCCCCGGTCGAGTTGACAAGTGCATTCGGCATGCTCAGCGCCGCCACGAAGTCGTGAATGCCGCTGTACTGGGAGAGTCGTCCGCACATCGACTGATTCCTCAAAGTGAACCCTGAGCCTAGCCCTCAGCTGTTCCTCTCGCGAGCTTCCCTCAGTAGGCGCTGATTCTCAAGGAGGAGGTGGTCACGCTGATCGGACACAACCTGTCCGAGTAGCTCTCCTCGTTAGCTTTGGAGTCGCGCAGCATCAGCGGAGGATTTCTTGAGTGCGGCTTCTGCTTTGGCTTTGCCAGCAGACAATTCATCGTTCATCTCGACCAGCTTGAATATGCGCTCTCTGGCTTGGCGCAGTTGCAGGTTCAGTTCCTCGAACTCATTTTCGTAAAGGGCGAGCTGCTGCCGGCAGGTTTCGAGCGGCGTCGGGCAGCCGAGCCAGTCGTCGGTGTTTTCGATGTCGGAGGGATCCACAGAAGCGCCTTGCTCTTATACGGTGATCGAGGCAGCAAAAGCGGGCTAGGGTTATGCAACGAGCTGTAATGAGCGGCTGCTTTCGGCCAGAAGCTGACATTTGCGAGCTGATAAGTGTCACCGTTCGCAGTGGCTGCTTTTCCGCAACTGCGAAATTAAAGCTTCGAGTGGCGATGCTTCTGTTAACTCTGAGGATACAACGTCGCCGCCACGAGCAATGACGTCCAAGGTTGTATCCTGGAACGTAACCACCCAATGCCTCGCGCCCAATGTCCGCCAGTAGTTCGTTTCTTCAGTGCCTGTCAGTTCGTTGAAAGAGTACGGCTGCAAGCCGCTCGCCACGTAGCGATGGCGCCCCAAGCCCTGATCATTGATGGGGGCCAGACGATGGTCTATAAGCCCCGTAAACCTCACAACGGCAAGCGTTTCGTTTCCCGGCCGGAAGTATGCCACCCAGAGGCTAGCTGACGCTGCCAGTATCGCGGGTGATTCAGGAGTACCCAACTCGGGAGCGATGCACCAGATTGAGGATGTGACGTTTTGCATTTTTCCTATCACCTTAAGGCCAGAGCCAGGAGGGGTTTTCAGCAAGGGAATACTAAGCTTTTTTGCGACGTTTTCTAACTCTCGCGAAAGGCTGAAATCGGCCAGGAGCGGACGAGCCCCTCGCGGGTAATTCCAGTCGTACAGATGTGTCCCGCAAATCAGAAATATTTTTATTCCTCAAGAAGTAGCTTTTGATTACGGTCTACGCTCGACACATGGGTTGAAAAAGGGGCGCGCCAAAAAATGACAGGTAAAATAGATGCGATGCTTTACATCACAGAGAGCAACTTTACTAGGAAAATCCTATTGCTTTCGAAGCTGACGAGTAAAGCGCGACTTGAACTAGTGATTTGGCTTTACCCAGAATCGAGCGCCGAAAGTATAATTGGCTTTCACGCCGACTCTCCAACCAAAGTCAATGCTTTGCCGGTTACAACTTACCCGAGCCACATTGTCGGTAGATGCACTCAGCGACTTCAAATCACCGATGACTTAATTAAAATTATTGCCCTTAATGAAAGTGATTTTATTGGCGAGTGTGACAGCTTGTGCGTTTATCACCCCGACAAGGTCGAATGGGAAGTAGGCGTTATATTCCACGAAGGAGTTATCTTAATTAAGGATAGCTCTCTATTCGTTAACTTAGAGGCTCTTAATTTCAAGATTTCACCACACGCTCCATCTTGGTGGTGAACCACCGTTCGCTTCGAAACAGGTCAGGAAGCCAATGTTGACCTACTGGTGCCAGTCGCGACAGGCAGAAAACTGCCAATAGCAGTCGTTCAGGTCGGTACAGACGCCTGACTTTATACTCTGGAAAAACGCGTGGTTGAGTTATCTTGTCGAGCTGCCTATTCGCTCAGCACTCCAAGGAAGCCAATGCTCAGTTCACTCATATCAAATGGTCAGCCACAAACGACTGACCGATTAGAACTGATGATCCCTTGGTGGAGTTTTACGAAAACAGTATTGGCTGCAACAGCCCTGTCGTTGGTTCGTGATGGACTCATCGGGCTGGACGAGCAAATTCCTGAACAGCTTTTCACGTTACGTCAATTACTGCGGCATGAGGCGGGTCTGGCCGATTACGGCGAACTTGCGGAGTATCACGCCGCTGTCAGGAATAATGTGTCGGCCTGGTCGGTAGATGACATGATGCGGCGCCTTGACGGCACCAGACTTCGATACTGTCCCGGAGCCGGTTGGCATTACTCGAATGTTGGCTACTTGCTCATCGGCAGGCTAATTGAACGGCTAACTGATCTGACGTTTGATGAAGCAGTGATTCAACGAACACTTTCCCCACTTGGCCTTTCGAACGTTCGCTTTGCTAAAACGCGAGCAGACTTTCAAACGACCCATCTTGGAGACGCCTCAAATTATGACCCTGCTTGGGTTTATCACGGCCTGCTGATCGGCCCAATTTCGCAAGCAGCGCTATTTCTGGATCGACTCCTCTGCGCAGACCTGCTTCCTACAGGCTTGCTGCAGGAAATGCAGGTAGCGCGAATATTAGGCGGCCCGATTCCCGGGCGCCCATGGATCACGCCGGGTTACGGCCTTGGTGTGATGCAGGGAGCGATTGACGGCGGATTTACCCTCTGCGGGCACACGGGCTGCGGGCCAAACAGTGTAATTGCTGTCTACCGTATTTGCGATGGAGACGCATCGGCTTGTTGCGCTGTTTTCGAGACGGACGCCAGTGATGGCGCAGTCGAAACCAAAGTTGTTGGACAGCTGATGCAAGCTTTGCAGAGTGGCTGAAAGAAGGCATCTGTAGTGGTCAACTAATCCCGGACACGACGTTAAGTTTTTTCTCAGCCTGAGCTGGGGCCAGTCCGTTGTTGAATTGGTGCGGTCTAATCCAGTTGTACCGATGCATCAGGTAATGACTGATGTCGCGGTGCGCTTCTTGAGCTGTCATGTAGCCCACGGTCGGTATCCATTCAGTTTTCAAGCTGCGAAACACACGCTCCATCGGCGCATTATCCCAACAGTTTCCACGACGGCTCATGCTTTGGCGCATGCGGTAACGCCAGAGCCGTTGGCGAAACTGACGGCTGCCATATTGCGAGCCCTGATGCGAGTGAAACATTAGCCCTTGAGGCCTGCCACGCTGCTCGTAAGCCATGTCCAACGCCTTGATGACCAGATCCGCATCCGGCTTGTTTGACAGCGCCCAGCCCACAATCCGGCGTGCGTAGAGATCCAGAACGACTGCCAGGTAATGCCATTTCCCTTGAGCCCAGATGTAGGTGATGTCGCCACACCAGACCTGGTTGGGTGCCGGAACATCAAACTCTCGATTCAAGATATTCGGAATGTCAGGCCGCTCGACCGTCGCTTGTTTGTAGGCATGTGATCCAGGTTGTTTGCTGACTAGCGCCAGTGCCCGCATCAGGCCTCGCACCTTAAACCGCCCGATCTGCTCGCCGTCTTCCTGCATCATCGACACGATACTGCGGCTACCGGCAGCGCTTCGACTTTGCGTGAAAAGTTCGTTGACCCGACTGCGCAAACGAAGCCGCTCAACGTCGGGATTTCGGCGCCTGAGGCGGTGGGCGTAGTAACACGAACGAGTGACATCAAAGACTGCGCAAAGCCAATCGACCGGCTCTTGGGTACTTAACTGATCAATCAGCGTGTGCGCTCGTGCTCTTCCGACATCAAGAGCGCGGTAGCCTTTTTTAAAATGGATTTCTCCCGCTCAAGACGAGCAATACGCGCTTCCAGTTCTTGGACTTTCTGCTGCTCAGGCGTCAGCGCTTTGCTCTGCGGAGTAACGCCGCTGCGCTCCTGCTGGAGTTGGTTAACCCAGCGACGCAACGCGGACTCGACCACTCCAAGCGAACGGCTGGCTTCGGTATGGCTATAGCCTTGATCGAGCACGAGGCCTGCGGCCTCGCGTTTGAATTCAGCGGAAAAGGAACGACGTTGTTTGGTCATCAGACACCTCTATCTGGCGAGCATTCTCGCCTAAATGGGTGTCCGGTTTCATTAGACCACTACAAACAGAACCTCCTTCCTGGACGGCAGTCCTCAGGGCGGAGGGTGCTTCATCCATACATGTACAAAAGGTCGTCGATCAGCTCAAGCTCCTGCTTTGTGTACTGGACCTTGTTGTACCGTCTAATGTCCTCGAGCACACCTCTGATCGGAACTTGCCGCGAAGGGTCCTGTACAATTTCGATCAGACGGTCGTAATCCGGATCTCTTCCCTTGAGGTATTTTTCAATCAGTTCTTTGAGCGCTATGCGCGCCTCTAGATCGGTCAGCACTGTTACTTCTCCGGCAAGATGGTGACTTCATCCGCTTTAATGATGGTGGTGGTACCCGGTTTCGGAATGAGTTGTCGCGCACCACCCGTACCGTAGTCAGGGTACGCTTTGGTGAACGGTTCCAGATTCGGACCCTTACCACCGAGCTCATACGGCACTGTAACGGTTGGCTCGCCATCCTTATAGAGCTGCAGTGTGTCGAACTTCAATCGCAGGCGACCATCACTCCACGCCGGGTCGGGATCAGCAGGAGTGACATGCTTTGGCGCTCGCATCTGCAATGCTTCTGTAGCAGCGTCTCCAGTCTCAAATTTGTCGAACCCAAAATAGGATAGTCGTGCGTCGCCGGTGTTGATCGTGTTCTGCGCGTGAGTGTTTACTGTTCCGTCAGCGTTTTTGTAGCCCATGTATCGATATGCCGTCGAAGGTAATGTCGAGTCCGGTCCGGATGGGCCAACGTAAAAATCTGGCTTCGACTCGACGACCGCCGGTGGAGTGACGTCTCCAGTCTTTACGCTGGAGTCTGCAGGAGTAGGGGTAGTGTTCGGAGAAGATGATCCTCCAGGCTTGGGGCAGTTCGCAGCGGGCTTCAGTGGTGCTTTTTTCGCAACACCAGAAATCGCTTTAGTAATCGCCCTGAACATTAGTCCGAGCGGGTCTACCCAGCCGGTAGGGTTGGGGGCGTACTGGTAATTGTTTAGGCCACCTGCAAGCTTTACCGGGTCGGGGGTTAGAAATCGTCCTGTGCTCGGGCTGTAGTACCGATGGCGGTTGTAATGAAGTCCGCTCTCTGCGTCGAAATACTGGCCTTGAAACCGTAGCGGGTTGTCGATCTCCGCGACATCCAGCGTAGCCAGGTTGCCGTAGGCTCGATACTTGGCCGACCACATAATTGCGCCGCTGTAATCGGTGAGCTCCTGCGGCGTGCCCAAGTGATCGAGCTGGTAATAAAACGGCGTGGCTTTCAAAGGGCCTTCACCGTCGAGCATCGTCAAGGGGCGGAAGCTGTCTGGCTCATAGACATAGGTGCGATACCGACGTTCACCGCTCTCTACAATCAGCCGTTCGCCTTGCCAGAGGAATTCGGTGGTGTGGCCATCGACTGTTTTCTCGATACGTCGACCGAAGGCGTCGTACTTGTAGGTCGCGATACTGCCGCCGGGTAGGCTGACGCCGATCAAGCGATGCTGGCAGTCATAGCGGTATTCAGTGACGAGCTTCTGCACGGTACCGCGGCGCTCGCGAATCAGATTTCCGTAGGCGTCGTAGTCGTAGTGGCGGTCACCCTGCATCAGCAGGCGGTTGCCTTTGACGTTGGCAAGGTTGGCGGTGCCTTCGTTGTTCTGGCCCAGCAGATTGCCAGCTGGGTCGTGCGCGAAGCTCTCCGGTGTTGCTCCCCGAACACTGATCAAGCGATCAAGCGGATCGTAGTGGAAGTTACGGGCACCCTTTAGGCTGTCATTGATGCCTGCGAGGTTACCTGCCGCGTCGTAGTTATATCGGCGCTGCAGCACGATGCTGTCGCGTTGGCTAACGCTGTGAGCCTGCAAGCGCCCCTGATCGTCGTATTGATACTGACTCAACAGCAAGCCTTGCTGACGTTGCTGTTCACGACCAGCTTTGAACTGGTGAGATGTCAGGCGAGAACCGTTGAGGTCAATGCTGCTGAGATTGCCGCCGGGTAACCGGCGATAGTCGAGCTTGCTACCGTCCGGTAGACGGCAATGCTTTAGTTGGCCTACGTTGTCGTACTCGTAGCGCAGGGTGCCCCAACCCTGGTGCTCGGTAATCAGCCGATCTTGGGAGTCGTATTCATAAGCCAGTGGCCAATGACCGTCATCAACATTGACCAAGCGACCGAGTGCGTCATAGCTGTAGTGAACTTCCTCACCATCGGCCAATTTCTTCACAAGCAAGCGGCCAGCGGAGTCACGTTGGTATTCAGTGACCAGCTCGCTACCGTCGTCGCCGTACTCAGTTCTTTTCAGCAGGTTGCCATTCAGGTCATATTCGTAGGCAGTACGGCGACCATCAAATCCAGTTTCCTGCTGTATGAGCCCGTTTGAGTAATAGTTGAGCTGATAATGTTCGCCGCGCTCGTTTTCGATCTCAGTCAGCAGCAGGCGTGAGTTGTCGTAGCGATAGCGCAGCTCACTGCCGTCCGGGTTGATGCGGCGGCTGACAAGTTGCAGATTGTCGGCGTATTCGTAGCGTGTGATACGGCCTAGTTCATCGCGCTCGGCTGTGACCTTGCCGTAGGCGTTATAGGTATAAGTGCGGGTCGCACCGCCAGGCTGTGTGGTCTGCGTCAAACGGCCAGCCGCATCCCATTGGTAATGGGTGGTCGAGCCGTGTTCGTCCTGGCGGGTGATTTGACGACCCAGTGCGTCGTAGCGGTATTTACGACGACCATCATCGGGCAATGCTTCTTCGAGCAATTGACCCAGTCCATTCCAGGCGAGCTGATGCCGTCCGCCGTCTGGATGAACGATCTCCAGCACACGACCTTGGGCATCGTAGCTGTAGTGTGTTTCGTTGCCGTCAGGATCTGTCTGGCGGGTGATATCGCCTTGGCTATTTCGCTGGTATTTCCAGCTCGCTTTACCTCGGTGAATCTCACTCACAAGGCCATGTCGATATTCGTAGAACGTCGGCGCATCTTCAGGAGGAATAACAACGGAAAGCAGGCCAGCATCGTTGTAACGGTATTCGGTAATTGCTCCGAGAGGATCCTTTTCTGTAATCAGCCGACCTTTGTCGTCATAGGCCTTCTGAGTCTTAGCGCCGTCCGCAGCGGTCTCGCTGATGAGTCGCGCATTTTCGTCATGCACATAAACTTGCTCGCTACCATCAGCGTTTGTAACGGTAACCTTGCCGGCATCGTCCCAAGCGTACTGCGAGTCCATCTGCGAAAAACTAGCCCAGTGACGGATGCTGCGTGACGATTTGCCTTCGTTTTCCCACTCCCAGAAAAAGCTCGCACCACCGGCCAGTTGTCGTTCCAAAATGACGTGATGGTCGTTGTAACGGTAGTGTTCAGTTTCACCGGCAGCATTGGTGGCGCTGATGAGCTGGCCCTGTGCGTTATACCGATAGGTCACTAGCGTTTGAACGGTGATCCATGGCTCCTGCCGTTGACCCTGCTCCGTGTACTCAGCACGGCGCTGCTGATAATCCACGGCAACGATGTGACGATCTTCGTGGCGGACTAACAGGGAGCGTCCGGCGTTGTTGTCGATACGCTGGATTCGGTCAGCGAAGTCGTAACTTAGCTGTAACTGGTTGTTGTACGCGTCACTGATGGTGATCAAGCGTCCCGCACGGAAATGATAAAAGCGCGGATTCTGCCCGGCCTGCGTCAGGATGAGTTCGCCTGGTGTCGATCCCAGGTAGATGGCCGCTTTCGACAGGCTGTTGATGATGGCGGGGCGTTGCTGTGTCGGCATCGGAAAACGAGTGGTTCGGTTTTCGTTATCCGTCCACAGGACGCCTTCATCATCCAGATCCAGTCGGTGAGAAAGTGCGTGGCTCCAACCAAACCCAAGGCGGCTGTCGATCTCGACCGCACTGGTGCGATAGAGGCGCGTCCACTCAAACGGAAGCAGACCATCGAGTTGACCATCGGTAAGAGTCAGTAATTCTTCGCCCGTGACCATCGAGACAGGGCAGCCGTTGGTGCAAGTGTCTTGCGCCGGCGCCGCACTCTTGTCGTCAGGATTCTTCGATTGTTTCGAGGCGTCATCGGGACGCTTGCCGTGCTCAACTGTCGCATTACGTTTGCCATCAAAGCGTAGCTGCGCGACTCCTTTCTCTACACGAGTCGCCACTCCACGAGCTGCGACAGCGACGTATTTACCGACGTAACCCATGAAGCCCTTGATGATGCTGAATAACGACTTCACGAATCCGGTGACAGCTTTGACGATGATCTGGCCGTACTTCGCTAAACGTGCGGCCAGATAAAATAGCCCGGCGCCTTCGGCTGCTACGGTCAATACGACCGAAATCACGATGTCGATGAGAATTCCGATGACGGCTGCAGATGTCATCTTCGCCGTTTGGCCAGCCGCCTGCGTCGGTGGCAATGCTGAAACCCAGATTGAAGCGCAATGCACCATCAAGAACAGCGCGGCCTCGTCGCTGGCAAGCAACATGGCCTGTTTCATCACATCTGGCGCCTCTTTGGCCAGCTTGATCAGTTCCTCTGCACCGGCCCCTAAATCCTCTGCGAACTTTTTAGGGTTTTGAAGGATGTCCAAGGCCTTTGAGATGCCATCCCAAACGCCTTTGATAGCTTCCCATCCACCTTCGAGAATGCCGACCCCAATTGCCATCGCTTTGGCTGACGCACTCTGATTCGACCACTGCGGTTTGAAGCCTGCCCATTCTTTGCGCAGGAATCCTTCTAGATCGGCAGCTAAGCCGTCGTAGGATTTGAAGAGCGTGTCGATCTGCGCAGGCGTCACTTGATCGTGGACGTGGATCTTGTAGGATTTTCCAGGCTGTCCCTGAAAACTGCCTTTACCCTGTTTATCCAAGGTAATCGTCGACTTGGCGCCTCCATCCACGGCAATGATATCGACCTTGATATCGCCGATAGGGATGTCGAAAACCGATTCGAATTTGCTCTCAATCAGCAGTGGTCCTACAAGCGGGCACTTGGCGACGTATGAAAAATCTCCATCAGTCATGCTGACAGATTTGCTGGAGTCACCGGCCTTGATCACGCGCTCCATACCAAGAAGGGAGGGCATGTCTGCAGCTCGGCTGGCTTTGTCAGCAAGCTGTGCGTACCAGCTCTTGGTTTCCTCGCGGTACAGCTTGAGGCTGTTTTTGAAGGAGTCCAATTGGGTTTCGATAGTGGCAACGCGATCCATCAGCCTTGCTCCAGAATCAGGTGGTTTAACAGTGCTTCTTTAAGGTTTTTCGGCGCATCCGGGCGGCGCACGAAACGGCTGACTTTCAGCTTCAGGTTGTTCTCTGGCCAAGCGTTGTAAAGGTCCGGACGTTCTTCTTCGAGCCATTGCAGGAGATTGCCAATCAGTGTCGAAGGGTTTTCCTTGGTCAAACTGTCCAGCAACGGCTTCGGCACTTCCCACCACGGCCAATCCCGCACCTTCGGCAAAACCCGTGTCCCAACCTCCAGCGTTTGCCCGTTAATCAGATACCGCTCAAACACCGGCAGTACTTCCCCAGCCTTCTCCCCAAGCCCCTTCAGAATCGGGTAGATATGCCTGCCATCCCAGAACCGGAAAAACACCTCAGTCCCGTCCGGCATCTTCACCTGCGTCAGGCTGCGCAGATGCTCAAACACACCATTCGGTTCGGCGCGTGATACTGCAAGCCAACCCCAGTCGAGGGCGTCGGTTTCGGCGATCCATGGCAAGAATGGCGAGTTGGAAGTCAGCTCGGTAACGTAGGGCATCACCGGTTGCCAGGTGGAGTA
>NZ_AYMJ01000025.1 GCF_000633255.1 Pseudomonas sp. H1h
TGCCAGCGAAGGCGGCCTACGAGCCGACCAATCCCCACCTGAACACACCCAGTCCAATTGTAGGAGTGAGCCTGCTCGCGATGGCGGCCTACGAGCCGACCACCCCCCAACTGAACACACCCAAATCCAATTGTAGGAGTGAGCCTGCTCGCGAAGGCGCCCTACGAGCCGACCAACTCCCAAACTGAACACACCCCATTCCAACTGTGGGAGCGGGCTTGCTCGCGAAGGCGGTGTGTCATTCAACACAGATATTTGCTGATCCACCGCTCCCACAAGGGTTCACCTGTGTGCTGGGGATTGGCTGATTTCCACATTATCCAGCACCCGATTCACTGCCAGCTCCGCCAGCATGATGATCTGCTGGATCGCCAGAATTGTGTGCCGCTGTGGCGGGTCGACATAGGCCGCAATGTCGCTGGCCATGATGCTCGCCGAGGCCAGTGATTCGCAGGCATGAACCAGCAGGCTTTCGTTATCCATTTCAGGGGCAACCTGAAACATCGTGCTGGGTTTGTGGAATTTGAGGGTGGTGGCGCAGGGTTTGAGGTAGTGATCCAGCGCACGCTCGGCGGCGTCGTGGAGTTTTTTCGAGTCGAGGGATTCGTAGGGGGAGATGCAGTCCGTTTCGGGCGGATTGGGTGAAGGCTTAATCATGGCAAAGATCCTTTTGACGAAATGGAACTGCCACTTTTCGTTTTCCAGGCGAAGTGGGTGGCAGCTGTACGCAGGCTGGAAAAACCGGCAAAGGATCAAACCCGGCAGACCCGAGGGTCTCCCACGTACAGCCGCCATAACTGAAACACCGGCGCTGAAAAAGCGCGGCATTATGTCATGTGCTTTGATCCTTCGGGTTTTCCAGACCCGGTCGCTGATGTGTCAGCGACCGAACCAGCCTATCCACCCCTCTTCCGACCCACAACCGTCAAAACCTGTCGGAAAACTCCCGTCAAATCACCGCTTTTGTAGGAGCCACCGTAGGCTGCGATTTTTGAGTTTTAAACAATCTGAGCAAAAGATCACAGCCTCGCCGCACTCCACAGTTCCTGCAGGGGCGCGGTCAGCGTTTAAGTTCAGTTGGCGACTCGTGCCCCCGCCAGACTCCCACTCAACTCATACGCCGCCAGTTCTGCCTGATGCGCCGCCAATATCTCTGGCAGCGAGCCACGTAAGTACTCAACCCAGGTCTTGATTTTTGCATCCAGGTATTGCCGTGACGGGTAGATCGCGTACAGGTTGAGTTCCTGCGAGCGGTAGTTCGGCATCATCCGTACCAGCGTGCCGTTGCGCAGGCCTTCGATGGCGGCATAGACCGGCAGCACACCGACGCCCATGCCGCTGATGATCGCGGCTTTCATTGCGTCGGCGGAGTTCACCAGGAACGGCGAGCTGTTGATAGTCACCATTTCCTGGCCGTCCGGGCCGTTGAAGGCCCATTTTTCCAGGGGGATCACCGGGCTGACGAGGCGCAGGCAGGCGTGGTTCAGCAGGTCGCTGGGTTTTTGCGCGCAGCCGTTGGCTTTCACGTAGGCCGGCGAGGCGCAGACGATGCTGTAGGTGATGCCCAGGCGTTGCGAGACGAAACCCGAGTCCGGCAGTTCGCTGGCCAGCACGATGGACACGTCGTAGCCCTCGTCGAGCAGGTCCGGCACGCGGTTGGCCATGGTCAGGTCGAAGGTCACGTCCGGGTGGGTCTTGCGGTAGCGGGCGATGGCATCGATCACGAAGTGCTGGCCGATGCCGGTCATGGTGTGCACTTTCAGCTGGCCGGCGGGGCGGGCGTGGGCTTCGCTGGCCTCGGCTTCGGCTTCTTCGACGTAGGCCAGGATCTGTTCGCAGCGCAGCAGGTAGCGCTTGCCGGCCTCGGTCAGGGCGATGCGCCGGGTCGTGCGATTGAGCAGGCGGGTTTGCAGGTGGGCTTCCAGGTTGGAGACCGCGCGCGAGACGTTGGCCGTGGTGGTGTCGAGTTGCACGGCGGCGGCGGTGAAACTGCCGGCTTCGGCCACACAACTGAAGGCGCGCATGTTTTGCAATGTGTCCATGGGGTGCTCTCAAGGGAGATGGCAAATTGTGACACGAAGTTTCAGGGGCTGAGACCCCCGACCAAGGGATTATCTCGTTAACGGTAACAAAGATTCACAGGAATCCCAGCTTATCGCCGTTCAGGGCGCCCCATAGAATTGCGCCGTTGTGGGAGCGGGCTTGCTCGCGAAAGCGATTTCATCTTCAACGCGGCGTCTTCTGACAGAGCGCTTTCGCGAGCAAGCCCGCTCCCACAGGGCCTCGGTTCTCCCTTTTTCAGGAATTTGCAGCTGTGCCGCGTCGCATCAACAGAGCGCTTTTGCCGCTCAGTGTTCTGGCTTTCACCCTGGGTCTCAGCGGCTGCATCGGTACCGGAGGAATTGCCCCGCAGGGCAAGGCGCTGGAGGCCAATACGCTGGCCACCGACGACGCCATTGCCCACGCTGCCAAAGACGCCCACTGGCCCACCGCGCAATGGTGGCAAGCCTACGGTGACCCGCAACTCAATCGCTGGATCGACCTCGCCGTGCAGGGCAGCCCGACCATGGCCATGGCCGCTGCACGGGTGCGTCAGGCCAAAGCCATGGCCGGTGTCGCCGAGGCCGCCGAGTCGTTGCAGATCAATGGCGAGTCGACGCTCAAGCGCCATAACTGGCCGACCGATCAGTTCTACGGCCCCGGCGAGTTGGCCAACACCACCACCTGGGACAACAACGCCGCGCTGGGTTTCAGCTACGCCCTCGACCTTTGGGGCCGCGAAAGCAATGCCAGCGAGCGGGCGGTGGATCTGGCGCACATGAGCGCCGCCGAAGCGCGGCTGGCGCAGCTGGAATTGCAGAACAACATCGTGCGCGCCTACATCGAGCTGTCGCTGCATTACGCCCAGCGCGACATCGTCGCCGCGACGCTCAAGCAGCAACAGCAGATTCTTGATCTGGCGCAGAAGCGTCTGAACGGCGGCATCGGTACACACTTCGAAGTCAGCCAGGCCGAAACGCCGTTGCCGGAAACCCATCGGCAGTTGGATGCGCTGGACGAAGAAATCGCCCTGAGCCGCAACCAGATCGCCGCCCTGGCCGGCAAAGGCCCGGGGGCGGGCGCGCAGTTGCAGCGACCGACCCTGGCGCTCGGTGCGGCGCTGAAACTGCCCTCGGCTTTGCCGGCCGATCTGCTCGGCCAGCGCCCCGATGTGGTCGCCAGTCGCTGGCAAGTCGCCGCGCAGGCCCGCGGCATCGACGTCGCGCACGCCGGTTTTTATCCCAATGTCGATCTGGTCGGCAGCCTCGGCTACATGGCGACCGGCGGCGGGGCGCTGGAGTTTCTGACCGGCAAGAAGCTCAACTACAACGTCGGCCCGGCGATCTCCTTGCCGATCTTCGACGGTGGACGCTTGCGCAGCGAGTTGGGTGAAGCGTCTGCCGGGTATGACATCGCCGTGGCGCATTACAACCAGACGCTGGTCAATGCGCTGAAGAACATCTCGGACCAGTTGATCCGCCGCGAGTCGATGGACAAGCAGCAAGCCTTTGCCGCCGAGTCCGTGGCCACCGCGCAGAAGACTTACGACATCGCGATGATCGCCTATCAGCGAGGCCTCACCGATTACCTCAACGTGCTCAATGCGCAGACCTTGCTGTTCAAGCAGCAGCAGGTGCAGCAGCAGGTGCAGGCAGCGCGACTGAGTGCGCATGCCGAGTTGGTGACCGCACTGGGTGGTGGGCTCGGGGCTGGCAATGACGTGCCCACTGTCGAGCAAACCCAAGCGCCGAAAACCCCGGCCCTCCTGCGTTGAACACACAACCCCTGTGGGAGCGGGCTTGCTCGCGAAGAGGGAGTGTCAGGCAGCCCATTTGTTGTCTGACACAGTGCATTCGCGAGCAAGCCCGCTCCCACAGTTCCTCCGGTTCGACTGACTTTTTGAGCAAGACCAAATGACTCACCTGCCCGCACCTTTGCGCTGGCTCTACTCCCTGGAATGGCGTCGGGGCTTCTTTGACTGGGCGCGCAGCGATGGCGTGACCTGGGTCTATATCTTCAAGGTATTGCTCGCCGCGTTCCTCACGCTGTGGCTGGCGATGCGTCTGGAGCTGCCGCAGCCGCGCACAGCAATGATCACCGTGTTCATCGTCATGCAGCCGCAGAGCGGCCATGTGTTTGCCAAGAGTTTCTATCGCTTCCTCGGCACCCTGGCCGGGTCGGCGATGATGGTCACGTTGATCGCGCTGTTTGCGCAGAACACTGAGCTGTTCCTTGGCTCGCTGGCCATCTGGGTCGGCATCTGCTCGGCTGGTGCAGCGCGCTGCCGTAACTTTCGCGCCTATGGTTTTGTCCTCGCCGGCTACACCGCGGCGATGGTCGGATTGCCGGCGCTGGCGCATCCGGACGGTGCGTTCATGGCCGCCGTGTGGCGAGTGCTGGAGATCTCGCTGGGGATTCTCTGCTCGACCGTGGTCAGTGCCGCGATCCTGCCGCAAACCGCCAGTGCGGCGATGCGCAACGCCTTGTATCAGCGTTTTGGCGTGTTTGCCTTGTTCGTCACCGATGGCCTGCGCGGGCGCAGCAAGGCCGATGCGTTCGAGGCCAGCAACGTACGCTTCATTGCCGAAGCGGTGGGCCTGGAAGGGCTGCGCAGCGTGACCGTGTTCGAAGACCCGCACATGCGTCGGCGCAATGGTCGCCTCAGTCGTTTGAACAGCGAGTTCATGGGCATCACCACGCGCTTCAACGCCTTGCATCAGTTGCTTGAACGTCTGCGTGGCAATGGCGAAGAACATGTGGTGGCTGCGATCAGGCCGGGCCTGCAGGATCTGGCCGAAGTGCTCGACGGTTTCAGTGGCCGCGCCCTGACCAGCCCGGACGCTGCACGCCTGGCGACTGCGTTGGCTACCTACAAGGAAGGTTTGCCGGCGCGGGTGCGCAGCCTGCGCACGACCTTCCAGGAAACCGCTCCGAGTGAAGCCGAGCAGCTGGATTTTCACACCGCGTACGAGCTGCTCTATCGCTTCGTCGACGACCTGCACAGTTATGCACAGACCCACGCCTCGCTGGCCGATCACAGCCATGAGCGCGAGCGCTGGGACGAGCCGTTCACTCCGCAAACCAACTGGTGGGCCGCCGCTGCCTCGGGCATTCGTGCCTCGTTCATCCTGATCGTGCTCGGTAGTTACTGGGTCGCCACCGCGTGGCCGAGCGGCGCGACCATGACCCTGATCGCCGCTGCCACTGTGGGCCTGTCCGCCGCCACGCCGAACCCCAAACGCATGGCTTTTCAAATGGCCTGCGGGACTTTCCTCGGGGCGCTGATCGGCTTCGTCGAGATGTTCTTCATCTTCCCGTGGATCGATGGTTTTCCGCTGCTGTGCGTGATGCTTGCGCCGGTAATCGTGCTCGGCTCGTTCCTCGCTTCGCGGCCGCAATACGCCGGGGTCGGTCTGGGGCTGCTGATCTTCTTCAGCACAGGTTCAGTGCCGGACAACCTGACCATCTACAACCCCTACACCTTCATCAACGACTACATCGCCATGGTCATGGGCATGTTGGTCTGCGCGGCGGCAGGGGCGATCATTTTGCCGCCGAACAGTCGCTGGTTGTGGAAGCGTCTGGAGCAGGATCTGCGCGGCCAGGTGGTGTACGCGATCAGCGGCAAACTCAAGGGCCTGGCGTCGAGTTTCGAGAGCCGCACCCGCGACCTGCTGCATCAGGCCTACGGTCTCGCCGCCGGTCAGCCGACTGTGCAAAAGAACCTGCTGCGCTGGATGTTCGTGGTCCTTGAAGTCGGCCACGCAATCATCGAGTTGCGCAAGGAACAGGCGATTCTCCCGGTGCACCCGGCGTATGCCGAATCGCAGCCATGGCGTCAGGCGATTCGCGTGATGGGCCGCGCGCTGGTGCGGCTGTTCCTGCAGCCTAACCAGAGCAATCTGGAGCGCGCACTGGTGGCGGTCGATCACGCGATCAGTCGGGTCGCCGCGACCGACGAGCCGTTCGCGCCGCACTTCGACACCTCGGCCCTGCGCCGGGTGAAGAGCTACCTGCACTTCATCCGCACCTCGTTGCTCGACCCGCAATCACCGCTCGCTGCCTACGCAATCGCCAAGCCCGAAGGACTTGCCCATGCCTCGTGAAATCGCCTTCCACGGCGTGTATATGCCGACCATGACCCTGATGTTTTTCGTCGCTGCAGCACTGGCCTGGGCGCTTGACCGGTTCCTCTCGGGGTTCGATCTGTACCGCTTCTTCTGGCACCCGGCGCTGCTGCGCCTGAGCCTGTTTACCTGTCTGTTCGGCGCCATGGCGCTGACTGTTTACCGTTGACTCTCTATCTCTGAAGAAGGCCCTGATGAAAAAGTTTTTCAGCCTGCTCGCGACCCTGCTGGTGCTGGCCCTGGCGCTGTGGATCGGCCGCACGTTGTGGGAGCACTACATGAACACGCCGTGGACCCGCGACGGCCGCGTGCGCGCCGACATCATCAACGTCGCGGCCGACGTCACCGGTGAAGTCATCGATGTGCCGGTGCGCGACAACCAGTTGGTGAAGAAGGGCGATTTGCTCATGCAGATCGACCCCGAGCATTACCGCATCGCGGTCAAACAGGCGCAGTCGCTGGTCGCTTCGCGCAAGTCGACGTGGGAGATGCGCAAGGTCAACGCGCATCGCCGCGCCGATCTGGACAACCTGGTGATCTCCAAGGAGAACCGCGACGACGCCAGCAACATCGCCGACGCCGCGCTGGCCGATTACCAACACGCGCAAGCACAACTGGAAGCCGCCGAACTCAACCTCAAACGCACCGAAGTGCGCGCGGCAGTGGACGGCTACGTGACCAACCTCAACGTGCATCGCGGCGACTATGCGCGCATCGGCGAGGCGAAAATGGCGGTGGTCGACATGAACTCGTTCTGGGTTTACGGCTTCTTCGAAGAGACCAAACTGCCGCACGTGCGTGTAGGCGATAAGGCCGACATGCAACTGATGAGTGGCGAAGTGTTGAAGGGGCATGTGGAGAGTATTTCCCGCGGCATTTACGACCGCGACAACCCGGAAAGCCGCGAGCTGATCGCCGATGTGAACCCGACGTTCAACTGGGTACGCCTGGCGCAGCGAGTGCCGGTGCGCATTCACATTGATGAAGTGCCGCAGGGTGTGCTGTTGGCGGCGGGGATTACCTGCACCGTGGTGGTGAAGCGGGACACTGTGGATAACTGACGGACCGTGTGGCTGCCATCGCGAGCAGGCTCACTCCCACATTTGATTTGTGTCGTTTACAAAACCCGTGTGGGCGCGAGCCTGCTCGCGAAGAGGGCAACGCGCTCTGTCATGAAGATAGCGAACCGTCATTCACCACAAAACGTCTCCTGCAAATGCCGCCAGAGCACCCGCCCGGCCTCGCTCTTTTCAAACACCACCGTCGAACGCCGATCCGTGTGCAACCCATTCGCGTCCGTCTGCTGCTCGCGGTAACTCAACGTCGCGCCGTGCGCATGCAGCGCAATTGCGCGCAGCTCACTGAGCTCGATCCTGAAGCCTGTTCTCTTCCCGCCCGCCGCTTGAAACAGTGCGCGCAAAGCGCCGATATCCAGCACCCGGCCGAGCGGCGTGACCATGGAAAAATCCGCCGAGAACCGGCTCAGCAAGCGCTCCAGTTCGGCTGAGTCCTGCTCCACGGCAAACCATTGTTCGATGGCCTCGTGCGCGTGGATCACTTCGTCAAAATATTGTTGGTTGTCCGTCATGTGGATTTTTCCTGAAGGGGAGGTGAGCTCAGCAGTGCGAGCACGTGGGTGGCGTCGAAGCGCAACACGGCGGCCATCGGCAACAACGTGAGCAGCGCTGCGGCGAGGAAGCAGTAGCGGAAACCGTCGCCGCCCAATGCCCCCAGCAATGAGCTGAGCAGCGCCGCGCCGAGGCAGAAACCGAGCTGACGATTGATGTTCCAGAGGGCGCTGGAGTGGCCCATTTTTTCCGGGGTCATGCCGACAAACGCCAGGGTCTGTGCAGTCACGCTGCACAGGCTGCCGCCCAGTCCCATCAGGGCGTAGGCGATGATCAGAGGCGCTGCAGCGGGCTGTTCGATGCGCATCAGCATGACAATCCCCAAGCATTGCAGGAGCATGCCGGTGATCAGCAACGGTTTGGGGCCAGTGCGATTGAAACTGCGTTTGCCGAGCATGATCGCCACGCCCGAGGCGGCGGCCCAGGACAGCATCAGCGCGCCGGTTTGCGCGGCGCCGAAGCCGAGGTCGTGCAGGTACAACACGGCAATCATGTTGGTGCCGGTAAAGACCCCGGGCACAAACAGGTAGATCAGCATCGCCAGGCGCAGCGACGGGCTCTTGAGCAGTTGCAGGTCGAGGACAGCGTCGGGTTTGCGCCAGCCATCGCGCAGGTACAGCCATAGGGTCAAGGCGCCGAGCAACAGGACGCCACCGGCGAGGTGACGGGTAGCGGCGGCGCTCGCCAGGCTCACGGCAATCAGTAACAGACTCAGGGCTGAGACCGCCAGCAGCAGGCCGCGCAGGTCCAGCGTCGGGCGTTCTGTGCTGGGCTGATCTGCTTTCAACCAGAGCAGGCCCAAGGCAAACGCCAGCAGCGCCAGTGGCAGGTTCAGGTAGAAAATCCAGCGCCACGACAAGGCCTCGACGATCAGCCCGCCCGCTGCCGGCGACAGGGCCGGGACCATCAGCGCGACCATCAACACCACCCCGGTCAGGTGCGCCCGCTGTGCCGCCGGAAATTGTCGATACGCCAGGGCCTGACCGACCGGCAGCAACAAGCCGCCACCGAGCCCTTGCAGCAGGCGCCAGCCGATCAGACTTTCAATCGACCCGGCCTGTGCCACCAGGCCCGAGGCGATCCCGAACAGCAGCAGCGAACTCAGGATCAACCGACGCTCGCCCAACCGTGCGGCCAGCCACACGCTCATCGGAATGATCAGCGTCAGCCCGAGCATGTAGGCGTTGGTGATCCACGCCAGTTGCGTCACCGAGGCGTGCAACTCCCGCGCGATGTCCGGGTAGGCAATGCTGGCGGCGAACATGTTCAGCAGGTCGAGGGCGAACCCGAACAAATACACCAGCGCGACTTTCGAGCGATAGGCCATGGCAGCTTCCCTGTGATGAGACGTGCAGGTTAGGGCGCTGGAGACGTTAGGAAAACGCTGGTTTGCCTGCTAGTTTGTCAAAATAATTTTGACAAGGAGTGCCGTGACGATGGTCAGCCTGGACCGTTTTGACACGTTCAAAGCCGTGGTGGAGGCTGGGTCATTGACCGCCGCCGCTGACACCCTGGGGCAGACCCGGGCGGTGGTGAGCTTCAACCTCAAGCGGCTGGAAGAGGAATTGGGCGTCACGCTGCTCACGCGCAACACCCGGCAACTGGCCCTGACCGATGCCGGCGAGCGTTTTTATCGCCGCTGTGTGCGCACTCTCGATGAAGCGCGTCTGGCGATCGAGGAGGCCCGTTCCGAGCACTCGCAACTCAAGGGCACGTTGCGCATCACCACCACCGTGGAATTCGCATTGGCTCAGGTGGTGCCGGCGCTGGAGGTGTTTCGCCAGCAACAGCCACAACTGAACATTCACCTGTCGACGTCCTCGACCCATGCTGATCTGATCTCCGAACGCTTCGACATGGCGATCCGCCTGGGACGTATGCACGACTCCAATCTGCGGGCGGTGCAGTTGTCGACGTTCGAAGTGTTTGCGGTGGCGGCGCCAGGTTTGGTCGAGCGCTTCACGCCGGTTGCCACGCTGGCAACGCTGGAGTCGATGCCGACCCTGGGCCACGGACGAGTACCGGAAATGACGGTCACCGACCTGACTGGCACCGAGCATGTCTACCAGCCAAAACCGGGGACCACCGCCATCGTTGCCGACAACTCGGCGACGCTGCGGGCGTTTGCGTTGACCGGGCAAGGCGTGGCGATTCTGCCGCAGTGGCTGATTCAGGATGATCTGGAGGCCGGTCGACTGGTGCGGTTATTGGCGGATTACCGCTTTGCTCAGCAGGGGGTTTACGCGTTGTACCCGGATACCCGGCATTTGCCGCTGAAGGTGCGGGCGTTCATTGATTTCATGAAAGGCTGGGGATGAGTGTTGCCTGGCCAGGCCTCTTCGCGAGCAAGCCCGCTCCCACATTTGGAATGCATTCCCCTGTTGGAGCAGGCTCAGCCCACATCTGGAATGCATTCCCCTGTGGGAGCGGGCTTGCTCGCGAAAGCGTCAACTCGGTCTCAAAGCTTCCCACGCAACCCGAACCGCTTCATCAATGTCGACTCCAGCAACCCCTTCGGCAAAAAAGTAGCCAGCAACGGCAACGCCCGGCTGCCATTACCAATGCGGATCAGGCGTGGCGGCTTGTCCTGCTGCACAGCCTTGAGCAATTCAGCGGCAAACTCACTGGCGGGGGTCGGCTTGTCCTGCGACGCCTTGGCCCGCGCGCGAATCCCCTCACGCAATGGAAACCACGGCGATTGCTCATTGATCAACTGCTCGGCCTCATGCCCGGCATTCTTGGCGAAACTCGACTGAATTGCCCCTGGCTGCACTTCCATCACACGAATGCCAAACGGCGCCAGCTCCATGCGCAATGCATCGCTCAAGGCATGCACCGCGGCTTTCGAGGCGCAGTAGGCACCGGCGAACGGCGTGACCAAAACCCCTGAGACACTGCCGATATTCACCACCAAACCCTTGGCCCGGCGCAGCACCGGGAACAGGGCGCGAGTAACGCCAATGACCGAGAATACGTTGGTCTCGAACTGGCGTTGCATGGCCGGCACGCCGCCATCGAGCAACGGCCCCATCGCACCATAACCGGCATTGTTGATCAGCACATCGAGGCCGCCATGCTGCTGGTTGATCCGTTCGCCAAGCTGTTCCAGCGCCACGCTGTCATTCACGTCCAGCTGGATCGCCGTGAACCCGGCTGCGGCGAGGGCGCGGACGTCCTCGGTCTTGCGCGCACTGGCCCAGACCTCGTAACCGGCGGCTTTGAACGCATCGGCGAGGGCGCGGCCGATGCCGCTGGAACAACCGGTGATCAACGCAACGGGCATGGCGCATTCCTTGTGCAAAAAAGTGGGGGAAGGGGATCAGTCAGAGAAACTGCCTTGCAAACGCTCGGCGCGAAACTCAAGTGTTTGCGGACGATAACCGGCGCGCAGCGGTGGCAGGGGCAGGCAATCTTCCCAGTTGCCACCGGCCTGCAATTCACCGGGGCCACGATAGCGTGGGGCGGTGTATTGGTTGTCGGCCAGATTGACCGTGTCACCCGGTGCATAGGCTGCGATGCGCCAGCGCAGTTCGGTCAGCGGGACGTCGTTGCCGTTTTTCATTTTCAGTTGCAGCGGGCGATCCGCGGGGCAGTGTTCAGGCGCGTAGGCAATGCGCATCTCCAGACGCGCCAGTTGCTTGAGCTCGCGGTTGTCCAGCCACACCACCCAGACCGCCACCAGCCCCAGGCCAACAGCGGCGGCCACCGACACCGGTACAGCCTTGGCCGGATAGCGCAGCAACAGAATCAGCCAGGTGATGACCAGCAAAACGCCGATGAACATGTCGCACAACCTCGCAGGGATAGAGGGGCATCCTACCTAAGCGTAGGTGAGGTTGGCGATGGGCAGGATTTCTGTGGTGAAGGTGAAGACGCCTTCGCGAGCAAGCCCGCTCCCACAGGGATGGGAGCTGATCACAAAATCGAGCCATGCCTCGGCCCACTGTGGGAGCGGGCTTGCTCGCGAAGAGGCCAGTACCGACACCGCAGATCCCGGATAAAAAACGCCCCCGCCCAACCCACTGCGGATAGGGGACGCAGCGGGCTGGGCGGGGGCTTTTAATTACAGAGCGATCACTGCGCGATGGTTTTCACCGACACGCCGCGTTCGATCGGAGTCGAGCGACCGTAGATGTCTTCGAAACGCTCGATATCGTCTTCACCCAGGTACGAGCCCGACTGTACTTCGATGATTTCCAGCGGGATCTTGCCCGGGTTGCGCAGACGGTGCACCGAGGCGATCGGGATGTAGGTCGACTGGTTTTCGCAGAGCAGGAACACGTTTTCATCGCAGGTCACTTCGGCGGTGCCACTGACCACGATCCAGTGCTCGGCGCGGTGGTGGTGCATCTGCAGCGACAGGCACGCGCCCGGTTTCACTGAGATGTGCTTGACCTGGAAACGCCCGCCCATGTCCACCGAATCGTACGAACCCCAAGGACGATAGACTTCGCAGTGGTTCTGGGTTTCGCTGCGGCCCTGCTCGTTGAGCGTGTTGACCATCTGCTTGACGCCCTGAACCTTGTCTTTGTGGGCGATCATCATCGCGTCTTTGGTTTCGACCACGACGATGTTTTCCAGGCCGATCACCGACACCAGTTTGCCGTTGCCGTGGATCATGCAGTTTTTGCTGTCCTGAATCACCACATCGCCTTTGCTGACGTTGCCGTTAGCGTCCTTCTCGTTGACTTCCCACAGCGACGACCAGCAACCGACATCGCTCCAGCCGGCGGTCAGCGGCACCACGCAGGCGCGTTGGGTTTTTTCCATCACCGAGTAGTCGATGGAGTTGTCCGGGCAGCAGGCGAAGGTGGCTTCGTCGAAGGTGATGGTGTCGTTGTCCTGCTCGCTGCGCTCAAGGGTCAGCAGGCAAGTGTCGTAGATGTCCGGATCGTGCTTTTTCAGCTCTTCGAGGAAGCGGCTGGCGCGGAACAGGAACATGCCGCTGTTCCAGTAGTAACCACCGGACTCGACGTACTCGGTGGCGCGTTTGACGTCGGGTTTTTCCACGAAGTGCGAGACACGGCTCACGCCCTCGGGCAGCAGTGAATCGCCGGTGGACTTGATGTAGCCGTAACCGGTTTCCGGTTTGGTGGCCGGCACGCCGAACAGCACCATCTCGCCGTTTTCGGCGGCCACGGTGGCCAGGGCGAGGGCACGTTGCAGGGCTTTCTGGTCTTCCAGCACGTGGTCGGCCGGCAGCACCAGCATCAGCTCGTCACGGCCTTCGTTGACCAACATCATCGCGGTCAGCGCCACCGCCGGCGCCGTGTTGCGGCCGAACGGCTCCATCAGGATGCGCTGGCATTCGAGATTGCGATTGGCCAACTGCTCGTTGACGATGAAGCGGTGATCCTTGTTGCAGACCACGATCGGCGTGTCCATGCCTTCGAACACCAGGCGTTCCAGGGTTTGCTGGAACAGCGTGTGTTCACCGGTCAGGGCGAGGAATTGCTTGGGGAATTGCTTGCGCGAAAGCGGCCAAAGACGTGAACCGCTACCACCTGACAAGATCACCGGAATCATATTGTTTACTCCATAAAATCGATTGGTTAGAGGCACGAACGTTGTGTCGTTTCACTCTTGTTGTTGTCTCGTATCCGAACTGACAACCCGGTCAAGGGTGGGAGGGGGCTTGCTCCCGAAGGCGGTGCATCAGTCGACACATCTGTTGAATGTCGGACCGCTTTCGCGAGCAGGCTCGCTCCCACAGGGGGGACTGAGTCAGTTCGGAAAATTTGTTAGCGGGTCGACACCGGGCGTTTCACCCAGACTGGCGACAGGCTGCTGCCGGAACCCGTGACGTACAGCACTGCGGCCTCACCGCGCTCCAGGGCGACCGGTTTCACGTCGCCGACTTTCTTGTCGCCTTCGTACAGCGCCAGGCTGACTTTCACCGGGTTGATTTCACGCTCGCCACGGCCCTTGGCGGCGACGTTTGGCACCACGTCGGTCTTGCCGTCGGCGGTCTTCAGAGTCAGCGGCTTGTCGCTGAGGTTCTGCACGCGCACCAGGGATTTCTGCTTGTTCTTGAACGGCGGCTCTTCAATCAGTTGCGGCGCGCCGGAAGCGTTGTTGACCAGGGTGTAGTAATGGTCACCGGCGAGTTTCACCGGCAGGGTCTGGCTGCCGACCTTGGCGCTGTAGTCGCCGCCCGGCATGAAGCTGAAGTCGCTGCTGGCCAGTGGCGCAACGTCGCTCAGGCTGGTGCTGCCGACGGTGGCACTGACTTCGGCGTTGCTGGCGTTGTAGACCCGCACGAAGGTCGAGCCTTTCGGGGCAGTCGGGCCGTACAGCGCGGCGTCACCACCGGCAAAAGCCTGTACCGACAGCACGCTCAGACCCGCAACCAGAGCGAAGCTTTTAGCGAGACGACGAGGAGTAGTTGTGAAAGTCATGGTGTTACCTCTCTTTCAGTTTTGCGCCCGATCGGGCGTCTCGGATTTAGTGTTGATGGCTACGTTTTGTTGGCGAGCACCGGCTTGTTTGAGCTCTGCGACCCACTGCGGGTCGGCGTCGCCGATTTCGTTGTTCACAGGCAGATATCGTTCAGGAAACTCCCAGATCAGCACCTGTGGCGGGCTGTTCTTGAAGTCATCGCTTTTCAGGTAGCTGAGCATCGGCAGGATCGGGCCGTGGCCGTCTTCGGCGTAGTTCACGACGTCACTGTGCAGCGCTTGCTTGAGCGCACCGACGAAGTTCCAGTTGGGGTTGGCGCTGTAGCTGGTGCCGATCAGTGCGACCGGTACTTCGCTGTCGGCGAACAGCGCGTCGTCACCGGCAGGCTGCTCGGCGGCGGCCACGGTGTTGCGTTTTTGCAGCGGTTCTTGCGCCGGCATCAGGTTTTCGAACAGCGGATCGAGCGGCAGGAACAGACGCAGGTCGCCCTTGTGCGTGACCTTCTCGGCAGGCGTGGTGACGAAACGCTGCGGCTCGCCGCTGAGCGGGAACTTGACGGCGATGGTCTTGGCCAGGGTGTTGGCGGCGATTTCCGCGCCTTCCGGGGTCCAGTGGGTGTCAGTGCGCAGGAACACTTGCTGACCGTTCTGCTTGGCCTTTTGCAGCGGGCCGAGCAGGTCCGGGGCGAGGATCTTGTCCGCCGCGACACGGGCGTGGAAGTCCTGATAGAGGTTGGCGTGGATGCTCGCCGGTTTCACTTCACCCAGGTGTTCCGGGTACAGGCGAACCTTGGCCGGCACAATCGCCATCACCAGTTTCACGCCTTTGGCCTTGAGGGTCTGGCGCACGCCTTCGACCAGCGCGTAGTTGCCTTGCAGGTTCAGCTCTTCGTTGACGATCGGGTTGAATTCCTCGTCGCTGTACAGCCACTGATCGCGACCGAGCACCACGCCCGGACGACCTTCGTTGAACAGTTTGAAATCCAGCGCAGCCCAGAGGTTGGTGCCCAGACGCTTGATCGGGAATTCATCGTCGTAGTGGGTTTCCACGGCTTTGGTCCAGCGACCGTTGAGCACCGTCGCATCGGCGTTGGTGCTGAAGCCGAAGAAGCTGCGCACCGACCACAGACCGAGCACCAGCAGGGTCACCAGAAACAGCGCGATGTAGAAGATGCGTAATGAGCGGGTCATGTCAGATCCCTCAGAACTGGAAGTAAAGGAACGGCGAGAAGCTTTGCGCCGAGAGTTTGAGAATCGAGGCGATGAACAGCAGCAGGATCAGCCCGCGCATCACGTAGCGCGACCAGTCCGCCGTCCAGTACGCCGGTTGCACCTGGGCGTCGACGCCGACGGTGTAGCCAGGCTCATGGATGTTCGCCGGGTTTTCGCCCGGGGCTGCCTTGATCATTCCCGGGGTCGCTGTGGCGGGGCCATCGGTCTCGACGTTGACCGCAGGTTTGGTCTTGGCTGGCGGTTGATTGGTGTACAGATCACGCAGGCCGAAGAACGCCAGCGTCACGTACGCCACCACCAGAGTCGCCACTTGCAGGCCGGTGAGGCTGGCCTGATTGAGTTCCGACAGCGACCAGTCGCCGAAGCCGAACATTGCGCCGTACATGCGGCCGGCAACGTGCAGGTTCTCGGCGCGGAAGATCACCCAGCCCATCACCACCAACAGGAAGGTCAGTGCCCAGCGGATCGGATTGAGGCTGCGCGGCGAGGTGTTGAGGCCGAGCATTTTCTCGATCGCCAGCCACATGCCGTGCCACGCACCCCAGACGATGTAGGTGATGTTCGCGCCGTGCCACAGACCACCGAGGAGCATGGTCAGGAACAGGTTGCGATAGGTCATCAGCGTGCCTTTTCGGTTGCCGCCGAGGGTGATGTAGAGGTAGTCGCGCAGCCAGGTCGACAGGCTGATGTGCCAGCGGCGCCAAAACTCGGTGATCGACTGGCTGATGTAAGGCTGCTTGAAGTTTTCCATGAAACGGAAACCCATCATCAAGCCCAGGCCGATGGCCATGTCGCTGTAACCGGAGAAGTCGAAGTACAGTTGTGCGGTGTAGGCCAGTGCGCCGAGCCAGGCATCCCCCGTGGTCGGGTTTTGCAGGGCGAAGCAGTGGTCGGCCACCACCGCGAGGGTGTCGGCAATGAAGACCTTTTTGATGAAGCCCTGCATGAACCGCGTGCAGCCCTCGGAGAACTTGTCGAGGGTGTGGGTGCGGTTGTTGAACTGGTCGGCCAGGTCTCGGAAGCGCAGAACCGGACCGGCAATCAGGTGCGGGAAGATCGCCACGAACGCCGCGAAGTCGATCAGGTTGCGCGTAGCCGGGGTGTCGCCGCGGTACACGTCGATGATGTAGCTGATCGACTCGAAGATGTAGAACGAGATGCCGATCGGCAGCAGCACGTGGGTCAGGATGAACGGCTCCAGACCGAACGAGGTCATGATCGCGTTGATGCTGTCCACGCCGAAGTTGGCGTATTTGAAGTAGCCGAGGATGCACAGATCGACCGCCACACCGAGCAGCAGCCAGCGCTGTGCCGGTTTGGTGCGGACACCGGCGGCACCGACTTTCAGGCCGATCCAGTAGTTCCACAAGGTGACGCCGGCGAACAGCGCCAGGAAGTCCACCCGCCACCACGCATAGAACACGTAGCTGGCGATCAGCAGCAACAGGTTGCGGTAGCGTTGCCCGCTCAGATAGTACAAGCCGAGAAAGATCGGCAAGAACAGAAACAGGAACACGTTGGATGAAAATACCATCCCGATCTCTCCATGTTTGAACCAACAGTCAAGGGCCAAAGCCCCCCCAAACCCCCCATGGAAACCGGGAGGGCTAACTCACACATCTCAAACCTGACACTTGACCTGTGGGAGCGAGCCTGCTCGCGAAGGCGTCGTGTCAGTCGACATCCGTTTTGAATGTCAGACCGTATTCGCGAGCAGGCTCGCTCCCACAGGTTTTGCGTTCGGTCTTACGAACCCTTGTTGCCCTTTTCATGCGACGGGTCGTAGACCTTGGTCAGGTCGCCACCGAGGCGGAAGGTCTTGAACGGCTGCATGCCGTGTTTCTTCTCCAGCACATCCGCCGGGCAGGTGTAGAGGCTGCAGAACGGTTCGAGCCAGGCGAATTTCATGTCCTCTTTCAGATCGGTCATGTCCTGCTCTTTGCCGTTCTTCTTCTCGAACGCGTCCGGGTCTTTCACCCCGGCCAGTACCCGGTCACCCAGGCGCTTCAGCGCGCTGTTGTTTTCCTGACGCAGATCGACACCGTTGACCTGCGCGAAACTGGCGATCATCGCCAGCGGTGGCAGGGCGTAGTTGTGATAGGCGAGGGCACGTTGCTGGCGCTTGAGTTCGTTCGGCAGGTAGCCATCGGCATCGACCTGATTGACCCCGACCTTGTATTCCTTGACCGCCCAATCGAACAGGTCGCGACGGTTGGTCGCGACCGACGTCGCCATCACTGACCACGCCGCCCAGTACGAGTGGTTGTTGGTTTTTTCCAGCGGCAGGTTGTCCCAGTCGCTGACCACCTGATCGGCCATCTTGCTGAACCACGCTTCGATCTGCTGCGCCTCTTGCTGATGTGCGGCCAGCGGGTGCGAGTCGGAGAACTTCAGGCGAATGTAGGACGAGGCCATGCTGCCCAGCGCCCATTTGCGCATCGACTTGCCGGTGTGGTTGAAGTCTTTCGACATCAGTGCATCGGCCTTGGCCCACGCGGTCAGCCAGTTCAGCGTGCAGTCGAGTTGCTCCGGGCGACCGTCGCGCATGAACTGCATCACCCGTTTGGCGGTGCCGCGTTCCAGCGTGGTGATGTCTTTGGTGGTGTCGCGGAAGGCTTTTTCCGACTGCACGTTCAGCGTCGCGCGGGCCTTGTCCGAGCCTTCGTATTTGCTGCGAAATTGCAGCGGCCCGGTGTACGGCGCCGGCATCGCGTCGCAGCCTTCGCTCTTGTCGCCGGTCTTGAATTTATCCACCGGTGCGAAGTAGCCCTGTGGCGGACGCAGTGGCGCGGCGGCCTGAGTGGCCCCGGCGAACATCGCCAGGCTCAACAGGGTGGGAGCCAATAAAGATTTCAATGTCGGATTTCGCATAGCAGACCTCATTGCCCGACCTGAGCGGTTTGTTGCCCAGCGCCCGGGAATACGTTGCGTTTGCAGATTTTCGCTTCGACTTTTTGTGGCGCGGTGCCCGCTTCCGGACCCTGGACTTCGACGGCCAGCAGGTTTTGCGAGGCCCAGTCTTCGTCGGTGCGCAACTCAAAGGCGAAACGACCGTCGGTGTCGGAGGTTTCCGGTTTCTCGATTTTGATGTCCTCGTGGCGACCGTTCATGTACCAGAGGGTGGCGTGCAGGGTTTTCACCGAGGTGTCGGCGAAGCGGATGTCGACCTGGTGGCTGCTGTTCTGCAGGTTCAGGTTCTTGCTGTTGACCAGCAGTTCTTGCTTGGTGCCCGGTTTCAGCGTGGTGCTGCCGGTCATCTGGGCCTCTTTGCCTTCGCAGCCGTTGTCGAGCAGGGACATCATCTGGCGATAGATGGTTTCCTGATCGAGGCGGTACAGCGGCGAGAATTCCCATATGAGAATCTTCGGTGGGGTCTTCTGGAATTCGTCGCTGCCCAGGTACTGCAGCATCGAGCCTTCCAGACCACCGCCGGGGAAGGCGACGTTGAGAATGTCGGCGCCGATGGCTTCTTCGAGGAAGCCGGCGAAGTTGTAGTTCTTGCCGCTGTGCGAGGTGCCGACCAGAGTGATCTGCGGGTTGCCGGAGTCACCGAACAGGTCGCCGTCACCGGCTTCGCCTTTCGGCTCGGTGGTGAACTGGTCCATGTACTGGATCGCGTAACTGGTGCCGCACAGTTGCCCGGCCATGTTGTGCAGGGTGCCGGTCTTGCCCATGCGCCCGGAGCGCTTGGTCTCGAATTCACGCTTGGGAATGTCGGCGAAGGCCGGGATCTGCTTGACCTTCTCGGCGACGATTTTTGCCGTGCGCTGCGCACCGTACGGCGTCCAGTGCTGGTCGCCGCGGAAGTAGAAATCGTGGGCGGGCAGGGTGTCCGGCAGCGATTCGTTGGTCAGCGGCGACAGGTCCGGCACCACGTAACCCATCTTGGCGAAACGCCCGAGCATGGTTTTGTAGTTGCCCAGCGCTTTGTCGTAATCGAACGCGGCTTTTTCTTGCGGGTTGAGCTTGTTGCGGTTCACCAGACCACGGGTCGGCTGATAGACGATCACCAGTTCAACGCCCTTGGCCTTGAACGCATCATGCAGCTGTTGCAGGCGTTTGTAGCCAGCCGGGGTGGTGTTGAATTCGGTGCGCAAATCTTCCTGGGTCCGGAACAACCAGTCGCCCTGCGCCTGCACCAGGGTGGTGAAGTTCTGCTGATAACGCGTGGTGTAGTTCTTTGCGTCGTGGGCGGCGGGGCACAGGTTGCAGCACGGTTCGGCGCTGAACTTCGGCGGTGTGGCACCCGCCGCTGCGTCGGCGCGAGCGCCTTGGCTGGCCGCTAGAATGCCCACGGTCAGGGCCGACAGGCTGAGTAATTTGATCAAGTGTGGGTGCATAAAATTATCCTCAGTCCCGCATTTCGGTCTGGCGTTCGACAGGGTCGATCAGCACGGCTTTCTGCTGGCGCACCAGCAGGTCGAGAATTTCATCCTGGCGCTCGCCGAGGATGCCGTTGAAGCTGATGCCGCTGGATTTGGTTGGCGCCAGCATCGATACGCGGTACAGCTCGACGCTCAACGGCGAGTCGATGGCCATCGGGCCGCTGCCGTTGGCCGCCAGTTCACCGCCGACCACGATCAGCGATACTTGGGCGTCGAACGGGTCGAGCTTGATGTCACGGTCGGTGTCGGTCAGGTCCTTGATGTGGCCGTAGACGCCGGTCAGGCCGTTGGCCATGGCAACGTTTTCGTAGAGGCGGATGTTCACGCTGTTACGAATGCGGATGCCGTGGCGCTTGTTGCTGATGACCTTGTTGCCCCACAGCAAGTTGTCGGCGGACTCGTAGAGGGTGATGCCGTCGGTGTGGTTCTTGTAGATCTCGTTGTAGGCAATGATGTTGTTGACGCTGTTACGGTCGATCACCAGGCCCGAGAGGTGGTTGTCGTAGCTCTTGTTGTTGAAGATGAAGCTGTCGTTGACCTCGCGGGAAATAATGATCCCGTGCTTCTTCTTCGTACCGTGGACAGTGTTCTCGGCAATGATCAGACCGTGGGAACGGTCGTGCGGGTCGATGCCGTAGACGATGTTGTCCTTGTAGGTGTTGCCCTTGACCACGAAGTCGCGGGTCTCGTAGCAGTAGAAGCCGTACCACATGTCCGAGAACTCGGAGCCGACGATCCAGCCAGTCGGCTCGGGGCGCTTGAGGACCTTGGCCATGTTCGGTGTGTACTGGGAAATACTCACCCCGTACGACTTACTGTTGGCGTAGCCGAAGCTGGCCATCTTGCTGTTGACGATGTAGGTCTCGGTGCCACCCCAGGCCAGCAGGAACGGACGAAATTCCTTCGGCGAACGGAAGGTGGCCGGGCCGTTGTCCTTCTCGCGCCAGCCGGTGACCTTGGTGTCACGCACGAACAGCTGGCCGTCGTTGACCAGGAATGAACCGGCCTCTTGCGACAGGCGCAATTCCTGGGTCTGGCCATCGATTTCGAGGATGCCTTTGCGCCCGACCACGATCGGCAACTTCGCCAGGTACACGCCCGGCGAGGTTTCGCTGAAGTACTGCTTGGGCAGTTTCTGCGCCAGATCCTTGAGGTTCAGGTAACCGTCGTCGACGAAGATCGCCTGCGGGATGCCGTGCTGACGCACCACCCATTCAGCCATCTTGTTGTCGCCGCCGATGAAGTCCTTCAACGCGTCTTCCTGCATCATCCGGCGTACGCTGATCTTGCCCGCTTTGCTGCGCACGATTTTCGCGGCGGCGGCCTCGGCGGTAAAACCGGACAGGTCGGGCAGTTTCGGCTTGGCCAGTTCCAGCGCCTCGGTCGGCGCGCTGCTGACGGTGTAGGTCTTGGCTTGTTGCAGCTCTTTGGCGGTGGTCACCGGTTTGCCCTGTTGAGGCACAGCCGGTTCCACCGTGGCAAAGGCGCCAGCGGAGGCCAGCAGCATGGCGCCGGCCAACAGGCTGATCGAGCCTTTCCTTGCATGGTGCATGTCGGGCACTCCCTTGGCGGTTTGCATCAGAAGCGCCAGATCACGTCGATGAACGCGCGGTGCATGTACGAGTCAACCTGCTTGCCGTAGGCATCGCCCGGTTTGAACACACCGCCACGGAAACGCACGAGGGCCGAAGGCTCGTCGATCGACTGGCTCAGCGCCGCCGGCAACAGGCCTTGCTTGAAGTACTTGGTGACGACCAGGTCCATCTCCTGACCCAAGTCCTTGTTGCCGTCTTCAAGCGGCAGCGAAGTGCTGGAGAGGATCGCGCCGGTGACGTCGTCGGTGTTGTTTTCCACGGCATTGATGCCGTTGCTGCCCACCGGCTTGTTGCCGTCCACGCGCCAGAACTTGTGGTAGATCAGGCTGGCGTCGTACTGGTCGTTGAGCATCCACGAACCGAACAGGGTGGCGGTCTGCATATTGCTCATTTCGCCTCGGAACGCTTCGCCGAAACGGTGAACGCGTGATCGCGTACCGGTGTAGTTGGAGCGGTTGCTCTCCAGACCATTCTGTTGGTAATCGGCGCTGGCACGGGCATACGCCGCACCGACCTGCCACTGCGGATCGAGGCGCAGACGCACGCCGAGGTCGGTGGCCCAGCCGTTGATGTCATCGCTGCGCTTGGCTTGTGCCGGGCGCGTGCCATCGGCGTTCAAGGCGTTGACCGTGTCACGGTCGCCGCTCATGCCGGTGATGCTGCCCCAGTAGTTGACGGTATTGGTGTTGCGCCAGTTATAGGCGTCGCTGTCGGCGGTCAGGCCGAGCCAGCTGATGTCGCCGTTCTGGGTTTTGTCGAGTGTGTCGCGAGGTACACCGGGTTCGGCGTAATCGAGTTTGCCGTCATCGTGGGTGTGGTGGCCGCGAATACCGACCCACTGGCCCGGTGTCCACTGGTAAGCAGCATCGGCGTAGGCGTGCAGGCGATCCTTGTCTTTCGGTGCCAGCTCTTTCAGGTCGGTGCGGTATTCGCTGAAGCGTTCGGCGACACCGGCGTTGGCGCGCAACAGGGTGGTGTCGAAGGTCCAGTTCAGCGCTTCGATGTTGGTGTCGCGCCATTGGCCGTCGTCGTTGCGCAGGCGCTGGCGACCGAACTTGAGGATCTCGCCGGGGTAGGGCGTGAAGCCGCTGTAGCCGACCCAGAACTCGCGCATCGCGAGGTAGTTTTTCTTGGTCTGGCGGTCACCGCTGTCGGTGGTTTCGGCGCCGTCGGATTGCTGCAAGGTGTCGGTCTCGATGATATCGGTCGAGGTCACGGCCTGGCCCATGGCGTAGGCGCTCCACGCGCCGCTTTCGCCGTAGATCCACGGACGCAGGTCCAGGCCCACACCGTTGACGTCGCCACCGGGTGCGGTGCCGAGGTCGCGGTCGTCTTCGGACTGGCCGGTGATTTTCACTTCCAGGCCGAAGTTCTTGCTTTCGGTCATCGCGGCCAGTGTCGGGCAAGACCAGATCAGCGCGAACGTGAGGCCAATACCAGCCTTCACAAAGGGATTCAACTTCATAGGGATTCCTCGCCGTCTTCTTCTTGCAGGGCGTGCAGTTGCAGCGTGTTCTGGTTCAGGGCGCCACGGCTGGCCTGTTCCTGTTGCAGCAGGCGCTGGGCTTCGGCCAGACGCTCGGGCGGCAATTGCGCTGCGAGGGTGGTCGCCAGTTCATCGGCTTGCGGGGTGTTCTGCGCCTTGGCCAACTGGCTGAACACATAGGCGTTGAGCGGGTCGGGCTGGGTGCCCTTGCCTTGGGAAAACAGTTGGGCGATGGCGAAATCGGCGCTGTTCTGGCCGTTGCGTGCAGCGGTCAGCAGGTGGTCGAGGGCCTTCTGCGGATAAACCTTGCCGAGGTATCCACGGCGATAGATCTGGCCGAGGTAATAGTCGGCGGCGACTTCACGACCGACGGCTTTCTGGAAGTGTGCTTCGGCAACTTTCGCGTCGGCCGGCACCAGTTTGCCTTCGTAGTAGAGCTTGCCCAGCAACAGTTCTGCGCGCGGCTGGTCAGCTGCGCGGCCGTTGTCGAGGTACTTCATCATCTGGTCGACGTCGCCCAGTTCCGGGTAGTCGTAGAGCAGTTGCGCGAGGGTCACCCACGATGCCGGGTAGCCTGGTGCGATCGGTTCGAGCAGCGACTGCGCGGTCTTCTCGTCGGTTTTGCCCAAGGTCGAATCGGCCAGCACGCGGGCCACGGAATCGACACGCTGCGCGCTGACCGTGCCACGGCTGTAACCAGCGTGCATCTGCTTGATCAGCTCGGCCTGTTGCTCCGGCCGGGCACGTTTCTGATAGACCGTGGCGAGTTCGACGTAGCAGATGTCGGTGGTGTTGAGCGCGGCCTTGCAGATCTTTTCCACGTCATCCAGATGCTGGTCGTAGGTGCCTTGGGTGCGATAGAGCAGCACCTGCGCCAGATCGGCTTCCGGGTAGCCGGATTTGCGCCACTGATCGATCTGCTGCTGGGCGTTGATGTTGGGGAAGCTGTGCGGGTATTGCAGGTACAGCATCGCCAGCGGGATCAACGTATTGCCTTCGCCATTGGCGGCGGCTTTTTTCAGCAGGCTTTCGGCTTCGTGGTGCTCGGCCTCGGTCGAGCCTGGCTTGGCCACCAGCAGGCGCCCGAGACGGGCCTGGGCCCGTGGCGAAACGTCAGCGGCGGCGCGGTAGGTCGCCTCGGCCTGTTTGATCTGCTCGGGGTCGCGGCTGTCGACCTGGATGTCGGCGAGGCCAACCTGAGCTTCGCTGTAACCGAGGTCGGCCAGTGCCCGGTAGTTCTGCGCGGCGGTCGCGGTGTCACCACGCTTGAGCGCTTCGTTGGCCAGACGCTGGTCGGGCAGGCCGGCGCAACCTGCCAGAGAGACTGCTAATGCAACTGCACACAGAGGACCCATGTGGGAGCGGGCTTGCTCGCGAAGGCGGTGTGTCAGCCCACACTGATTCTGAATGTTGAAGCGCATTCGCGAGCAAGCCCGCTCCCACAAGGGCTGCGGCGTATTCAAGAGAGTTGGAGTAGTCACAGGCATGTCCTCGACTTAAAGACCGGCAGCCATGGCTTTGTCGATCAGCCAGTTCAGGTTCGGGCCACGGTCGCTGTTCACTTCCACCGGGCGGCCGGCGAAGGTGCTGTCCAGCGGCTCGTCCGGCTGGATCTGCACGCGGATGTCGGAGGACAGGTCAGCGCTCTTCAGGCTGGTGCTGCTGATGATCTTGCCGGTGCGGGTCTGGTCTTCGCCGGCGATCTGGAAGCTCACGTGAGTGCCCGGACGCACGTCGCCGAACTGGCGATAAGAGAAACGTGCATCGACAGTGGCCTGGGTGTTGCGCGGTACCAGCGTGAAGATCACGTCGCCCTTGCTCGCGTACTGACCGTCGGCCACCAGTTGCTGGGCCACGGTGCAGTCGCAAGGGGAGGTCAGGGTGCCGGTCATTTGCTTGCCGAACAGTTCTTCCACCTTGGCCGGTTGCAACTGGTCTTCGTCCAGATGGCCCTTGAGCACGTCGAGCATGCTGGTGCTGAAGGTCGCCAGCGGTGCGCCTTTGGCCGCGACGCCGTCGGACTTGACCAGGCTCTGCACGGTGCCGTCGCGCGGCATGGTGATGTTCATCCCCGGCACGCTGACCAGACCTGCTTGCGCATGGCTGACGAAGTACATGCCGTACACCGACTTGAAGACGAAACCGAACGCCACCAGACCAATGGCAAAGACCCCGGCGCTGAAGGTCACCGCTTTCAGACGCCCGAACGGGGTCATGCCGCTGCCGCCGTCCTTGACCTTGCGCGCCTTGGTGAAGTTGTCGCGCTGCAGGGTCGCCAGCACTTCACCCATGCTGACGATGTCGCCGGCCAGGTGCGAAGTGATCAAGTGGCGCAGGGTCGAGATGTCCTGCGGTTCCAGGTTCTGGAACTGGCAACCGGCGCGACCGGTCTGGCGGTCGTAGGAGCGCACTTGCAACTCGACGTCCATGGCCAGGCCGAGGTTGTCGATCACGAATTGCAGACGCGCCTTGTACACCTCGCCGAGGGTCAGCGGCACTTGCCCGGCGTTGAACGCCAGACCACCGGCGGAGAGGTCAATGACCCGCGCTTCGACCGGCGTCCGGTCGGGGCCGAAGAAGCGCAGTTTGGCCGGGATTTTCACTCGGGCGTGCTGACGCTGGGCTTCGGATTCATGCACTACGTTGGCGTTGACGGCGGTATTCATAGGGGCGATTTCCTTGTTAATTCAATGGGGGCGGGTCAGACCATCATCAGCAGCACGGCGACGAAAATGCTGCCGGCGGAGAAGGTCATGGTCCGAGACGACCAGGTGTTGAACCAACGTTGAAAGCTGGCGAGATCACGGGTCAGGGAAGTGGGTTGGCGAGTCCAGGATTGCTGGTCGAGGCGGAAGAACACGTAGATCTTCACCAGCGCACCGACGATCTGGTTGTAATAGAGGATCGCCGGGTAGGCCGGGCCGATCCGGTGACCGGAGCACGACAGCAGCAGGGTCAGAATCAGTCGGGTGATGCCGATCCACAGCAGGTAGGCGAGGATGAAAGCGCCGCCGTACTTGAAGCTGGCGATGATGGCGACGGTCAGGCCCAGCAGCGAGGTCCACATCGAGACGCGCTGATCGAACAGCACCACCGAGGTGAACGCGCCAAGGCGTTTCACACCCAGGCCCAGCGCTCGCGAGTTCTGGCGCAGGTTGTTGCCGTACCAGCGGAACATCAGTTTGCGGCTGGCCTTGATGAAGCTCTTTTCCGGCGGGTGTTCAACGGTGTTGATCGCCGCGTCCGGCACGTAAAAGGTGTCGTAACCCAGGCGCATCAGGCTGAACCAGCTCGACTTGTCGTCGCCGGTGAGAAACTTGAAACGGCCCAGGCGCCAGTGTTGCAGCGAGTCGCTTTCGACGTCGGCGATGAATTCAGGGTCGGTCACCACGGTGGCGCGGAACACCGACATGCGTCCGGTCATGGTCAGTACGCGCTTGGACAGGGCCATCGAGCACATGTTGATGTGGCGCTGGGCGAAACGCAGCTTGTGCCATTCGCTCATGATGTAGCCGCCGCGCACTTCACAGAACTCGTTGGTGGTCAGGCCGCCGACGTTGCCGAACAGCTGGAACCACGGCACGGTCTTGCGCACGGTGCCTTCGCCGAGCACGGTGTCGCCATCGATCACGGCCACAACGGCGCGGTCGTCCGGCAGGTGGCGGGAGATCGCGCGGAAACCATAGGCCAGGCCATCGCGTTTGCCGGTGCCGGGAATGCGCACGAAATCGAGCTTGACCCGCTCCGGCGGATTCATCCGCGCCCACAGCGCTTTGACCAGCAACTCATCGGACATTTCGACGATCGAGCAGACCACGGTGGTCGGCAGGTCGCAGTCGATTGCTTCGCGGATCACCGAGCTGTAGACCTGCGCGGTGGTCAGCGCGTCGATACGGAAACTGGTGACCATCAGAAACACATGCGACGGGTCCGCCGCCTTACCCAGCTTGCGCACTTTGCGGCGCAGGTGCGGGTAAACGATGTAGAGAAAAATCATGCCGCGCACAAAGTGCGTTGCACCCATCGAGTAGCGCCAGATACCCACGGCGCCAATCAGGAAAATGAAGTCCTTCGACTCGGAGTCGAACGTGGACGTGGGCAGCATCAAGGCCAGGCCCATCAACAAACTGAGGTAAAACAGCCAACCGGCGGCCTGAAGTAGGCCGTGCTTTAGCCTGTGCATAATCTGCATCCGTCTCGATCTCGGGCGAGCCGTTTGGGTGGCCCGATGGGGTTAAGGCAGGCGAAGAACCGGCCGGGGGTTCAAATTCCCCGGCCGGAAGGCTGACTTACCAGCAGATACCTTCGGTGCGAGTACCGGCGTTGGTGGCTTTGGCCATGAAGCCCACCAGGTCGATGACCTGTTTGCCGTGCGGTGCTTGCTGGGCCAGCGAACGGAATTTCTCGTCGCGGTTGCCGAGGATGATTACGTCGGAGTTGTCGATCACCGAATCGAAGTCCGCGTTGAGCAGGGACGACACGTGCGGGATCTTCGACTCGATGTAGTCCTTGTTCGCGCCATGAACACGGGCGTACTCGACGTTGCTGTCGTAGATGCTCAGGTCGTAGCCCTTGCCGATCAGCATTTCGGCCAGTTCCACCAGCGGGCTTTCGCGCAGGTCATCGGTCCCGGCCTTGAAGCTCAGGCCGAGCAGGGCGACTTTGCGTTTGTCGTGGCTTTCAACGATGTCGAAGGCGTTCTGCACTTGCGATTCGTTGCTGCGCATCAGCGAGTTGAGCAGCGGCGCTTCGACGTCCAGCGAACCGGCGCGGTAGGTCAGGGCGCGCACGTCTTTGGGCAGGCACGAACCGCCGAAGGCGAAGCCCGGGCGCATGTAGTACTGGGACAGGTTGAGGGTCTTGTCCTGGCAGACCACGTCCATCACTTCACGGCCATCGACGCCGACCGCTTTGGCGATGTTGCCGATCTCGTTGGCGAAGGTCACTTTGGTCGCGTGCCAGACGTTGCAGGTGTACTTGATCATCTCGGCAACGGCGATGTCCTTGCGGATGATCGGTGCGTCGAGTTCTTCGTACAGCGACTGCAGAACGTCGCCCGAGGCCTTGTCGAACTCGCCGATGACGGTCATCGGTGGCAGGTCGTAGTCCTTGATCGCGGTGGATTCACGCAGGAACTCCGGGTTGACCGCAACGCCGAAGTCGACGCCGGCCTTCTTGCCCGAGCAGTCTTCGAGAATCGGGATCACCACGTTGGCGACGGTACCCGGCAGCACGGTGCTGCGAACCACGATGGTGTGGCGGGTGGTTTTTTCACGCAGCACGAAACCGATCTCGCGGCACACCGCTTCGATGTAGTTCAGTTCCAGGTCGCCGTTCTTCTTGCTCGGTGTACCGACGCAGATCATCGACAGGTCGGTGTCACGAATCGCCTCGGCGAAGTTGGTTGTACCGCGCAGACGACCGGTCTCGATCCCTTGTGCCAGCAGCTCGCCCAGACCCGGCTCAACAATCGGGGATTTACCCGCATTGATCATGTCGATCTTGTCTTTGGCAACATCGACGCCAACCACGTCATGGCCCCGTGCAGACAGGCAACCGGCACACACTGCGCCAACGTAACCCAAACCAAATATGCTGATGCGCATCGCAATTACCTCTGTGTTTTATCAAGCCATTAGATGGCCGGAGTTAATGGTGTTCAGCGGTCATAGTGCACTCGGAAGTGCGGCATACAGGCGCCACAATGCCGTGTGCAGGCATACTAAGTTCCGAGTGTCTAAATAAGTGCACTCAAGATGTGCGCAACTAGGCCTAGTTGTTATGACTTGCCCTGTTATGCAGCCGATCTTCTTGCTGGAAGACTCATGTGCATGTGTCCAGTCCACCTGATGTCGGACGTAACGCCCGTAGATCAAGCGGTTGGGTGCTCAGGCGAGCACGTTTACAGGGGCGCAGCCTTGGCCTTGTAGAGGATGTTTATGGTGCGTATCACCTATCCATCGTTAGTTGATCAGAAGAGTGAACCATCTAGGCAAGTTGCTGTGACAACTTGGTTACATGGTTCTCCGCTCTGCGTAAGTTATCTCGTACAAACTCAGCGAGAATCGTTACCGGTGGTATGAGCTATGCATTTGGACATAGTTCCTACCCACTCATCGCGAAATCTGAAATTTTTTGAAATATTGCTATAGATGGCACTGGTCTCAATTTGATAGCACTTTCGATTTCGCCCTTTATAAATAGGCGGCTAATCGCGTTAGATGTTTTTGTGCCACTACCGTGAAAAAATTTACGTGCCACTACTGAAAAAAATCACGGCTGTCGAGTGAAACTAAAATTAGAATTGGAGGGGACGATTTTATGTCGCCAATAAAACGGCGAAATAGTGCGAGGGATTTTTGACGTCGTGCGAGCTGCACGACTCTTTATAGAAAGAGTCGTGCAATGGGCATGCTTTATTCCGGGGCGTGGTCGCGCAAAAACACCAGATTGTCGGGTTTCGATTGCTCGGCGCTGAAGCGATAGCCCTGCACATCGAACTGTTTGAGGGCGGCCGGATCGTTGATCCGTTCCTGAATCACGAAACGGCTCATCAGGCCACGGGCCTTCTTCGCGTAGAAACTGATGATCTTGTACTGGCCATTTTTGAAGTCCTTGAACTCGGTGTTGATGATTCGCGCATTCAGGGCGCTGCGCTTGACCGCCGAGAAGTACTCGTTGGAGGCCAGGTTCAGCAGCACGTCATCACCTTGCTCGACGAGCGCTTCGTTGAGCCATTCGCTGATGCGCGTGCCCCAGAAGGCGTACAGGTCCTTGCCTCGGGCGTTGGCCAGTTTGGTGCCCATTTCCAGACGGTACGGTTGCATCAGGTCCAGCGGACGCAGCAGGCCATAGAGGCCGGAGAGCATGCGCAGGTGCTTTTGCGCGTAATCGAACTGGGCTTCGCTGAACGATTGCGCGTCGAGACCGGTGTACACGTCACCCTTGAACGCGAGCAGGGCCTGCTTGGCGTTTTCCGGGGTGAAGGCGGGGGTCCAGCTGCCGAAACGCGCGGCATTGAGGCCGCCGATCTTGTCGGACACGTGCATCAGTTCGCTGATTTGCGCCGGGCTCAGTTCGCGCAGTTGCTGGATCAGCTCCTGGGAGTGGTCGAGGTATTGCGGCTGGGTGAAGCGCTGGGTCGCCGGCGGTGTTTCGTAATCGAGGGTCTTGGCGGGGGAAATCACCATCAGCATGAAGTCGTCTCCTTTAATCGTGGGGGCGATTCTAGGGGCTTGGCCGAGTTGACTCCAGCTATGAGCGTAATAGGTGATCGATGGCCTGCCACAATCCCCATGTGGGAGGGGGCATTTGTGTGGCTAAGGGAAATAGGGCGGGATCAGCTATAGTGCCGCGCGGGTTTTGTTATGGAGACACCCCTTTGCGCATTGTTCTTTTATTCACCGCGTGGCTGTTGAGCTGCGGTGCCATGGCGGCACCGGGTGATGTGGCGACGCTGGATCGCAGCACCTGGCCCGAGCAGCTCAGCAACCCGACCCTGTTCGACGTCGCGTCTCGCGCCGAAATCCTCATGTTTGCCCGTGGCCTGCTCGGCACCGAGGCGCTGGACGAGGCCGCTCTGGCCCAGCGTCTGGGGCTGCGCACGGTCAATATCGACGCGATCAGCAGCCTGCGTCAGCGGTTGTGGGAACGCCTGTTGGCCGGCTACAACTTCGCCCAGCAGAGCTGTGATCAGGACGCCTCGTTCTGCTTTCTCGTCGAGGACCTGCCGACGCTGCGCGAGCAGGCTGCCAAATTCGTGGTCAGCGACGACAGTTATTACACCAAGTGGGCAGAGCCGAGCCGGCTGTTTCATTTGCAGTACCTGGACGAGCTGATGCGCAAGGCCGCGCTGTCGCCGCAGACCAGCAGCGAAGTCGATCGTTTCGGTGACTACGAGCGCAATGGCGACGAGATGCATGACCGGCTGTTTCTGCTGAGTTTCGACAGCGCCGCCAATCTGCAGCCGGACAATACCGACTGGATCGCCGACTACCTGCGCAAGTCCAGTTTGAGCGGCACCTTCTTCCTGCTGGGCAAGGACGTACAGGCGCGGCTGGCAGATCGCTCGGTAAGCAACCTGCAATCGGAGTTCTCGAAACAGTGCGTTGGCGTGCAGGGCTGGGAATTCCGCTCCCACAGCCACTGGCAGGACTGGCAGGACTCGGTGCGCCGCAGCAGCGATCTGGTGAAGAGCAAGTTGCCGGAAAATTACGTGCCGCTGTTCCGTCCTCCAGAGGGGCAGCGACGCAGCGATGCCGGCAGTTTCTTCCGTAATCAGGGCCTGCAAGTGGCACTGTGGGACATCGATGCCCAGGACGGCGCGGGCAAACTCAAGGGGGCACCGAGCGCGCAGCGGGTGTTGACCCTGATGCTGTTGTGGCGCCACGGGGTGATCAATTTCAACATGAAGCAGGATGCGGTGAAGACCGCGTTGCCGTGGTTGATCACGCAAACTGCGCAAAGCGGCATCGGTTGGGAAGACTGTCAGGACGGGTTTCGCTGATAAACGGCAAAAGCCCGTAAACATTGGGCTTGTGGCGATTTTTTTGCAGGATTCGATGCAGGCGGACTTCCGACTTTAGCGGGGTCTGGACGGTCCGCCAAGGGCTTTTCGTCACTCTGCAAAATAAACTTAAAAAAACCGTCAAAGTGCTTTTTTATGTCATGGGTTTTGGAGTATTACGAAGACAGACCGCCGAAACCTGCAACACAGGTGGCGTCTTCCAAGACCCGTTTGTTTGCAGTCACTTGAATCTCCGCAGGTGAGGTTTCGGCAGTCACTTCGAGGCGCAGCACCGCCCAGGTATTGCGTCGAATGGCTCCCACAAAGGTGACCGAGTATGGATGATCACGGACGTAGCCCTTCTTCCAACCAGCCAATCCTTTATGTACTCGATACCAACGTATTGATTCACGATCCAAATGCCCTGCTGAATTTCGAAGAACACCACGTCGCGATCCCGATGACCGTGCTTGAGGAACTGGACAAGCTCAAGAGCGGGCATCACAGCGTTGCCGCTGAATGTCGTCAGGCGATCCGTTTGATTGACAAGACCTTGGGCGATGCCTCCCCCGAGGATGTCGAACTGGGCGTGCCGATCCAGCGCGGCAAGGGTGGGCCGAAAGGCTTGCTGTCAATTCTGATGAGCAAGCAGGCCGAGTCGAACCTGATTCTGCCCGAGCACCTGAACGACAACAAAATCATCAACCAGTTGATCGACTTGCACACCCGTGATCCGAAGAAAGCGGTGGTGCTGGTTACCAAAGACATCAACATGCGTCTCAAGGCGCGCGCCTGCGGCATCGATGCCGAGGATTACAGCACCGACCAATTGGTCGATGACGTGTCCTTGCTGCCCAACGGCTACCACAACATGACCGGCTCGTTCTGGGACCGCGTGAGCAAGGTCGATACCCGTCAGGATCACGGCCGCACCTGGCATCAGGTGCAACTGATCGACAACCTGCCGGCGGTGCACATCAACGAGTTCATCATCGACGAACAGGGCTTTGTCGGCTGGATCAAGGAGATCGACGAGGCCAAGCTGCTGATTCTCGATCTGCACCAGGAACCGCTGCTGCACCAGGAAGCCTGGGGCCTCAAACCGCGGGATATCTATCAGAGCCTGGCGCTGTATGCGCTACTGGATCCGGATATTCATCTGGTCAACCTGTCGGGTGCGGCAGGTTCGGGTAAAACCATTCTGGCGCTGGCTGCGGCCATCGAGCAGACCATGGTCAGCAAGCGCTATCGCCGGATCATCGCGACCCGCAGCGTGCAGGGCCTGGACCAGGAAATCGGCTTCCTGCCCGGCACTGAAGCGGAAAAAATGGAGCCGTGGCTGGGCGCCATCACCGACAACCTCGAAGCCTTGCACATGGATGACGAAAACACCCATGGCAGCGTCGACTACATCCTCAGCAAAGTACCGTTGCAGTTCAAATCACTCAATTACATTCGTGGTCGCAGCTTCCAGCAGAGCCTGATCCTGATCGACGAATGCCAGAACCTCACGCCGCACCAGATGAAAACCATCATCACCCGGGCCGGCGCCGGTTCCAAAGTGGTGTGCCTGGGTAACCTGGCACAGATCGATACCCCTTACCTGTCCGCGACCAGTTCCGGGCTGACCTACCTGACCGAACGCTTCAAGGATTTCCCCAACGGTGTGCACATCACCTTGCAGGGAGTACCGCGCTCGATTCTGGCCGAATACGCCGAATCGCATTTGTAACCCTTCAACCGAAACCGGGCGGCCCGAAAGCCGCCCGGTTTTTTATGGATAAATGTATATCCCTGTGGGAGCGAGCCTGCTCGCGAATACGGTGTGCCAGTCACCATCGATGTAGCCTGATGCACCGCCTTCGCGAGCAAGCTCGCTCCCACTGGGGGACGGTGTGAATTCATAATCAATGATGCGGAAATTTGACCCGCAGGTTTACAATCCCTGCTCCTGATCAGGAGTAATCCCGTGCTGACTCATCTCGATTCCCAAGGTCGCGCCAACATGGTCGACGTCACCGAAAAAGCCGTGACGTTCCGTGAGGCGACCGCCCAGGCGCTGGTGCGCATGCTCCCCGAAACCCTGCAGATGATCGTCAGCGGCGGCCATCCCAAGGGCGATGTGTTTGCCGTGGCGCGGATCGCCGGCATTCAGGCGGCGAAGAAGACCAGTGATCTGATCCCGCTGTGCCATCCGCTGATGCTCACCGGCGTCAAGGTCGAACTCAGCGCTGAGGGCGACGACAGTGTGCGCATCGTTGCGCGCTGCAAGCTGTCCGGGCAGACCGGCGTGGAAATGGAAGCACTGACCGCTGCCAGCGTCGCCGCACTGACCATCTACGACATGTGCAAGGCTGTGGATCGTGGCATGACCATCGAAAGCGTGCGTCTGCTGGAGAAGGTCGGCGGCAAGAGCGGGCATTTCCAGGCGGAGCAGCCATGAACCTGACGGTAAGGTTTTTCGCCCGTTACCGTGAAGCGCTGGGCGTGGACTCGGTGGCGGTCGAAGGTGATTTCGCCACCGTCGATGACGTGCGTGCACTGCTCGCGCAACGTGAGGGTGCCCAGGTGTTGAGCGAACAGAACCTGATGTGCGCCCGCAACGAAGACCTGTGCCAGCTCGACGAGCCGGTGAGTGACGGCGACGAAGTGGCGTTTTTCCCCACCGTGACCGGAGGCTGAGCCATGGCGATTCGTGTGCAGTCCACGGCGTTCGATCCCGGTGCTGAAGTCAATGCGATGCACGCGGCCAACGTTGGCGTTGGTGCAGTGGTGAGTTTTGTCGGTTATGTGCGCGACTTTAACGACGGCCTTGATGTGGCGGGAATGTTCCTCGAACACTATTCGGGCATGACCGAAAAAGCCCTCGGCAAGATCGCTGTCGAGGCCGAGCAGCGCTGGCCGTTGCTCAAGCTGGAAGTGTTACACCGCATTGGCGCGCTGGAGCCGGGTGAGCCGATCGTGTTTGTCGGTGCAGCCAGTGCCCATCGTCAGGCCGCTTTCGATGCCTGCGCCTTTGTCATGGACTACCTGAAAACCCGTGCACCGTTCTGGAAGAAGGAAAACACCAGCGACGGCCCGCGTTGGGTGGAAGGGCGTGACAGTGATCATGCCGCTGCAGATCGCTGGAAGAAGTAGTTCTTCATAGCGTCTGCAAGTCCGTCTTCGCGAGCAGGCTCGCTCCCACATTTGAATCTTCACGTACACAGACTTTGTGCCCGGCGCAGATCTCCTGTGGGAGCGAGCCTGCTCGCGAAGGCGTCATCAGCAAAACCGCAATCTCTGCCTCTTTGCCCGATTGACGGTTTGTACGTAAAAGTCCAGTATGGATTTACAAGTACAAAAAACTGTCTCCCTCCGTTCCAGCTCTTTCTTCTGTCTTGCCAAACCAACAACAACCCGCGAGAGAACGAACATGAAGAAACTCCCCCTCATCACCGGTCTGGCCCTGAGCCTGTTGGCGTGCACCAGTGCTTTTGCCGCCGAGAAAACCTTGCGTATCGGCATTGAAGCGGCTTATCCGCCGTTCGCCTCGAAAACCGACAAAGGTGAAATTGTCGGTTTCGACTATGACATCGGCAATGCCCTGTGCGCGCAGATGAAAGTCAAGTGCGTCTGGGTCGAGGGTGAGTTCGATGGCCTGATTCCTTCGCTGAAGGTGAAGAAAATCGACATGGCCCTGTCGTCGATGACCATCAACGAGGACCGCAAGAAGTCGGTGGATTTCACCCACAAGTACTACTTCACCTCGTCGCGACTGGTAATGAAGGACGGTGCTACGGTGGATGATCAGTACGCCAGCCTCAAGGGCAAGAATGTCGGTGTGCAGCGCGCCACCACCACCGACCGTTATGCCACCGAGGTGTTTGAACCCAAGGGCATCAACGTCAAGCGCTACAGCAACAACGAAGAGATCTACATGGACCTGGCGGCCGGGCGGCTGGATGCGATTTTCGCCGACACCATCCCGCTGACGGACTTCCTGTCGATGCCGCGAGGCAAGGGTTATGCGTTTGTCGGGCCGGAACTGAAAGACCCGAAATACGTGGGCGAGGGCGCGGGGATTGCGGTGCGCAAGGGCAATGGCGAGCTGGTCAGCGAGTTGAACACAGCCATCGACGGGATTCGTGCCAGTGGCGAATATCAGAAGATTTCCGAGAAGTATTTCAAGTCTGATATCTACGGCGACTGAGGAGCCGCCTTCGGGAGCAAGCCCCCTCCCACAGGGGAGCGCCTTCCAATGTGGGAGATTTGGGAGAAGTATTTCAAGTCTGATATCTACGGCGACTGAGGAGCCGCCTTCGGGAGCAAGCCCCCTCCCACAGGGGAACGCCTTCCAATGTGGGAGATTTGGGAGAAGTATTTCAAGTCTGATATCCACGGCGACTGAGGGCCCGCCTTCGGGAGCAAGCCCCCTCCCACAGGGGAACGCCTTCCAATGTGGGAGGGGGCTTGCTCCCGAAGGGGCCTGATCAGGCAATACAGCTTATGGAGCCTAGCCCTTCAATTCCTTCAAGTGCTTGTAGACCGTCGCCCGCCCCATGTTCAGCACATTGGCCACATAGTTCGAGGCGCTCTTGCCCTTGAAGGCGCCTTCGGCGTGCAGGGCCAGCACCAGTTCGCGCTTGTGATCGCGGGTCAGCAGATTCAGGCTCAACTGGCGTTCGCGCAGCCAGGCGTGGAGGAAGGTGTTGATCCGTTCCTGCCAGTCATCGCGAAACAGTGAGTCCGGTTGCGGGATCAGTTTGCTCGGCGACAGGAACAGGTCCAGCGCGGCCTTGGCATTTTCGAACAGCGAAATATTCAGGTTGATGCACAGCACTGCCAGCGGCCGGCTTTCGCTGTCGCGCAGCACCGTGCTCAGGCTGCGAATCTTCTGGCCGTCCCAATTGAGCTTTTCGTACGGGCCGATGTTGCGGTCGCTGACATCCTCGCTGAGCATGTCTTCGAGTGATGAATCGTCGCCAATCTCGCGTTTGGACAGGTTGTTGGCGATGTAGTCGACTTTTTGTGTACGCAGGTCGTGCAGCACCACTTCGGCGTGGGGAAAGAACAGCGTGGCGATGGCGTCGGCGACGGCACGGAAGTTATCCAGTGCCGGATCGAATTCGGGGGCGGTCATGTCTGTGGAGCTCCAGGCGGCGTCAACGCCCCCGTGAACAGGGGGCGCTGCGAGTGTGCCGCAATCCGTTGGGCGCGTCATCCGCGAGGGTGCTCAGCCCAGCCGGGCAGGGGAGAGCATGGCGCTGCTCAGACCGAACTGCTGCAGCGGCTCAGGCAGCGGCTGACCGCGCAGCAATGCCGCGCTGGCCTGCCCCATGGCCGGTGAGGTCTGAATGCCATAACCGCCCTGGGCGGCGACCCAGAACAGCCCCGGCACTTGTGGATCGAAGCCGCTGAGCAGATCGCCGTCCGCGACAAAGCTGCGCAAACCGGCCCAGGTGCGGGTCGGGCGACGGATGCTCAGGGTCGTGGCTTCTTCGATCTGGTAGATGCCCATGGCGATGTCCAGCTCTTCGGGCTGCACGTCGTGAGGCTCGACCGGGTCGGCGTTGGCCGGCGAACCGAGGAACATCCCGGCGTCGGGTTTCATGTAGAACGATTCGTCGAGGCTGACCAGCATCGGCCAGTGGTGAGTGTCGACGCCCTCGGGGCCGGCAAAGATAAAAGCTGCGCGGCGTTTGGGTTGCAGCCCGAGCAATTGCGCGCCAGCCAGAGCGCCGATCTTGTCGGCCCAGGCGCCGGCGGCGTTGATCACGACGGGTGCGCTGAAGGTCTGGCCGTTGGTCTGCACTTGCCATTGGCCATCGGCGTCGCGACTCAGGCCGAGCACTTCGCAATCGGTGTGCACTTCGCCGTTGTTGCGGCGGATGCCGCGCAGGTAACCCTGATGCAGGGCGTCGGTGTCGATGTCGCTGGCGGTCGGGTCGTAGATCGCACCGTGAACCTTTTCCCGACGCAGAATCGGCAGCCGTGCGCAGGCTTCGTCGGCGCTGAGCAATTGCATCTCCGGTACCGTGGCCTTGGCGCTGAGGTACTGGTTGTGCAGTTCGGCGGCGTCACCGGTGAAATCAACAGTCATTTCGCCGCGCGGCGTAAGCAATGGGTGCTCGCAGAAGCCGCTTGGCGGATGATCGAAAAATTCACGGCTGGCCAGCGTCAGCGCCCGCACCTGCGGTGTTCCGTACGCAGCGGAGTACAGCGCCGCCGAGCGTCCGGTGGAGTGGTAGGCCGGGTGCGACTCACGTTCCAGCACAATCACTTTGGCGTGCGGCGACAGCCAGAAACCGGTGGAAGCGCCGGCAATCCCGCCGCCGATGATGATGAAGTCTGCCTGGCTCATGAAAGTCTCCGGTGTGGACGCAATATCAAGGAGTTCGCTGATCACCCTGTGGGAGCGGGCTTGCTCGCGAAGGCGGTGTGTCATTCGTTGAATAAATTGCCTGACACGGCCTCTTCGCGAGCAAGCCCGCTCCCACAGGGGATTTGTGGTGTTACAGGTTCAGCTGATAAATCGCATTCGCCAGCGCGATGTCTTCCAGGCCCAGGCCGATTGAACGGAAAAATACGTGACGGTCGTAACCGGGGCGCGGCACTTTTTCGCTGAGCAGATCGGCCAGGTCACCGACAATTGCTGCCTTGTCCCAGCCATGCTGTTCAGTGGCGAGCAGCATCTCACCGGCCGAGCCCGGCGTGGTCAGCCGATAGTCGCAGAACACCTTCATGGCGTTGAGGCTCTGTGGCGGTACTTCATGGGCGCGTGGGGCGTTGGTGCTGATCGAGGTGATCAGCGCTGGTTTGCCTAAGGTGGCCGGATCAATCACCGGCCCGGCGGACGAGGTGCAGAGCATGATCACGTCGGCTTCGGCGAAAGCGGCTTCGCGGCTGTCGGCGATCTTCAGATCGGGTGCGATAGCTTTCAAATGTGCCTGAGTTTCGGCGTCTTCGAGCAACGAGGGCGAATACACGCTGATGCTCTGCCAGTCGCGCAGACCTTTCACGTAATGCAGATGCGCCTGGGCGACCTTGCCGCTGCCGATGATCGCCAGTCGCGTGGCATTCAGCGGCGCGAGGGCGTCGACCGCCACGGCGGTGGTCGCGGCGGTACGTGCGGTGGTCAGTTCGCCGGCATCGCACAGCAGCAACGGCTGACCGGTTTGCATCGACATCAACAGCGTCCACGCTGTCACCAACGGCCCCTGTTCTCGAACGATGTACGGTGACGTCTTGACCCCGTACACGCCATCTTCGGCCAGCACACCCAGGTAATTGATGAAGTCGCCGGCACCTTGCGGGAATTCCACCAGTTGCTGCGCCGGTTGCACGGCGAGTCCGGCGGCGAGGTCGCGAAACAGTTTGCGCAGGATTTGCGGCACGTCGATGCGTGTCAGCAGCTCGCGAGCCTGGGCTTGGTCGATCACGTTGGGCTTACTGGGCATGTCAGGCTCCGGCGTCTAAAAATAAACTAATTAGTCTATTATGGACTTTTAGTTGTCTCTCGCAAGCACCTGATGAAACGCCGGGCGAAAAAAAAGCGCAGTCGTTGTCGGCTGCGCTTTCTTTCAAACGTCGCTTACTGCGGACGCTTGCGCTCAACTGCACGCAACAGATGCGTCGGCGGCGTTTCGCAGCTGATCTTGCGACCGAGCTTCTCTTCGATGGACGGCAACTGGTAGGAGTCGTCCTCACCGGCGAAGCTGATCGATACGCCGTCGGCGCCTGCACGACCGGTACGACCGATGCGGTGCACGTAGTCGTCCGGTACTTCTGGCAGGGTGAAGTTGATCACGTGACTGATGCCGTCGATGTGAATGCCGCGCCCGGCCACGTCGGTCGCGACCAATACGCGGATCTTGCCTTCGCGGAAGCCTTCGAGGGTCTTGATGCGCTTGTGTTGCGGCACGTCGCCCGACAGTTGCGCGGCGTTGATGCCGTCACGCACCAGGCGTTCTTCGATGCGCCGTACTTCGTCCTTGCGGTTGGCAAACACGATCACCCGCTCCCAACCGTTGTCGTTGACCAGGTTGAACAGCAGTTTGTACTTGTCGGCAGCGGCCACGGCGTAGATGTGCTGCTCGACGTTTTCGTTGGCCACGTTGGTGACTTCGATTTCTACGATCGCAGGGTCGGTGGTCCATTGCTTGGCCAGGTTCATCACGTCTTCGGTGAAGGTCGCGGAGAACAGCAGGGTCTGGCGCTCGGACTTCGGCGGGGTTTGGCGAATGATCTGGCGTACTTGCGGGATGAAACCCATGTCGAGCATGCGGTCGGCTTCGTCCAGCACCATCACTTCGACCATGTCCAGGTGCACGTCGCCACGCTGGTTGAAGTCGAGCAGACGGCCCGGGGTAGCGACAAGAATGTCGCAATGGCGGGCTTCGAGGTGCTTGAGCTGCTTGTCGAAGTCCATGCCGCCGACGAACGTCATGACGTTCAGGCCGGTGTACTTGGTCAGGTCAGCGGCGTCCTTGGCGATCTGCACCACCAGCTCGCGGGTCGGCGCGATGATCAGCGCACGGGGTTCGCCCATGTAGCGCTCTTTTGGCGGTGGGGTCTGCAACAGCTGAGTGATGATCGAGATCAGGAACGCGGCCGTCTTGCCGGTACCGGTCTGCGCGCGGCCGATGGCGTCTTTGCCGGCGAGGGTGAAACCCAGCACCTGCGCCTGGATCGGCGTGCAGTACGGAAAGCCCAGGTCCTGGATGGCGTGCATCAGTTCCGGAGCGAGTTTGAAATCGTGGAAGCGGGTTTTGCCTTCCTGGGGTTCGACGACGAAATCTTCGAGTTTCCAGGGAATGACCGGTGCCTTGGGCTTGGGTTCGCGACGCGGGCGGGCCGGTTTCGGCGCTTCGGCGCGGACAGGTTCGGCGGCGGTAGCGGGTTGCGGCTCAGGCTTGGGTGTCGCTAGCGGAGCCGGATGTTCAGCCTTGGGAGCCTCGCTGCGAGGGCCGGGGGCGTGCGACGGCGCACTGGGAACTGGCGCGAGCTGCTCAGCCTCGCTTTTACCGAACATTTTCTTGAGTGCTTTGAGCACGGTCATCTCATCAATTGGTTAAGGAATGTACGCCGGCCAGTGTAATGCAAGAAGCGGGCTCGGCGTAGTGGGATGATCAAAGGGGTCCGCTCTGCGGCCGAATCAGCGTAGACGCTCGGTCAGCCAGACGCCGATGTCGCGAATTTCTTCGGGTAACACTTCGTGCTCCATTGGGTATTCCTGCCATGTCACGGTGACACCATGCTGCTTTAAATGCTCGTAGGCACTGCGGCCCATGGAGTTTTGCACCACGCCATCGAACTGGCCGTGCAGGCATAACGCCGGAATGCGCTGCTGACTGGCGCAAAGCTCCATTTCGTCGGTAAAGGTCGGGGCATAGGTGGACAGGGCAAGTACGCCACCCAACGGACCTTGCCACTTCAGATAGGCGGTGTGCAGGACGACGGCGCCACCCTGGGAAAACCCGGCGAGGAAAATTCGCGAAGCGTCTATTCCGGCAGCGCGCTGCACATCGATCAGTTTGACGATGCGCTCGGAGGACTCCTCCAACTGTTCACGATCAATCGCCCGCGCCGGGCTCATGGCCTTTATGTCGTACCAGCTCGGCATCGCATAACCACCATTGATGGTCACAGGCAGGGTCGGTGCCTGAGGCAATACAAAGCGCGTGCTCAGCAGGCTTTCCTGCAAGGCTTCGGCTACGGGCAGGAAGTCATAGCGATCAGCGCCGAGGCCGTGCAGCCAGATCACGCAGGCGTCTGCGGGCTTTACGGGTTCAAGAATCAGGGGCTCGGTCATGGCTGCTCCAAAAATGTGCGGGCGCTCTCAATAAGTGCGTGATTTGCGTGCGCGCCCGTTCGATCCGTTAAGAAGATGTCGCAAGGCTACAAGTTTTGCTATTGACCTGTCGCGCAATCGCTTCAGCAAGCGGTGTGGTACGGGCTTTGCTATGGCTCTTTGCGTGCAACCGATCTCGCGTGTGGCGGTAACACTATCAGTGTACGTCGTGCGAAGGGATTGCAAAGAATCCGGTGATGGATGTTCGCCAATGGCCGCTACGGGCAAAGCGAACGTGAAAGGGCTACAGCCCGTTCGGCCGACTGGTGAGAAGTGAGTTGTCCATGATGTGGATTTTCTCCTACTAGACTCATAGCGAAGGTCTTACGTCGGTTGACCCCAAAAAAAGCCAACACGGGTCAACAACGCCTCAAAAGGGTGCGACTGGACTCAAGCTCCGACACAACAAGAGCAAAACTGGAGGTTTGAATGAAGATGTTGAAATCCACTCTGGCGGTCGTGACTGCAGCAGCAGTACTCGGCGTCAGCGGGTTCGCTCAGGCGGGTGCAACCCTGGATGCCGTGCAAAAGAAAGGTTTCGTGCAGTGTGGCGTGAGCGACGGTCTGCCGGGCTTCTCGGTACCGGACGCTTCGGGCAAGATCCTCGGGATCGACGCTGACGTCTGCCGCGCTGTGGCCGCTGCCGTATTCGGCGACGCAACCAAGGTCAAGTTCAGCCAGTTGAACGCCAAGGAGCGCTTCACCGCGCTGCAGTCCGGCGAAATCGACCTGCTCTCGCGCAACACCACCATGACCAGCTCGCGTGATGCCGGCATGGGTCTGAAATTCCCGGGCTTCATCACTTACTACGACGGCGTGGGCTTCCTGGCCAACAACAAGCTGGGCGTGAAAAGTGCCAAGGAACTGGACGGTGCAACCATCTGCATCCAGGCCGGTACTACTACCGAACTGAACGTATCCGACTACTTCCGCGCCAACGGCCTGAAGTACACCCCGATCACGTTCGACACCTCCGATGAAAGCGCCAAGTCGCTGGAATCCGGTCGTTGCGACGTGCTGACCTCCGACAAGTCGCAGCTCTACGCACAACGCAGCAAACTGGCCTCGCCAAAAGACTACGTGGTGCTGCCGGAAACCATTTCCAAGGAGCCACTGGGCCCGGTCGTGCGTAACGGCGACGACGAGTGGCTGGCGATCGTTCGCTGGGTTGGCTACGCGCTGCTGAACACTGAAGAAGCCGGCGTGACGTCGAAAAACGTACTGGAAGAAGCCAAGTCCACCAAGAACCCGGACGTTGCTCGTCTGCTGGGCGCTGACGGTGAATATGGCAAGGACCTGAAACTGCCGAAGGACTGGGTTGTGAAAATCGTTTCGCAGGTCGGTAACTACGGTGAAATCTTCGAGAAAAACCTCGGCAAGAGCACTCCGCTGGAAATCGACCGTGGCCTGAACGCGCTGTGGACCAACGGCGGCATTCAGTACGCACCACCAGTGCGCTAATGGTTCTATCACCCGGCGGGCCAACCGCCGGGTGATGTTCTGTTCCATTTTTTCCGGGGCACTTCATGCAAAATTCAATCGGCGCACCAAAGCAGAGGTTCAGCCTCAGCGATCCGCGAGTGCGTGCGTGGCTGTTTCAGATCATCACTGTCGTGGCGGTGGTCGCCATGGGCTGGTATCTGTTCGATAACACTCAGACCAACCTGCAGCACCGGGGCATCACCTCCGGTTTCAGCTTTCTGGAGCGTAGTGCCGGATTCGGCATCGCTCAGCACCTGATCTCCTACACCGAAGCGGACAGTTACTCGCGGGTGTTCGTGATCGGTTTGCTCAACACTCTGCTGGTCACTTTCATCGGCGTGATCCTGGCGACCCTGCTGGGCTTCCTCATCGGTGTGGCGCGGCTGTCGCCGAACTGGATCATCAGCAAACTGGCGACCGTGTATGTGGAAGTATTCCGCAACATTCCGCCGCTGCTGCAGATTCTGTTCTGGTACTTCGCGGTATTCCTGACCATGCCGGGACCGCGCAACAGCCACAACTTCGGCGACACTTTCTTCGTCAGCAGCCGTGGCCTGAACATGCCGGCCGCGCAAATGGCTGACGGCTTCTGGGCGTTCTTCATCAGCGTGGTGCTGGCCATCGTCGCCATCGTGTTGATGTGCCGCTGGGCCAACAAGCGTTTCGAAGACACCGGCGTACCGTTCCACAAGTTCTGGACCGGCCTGGCGATCCTGTTGGTGCTCCCGACCTTGTGCGCGCTGCTCTTCGGAGCACCGTTGCATTGGGAATTGCCGCAACTCAAGGGCTTCAACTTCGTCGGTGGCTGGGTACTGATCCCGGAACTGCTTGCGCTGACCCTGGCGTTGACCGTGTACACCGCAGCGTTCATCGCTGAAATCGTGCGCTCGGGGATCAAGTCGGTCAGCCACGGCCAGACCGAAGCGGCCCGTTCGCTCGGCCTGCGCAACGGCCCGACCTTGCGCAAGGTGATCATTCCACAAGCGCTGCGGGTGATTATTCCGCCACTGACCAGCCAATACCTGAACCTGGCGAAAAACTCTTCGCTGGCCGCCGGTATCGGCTACCCGGAAATGGTTTCGTTGTTCGCCGGCACCGTGCTCAACCAGACCGGCCAGGCTATCGAAGTCATTGCCATCACCATGAGCGTGTACCTGGCGATCAGTATCAGCATTTCCTTGCTGATGAACTGGTACAACAAGCGCATTGCGCTGATCGAGCGGTGAGGAAACGCGCATGACAACCCATACTTTCAAACCCGACATGCCCCCACCGAGCAGCAGCATCGGCGTGGTGGCGTGGATGCGCGCGAACATGTTCTCCAGCTGGCTCAACACCCTGCTGACGCTGTTTGCGTTCTACCTGATCTACCTGGTGGTTCCGCCGATTCTCAGCTGGGCGGTCTTCGACGCCAACTGGGTGGGCACCACTCGCGCCGACTGCACCAAGGACGGCGCCTGCTGGGTGTTCATTCAGCAGCGTTTCGGCCAGTTCATGTACGGCTACTACCCGACCGAGCTGCGCTGGCGCGTAGACCTCACCGTTTGGCTGGCAGTAATCGGCGTGGCGCCACTGTTCATCTCACGCTTCCCGCGTAAAGCGGTGTACGGCCTGAGCTTCCTGGTGATCTACCCGATCGTTGCGTACTTCCTGCTGCACGGCGGCGTCTTTGGTTTAACGACCGTGGCGACCAGCCAGTGGGGCGGGCTGATGCTGACGCTGGTGATCGCCACCGTGGGTATCGCCGGTGCGTTGCCGCTGGGGATCATCCTGGCGCTGGGCCGGCGCTCGAACATGCCGGCGATTCGCGTGGTCTGCGTGACGTTCATCGAGTTCTGGCGGGGCGTGCCGTTGATCACCGTGCTGTTCATGTCGTCGGTGATGCTGCCGCTGTTCCTGCCCGAAGGCATGAACTTCGACAAGTTGCTGCGCGCACTGATCGGCGTGATCCTGTTCCAGTCGGCCTATGTGGCTGAGGTGGTGCGCGGCGGTCTGCAAGCGATCCCCAAAGGTCAGTACGAAGCCGCTGCCGCAATGGGCCTCGGTTACTGGCGCGCGATGGGCCTGGTGATTCTGCCGCAGGCTCTGAAGCTGGTGATTCCGGGCATCGTCAACACGTTCATTGCGCTGTTCAAGGACACTAGCCTGGTGATCATCATCGGCCTGTTTGACCTGCTCAACAGCGTCAAGCAAGCCGCTGCCGATCCGAAATGGCTGGGCATGGCCACCGAAGGCTACGTGTTCGCCGCCCTGGTGTTCTGGATTTTCTGTTTTGGTATGTCGCGCTATTCCATGCATCTGGAACGCAAGCTCGACACTGGCCACAAGCGTTAGGAGTTCTCTGTAAATGAGCGAAGCAATCAAAAAGCCTGTGGGCCCTGAAGGCATTATTCAGATGCAGGGCGTGAACAAGTGGTACGGCCAGTTCCACGTGCTGAAAGACATCAACCTCAACGTCAAACAGGGCGAGCGTATCGTGCTGTGCGGCCCGTCGGGTTCCGGCAAGTCGACCACCATTCGTTGCCTCAATCGCCTGGAAGAACACCAGCAGGGCCGCATCGTCGTCGATGGCGTGGAACTGACCAACGACCTCAAGCAGATCGAAGCGATCCGCCGCGAAGTCGGCATGGTGTTCCAGCACTTCAATCTGTTCCCGCACCTGACCATCCTGCAGAACTGCACGCTGGCGCCGATGTGGGTGCGCAAGATGCCCAAGCGCAAGGCCGAGGAAATTGCCATGCATTACCTGGAACGCGTACGCATTCCGGAGCAGGCGCATAAATTCCCGGGGCAACTGTCCGGCGGCCAGCAACAGCGTGTGGCAATCGCCCGTGCGCTGTGCATGAAACCGAAAATCATGCTGTTCGACGAACCGACCTCGGCACTCGACCCGGAGATGGTCAAAGAAGTACTCGACACCATGATCGGCCTCGCTGAAGACGGCATGACCATGCTCTGCGTGACCCACGAAATGGGCTTCGCCCGCACCGTGGCCAATCGCGTGATCTTCATGGACAAGGGCGAGATCGTTGAGCAGGCGGCGCCGAATGACTTCTTCGACAATCCACAGAACGACCGGACGAAGCTGTTCCTGAGTCAGATTCTGCATTGATTGCCTGGAGGCTGGTTTAACAACAAAGCCCCGTCGGATGACCGGCGGGGCTTTTTTCATGGGCGTGACTGCGTACGGCCAGTAGTTGACGGTTTTTCTCCAAGGCAAAAGGGCGGCTGTGCTGCATACCGAAATTGATTTCTACCATGAGTTTTTCATTCTTCCTTTGAACTAAATGACGGACCAAATCGCCCGCGGATTAATTTCCAAAGTCTGAAGTCCTATGGCTGTGAGTGATGTCGGCAAATATTCCTTTGCGATGTGGGAAATAACTTCGCAGGTGAATGATTTTTCTACTCGGCGAGTAGGACCGACGTCTTCGACACTCCGAAAAAGATCGGAAGCAAAGGGTTCTTGGAGCCTCCTCCTGGCCATAAGTGGTTGCCGTCCTGCACACAGCTGACTACCATGTCAGAAAATTCATCCTATGATTGGATGAAAGGGCGAATCCTATGTCAGACATTTCACCTTTGATTAAGCGATCCCTGGTCGATCAGGCCCTGGATCAATTACGTCAACGCATCACCGATGGCGTGTGGCAGGTTGGCGAACGTCTGCCGACCGAGCCCGAGCTTTGCGCTGAGCTGGGCATCAGTCGCAACACCGTACGGGAGGCCATGCGCGTACTGGCGTTTTCCGGACTGATCGAAATCCGTCAGGGCGATGGCAGTTACTTGCGGGCGGTGGTCGATCCGATGGACACGCTCAAGGCGTTGTCCCGTTGCTCGCTTGAACAGGCGCGCGAGACCCGGCACATCCTCGAAGTCGAGGCGATCGGCCTGGCGGCGTTGCGCCGCACGGATGATGATCTGGTTGCTTTGCGTGAAGCGCTCGGCACCAGTGGCAGCCACTACCACGGCGATCTCGACACTTACATTTCCTGCGATCTGGTGTTCCACCGCCGTCTGGTGGATGCCGCGCACAACCCGACTCTCAGCGAGTTGTATCGCTATTTTTCCAGCATCGTCGGCGCGCAATTGCGCCAGACGCTGAACATCGTCCCGCGCCGTCAGGAAGTGTTCGACTTGCACATCGAGCTGCTCGATGCCGTCGAACAACGCGACCCGGAGCGGGCCAAAGCCATATCGAGGCAGTTGATCAATGAACCTTGAAAGCGAGAAAAACCTGTCCATCCCCAAAAGAACAGCCGAGCTTGAAGAGCTGCTGATCGACGCCGAGGCCGATGACGAGCAAGTGCAGCAAAGCCATCCGCTGGTGCGCCGGCCGTGGCTGTTGCTGTTGGGGCTGATCCTGGTGGCACTGAACCTGCGTCCGGCGCTGTCGAGCATGGCGCCGCTGCTCAGCGAAGTGTCGAAAAGCCTTGGCCTGTCTGCCGCGCAGGCCGGTCTGCTGACCACTTTGCCGGTGCTGTGCCTTGGTTTGTTCGCACCGCTGGCGCCGATTCTGGCGCGACGTTTCGGCGCCGAGCGGGTGGTGCTCGGCATCCTGCTGACGCTGGCCGGAGGGATCATCCTGCGCAGCAACTTCGGTGAGATCGGCCTGTTCGCCGGCAGTGTGCTGGGCGGTGCAAGCATCGGCATTATCGGTGTGCTGCTGCCGGGTATCGTCAAACGCGACTTCGCCAAACACGCTGGAACCATGACCGGCGTCTATACCATGGCCCTGTGCCTGGGGGCGGCGATGGCGGCGGGTTCGACCGTGCCGTTGAGCGAACACTTCGACAATAGCTGGGCGCTGGGCCTGGGCTTCTGGGTGATTCCGGCGCTGGTGGCGGCGGTGTTCTGGCTGCCGCAAGTCGGGCAAAAGCATGGCGCGCACAACGTGGCCTATCGCGTGCGCGGGCTGCTGCGCGATCCGCTGGCCTGGCAAGTGACCTTGTACATGGGCCTGCAATCGTCGCTGGCGTACATCGTGTTTGGCTGGTTGCCGTCGATCCTGATCGGTCGCGGACTGACCCCGACCCAGGCCGGCCTGGTGCTCTCCGGCTCGGTGATCATCCAGCTCGCCAGCTCCCTCGCGGCGCCGTGGCTGGCGACCCGTGGCAAGGATCAGCGCCTGGCGATCGTGGTGGTGATGGCGCTGACCCTCGGTGGTTTGTTCGGTTGCCTGTATGCGCCAATCGAAGGCCTGTGGGGCTGGGCGATTCTGCTGGGGCTGGGGCAGGGCGGTACATTCAGTCTGGCGCTGACCCTGATCGTGCTGCGCTCGCGGGATTCGCACGTCGCAGCGAACCTGTCGAGCATGTCCCAAGGCTTCGGTTACACCCTGGCCTCGATGGGCCCGTTCGCGGTTGGCGTGGTGCATGACTGGACCGGCGGCTGGAACGCGGTGGGCTGGATCTTCGGCATCATTGGCACCGGCGCGATCATCGCCGGGCTGGGTGCCGGCCGGGCGTTGTACGTGCAAGTGCAAAGCGAAAAGATCTGAGGCTGGAAGCGATGTAATTGTCGCAAGGGAACCCTGTGGGAGCGGGCTTGCTCGCGAAGGCGGTGAATCAGTCGTCATCAACGTTGACTGACCCCGCGTATTCGCGAGCAGGTTCGCTCCCACATTGGTTTTGTGTGTTGCTGGTATTCGGTGCGCGAATGCCGATAGTGTTTCTGCGGTCTTCGGCTTATCGTGCTGGCAATCTGTCCACTCTCTGGAGTTTGCCCATGAGCGAAGCCCACGCCGCCCTGATCACCCGCTTCTACCAGGCCTTCCAGCGCCTCGACGCCGAAGCCATGGCCGCCTGCTACACCGATGACGTGGTGTTCAGCGATCCGGCCTTCGGTGAACTGCGCGGGCGCGATGCCGGCGACATGTGGCGCATGCTCACCACCCGCGCCAAGGATTTTTCCCTGACCTTCGATAATGTCCGTGCTGTCGAGCGCAGCGGCGGTGCGCACTGGGTGGCGACGTATCTGTTCAGCCAGACTGGCAACGTGGTGATCAACGATATCCAGGCGCGCTTCGTCTTCCGGGACGGCAAGATCTGCGAGCACCACGACCACTTCGATCTGTGGCGCTGGTCGCGTCAGGCGCTGGGTTTCAAGGGCTTGCTGCTGGGCTGGACGCCGCTGGTACGCAACGCCGTGCGGGCGCAGGCGCTGAAGGGACTGAAGGCATTTCAGGCCAGTCGCTGATAAGATCGCGGCCTGTTTCCTGCACGCCTTGATCTCGAAGTGACCAGCCTTAGCGAAAACCCCGTCGATGTTGTCGAGCCAGTGAGCAAATCCTGGTTCGTCTATCTCGTGCGCGCGGCCAACGGCTCGTTGTATTGCGGGATCAGCGACGACCCGGTGCGCCGTTTCGCCAAGCATCAGAGTGGCAAGGGCGCGCGCTTCTTTCTGTCCAGCCCGGCCATGGCGCTGGTCTACACCGAGCGTTGCCGCGACAAGAGCGATGCCTTGCGTCAGGAACGGCTGATCAAGAAGCTGCGCAAGAGCGCCAAGGAATGCCTGGTCGCGTCTTATCATTCTGACTGATCGGTTCCCATCAGCCAGATCTGTAGGCTCCTAATCAAATGCACGCTAAGCTGCCGACTCACTTTCTGTGCGGCGGAGCCGAGCATGTCCGAGTTGATTCTGCATCATTACCCGACCTCTCCATTTGCCGAAAAGGCTCGCCTGTTGTTGGGTTTCAAAGGCTTGTCCTGGCGCTCGGTGCACATTTCGCCGGTGATGCCCAAGCCGGATCTGACGGCCCTGACCGGTGGCTACCGCAAGACCCCGGTGCTGCAGATCGGCGCTGACATCTATTGCGACACGTCGTTGATTGCGCGTCGCCTGGAGCAGGAAAAAGCCCTACCGGCGTTTTTCCCTGAAGGTCAGGAAATGACCAGTGCCAGCTTCGCGGCGTGGGCCGATTCGTTGGTGTTTCAGAACGCGGTGAGCCTGGTGTTCCAGCCGGAATCGGTGGCTGTGCGTTTCGGCAAATTGCCGCCGGAAGCGATCAAGGCGTTCCTCGCTGACCGTGCCGGTCTGTTCAGCGGGGGCTCGGCGACCAAGCTGACGGCTGAACAGGCCAAGCACCAATGGCCAACCATCATGGCTCGCCTGGAGCAGCAGTTGCAGCGCGAGCAGGGCGACTTCCTGTTCGGCGAGCCGTCGATTGCCGATTTTGCGCTGGCGCATCCGCTGTGGTTCCTCAAGGCGACCCACGTGACGGCGCCGCTGGTGGATGCCTATCCCGCGGTGTCGGCGTGGTTGAGCCGAGTGTTGGGCTTTGGTCATGGCGCGGCGAGTGCGATGACCTCCGAAGAAGCGCTGGAAGTGGCGCGCAACTCGACGCCGGCAGCGTTGCCGAATGAGCAGTTTGTTGATCCTAACGGGTTCAAGGCGGGTCAGCAGGTATCAATTGCCGCGACGGACTACGGAGTTGATCCGGTGGTCGGTGAACTGCTGTTTACCGGTAGCGAAGAGTTGATCATTCGTCGCGAAGACCAGCGTGGCGGCGTGGTGCATGTGCACTTCCCGCGTTTTGGTTTCCGTATCGAAGCCAAGTAACCCACACATGACATGTGGCGAGGGGGCAAGCCCCCTCGCCACAAGATTCTGGGTGTATAGAAAGGGTTATTTCAGCGCGGCGAGAATTTCGTCCGGGTCGAACCCGCGAATCAACGTGCCGTTCACGTCGATCAGCGGAATCCCGCGTCCACCCAGTGCCTCGTACGCCTTGCGCGCTTGGGCATCCTTCTCGATGTCGAACTCCTTGAATGGAATCCCCTTGCTGTCGAGAAAACGCTTGGTCTGCTTGCAGTAGCCGCACCAGTCGGTGGCATAGAGCACGACATTGGCCTGCGCCCGCGTCTGTTGCGAGACCATCTGCGACGGATTGAACAGCCGCTCGATCTTGCCCCAGTTCTGATAGATCACCACCACCAGCAGAACCAGCGCGACCTTCTTCAGCACATTGCCGAGCATCAGTTGCGGCGCTTCAACTGGTCGGTGAGCGAGGTCGGCAGGCCCTTGATGACCAGAGTGCCGGCCTCTTCGTCGTACTCGATCTTGGAGCCCAGCAGGTGCGCTTCAAAGCTGATCGACAGGCCTTCGGCGCGGCCGGTGAAGCGGCGGAACTGGTTGAGGGTGCGTTTATCCGCCGGAATCTCCGGCGACAGGCCGTAATCCTTGTTGCGGATGTGATCGTAGAAAGCTTTCGGGCGCTCCTCGTCGATCAGCTCCGACAGCTCTTCCAGGCCCATCGGCTCGCCCAGCTTGGCCTGGCTGCTGGCGTAATCGACCAGGGTCTTGGTTTTCTCGCGGGCGGAGTCTTCCGGCAGGTCTTCGCTCTCGACGAAGTCGCTGAAGGCCTTGAGCAGGGTGCGGGTCTCGCCTGGACCATCGACACCTTCCTGGCAGCCGATGAAGTCGCGGAAGTATTCCGAGACCTTTTTGCCGTTCTTGCCCTTGATGAACGAGATGTACTGCTTGGACTGCTTGTTGTTCTGCCACTCGGACACATTGATCCGCGCTGCCAGGTGCAGTTGGCCCAAGTCCAGATGGCGCGACGGGGTCACGTCCAGCTCATCGGTCACCGCCACGCCTTCGCTGTGGTGCAGCAGGGCGATTGCCAGGTAATCGGTCATGCCTTGCTGATAGTGGGCGAACAGCACGTGGCCGCCGACCGACAGGTTCGATTCTTCCATCAGCTTCTGCAGATGTTCGACCGCGACTTTGCTGAACGCGGTGAAGTCCTTGCCGCCCTCCATGTACTCCTTCAGCCAGCCGCTGAACGGGAACGCGCCGGATTCCGGGTGGAACAGACCCCAGGCTTTGCCCTGTTTGGCGTTATAGCTCTCGTTGAGGTCGGCGAGCATGTTCTCGATGGCCGCGGACTCAGCAAGTTCTGTGTCACGGGCGTGCAGAACTGCGGGCGTGCCGTCGGGTTTTTTGTCGATCAGGTGGACGATGCAATGACGGATCGGCATGGGCTTCTCGGCTGTTGGAAGGGAGGAGGGCAGGCTCCCCCGAAAAAGCGCCCAGTGTACCGCAACCACTGGTTTTGGCGCGGAGTGAAGGGCAAATCCGGGGCGGGTTGCAGGGCTTATGCAGTTTTTTACCGATTTAGAGCAATAAAGCTGACCAAATGGGTAGCTAGAGGCGGATATTTCCCCGTCTCTGTGCTAGTTTTGCCCGGTCTTACGCGAAGTCACTGCGTTAAGCGTGCATTCAGCATTTGTCAGGTCGAACCAAACCCTGATTTCGGTATCTATAACCCCGACTCGTCGTGGTTATCGCCGAGGGTGCCAGATCCAGAAGATCGGGCTCGATGGCTGACACTGCACTCTGCAATCCATATGAATTTGATAGGGAAGGAACACTACATGGCTCTTACTAAAGACCAACTGATCGCCGACATCGCTGAAGCTATCGACGCGCCGAAAACCACCGCGCGTAACGCTCTGGACCAACTGGGCCAAATCGTTGCCGATCAGCTGGAAAACGGCGGCGAAATCACCTTGCCAGGTATCGGCAAGCTGAAAGTGACCGAGCGTCCTGCCCGCACTGGCCGTAACCCTTCGACTGGCGCTGCCATCGAAATCCCTGCCAAGAAAGTGATCAAGCTGGTTGTGGCCAAAGGCCTGACCGACGCTGTGAACAAGTAAGACGCAGCGATAAAAAAACCGTGCACCGGAGCGATCCGGGCACGGTTTTTTTGTGCCTGCGATTTGCTAACTGAATCACTGGGCCAATGTGGGAGCGGGCTTGCTCGCGAAAGCGGTTTGTCAGTCGACTAAAATGTTGGCTGATCTACCGCATTCGCGAGCAAGCCCGCTCCCACAATTTGAACCTGCGCCGGTCAATAACTGCGGTTAGCGCGTCCAGCGCTCGCGCCGCCAGATCTGCTGCTCGGACTTGGTCTGGAAGGTCCAGGCGACGAAACGGCTCTGTTTCTGCCCCTGAGACATCTCTACCACCTGGCTTTCCAGCACGCCGGCCTTCTTCAGCGCGGTTTCGATGGCTGGCAGGTTCGAGGCTTTCGACACCAGCGTGCTGAACCACAGCACCTTGTGCTGGAAGTTCGCGCTCTCGGCGATCAGTTGCGTCACGAAACGTGCTTCGCCACCTTCACACCACAGCTCGGCCGACTGGCCGCCGAAATTCAGTACTGGCAACTTGCGCTTCGGGTCGGCCTTGCCCAGTGCGCGCCATTTGCGTTCGCTGCCCTTGGTCGCTTCATCCATCGAGGCGTGGAATGGCGGGTTGCACATGGTCAGGTCAAAGCGCTCGCCTGGCTCCAGCAAGCCGATCAGGATGTGCTTGCGGTTTTCCTGCTGGCGCAGCTGGATAACCTTGTTCAGATCGTTGGACTGAACGATGGCTCTGGCGGCAGCCACGGCCGTCGGATCGATCTCCGAGCCGAGGAAATGCCAGCGGTATTCGCTGTTGCCGATCAGTGGATAAACGCAGTTGGCGCCCATGCCGATGTCCAGCACGTTGACGATCGCGCCGCGCGGCACTTTGCCGTCGTTCATGCTCGCCAGCAGGTCAGCGAGGAAGTGCACGTAATCGGCGCGGCCCGGCACCGGTGGGCAAAGGTAGTCCGCCGGGATGTCCCAATGCTGGATGCCGTAGAACGACTTGAGCAACGCCCGGTTGAACACACGCACCGCATCGGGACTTGCGAAGTCGATGCTTTCCTTGCCGTACGGGTTGATGATCACGAACTTCGCCAGTTCCGGCGTGGTTTTGATCAGCGCCGGGAAGTCATAACGACCCTGATGGCGATTGCGCGGGTGCAGGCTGGCCTCTTTACGCGGTTCCACGGGCTTGGCCGGGGTGGCGGAATCAGGCTTCTTGCGCGCGGGGCGAGGTGTACGGGGGGCGTTCATGGGCGTGGTCGATTCGGGTATGGCTGAAAGTGGCGGCTATTGTCCCACATCTAAGGGCAACTCCGTTCAAACTGTGGGAGCGGGCTTGCTCGCGAAGGCGGTTCCACATCCAGCGGATTTGTCGGCGGACACACCGCTTTCGCGAGCAAGCCCGCTCCCACAGGGGATTTTTGGTGATTCTTGAATAAAAAAGGGAGGCCATGGTGGCCTCCCTTTTTCATTGCGGCTTGCCCTTACAGGCTGGAAATCCGCGCGTGCTGCTCGGCCAGCTTGCCCAGGGCCTGTTCGGCCTCGGCCAGTTTGGCGCGTTCCTTCTCGATGACTTCGGCCGGGGCCTTGTCGACGAAACCGGCGTTCGACAGCTTGCCGCCCACCCGCTGGACTTCGCCCTGCAGACGCAGGATTTCCTTGTCCAGACGTGCCAGCTCGGCGCCCTTGTCGATCAGGCCGGCCATTGGCACCAGCACTTCCATCTCGCCAACCAGTGCGGTGGCGGACAGCGGTGCTTCATCGCCAGCGGCCAGAACGGTGATCGATTCCAGACGCGCCAGCTTCTTCAGCAGCGCTTCGTTCTCGGTGAGGCGGCGCTGGTCTTCAGCGCTGACGTTCTTCAGGTAGATCGGCAGCGGCTTGCCCGGGCCGATGTTCATCTCGCCACGAATGTTGCGCGTGCCGAGCATCAGGCCCTTGAGCCATTCGATATCGTCTTCGGCCGCCGGATCGATGCGCTCTTCGTTGGCCACCGGCCAAGGTTGCAGCATGATCGTCTTGCCCTGAATGCCGGCCAGCGGCGCGATGCGCTGCCAGATTTCTTCAGTGATGAACGGCATGAACGGGTGCGCCAGACGCAGCGCCACTTCCAGTACGCGCACCAGCGTGCGACGGGTGCCGCGCTGACGTTCGACCGGTGCGTTTTCGTCCCACAGCACAGGCTTGGACAATTCCAGGTACCAGTCGCAGTACTGGTTCCAGATGAACTCGTACAGCGCTTGCGCGGCGAGGTCGAAGCGGAACTGATCCAGTTGACGGGTCACTTCGGCTTCGGTGCGCTGCAGTTGCGAGATGATCCAGCGATCCGCCAGCGACAGTTCGTAGGCTTCGCCGTTCTGGCCGCAGTCTTCGCCCTTGTCCAGAACATAGCGCGCAGCGTTCCAGATCTTGTTGCAGAAGTTGCGATAGCCTTCGACGCGGCCCATGTCGAACTTGATGTCGCGACCGGTGGAGGCCAGCGAGCAGAAAGTGAAGCGCAGGGCGTCGGTGCCGTAGCTGGCGATGCCGTCGGCGAATTCGTCGCGGGTCTGCTTCTCGATCTTCTTCGCCAGTTTCGGCTGCATCATGCCGGAGGTGCGTTTTTGCACCAGTTCTTCCAGCTCGATGCCGTCGATGATGTCCAGCGGGTCAAGGACGTTGCCCTTGGACTTGGACATCTTCTGACCTTGACCATCACGCACCAGACCGTGCACGTAAACGGTCTTGAACGGAACCTGCGGCGTGCCGTCCTCGTTCTTGATCAGGTGCATCGTCAGCATGATCATCCGGGCAACCCAGAAGAAAATGATGTCGAAACCGGTGACCAGCACGTCGGTGGAGTGGAATTTCTTCAGGAACTCGGTCTTTTCCGGCCAGCCCAGCGTGGAGAAGGTCCACAGGCCCGAACTGAACCAGGTGTCGAGAACGTCGTTGTCCTGTTGCAGCGCAACGTCCGGGCCGAGGTTGTGCTTGGCACGCACTTCGGCTTCGTCGCGACCGACGTAGACCTTGCCCGACTCGTCGTACCAGGCCGGAATCCGGTGGCCCCACCACAGCTGGCGGCTGATGCACCAGTCCTGGATGTCGCGCATCCACGAGAAGTACATGTTTTCGTACTGTTTGGGCACGAACTGGATGCGACCGTCTTCAACGGCAGCAATCGCCGGCTCGGCCAGAGGCTTGGTCGACACGTACCACTGGTCGGTCAGCCAAGGCTCGATGACGGTGCCAGAACGGTCGCCTTTCGGCACTTTCAGGTTGTGATCGTCGACGCTGACCAGCAGGCCGGCGGCATCGAACGCGGCAACAATCTGCTTGCGCGCTTCGAAACGCTCGAGACCGGCGTACTCGGCCGGAATCTTGCCGTCGATGCTGTCGTTCAGCGTGCCGTCGAGGTTGAACACCTGGGCCGCTGGCAGCACGTTGGCGTTCTTGTCGAAGATGTTCAGCAGCGGCAGGTTGTGGCGCTTGCCGACTTCGTAGTCGTTGAAATCGTGGGCCGGGGTGATTTTCACGCAACCGGTGCCGAATTCAGGATCACAGTAATCGTCGGCAATGATCGGGATGCGGCGGCCAACCAGTGGCAGCTCGACGAATTTGCCGATCAGGGCTTTGTAGCGCTCATCGTTCGGGTTAACCGCGACGGCGGAGTCGCCGAGCATGGTTTCCGGACGGGTGGTCGCGACGATCAGGAAATCGTTGCCTTCAGCGGTTTTCGCGCCGTCGGCCAGCGGGTATTTCAAGTTCCACAGGAAACCTTTCTCGTCGTGGTTTTCCACTTCGAGGTCGGAAATCGCCGTGTGCAGCTTGGTGTCCCAGTTGACCAGACGCTTGCCGCGGTAGATCAGGCCGTCTTCGTGCAGGCGCACAAAGGCCTCTTTAACTGCTTCCGAGAGGCCGTCGTCCATGGTGAAGCGCTCGCGGCTCCAGTCCACAGACGAGCCGAGACGGCGGATCTGACGGCTGATGTTGCCGCCGGACTGATCCTTCCACTCCCAGACTTTCTCGAGGAATTTCTCGCGGCCCAGGTCATGACGGTTCTGGCCGGTGGCTTCCAGTTGACGCTCCACCAGCATCTGCGTGGCGATACCGGCGTGGTCGGTGCCCGGCTGCCACAGGGTGTTGCGACCCTGCATGCGACGGAAACGGATCAGGGCGTCCATGATCGCGTTGTTGAAACCGTGGCCCATGTGCAGGCTGCCGGTGACGTTCGGCGGCGGGATCATGATGGTGTAGGAGTCGCCCGCGCCTTGCGGGGCGAAGTAGTTCTCGGACTCCCAGGTGTTGTACCAGGAAGTTTCAATGGCGTGCGGCTGGTAGGTCTTATCCATGCGCGGCGGGACCCTATTGGCATTTATTCAGGAAAAGCCGGGAAGTATAGCGGGGCATGGGGCGCAGGGCGAGCGGGGCGGGTCGGGTGGAGATCTAAAAGTGGGAGCGACCGTGCGACGGCTCCCACTGTCGATTATTCGTACTGGCTGAGAAGCCGTTCCATCCGCGCCTCGAGGCGACGTTTGATTTCGGTTTCGATGTGCGGGGCGAAGTCGTCGATCACGTCTTGCATGATCAGTTGCGCAGCGGCGCGCAGTTCGCTGTCCAGGTGCAGCAGCGCGTCGGGGCCTTTGTCCACAGGCGCGGCGGGTGCGGTGGCGGGCTTCACGACAGGTGCGGGAGGCGGTTCGACGGCGGGAGGCTCAGTGGCGACCGAGTCGAACAGCATCGGAATCTGTTCCTGTTCGCCCTCATCGACCGTATCGGTCAGCAGGGGCGGTTGCAGGTTGTCATCGCCAAGCAACTGACGGATCGACTCGAGATCGTCCAGCAGGTGCGCAGGCTTTTGCAGCGGTTTTGGAGTGTCCATCGGCGTACTCAGAGTCGCTGTAAACGGTGATCTTGCAGAGGATAGCCCTGTTCGCGGTAGAAACGGAAACTCTCCCGTGCCGCCGCGCGAATCGTCGGATCTTCCACCACCACTTCCGCCACCCGGGCGAATTTGCTGGCGAAGGCCGGGACTTTCAGGTCGAGGTTGATCAGCAGGTCCTGATGCGCGCCACAGTCAGCGCCCACTCCCAGCACGATCAAACCGTCCGGTTCGCTGTCGGCAGGGCCGTGAGGAACGAAGGTTTCGCCCTTGAACGCCCACAGCCGGGCATCGAGGTCGTCACGCTGGGCAACATCGCTGCAATGCAGGTAGATGCGGTGCCCCATGCGCCAGGCTTTGTCGGCAAGCTTGCAGGCAAAGTCCAGGCGAGCCGAAGGATCGGCGCTGGGCAGGATATAGAAGTCGACTTTGGTCATTGCAGTTCCTGAGCCTTGAACGGCGTCACCGCAAAGTGACGCCGCCCAGGTTCATCGGTTTCAGGCTTTGGCGCGGTCCAGCAGGTATTGGGTCAGCAGTGGAACCGGACGGCCGGTGGCGCCCTTGTCCTTGCCGCCGCTGGTCCAGGCAGTGCCTGCGATGTCCAGGTGCGCCCAGTTGAGGTTCTTGGTGAAGCGCGACAGGAAGCACGCAGCGGTGATGGTGCCGGCTTTCGGGCCGCCAATGTTGGCGATGTCGGCGAACGGGCTGTCCAGCTGTTCCTGATATTCATCGAACAGCGGCAGTTGCCAGGCGCGGTCGTCGGCAGCCTTGCCGGCGCTGAGCAGTTGGTTGATCAACTCGTCGTTGTTGCCCAGCAGGCCGGAAGTGTGCGCGCCCAGTGCCACGACGCAGGCGCCGGTCAGGGTGGCGATGTCGATCACCGCTTGCGGCTTGAAACGCTCGGAGTAGGTCAGCGCGTCGCACAGCACCAGACGACCTTCAGCGTCGGTGTTGAGGATTTCCACGGTCTGGCCGCTCATGGTGGTCACGATGTCGCCCGGACGCGAAGCGTTGCCGCTTGGCATGTTTTCCGCACAGGCGAGGATGCACACTAGATTGATCGGCAGTTTCAGTTCGAGCACGGCACGCAGCGTACCGAACACGGACGCAGCGCCGCCCATGTCGTACTTCATCTCGTCCATGCCGGCGCCCGGCTTCAGGCTGATGCCGCCGGTGTCAAAGGTGATGCCTTTGCCGACCAGCGCGTAAGGCTTCTCGGACTTCTTGCCGCCGTTGTATTGCATGACGATCAGGCGCGGTGGCTGGGCGCTGCCCTGGCCGACGGCGTAGAACGAGCCCATGCCCAGTGACTTGATCTTCTTCTCGTCGAGGACTTCGACTTTCAGATCCTTGAACTCTTTGCCCAGGTTCTTCGCTTGCTCGCCCAGGAACGTCGGGTGGCAGATGTTCGGCGGCAGGTTGCCCAGGTCGCGGGTGAAGGCCATGCCGTTGGCGATGGCGGTCGCGTGGTTCACGGCGCGCTGCACTTCGGCCTGAGCGGCTTTGATGGTCAGCAAGGTGATTTTCTTCAGCGCACGCGGTTCGGCTTTCTGGCTCTTGAACTGGTCGAAGCTGTATTCGCCATCCACCAGCGTTTCGGCCAGCAGACGGGTCTTGCCGTAGCTGTCGCGGTTTTTGACAATGACTTCATCCAATGCCAGTACGGCGTCGGTGCCGCCCAGACCCTTCAGGGTGTTGAGGATGCCGGCCACGATCTTGCGGAACGGACGGTCGCCCAGTTCTTCATCCTTGCCCACGCCGACCAGCAGCACGCGCTCGGCTTTCAGATTCGGCAGGCTGTGCAGCAGCAGGCTCTGGCCGACCTTGCCGGCCAGGTCGCCATGCTTGAGCACGGCGCTGATCGCGCCACCGCTCAGTTCATCGACCTGCTTGGCGGCGACGCCGAGTTTGCGGCCTTCGCCGACGGCAACCACCAGGGTGGCGGTTTTCAACGTTTCTGGGCTAACGCTTTTTACAACCAGTTCCATGTCCGGATCCCTGAATGAATGGTCAACACACAGGCGTTCGACGGTGGCCGCAGTCGCCTGCTTATAGATAGAAGAGGCGCAGGCCAGTGCCTGCGACAAAGGCGGCAGTTTGAACCTCGCTCACCGCGCCTGACAACCCTCGGTTGTATGATCTTCAACGGAATGCACGCTTGGGTGAGTGTGCGCAGTGACAGGCGCCCTCAATCACAGGATAATGCCGCATCTTTTTTCGACGGCTCTGCATTGCGGGCCGGTCGAGACGTTTGCTTGTTTGGCCGCCTTAGCCTGACAACCCTGGAGTGTCTGGTTTGATCGTCTTCCGTTATCTGTCCCGTGAAGTGATGTTGACCCTGAGCGCCGTCAGCGCCGTGCTGCTGGTCATCATCATGAGCGGTCGCTTCATCAAATACCTTGCCCAGGCCGCTGCGGGCCAACTCGATCCGGGATCTCTGTTCCTGATCATGGGTTACCGTCTGCCGGGGTTCATGCAACTGATCCTGCCGCTGGGCCTGTTTCTCGGGATCCTGCTGGCTTATGGCCGGTTGTACCTCGAAAGCGAAATGACCGTGCTCTCGGCCACCGGCATGAGTCAGCAGCGTCTGCTGCGCATGACCCTGTTTCCGGCGACGCTGGTGGCGCTGGTGGTGGCGTGGTTGAGCCTGAGCCTGGCCCCGCAAGGTGCCAATCAGTTCCAGCTGCTGCTGAACAAGCAGGATGCCCTGACCGAATTCGATACCCTCGAGCCGGGCCGTTTCCAGGCGCTGCGCGACGGCACCCGGGTGACCTACACCGAGACCCTGACCGACGACCGCGTCAACCTCAGCGGCGTATTCATCTCGCAGAAGAACCTGGGCGCCAATCAGAAGGACCGCGGGATTTCCGTGCTGGTGGCCGAGAAGGGCCGTCAGGAAATCCACCCGGACGGTAACCGCTATCTGATCCTGCACAATGGCTATCGTTATGACGGCAGCCCGGGACAGGCCGATTATCGCGCGATCAAATACGAGACCTATGGCGTATTGCTGCCCAAGCCCGATGCCAGCGACGAAGTCACCGACCGTGACGCGATGCCGACCTCGACCTTGCTGAGCAACGACGACGAGCGGTCCAAGGCTGAACTGCAATGGCGTCTTTCGCTGCCATTGCTGGTATTTATCGTGACCCTGATGGCGGTGCCGCTGTCGCGGGTCAATCCGCGTCAGGGCCGTTTCCTGAAGCTGCTGCCGGCGATTCTTCTTTATATGGCTTACCTGACCATCCTGATTGCCGCCCGCGGCGCCCTCGAAAAAGGCAAGATCCCACCGGCCCTTGGCCTGTGGTGGGTGCACGGGATCTTCCTGGTCATCGGTCTGGGCCTGCTGTATTGGGAGCCGTTGCGCCTGAAGCTGGCCAGTCGTCGCAGCGCTGCGCTGGAGGTGGCCCGTGGTTAAACTCGACCGCTACATCGGCAGCAGCGTATTCATGGCGATCATCGCCGTGCTGGCGATCATCCTGGGTCTGGCGACCCTGTTTGCCTTCATCGACGAGATGAGCGACGTCAGCGATACCTATACGCTGACCGACGTTTTGAGCTTCGTTATCCTTACCGCGCCACGCCGCCTCTATGAAATGCTGCCGATGGCCGCACTGATCGGCTGCCTGATCGGTCTTGGCAGCCTGGCCAGCAGCAGCGAGCTGACGGTCATGCGTGCCGCTGGCGTGTCCATCGGGCGTATCGTCTGGGCGGTCATGAAACCGATGCTGGTGCTGATGCTGGCCGGCGTGTTGATCGGCGAGTACGTGGCGCCGGCTACCGAAAGCATGGCTCAGGCCAATCGCTCGCTGGCGCAAGGCAGCGGCGACGCGCAGAGCGCCAAACATGGCATGTGGCACCGTCAGGGTGAGGAGTTCATCCATATCAACGCCGTGCAACCCAACGGCCTGTTGTATGGCGTGACCCGCTATCACTTCGACAAGGAGCGTCACCTGCTGAGCTCCAGCTTCGCCAAGCGCGCGGAGTTCGATGGCAGCCGCTGGCAACTCACCGACGTGACCACCACGGTCTTCCATGAGCGCAGCACCGAAGTGCTGAACGCCCCGAGCGAGCAGTGGGACGTGTCGCTGAGCCCGCAACTGCTCAACACGGTAGTGATGGCTCCGGAGTCGCTGTCGATTTCCGGTCTGTGGGGCTACATCCACTATCTGGCGGACCAGGGCCTGAGCAACGGCCGTTACTGGCTGGCATTTTGGGTCAAGGTGTTGCAGCCGCTGGTCACCGCCGCGCTGGTGCTGATGGCGATCTCCTTCATCTTCGGCCCGTTGCGCTCGGTAACCCTCGGTCAGCGGGTGTTCACCGGCGTGCTGGTGGGCTTCACCTTCCGCATCGTCCAGGATTTGCTCGGCCCATCGAGCCTGGTGTTCGGTTTCTCGCCGCTGTTCGCGGTGCTGGTGCCGGCCACGGTCTGTGCGCTGGCGGGTGTCTGGCTATTGCGACGGGCCGGTTGATGGCCGTGTTGTTGCCAATGCTTTAACCACGAAAACGCCTCGGTCGACAGATCGGGGCGTTTTCGTATGCAATCCGGGTGACAGGCGAACGTGACGCTTGCGCCGTGTATCAGGTACAATTCCCGGCTATTTTTCGGCGGGCCAAGCCTGCAGCCTTTTTGAGTGTTGATCCGTGAGTGATTTGAGTCATATCCGCAATTTCTCCATCATCGCCCACATTGACCATGGCAAGTCGACGCTGGCTGACCGTTTCATCCAGATGTGCGGTGGCCTGGCCGAGCGTGAAATGGAAGCCCAGGTACTGGATTCCATGGATCTGGAGCGCGAACGCGGGATCACCATCAAGGCCCACAGCGTTACCCTCTATTACAAAGCCAAAGATGGCGTCACCTACCAGCTGAACTTCATTGACACCCCGGGCCACGTCGACTTCACCTACGAAGTCAGCCGTTCCCTGGCCGCGTGTGAAGGTGCGTTGCTGGTGGTCGATGCCGGTCAGGGTGTTGAAGCCCAGTCCGTGGCCAACTGCTACACCGCGATCGAGCAGGGCCTTGAGGTCATGCCGGTACTGAACAAGATCGACCTGCCACAGGCCGAGCCGGACCGCGTCAAGGACGAGATCGAGAAGATCATCGGCATCGACGCCACCGACGCCGTCACCTGCAGCGCCAAGACCGGCCTGGGTGTCGACGAAGTGCTCGAGCGTCTGGTCGCAACCATTCCTGCACCGACCGGCAACATCGAAGATCCGCTGCAAGCGTTGATCATCGACTCCTGGTTCGACAACTACCTGGGCGTTGTCTCCCTGGTGCGCGTGCGTCATGGCCGCGTGAAGAAGGGCGACAAGATCCTGGTCAAGTCCACCGGCAAGGTGCACCTGGTCGACAGCGTCGGCGTGTTCAATCCGAAGCACACCGCCACTGTCGACCTCAAGGCCGGCGAAGTGGGCTTCATCATCGCCAGCATCAAGGACATTCACGGTGCGCCGGTCGGTGACACCCTGACCCTGAGCTCCACGCCGGACGTTCCGGTACTGCCGGGCTTCAAACGCATTCAGCCACAGGTTTACGCCGGTCTGTTCCCGGTCAGCTCCGACGACTTCGAGGACTTCCGCGAAGCGCTGCAGAAACTGACCCTGAACGACTCGTCGCTGCAGTACACCCCGGAGAGCTCCGACGCACTGGGCTTCGGCTTCCGTTGCGGGTTCCTCGGCATGCTGCACATGGAGATCATCCAGGAGCGCCTGGAGCGCGAATACGACCTGGACCTGATCACCACCGCGCCAACGGTAATTTTCGAGCTGGTGCTGAAAACCGGTGAAACGATTTACGTCGACAACCCCTCCAAGCTTCCGGATGTGTCGGCCATCGAAGACATGCGCGAGCCAATCGTGCGCGCCAACATCCTGGTTCCGCAGGAACACCTGGGCAACGTCATCACCCTGTGCATCGAGAAACGCGGTGTGCAGGTCGACATGCTGTTCCTCGGTAATCAGGTGCAGGTCACTTACGATTTGCCGATGAACGAAGTGGTCCTGGACTTCTTCGACCGTCTCAAATCCACCAGCCGCGGCTATGCTTCGCTGGATTACCATTTCGATCGTTACCAATCGGCTAATCTGGTGAAACTGGACGTGCTGATCAACGGTGACAAAGTCGACGCCCTGGCGTTGATCGTGCACCGTGACAATTCGCACTTCAAAGGTCGCCAGTTGACCGAGAAGATGAAAGAACTGATTCCTCGTCAGATGTTCGACGTGGCCATCCAGGCTGCCATTGGCGGTCAGATTGTTGCCCGGACAACCGTCAAGGCGCTCAGAAAGAACGTATTGGCCAAATGCTACGGCGGTGACGTAAGCCGTAAGAAAAAGCTGCTTGAAAAGCAAAAGGCCGGTAAGAAACGCATGAAGCAGGTCGGCAACGTGGAAATTCCACAAGAAGCCTTCCTTGCCGTGCTCAGGTTGGAATAGTCAGGTCCTATGTCACTAAATTTCCCGCTGTTGCTGGTCATCGCCGTGTTCGTCTGCGGCCTGTTGGCGTTGCTCGATCTGCTGTTCCTGGCGCCGCGTCGGCGTGCTGCCATTGCCTCTTATCAAGGCAGTGTCAGCCAGCCCGAGCCCGTGGTGGTCGAGAAACTGAACAAAGAGCCGTTGCTGGTCGAATACGGCAAGTCGTTCTTTCCGGTGTTGTTCATCGTGCTGGTGCTGCGTTCGTTCCTGGTGGAACCGTTCCAGATCCCGTCCGGCTCGATGAAACCGACCCTGGACGTCGGCGACTTCATTCTGGTGAACAAGTTTTCTTACGGGATCCGCCTGCCGGTGATCGACAAGAAAATCATCGAAGTCGGTGATCCACAGCGTGGCGATGTGATGGTGTTCCGCTACCCGAGCGACCCGAACGTCAACTACATCAAGCGTGTAGTCGGCCTGCCGGGCGACACGGTACGTTACACCGCCGACAAGCGCCTGTTGGTCAATGGCGAGTCGATTGCCGAGCAACTGGTCGGCTCCGAGCCGGGCACGCTGGGCAGTGCCGAGCTCTACAAGGAAAAACTCGGCGCGGCCGAGCACCTGATCCGCAAGGAAATGAGCCGCTACCGCGCGACCCCGGACCATACCTGGACTGTCCCGGCCGGCCATTACTTCATGATGGGCGACAACCGCGACAACTCCAACGACAGTCGCTACTGGGATGATCCGAACATTCCCAAGGATCTGCTGGGCATGGTTCCCGACCAGAATATCGTCGGCAAAGCCTTCGCTGTCTGGATGAGCTGGCCGGAACCGAAACTCAGCCACCTGCCGAATTTCTCGCGGGTTGGCCTGATCAAGTAATCAATCACGGCGCTGTTGACCACAGCGCCGAATGCATTTCTGGAGTCGACACAAATCGGCGCCAGGGCATGAAGCCACGATATTCAGGACGTAATTTTTGAACACAGCGTTAATTGTCCCAGGCCTGCGCCGTACCCCGGCGATGGCGGTGGAATCCAGCCACGAACTCAGCGTGGGTAAACCGTGAGCGTTTCTCTAAGCCGTCTCGAGCGCCAGCTCGGTTACACCTTCAAGGATCAGGAGCTGATGCTGCTGGCCCTCACGCACCGCAGCTTTGCCGGGCGTAACAACGAACGCCTGGAATTCCTCGGCGATGCCATCCTCAACTTCGTTGCCGGCGAGGCGCTGTTCGATCGCTTCCCGCTGGCCCGCGAAGGCCAGTTGTCGCGTTTGCGCGCGCGCCTGGTCAAGGGTGAGACACTGGCCGTGCTGGCCCGTGGTTTCGACCTGGGTGATTACCTGCGGCTGGGTTCGGGCGAACTGAAAAGTGGCGGCTTCCGACGCGAGTCGATTCTGGCCGATGCCCTCGAGGCGTTGATCGGTGCGATCTACCTCGACGCCGGCATGGATGTCGCCCGCGAGCGTGTACTGGCCTGGCTGGCCGGTGAGTTCGAAGGCTTGACGCTGGTCGACACCAACAAGGATCCCAAGACCCGTCTGCAGGAACACCTGCAATCGCGCGGTTGCGAACTGCCACGCTACGAAGTGGTGGATATCCAGGGTGAGCCGCACTGCCGTACCTTCTTCGTCGAATGCGAAGTGGTCTTATTGAATGAAAAAAGCCGAGGTCAGGGTGTGAGCCGTCGTATTGCCGAACAGGTAGCGGCCGCCGCAGCATTGATTGCCCTGGGCGTGGAGAATGGCAATGACTGATACAAACGCAACTCGCTGTGGCTACGTTGCCATCGTCGGCCGTCCCAACGTGGGCAAGTCCACGCTGCTGAACCACATTTTGGGGCAGAAGCTGGCGATCACCTCGCGCAAGCCGCAGACCACCCGTCACAACATGCTCGGGATCAAGACCGAAGGTGACGTGCAGGCGATCTACGTCGACACCCCCGGCATGCACAAGGGTGGCGAAAAGGCCCTCAACCGTTACATGAACAAGACCGCTTCGGCGGCGTTGAAAGACGTCGACGTGGTGATCTTCGTGGTCGACCGCACCAAGTGGACCGAAGAAGACCAGATGGTCCTGGAGCGCGTGCAGTACGTGACCGGCCCGCTGATCGTCGCGCTGAACAAGACCGACCGCATCGAAGACAAGGCCGAGCTGATGCCGCACCTGTCGTGGTTGCAGGAACAGCTGCCGAACGCGCAGATCATCCCGATTTCGGCGCAGCACGGGCATAACCTCGATGCGCTGGAAAAGGTCATCGCCGATCATCTGCCGGAGAACGATCACTTCTTCCCGGAAGACCAGATCACCGACCGCAGCAGCCGTTTCCTCGCCGCTGAGCTGGTGCGCGAGAAAATCATGCGCCAGATGGGCGCCGAGTTGCCGTACCAGATCACCGTGGAAATCGAAGAGTTCAAGCAGCAGGGCAAGACCCTGCACATTCACGCGCTGATCCTCGTCGAGCGTGACGGTCAGAAGAAGATCATCATTGGCGACAAGGGCGAGCGCATCAAACGCATCGGCACCGAAGCGCGCAAGGACATGGAGTTGCTGTTCGACTCCAAGATCATGCTCAACCTGTGGGTCAAGGTGAAGGGCGGCTGGTCCGACGACGAGCGTGCATTGCGTTCGCTGGGTTACGGCGACCTGTAACACCGGTTTTCTGTTACACCAGAGAACCCCCTGTGGGAGCGGGCTTGCTCGCGAATGCGCAGTGTCAGTCGACATATACTTTGACTGATTCAGCGCTTTCGCGAGCGACCCCGCTCCCACAGTAGTTTTGGGTTGTGAGTAAACCTGCGTTTCTTCATCGAGAACTTCATGTCGCAAACCCCACCTCTCGCCCAACCCGCCTACGTTCTGCATTCGCGCGCCTACCGCGAAACCAGCGCGCTGGTGGACTTCCTGACGCCGCAAGGGCGGCTGCGGGCAGTGTTGCGCAGTGCGCGGGGCAAGGCCGGGACGTTGGCGCGGCCCTTCGTGTCGCTGGAAGTCGAGTTTCGTGGCAAGGGTGAGTTGAAGAATGTCGGGCGCATGGAGAGTTCTGGGACTTCAGCGTGGCTTAACGGCGAGGCGCTGTTCAGCGGGCTCTATCTGAATGAGTTACTGATCCGCTTGCTGCCCGCCGAAGACCCGCACCCCGGTGTATTCGATCACTATGCCGCGACCTTGCTGGCATTGGCCGAAGGCCGTCCGTTGGAGCCACTGCTGCGCTCCTTCGAATGGCGACTGCTGGACGATCTCGGTTACGGCTTTTCCCTGAACACTGATATTCACGGTGAGCCCGTCGCGCCGGATGGCCTCTATCGCCTGCAAGTGGACGCGGGACTGGAGCGGGTTTTCCTGTTGCAACCCGGTCTGTTCAATGGCGTTGAATTACTGGCCATGGCCGAAGCCGACTGGACCGCCCCCGGCGCACTGTCCGCGGCCAAGCGGTTGATGCGTCAGGCACTGGCCGTTCACCTCGGCGGTCGGCCCCTCGTCAGTCGCGAGCTGTTTCGCAAACCCTAGCCCCGTGTATGCTGTGCGCCGAATCTTTTTCTTCAGGAGCGCGCATCCGTGACCACCAGCAATCGCATTCTTCTTGGCGTGAACATCGACCACGTCGCCACCCTGCGTCAGGCCCGTGGCACGCGCTATCCGGATCCGGTCAAGGCGGCGCTGGACGCAGAAGAGGCGGGTGCCGACGGCATCACCGTGCACCTGCGTGAAGACCGCCGGCACATTCAGGAACGCGACGTGCTGTTGCTCAAGGACGTGCTGCAGACCCGCATGAACTTCGAAATGGGCGTCACCGAAGAGATGATGGCGTTCGCCGAGCGCATCCGTCCGGCGCACATCTGCCTGGTGCCGGAAACCCGTCAGGAGCTGACCACCGAAGGTGGTCTGGATGTAGCGGGGCAGGAAGAGCGCATCAAGGCAGCGGTCGAGCGTCTGTCGAAGATCGGCAGTGAAGTGTCGCTGTTCATCGATGCGGATGAACGTCAGATCGCCGCATCCAAGCGCGTGGGCGCACCGGCCATCGAGCTGCACACCGGGCGTTATGCCGATGCGCAAACGCCGACCGAAGTCGCTGAAGAGCTCAAGCGTGTGGCGGACGGCGTGGCGTTTGGTCTGGCGCAGGGCCTGATCGTCAATGCCGGCCATGGCCTGCACTACCACAACGTCGAAGCCGTGGCGGCGATCAAGGGCATCAACGAATTGAACATCGGCCACGCGCTGGTGGCGCATGCGTTGTTCGTCGGATTCAAGTCTGCCGTATCGGAAATGAAGGCGCTGATCCTGGCGGCTGCAAAGGCCTAAACATTTGCACAAAATAATGTGGGAGCGGGCTTGCTCGCGAAAGCGCTTTGACATTCAACGATTCCGTTGGCTGTCAGATGTCTTTCGCGAGCAAGTCGGATTGCCGCATCACCGCCCCCACATTTGATTTGGGGTGGCTGGACTAGAGCGGCGGGTTTTCCTGCGCCGGCTTGGACTTGTCGATCCCCGGCACATGCAGATTGCCCTCGGCCACCTGATCGCCTTCAAGCTGCGGCTGGGTCACCCAGGTCAGGATGTCGTAGTAGCGACGGATGTTCGCCACGAAGTGCACCGGCTCGCCGCCACGGGCGTAGCCGTAGCGGGTCTTGCTGTACCACTGCTTCTGCGACAGGCGTGGCAGCATCTTCTTCACATCCAGCCACTTATCCGGGTTCAGACCTTCGCGGGATGCGAGTTTGCGTGCGTCATCAAGGTGACCGCTGCCGACGTTGTAAGCCGCCAGCGCGAACCAGGTGCGGTCCGGCTCCTGAATCGAATCATCGAGCTGATCCTTCATGTAGGCCAGATACTTGGCGCCGCCCATGATGCTTTGCTTGGGATCGAGACGGTTTGATACGCCCATCGCCTGGGCAGTGTTCTGCGTCAGCATCATCAGGCCGCGCACGCCGGTTTTCGAGGTGACCGCCGGTTGCCACAGCGATTCCTGATAGCCGATGGCCGCCAGCAGGCGCCAGTCGACTTTCTCTTTCTTGGCGTAGGTCTTGAAGTGCTGTTCGTATTTTGGCAGGCGCTGCTGCAAGTGCTGGGCGAAGGTGGTGGCGCCCATGTAGCCGAGGACATCGACGTGGCCGTAGTAGCGGTCTTTCAGACGTTGCAGGGTGCCGTTTTTCTGCACTTTGTCGAGGTAGGCGTTGATCTCGTTGAGCAGGCTGTTGTCTTCGCCCGGGGCCACGGCCCAGCTCTGGCTGCGTGCATCGCCGAGGTCGAAGGCTACGCGAATGTTGGTGAAGTACACCTGGTTCATCGCCACTTCATTGGAATCGACGAGGGTCAGATCGATCTGGCCTTCATCGACCATGCGCAACAGGTCGACCACTTCCACCGCGTCGGATTCTTCGTATTCGATGCCGGGGAATTTCTTTTTCAGCTCCGCCAACTGTTCGGCGTGGGTGCTGCCCTTGAGCACCATGATCTTCTTGCCGACCAGATCGCCGGGATCGGTTGGCCGTGACTGACCGTTGCGATAGATGATCTGCGGCGTGACTTCGAGGTAAGAGTGGGAGAACCGCACCTGTTTCTTGCGATCTTCGCTGCTGACCAGGCCGGCTGCGGCCAATACCGGGCCGTTCGGTTTGCCGATCTGGTTGAACAGGTCGTCGAGGTTGTCGGCGGTCTCGATTTTCAGCTCGACCCCCAAATCGTCGGCGAAACGCTTCACCAGCTCGTATTCGAAGCCGGTTTCACCGCTGCGATCCTGAAAGTAGGTGGCGGGGCTGTTACGGGTAATCACCCGCAGCACACCATCCTCCTTTACGCGCTCGAGTGTGTTGGGTTTATCAACACAGCCACCGAGCACCAGGAAGAGTCCGGTTGCGATCAGCCATTTGGCGTACCGCGGACGCAAAGCCGTTGGGAAAAACATCTGCGCAGTATACGCAAACGGCCACGGGCGCCATATCTCGACAGTGAAGGGCTTGTCTGCTAGCGATCACAAAACCGGCTGAAACCCCACAGGAATGGGGCTCGAGGACATTTTGTGACAGAAAAAATAAGCGCTGCCCGCACACCCTCGAAATTTGACTTCAAAGGCAGAAACACAGATTGATATCCGAGTGCAACCGTGCGTAGCGTTTCGGGTGATGTTGAGGGCGGTTTAGGCTAGAATGCACGGCCTCAAAGCACACCCCTTCCCGAGGCTGTCCCGAAGATGTTGATCCTGCGCGGCGCTCCTGCCCTTTCTGCCTTTCGCCACAGCAAACTCCTTGAGCAACTGAGCCAGAAGGTTCCAGCTGTCAGTGGCCTGTATGCTGAATTCGCTCACTTCGCCGAAGTCACCGGCGTCCTGACCGGCGACGAACAGCAGGTGCTTGCGCGCCTTCTGAAGTACGGTCCAAGCGTTCCGGTACAAGAGCCGACCGGCCGTCTGTTTCTGGTGTTGCCGCGTTTCGGCACCATCTCGCCATGGTCGAGCAAGGCCAGCGACATCGCCCGCAACTGCGGCCTGAGCAAAATCCAGCGCCTGGAGCGCGGTATCGCGTTCTACGTGGCCGGCCAGTTCAGCGACGCTGAAGCTCAGCAGATCGCCGACGTGCTACATGACCGCATGACCCAGATCGTGCTGGGCAACCTGGAACAGGCCGCCGGTCTGTTCAGCCACGCCGAGCCGAAACCGCTGACCGCGATCGACATCCTCGGTGGCGGCCGCGCCGCGCTGGAAAAGGCCAACACCGAGCTGGGCCTGGCCCTGGCCGAAGACGAGATCGATTACCTGGTCAACGCCTTCACCGGTCTCAAGCGCAACCCGCACGACATCGAACTGATGATGTTTGCCCAGGCCAACTCCGAGCACTGCCGCCACAAGATCTTCAACGCCAGTTGGGACATCGACGGCCAGAGCCAGGAAAAAAGCCTGTTCGGCATGATCAAGAACACCTACGTGATGCACAGCGAAGGCGTTCTGTCGGCTTATAAGGACAACGCCTCGGTGATTGTCGGCAACGTGGCCGGCCGCTTCTTCCCGAATCCCGAGACCCGCCAGTACGGCGCGGTGCAGGAGCCGGTGCACATCCTGATGAAGGTTGAAACCCACAACCACCCGACGGCGATCGCTCCGTTCCCGGGCGCATCCACCGGTTCCGGCGGCGAGATCCGTGACGAAGGTGCAACCGGTCGTGGCGCCAAGCCAAAGGCCGGCCTGACCGGTTTCACCGTGTCCAACCTGCAGATCCCGGGCTTCGAACAGCCGTGGGAAGTGCCGTACGGCAAGCCTGAGCGCATCGTTACCGCACTGGACATCATGATCGAAGGCCCGCTGGGCGGTGCCGCGTTCAACAACGAATTCGGCCGTCCGGCCCTGACTGGCTACTTCCGTACCTTCGAACAATCGATCACCACTCCGCACGGTGACGAAGTTCGCGGTTACCACAAGCCGATCATGCTCGCTGGCGGCATGGGCAACATCCGCGAAGAACACGTCAAGAAAGGCGAGATCGTCGTTGGCTCCAAGCTGATCGTGCTCGGCGGCCCGGCGATGCTGATCGGTCTGGGCGGCGGCGCCGCTTCCTCGATGGCCACCGGCACCAGCTCGGCGGATCTCGACTTCGCTTCCGTGCAGCGTGAAAACCCTGAAATGGAGCGTCGCTGCCAGGAAGTCATCGACCGTTGCTGGCAACTGGGCGACAAAAACCCGATCAGCTTCATCCACGACGTGGGTGCGGGCGGTCTGTCCAACGCCTTCCCGGAACTGGTCAACGACGGCGACCGCGGTGGCCGTTTCGAACTGCGCAACATTCCAAACGACGAGCCGGGCATGGCCCCGCACGAAATCTGGTCCAACGAATCCCAGGAACGTTACGTTCTGGCCGTCGGCCCGGCTGACTTCGAGCGCTTCCAGGCGATCTGCGAACGTGAGCGTTGCCCGTTTGCCGTAGTGGGCGAGGCGACCGCCGAACCGCAACTGACCGTGACCGACAGCCACTTCGGCAACAACCCGGTGGACATGCCACTGGAAGTGTTGCTGGGCAAGGCCCCGCGCATGCACCGTTCGGTGGTTCGCGAAGCCGAGCTGGGCGATGACTTCGATCCGTCGAACCTCGACATCACCGAATCCATCGAGCGCGTTCTGCACCACCCGGCCGTTGCGAGCAAGAGCTTCCTGATCACCATCGGCGACCGCACCATCACCGGCCTCGTGGCCCGTGACCAAATGGTCGGCCCATGGCAGGTTCCGGTGGCCGACGTTGCCGTCACCGCCACCAGTTTCGACGTCTACACCGGCGAAGCGATGGCGATGGGCGAGCGTACTCCGCTGGCACTGCTGGACGCCCCGGCTTCGGGCCGCATGGCCATCGGTGAAACCCTGACCAACATCGCTGCGTCGCGCATCAACAAGATCTCCGACATCAAACTGTCGGCGAACTGGATGTCGGCTGCCGGTCACCCGGGCGAAGACGCGCGTCTGTACGACACCGTGAAAGCGGTCGGCATGGAATTGTGTCCTGAGCTGGGTATCACCATTCCGGTGGGCAAGGACTCGATGTCCATGGCCACCCGCTGGAACGACAACGGCGAAGAAAAAACCGTGACCTCGCCGATGTCGCTGATCGTGACCGGTTTCGCGCCAGTGGCTGACATCCGTCAGACCCTGACCCCGGAACTGCGCATGGACAAGGGCACCACCGACCTGATCCTGATCGACCTCGGTCGCGGTCAGAACCGTATGGGCGCTTCGATCCTGGCACAGGTTCACGGCAAGCTCGGCAAACACGCGCCGGACGTCGATGACGCCGAAGACCTGAAAGCCTTCTTCGCAGTGATCCAGGGCCTCAACGCCGACGGTCACCTGCTGGCTTACCACGACCGTTCCGACGGTGGTTTGCTGACTTCCGTGGTGGAAATGGCCTTCGCCGGCCACTGCGGCCTGAGCCTGAACCTGGACAGCGTTGCCGAGTCCTCGGCAGAAATCGCCGCCATTCTGTTCAACGAAGAACTGGGTGCCGTGATCCAGGTTCGTCAGGACGCCACGCCAGACATCCTCGCGCAATTCAGCGCGGCCGGTCTGGGCGACTGCGTGTCGGTGATCGGTCAGCCAATGAACAACGGCCAGATCAACATCACCTTCAACGGTGACACCGTGTTCGAAGGTCAGCGCCGTCTGCTGCAGCGTACCTGGGCTGAAACCAGCTACCAGATCCAGCGTCTGCGTGACAACGCCGACTGCGCCGAGCAAGAGTTCGACGTGCTGCTGGAAGAAGACAACCCGGGCCTGAGCGTCAAGCTGAGCTACGACGTCAACCAGGACATCGCCGCGCCTTACATCAAGAAAGGCATCCGCCCACAGGTTGCCGTGCTGCGCGAGCAGGGCGTAAACGGTCAGGTGGAAATGGCGGCCGCGTTCGACCGCGCCGGTTTCAATGCGATCGACGTGCACATGAGCGACATTCTGGCCGGCCGCGTCGACCTGAACGAGTTCAAAGGTCTGGTAGCGTGCGGTGGTTTCTCTTATGGCGACGTACTCGGCGCCGGTGAAGGCTGGGCCAAGTCGGCACTGTTCAACAGCCGTGCCCGCGATGCGTTCCAGGGCTTCTTCGAACGTAACGACAGCTTCACCCTCGGCGTGTGCAACGGTTGCCAGATGATGTCCAACCTGCACGAGCTGATCCCGGGCAGCGAGTTCTGGCCGCACTTCGTGCGTAACCGCTCCGAGCAGTTCGAAGCGCGCGTGGCGATGGTGCAGATCCAGGAGTCGAACTCGATCTTCCTGCAAGGCATGGCCGGTTCGCGTATGCCGATCGCCATTGCTCACGGTGAAGGTCACGCCGAGTTCTCCAGCGAAGAGGCACTGCTGGAAGCCGATCTGTCGGGTTGCGTGGCGATGCGTTTCGTCGACAACCACGGCAAGGTCACCGAAGCCTACCCGGCCAACCCGAACGGTTCGCCGCGCGGGATCACCGGTCTCACCAGCCGCGACGGTCGCGTGACGATCATGATGCCGCACCCGGAGCGCGTGTTCCGCGCCGTGCAGAACTCGTGGCGTTCGGAAGACTGGAACGAGGACGCTCCTTGGATGCGCATGTTCCGTAATGCTCGCGTCTGGGTGAACTAAGGCCTGTGTACAAGCTCGGTTTTTTTGTTCCTGACAGTCATGTCGAAGTGGTCAAAGGGGCTGTGTTCGCTGCCGGTGGTGGGCGGATCGGTGACTATGACCACTGCGCGTGGCAGGTGCTCGGTCTGGGCCAGTTTCGACCGTTGGACGGCAGTCAGCCGTTCATTGGCGAGGCGGGGCAGGTTGAGCGGGTTGAGGAATGGAAGGTTGAGCTTGTGGTGGCGGATGAGTTGATCGTGGCTGTTGTGGCGGCATTGAAGCTCAGTCATCCGTACGAGACGCCGGCTTATGAAGTGTGGCGGCTGGAGGATTTCTGATCTTTCTTGCTGCTGAAACAGGAAACCCGCCGATGAGTGATTGTCTGCGGGTTTTTTGTTGCCTGCGATTTAACCATTTTCAATCTGCCTCTATACAAGGCTCATATGGATTCGGAGTAGATACCTGGTTAGTTTGGAGGTTGGTTGAACCCCATGATTAACAATCAGTAAATCTTAATCTGCCACCGCAGTTTTTGAGGTTTTTTACCTGGCGCGGTGGCAATACGAATTTTTCAAAATTGTAATCCCGTATTTCGCGTGTGTTCCAGCTGTTGCTGACCTCCGGATGGGTGGTTCCTGTAAAGCATTTTGTATTCATCTCACAGGAAATCACTTGTTCTTCCAGCCCCGATTTTGGATAGCTGAGAGGAATCGGTTCTACCGTCAATTCGCAACTCCCTTTGGCGTTGCTGATTTTCCAAGCGTCTTCGCAATCACCAGCTGAGGCATATGGCGAGCAGAGCTGTAACGTAGAAAAAAACGACGAGGCTATAATTAACTTATTAAGAGGGTGCATAAGTTCCCCGTTTTGCGAGTGGCATTTTTTCAGGTTCGATTGACTGCCTGTGTAGGGTGTGGCGAGCAGAAAATGGTGTCTACTGTAATAAGTAACAGTTCACTAGACCCGTTACTCCTAACACTTACCTCGCCAAAAAACGCGAAGCCATCAAACGCGCACTCGATTTCTACCTCAGCCCCGAACCCGCCAAGCCCTACCTACGAATCGTTGGCCTCCGCCAGTGCCATGGCCAGCAAATTCGCAACTGAGCTCAGCAGCCAGCAACGCAGCACCGCACTGGCCCTGCAGCAAAATCGTCATGCTTGCCGAGCTCGCGGTAAACCAGTGCACTGGATCGAGTTGATCCACAGACCTGATCATCAGGCTCACCGCGTCATCGTTCTTCGCGAGCAAGCCCGCTCCCACAGTTGAATGCATTCCAAATGTGGGAGCTGAGGCTGGCAGCGCTCAATCCAAACTGTGGGAGCGGGCTTGCTCGCGAAGAGGCCCGCCCAGACGCCGAAGATTCAAACCTTGGCGCTGACCTCACTGCGATTGACCAGCGCCTCCAGTGCCCCACTCAAACTCGCTGCCTTGTCACCCACCACCAAATGCCACACCCCACCTTCCAACGGGCTGACACCCTGGCAACCCAGCTCTTTCAACTGAGCCTCGGACAATGCTTTGCCATCAGCCAGTTGCAGACGAATTCGGCTCATGGCGATGCAGTCCAGTTGCAGCACATTCTCGCTACCACCCAACGCAGTCAGCCACTGCTGAGCTTCCGGTGCAGTGACGAGTACGGTTTTTGATTCCTCGACCACCGCCGCAGGCGCCGGCACCAGCCCGCGGCCCAGAGCCGGCATGGCGAGGCGTATTTCATCAGCAATGCTGTCGGCCATCGGTCCGACAACTACCTGCAAACTGCCACCCTTGCCCGGACGGACCACCGCCATCGCGCCCAGTGCTTTCAGGTCAGCATCGGAGGCCTTGTTGCGATCGACCATTTCCAGGCGCAGACGGGTGGTGCACGCGCCCACCGTCACCAGATTCTCTGCGCCACCGAGTGCCTTGATGTAGGCCGCAGCGCGCTCGTTCTCGGTGAGAACAGCCTTGTCGGCCGCCGCAACATCTTCACGCCCCGGCGTTTTCAGATTGAAGCGACGAATGCAGAAATCAAACACCGCGTAATACACCACGGCATAGGCCAGCCCCACAGGAATCACCAGCCAGCCATTGGTCGAGCGTCCCCAACCCAACACCATATCGATAAAACCGCCAGAGAACGTGAAGCCCAGGTGAATGTTCAACGCATTGGTAATCGCCATCGACAACCCGGTCAGCAACGCATGCAGCAGATACAACAGCGGCGCCAAAAACATGAAGGCGAATTCGATGGGTTCGGTTACCCCGGTCAAAAACGAGGTCAGGGCCATCGACAGGAAAATCCCGCCCATCACTTTGCGCCGTTCCGGCAGGGCGTTGCGGTACATCGCCAGGCAGGCTGCCGGCAGGCCGAAAATCATCATCGGGAACATGCCGGTCATGAACTGGCCGCCCTTCGGATCACCGGCGAAGTAGCGTGACAGATCGCCAGTCACCAGCGCACCTGTGGTCGGATCGGTGAAGTTGCCGAACACGAACCACGCCATGTTGTTGAGGATGTGGTGCAGGCCAGTGACGATCAGCAAGCGGTTGAACACGCCGAAGACGAAGGCGCCGAAGCTGCCGCTTTCCATCATCAGGCTGCCGAAGCTGTTGATGCCATGCTGGATCGGCGGCCAGATGTAGCCGAATACCACGCCCAGACCGACCGCCGCAAAACCGGTGACGATCGGCACAAACCGACGCCCGCCGAAGAACGCCAGATACTCCGGCAGCTTGATGTCCTTGAACCGGTTGTACAGCGCACCAGCCATCAGGCCGCTGACGATCCCGGCGAGCATGCCCATGTTGATGCTCGCATCGAGCACCTTGAGCGTGGAGATCATCACCAGATAACCGATTACTCCGGCGAGGCCGGCGGTGCCGTTGTTGTCCTTGGCGAACCCGACGGCGATGCCGATGGCGAAAATCATCGCCAGGTTGGCGAAGATCACTTGCCCGGCATCGTGGATGATCGCGATGTTCAGCAGGTCGGTGTCACCCAGACGCAGCAGCAGGCCGGCAATCGGCAGGATCGCGATCGGCAGCATCAGCGCGCGGCCGAGGCGTTGCAGGCCTTCGATGAAGAGTTGGTACATGGTGCTTCTCCCTGCTCTTTATAGAGAGCTTGTTGTTAGTGCAGAGGCCAGTGCTGGTGGCAGGCGTGACGCACCGCAGCGGCGCTGTTCAGTTTGAGCAGGTCGTGGCTGAGGCGTTGGCATTCGGCCTCGTGCAACTGACGCACGCGGTCCTTGATTTCCCCGATCTGCACCGGGCTGACCGACAGTTCGGTGACGCCCAGGCCGATCAGCACTGGTGTTGCCAGTGGATCGGAGGCGAGGGCGCCGCAGACACCGACCCAACGCTTGTGCACCGCTGCGCCTGCGCAGGTCATGGCGATCAGGCGCAGCAGCGCCGGGTGCAGGGCATCGACCCGGGCGGCCAGACCTGCGTGGTCGCGGTCCATGGCCAGGGTGTATTGCGACAGATCGTTGGTGCCGATCGAGAGGAAGTCGGCGTGTTCGGCCAGTTGCTCGGCTTGCAGCGCGGCGGCGGGGACTTCGATCATCACGCCGATTTCCGGGCGCTCGCTGATGCTCAGCTCCAGACACAGCGCATCGACGCGTTGACGGATGTGCAGCAGTTCATCGACCTCGGTGACCATCGGCAACAGGATTCGGCAACGGCGCAGAGGGCTGACTTGCAGCAGCGCACGCAGTTGCTGGTCGAGGATTTCCGGACGCGCCTGAGCCAGTCGAATGCCGCGCAAGCCGAGCACCGGGTTGGCTTCGGCAGGCAGCGGCAGGTAGTCGAGTTGCTTGTCGCCGCCGACGTCGATGGTGCGGATGATCACCGATTGGTCGCCCATCGCATCCAGCACGGCTTGGTAGGCGACGCGCTGTTCTTCAACGTCTGGCGCCGTTTGGCGGTCAACGAATAGGAATTCGGTGCGCAGCAGGCCGACGCCGTCGGCGCCGTTGGCGAATGCGTCGGCCGCTTCAGCACTTGAGGCGACGTTGGCGACCACTTCGATCGCCACGCCATTGCGCGTTTCGGCGGGCAGGTGGGCCTTGGCTTGTTGTGCGTCGCGGCGTTGCTGGCGGTCGATTTGCGCTTGCTGAACTTCGGCCAGGCGTTCGGCGCTCGGGGTCAGTTCAAGGCGACCGCCGTCAGCATCCAGCACCACTGATTGCCCTTGCGGCTGATCGAGCAAAGCCGACCCCAGCGCAACCATGCACGGCAGACCCTTGCCCCGCGCCAGAATCGCCACGTGCGAGGTCGCGCCGCCCTCGGCCATGCACAACCCGGCGACACCTTGCGCGCTGAGTTGCAGCAGATCCGACGGCGTCAATTCATGCGCGGCAACGATGGCGCCGGCCGGCACCTCGTAATGCCAGGCTTCGCCAAGCAGCGCACGCAGCACGCGTTGCTTGAGGTCGCGCAGATCATTGGCGCGTTCGGCCAACAGTGCGCTGCCGGTGTGTTGCAGCACGTCACACTGGACATCGATCGACTGGCTCCAGGCGTGAGTCGCCGCCGCGCCTTGGTCGATGGCGTGCTGTGCGGCGTCGAGCAAGGCCGGGTCTTCGAGCAGTGCCAGATGCGCCGCGAAGATCGCTTCTTCTTCGGCGTTCTTGTGCTTTTTCGCTTGGGTCAGGGTGGCGTGGATTTCGCTACGAACCTGACTCAACGCCGACTCAAGAACCTGTTGTTGCACCCGCGGATCATGATTGCCGGTATCCGCCGGCAGACTGATCGCATTCAGGCGAAACAGCGGCCCACCGACCAGTCCCGGTGCGGCGCACACACCTTGCAGGACGCCAGCTTCGGCGGGGCGTTTGCGTGGTGCAGCGCTGACCGGTGCGACGGTGTGGTGATCCTCGGGCAGCGTGGTGGCCAATGCGCCGAGCAACGCTTGCAGCGCGGCTTCGGCGTCCGGCCCCTGGCAACTGACCTGCACTTCATCCTGCTCACCGACGGCCAACCCCATCAGCCCGATCAGGCTGTTGCACGGCGCCGATTTGCCAGCGAAGTGCAGCTGCGATTGGCTCTTGAAGCCTTGCGCGGTCTGGCGAATCAGCGCAGCAGGGCGCGCATGCAGGCCGCCACGATGAGCCACCAGCACATGCCCGTGAACCTCAGGCCCGCCAGGCATTTCAGCATTGGCCGCCGCACTGTTGCGGGCAACGATGTGCAGCAGGGGGTCACCGACCTTTACCGCCTTGAGCGTGATCGGGCGCACCTGAAAATCCTGACTGTTGGTCAGGATCAACAGGCTGACCAGGCTTTTGCATTGCCGGCCGACCTTGTCCAGGTCGTAGCGCAACAAAGGCTGACCCTTGCTGACGCGGCCACCTTCCTTGACCAGCATCGAGAAGCCTTCGCCGTTCAGTTCAACGGTGTCCAGGCCCAGGTGCAGGAGGATTTCCGCGCCGTTGTCGGCACGCACCGTGAGCGCGTGGCCGGTGCGGGCGACGTGAATGATCACCCCTGCGCACGGCGAATACAGCGTGTCGTTGATCGGGTCGATGGCAATGCCGTCACCCATCGCGCCGCTGGCGAACACCGCGTCCGGGACTTTGGCGAGCGTGAGCACCGGGCCGCTGAGCGGGGCGCTGAGGGTCAGCTCTTTATTGTTGTTGTGCATGGCTCGGTCTCATCAGGTGTGCAGTCATTCGGACTTAGTGCGTGCGGGTCACTTTGCTCAGGTGGCGCGGTTGATCCGGGTCCATGCCTCGGGCCACGGCCAGGCCGGCAGCCATCACATAGAAACTCTGGATCGCCAGGATCGGGTCGAGGGCCGGGTGTTCGGCGCGGCTCAGGGTCAGGTCGCGTTCGAGAATGTCGTCCGGCGCGGCGAGCAATACACGGGCGCCGCGTTGACGCATCTCCGCCGCGAGGCTGATCAGACCGGCCTGCTCGGCACCACGTGGCGCGAACACCAGCAGTGGGTAGTGCTCGTCGATCAGGGCCATCGGGCCGTGACGGACTTCGGCACTGCTGAAAGCTTCAGCCTGAATCGCCGAGGTTTCCTTGAATTTCAGCGCTGCTTCCTGGGCGATGGCAAAGCCTGCGCCACGGCCGATAACCATCAGCCGTTCGCAATCGCGCAGCGCGTCGATGGCGGCGCTCCAGTCCTGTTGCGCGGCTTCGCGCAGGCCTTCGGGCAGGGCGTTGTGTGCCTCGAGTAATTCGCGGTCTTCTTTCCAGTGCGCGATCAGGCGGGCGCTGGCGCTGAGGGTGGCAATGAAGCTCTTGGTCGCGGCGACGCTGCTTTCGGTGCCAGCGAGCAGTGGCAGGCTGAATTCACAGGCTGCTTCCAAAGGCGAATCGGCGGCATTGACCATCGACACGCTCAGCGCGCCGCGTTTGCGCAACAGACGCAGGCTGTTGACCAGATCCGGGCTCTGTCCCGATTGCGAAAACGCAAACGCGACCTGGCCGCTGACCTTCAACGGTGCCTGCTGCATGGTCACCACCGACATCGGCAACGACGCCACCGGCACACCCAATTGCTGCATGGTCAGGTAGGCGAAGTAGCTCGCCGCGTGGTCGGAGCTGCCACGGGCGACAGTCATCGCAACTTGCGGCGGCTGACGGCGCAGGCGCCCGGCGATCTCGATCATTTGCGGGTCGAGCTGTTGCAGTTGGGCTTGCACGGCCTCGAACGAGGACAGCGCCTCCTCAAGCATTTTTGAAGTCAATGTCTTCTCCTTCGACCATGACAGCGGTCAGTGTGAGTGAGCGATCCAGCCGCACGCAGTCGGCCCAGGCGCCAGGTGCCAGGCGCCCGCGTTCGGTGATGCCGAGGTAGTCGGCGGGAAATTGCGACAGACGCTGCGAGGCTTCGGCGATCGGCAAACCGATCTTCACCAGGTTGCGCAGGGCCTGATCCATGGTCAGGGTGCTGCCGGCCAAGGTGCCGTCGGGCAGACGCACGCCGCCCAGGCATTTGGTCACGGTGTGGCTGCCGAGCTTGTATTCACCGTCGGGCATGCCGGCGGCGGCGGTCGAATCGGTGACGCAATACAGGCACGGAATCGAGCGCAAGGCCACACGAATGGCGCCGGGATGCACGTGCAGCAAATCAGGGATCAGCTCGGCGAATGTGGCGTGGGCCAGTGCCGCGCCAACGATCCCGGGTTCGCGGTGATGCAGCGGGCTCATGGCGTTGTAGAGGTGAGTGAAACTGGTCGCGCCGGCATCGAGTGCAGCGACACCTTCTTCGTAACTGCCAAGGGTGTGGCCGATCTGCATGCGCACACCACGGCTGCTCAACTCGCGGATCAAAGCGTCGTGACCGGCGATTTCCGGGGCGATGGTGATCACCCGAATCGGCGCCAGCGCCAGATACTCTTCGACTTCGGCCATCAACGCGGTGTGCGCGAAGTTCGGTTGCGCGCCGAGTTTGCCGGGATTGATGTACGGGCCTTCGAGGTGTACGCCAAGCACGCGGGCGGCGCCTTTCGGACGCTGTTCGCAGAATTCTCCGACCTCCTTCAGGACGCTGGAAATCTCGGCGCTCGGTGCGGTCATGGTGGTGGCCAGCAGCGAGGTGGTGCCGAAGCGCACGTGGGTCTTGGTGATGGTCTCGAAGGCGCTGGCGCCTTCCATGATGTCTTTGCCACCACCGCCGTGGACGTGCAGGTCGATGAAGCCCGGCAGCAGATACGGCAGGTCATTGTCGGCCGGATCGCAGGGCACGCCTTCGATCGACACGACTTTGCCGTGTTCGTGGATCAGCCGGCCGCGAACCCAGCCGCTGGCGGTGAGGATGTTGTCTTCGGACATTTCGGTTCTCGCTGTTTGACGGCGCGCCTGATCAGCCGCGCGGCTCTTTATCGGCGAAGCTCTGCAACAAAGTCGTAGTAGTCGTTGCGGCAATAGGTGTCGGTGACTTCGATCGGCGTGTTGTCTTCCAGATAACCGACCCGGGTCATCAGCAGCATGGCGGTACCGGGGGCGATGCCGACCAGCGCGGCAAACTCGTCCGAGGCGTTGATCGCCTGAATGTGCTGCAGGGCGCGGACGATCGGTTTGCCGATGCCGTCGAGGTATTCATAGAGCGAGTCGCCGACCAGTTGCGGCTTGGGCATGATCGCGGCGGGCAGGGTGCTCATCTCGATGGCCATCACGGTGTCGTCGGCCTTGCGCAGGCGTTTCATGCGCGCGACCTTGTCGTTCGGCGACAGGCCCAGACGGATCAGTTCTTCGTGGGTCGGCAGGGTGACTTCACGCTCCAGCCACTGCGAACTGGGCACAAACCCCTTGAGGCGGAGCATTTCGCTGAAGCCCGAGAGGCGCGACAACGGTTGTTCCAGACGTGGCGTGATGAACGTGCCGGAACCTTGCAGGCGACGGATCAGGCCTTGATCGAGCAGCACTTCCAGCGCCTTGCGGGCGGTGACCCGGGAGATGCCCAGTAACTCGCTGAGGTTGCGCTCGGACGGCATCGCCTGCTCGGCCTTCCACTGCCCGGCGTGAATGGCCGATTCCAGATTGCGCGCCAGCTGCAGGTACAGCGGCGTCGGCTGGGAGTCATCTGGGCGTAGGGCCTGGAGGTCGTTCATGTAGGTCATTTCCGGCGCGAGTATAGGATTGTTGTGGCTCGCTTGTGGGGCGGAAATTAATACCACTTGAATACCATGTCAACGCATGGAAATGGTCTGCAGCCCAATGAAATGGCGGGTTCTGAGTGTGATGTATTGAAGTGGTATTATTGGTGGGCGGTAAAACACAAAAAATCGCAGCCTGCGGCAGCACCTACCGTTCAGAGTGGTATCACCCCTGTAGGTGCTGTCGCAGGCTGCGATCTTTTGATTTATTTTTTTGCAGGTGACCAGTGGTGGGTCGTTACGGGCGAATCTCGATCATCGTGCCGTCCGGCACCAGGCCCCAGACCTCGCGCATGTCCATGTTGCGCATGGCGATGCAGCCGTCGGTCCAGTCCAGGGTGTGGAACAGGTCTTCAGGCGTTTCCTCCGAATCCGGAGTGCCGTGGATCATGATCATCCCGCCAGGCTCGACGCCTTCACGCCGGGCGCGCGCCGAATCGCTGATGTTCGGGTAGGAAATGTGCATCGCCAGGTTGAATTTTTCACTGACCTTGCGCCAGTCGATCCAATAAAAACCTTCCGGGGTGCGCTTGTCGCCTTCAATCAGTTTTGGACCCTTTTTCGCGCCCTTGCCCAAGGAAATACGGTAGGTCTTGATCGGCTTGCCGTCGGCGATCAGTTGCAGTTGATGCGCCGATTTGAGCACCAGGATTTTTTCGATCAGCGGCGTATTCGAGGGCGTCACGGTGGTCACGAAGGACGCTTGTGAGAGCGTGGCGAACGACAGGCAAAGCAGGGCAAGCAACCAGCGCATTGAAACGATTCCCCAGGGAGTGACGCAGATATTTTATTTATGGAAGCTTTCAGGTGATGGCAGGCTGAGCCAGCGGCGGTATCGATTCGGAGCGAACCGGGTAGGTTTCGGCGCGACGGTCAGCGAAGAAGCATTCTAAGGTACGCCCCACCGTGCGGAAAGCCAGCTCGTCCCAAGGAATGTCGGCTTCGTCGAATAGTTGCACTTCGAGGCTTTCGGGGCCGGCGGCAAAGTCCAGGTCGGCCAGTTCTGCACGAAAGAACACATGCACCTGGCTGATGTGTGGCACATCGATCAGCGTATAGATGCTCAGGTTGCGCACCCGGGCGCAGGCTTCTTCGGCGGTTTCGCGAATCGCGGCCTGTTCGATGGTCTCGCCGTTTTCCATGAAACCGGCGGGCAGCGTCCAGTAACCCAGGCGTGGCTCGATGGCGCGGCGGCAGAGCAGCACCTGGCGGCCCCAGGTCGCGACGCAACCGGCGACGATATTGGGGTTTTGATAGTGAATGGTCTGACAGCTGTCACAGACAAATCGCAGCCGCGAATCGCCTTCGGGAATGCGCTGGGTCACCGGGTTGCCGCACTGGCTGCAAAATTTCATGCTGGGGTTCCTGAATGCTGCGCCTATCTTGGCGTGCAGCGGTGCCGGTCGGCAAGTTGTCGTTTCGCGACATGGCCCGGCGAGGGGCTTGGGCGGCTGCAATGATTGGTGCATGATGCAGGGTAAGGCACAGATCGAGAACACTCATGCTGGACGAGCTACTGCATAGGGTAAGCAACCACACACCGCGCACGCTGGAGACCGATAAACGTTTCCCCGAGGCCGCTGTTCTGGTGCCGATCACCCGCAGTGACGAGCCCGAGCTGGTGCTGACCCTGCGCGCCAGCGGCCTTTCGACCCATGGCGGCGAGGTGGCCTTTCCTGGCGGACGTCGTGATCCGGAAGACCCTGACCTGATTTTCACCGCCCTGCGCGAAGCTGAGGAAGAAATCGGTCTGCCGCCGGGGCTGGTCGAGGTCATCGGCCCGCTCAGCCCGCTGATTTCGTTGCATGGCATCAAGGTCACGCCTTATGTCGGGGTGATCCCGGACTTTGTCGAGTACCAGGCCAACGATGCCGAGATCGCTGCAGTCTTCAACGTGCCGCTGGAATTCTTCCGTAAAGACCCGCGTGAACACACGCATCGAATCGATTATCAGGGCCGCAGCTGGTACGTGCCGAGTTATCGTTACGGTGAGTTCAAGATCTGGGGGCTGACGGCGATCATGATCGTCGAGTTGATCAATCTGCTCTATGACGAACAGATCAGCCTGCACCATCCCCCCAAAAGCTATATCAATACCTGAAGCCATCGCTCGAATGGCCCGTCATTGTGAGCCCTGAGGAAAACAAGATGAAATACCGCCTGGGCGACGCCCGCGTCGACACCCACCCACAGAGCTGGGTCGCGCCCAATGCCGTGCTGGTGGGCAAGGTCAGACTGGAAGAGGGTGCCAACGTCTGGTTCAACGCCGTGCTGCGTGGTGATAACGAACTGATCCTGATCGGCAAGAACAGCAACGTCCAGGACGGCACGGTGATGCACACCGACATGGGCTACCCGCTGACCATCGGCACCGGTGTGACCATCGGTCATAACGCCATGCTGCATGGCTGCACCGTCGGCGATTACAGCCTGATCGGCATCAACGCGGTGATTCTCAACGGTGCAAAGATCGGCAAGAACTGCATCATCGGCGCCAATTCGCTGATCGGCGAAGGCAAGGAAATCCCTGATGGCTCGCTGGTGATGGGCTCACCTGGCAAGGTCGTGCGCGAGCTGACCGAGCCGCAGAAGAAGATGCTTGAGGCCAGCGCCGCGCACTATGTGCATAACTCGCAGCGTTACGCGCGTGATCTGGTAGAGCAGGAAGAATGAACACGCCGGAGAGACCGGTCGCCTCGCCGTGTGTGAATATCTGCGCACTGGACGAGGACGATATTTGCACAGGTTGCCAGCGCACGGTCGAGGAGATCACGCGCTGGGGCCGGATGACCAATGACGAGCGCCGGGTGGTGCTGGGGTTGTGTCATGAGCGGGCGAAGGCGAGTGGGTTGGTGTGGATGATCCCCGGGAAATCTGGCGTTTGACAAACCGCCTTCGCGAGCAAGCCCGCTCCCACATTTGATCTGTGCCAGCCCCGCCATTCGGATTCACTGAAGATCCAGTGTGGGAGCGAGCCTGCTCGCGAAGAGGCCGGAACAGTCGCGATTTCTTATTGGCCCAACTCCCAGCCTGACGTAACCTGTGCGCCAATCCGACAGGTCGCTTCCATGATTTTCCTCATCGCCTACATCAGCAGCGTCGTGCTGATCAACTTCGCATTCTCCACCGCGCCGCACCTGGACATCATCTGGTCCGCATGGGGCGGGCTGGTGTTCGTGCTGCGCGACATGGTGCAAACCCGCTTCGGTCATGGTGCGATTGTGGCGATGCTGGCGGCGCTGGTGTTGTCGTACGTCACGTCCGATCCGTCCATCGCCTTGGCCAGCGCCACGGCGTTCGCTGTCTCCGAGATCATCGATTGGCTTGTCTTCAGCATCACCAAACGGCCGTTGCGTGATCGCTTGTGGATCAGCTCGGCGCTGAGCATTCCCCTCGATACCTTCATCTTCTTCGGCATGATCGACCTGATGACGCCACCGGTGATCATCACCGCACTGGCCTCGAAGTTCGCCGGTGTCACCGCCGTTTGGCTGATCATGGCCTGGCGCGAGCGCAAACAGGCTGTCGCCAGCTGAAGCCAAACCCTCGGGTTCATGTAAAATGCCGCGCTTTCTCCCCATGGAAAGCGCGTCTGACGCTGCTTTCCTCGATGATCCGCTTCTTTGAGGACCTGAGATGACCCGTATCGGAACTCCATTGTCGCCAACCGCGACCCGCGTATTGCTGTGTGGCTGTGGTGAGTTGGGCAAGGAAGTGGTGATCGAGCTGCAACGCCTGGGCGTTGAAGTGATTGCCGTCGACCGTTACGCCAACGCGCCGGCCATGCAGGTTGCCCATCGCAGCCACGTGATCAACATGCTCGACGGCGCCGCGCTGCGTGCGGTCATCGAAGCCGAGAAGCCACACTTCATCGTGCCGGAAATCGAAGCCATCGCCACCGCCACGCTGGTCGAGCTGGAAGCCGAAGGCTTCACCGTGATCCCGACCGCACGCGCTGCGCAACTGACCATGAACCGCGAAGGCATCCGTCGTCTGGCGGCTGAAGAGCTGGACCTGCCGACTTCGCCGTACCACTTTGCCGACACCTTCGAGGACTACAGCAAAGCCGTTCAGGACCTGGGCTTCCCATGTGTGGTCAAGCCAGTGATGAGCTCGTCGGGCAAGGGTCAGAGCCTGCTGCGCAGCGCCGATGACGTGCAGAAAGCCTGGGATTATGCGCAAGAAGGTGGCCGCGCCGGCAAAGGCCGGGTGATCATCGAAGGTTTCATCGATTTCGACTACGAAATCACCCTTCTGACCGTGCGCCACATCGGTGGCACCACGTTCTGCGCACCGGTCGGTCACCGTCAGGAGAAGGGCGACTATCAGGAATCCTGGCAGCCACAGGCCATGAGTCCGATTGCTCTGGCTGAATCCGAGCGCGTGGCCAAAGCCGTGACCGATGCGCTGGGTGGTCGTGGTCTGTTCGGTGTCGAGTTGTTCATCAAGGGTGATCAGGTGTGGTTCAGTGAAGTCTCGCCACGCCCGCACGACACCGGTCTGGTGACCCTGATTTCCCAGGACCTGTCGCAGTTCGCGCTGCACGCCCGAGCCATTCTCGGCCTGCCGGTGCCGTTGATCCGTCAGTTCGGCCCGTCGGCCTCGGCAGTGATTCTGGTGGAAGGGCAGTCGACCCAGACAGCTTTTGCCAACCTCGGCGCTGCGCTGAGCGAGCCGGATACCGCGCTGCGTCTGTTTGGCAAGCCGCAAGTGAATGGTCAGCGCCGGATGGGCGTGGCGTTGGCGCGGGATGAGTCGATCGAGGCTGCGCGTGCCAAGGCGACCCGGGCTGCTCAGGCTGTCGTCGTCGAGCTGTAAACCGAGGCACGACATTCGCGAGCAAGCCCGCTCCCACAACAGGTTTTGTGTACGCCACAGATCCAATGTGGGAGCGGGCTTGCTCGCGAAGCTTTTGATCTTCCGTCAGGCAATCTGATTCAGATCGTTATTGCGCGTTTCCTTCAGGCACAACACCGCAATCAAACTCAGCACTGCAGCCCCCGAAACATACCCGCCGACATAACTCAGACCGCCCATCGCCACCAGCTTCTGCGCAAAGAACGGTGCTGCCGAGGCGCCGACAATTCCGCCCAGGTTGTAGGCGGCCGATGCACCGGTATAGCGCACGTGTGTCGGAAACAGTTCTGGCAGCAGCGCGCCCATTGGCGCAAATGTCACGCCCATCAAGAACAGCTCGATGCACAGGAACAGCGCCACACCCCAGGTCGAACCCTGCGTCAGCAATGGCTCCATCAGGAATCCGGACAGAATCGCCAGCACGCCACCGATGATCAGCACCGGTTTACGCCCGTAACGGTCACTGGCCCAGGCGGACAACGGTGTCGCTGCAGCCATGAACAGCACGGCAAAACACAGCAAGCCAAGGAACGTCTCACGGCTGTAGCCGAGAGTGGACACGCCGTAGCTCAGGGAAAACACTGTCGAGATGTAAAACAGCGCATAGCACACCACCATCGCCGCCGCGCCGAGCAAGGTTGGCACCCAGTATTGGCTGAACAATTCGACCAGCGGCACTTTCACCCGCTCCTGGCGGGCAATGGCGTTGGCGAAGACTGGGGTTTCGTGGAGCTTGAGACGCACGTACAGGCCAACCATCACCAATACCGCACTGAGCAGGAACGGAATCCGCCAGCCCCAGCTGCGGAACTGTTCGTCGTTGAGGGTCATGGCCAGGGTCAGGAACAGGCCGTTGGCCGCGAGAAAACCGATCGACGGGCCAAGTTGCGGAAACATGCCGAACCACGCTCGCTTGCCCTTGGGTGCGTTTTCCGTGGCCAGCAGCGCTGCACCGCCCCATTCGCCGCCGAGTCCCAAACCCTGACCGAAGCGCAGCACGCACAGCAGAATTGGCGCCCAGGCGCCGATGCTGGCGTAACCTGGCAGCACGCCAATCAGCGTGGTGCAGACCCCCATCAGCAACAGCGAGGCGACCAGCGTCGATTTGCGCCCGATGCGGTCGCCGAAGTGGCCGAACAATGCCGAGCCCAGCGGGCGTGCGAGGAAGGCGATGCCGAAGGTGAGAAACGCCGAGAGCATCTGCGCGGTGCCAGAGGTCTGCGGAAAGAACACCGGCCCGATCACCAGCGCGGCGGCGGTGGCATAGACGTAGAAGTCGTAGAACTCGATGGCGGTGCCGATGAAACTTGCCGTCGCCACGCGGGTGGCGGAGTTGGTTGGCTGGGCGGGTGCGATAGCGCTGCAAGCGGTACTGGTCGTCATGCGGTGATCCCTGACAGTTATGGCTCCGTTGGAGCGAATTATTATGGTTGAGCACCCAGGGATGTGGGATGAGACGCGTCGCTGTTTCGAGTAGGAACAGTCGTCGGGGTGATGCGGATATAGCCGAAGTCGCAGGAGTGCAGGGTAAGCACAGGGCTCGGCGGCGCTTGGGTAAGCGTTTGGATTATAGGAAGCGGGCTAACGATTGAACAAGAGGGATAAAACAGCCAGCGCAATTTGAAGGCGAATGAATCTGTGGCGAGAGAGGTTGCTCCTGCTGGGTTGCGCAGCCGTCCCTCTTTTGACGTGCTGCCGCGATTTTGCTGTCGCTGCGCGCCCTCGCGACAAAGGTTTAAACCTTGGCAGGCACCAGGCTCGTATGCCAGATCAACACCTTGCTCACCCGGTTCTCCTCGGTTTCGAGAATCTCCAGTCGGTAGCGCCCGATCTTCAGGCACACAGCGCTTTCCGGAATGCTCTCCAGCGCTTCGGTCACCAGGCCGTTGAGGGTTTTCGGCCCGTCGCTGGGCAAATGCCAACCCAGGCATTTGTTCAGTTCGCGGATCGACGCGGTGCCGTCGATCACCATGCGCCCGTCGGCCTGTGGATGGATGTGCGGGTTGTCGAGGCTGTGCTCGCTTTCGAATTCGCCGACGATTTCTTCGAGAATGTCTTCCAGAGTAACGATGCCCAGCACCTCGCCGTACTCGTCCACTACCATGCCCAGACGACGCTGCTGTTTGTGGAAATTGAGCAGTTGCAGTTGCAGTGGTGTGCTTTCCGGCACGAAGTACGGTTCGTAGCTGGCGGCCAGCAGCGCCTCGCGGGTCAGGTTGCCGTCGTTGAGCAGATGGCGGATTTGCCGGGTGTTGAGCACCGCTTCGACCTGGTTGATGTCGCTATGGAACACCGGCAGGCGCGTGCGCTTGTTGTGGCGCAGTTGTTCGATGATCTCTTCGATCGAGTCGTCGAGGTTGATGCCGTCGACATCGCTGCGCGGCACCAGAATGTCATTGACCGTGATGTTGTCCAGCGCGTGGATCCCGGAAACCGGGTGCGCGCGGGACGGGTGTTCCGGGTCGTCGTGGCGGTCGGCAGGCTCTTCGTCTTCGCTCTGCTGCACCACTTGGGCTTTGCGGGCGAAGGGGCGCATCAGCAGGCCGCTGATGCTGCTCAGCAGCCACGCCAGCGGGTAAAGGATTTTCAGCGGTATGGCCAGCAAGGTATTGCCGAACGAAAGCACGGCGTCCGGATAGCGCTGGGCCACGGTGCGCGGAAAGTAATCGGCAAACACCAGCAACACGGCTGCGGCGCCGAGGCAGGCTGCCCAAGGGCCGTTCTCTTCGCAAAGGAAGATCGCCAGTAGCGTGGCGATGACTACCGCGAGGGCGCGGCACAGGGTGTTGCACAGAATCAGGCTGTCGAGCGGGAAGCTCAGCTTCGCCAGCGGTTTATCGCTGGCGCGCGAGGCGGCGCGTTGCGCGAGCAGGTGCTGCTGCGCGATTTCGACGGCGGTAAACAGTCCTGACCATAAAATCAGCAGGACAAAAACCGCGATCATCGGCCCTATGGGCAAACCGTCCATTTATGCCGCCCGTCAGATGTGCAGGATGTATTCACGAACCAGTTTGCTGCCGAAGTACGCCAACATCAGCAGGCAGAAACCGGCGAGGGTCCAGCGAATCGCCTTGTGACCACGCCAGCCGAGGCGATTACGGCCCCACAACAGCACGCTGAACACGACCCAGGCCAGGCATGCCAGCAGGGTCTTGTGCACCAGATGCTGGGCGAACAGGTTTTCGACGAACAGCCAGCCGGAGATCAGCGACAGCGACAGCAGCGTCCAGCCGGCCCAGAGGAAACCGAACAGCAGGCTTTCCATGGTTTGCAGCGGCGGGAAGTTCTTGATCAGGCCTGACGGGTGCTTGTGCTTGAGCTGGTGATCCTGCACCAGCAACAGCAAGGCCTGGAACACCGCGATGGTGAACATGCCGTAGGCCAGGATCGACAGCAGGATATGGGCGAGGATGCCCGGCTCTTCGTCGATGATCTGCACCGTGCCGGCGGGCGCGAACTGCGCCAGCAGCACCGTGGCCGCACCCAGTGGGAACAGCAGCACCAGCAGGTTTTCCACCGGGATCCGTGAGCAGGCCAGCAACGTCAAGGCGATGACGGCGGCGGCAATCAGGCTGGCGGCGCTGAAGAAGTCCAGGCCCAGGCCGATCGGCGTCAGCAGGTGGGTGAGCAGGCTGGCGCTGTGGGCCAGCACGGCAAGAATGCCGAGCGTAACCAGCAGGCGCTTGTTCGCCTTGGCGCCGGAGGCCAGGCGGGTGCCCTGATAAAGGGTCGCAGCGGCATAAAGAAGCGCGGCGGCGAGAGTGGTCAGCAAACTGGGTGACAAGGGGAGCATAAATCCTGTTAGGCAAGCCCGAAAGGCGCTGAGTTTGGCATAGAACCGTCATACCACGAAAGTGCGAGGTGTCCGCCCGACGCAGTCTTCGCTATAATCCGCGACCTGCCCACGCCGCAGGCTCGCCGAGCACAAGTTGATTCCGGTCTGGGCCGCCATTATCCCGGTCTACACAGGGCCTGAAAGGATCGCGCAATGTTTGAAAACTTAACCGACCGTCTCTCGCAGACGCTGCGCCATGTCACCGGCAAGGCGAAGCTGACTGAAGACAATATCAAAGACACCCTGCGCGAAGTGCGCATGGCGTTGCTCGAAGCTGACGTCGCCCTGCCGGTGGTCAAGGACTTCGTCAATTCGGTCAAGGAGCGCGCTGTCGGCACCGAGGTGTCGCGCAGCCTGACGCCGGGCCAGGCGTTCGTGAAGATCGTCCAGGCCGAACTCGAAAGCCTGATGGGCGCGGCCAACGAAGATTTGAACCTGAGCGCTGTGCCGCCGGCAGTCATTCTGATGGCCGGTCTGCAGGGTGCCGGTAAAACCACCACTGCCGGCAAGTTGGCGCGCTTCCTTAAAGAGCGCAAGAAGAAGTCGGTCATGGTTGTGTCGGCGGACGTTTACCGCCCTGCGGCTATTAAACAGCTGGAAACCCTGGCCAACGACATCGGCGTGACGTTCTTCCCGTCCGACCTGAGCCAGAAGCCGGTCGACATCGCCACCGCAGCTATTAAAGAAGCCAGGCTGAAATTCATCGACGTGGTCATCGTCGATACCGCCGGTCGTCTGCACATCGACGAAGAAATGATGGGCGAGATCAAGGCGCTGCATGCCGCGATCAATCCTGTTGAAACCCTGTTCGTGGTCGATGCCATGACCGGTCAGGACGCCGCCAACACGGCCAAGGCCTTTGGCGATGCGCTGCCACTGACCGGTGTGATCCTGACCAAGGTCGACGGCGACGCCCGTGGCGGTGCCGCGTTGTCGGTACGTGCAATCACCGGCAAGCCGATCAAGTTCATCGGTATGGGCGAGAAGAGCGAAGCGCTCGATCCGTTCCATCCTGAGCGTATCGCTTCGCGAATCCTCGGCATGGGCGACGTGCTCAGCCTGATCGAACAGGCCGAAGCGACCCTCGACAAGGACAAGGCCGACAAACTGGCCAAGAAGCTGAAGAAGGGCAAGGGCTTCGACCTCGAAGACTTCCGCGATCAGCTGCAACAAATGAAGAACATGGGCGGCCTCGGCGGCCTCATGGACAAACTGCCGAGCATCGGCGGCGTCAACCTGTCGCAAATGGGCAACGCCCAGAACGCTGCAGAGAAGCAGTTCAAACAGATGGAAGCCATCATCAACTCCATGACTCCGGCCGAGCGCCGCGACCCTGAGCTGATCAGCGGTTCGCGCAAGCGCCGGATCGCCATGGGTTCCGGCACCCAGGTGCAGGACATCGGCCGCTTGATCAAGCAACACAAGCAGATGCAGAAGATGATGAAGAAATTCTCCGCCAAGGGCGGTATGGCGAAAATGATGCGCGGCATGGGCGGTATGTTGCCCGGCGGCGGCATGCCCAAGATGTAAAGAATTTGCGCCGGTCGTCGCACCGGCGCAGACCCCGCAAGGACGCGGGATCAACAGCAAACCCGCACTCGGCGGGAGCTGACTGGCCGTTTTCATCGACGGCTCTATATGCAAATCCGCACGGCATGCCATAGGCGCCGGAAAAAGTCATTTGCAAAAGTCCGGATATTCCTTAGAATATGCGGCCTTTCGGGCACCCATGCCCGCTGTGCATTTAGATTTGCAGCACCGACTACAGGAACGATGTTCACATGCTAACAATCCGTCTTGCCCTTGGCGGCTCCAAAAAGCGCCCGTTTTACCACCTGACCGTAACCGACTCGCGTAACCCGCGTGACGGCTCCCACAAAGAACAGGTTGGTTTCTTCAACCCTGTTGCCCGTGGTCAGGAAATCCGTCTGTCCGTGAACCAAGAGCGCGTAGCCTACTGGCTGAGCGTTGGTGCACAGCCTTCTGAGCGTGTTGCTCAGTTGCTGAAGGAATCTGCCAAGGCTGCAGCCTGAGCAGTATGAGCGCGACGCCAGAAAAAGCTGACGACCTGATCGTTGTCGGCAAGATTTTTTCGGTTCACGGCGTTCGCGGCGAGGTGAAGGTCTTTTCCTTTACCGATCCGATTGAAAACCTGTTGGACTACCGCAACTGGACGCTTCGGCGCGAAGGCGTGGTGAAACAGGTCGAGCTGGTCAGCGGCCGATCCACTCAAAAGGATCTGGTTGCCAAGCTCAAAGGCCTCGACGATCGCGATGAAGCCCGTCTTCTGAGCGGTTATGAGATTTGCATCTCGCGAAGCCTTTTGCCCAACCTGACAGGCGACGAGTACTACTGGTACCAGTTGCAGGGTCTGAGCGTCATCAACCAGGACGAGCAATTGTTCGGCAAGGTTGATCACCTGTTGGAGACCGGCGCGAACGATGTATTGGTGGTCAAGCCCTGCGCGGGCAGCCTGGATGATCGCGAGCGGTTGTTGCCCTACACAGAGCAATGCGTGCTGGCAATCGACCTGGATGCAGGCGTGATGCGGGTGGAATGGGACGCGGACTTCTAAGCAATGGCCAGCCTGCGCGTAGACGTCATAACGTTGTTCCCCGAGATGTTCTCGGCCATCAGTGAATACGGTATTACCAGTCGAGCGGTCAAACAGGGGCTATTACAGCTGACCTGTTGGAACCCGCGGGATTACACGACGGATCGGCATCACACTGTGGACGATCGCCCGTTTGGCGGTGGTCCGGGCATGGTGATGAAGATCAAGCCCCTGGAAGATGCTCTGGTTCAGGCCAAGGCAGCAGCCGGGGAGGCGGCGAAGGTGATTTACCTGTCCCCCCAAGGCCGTCAACTGACTCAGTCGGCGGTACGCGAGTTGGCACAATCGGATGCATTGATCCTGATTGCCGGCCGCTATGAAGGCATTGACGAGCGTTTTATTGAGGCTCATGTCGATGAAGAGTGGTCGATTGGTGACTATGTACTGTCTGGCGGCGAGCTGCCGGCCATGGTCATGATCGATGCGGTTACACGACTGCTGCCTGGAGCTTTAGGGCATGCGGACTCCGCCGAGGAAGATTCCTTTACGGATGGTCTGCTGGATTGCCCGCATTACACCCGACCTGAGGTGTATGCGGATCAGCGTGTACCCGACGTGTTGCTGAGTGGCAACCACGCGCATATCCGGCGATGGCGTTTACAGCAGTCCCTTATCAGGACCTATGAACGACGCGCCGATCTTCTGGAAAGCCGCTCGCTTTCTGGAGAAGAGAAGAAGCTGCTCGAGGAATACATCCGCGAGCGGGACGATAGTTAACAACGTATCGATGGTAAATCAGTTGATTTACCTTAGGAGCACAGCATGACCAACAAAATCATCCTTGCACTCGAAGCAGAGCAGATGACCAAAGAAATCCCTACCTTTGCCCCGGGCGACACCATTGTCGTTCAGGTGAAAGTGAAGGAAGGCGATCGTTCCCGTCTGCAAGCGTTCGAAGGCGTTGTAATCGCCAAGCGTAACCGCGGCGTGAACAGTGCGTTCACCGTTCGTAAAATCTCCAACGGTGTTGGCGTAGAACGTACTTTCCAGACCTACTCCCCGCAGATCGACAGCATGGCTGTTAAACGTCGCGGTGACGTACGTAAAGCCAAGCTGTACTACCTGCGCGACCTGTCGGGTAAAGCAGCTCGCATCAAGGAAAAACTGGCTTAAGTCCAGCTTCCGATGCAGAAAAAAGCAGCCTACGGGCTGCTTTTTTGTTGCCCGCAATAAACTGCCCCCATCCTGTAGGAGCTGCCGAAGGCTGTGATCTTTTGATCTTGTTTTCGATGTGCAGTCTACTTTTTACGAGTCAGCTCAACATGTCTATCCGTGACCAGGAAATCGAACGCCGCACCGAACTCTCGGTGACCCGCGTGACCAAAGCGGTCTTTCCGCCGACCACCAACCACCACAACACCCTGTTCGGCGGCACCGCGCTGGCGTGGATGGACGAAGTGTCGTTCATTACCGCCACCCGCTTCTGCCGCTTGCCGCTGGTGACGGTGTCCACCGACCGCATCGACTTCAATCACGCGATCCCGGCCGGCTCCATCGTCGAGCTGGTAGGGCGGGTGATCAAGGTCGGCAATACCAGCCTCAAGGTCGAGGTGGAAGTGTTTGTCGAAAGCATGAGTTGCGATGGGCGCGAGAAGGCGATCCATGGGCAGTTCAGTTTTGTGGCGATTGATGATGACAAGCGGCCGGTGCCGGTGTTGCCGGGTTTTGCTGCTTGACCTGAAACCGAGTCGCGCCATTCGCGAGCAGGCTCGCTCCCACAGGGTTCATGTCGATCACAAAAAAGAACCTGTGGGAGCGGGCTTGCTCGCGAAAGCGTCAGCTCAGGCGCCGCTGCTCTCAGGCTGAATCAACGCCAGCAACGTCCACCCCGGCCCAGGTTTCAAAGCAGTCTCCGGCGTCACCACATGCACCCAGCCACTGTCATCACGCATGAACAGTAACGTCGCGCGATTGCCATGCAGCGCACGGTAGTCATCCCAGCCGAAGCCGTCGGTCAGTGTTGTGCTGTACAACTCGGCACCCTGGCCCATCTGGCTCGCCAGCTTCGCGTAGGTAAATGCTTCGCTGCCCAACTGATTGCCGCGATGCTCAAGGCTGGCGCGGTGCTTGTCACTGCGGCGGCTTTCATGGCCGCTGGCCAGGCCAAACAAGCGTTGATGGCCGAAGTCATGACGAAAGCGCATGGCCGCCAAGGTATTGAGTTCGCCCGACGGCGACAGCGCCAGCAAATGCCCCAGCCCGACCAGATCCAGGTGCGCATCGGCATGTTGCGAGGCCGGGTTGCCAAAATACGTCGGCAAGCCTTCCATGCGCGCCGCTCGAATGTTTTCCCAGCTCGAATCGGTCAGCAGCACCCGGCTGCCCAGTTGTTGCAGTGACTTGCCCAGCGCTCGCGCCGGAGCGTTCGCGCCGACGATCAGGAAACCGCTTGGCGCCGGCTCGGCAACCTTCAGCAGCCGTGCCAGTGGTCGTGCCGTGGCGCTCTGCAGAACCACGGTGCCGATGATCACCGCAAACGTCAGCGGTACCAGCAGCAGGGCGCCTTCATGCCCGGCCTCATGCAGGCGAATCGCGAAAATCGCCGACACCGCCGCCGCCACGATTCCGCGTGGCGCGATCCAGCACAGCAAAGCACGCTCACGCCAACTGAGGCTGGAGCCGGCGGTGCTGAGCAGCACATTCAGCGGTCGCGCGATCAATTGAATGACCAGCAACAGAATCAGTACCAGCGGCCCCAGCCCGATCAGGGCGTGCAAGTCCAGACGCGCCGCCAGCAGAATGAACAGCCCGGAAATCAGCAGCACGCTGAGGTTTTCCTTGAAGTGCAGAATGTGTCGCACATCCACACCTTTCATGTTGGCCAGCCACATGCCCATCAGCGTCACCGCCAGCAGGCCGGACTCGTGCATCACCTCGTTGGAAGCAATGAAAATCCCCAGCACCGCTGCCAGCGAGGCGAGGTTGTGCAGGTATTCCGGCAGCCATTGTCGACGTATCACCGTGCCAAGCAGCCAGCCACCGACAATGCCGAACAGCGCGCCGCACAGAATCACGCCGCCGAACGTAAACAGACTCTGCTTGAGTCCATGGCCTTCGGCGCTGGCGATAATGAAGCTGTAAACCACAACGGCGAGCAGAGCGCCGATCGGGTCAATGACGATGCCCTCCCAGCGCAAAATGTTGGCGATCGAAGCTTTTGGCCGCACCACGCGCAGCATTGGCACGATCACTGTCGGGCCGGTCACCAGCGTCAGGCTGCCGAAAAGAATGGCCAGCATCCAGTCGAAACCCAGTAGAAAGTGAGTCGCCACCGCGATGACAACCCAGGTCGAAATCGCACCGAGGGTCACTAGGCGATGGACGACGCTACCAATCTCCTTCCATTCAGACAGATGCAGGGTCAGGCTGCCCTCGAACAGAATCAACGCCACCGCCAGCGACACCAACGGCATCAGCAGCGGGCCGAACATTTCCTGCGGATCGAGCCAGCCCAGCACCGGGCCGGCGAGAATCCCGGTCAGCAGCAGAAAAAGAATCGCCGGCAGCTTCAAACGCCACGCCAGCCATTGGCAACCCAGCGCAGCGACGCCAATCCCGCCAAATGCCAATAGAATTTGCTGCTCGTTCATTGATGCTCCCTGTTCCTTGAAATTGCGGGCTATGAAAGACTAGCGTCCATTCCTACAGTTCACTCTACATTTGCGCGCAGTCCCTGAGGCTGCGTGTCTTGAGCGCCCATGCCTGCCATCGACCATCCGCTGATTGATCAATTCCTCGACGCCCTGTGGCTGGAAAAAGGCCTGTCCGACAACACCCGCGGTGCCTACCGCAGCGATCTGGCGCTGTTCAACGGCTGGCTGCAGGAAAACAACCTGGAGCTGATCAATGCCGGTCGCGAGTTGATCCTCGATCATCTGGCCTGGCGCCTGGAGCAGAACTACAAGCCACGTTCCACCGCCCGATTTCTCTCCGGTGTGCGTGGCTTTTATCGCTATCTGCTGCGGGAAAAAATGATCAGCGTCGACCCGACGTTGCGCGTCGACATGCCGCAACTGGGGCGGCCGCTGCCCAAGTCTCTTTCGGAGGCCGACGTCGAGGCGCTGCTCAAGGCGCCGGACCTGAGCGAAGCCATCGGCCAGCGCGATCGCGCCATGCTTGAAGTTTTGTACGCCTGTGGCCTGCGGGTGACCGAACTGGTGAGCTTGACTCTGGAGCAGGTCAACCTGCGTCAGGGCGTACTGCGGGTGATGGGCAAGGGCAGCAAGGAGCGGCTGGTGCCGATGGGCGAGGAAGCGATTGTCTGGGTCGAGCGCTACATGCGCGATGGCCGCAGCGAGCTGCTCGGTGGGCGTCCGAGCGATGTGCTGTTTCCCAGTCAGCGCGGCGAACAGATGACCCGCCAGACCTTCTGGCACCGCATCAAGCATCAGGCCAAGGTGGCCGGGATCGGCAAGTCGCTGTCGCCGCACACCCTGCGCCATGCGTTTGCCACGCACCTGCTCAACCATGGCGCCGACCTGCGCGTGGTGCAAATGCTGCTGGGTCACAGTGACCTCTCGACCACGCAGATCTACACCCACGTCGCCCGCGCCCGCCTGCAAGAGCTGCACGCCAGACACCACCCCAGAGGCTGATGAAAAACCTGTGGGAGCGGGCTTGCTCGCGAAGAGGCCATCACAGGCGAAGCATTTGTTGCCTGCCAGGACGCCTCCGCGAGCAAGCCCGTTCCCACAGGGGTTGTATCGCCCACGATCTCTGGCGACAGGCGCATTCGGCCCTGCGGGCCTTATGTGTTAGGCTTTGCCGGTTTGCACGATGGACGGTTATGACCCGGTGTTCCGGCACGGGCGTTCTGACCGTTTCATTTGTCCGCCTTCAGGAGTTCTCATGCGTCTGACCCAGATTTTCGCCGCCGCAGCCATTGCGTTGGTCAGCACCTTTGCCGTCGCCGATGACGCGGCCGACAAAGCCATTCGTCAAAGCCTGGAAAAACTCGAACTCGAGGTTCCGGTAGAAAGCATCAGCGCCAGCCCGTTGCCGGGCATGTATGAAGTCAAGCTCAAGGGCAGCCGTGTGCTGTACGCCAGCGCCGACGGCCAGTACATCGTTCAGGGCTACCTGTTCCAGCTCAAGGACGGTAAACCGGTCAATCTGACCGAGAAGACCGAACGCCTGGGCATTTCCAAACTGATCAACGCCATTCCGGTGGCCGAAACCGTGGTGTACCCGGCCGTGGGCGAGACCAAATCGCACATCACCGTGTTCACCGACACCACCTGCCCGTACTGCCACAAGCTGCACGCCGAAGTGCCTGAGCTGAACAAGCGCGGCATCGAAGTACGTTATGTTGCGTTCCCGCGCCAGGGCCTGGGCTCGCCGGGTGACGAGCAACTGCAAGCCGTGTGGTGCTCGACCGACAAGAAAGCCGCCATGGACAAGATGGTCGATGGCAAGGAAATCAAGGCCGCCAAGTGCGCGAATCCGGTTTCCAAGCAGTTCGCCCTTGGTCAGTCGATCGGCGTGAATGGCACACCGGCCATCGTTTTGGCCGACGGACAAGTCATTCCGGGCTACCAGCCGGCGCCACAAGTCGCCAAACTGGCGCTGGGCGCCAAGTAATTCGCATCGTCACGGTCAGCCTTGACGATCATGGTCCGACGGTAACTCCGCCGGGCCATTAATAGAGAGCCGCGAGCACGCGGTTGTTTTCCGGCCGACCTTGCGTCGGCCGTTTCATGGGGAGTTCACAGTGAATCCGGTCAAAGTAGGCATCTGTGGGTTAGGGACCGTCGGTGGCGGTACCTTCAACGTACTTCAGCGCAACGCCGAGGAAATTGCTCGTCGTGCCGGGCGTGGGATCGAAGTGGCACAAATTGCCATGCGCACGCCAAAGCCTCAGTTCCAGACGACCGGTATTGCGATTACCAACGATGTCTTCGAAGTGGCCACGAACCCTGAGATCGACATCGTCATAGAGCTGATGGGCGGCTACACCGTTGCCCGAGAGCTGGTACTCAAGGCCATCGAGAATGGCAAGCATGTGGTCACCGCGAACAAGGCACTGATTGCCGTTCACGGTAATGAGATTTTCGCCAAGGCACGCGAGAAAGGCGTGATCGTGGCATTCGAAGCGGCTGTGGCCGGTGGCATCCCGGTGATCAAGGCGATCCGTGAAGGCCTGTCCGCCAACCGCATCAACTGGGTCGCCGGGATCATCAACGGCACCGGTAACTTCATCCTCACCGAAATGCGCGAGAAGGGTCGTACCTTCGAAGACGTGCTGGCTGAAGCGCAAGCGCTGGGCTACGCCGAAGCCGATCCGACCTTCGACGTCGAAGGCATCGACGCGGCGCACAAGCTGACGATCCTGGCTTCGATCGCGTTCGGCATTCCGCTGCAATTCGACAAGGCTTACACCGAAGGCATCACCAAGCTGACCACCGCTGACGTGAACTACGCCGAAGCGCTGGGCTATCGCATCAAGCACCTCGGCGTGGCGCGCAGCACTGCCACGGGTATCGAGTTGCGCGTACACCCGACGCTGATCCCGGCTGATCGTCTGATCGCCAACGTCAACGGCGTGATGAACGCCGTGATGGTCAACGGTGACGCTGCCGGTTCGACCCTGTTCTACGGCGCCGGCGCCGGCATGGAACCGACCGCTTCGTCGGTGATCGCCGACCTGGTGGACGTGGTTCGCGCGATGACGTCCGATCCGGAAAACCGCGTGCCGCACCTGGCCTTCCAGCCAGACTCGCTGTCGGCGCATCCGATCCTGCCGATCGAAGCCTGCGAAAGCGCCTACTACCTGCGCATTCAGGCCAAGGACCATCCTGGCGTACTGGCTCAGGTGGCGAGCATCCTCTCGGAGCGCGGCATCAACATCGAGTCGATCATGCAGAAGGAAGTCGAAGAGCACGACGGTCTGGTGCCGATGATCCTGCTGACCCATCGCGTGCTGGAACAGCACATGAACGATGCGATTGCCGCCCTGGAAGCGTTGGCCGGCGTCAACGGTCCGGTTGTGCGGATCCGCGTCGAACACCTTAACTAAGCAGCGGCAAGCTACGAGCGGCAAGCGGCAAGCTAGAGGCCAGTGACACTCAGCTTGCAGCTTGAAGCTTGAAGCTCGCAGCTCAAACCGAAGGTTTGAAAACATGCGTTATATCAGTACCCGCGGCCAGGCACCGGCCCTGAATTTCGAAGACGTCCTGCTGGCTGGTCTTGCGACCGACGGCGGTCTGTACGTCCCGGAAAACCTGCCACGTTTCACCCAGGAAGAAATCGCTTCCTGGGCCGGCCTGCCGTATCACGAGCTGGCTTTCCGCGTCATGCGCCCGTTTGTCACCGGCAGCATTCCTGACGCCGATTTCAAAAAGATCCTCGAAGAAACCTACGGTGTGTTCTCGCACAGCGCCGTTGCCCCGTTGCGTCAGCTCAACGGCAACGAATGGGTCATGGAGCTGTTCCACGGCCCGACCCTGGCGTTCAAGGACTTCGCGCTGCAACTGCTCGGTCGTCTGCTCGATTACGTGCTGGAAAAGCGCGGCGAGCGCGTGGTCATCGTCGGTGCCACCTCCGGTGACACCGGTTCGGCTGCCATCGAAGGCTGCAAGCACTGCGAAAACGTCGACATCTTCATCCTGCACCCGCACAACCGTGTGTCCGAGGTGCAGCGTCGCCAAATGACCACGATTTTGGGTGAGAACATCCACAACATCGCCATCGAAGGTAACTTCGATGACTGCCAGGAAATGGTCAAGGCGAGCTTCGCTGATCAGAGCTTCCTCAAGGGCACGCGTCTGGTGGCGGTGAACTCGATCAACTGGGCGCGGATCATGGCCCAGATCGTCTACTACTTCCACGCAGCCCTGCAGTTGGGTGGGCCGGCGCGTTCGGTATCGTTCTCGGTGCCAACCGGCAACTTCGGCGACATCTTCGCCGGTTACCTGGCGCGCAACATGGGCCTGCCGATCAACCAGTTGATCGTCGCCACCAACCGCAACGACATCCTGCACCGCTTCATGAGCGGCAACCAGTACGTCAAGGAAACCCTGCACGCCACGCTGTCGCCGTCGATGGACATCATGGTCTCGTCGAACTTCGAACGCCTGCTGTTCGACCTGCACGGGCGCAACGGTGCGGCGATTGCCGGGCTGATGGAGTCGTTCAAGCAGGGCGGTGGTTTCAGTGTCGAGCAAGAGCGCTGGACCGAAGCACGCAAACTGTTCGACTCGCTGGCCGTCGACGACGCGCAAACCTGCGAAACCATTGCCGAAGTCTACGAGCAGTGCGGTGAAGTGCTCGACCCGCACACCGCCATCGGTGTGCGCGCTGCTCGCGAATGCCGTCGCAGCCTGGACATCCCGATGGTGATCCTGGGCACGGCGCATCCGGTGAAATTCCCGGATGCCGTGGAGAAAGCCGGTGTAGGAAAAGCTCTTGAACTACCTGCACATCTTTCTGATTTGTTTGAGCGAAACGAGCGCTGCACCGTTCTGCCAAACGAGCTGAAAGCCGTACAGGCCTTTGTCAGCCAGCATGGCAACCGCGGCAAGCCGTTGTAAGCCGAAAAAGCTGTCACATTTTGAAGCCCGTCTCCTGACGGGCTTTTTTGTTTCTGCTGCCACACTGCTCGGGTTTTCGCCCATGAAGGACGGGTGAGTCGATCACGAAGGAAGTGGCAATGCTGTATGAACGCGCAATAAAACCGGCCCTGGGTTGGCTACTGTTGTTGTGCCTGAGTGGATTCGTCCGCGGCGGGATGGCGGCGCAAATGGTGCTGCACGAACAGGTGCAGGCACAGAAGATCGAGCAGATTGAGCTGGACGATCGGGAGCGGCGCTGGATACGTGACAACCCCCGCGTGACGGTCGCTTCGGTGCAGTACCCTTTGTACCTGTTTCAGGACGAACACGGGCACTGGGCTGGCTTGAACATCGATGTGCTCAAGCGCATCAGTGCCATGACCGGTTTGCAGTTTGTGCACGAGGAATCGTTTTCCACTGATCAGATGCTGGAGCGCCTGCAAACCGGGGTGGCGGATCTGAGTACCACCCTGGCCATGAACGATGAGCGCAAAACCTTCCTCGACTTCAGTCATGCCTTTGGCGGTGCCGGCTGGGTGTTCGTCGGTCGCAAGGACGAACCGGCCATCCAGTCGCTCGAGCAACTGGTGAAGCGGGTGCTGGTATTGCCCGCCAGGCATGCGCTGGAGGAGGCTGTGCGGCGCCAATATCCGTCAATCGAGATTCTTTCAGTCAAGACGTATGCCGAAGCGCGGGCGCTGGTCGAAAGCGGTGAGGCCTACGCCACCATCGAAAATGAAATCGGTGCGCAGTTGTACCCTTCCGGGCTGCTCAAGGTCGGCGGGTTGGTGGACGGGCGCTGGGAGGCCGATCACCTGGCCATCCGCAAGGGCTTGCCCGAACTGGAGAGTATCCTCAACAAGGCGTTGGGCGCCTTTCCCGTCACAGAGTTGCGCGCCATCCGGGTGAAGTGGCTGGGTGGTGTATCGCCGCCGGCGCCGCTTACGCTGTGGGACGAGATCGTCGATTGGTGCTGCTGGGGCATGGGTGGGCTAGGGGGCTTCGGGCTGCTGTCATTGGTGTGGAATCGGCGGCTGGCGGCGGTCATCCGGCAACGCTGCGAAGCGGAAAAACACCTGGGTGACCAATTGGCCTTTCAGCATGCGTTGATCGATGCGATGCCCGATCCGGTCTTCGTTCGCGACCTGCAAGGCCGGCTGGTGATGTGCAATCGTAGCTATGAGGAGGCGCTTTCAATCCGGCTCGAGCAAGTGCAGGGCCGAATGCTGTTCGAAGTCGATGCGCTGCCCGACGCCACTGCCCGGATGCTGCACGACGAGTTCATGGTGCAGATGCACACGCGCAAGGCCCGTTTCAGCAAACGCCAATTGGCGTTCAAGAGTGGTCCCAAGGCGATTTATCAATGGACCGTGCCGTTTTACTGCGCCGACGGCCAATTGCGTGGCCTGCTCGGTGGCTGGACCGACATCAGCCAGCGCCGTACGGAATGCGGTTGCCGATGTCCGCACTGAAGATGGGAAATGTCCTATAGGACGCGGCGCCTTTTCCGATGGGATGCCGAGGACGGCTCCCCTAGAGTGAACGGACCCTGCGGCAAGAGTCCGCCACTGCTGTTTCCGAGGTCGCCGATGCGCTCGCTAAAAGTCCTGATTCTTGAACCCAATCCGTTCCAGCTGATGGCATTGCATCAGATGCTCAACGCCATCGGCATCTACGACGTGCTGACCGCGCCGACGCTGTCTTCAGCGCTGGTTTCCCTGGGCCATCGCGGCACCGTGGATATTGCGATCTGCGATCCGCAGCTCAAGGGCGGCGACGGCATGGCACTGATCCATCATCTGTCGGCACAACGTGAGGCACGTGGGTTGATTCTATTGGGACCGGTGGCGGCGGGTCTGCTCGCCGATCTCGAACGCCTGTTGCAGGCACGCGAGCCCATGTTGCTGGGGCGCCTGCATACGCCGGTCTCGGCGGTCCTGATGAGAGGCCAGCTGGACGCCTATCTGGCTGCCACACGTGCGCCGGTCAGCGCCTGAACAGCGCCGATATTTTTCTGTCATCTTCAGCGTGCATGCTCTGAAAGACCGGTAAACGCTCAGGGAGGAGCCCGGTATTCAGAACTTTCTTCTCGGGCCGGTGGTCATTTATTGTGAACACGCCCCAGGCACAATGTTTTCGGACTATTGAGTGGAGATCGAGATGGAAAGTATCAGTCTATTGCTCGGTGAGGCTCTGAGCCCGTATCAGGTGACGTTGACCCCTCGTGGTGCCCACGGCGAATGCCTGGTGACCTTGAGGAACAGCAACGGCGCCCTCGTGGTGGAGCGCGAATTCAATCAGGCACAGTTGACCGACAAACGCCTGCTGACAGATGTGGTCGACGGTTTGCATCGCGACGTCCTGATCGCCGAAGGGCGACTGGAACCCTGTGTCATCGCGGCCTTGCGCAATGCAGTGCTGGATAAGCGCGCGGCCCTGTAAAGATGAAATATTTTTTGTGGGAACCTTCCTGCATCCCCGTCAGTCAGACCCCATAACAGCAGGATCAAGCATTGTGCTCCGGTGCTTGTCGCTTGCTGCTACGGGTCTTTATGTAGACCACGTTTAACCCCGAGTCGTCTCCCCACTTCTCGGGGTTTCTTTTTGCCCGCAGGTTTTCACTGCGCGGTCTGTTGCTCGAAAAACATACGCGCCTGTTCGAGATAATCGCTGCGCATACCCGGGTCCAGCCAGTCGGCGTAGAGCTCGTTCAGGTGCTCGTGGGGCAGTGTGCGCAGCAGTTGATTGATTTCGGTGATGGCCTGCCGGCCCTGAGGGGTATCGGAGCAGCCGACGTATCCCGAGAGGTATTTGCCCGTGCCCTGGATCGGATAGAACACCAGTTCATCCTCGGCAATTTGCGCCTGATGGGCCTGGTAGCGGATCTCCGGCCAATAACCCAATACCACTTGAAGGCGGCCCAGGCGCTGCATCGACAGCAGGCTGCCGAGTGCATCGTTGCCGTAATGGGGGGTTAGCGCACCGTCGGGTGCCTGTTTCAACAGAGCATCGAGAAACTCACCGTAACTGCGCTCGGCCACGACCCCGACCTTTTGTTCGGCTTTGGCCAAAAACGCCGCCAGATCGACTTCACCGTCGACCACATAAGGTTCCAGCACTTCCCGATCTTTCTGACGGACCACCAGGCCATTGCTGACGGCGCGAAATGCCGGAAAGGAGAAAGCAATCCATTGGGTACGCTCCTTGCTCCAGATCAGCGACGGATCACAGGTGAAAGACGGCTCGTGCAGCATCTGCATGCCGCGGGCGCGGTTGACCCGCATCAGTGTGTGTTCGTATTGCGGCATGCCGGCGATCAGCATCGGCAGCAATTGATCGATCACGCCCTGACCCTTTTTCGGGCCTTCGAAGATGGTCAGGGGCGGCAGATCGCGCATTAACCAGATCAGTGTCGGTTTGGCCTGGGCCCAGGCGGGGAGGGCCAGCAGAAACAACAGGCCGAACAGCCGCCACGTCCACCAGTGGTGGGCGCGGTTGGCGTTCGATGTCTGCCGATGGTTCAGCTTAAATGGCTCCGTCTGCGCGCAAGCGGGCGATCTGCTGTTCGTCATAGCCAAGATCGTGGAGTACCTGCGCATTGTGTTCACCGAGCTGAGGCCCGACCCATTCGGAACTGCCCGGTGTCTCAGAGAGTTTCGGCACGATGCCCGGCATCTTGAAAGGCTTGCCGTCCGGCAGTTTGGCCTGCAGGAACATCTCGCGCGCCAGGTATTGCGGATCGCTGAACATGTCCTCGGCGCTGAAGATCCGGCTGGCCGGCACCTCTGCCTGATTGAGCAGGTCGAGCACACTTTGCAGCGGCAGCGAATTGACCCAGCGGTCGATCACCCCATACAACTCGTCACGCCGGGTATCACGCCCGTCGTTGCTCGCCAGCGTCGGGTCATTGGCCAGATCCTCGCGGCCGATGATCAGCATGAAGCGCTTGAAGATCGCGTCGCCATTGGCACCGATCTGCACATGCTTGCCATCGGCGCTGGTGTGGATCGATGACGGCGTGATGCCCGGCATGATATTGCCGGTGCGCTCACGGATGAAACCGAACACGTCGAACTCCGGGACCATGCTTTCCATCATGGCGAAAATCGCCTCGTACAGCGCCACATCGACGACTTGGCCGACCCCGCCATTGACTTCGCGATGACGCAGCGCCATCAGCGCACCGATCACGCCCCACAGCGCCGCAATCGAGTCACCGATGGAAATCCCGGTGCGCACTGGTGGTCGGTCTTCGAAACCGGTGATGTAGCGCAAACCGCCCATGGATTCGCCGACCGCGCCGAAGCCCGGTTGATCCTTCATCGGCCCGGTCTGGCCGAAGCCCGAGAGGCGCACCATCACCAGTTTCGGATTTAGCGCGTGCAGGGTTTCCCAGCTCAGCCCGAGTTTCTCCAGTACCCCGGGGCGAAAGTTCTCGATCAGGATGTCGGCTTCACCAAGCAGTTTTTTCAGGATTGCCAGGCCTTCGGGGTGTTTGAGGTTCAGTGTCAGCGATTTTTTGTTGCGCGCCTGAACGAACCACCACAACGAGGTGCCTTCATATAACTTGCGCCACTTGCGCAGTGGGTCGCCGCCGTCCGGCGATTCGATCTTGATCACTTCAGCGCCGAACTCGCCGCAAATGCGCGAGGCAAACGGCCCGGCAATCAACGTACCCAATTCAATGACTTTCACACCGCTGAGCGGTTTGTTGGCGAACGGCATACTGAATCCTGTAGGACAAGGCTGAGCGGATACAGCGTTTTAACATAGCCGGCCGTCAGACGCCGCAGGTTGATCGCCATCAATTCGATGATTGCCTACCGCATCGGTTAGACTTGCCGACTTTCCTCGTATCAAGAAGCCCGTTCATGGCCCAGCCGTCTACCACCTACAAATTCGAACTGAACCTCACTGACCTCGACCGCAACGTCTACGAGAGCGTCAAGCAGACCATCGCCCGTCACCCTTCGGAAACCGAAGAGCGCATGACCGTGCGGCTGCTGGCCTACGCCCTCTGGTACAACGAGTTGCTGTCGTTTGGCCGTGGTCTGTCGGACGTGGATGAACCTGCGCTGTGGGAAAAGAGCCTGGATGACCGTGTCCTGCACTGGATCGAAGTCGGCCAGCCGGACGCCGATCGTCTGACCTGGTGCTCGCGTCGCACCGAGCGCACCAGCCTGCTGGCCTATGGCAGCCTGCGTGTGTGGGAAGGCAAAGTCGTACCGGTGGCCAAGAACCTGAAAAACGTCAACATCGCCGCCGTGCCGCAAGAAGTGCTGGAAACCCTGGCCAAGGACATGCCACGCGTCATCAAGTGGGACGTGATGATCAGCGAAGGCACGATCTTTGTCACCGACGACCGTGGTCAGCACGAAGTCCAACTGGAATGGCTGGCAGGCGAGCGCGGCTGATCCGGCGTCGCTACTGATTAATCCCACGTATTCAAGAGAAGTTTCCGTTACCCCATGCGTATTGATCCTCGACCGTTGCCTGCCACTCTGCCGTTTCTCGGTGACCTGCCACCTCTGCTGACCCGTTTGTACGCGGCACGGGGTGTGCAGTCCGAGGCGGAGCTGGATAAAAGTCTGGCGCGGCTGATTCCGTTCCAGCAGCTCAAGGGCATCGATGCGGCAGTGGAGCTGTTGGTGACGGCGCTGGAGCAGCGCCAACGCATTCTGATCGTCGGCGACTTCGACGCCGACGGTGCGACGGCCAGTACGGTCGGCGTGCTCGGCTTGCGTCTGCTGGGCGCGGCGCATGTGGATTATCTGGTGCCGAACCGCTTCGAATACGGCTATGGCCTGACGCCGGAAATCGTCGAAGTCGCGCTGACCCGCGAGCCTCAGTTGCTGATCACCGTCGACAACGGCATCTCCAGCGTCGAAGGTGTGGCAGCGGCGAAAAAGGCTGGGCTCAAGGTATTGATCACCGATCACCACTTGCCCGGTGATGAACTGCCGCTGGCCGATGCGCTGGTCAACCCGAACCAGCCTGGCTGCGAGTTTCCGAGCAAGGCACTGGCCGGGGTCGGGGTGATTTTCTACGTGTTGATGGCCTTGCGCGCGCGCCTGCGCAGCCTCGGCTGGTACGAGAGCAAGCCACAGCCGAACATCGGCGAACTGCTCGATCTGGTGGCGCTGGGCAGCGTCGCCGACGTGGTGCCGCTGGACGCCAACAACCGGATTCTGGTGCATCAGGGCCTCGAGCGGATTCGCGCCGGGCGCGCACGGCCGGGGATCAAGGCGATTCTCGACGTCGCCAAGCGTGACGCAGCGCGCATCACGTCCACCGACTTGGGATTCATCGTCGGCCCGCGCCTGAACGCGGCGGGACGCCTCGACGACATGAGCCTGGGGATCGAATGCCTGCTGACCGCCGACGCCAACCTGGCGCGGGAAATGGCCGCGCAACTGGACGGCATGAACCAGGACCGCAAATCCATCGAGCAGGGCATGCAGCGTGAAGCGCTGGCCCAGCTCAAGGACTTGCCGGTGGAATCGATGCCGTTCGGCCTGTGCCTGTTCGATCCCGAGTGGCATCAGGGCGTCATCGGCATTCTCGCCTCGCGGATGAAAGAGCGTTATTTCCGCCCGACCATTGCCTTCGCCGACGCCGGTGACGGCCTGCTCAAGGGCTCGGGGCGTTCGGTGCAGGGCTTCCACATTCGCGATGCCCTGAGCGTGGTGGCCGCGCAGCATCCGAACCTGATCGCCAAATACGGGGGGCACGCGATGGCCGCCGGCCTGACCTTGCCGCAGGAGAATTTTGCGCTGTTCGCCGAGGCATTCGACGCCGAGGTGCGCCGGCAACTTCGCGAAGAAGACCTGACCGGGCGCATGCTGTCGGATGGCACGCTGGCGGTGGAGGAATTCCACCTCGAACTGGCCCGCGCCCTGCGTCACGCCGGACCTTGGGGCCAGCACTTTCCGGAGCCGCTGTTCCATGGTGTGTTTCAGTTGGTCGAGCAGCGGGTGGTCGGCGAGCGGCACCTGAAAGTGGTGCTGAAAAGCGAGTGCGGTTCGGTGAAGCTGGATGGCATTGCGTTTGGTATTGACCGTGATGTCTGGCCGAACCCGACGATTCAATGGGTCGAGCTGGCCTACAAGCTCGACGTCAACGAATTTCGTGGCAACGAGACGGTGCAATTGATGATTGCCCACATCGAACCGCGTTGACCCCATTCGCGAGCAGGTTCGCTCCCTCCGGTACGGTGTTGCCCTTGTGGGAGCGAGCCTGCTCGCGAAGGCGGTCTTTCACACACAGAATCACTCTGAACCCTGCCTCATCCCCAGTTGTCGACTAGGCTCTAAGCACTGCTTGATTGGCCTTGTGACGTCTTGTCGAATGTTTTGCCCGCGGGGGCGGGTGCTGCACCTTTTCCTGTCACTCGTCGACTTTTCAAACAGAACCCTGGAGCCTGCCCACTGATTTGAGAGGTGCCCCATGAGTCTGCTGCTCGAACCCTTTACCCTTCGCCAACTGACCCTGCCCAACCGCATCGCCGTGTCGCCGATGTGCCAGTATTCCAGCGTCGACGGTCTGGCCAACGACTGGCATCTGGTGCACCTGGGCAGCCGCGCGGTGGGCGGCGCCGGCCTGGTCTTCACCGAGGCCACGGCGGTCACCGCCGACGGGCGGATCACCGCCGAAGACCTCGGTTTGTGGAACGATGAACAGATTGAACCGCTGCAACGCATCACCCGTTTCATCACCGCCCAAGGCGCAGTCGCCGGCATTCAACTGGCCCACGCCGGGCGCAAGGCCAGCACCCATCGGCCGTGGCTCGGCAAGCATGGCAGCGTCAAACTGGACGATGGCGGCTGGACCCCGGTCGGGCCATCGCCCATCGCCTTCGACCCGCAACACACACAACCGAAACAACTCGATGAAGCGCAGATCGGCGAGGTCATTCAAGCCTTCGTCGCCGCTGCCAAGCGCGCGCTGACTGCAGGTTTCAGTGTGGTCGAGGTGCATGCCGCCCACGGTTATCTGCTGCATCAGTTTCTTTCGCCGCTGAGCAATCAGCGCCGCGATCAATACGGTGGTTCGTTCGAAAACCGCATTCGGCTGGTGCTGCAAGTCACCGAGGCCGTTCGCGAGGTATGGCCGGAAGAGTTGCCGGTGTTCGTGCGCGTATCGGCCACCGACTGGGTTGAGGACGGCTGGAACCCGGATGAAACCGTGGAACTGGCACGCCGTCTCAAGGCGCTGGGGGTGGATCTGATTGACGTCTCGTCCGGTGGCACCGCCGCCAACGCCGAAATACCGGTCGGGCCGGGTTATCAAACGCGCTTCGCCGAACGGGTGCGCAAGGAGTCAGGCATCGCCACTGGCACCGTGGGCATGATTACCGAACCGGCGCAGGCCGAGCACATTCTGCGCACCTGCCAGGCCGACATCATCTTCCTCGCCCGCGAGCTGCTGCGTGACCCGTACTGGCCGTTGCACGCCGACGATGATCTGGGCGGGCGCAAAGCGGTGTGGCCGGCGCAATACCAGCGTGCGACCCATCGTGATCAGCCGATTCACGAATCCGATCTGCGTGATTGATTCCAGGCCTGAGTAACGTTTATAAAAACCCGCCATTGAACCGGCGGGTTTTTTCTGGCCTGCCATTTGCCAAGGAAGTCGAGCATGTTGATCGAACGGGAACTGACCGAATACGACTTGCCGTTGCTGGCGCAGATCGACCGCAGCGAGTTGGTGGAGCAATGCTATCGCCTGGAAAACGGCGTGCTGGTGCTTTACCCGGCGCATTTCGACATGCGCGGCTGGCCCGAGGGCGAAGCCGAAGAGAACGCGAGGACGCTGAAGGAGTGCTTGTGGCGAGGTGGTTGGTTGTATGGGGCTTTCGATGGGCAGGCGCTGGTCGCGGCGGTGGTTGTGGACAGCCGGGTTATCCACAATCAGAAACTGAGCATGCGGCAGTTGAAATTCCTGCACATCAGCCGCGACTGCCGTGGGCAGGGTCTGGGGGCGAAGTTGTTTGCGCTGGCCTGTGAGCAGGGGCGGCGATTCGGTGCCGAGGCGTTGTATGTCTCAGCCACCGAGTCGCGCAATACCGTGGAGTTCTATCAGCGCCAGGGCTGCCGGTTGGTTGATCAGGCGGATCCCGAGTTGTTTGATCAGGAGCCCAAAGACATTCATCTGTATTGCCCGCTGAACTGACGCAGTACCTTCAATTTCCGAGGGTGAATGTGCTGAAGCTTTCGCGAGCAAGCCCGCTCCGACTGTGGCTCTGTACCGGTCACAAACTGTGTGATCGACCCAGATCCACAGTGGGAGCGGGCTTGCTCGCGAAGAGGCCCGCGCAGGCGCCTCAAATCATCAAGGATACTTGCGCTTGTCCGGCGCCGGCGGGAAGTACTGGTACAACCAGGTCTCGCTCAACGTGCGGTCATTGGTGCGGATGAACAACCGCAGCTCGACCGGCTCAACACTGTCATTGGTCGGATACCAGTCGAACAGGATCCGGTACCCCTTGATGTCATCCAGCACCAGCACGCTGAAATCCTGCACCTTGCCGTTGGAGCACGTCACCACGGGCTCGATCCCGGTGCCTTGCGGCAGGCGATCCAGGCCGCCACCGGTGAAGTCCACGGCGAAACGACGGGCCCAGACCGGCGGGTAATGCTCGCCCGGTGCCCAGCCTTCGACGAATCCACCCATGCCAGAGCGTGTCGCATGCACCCGCGCCAGCGGCGTGCCGACTGGCGGCAGGGCGCTCCAGTAGAGCTTGTAGCCGTAATTCAGCGAATCACCGGCCGCCACCGGTTTCTTCGGCGTCCAGAACGCAACGATGTTGTCGAGAGTCTCGCCGGTGGTAGGGATTTCCAGCAGATCGATAGAGCCTTCACCCCACGCGGTGGTCGGTTCGACCCACAGGCTCGGGCGCTTGCTGTACCAGTCGACGGTGTCCTGATAATTGGCGAATTCGTGGTCGGTCTGCACCAGACCGAAGCCTTTCGGATCGGTATCGGCAAACGCGTTGAATTGCAGGGTCGCCGGGTTGTTCAACGGTCGGCAGATCCACTCGCCATTGCCGCGCCACATCGCCAGGCGATCGGAGTCGTGGATCTGCGGGTGAATGGTGTCGCACATGCGGCGTTCGTGGGTGCCGCAGCTGAACATGCTGGTCATCGGTGCGATGCCCAGTTGTTCAATGGCGGTACGTGCGTTGATGTGGGCGTCGATCTCCATTACCACGCGCTCGGCCTGGCAATCGATGTCGAAGCGATACGCACCAGTGGCGCTCGGCGAATCGAGCAGGGCGTAGACCACAAAGCGCGTGGCGTTCTGCTCCGGGGTTTCGAACCAGAACTTGGTGAAGTCAGGGAATTCTTCGCGCTTCTTCGCGTAGGTGTCGACGGCCAGGCCACGGGCCGAGAGGCCATATTGGCCAGTGGCGTCCACCGCGCGGAAATAACTGGCGCCGAGGAACGACACCACGTCGTGGCGATCCAGCTCCGGGGCCTTGAACAGTTTGAAGCCGGCAAAGCCCAGGTCGCCCTTGAGCTGCTGGGTGTCGACCGAGGTGTTCTCGTAGTTGAACAGCGTCGGGCGGAAATGCACTTCGCGGGCGGTACGGGTCTTGGGATCGACGCTGTACATGCGCACCGGCTGACGGAAACCCATGCCGACGTGGAAGAACTGCACATCCAGCTGACCCTTGTTCTCTTTCCACAGCGAATGATCGGCGTCGTAGCGGATCGCGTTGAAGTTCTGCGGGGTCATGGTCGCCAGTGTTGGCGGCAGCACCTGTTTAGTGTCCTGATAGGCCGAGCCGGCCAATTGCTTGGCCTGGCGCTTGAGCGCTTCGAAGTCGAAAGCCTGGGCCTCGCCATCGGCGGCACCGCCGTTGGCCGCCCAGGCACGGGCGGCCAGCAGGCCGGAAGCCGAGAGACCGGTATAAGCCGCTATGGCCATCGACGCTTTGAGCAAATTCCTGCGGTGCATAAATACAACCTGTCGTGAGCAATCCCGCGCCTTTCCTGGCACGTGCTGGATCAGAAATAACGGTTCGGACAAGCCTTCGGCCAAACGCAACGGACTATAAACAGATGCCCGCTAGCTTAAACGGTTCGCTCGCGTTGCAAAATTCGTTGATTCACCGCGCCAGTGTGTCAATGAAACAAGACATGTCGGTTAAATATCTGACAAGTCTTTCTGATTTACAGGGCATATCTGCTTTTCTCGACTAATTACTCTAAAAACAGCTTTTCAGCACCGATTAACTTCCTGTTCTATGGGCATGGCCGGCCCGACCGGCAGGGCACACGGCGCTGCTGTAAGGGGCAGGGCGATGTGGTGATCAAGCAGTTCTTTGACGTATTAGAGAAGGACATCGTCCATGGCAAAAGTACAAGACATCACCGAAATGCTCGGCATCTTTCCCTGCCTGAGCATCGGACGCAGAAGGCGTCGATTGAGCTCCGAGGAATTGAAACTGGTAGAGCGCTATCGCGAGTTGTCGGAGAGCGACCGGATTGCGATGAGGTATCTGGTGGATGCGATGCGCAGTGTTTCGCGGTTCTAGCGCTGGCGGAGGTACAGTGAAAACCCCATGGCTTTTACGGTGGCCAGATCAATCAAATTGCCTGCGTCGGCATCGGCGATGCCGGCATGAATGGCTTTCTGAAGCTCGGGATCGTCGTTTGGTTTCAGGCAAGAGATAGCAAAGCTAGAACCGTTTCAAGCTTCCTCAGATTGAGGATCATCTGAATTCAACTCGCTAGAGGGGGACACGCTAAACCTGTGGCGAGCCGAGTGGCGTTCGAAGTCGGAATCTTCCTGTCGAAACGGTAACGCCGGAAGGCCCGCGCCACACGGCCCGCCATAAAGCAGAACTGATGTTGAGAGACAGCATGCAAGCACCGTTTTGTTGGAGACAGTTTCAGCGTCAATGATGAAATCACCACGGATGGTCGCTGGAATGTTTTGGTTGTAGATGATTTGTTTGATAGTGGGGCGTCGATGGACGCGGCTTGTGCTGTTTTGCGTAAATATCCGAAGGTGGGGAAGATTTACGTAGCAGCGCTGACTTGGAAGTGACCTCAATGACAACTGTATTTATTGCCGGCTCTATCAACATCAAGAACCTTGATCCGAAGGTTAAAGAGCGCATCAATAATATCGTTGCGTCGGATTTTGAAGTGGTGGTGGGTGATGCAGGTGGCGCCGATACTTCCATTCAGGAGCACCTGTTGAGCCTCGAACGATCCAGAACCACGGTGTTCTGCAGCGGTTCAACGCCGCGCAATAACCTTGGGCAGTGGCCCGCCAGAACAGTCGACTCCAAACATTCCAAAGGATCGAGAGCATTCTTCACTGAGAAAGACGTAGTCATGGCCGAAGCGGCTGACTACGGCTTGATGATCTGGGATGCAAAGAGCACCGGCACGCTCAGCAACGTCATTGAACTGTTGTCGAGAAAGAAGAAGTCCCTTGTTTTCGTCAACAAGGAAAAGGAATTCAAAGTGGTCGGAGACGTCAATCAGCTCGAAGAGTTGATTGCTTTCATGTCCGATCACGCCAAGCAAAAAGCCAACGAAAAAATCAAACTGTTCGACCGTATTTCCTTGTTGAAGCACGATCAGGCAGAGCTTTCTTTTTGATGTTTTGTTCTCGCTTTCCTGAACCCCGGCACCTGGTCAGTGCCGGGATCAAAAACTCTTAGCGACTTACCTTCCACGCATCCCCAGCCGGCGCCTTCCCATGGTCGTACGGCTTGCCAATCCACATGTATACCAGCCCCAGGCCAATCACGATGGCCGTGCTCAGCACCATCGCATAGTTGATGTACCACGCCGCATCCGGCGTACGCGGCCAGGCCATGTTGATGATTGCGCCGACGCCGTACACCAGCGCGCCGAGGTTCACCGGCCAGCCCCATGCGCCGAGGGTGAATTTGCCGCTGGGTTTCCAGCCTTTGCTGCGGGCGTACAGTGCGGCCAGCACGATCATCTGGAACGCGAGGTAGATGCCGATAGCGGCGAAGCTGACGATGGTTGCCACCGCGTCTTGCAGGAAGAAGCCAAGGGCGATGATCAGCGCGGGCAGGACGCCGGACACGAACAACGCGGCAACCGGCACTTGGGTTGCAGGAGAGATCTTTTTCAGCAGTCGGCTGCCGATGACCATTTCATCGCGGGCGTAGGAGTACAGCAGACGGCTCGCCGCCGCTTGCAGGCTGATGACGCAGGAGATGAAGGAAATCATCACCACGCCCATCACCACTTTCGAGCCGATCGGACCGAAGGCGTTGTTGAGGATGGTGGTGACCGGGTCCTTGTCGATGCCGTTGATCACCGCTTGCATGTCCGGCACGGCGAGGATCAGCGCCAGGCAGGCGAACATCGCCGCGATGCCGCCGATGTAGATGGTCATGCGCATGGCCACCGGGATTTTTGCGCTCGGGTTCGGGGTTTCTTCGGCGACGTCGCCGCAGGCCTCGAAGCCGTAATAGAGGAACATCCCCGCCAATGACGCGGTGAGGAAAGCCGGCAGGTACGAGCCGTCGACACGGATGTCGAAGGTATTGAACAGCACGCTCAGCGGTTGGTGACGTTCGAAGACCAGCAGGTAGACGCCAACGATCACTGCGCCGACCAGTTCACAGAGGAAGCCGAACATGGCGATGCGTGCCAGCACTTTGGTGCCACTCAGATTGACCAGCGTGGCGAACAAGGTCAGCACCAGAGCGATGACGATGTTGGTGTTGTTGCTCGGCTCAAAGCCCATCATGGCGGCCAGATACGGGCCGGCTCCGACGGCAACGGCGGCGATGGTCACGCACAGGGCGATGGAGTAGATCCAGCCCACCATCCACGCCCATTTCTTGCCCACCAGACGTCGCGCCCACGGGTACACACCGCCGGAAATCGGAAACTGCGAGACCACTTCGCCGAAGATCAGGCACACCAGCAACTGGCCGCAACCGACCAGCAAATAGGCCCAGAACATCGGTGGGCCACCGGCGGCCAGGCACAGGCCGAACAGGGTATAAACCCCTACGACCGGTGACAGATAAGTGAAGCCTAGAGCGAAGTTTTCCCACAGGCTCATGCTGCGGTTGAAGTTCGAGGTGTAGCCCAGTTTGCGTAGTTGTTCGGCATCGCTGTCGGCAACGGCGGCGGAGAGATCGGGTGAGGCACTCATGTGTGTTTGCTCCGTGAAATCGGCAGATTTCGGATGGCCGAGGCCGTGGCGGGGCCTTGGGAGCGCCGCCCGGGTCGGTAGTTATTGTCAGGTGTTGAATCCTGGTGGTGCGCAGAGCCGGTTTCCTTCCTGAAACCGGGGTGACGCCTTCGCGAGCAGGCTCGCTCCCACAGGGGAACGCGTTTCAAATGTGGGAGCGGGCTTGCTCGCGAAGCTTTTGACGTTTAGTGCTTGAACATCACATGCCGAACCGTGGTGTAGTCCTCCAGCCCATACATGGACATGTCCTTGCCGTAACCGGACAATTTCTGACCGCCATGCGGCATTTCGCTGACAAGCATGAAGTGCGTGTTCACCCAGGTGCAGCCGTACTGCAAACGTGCCGACAGGCGATGCGCGCGTCCTACATCCGCCGTCCACACCGAGGAGGCGAGGCCGTAGTCCGAATCGTTGGCCCATTCCAGCGCCTGCGCTTCATCGGTGAATTTGGTCACTGACACCACCGGCCCGAACACTTCGCGACGGACGATTTCGTCGTCCTGCTGCGCATCGGCCAGCACCGTCGGTTCGAAGAAGAAACCATTGCCCTCGACAGCCTTGCCACCGGTAATCAAACGAATGTGCGATTGCGCCACCGCACGCTCGACAAACCCGGCGACGCGGTCGCGATGCTGCGCGGTGATCAGCGGCCCCAGCTCGGTCGACGGGTCATCCTGCAAGCCGTACTTGATGCTGCTGACTGCCGCGCCGAGTTTCTCGACGAACTTGTCGTAGATGCCTTGTTGCGCGTAGATCCGGCAAGCAGCGGTGCAATCCTGCCCGGCGTTGTAGAAACCAAAGGTGCGAATACCTTCGACTGCGGCATCGATATCGGCATCGTCGAAGATGATCACCGGCGCCTTGCCGCCCAATTCCATGTGCATGCGCTTAACGCTGTCGGCGGTGCTGGAGATGATGTTGGCGCCCGTGGCGATCGAACCGGTCAACGAGACCATGCGCACTTTCGGGTGCGTGACCAGCGGGCTGCCAACGGTAGGCCCACGCCCGAACACCAGATTGAGTACGCCAGCCGGGAAGATTTCCGACGCCAGTTCGGCCAGGCGCAGCGCGGTCAGCGGGGTTTGTTCCGACGGCTTGAGTACCACGGTATTACCGGCAGCCAGCGCCGGGGCGATTTTCCAGGCGACCATCATCAGCGGGTAATTCCACGGTGCGATGGAGGCGATCACGCCCACCGGGTCGCGGCGGATCATCGAGGTGTGGCCGGGCAGGTATTCGCCACCGGCCGAACCGCTCATGCAACGGCTGGCGCCGGCGAAGAAACGAAACACGTCGGCAATCGCCGGAATCTCGTCATTCAGCGCGGCGCTGTAGGGTTTGCCACAGTTGTCGGACTCGAGTTTGGCCAGTTCTGCGCTATGGGCTTCGATGGCGTCGGCGAGTTTGAGCAGCAGCAACGAGCGGTCTTTCGGCGTGGTTTGCGACCACTCGGCAAACGCGTTGTCGGCGGCGCGCACGGCGGCATCGACCTGGGCTTCGCTGGCTTCGTTGATGTCCACCAACACCTCGCCGCGCGAAGGATTGAGCACCGGTTGCGCCGGGCCTTCGCCGTTGACCAGGTGGCCGTTGATCAAGAGTTTGGTTTGCATGGGGTAGTCCTCTTCGAATCTATTATTTTTCTGCCGTAACCGGATTCAAACTGTGGGAGCGAGCCTGCTCGCGAAAGCGGTGTGTCAGTCGACATCAATGCCGGAGGTGACGGCCTCTTCGCGAGCAGGCTCGCTCCCACTGGGGGTGTCTGTTATGGATTCATTTGCCGCCGCTGCCCGCGACGCTCTCGCCACCGCGCGTCAGGTAATACGCGCCCAGAATCGGCAGCATGGTCACCATCATCACCAGCATCGCGACGACGTTGGTCACCGGCACATCCCGTGGGCGACTCAGTTGATTGAGCAACCACAGCGGCAACGTGCGCTCATGGCCTGCGGTAAACGTGGTGACGATGATTTCGTCGAACGACAGCGCAAACGCCAGCATGCCGCCGGCCAGCAATGCCGAGCCCAGGTTTGGCAGGATGATGTAGCGGAAGGTCTGCCAGCCGTCGGCGCCGAGGTCCATTGAGGCCTCGATCAAACTGTGCGAAGTACGCCGCAGGCGGGCGATGACGTTGTTGTAGACGATCACCACGCAGAAGGTCGCGTGGCCGACAATGATGGTGAACATCCCCGGTTCGATCCCCAGTGTCTTGAACGTCGCCAGCAAGGCGATGCCGGTGATGATCCCCGGCAACGCAATCGGCAGGATCAGCATCAGCGAAATACCTTGTTTGCCGAAGAAATCGCGGCGGTACAACGCTGCCGAAGCCAGTGTGCCGAGCACCATCGCAATCAATGTGGCGATGGCAGCGATTTGCAAAGACAGCTTGATCGCTTCCAGCACGTCCGGCCGCGAAAACGCCACGCTGAACCAGTGCAACGTGAAGCCTTGCGGCGGGAAGCTGAACGCGGCTTCCTCGGTATTGAAGGCGTAGAGGAAGATGATCAGGATCGGGAAGTGCAGAAACACCAATCCGCCCCAGGCTGCGATTTTCAGCCCTATGGATGCTTTGTCAGAGTGCATCGAAGGCCCCCAGTCGTTTGACGATGGACAGGTAGATGGCGATCAGCACGATCGGTACCAGCGTGAACGCCGCGGCCATTGGCATATTGCCGATCGCACCTTGCTGCGCATAAACCATGCTGCCGACGAAGTAACCCGGCGGCCCCACCAGTTGCGGCACGATGAAGTCACCCAACGTCAGCGAGAACGTGAAGATCGAGCCCGCCGCAATCCCGGGAATCGACAGCGGCACAATCACCTGCATAAAGGTCTGTCGCGGCTTCGCGCCAAGGTCGGCGGAGGCTTGCAACAGCGACGGCGGCAGGCGTTCCAGCGAAGCCTGAATCGGCAGGATCATGAACGGCAGCCAGATGTACACAAACACCATGAACCGCCCCAAGTGCGAGGTCGACAAGGTGCTGCCACCCACACCGGGAATCCCCAGAATGAACTGCAACACCGGCTCCAGCCCCAAATGCTGCACGAACCACTGCGCCACACCGCCCTTGGCCAGCAGCAATGTCCAGGCGTAGGCCTTGACGATGTAACTGGCCCACATCGGCATCATCACCGCGATGTAGAAAAACGCCTTGGTCTTGCCGGTGGTGTAGCGCGCCATGTAGTAGGCAATCGGGAAGGCGACGATGGCGCTGGCGATCGACACCACGATGGCCATGCTCAGCGTGCGCAGGATGATGTCGAAGTTCGACGGCTGAAACAGCGCGGCAAAGTTCGCCAGGGTCAGGTCCGGGGTGACCGCCATGGTGAAGTCGTCAAAGGTGTAGAAACCCTGCCACAACAGCACCAGCAACGAGCCCAGATAGATCGCCCCGAACCACAGCAGCGGCGGCACCAGCAGTAGCGACAAATACAGGTTCGGCTTGCGATAGAGCAGGTTGGAAAACCGCCGAAAGGGCGGCGATTGAGTCATCGCGAGCGTGCTCATGTCACACCCCGCCGGCAACGGTGTCGTGCAACGGAATCATCGCTTCCCGCGCCCAACGCGCGTTCAGGCGCTGGCCGGTCTGGTGTTGCGCGCTGCTGTCGATCCACTGATTGTTGGCGTGGCTGATGCTCAGGGTCTGGCCGTTTTCCAGCGTCAGTTCATAGCGTGTGGCGCTGCCCTGATATTGAATGTCGTGGAGCAGGCCGCTGACTTCTATTTCATGGCTGGCGAGCGGGCCCTCTGCGAAACGCACGTGTTCCGGGCGGATCGAAAACGGCTGCGGATGGCCGCTGAGCTGGCGCGCCAGATCGCCGCGAATCACGTTCGAAGTGCCGACGAATTCGGCGACGAACGTGGTAGTCGGTTTCATGTACAGATTGCGCGGGGTGTCGACCTGTTCGATACGACCCTTGTTGAACACCGCCACGCGATCGGACATCGACAGCGCTTCGGTCTGATCGTGGGTGACGAAAATGAAGGTGATGCCGAGCTGACGTTGCAGCTTCTTCAGTTCGCTTTGCATCTGTTCGCGCAGTTTCAGGTCGAGTGCACCCAGCGGTTCGTCGAGCAGCAGCACGCGCGGGCGATTGACCAAGGCGCGGGCGAGGGCCACACGCTGGCGCTGACCGCCGGACAACTGCACCGGTTTACGGGCGCCGTAACCGCCGAGGGCGACCATGTCCAACGCCTCTTCGGCGCGCTTGTGGCGCTCGGTTTTGCTCACGCCTTTGACTTTCAAACCGTAGGCGACGTTGTCGAGAACGTTCATGTGCGGGAACAGCGCGTAATCCTGAAACACCGTGTTTACATCGCGCTGATACGGCGGCAGGCCGGCCGCTTCAGCGCCGTGGATGCGAATCGAACCGGTACTTGGTTGTTCGAACCCGGCGATCAGGCGCAGGCACGTGGTTTTGCCTGAGCCGGAAGGGCCAAGCATGGAAAAGAACTCGCCGTCCTTGATGTCGATGGAAACCCGGTCAACGGCCTTCACCTCGCCGAATTGCCGGGAGACGTTGGTGAACTGGACTGCAAGCGTCATGGTGCGGTACTCCAAAAAGGCACGGGCCGTCGCAGCGGCCCTGCCTGGACTTCTGAAAAATCAGTCTTTCGAATTTCAGTTTTGCTTTTGATAAAGGTCGACGGGGCAAAGTCGTTTCGGGAGCGTAGCGAGCGGCGATTAGCCGTGTCCGGCCAGCGCGCAGCCCCCGGAGCGTACGTTAGTACGTGAGGAGGCGAGCACTGCCCGGGTGCGGCTGGTCGACGCGCAGTAGCTACCGGAATGACTTTTAGCGGCCGCCCATGATCGCGATATAGTCCTGAGTCCAGCGGCTGTATGGCACGAACTTGCCACCTTCAGCCTGCGGGGTTTTCCAGAAGGCGATCTTGTCGAACTGGTCGAAACCGTTGGTCTTGCAGCCCTCGGCGCCGAGCAGTTCGCTCTCCTTGCACGCCGCGGGAACGGCCGGCAACGAACCAAACCACGCCGCCACGTCACCCTGGACTTTCGGTTTCAGCGACCAGTCCATCCACTTGTACGCGCAGTTGGGGTGCTTGGCCTCGGCGTGCAGCATGGTGGTGTCGGCCCAGCCGGTGGCGCCCTCTTTCGGAATGGTCGAGGCAATCGGCTGCTTCTCGTTGATCAAGCCGTTGACCTGATACGGCCAGGCGCTGGAGGCGACCACGCCTTCGTTCTTGAAGTCGCTCATCTGCACCGTGGTGTCGTGCCAGTAGCGGTGGATCAGCGGCTGCTGCGCACGCAACAGATCGAGCACGGCTTTGTACTGGGCTTCGGTGAGTTGGTATGGGTCCTTGATCCCCAGTTCAGGCTTGGCAGTCTTCAGGTACAGCGCCGCGTCGGCGATGTAGATCGGCCCGTCATACGCCTGCACGCGGCCCTTGTTCGGCTTGCCGTCGGGGAAGTTCTGCGCATCGAACAGCACGTTCCAGCTGGTCGGCGGCGTCTTGAACACGTTGGTGTTGTACATCAACACGTTCGGGCCCCACTGGTACGGGGTGCCGTAGGTCTGCTTGTTGACCACGTACCACGGCGCATCCTTGAGGCGCGGGTCGAGGGTGTTCCAGTTCGGGATCAACGCGGTGTTGATCGGTTGCACACGCTTGCCGACGATCAACCGCAACGACGCATCGCCCGACGCGGTGACCAGGTCGTAACCACCTTTGGCCATCAGGCTGACCATTTCGTCGGAAGTGGCGGCGGTTTTCACGTTGACCTTGCAGCCGGTTTCCTGCTCGAAACCGGTCACCCAGTCATAGGCCTTGTCACTCTCGCCACGTTCGATGTAGCCCGGCCAGGCCACGATATCCAGCTGACCTTCGCCGGCGCCGACGGCCTTCAACGGCTCGGCAGCTTGCAGGCTGGCGCTGGCCAGCAAGGCCGTGGTGATTGCACTGAGCAGTGCGGTCTTGTGCACGAACATGGTTGAACCCTCTTCTTTAAATTATGGTCGGGGCAGTTTTGAACGCGGTGAAGCATGCCGTTTTAGGCTTGTTATTAGCGTAGTCAGAGATGCTGGCCGTGGCGGGCCATGATGTGCCGCACCACGCTGTAGTCCTGCAGCGAATCACTGGATAAGTCTTTGCCGTATCCGGAGCGTTTCAGCCCGCCGTGGGGCATTTCGCTGACCAGCATGAAATGGCTGTTGATCCACGTGCAGCCGTACTGCAAGCGCGCGGCGACCTGCATTGCCTTGTCCAGATTCTGTGTCCACACCGACGAAGCCAGGCCGTATTCGGAATCATTGGCCCAGTCGACCGCCTGCGAGAGTTCCTCGAAACGGGTCACGGTGACCACCGGGCCGAACACTTCGCGCTGGACGATTTCATCACTCTGTTTGCAACCGGCGAGCAAGGTCGGCTGATAGTAGAAACCGGCACCGGAATGCACCGCCGCACCGGTCACGCGTTCGATGTGCGGCTGACCGAGGGCGCGCTCGACGAAACTGGCAACGCGGTCGCGCTGGCGGGTGCTGATCAGCGGGCCGATTTCGTTGTCGGCGTCACGTTTGCCGGCGAAGCGCAGGCTGCTGACCGCAGCGCCGAGTTCGGCGACCAGTTGATCGTGTATTCCGGCCTGCGCGTAAATGCGGCAGGCGGCGGTGCAGTCCTGACCGGCGTTGTAGTAGCCGTAGGTGCGCACGCCTTCGACCACCGCTTGAAGGTCAGCGTCGTTGCAGACGATCACCGGGGCCTTGCCGCCGAGTTCCAGATGCGTGCGTTTGAGGGTTTTTGCCGCGGCCTGGAGGATCTTCTGGCCGGTGACGATATCGCCGGTCAGCGAGACCATGCGTACCTTGGCGTGGCCGACCAGGTGGCTGCCGACCCCTTCGCCGCCACCGCAGATGATGTTGATGACCCCGCGCGGGAGGATTTCGGCCAGTGCCGGCGCCAGTGCGAGGATCGACAGCGGCGTGTGTTCGGACGGCTTGAACACCAGGGTGTTGCCGGCGGCGAGGGCCGGGGCGATTTTCCACGCGGCCATCATGATCGGGTAGTTCCACGGCGCAATCGAGGCCACCACGCCAATTGGGTCACGACGCACCATGCTGGTGTAACCCGGCAGGTATTCGCCGCTGAGCTGGCCCGTCTGGCAACGTACGGCACCGGCGAAGAAACGGAACACATCGACAGTCGCGGTCAAATCGTCCTGACGCGCCAGGTGCAGCGGCTTGCCGCAGTTCAGCGATTCGAGGCGGGCGAGGTGGTCGGCATGTTTTTCGACGGCGTTGGCGATGTCGAGCAGCAGGTTGGAACGTTGCTGCGGCGTGGTGCGCGACCATTCGGCAAAGGCTCGGTGAGCGGCAAGGATGGCGGCTTCGACCTGCTCGGTGCTGGCCTCGGCGATGTGCGTGAGGATTTCTCCGGTGGCCGGGTTGAGGATCGGTTCGACAAAACCCTGCCCGGCGACCAGTTCGCCGTCGATCAACAACGCGGTACACATCGGGGTCTGCACGCCAGCCATTTTCCGCGATCTCTTTTCTTGTGTGGTCATTGTTGCTCCCGTGCCCGGGAGCCGACCGTCTTATAGATGCAGCAAGACTAGTGCGCGGCTCCGAGGTCGACAAATTCTAAATACTGAAGGTGGCATTCGATTAAATAGATGGCTTGCGCCCGCCGTGAGGCTGCTCGCGCGCTACGGTCAGGAACGGATCGACCAGCGCCGGGCGCGCGGTGCCACGGCGCCAGGCCAGGCCGACATCCAGAGTCTGGTTAAGGTCGGCAATCGGCCGCGCCTCGATGATGTCGCCCTCCAGTGACCACGGGCGATAGGTCATGTCCGGCTGGATCGACACCCCCAGCCCCGCCGCGACCAGGCTACGTACCGCTTCGGTCGAGGCCGTGCGCAAAGTGATCTTCGGTTGCAGCCCGGCGCCGCGCCACAGGCGTTGGGCGTTGCGATCCATCTCGTCGACGTTCAATTGAATCAGCGGTTCGCGAGCGACATCGGCGAGGTTGATGCTGTCGTGTTCCAGCAGCGGATGCTGGGCTGGCAGCCACAAGCGGTGCGGCGAGTGGGTCAGCACTTCGGTCTGCAAGGCGTGACGGTCTTCGAGGTTGGACAGGATCAGCACGCCGACATCGATCTCGCCGCTGACCAACAGGTGCTCGATGTAGGGCCGTTCGTCTTCCATCACCCGGATTTCCACGTTGGGATAGGCGCGCTGGAATCGGGTGAGCAGATCGGCGAGGTAATAACCGGCCACCAGACTTGTCACCCCGACGATCAACTGCCCGGCGACCTGATCAGTGCTTTGTTGCAGGCTGCGCTTGGCGTTATCCACGGTGGCCAGAATCAAGTGCGCCTGGCGCAGGAATTGATGCCCTTGGTGCGTCAGGGTCATGCCCTTGGCGTGGCGGCTGAACAGGCTGACGCCGATCTCCTCTTCCAGTTGCTGGATAGCGAGGGTCAGGGTCGATTGGGAAATGAACGCGGTTTGCGCGGCGGCGGAAATCGAGCCGGTTTCGGCCACCGCGATGAAGTGACGGATCTGTCGCAGGGTCATCATGAGAAGGCTACCCGGTGGGCGGTTTTTATCAATTGGCCTGAGTGTATATCTATTTTTTAGATGCACAGCGATTCGCAGGGGGGCGATTAACCATAGGGACATCAAGCAACATCTGGAAGCACTCTGGCGGGCAGTGTCAGGGCACTTTCGAACTAGGCTGAGGGCCTTACAGAGCCGAATAACCCCTGTTTGGAGGCGGAACATGAACACCCGTGGATTGCTCGATCAACTACTCAAATCCGGCCAGGACCTGTTGCAGAACAAGGCCGGCGGGGCGCAGAACAAATCGGCGGCTGGTGGGCTGGGTGGTTTGCTTGGCGGGTCTTCAGGCTCCGGTGCGCTGGGTGGCTTGCTCTCGGGGGCGGGCGGTGGAGCTCTGGCCGCCGGGGCCATGGGCCTGCTGCTCGGCAGCAAAAAGGCGCGCAAGGTCGGCGGCAAAGTCGCCGTTTACGGCGGCCTCGCCGCTCTCGGTGTGCTGGCCTATAAGGCCTACGGCAACTGGAACGCCCAGAAAGGCACGGCACCGCAAACCGAACCGCAGACGCTGGATCGACTGCCGCCCGCGCAAGCCGAGCAACACAGTCAGGCGATTCTCAAGGCGCTGGTCGCTGCCGCCAAGGCTGATGGCCATATCGATGACCGCGAGCGTCAGTTGATCGAGGGCGAGTTCACCCGGCTCGACAACGACCAGGAACTGCAGCACTGGTTGCACGCCGAACTGAACAAGCCCCTCGACCCTGGCGATGTCGCCCGGGCCGCCAGCACCCCGGAAATGGCCGCCGAGATGTACATCGCCAGTGTGATGCTGGTGGACGAAGAGAGCTTTATGGAGAAGGCCTATCTGGATGAATTGGCGAAGCAACTGAAGCTGGAGCCGGGGTTGAAGGTAGAACTGGAGAAACAGGTGCGGTTGGCAACGCGGTAAACCCGGCGGGCCCCTGCGCGAACAGGCTCACTCCTGCAAGGGAGCACATTCCAGATGCAGGAGTGAGCCTGCTCGCGATTGCGTTTTTAGCCTCGCGGCACCCGTAATGACCGATCCATCGCCCCTTTTTGCCATTTCAGCACTGGCACGCAGCCCCCTGATTGTCGGACAGTCCCACCCCAGAGCCTCCCGGCCATCCACGCTCGGCAGGCCTGAGGGTTAAAAAGCGTCTTATAAATGAGACACCGCCCTCGGCTATACTCCCCGCATTTCGACTTAGGCACGAGGACTCACTGTGAAGAACTGGACGTTGCGCCAACGCATTTTGGCGAGCTTTGCGGTGATTATCGCCATCATGTTGCTGATGGTCGTCGTTTCCTATTCCCGGCTGCTGAAAATCGAGACCAGTGAAAGCAGCGTGCGTGACGATGCGGTTCCCGGCGTCTATTACAGCTCGATGATCCGCGGTGCGTGGGTCGACAGCTACCTGCAGACCCAGGAGCTGCTGGGTCTCAAGGAAGGGCAGGGCATCAGCAGTGAAGATGCGGCGGACTACAAGGCGTTCGAGAACCGTCTGCAAGAGCAGATGGCCAACTACCGCAACACCGTGACCACCGACGAGGACCGTGTCGAATTCGCCGCGTTCGAGAAAGACCACGACACCTACATGCAGATTCAGGATCAGGTACTCGATCTGCACAAGCGCAATCTGGAAGCCGAGGCGGTCAAGCTGTTCAGCGAGAAGCTGACCCCGGCCTGGTACACCGGCCGCATGAAACTCAACGACATCATCGGCGAGAACAAGAAAGTCGCTGATCAGGCCATGGCCAACATCGACGAAGCCGTGGCGGCGGCCAAGGTCAGCATGTTCGTCTCGCTGTTGGTGGCCGTGCTGGCTGCCGGTGCCTGCGGCCTGCTGCTGATGCGCGCGATCATGGCGCCGATGAACCGCATCGTGAAAATCCTCGAAATCATGCGCACCGGCGACCTGAGCAGCCGTCTGAATCTGGACCGCAAGGACGAGTTCGGCGCGGTGGAAACCGGCTTCAACGACATGATGACCGAACTGACCTCGCTGGTGTCCCAGGCCCAGCGTTCGTCGGTGCAGGTGACCACCTCGGTGACCGAGATTGCCGCCACCTCCAAACAGCAACAGGCCACCGCCACCGAAACCGCCGCCACCACCACCGAAATCGGCGCGACCTCGCGTGAAATCGCTGCCACCTCGCGGGATCTGGTGCGCACCATGACTGAAGTGTCCACCGCAGCCGATCAGGCTTCGGTGCTCGCCGGTTCCGGTCAGCAAGGTCTGGCGCGCATGGAAGACACCATGCACTCGGTGATGGGCGCGGCCGATCTGGTCAATGCCAAACTGGCGATCCTCAACGAGAAGGCCGGCAACATCAATCAGGTGGTGGTGACCATCGTCAAGGTTGCCGACCAGACCAACCTGCTGTCGCTCAATGCCGCCATCGAGGCCGAGAAGGCGGGTGAGTACGGTCGCGGTTTTGCCGTGGTCGCCACCGAAGTGCGGCGTCTGGCGGACCAGACCGCCGTCGCCACTTACGACATCGAACAGATGGTCCGCGAAATCCAGTCGGCGGTGTCCGCCGGCGTGATGGGCATGGACAAGTTCTCCGAAGAGGTGCGCCGGGGCATGGCCGAGGTGCAGCAGGTCGGCGAGCAGCTGTCGCAGATCATTCATCAGGTGCAGGCGCTGGCGCCGCGGGTGTTGATGGTCAACGAAGGCATGCAGGCCCAGGCCACCGGTGCCGAACAGATCAACCATGCGCTGGTGCAGTTGGGCGACGCCAGCAGCCAGACCGTCGAGTCGCTGCGTCAGGCCAGTTTCGCCATTGACGAACTGAGCCAGGTGGCCGTCGGGCTGCGCAGCGGCGTTTCGCGATTCAAAGTCTGATGAGCGAAATCACCGCCAAACGCAGCGCCGCAGAGGTGGCGAAGCAGGCGTTGTTCCTGCTGTTTCGCATCGGCAACGAGCGTTACGCCTTGCGCGCCACCGAAGTGGCCGAAGTCCTGCCGCGCCTGCCGTTGAAGCCGATTGCCCAGGCGCCGACATGGGTGGCCGGGGTGTTCGCCTATCGCGGCGCGGTGGTGCCGGCGATCGACCTCAGTGCCTTGACCTTCGGCCAGCCCGCCGAGGCGCGCACCAGCACCCGGCTGGTGCTGGTGCATTACCGCCCGGATGAACTGCAGCCGCCGCGCTGGCTTGGGCTGATCCTTGAACAGGCGACCGACACCTTGCGCTGCAATCCCGAAGACTTTCAGCCGTATGGCCTGGACAACCGCCAGGCGCCGTACCTTGGTCCGGTGCGCGAAGATGCCCAAGGGCTGGTGCAGTGGGTGCGGGTCAACGATCTGCTGGATGACGCCGTGCGCAGCCTGCTGTTTCCGGCGCCGTTTGAGGCGCAGCCATGAGCAGCGACCAACGCTTTTTCGATTTCCTCAAGGAACGCATCGGTCTGGATGTCACCTCGGTGGGACCGGCGATCATCGAGCGCGCAGTGCGCCAGCGCACGACGCTGTCGCAAGCAGCGCACAGCGATGAATACTGGCAACTGCTGCAAGGCTCGCGGGACGAACAGCAAGCACTGATCGAAGCGGTGATCGTGCCCGAAACCTGGTTTTTCCGTTACCCGGAATCCTTCGCCACGCTGGGCAAGCTGGCGCGCAAACGGCTGGACGAATTGAACAACATGCGCGCACTGCGCATCCTCAGCCTGCCGTGTTCCACCGGCGAGGAGCCGTATTCGATTGCCATGGCCTTGCTCGACGCCGGGCTCAAACCGCATCAGTTCAAAGTCGACGGTATGGACGTCAGCCCGCTGTCGGTGGACAAGGCGCGGCGGGCGTTGTACGGCAAGAACTCGTTTCGGGGCCAGGATCTGGACTTTCGCGAGCGGCATTTCAGCGTTGAACAGGACGGCCATCGCGTCAACGAAACGGTGCGCGAGCAGGTGCGCCTGCAGGCCGGCAACGTGCTGGATCCGACGCTGTTGGCCAGCGAGCCGCCGTTCGATTTCGTCTTCTGCCGCAATCTGTTGATCTATTTCGATCAGCCGACCCAGCAGCAGGTTTTCGAAGTGCTCAAGCGTCTGACCCATGTCGACGGCGTGCTGTTCATCGGCCCGGCCGAGGGCAGTCTGCTCGGGCGTCTGGGGATGCGCTCGATCGGCATCCCGCAGTCGTTCGCGTTCAGCCGACACACTGAGCCGCTGCCCGAACCCGTGGCGCTGCCAACGACCACGCCGTTGCCGGTGCGCCAACCGTTGCGCAGCCCGCCGCCAGCGCCGGTGCGCCAGCGCCCGTTTGCCGGCGTCGCGCCGCTACCGGTCAGCAGCAAAAGCGCCAACCCGGACGCTGCGACCTTGCTGGCGAACATCGCCGCGCTGGCCAACGAAGGCAAAAGCGCCGAAGCGCGTGCGGCCTGCGAGCAGTACCTGCGCAGCCACGAACCGGTGGCTCAGGTGTTCTACTGGCTCGGCCTGCTCAGCGACGTGGCCGGTTCCGCGCTCCAGGCCCAGAGTTATTACCGCAAGGCCTTGTACCTTGAACCGCAACACCCCGAAGCGTTGATGCACCTGGCTGCCTTGCTGCAGGCCCAGGGCGACAGCGCCGGTGCCAGACGATTGCAGGAACGCGCCGCGCGCAGCGGCCGCACCGCCGACAGTGAGCGTAAACGATGATCGCGTCCGACACCTTGAACGTCACCCACGAAGACGCCCGGGCCATCGATGATTGCTGGAACCGCATGGGCATTCATGGCGACAAGTCGTGTCCGTTGCTCGCCGAGCATATTCATTGCCGCAACTGCGCGGTGTATTCCGCCGCTGCCACGCGCCTGCTCGACCGTTATGCGTTGCAGCAGGACGAGCGCGATCCGGTCGCTGTGGCCGTTGAAAATGACGTTAAAACCCGTTCGCTGCTGATGTTCCGCCTCGGCGAAGAATGGCTGGGGCTGGCGACCCGCAGTCTGGTGGAAGTCGCGCCGATGCAGGCCATTCATTCGCTGCCGCATCAGCGCTCACGTGCCTTGCTCGGTGTGGCGAACGTGCGCGGGGCGCTGGTGGCCTGCCTGTCGCTGGTCGAATTGCTCGATCTGGATGGCAACGCCGCCCCGGCCACTGGTGTGCGGATCATGCCGCGCATGCTGATCATCGCCGCCCACGGTGGGCCGGTGGTGGTGCCGGTGGACGAGGTCGATGGCATCCACGCCATCGATGAACGAATTCTCGACGCTGCGTCGCGTGCCGGTGGTGAACACAGCAGCACGGCCAGCGCCAAATACACCCGTGGTGTCCTGCAATTCCGGGGGCGCAGCCTGCGTTGGCTGGATGAAGAACAGTTGTTGTCCGCCGTGACCCGGAGCCTTACATGACCCCCGAGCAAATGCGCGACGCTTCGCTGCTGGAGCTGTTCAGCCTCGAAGCCGAAGCCCAGACCCAGGTTCTCAGCAGTGGGCTGCTGGCGCTGGAGCGCAACCCGACCCAGGCCGATCATCTGGAGTCGTGCATGCGCGCGGCGCACTCGCTCAAGGGCGCGGCGCGGATCGTCGGCATCGACAGCGGTGTGAGCGTCGCCCACGTGATGGAAGATTGCCTGGTCAGTGCCCAGGAAGGGCGGCTGTTGCTGCGCCCCGAACACATTGATGCGTTGTTGCAGGGCACGGATCTGTTGATGCGCATCGCCACGCCGGCCAATGCCCCGCAAGCGGCGGACATCGAGGCGTATGTGGCGTTGATGGGCCGTCTGCTCGACCCGTCGGCGCCACCGGCGGTGGCCGCGCCGCCCATGGCCGAATTGCAGTTGCAGGCGCCGACGCCTGCGCCTGCGCCGGTTGCACCCGCACCGCCCGTGTCTGTGATCGACACACCCATGGAAATGGCCGACTCGGCCCCGCGCAAAAACAAGCGCACCACCGAGGGTGGCGAGCGCGTGCTGCGGGTTACGGCCGAACGCTTGAACAGCCTGCTCGATCTGTCGAGCAAATCGCTGGTCGAAACCCAGCGTCTCAAGCCGCATCTGGCAACCATGCAGCGCCTCAAGCGCATGCAGAACAATGGCCTGCGGGCGCTGGAAAGTCTCAATGTGCACCTCAAGGAACACGCACTGAGCCTCGAAGCCCAGGAAGCCCTTGAGGATGCGCGACGCCTGCTGGCCGAATCCCAGCAATTGCTCGCGGAAAAGAACGCCGAACTGGACGAATTCGCCTGGCAAGCCAGCCAGCGCGCGCAAGTGCTCTACGACACCGCGCTGGCCTGCCGCATGCGTCCGTTCGCCGACGTGCTCACCGGTCAGGTGCGCATGGTCCGAGACCTGGGGCGCAGCCTCGGCAAGCAGGTGCGGCTGGAAATCGAAGGCGAGAAAACCCAGGTCGATCGCGACGTGCTGGAAAAACTCGAGGCGCCGCTGACCCATCTGTTGCGCAATGCGGTCGACCATGGCATCGAAACCCCGGAGCAACGCGTGCTCAAGGGCAAGTCCGAAGAGGGCCTGATCCGTCTGCGCGCCTCGCACCAGGCCGGTTTGCTGGTGCTCGAATTGAGCGATGACGGCAATGGCGTCGATCTGGAAAAAGTCCGCCGCAGCATCGTCGAGCGCCAGCTGTCGCCAGCCGAAACGGCGGCGCAATTGAGCGAAGAGGAGCTGCTGACGTTCCTGTTTCTGCCGGGTTTCAGCCTGCGCGATACGGTGACCGAAGTGTCCGGGCGTGGCGTCGGTCTCGACGCGGTGCAGCACATGGTGCGGCAATTGCGCGGCGCAGTGGTGCTGGAGCAGACGGCAGGCGAGGGCAGCCGTTTTCATCTTGAGGTGCCGCTGACCCTGTCGGTGGTGCGCAGCCTGGTGGTGAAAGTCGGAGACGAGGCCTACGCGTTTCCGCTGGCGCACATCGAGCGCATGTGCGATCTGGAGCCGCAGGACATCGTACAGGTCGAAGGGCGCCAGCATTTCTGGCATGAAGGCCGGCACGTCGGGCTGGTCGCCGCCAGTCAACTGCTCAATCGCCCACTGAGCCAGAGCAGCGACGAGACCCTCAAGGTCGTGGTGATCCGCGAGCGCGACGCGATCTACGGTGTGGCGGTCGAGCGGTTTGTTGGCGAGCGCACGCTGGTGGTGCTGCCGCTGGATGAGCGGCTGGGCAAGGTTCAGGATATTTCCGCCGGGGCGTTGCTCGACGACGGTTCGGTGGTGTTGATCGTCGATGTCGAAGACATGCTGCGCTCGGTGGACAAACTGCTCAATACCGGGCGCCTGGAACGCATCGCCCGTCACGGCAATCAGGCCGCTGAAGTGGCGCGCAAACGGATTCTGGTGGTCGACGATTCGCTGACCGTGCGCGAACTGCAACGCAAGCTGCTGCTCAATCGCGGCTATGACGTGGCGGTCGCGGTGGACGGCATGGACGGTTGGAACGCATTGCGTTCGGAGGACTTCGATTTGCTGATCACCGACATCGACATGCCGCGCATGGATGGCATCGAGCTGGTTACGCTGCTGCGCCGTGATAACCGTCTGCAATCGCTGCCGGTGATGGTGGTCTCGTACAAGGATCGTGAAGAGGATCGCCGTCGTGGACTGGACGCCGGCGCGGACTATTATTTAGCCAAGGCCAGTTTTCATGACGACGCCCTGCTTGATGCAGTGGTTGAGCTCATTGGAGGAGCGCGGGCATGAAAATCGCAATCGTCAACGACATGCCCCTGGCGGTGGAGGCGCTGCGCCGTGCGCTGGCCTTCGAGCCGGCGCATCAGGTGATCTGGGTCGCCAGAAATGGTGCCGAGGCGGTGCAACTGTGCGCCGAAAATACCCCGGATCTGATTCTGATGGACCTGATCATGCCCGTGATGGACGGCGTAGAGGCGACCCGGCGCATCATGGCCGAAACCCCGTGCGCCATCGTCATTGTCACGGTCGACCGTCAGCAAAACGTACACCGGGTCTTCGAAGCGATGGGCCACGGCGCGCTGGACGTGGTGGATACCCCGGCGCTCGGTGCCGGCAACGCGCAGGAAGCGGCGGCGCCGTTGCTGCGCAAGATCCTCAACATTGGCTGGCTGATTGGTGAGAAGACCAACCGTACCCGTCCGGCGCCGGTCCCGCCGCGCAGCTCCGGCTCGTGCAAGCGGCTGGTGGCGATCGGCTCGTCTGCCGGCGGGCCCGCAGCGCTGGAAGTGCTGCTCAAGGGCCTGCCGCGCAATTTTTCGGCCGCCATCGTGCTGGTGCAGCACGTGGATCAGGTGTTCGCCGCCGGCATGGCCGAATGGCTGGCCAGCGCCAGCGGCCTGGACGTGCGCCTGGCCCGTGAAGGCGAGCCGCCGCAAGCCGGCGCCGTGCTGCTGGCGGGCACCAATCACCATATTCGCTTATTGAAAAACGGCACGCTGGCCTATACCGCCGAGCCGGTCAACGAGATCTACCGACCTTCGATCGACGTGTTTTTCGAAAGCGTCGCCAACTATTGGAACGGCGATGCCGTCGGGGTTTTATTGACCGGTATGGGACGCGACGGGGCGCAAGGGCTTAAGCTCATGCGCCAGCAGGGATATCTGACCATCGCGCAGGACCAGCAAAGCAGTGCGGTGTACGGCATGCCCAAGGCCGCAGCAGCCATCGATGCAGCTGTCGAAATCCGTCCACTGGAAAAGATAGCGCCACGATTGCTGGAGGTATTCCCCAAATGAACAGTTTTTTCCGCAATCCTGGCTCCCGCAGTATTCAGGTGACCGCCCATGAATGATTTACAGATCGACGACATTAAAACCGACGAAAACGCCGCCATGGTGTTGTTGGTGGACGATCAGGCGATGATCGGCGAAGCCGTGCGCCGTGGGCTGTCGAACGAAGAGAATATCGACTTCCACTTCTGCTCCGACCCGCACCAGGCCATCGCCCAGGCGGTACGGATCAAGCCGACGGTGATTCTGCAGGATCTGGTGATGCCCGGGCTCGATGGCCTGAGCCTGGTGCGCGAATACCGCAATCACCCGGCCACCAAGGACATCCCGATCATCGTGCTGTCGACCAAGGAAGACCCGCTGATCAAGAGTGCGGCGTTCTCCGCCGGGGCCAACGATTATCTGGTGAAACTGCCGGACACCATCGAACTGGTGGCGCGCATCCGTTATCACTCGCGCTCCTACATGACCCTGCTGCAACGGGATGCGGCGTACCGGGCGTTGCGCGTGAGCCAGCAGCAGTTGCTCGACACCAACCTGGTGCTGCAACGCCTGATGAACTCCGACGGCCTGACCGGGCTGTCCAACCGCCGGCACTTCGACGAGTACCTGGAGCTGGAATGGCGCCGCTCGCTGCGCGATCAGAGCCAGTTGTCACTGCTGATGATCGACGTCGATTACTTCAAGTCCTACAACGACAGCTTTGGCCATGTCGAAGGCGACGAAGCGCTGCGCAAGGTCGCCACGGCGATCCGCGACGCCAGCGCCCGACCGTCGGACCTGCCGGCGCGCTACGGCGGCGAGGAGTTCGCTCTGGTGTTGCCGAACACCTCGCCGGGCGGCGCGCGGCTTGTGGCGGAGAAACTGCGCCAGACCGTGGCGGCCCTGAAGATTCCGCACAATACCCCGGGTGACGGGGCGAGCCTGACCATCAGCATCGGCCTGGCGACCATGGTGCCGCAGGCGGGCAGCGATTGCCGGCTGCTGATCTCGGCGGCGGATCGCGGGTTGTACCTGGCGAAAAACAATGGCCGCAATCAGGTCGGTATTGAATAGACACACAACCTCCGGTGGGAGCGGGCTTGCTCGCGAAAGCAGCTTGGCACTCGACGTAGCTGTTGCCTGACACGCCGCCTTCGCGAGCAAGCCCGCTCCCACAGCGGTTCTGCGTCAGGCCATGTCAAGTGATTCGCCCCGACAGCCGCCAGACGGGCTGCCGTGACAGCGTGATTACGTTATACTCGCCGGCTTTCAAAAGTTCGCCAACGAGTGCTGCCCGTCATGGAAATCAACCCGATCCTGAACACCATCAAGGACCTGTCCGAGCGCTCCGAAACTATTCGGGGGTATCTTTGACTACGATCAAAAGCATGAGCGTCTGACCGAGGTCAATCGCGAGCTTGAAGATCCGAGTGTCTGGAACAAACCTGAATACGCCCAGGAACTGGGCCGCGAGCGCTCTGCGCTGGCGCAGATCGTCGACACTCTCGACGAACTGAACGCCGGTCTGGCCGATTGCCGCGACCTGCTGGACATGGCCGTCGAAGAAAACGACGAAGGCGCAGTGGGCGATGTCGTCGCCGAGCTGGCCCGTCTCGAAGAAAGCCTGGCCAAGCTTGAATTCCGCCGCATGTTCAGCCATGAAATGGACCCGAACAACGCCTACCTGGACATCCAGGCCGGCTCCGGTGGCACCGAAGCCCAGGACTGGGCCAACATCCTGCTGCGCATGTACCTGCGCTGGGCGGACAAACGCGGTTTCGACGCGACGATCATGGAACTGTCGGCCGGTGAAGTCGCCGGTATCAAAGGTGCGACCGTGCACATCAAGGGCGAATACGCCTTTGGCTGGCTGCGCACCGAGATCGGCGTGCACCGTCTGGTGCGCAAGAGCCCGTTCGACTCCGGCAACCGTCGCCACACCTCGTTCTCCGCGGTGTTCGTCTCGCCAGAGATCGACGACAAGGTGGAAATCGAAATCAACCCGGCAGACCTGCGGATCGACACCTATCGTTCCTCCGGTGCCGGTGGTCAGCACGTAAACACCACCGACTCGGCCGTACGTATCACTCACGTACCGACCAACACCGTGGTCAGCTGCCAGAACGAACGTTCCCAGCACGCCAACAAGGACACCGCCATGAAAATGCTGCGGGCCAAGTTGTACGAGCAGGAAATGCAGAAACGCAACGCCGCGTCGCAAGCGCTGGAAGACACCAAGTCCGACATCGGCTGGGGTCACCAGATTCGCTCTTACGTGCTCGATGCGTCGCGGATCAAGGATCTGCGCACCAACATCGAACGCAGCGACTGCGACAAGGTGCTCGACGGCGACATCGACGAGTACCTGGAAGCCAGCCTGAAATCGGGGCTGTAAGAAATAAGCTGCAGGATCGCTGATTCAACACGATCCCTGCAGGAGTGGGCCTGCCCGCGATCCCCAGCCGCAGGCTGGGGGCAACGAACCTGTGATGGAAAATTTAAAGACATGAGCGACCAACAACTCGACCCGCAAGCCCTGCAACAGGAAGAAAACTCCCTGATCGCCCTGCGCAAGGAAAAGCTTGCTGCCGAGCGCGCCAAGGGCAATGCCTTCCCGAACGACTTCCGCCGCGAAAACTACTGCGAAGATCTGCAGAAGAAATACGCGGACAAGACCAAGGAAGAGCTGGCCGAGGCTGCAATTCCGGTCAAGGTTGCCGGTCGCATCATGCTCAACCGTGGCTCGTTCATGGTGATCCAGGACATGACCGGTCGCATCCAGGTCTACGTCAACCGCAAGACCCTGTCCGAAGACACCCTGGCCGCCGTCAAGACCTGGGACATGGGCGACATCATTGCCGCTGAAGGCACCCTGGCCCGTTCCGGCAAGGGCGACCTGTACGTGGAAATGACCAGCGTGCGTCTGCTGACCAAGTCGCTGCGTCCGCTGCCGGACAAGCACCACGGCCTGACCGACACCGAACAGCGCTACCGTCAGCGCTACGTTGACCTGATCGTCAACGAAGAAGTGCGTCAGACCTTCCGCGTGCGTTCGCAAGTGATCGCGCACATCCGCAGCTTCCTGATGAAGCGCGACTTCCTCGAAGTCGAAACGCCGATGCTGCAGACCATTCCTGGCGGCGCTGCGGCCAAGCCGTTCGAAACCCACCACAACGCGCTGGACATGGAAATGTTCCTGCGTATCGCGCCTGAGCTGTATCTGAAGCGTCTGGTGGTCGGCGGTTTCGAGAAAGTGTTCGAGATCAACCGCAACTTCCGTAACGAAGGCGTTTCGACGCGTCACAACCCAGAATTCACCATGTTGGAGTTCTACCAGGCTTACGCCGACTACGAAGACAACATGGACCTGACCGAAGAACTGTTCCGTGAACTGGCGCAGTTGGTGCTGGGCAGCACCGACGTGCCGTACGGCGACAAGGTGTTCCACTTCGGCGAGCCGTTCGTGCGCCTGTCGGTGTTCGACTCGATCCTCAAGTACAACCCTGAGCTGACCGCCGATGACCTGAACGACATCGACAAGGCTCGCGCCATCGCCAAGAAGGCCGGTGCCAAGGTGCTGGGCTTCGAAGGCCTGGGCAAGCTGCAGGTGATGATTTTCGAAGAGCTGGTCGAGCACAAGCTGGAGCAGCCGCACTTCATCACTCAGTACCCGTTCGAAGTGTCGCCGCTGGCGCGTCGTAACGACGACAACCCGAACGTCACCGACCGTTTCGAGCTGTTCATCGGTGGCCGTGAAATCGCCAACGCCTATTCCGAGTTGAACGACGCGGAAGACCAGGCCGAGCGCTTCATGGCGCAGGTGGCCGACAAGGACGCCGGCGACGACGAAGCCATGCACTACGACGCCGACTTCGTTCGCGCGCTGGAGTACGGCATGCCGCCAACGGCCGGTGAAGGCATCGGCATCGACCGACTGGTGATGTTGCTGACCAACTCGCCGTCGATCCGCGATGTGATCCTGTTCCCGCACATGCGACCGCAAGCGTAAACGTTTCAGTTAAAAAGCCGCCTAAAACAGGCGGCTTTTTATTGCCTGTCTGGTACAAATGTATCAATTGGTTACTTTTGAAATAGCAGAGGAAGTCCAGTCGTGATGGTTGCAATCGCTCAAGAAGGTGCAGCGGGTATCGCCACTGCGGTCGCTGAAAGTGTTCAGTACCAGGGCCGCAAGGCCAGCCGACAGGGCAGCGAGCAGCGTCGTCAGGACATTCTCGACGCGGCGATGCGCATTGTCGTGCGTGACGGCGTGCGCGCCGTGCGCCACCGGGCGGTGGCGGCCGAGGCCGGAGTGCCGCTGTCGGCCACCACCTATTACTTCAAGGACATCGATGACCTGCTCACCGATACCTTCGCCCAGTACGTCGAACGCAGCGCGGCTTACATGGCCAAGCTGTGGATCAACAACGAAGGCCTGCTGCGCGAGATGGTTGTCAGTGGTGACGGCAGTCCCGAGTCGCGCTCGCAACTGGCGGACGATATCGCGCGGCTGATGGCCGACTACGTGCACCGGCAACTGGTCAACCGTCGCGAGCATCTGATGGCCGAGCAGGCGTTCCGCCAGGAAGCACTGCTCAACCCGCGCTTGGCAATTCTGGTGCGCTCGCATCAGCAGATTCTGCTACAGGGCACCTGCCAGTTATTCCAGGTACTGGGCTCGCGCGAACCGCAGCAGGATGCCAAGGTGTTGACGGCGATTATCGGACGGATGGAATATCAGGGCCTGCTCAACGACGCCGAGCCTTTGGCCGAAGAGGACATGCTCGGGATTCTGACGCGGTATATGCATCTGGTGCTGGCGTCGGTCTGATAGCCGATGGAGGTCCCCTGTGGGAGCGGGCTTGCTCGCGAATGCGGTGGGTCAGTCAACTGAAGTGTTGAATGTGAAACCGCTTTCGCGAGCAAGCCCGCTCCCACATGGGAAGGTGTTTCAGGTTCTAGGGAGTGTTGAATGAAAGCCTGGCGTGGCGTGCTGATCGCGCTGTCGTTCCTGCTGCTCAGCGGTTGTCTGGTGACCTTCAAGGAGCCGCTGTCCGCCAGTGAGCCGGCCCCCAAGGGGTTGTTGGGCAAGTGGTCGAGCACCAATGCCTGGGGCGAGCCGATGAATCTGGAACTGACGCGTCTGGGCAACGACCGCTATCAGGCGGTCGCGTACTTCAAGGCCAGACCCCGCGAACGCGAAGCCTATCCGTTCACCGTGTCGCGCCACGGAAGCCGCTGGTATCTGTCGGCGAAGGTGCCGGCGCAGTACGGCGGGCACTTCACCATTGCCGGATTCGAGATTACCGATAAGCACGAACTGGTGATCTACAACCTCGATCTTGAACAGATCAACCAGGCCATCGCGCAGAAAAGCCTCGACGGTCAAGGCTTCCAGACCGACGATGGCGACGGCGTGCTGGTCGACAGCAGCCTCGACAAGGTCTTTGCTTACCTCGACGACCCGGCCAATTCCGACGTCTTCGTCGAAGCGGCGCGCTACCAGCATCAGGCCAAGGCCAAATAATTCAGTTCGTCACGTTTTCTACAGGAGTTTCGGGTGGACGATTACCAGCAGACGATACGCACGCTGTCCGATCGCATTGTGCTGGCGCAGACGCCGATTCGCGTCCTCGACGCGGTGAAGTGGGACGAGAACATCCGCAAGGGTTTTCTCAAGGCCAAGGGCAAGGAAATGCCGGCGGTGGATCGCGACTACTACCTCAACCGCCCACTGAGTTTCGATTCGAGCAAGGTCAAACTGGAATTCCAGAACATCGAGCGCGACATCACCCGTCAGCTCGGCCAGTTCAACCCGGTCGGGCAGATCATGCGCCGCATGTGCAAGGAATACCGGATGGTGGTGCGCATGCTCGAAGCACGCGGCACCGAGGATTTCGGTCTGATCTCGCAGGAACTGTACGGCGCCGCCTCCGATGCGTTCCACGCCGGTGACCCGACCCTGGCCGACCTCGGCCTGATGATGTCCGACTACCTGAACAACATCGATGGCCGTGGCGACCTGAAGGACGAACCGAAAATCCTCACCGCCAAGGACGCCGTGCACTTGCTGCAAACGCGTTTGAACAAGGTGTTCGGCGAGGCCGAGGAAACCATCCGCGTGTTCGAGTCCGACGGTATCGTGGCCGACGCGGCGGCGGGGGCCGACTACATCAAGATCCGCACCGACGCGATGTTCAACGACCGCGATGTACGCGCGCTGGAAGTCCACGAAGGCCTGGTGCACGTGGGCACCACGCTCAATGGCTTGAACCAGCCGATCTGCACCTTCCTGTCCAAAGGCCCACCCTCCTCGACGGTGACTCAGGAAGGCCTGGCGATCCTGATGGAAATCATCACCTTCGCCTCCTACCCGAGTCGCCTGCGCAAACTGACCAACCGCACCCGCGCCATTCACATGGTCGAGGAGGGCGCGGACTTCCTGCAGGTATTCGAGTTCTTCCGCGAGCAGGGTTTTGAAATGGCCGAAAGCTATGGCAACGCCAGCCGGGTGTTCCGTGGTTCGACGCCGACTGGCCTGCCATTCACCAAAGACTTGTCCTACCTCAAGGGCTTTATCATGGTTTACAACTACATTCAGTTGGCCGTGCGTAAAGGCAAGCTTGAGCAGGTGCCGCTGCTGTTCTGCGGCAAGACTACGCTTGAGGACATGCGGACCTTGCGTCAGTTGGTCGATGAAGGCCTGGTGGTGCCGCCGAAGTACCTGCCGGAACAGTTTCGCGACATGAATGCGCTGTCGGCGTGGATGTGCTTCTCCAACTTCCTCAATCACCTGAGCCTGGACCGGATCGAGGCGGATTACTCCAACATCCTTTGAGCAACCTATATCCCCTGTGGGAGCGAGCCTGCTCGCGAATGCGATTTCACATTCAACATCAATGATGGCTGATACACCGCGTTCGCGAGCAGGCTCGCTCCCACAGTTTTGATTTGTGTTTAGCCCACGATTTCTGCGAGGTTTCACCGGATGAGAATCCTCGGCATCTTCTGCCTGCTCCTGACCCTCGGCGGTTGCAGTTCGCTGTTGTTCTACCCCGAGCCTGGCCAGATCTTCACCCCGGAAAAAGCCAGGCTCGAGTACCGCACAGTCACCCTGACCACCGCCGACGGCCTCAAGCTGAACGCCTGGTGGCTGCCGGCCAAACCCGGCGTTGAAGTCAAAGGTACGGTCCTGCACCTGCACGGCAACGGCGGCAATCTGCCGATGCACCTGGGCGGCAGTTGGTGGTTGCCGAAAAGCGGCTATCAAGTGCTGCTGGTGGACTATCGCGGTTACGGCTTGTCCGAGGGCAAACCGAGCCTGCCGGACATCTATAAGGACATCGATGCGGCATTCGCCTGGCTGGATCAGGCGCCGGAGGTCAAAGGCAAGCCGCTGATCCTGCTCGGCCAAAGCCTCGGTGGCTCGATGGCCGTGCATTGGCTGGTGCAGCACCCGGAGCGGCAGAAGCAACTCAAGGCCTTTGTGCTCGACGGTGTGCCCGCCAGTTACCGCAGTGTCGGCCAGTACGCCCTCAGCACGTCGTGGCTGACCTGGCCGTTTCAGGTGCCGCTGTCGTGGCTGGTGCCGGACGGCGACAGCGCCATCAACGCGATGCCGCAACTCAAGGGCGTGCCCAAGCTGATCTTTCACAGCATCGACGACCCGTTGGTGCCGCTTTCCAATGGCATCCGTCTGTATCAAGCTGCGCCGCCCCCGCGGGTGTTGCAGTTGACCCGTGGCGGCCATGTGCAGACCTTCGGTGACCCGGTCTGGCGCAAAGTGATGCTGCGCTATCTGGAGGACCCCGAACATTTCAACGGCCTGCGCCGCTTGGGCGAAATCCCGAATTACCCGCAACCTCCGAATTCTGAAGATGAGAGTCCGCAATGAGTGAAGAACGTAACGCCATCCCGCTGATCATCACCGGTATCTGCAGCATCCTCGGCACCGTCGGGGCGCTGTGGTACTACGGCTACCTGCACTTCGCCAAACCCGAGGATGCGCTGCTGCTCAACGAATTCACCATGCTCAAGACCGTGCCGGGCGAAGACTACAAAGTCTCGCTGGACCCGGCGCCGCAAGTGGCGCAATGCATCGATGGCGTGCTGGTGTTGTTCGACACCGAGCAGAAGGGCCTGACCGGTGTGCTGATCAATGCGCAGAAGAAAGCCGTGCGCTGCATGGGACAGGAAACGCCGCAACAGCTCGAACAGTAACCCGCTCCCACAAGGGCATTGTGTGTGACCAAAAAAGCCCCGCCTGATCACTCAGGCGGGGCTTTTGCGTTACCGCGTAATGCTTAGTTCGAGCTTACTGCCGAACGTGGCATCACTGGCTGGTTGTCGTTGGAAATGGTCACTTCCACACGACGGTTCATCGCACGACCGGAAACGCTGCCGTTATCGGCAACCGGGTATTCCTTGCCGTAACCCTGAACCACGATGCGCGAAGGGTCCACGCCCATCTTGATCAGTGCTACTTGCACAGAAGTCGCACGACGCTCGGACAGCGACTGGTTGTAGTTAGCCGCGCCGGTGCTGTCGGTGTAACCCTCGACGATCACCTTGCGATCAGGGTTTTCCTGAAGGAACTGCGCCAGTTTGTTGATGTTTACCAGACCGCTGGATTTCAGGTCAGCCTTGTTGGTGGCGAACAGCACGTCACCGAAGGTCACCAGCGTACCGCGATCAGTCTGCTTGGCGTTCAGGCTGTTCTGCAGCTGTTTGATCTGTTGATCGCGAGCATCCAGACGGGCCTGGGCACGTTGCGCGGCGGCGTTCTTCAGGTTGTTTTCAGCGGTGCGCAGGGCAATGGTCTGCTTGGCCACTTCCACGCGCTGGTTGGTCAGGTAGGCCAGTTGGTCAACCTTGGCGGCGTTTTCCTTGTCCAGATAAGCCTTGTCGGCCTTGTCCAGGTAATCGCTGGCGTCTTTGGTTTCCAGGGCTGCGACTTTGCTCGCTTGCGGGTTGGCCTGCAGACCGGCGTAGTTGGTGCGCGCCTGTTCCAGGTTCGGGTTAGGCGGGGTGGAGCAGGCAGCCAGGGCAACGCTTGCGGCCAGGAGAGCGGGGATCATCAGTTGCTTACGCATAATTTGTCGTCCTTTCTATCGATAAGAGTTTCAGCTTTGCGGTCGGGATGCGCGCTTACTGCACGGTGCGCTGACTTTCCTGACGCAGTTCCTGAACACCTTTCTGCGAATCCTTCAAAGCCTGTTCGGCCTTGGCTGCCTGAGCCTTGCGTTCCGCTACACGAGCGTCCCATTCGGCTTGCTCGGACAGGGTGCGCGCTTCGTCATACTTCTTGTCGTGCATGGCGATTTCGGCTTGTTTGAGCTTGTCTTGAGCCTGCTTCATTTCCACCGCAGCGAACTCGGTACCGCCAGCGCTCACAGCGCTGTTGACCGCCGATTGAGTCACGGCGTACTGCTCGGTCGGTGGGTTCCCGGCGCAACCGGCCAGAACGAAGCTGGTGCCGATGGCCAGGGCGGCCAGTTTCAGACCGCGCAGGTGAGAGAACGAGGTTTGGGTCTTCATGGTCTTCAACTCCATTGTTTAACTCCTGATAAAACCGAAAATCCATCCTGGTCGAGGAGCCGCAAGCGTCGTGTGAAAGCGCGTTTTTGAAACGCTCGTTCCAGGCGTGGTTACTGGTTCCGACCGGAGGCGTTTTTTAAAAGTTCAGAAAAGATGGCCCATCGCCCCAAATTTTTTTGACCAAACGGACAAGGCTCTAAACCGGGAACTTTGGAGGCGAGGAGAGGTACGCGCGGGTGTTTCTAATACCGAAAAACGTCGATCTGGAGGCAGAAATACAGTCAATGTGGGAGCGAGCCTGCTCGCGAAAGCGGTGTGCCAGTCACCGTCAAAGTAGACTGATATATTGCTTTCGCGAGCAGGCTCGCTCCCACAGTTTTGATCTGTGGAGTGTCAGTGTTTCTGTTTACCGGCGGCCGCCGACAAATCCTGCAGATGCCGCCTCGACAACGCCAGGAAGCGCGGCGTCGGGCCGACGTCTTCGTACAGTGGATCACCTTCTTCATCGGTGGTGACCACAGTCGAACCCTTCACATACGGCAGGCTCGCCTCGAACTCTTCAAGCGCGGCACCGATCAGCTCGCCGAGCAGTTCTTCGGGGTGGCGTTTGGGGTACATCTCGGCAATCGCGGCCAGCCGCGCGGCGGCCTCGACGTCCAGATGAATCGTGTAGCCGGTGTCGGTCAGGCGACCTTTGGCGTTTTCTTCCCAATGCTGGGCGAGTTCACGGATTTTCATGATGACCTCATTCGCGCCTGCTCGTGGCAGGCCTGGGTGAGTGTCCGGCAGCGCCGGCGGCAAGCCGTTGTAAGGCTTACTGTTGAGACTAGCTTCAAGCCCCAAGGTTTAAAGTCCCTTCGTCGTCTGCTTGTAAGAAGCGCCGTAGAGCGGCACTCTCTGGGCAAAGCATTCGTTTCTGAGCCGTCCCGATCACCGCTGGAGAACTGCTGATGACCGATATTGATGCACGCTTGCGCGAGGACGTTCACCTGCTGGGTGAGCTGTTGGGCAACACCATCCGAGACCAGTACGGCGAGGAATTTCTCGACAAGATCGAGCAGATTCGCAAGGGCGCCAAGGCTGACCGGCGCGGCTCGATGGACGCCGAACTCAGCGCCAGCCTCAATCAGTTGAGCGAAGACGAATTGCTCCCGGTGGCGCGGGCGTTCAACCAGTTTCTCAATCTGGCGAACATCGCCGAGCAGTACCAGTTGATTCATCGCCGCGAAGAGTCGCAGCCAGCGCCGTTCGAGTCGCGTGTGCTCCCGGAGCTGCTCGCCCGCCTGCGCAATGAAGGCCACAGCGCCGAATCGCTGGCCCGGCAACTGGCGCGCCTGGAAATCGAGCTGGTACTGACCGCGCACCCGACCGAAGTGGCGCGGCGCACGTTGATCCAGAAGTACGACGCGATCGCCGCGCAACTCGCCGCGCAGGATCATCGCGACCTGACCAGCGCCGAACGTGAACAGATCCAGAACACCCTGCAACGACTGATCGCCGAAGCCTGGCACACCGAAGAAATCCGCCGCACTCGGCCGACTCCGGTCGATGAAGCCAAGTGGGGTTTTGCGGTGATCGAACACTCGCTGTGGCAGGCGATTCCCAACCACATGCGCAAGGCCGATCAGGCGTTGTTTGCCGCCACCGGCCTGCGCTTGCCACTGGAGGCGGCGCCGATTCGCTTTGCCTCGTGGATGGGCGGCGACCGCGACGGCAACCCCAACGTCACCGCTGCGGTGACCCGCGAAGTGCTGTTGCTGGCGCGCTGGATGGCCGCCGACCTGTACCTGCGCGATGTCGATCACCTGGCCGCCGAGCTGTCGATGCAGCAGGCCAGCGACGCGCTCAAGGCCAAGGCCGGTGACAGCGCCGAACCTTACCGTGCGGTGCTCAAGCAATTGCGCGAACGCCTGCGGGCCACGCGCAACTGGGCGCACGCCTCGCTGAGCGCCAGCACGCCGGCACCGGCCGACGTGTTGCACAACAACCGCGATCTGCTCGATCCGCTGGAGCTGTGCTTCAACTCGCTGCACGAGTGTGGCATGGGCGTGATCGCCGACGGGCCGTTGCTTGATTGCCTGCGCCGGGCGGTGACCTTCGGCCTGTTCCTGGTGCGCCTCGACGTGCGCCAGGATTCGACGCGGCACAGCTCGGCGATGACCGAAATCACCGATTACCTCGGCCTCGGTCGCTATGAAGACTGGGACGAAGAACAACGCATCGGCTTCCTGACCCGCGAACTGAACAATCGCCGGCCACTGCTCCCGGCGCATTTCAAACCGTCCGCCGACACCGCCGAAGTGCTCGCCACTTGCAAGGAAATCGCTGCCGCACCGGGCGCCTCGCTGGGCTCTTATGTGATCTCGATGGCGGGTGCTGCCTCCGACGTGCTGGCCGTGCAACTGCTGCTCAAAGAGTCCGGCGTGCTGCGGCCGATGCGTGTGGTACCGCTGTTCGAAACCCTCGCCGACCTCGACAACGCCGGGCCGGTCATGGAACGTCTGTTGCTGCTGCCGGGGTATCGCGCCAGGTTGCAGGGCCCGCAGGAAGTGATGATTGGCTATTCCGACTCGGCCAAGGACGCCGGCACTACTGCAGCGGCGTGGGCGCAGTACCGGGCGCAGGAACGTCTGGTGGAAATCTGTCGCGAACAGCAAGTCGAACTGCTGTTGTTCCACGGTCGCGGCGGCACTGTGGGCCGTGGCGGCGGCCCGGCGCACGCGGCGATCCTGTCGCAGCCGCCGGGGTCGGTGGCAGGGCGGTTCCGCACCACCGAACAGGGCGAAATGATTCGATTCAAATTCGGTCTGCCGGACATCGCCGAGCAGAACCTCAATCTGTATCTGGCCGCCGTGCTCGAAGCGACGCTGTTGCCGCCACCGCCACCGACGCCCGAGTGGCGGCATCTGATGGACGAATTGGCCGCTGACGGTGTTGCTGCGTATCGCGCAGTGGTGCGGGAGAATCCGCAGTTCGTCGAGTACTTCCGCCAGTCCACGCCGGAGCAGGAACTGGGGCGCTTGCCGCTGGGCAGCCGACCGGCCAAGCGCCGCGCCGGCGGGATCGAAAGCCTGCGGGCGATTCCATGGATCTTCGGCTGGACTCAGACACGTTTGATGCTGCCGGCCTGGCTGGGCTGGGAAACCGCGTTGAGCAAGGCACTGGAGCGCGGCGAAGGCGAATTGCTGGGACAGATGCGCGAGCAGTGGCCGTTCTTCCGTACGCGCATCGACATGCTGGAAATGGTCCTGGCCAAGGCCGACGCCGACATTGCGCTATCTTACGATCAGCGTCTGGTCGAGCCGGACTTGCTGCCGTTGGGCGCGCAGTTACGCGACCTATTGTCGCAGGCGTGCGCGGTGGTGCTCGGCCTGACTGGTCAGTCGCAACTGCTGGCACATAGCCCCGACACCTTGGAATTCATCCGTCTGCGCAACACCTATCTTGATCCGCTACATCTATTGCAGGCCGAACTGTTGGCCCGTTCGCGGCAGCAGAATGTCGAGCAGGGCAGCCCGGTGGAGCAGGCGCTGCTGGTGTCTGTGGCGGGGATTGCCGCCGGTTTGCGCAATACCGGCTAGGGTTTTTGTGCTGGTGTCAGGCACCCGGTGCACAGGCCGGGTGTCGCTTTGTACACAGGTGGAAAGTGCGGGCAGGCGACAGTTAATGATGGGGTTGCGACTTGGCTTACCGGGTCGCAAGGTCGCGGCGGGCGCCGGTTTCTCCGACTTTTGGCGTCTTGTGTGGGCGCAGCCTGCTGTGTATCTTGATCAGCCTTTGGCCGTTTGTGCGGCCACGACCCGTTTTTTTGAGATTGGCCCCAAGAGGCGAATCCCGTTGTTTTCTATATAAAAAATTGAGGAGCACATCGATGCGCGTCATTCTGCTGGGAGCTCCCGGGGCCGGTAAAGGTACTCAGGCTAAGTTCATCACCGAGAAATTCGGCATTCCGCAAATCTCCACCGGCGACATGCTGCGTGCTGCGGTCAAGGCTGGCACTCCACTGGGCGTTCAAGCCAAGAGCATCATGGATGCCGGCGGCCTGGTGTCGGATGACCTGATCATCGCGCTGGTGCAGGATCGCATCGCTCAACCAGACTGCGTCAATGGCTTCCTGTTCGACGGCTTCCCGCGCACCATTCCGCAGGCCGAAGCGCTGGTGACTGCCGGTGTCGAGTTGGACGCAGTGGTTGAAATCGCTGTTGAAGACGAAGAAATCGTGCAGCGTATCGCCGGTCGCCGCGTTCACGAGGCCAGCGGCCGCGTGTACCACATCGTCTACAACCCGCCGAAAGTGGCCGGCAAAGACGACGTTACCGGCGACGATCTGGTGCAGCGCAAGGACGACACCGAAGAAACCGTGCGTCATCGCCTGTCGGTCTACCATTCGCAGACCAAGCCGCTGGTGGACTTCTACCAGAAGCTTTCCGCTGCCAACGGCAAACCGAAGTACAGCCACATCCCGGGTGTTGGTTCGGTCGAAGCGATCACCGCCAAGGTGCTCGAAGCGCTCAGCTGAAAAAGCTGATTCGCTGCATCATCCACGGCCCGCTTGCGGGCCGTAGTTGTTTATACTGACGCACTTTTTCTCCCACCTGTTTTGGATACATCGATGAGCACCTTGCTGGCCCTGGACACCGCGACCGAAGCTTGCTCCGTTGCCTTGCTGCATGACGGCAAGGTCACGAGCCATTACGAGGTGATCCCGCGTCTGCACGCGCAGAAGCTGCTGCCGATGATCCAGCAACTGCTGGCCGACGCCGGCACCACGTTGCAGGCGGTGGATGCGATTGCATTCGGTCGTGGTCCGGGCGCGTTTACCGGTGTGCGGATCGCCATCGGTGTGGTGCAAGGCCTGGCGTTTGCGCTGGATCGTCCGGTGCTGCCGGTGTCGAACCTGGCGGTGCTGGCGCAGCGTGCGTATCGCGAGCACGGCGTCAGCCAGGTCGCGGCGGCCATCGACGCGCGGATGGATGAAGTGTATTGGGGCTGCTACCGCGAGACCGCCGGCGAGATGCGCCTGGTCGGCGCCGAAGCAGTGCTGCCGCCGGAAGTCGCGGCGCTGCCGGCCGATGCCAGCGGAGCATGGTTCGGTGCGGGCACCGGTTGGGGCTATGGCGAGCGGATCGCGGTCAATCCGAGCGGTCAGGACGCCGCTATGTTGCCCCACGCTGAAGACCTGCTGACGCTGGCGCGGTTTGCCTGGGAACGCGGTGAGTCGATCCCGGCCGATGATGCGCAGCCGGTTTATCTGCGCGATAAGGTCGCCACTCCCAAGGCTCGCTGAGGCCGGATTTCTATTGTGGGCAGCTTCTGTGGTGAGGGGATAAATCCCCTCACCACAAAGCCCTCCACAATCCCCATGGCTTATTCCAAATTCTGCCAATCGTCAGTTTCCAACCCCGCGCTTTAAACCTTTTGCGCTTTATGTGTTCTAGTTATCACTCGGCGATTTGCTAAGTCGGTCAGGTGCCGCTAAATTGCCATCATCGATACCGAGCATGAATTTATGCGTATAGACGGCCTTTCCTCTCAGTCCTACCCGGTCAAGCGCAAGCCTCGCAAAGGCAACGTGGCGCTGGATGAGTCCGTCGACGATATCGACGGCGAGCTGGAATTCCCGACCGAAGAGCAACTGGCCGCCCGCGCTGCCAAAGCCTCCGCACAACGCCTGGCCAATCTGCCTGCCCGTCAGCAAGACATGATTTATCACCGCGCGATGAGCAAAAGCGTAGCGATGGCCTTGGCCAGCTACCTGAGCACCGCCGGTTTTGTCGATTGGGATGCGGATGTGCTGGGCCTCGACTTGTACATCTGATGGCGTTGCCTTACTACCTCGGTTGCCCGTCCTGGAGCGAAAACGCCTGGCGCGAGTATCTGTACCCCGAAGACGCCAAGACCTCCGACTTCCTCAGTCTCTACGCCCAAGTGTTCAACGCCGTGGAAGGCAATACGACCTTCTACGCCAGTCCCTCGCCAGCCACCGTGCAGCGTTGGGCCGAGACCATGCCCGAACACTTTCGCTTCACTGCCAAGTTCCCCGGCGACATCAGCCACAGCGGGGACCTGCGCGAGCAACTGACCGCCGCCGAAACCTTCGTCAGACTCCTCGAACCGCTCGGTGAGCGTGTATCGCCGCTGTGGCTGCAATTGTCGAAAAGCTTCACCCCGCATCGACTGCCGGAACTGACCGCGTTCATCGACGCGCTGGACCGGCCACTGGCGGTGGAAGTACGTCACGAACAGTTCTTCGCCAAGGGCGAGAGCGAGCGTCTGCTCAATCGCCTGCTGCTGGACCGTGGGGTGGAGCGCATCTGCCTCGATCCGCGAGCGCTGTTCAGCTGCCTGTCGACCGAGTCTTCGGTGATCCACGCGCAATCGAAAAAGCCCCGGGTGCCGACCCGTCCGGCGGCGTTCTCGCAGTTCCCGCAGGTGCGTTTCATCGGCCATCCCGAGCTTGAGGCCAACGATCCGTTCCTGGTGCCGTGGGTGGCAAAAATCGCCGAGTGGATCGAAGAGGGCCGTACGCCGTATATCTTCCTGCACACCGCCGACAACATTCTGGCGGCGAAGCTGGCGCAACGTTTTCACGCACAACTGATGCAACGTTTGCCTGGCCTGCCATCCCTGCCTGAGCTATACAGAGAACCCGCCGCCGAGCAACTTGGCCTGCTCTGAGGCGGATTTTCATTCTTGCCCAGGAGCCTGCCGATGGACGCCCAAGCCGATCACGAACAAGCCCGCAAAGCCCAAGCCTTCAAGGCCCTGCATGAGCGTCCGGGGATTTTCGTCATTCCCAATCCGTGGGACGCAGGGTCCGCGAAGATGCTCGCCAGCCTGGGCTATCAGGCGCTCGCGACCACCAGTGCCGGTTACGCGTTTTCCCAAGGCAAGGCCGACGGCGCCTTGAGTCTCGATGAGACTCTGGCCAATGTCCGGGCGATTGTCGCGGCCACCGATCTGCCGGTGGCAGTGGATCTGGAAAACGGTTTCGCCGATGACCCAGCCGAATGCGCCAAAAGCCTGTTGCGCGCCGCTGAGGCGGGGGCGGTTGGCGGTTCGATCGAGGACGCCACGGGCCGCGCCGACGCGCCGATTTATTGCTTCGAACACGCCGTGGCGCGCATCGAAGCCGCCGTCGCTGCCGTGCGCACGCTGCCATTTCCCTTCACCCTGACCGCCCGAGCGGAAAACTACCTGCACGGTAATCCCGATATCCACGACACCGTCCGCCGCTTGCAGGCCTTCGCCGAAGCCGGTGCCGACGTGTTGTACGCGCCGGGTTTGCGCAATGCCGAAGAAGTGCTGGCAGTGGTGCGCGCGGTGGCGCCGAAACCGGTCAACGTATTGATGTCCGGCGGTTTGAAACTGACCGTGCAAGAGCTTGAGGAAATGGGCGTGCGGCGCATCAGTACCGGTTCGGCATTGGCGCTGGCGGCGTTTGGCGAGTTTTTCCGCGCGGCTGAAGAAATCCAGCGCAGCGGCACTTTCGGCTTCACTGCGCAATCGATGCCGTACGCCAAGGCCAATCAGTTTTTCAAAGGCTGAGTGTGGGGCGCAGGGCAAGATACTACTGAGCTATCAGGCGGCCAGGCGCAGGTTCTGCAGAACGATCGGGCGAGCCCAACCGTTATCGAAGTCCAGAGCCTTCTGTTGCTCGACGATTTCTTCCGGTGGGAACGGCGGGTAAGGTTTTTGCAGCAGGTCGAGGTCGAATTCGGCAATCGGCAGGTACAGCGGCTTCTTCTGCGGTGCCGGGCCAGGCTCTGGCACGGGCTGACCATTGTTGATCACGATCGGGCGGACCCAACTGCTGTCGAAGTCCTGTTGCCCTTGCTGAGCCTTGAGTTCTTCTGGCGGGAACGGCGGGAACGGCTTGTCCAGCAGATCGGTTTCGAATTCGGCGATTGGCAGGAACAGCGGTTCTGGCGGACGCACTTCAGTGTCGACCACGTCGCACTGACGCTGCTCGACGATGTGCGCGTGCAGTTCGCTGCCCAGGGTCGGTTCTTCAGGGCTGTTTAGGTCAACCGGAGGAAACGTGCCACAGGCCGGCACCACATCACTCGTCTGCTCAGCCAGCGCCTGGGCAAAGAAATCCTGCCACAGGTGACTGACGCCGCTCAGTGCTTGAGTGTTATGACGGCTAAAGTCGCCATGGGGCGAGATGTAGCCAATCGATGTGGGAAGAATGCCTGACATTTTTTTCGGTTGACGCTCAGCTCTGGCAAAATGCGCGTTGATTGGTTTATCGGCCACCTTTTGCCGATCCTTAACTTTTTTGAGCGCGTTTTCATGATTGAGCAACCCGCGGCCTGCCGCATCCATGTCCAGGCCCTCGGCCCGACGTTTGAGGCGCAAGCCGAGCAGTGGGCCGAGCGTCTGGGCCTGCCGATGCAGGTGGCCGACGGCGAGTTTGCCTTGCAACTGGGCGAGCAGGGCTTGCAGCTGCAGCAGCTTGGTCCGGATGCACCGGGGCCGGTGCGGGTGGATTTCGTCGAGGGCGGCGCGGCGCATCGGCGTCTGTACGGTGGCGGCAGCGGGCAGATGATCGCCAAGGCGGTCGGCATTGCCCAAGGCGTGCGCCCGCGGGTGCTGGACGCCACGGCGGGACTGGGCAAGGACGCGTTCGTGCTGGCGAGTCTGGGCTGCGAGATGAGCCTGATCGAGCGCCAGCCGTTGATCGGTGCACTGCTTGAGGACGGTCTGGCGCGGGCGGCGGAAGATTTCGACGTGGCGCCGATTGTCGCGCGGATGAAGCTGCTCAAGGGCAACTCCATCGAGGTCATGCGCAATTGGGAAGGCGAGCCACCGCAGGTGATCTACCTCGATCCGATGTTCCCGCACCGCGAGAAGACTGCGCTGGTGAAGAAAGAGATGCGCCTGTTCCGGCCGCTGGTCGGTGATGATCCGGATGCACCAGCGCTGCTCGAAGCGGCGCTGGCATTGGCGACCCACCGCGTGGTGGTCAAGCGCCCGCGCAAGGCACCATGCATCGAAGGGCCGAAACCGAGCCATGCGCTGGATGGCAAGTCGAGCCGGTATGACATCTACCCGAAGAAAGCGCTCAAACCTTAAAACCGAGTCGCCCCCTTCGCGAGCAAGCCCGCTCCCACATTGGAATGCATTTCAAATGTGGGAGCGAGCCTGCTCGCGAAGGGGCCAGCCGTTACTGCGCAACATTCATGGTCGATACGCCCGCATGAACAACCCCACCACTTCCTGCACATGACTCTCCCACATCTGATCTGTGTCGTTCACAAATCCAGTGTGGGAGCGGGCTTGCTCGCGAAGGGGCCAGCCGTTACTGCGCAAAATTCAGGGCCGATACGCCCGCATGAACAACCCCACCACTTCCTGCACATGACTCTCTGAAGCTGCTTCGCTCAGCGGCTCACCGCAGCAATACAGCAAGCGAAAATTCCCCGCGCCCTTGATCAGGCAGAAGAAATGCTCGGCCGCGTTGCGCGGCTGGTCGATGCTCAGCGCGCCGGTTTCGTGGATGCGTTTCAGCAGCCGTTCCATCCCTTGCACCATGCGCTCGGGGCCGGCTTCGAAGAAGATCTGCGACAGCTTCGGATCCTGCGTGCCCAGCGCCATCATCAAGCGGTGCAAATTCACCGATTCATCGCTGTTGATCAGTTGATGAAAGCCCCGGGCAATGTTCAGCAACACATTTTCCACGGCGATGCCGGCGGGCAATTCGAAGAACAGCGGCGGTAACTGCTCCTCGCATTTGGCCATCACCGCGGAGGAGAACAGCGTTTCCTTGTCGTTGAAGTGGCTGTAAACCGTCAACTTCGACACGCCGGCCTCGGCGGCGACCGCGTCCATGCTGGTGTTGGCGTAGCCGTGACTCAGGAACAGGGTTTTCGCCGCATCGAGGATCGCCCGGCGCTTGGCCGGATCCTTCGGACGGCCCGGGCCGTTTGGAGCTGAAAGATTGTCCGACATTTTTCGCTTTTAATACTGGACTGGTGAGTTTGCTATTAATACCATACCGGCCAGTATAAATATTCCAAGCACCATTTGCGAAAGGTCCGTCACCATGTTCCGTCATGCACTGCACTTCATGTGGCCATTTGCATTGCCAGTCAGCCTGGCTTTTTTGTTGGCAGCATGCGGTCAGGAAGAGGCGGCGCAAGTCAGCATTCGACCGGCCATGGTGGTGCAGCCAGAGCCTTCGGCGCAGGCGATGGAAAGTTATCCGGGCGAGGTTCGCGCCCGTTACGAACCTGATCTGGCGTTCCGTATCGGCGGCAAAGTCAGCCGACGACTGGTCGAAGAAGGTCAGCGCGTCAAGGCTGATCAGCCCCTCGCCGAACTGGATCCGCAGGACGTGCGCCTGCAACTCGAAGCCACCCGCGCGCAAGTCGCTGCTGCCGAGGCCAATCTGAACCTGGTGCGCTCCGAGCGTGACCGCTACAAGACCTTGATGGAGCGGCAGATGGTCAGCCGTTCCGCCTACGACAACGCGGAAAACCTCTACCGCTCCGGCGAAGCCCGCCTCAAGCAGATCAAAGCCGAATTCAACGTCTCGACCAACCAGGCCAGTTACGCCGTGCTGCGCGCGCCGCAGGACGGTGTGGTGGCCAAGCGTTCGGTGGAAGTCGGGCAGGTGGTCGCTGCCGGGCAAACCGTGTTCACCCTCGCCACCGATGGCGAGCGCGAAGTGTCGATCAGCCTGCCGGAGCAGAGCTTCGGGCGTTTCAAGGTCGGCCAGCCAGTCACCGTTGAACTGTGGACGCAGCAGAACCAGCGCTTTGCCGGGCAGATTCGTGAGCTGTCGCCGGCGGCCGATCCGAAATCGCGCACCTTCGCCGCACGCATCTCGTTCACCAGCGGCAAAGTCCCGGCCGAACTCGGCCAGAGCGCCCGGGTATTTGTTCAGTCGGCCGATGCGGTGCCGTTGTCGGTGCCGCTCTCGGCGCTGACCGCAGAAAACGGCGCGACCTACGTCTGGGTCGTCAGTGCCAATAACACGTTGAAAAAGACCCCGGTGCGCATCGGCCCGTTCGGCGAGAAAAGCGTACCGGTGCTCGAAGGCCTGAACCCCAGCGACTGGGTGGTCGCCGCCGGCGTTCACGTCTTGCTCGAAGGTCAGCAGGTGCGTCCCGTGGATCGCTCCAATCGTGTGGTCCATCTGGCGGACAAGGAGTAAGTCCCGATGCGCTTCAACCTTTCCGAATGGGCGTTGCGTAATCGCCAGATCGTACTGTTCCTGATGCTGTTGCTGGCCATCGTCGGCGCTTTGTCCTACACCAAGCTGGGCCAGAGCGAAGACCCGCCGTTCACCTTCAAGGCCATGGTGATCCAGACTCGCTGGCCGGGGGCGACCGCGCAGGAGGTCTCGCGTCAGGTCACCGAACGCATCGAAAAGAAATTGATGGAAACCGGCGAATACGAACGCATTGTGTCGTTCTCCCGCCCGGGCGAATCCCAGGTCACGTTCATTGCCCGCGACTCCATGCATTCGGTGGACATCCCCGACCTCTGGTATCAGGTGCGCAAGAAGGTCAGCGATATTCGCCAGACCTTGCCGCCGGGGATTCAGGGGCCGTTTTTCAACGATGAATTCGGCACCACGTTCGGCAACATCTACGCACTGACCGGGGATGGTTTCGACTACGCGGTGCTCAAGGATTACGCCGACCGCATCCAGATCCAGCTGCAGCGGGTCAAGGACGTAGGCAAGGTCGATCTGCTCGGTTTGCAGGACGAGAAGATCTGGGTCGAGTTGTCCAACGTCAAACTCGCCACCCTCGGCTTGCCACTGGCGGCCGTGCAGCAAGCACTGGAAGAGCAGAACGCGGTCTCCACCGCCGGCTTCTTCGAAACCGGTAGCGAGCGTGTGCAACTGCGGGTCTCGGGGAATTTTCAGACGGTCGATGAGATCAAGAACTTTCCGATTCGGGTCGGCGACCGGACGTTCCGCATCTCCGATGTCGCGGACGTACACCGTGGTTTCAACGATCCACCGGCGCCGCGCATGCGCTTCATGGGTGAAGACGCCATCGGTCTTGCGGTGGCAATGAAGGATGGCGGTGACATTCTGGTGCTGGGCAAGGCGCTGGAAGGTGAGTTCTCGCGCCTGCAGAAAAACCTCCCGGCCGGCATGCAGCTGCGCAAGGTGTCCGATCAACCTGCGGCGGTGAAAACCGGGGTCGGCGAGTTCGTCCAGGTGCTGGTCGAGGCGCTGGCGATCGTGTTGCTGGTGAGCTTCTTCTCCCTTGGTGTGCGCACCGGCATGGTGGTCGCGCTGACCATTCCGCTGGTGCTGGCGATGACTTTCGCCTGCATGTACTACCTCGGCATCGGCCTGCACAAGATCTCCCTCGGCGCGCTGGTGCTGGCACTGGGGTTGCTGGTGGACGATGCGATCATCGCCGTGGAAATGATGGCGATCAAAATGGAGCAGGGCTTCGACCGGATCAAGGCCGCGAGCTACGCGTGGACCAGCACCGCATTCCCGATGCTCACCGGTACGCTGATCACCGCCGCCGGCTTTCTGCCGATTGCCACGGCGCAATCCGGCACCGGCGAATACACCCGCTCGATCTTTCAGGTGGTGACCATCGCATTGCTCGCCTCCTGGGTCGCGGCAGTGATGTTCGTGCCGTATCTGGGGGAAAAACTCCTGCCTGATCTGGCGAAGATTCACGCCGCCAGACACGGCACGGCTGACGGTCAGGCGGACCCGTATGGCACACCGTTCTATCAGCGCGTTCGGCGTCTGGTGGAGTGGTGCGTGGCGCACCGCAAGACTGTGATCGTGCTGACGGTAGGGCTGTTCATCGCGTCGGTGATGCTGTTCCGTTTCGTGCCGCAGCAGTTCTTCCCGGCCTCCAATCGGCTGGAGTTGATGGTCGATCTGAAACTGGCCGAAGGCGCGTCGCTGGCCAATACCACGGCTGAGGTCAAACGCCTGGAGGCGATGCTCAAGGATCACACCGGCATCGACAACTACGTGGCGTATGTCGGCACCGGCTCGCCGCGTTTCTACCTGCCGCTGGATCAACAATTGCCGGCGGCGAGCTTCGCGCAGTTTGTGGTGCTGGCGAAAAACATCGAGGAGCGCGAGACCCTGCGCACCTGGTTGATCAGCACGCTGAACGAGCAATTCCCGGCCCTGCGTTCGCGGGTCACGCGTCTGGAAAACGGCCCGCCGGTGGGTTACCCGGTGCAGTTCCGCGTCACCGGTGAACACATCGAGGAAGTCCGCGCGCTGGCGCGCAAAGTGGCGGCCAAGGTTCGCGAGAACCCGCACGTGGTCAACGTGCACCTGGATTGGGAAGAACCGAGCAAGGTGGTGTACCTGAACATTGATCAGGACCGTGCCCGTGCCTTGGGTGTGAGCACCGCCAATCTGGCGAAATTCCTTCAGAGTTCGCTGACCGGCTCCAGCGTCAGTCAGTACCGCGAAGACAATGAATTGATCGAGATTCTGCTGCGCGGTACGGTGCATGAACGTACTGAGTTGTCCCTGTTGCCGAGCCTGGCGGTGCCGACCGACAACGGTCGCAGTGTGGCCTTGTCGCAGATTGCCACGTTGGAATACGGCTTTGAGGAAGGGGTCATCTGGCACCGCAATCGTCTGCCGACCGTGACCGTGCGTGCCGATATTTACGGCAAGGAGCAGCCGGCGACGCTGGTGCAGCAGATTCAGCCGACGCTGGATCCGATCCGTGCCGAATTGCCTGATGGGTATCTGCTGGATGTTGGCGGTACGGTGGAGGATTCGGAGCGTGGGCAAAACTCGGTGAACGCCGGGGTGCCGATGTTCATTGTGGTGGTGCTGACGTTGCTGATGGTGCAACTGCGCAGCTTTTCGCGTACGGCGATGGTGTTTCTGACGGCGCCGCTGGGGTTGATCGGGGTGGTGCTGTTTCTGATGGTGTTCCGGCAGCCGTTCGGGTTTGTGGCGATGCTGGGGACGATTGCGCTGTCGGGGATGATCATGCGCAATTCGGTGATTCTTGTGGATCAGATCGAGCAGGATATTGCCTCCGGGCTCAGGCCTTGGCAGGCGATTATCGAGGCGACTGTGCGGCGGTTTCGGCCGATTGTGTTGACGGCTTTGGCGGCGGTGCTGGCGATGATTCCTTTGTCTCGGAGCGTGTTTTTTGGGCCGATGGCGGTGGCGATCATGGGGGGGTTGATTGTGGCTACGGCTTTGACGTTGCTGTTTTTGCCTGCCTTGTATGCGGCTTGGTTCCGGGTGCGTCGGGAGGTTTGATCCTTAGCGGCCTTCGGGCCGACCAGGTTCTTGTTGATTGGGGGGATATCCGTTGTTTTGGGGGTTGCTGCTGGCGGTTCCGCTCTTACAGCGGGTCACTTTTTCAGACGCCAAAAAGTAACCAAAAGGCTGGGCCCCGGCGTTCGGCCCTCGCTTAGGCTCGGGTTCCTTCGTTGCGGGGTTCATCCGGGGGCATCGTCTACGGTTTGCTTCGCTGCACCTCCTCTCGATGTGTTTGGCTTCGCCAAACGGTCGCTGCGCTCCCACCCCCGGATAAACCCCTCCACTCAGCCTGCCGAAGGGGCCTGCAGATCAAGAGCTGCAGCCGAGCTTGCGCTCATCCTGTTGAGTGGGGCGGCTTTGCCGCGTGCGGTGCACACAAATCTAAACTGTAGGCCTTCGCCTGCTCGCGATGGCGGCCTGACAGCCGACCAATCCCCACCTGAGCGCACCCAATCCAATTGTAGGAGTGAGCCTGCTCGCGATGGCGGCCTACGAGCCGACCAATCCCCACCTGAACACACCCACTCCAACTGTGGGAGCTGGCCTGCCAGCGAAGGCGGCCTACAAGCCGACCAATCCCCACCTGAGCGCACCCAATCCAACTGTGGGAGCTGGCCTGCCAGCGAAGGCGGCCTACAAGCCGACCAATCCCCACCTGAACACACCCACTCCAACTGTGGGAGCTGGCCTGCCAGCGAAGGCGGCCTACAAGCCGACCAATCCCCACCTGAACACACCCACTCCAACTGTGGGAGCTGGCCTGCCAGCGAAGGCGGCCTACGAGCC
>NZ_AYMJ01000026.1 GCF_000633255.1 Pseudomonas sp. H1h
GACTGCTTGGCGGCTTTGATCACGGCGGCCGGTTCGGTCTTGGCGCGGGCGCGGTATTCGTCCCAGGTCCAGCCCGCCGGCAGGTAGCCGTTGAGTGGGTCGTGGGCGCTGGTCTGGTCGGTGACCATGTCCGGGCGCACGCCGCGACGAACCAGTTCCGGGAGGATTTCCGCGGCGTTGCCCAGCAGGGCGATGGAAATCGCCTTGCCTTCTTTGGTGTATTTCTCGATGCGGGCCAGCGCGTCGTCGAGGTCTTTGGCCTGTTCGTCGACGTAACGGCTTTTCAGGCGGAAATCGATGCTCACCTGCTGGCATTCGATGTTCAGCGAGCAGGCACCGGCCAATGTTGCAGCCAGTGGCTGGGCGCCGCCCATGCCGCCGAGGCCGGCAGTCAGCACCCACTTGCCAGTGAGGTTGTCGTTGTAGTGCTGGCGACCGGCTTCGACGAAGGTTTCATAGGTGCCCTGGACGATGCCCTGGCTGCCGATGTAGATCCAGCTGCCAGCGGTCATCTGGCCGTACATGGCCAGGCCTTTGGCGTCGAGTTCGTTGAAGTGTTCCCAGCTCGCCCAGTGCGGCACCAGGTTGGAGTTGGCGATCAGCACGCGTGGGGCGTTGGCGTGGGTCTTGAACACGCCGACCGGCTTGCCGGACTGCACCAGCAGGGTCTCGTCGTCGTTCAGATGGGTCAGGCTTTCGACGATCTTGTCGTAGCACTCCCAGTTACGTGCGGCGCGACCGATACCACCGTAAACCACCAGCTCTTTCGGGTTCTCGGCCACTTCCGGGTCGAGGTTGTTCATCAGCATGCGCAGCGGCGCTTCGGTCAGCCAGCTCTTGGCGGTCAGCGTGTTGCCGCGCGATGCACGAATTTCGACGTCACGATACTTCGTAGGTTTCTGGGTATTGTCAGTCACGAAAAAGACTCCTCAGCGATCAATTCAAACCAACCCTGGCGGTGGGCAAGCGGCTTGTGCGCCCCTTGGCGCGACAAGCGAATCAGTGGACGTAATGCGGCGTTTCTTTCGACTCGTATGCATACGTCTTTACTTGTACATACAAGCATATGCAATTGAACGGCCAACTTGCCGAGAAGTCCTCCAACAAGAACCGTGGACACGGCTGTAGAGCAACAAAATCAAGGGTTTTGGCGTGTTTCAGTTTTTTTGCAGGGGGAGCTCTGAGCGGCGGGAGGCTGTTACAGAAGCGTGGCGTTGCGCCGCGCTGGGGTGTTCGGTAACAAAAAGTGGGGAACATGCCACAGCCTGGAGACCCAACGGGCCTCCAGGCTGTGGCTGATTATTGCGGGTTACCCGTGTGGATAACTTATTCCACCGTCACCGACTTCGCCAGGTTGCGCGGCTGATCCACGTCGGTGCCCTTGAGCACAGCGACGTAGTACGACAGCAGTTGCAACGGAATGGTGTAGAGGATCGGCGAGAGGATGTCGTGAATGTGCGGCATCTGCACCACGTGGGTGCCTTCGCCGTTGGTCATCCCGGCCTTCTCGTCGGCGAACACGATCAGTTCGCCGCCGCGGGCGCGGACTTCCTGCAGGTTGGACTTGAGCTTCTCGAGCAGTTCGTTGTTCGGCGCCACGGTCACCACTGGCATGTCGTTATCCACAAGCGCCAGCGGGCCATGCTTCAATTCGCCGGCCGGGTAGGCTTCGGCGTGGATGTAAGAGATTTCCTTGAGCTTCAAAGCCCCTTCCATCGCTACCGGGTATTGCGCACCACGACCGAGGAACAGGGTGTGGTTCTTGTCGGCGAACAGTTCGGCAATTTTTTCCACGGTGCTGTCCATGGCCAGCGCTTCGCCCAAGCGAGTTGGCAGGCGACGCAGTTCTTCGACCAGTCGGGCTTCAACGCCTTTTTCCAGAGTGCCGCGCACCTGGCCCAGGGACAGGGTCAGCAGCAGCAGGCCGACCAGTTGCGTGGTGAACGCCTTGGTCGAGGCCACGCCGATTTCGCGACCGGCCTGGGTCAGCAGGGTCAGATCGGATTCACGCACCAGCGAACTGATGCCGACGTTGCAGATCGCCAGGCTGCCGAGGAAGCCCAGCTCCTTGGCGTTGCGCAGGGCGGCCAGGGTGTCGGCGGTTTCGCCGGACTGGGAAATGGTGACGAACAGCGTGTCCGGCTGCACCACCACCTTGCGGTAGCGGAATTCGCTGGCGACTTCGACCTGACACGGAATACCGGCCAGCTCTTCGAGCCAGTAACGGGCAACCATGCCTGCGTGATAACTGGTGCCGCACGCGACGATCTGCACATTGCGCACCTTGGCGAACAGCTCGGCGGCCTGCGGACCAAAGGCTTGTACCAAGACCTGATTCTCGCTCAGACGACCTTCGAGGGTGCGTTGAACCACGGCAGGCTGCTCGTGGATTTCCTTGAGCATGTAGTGGCGGAACTCGCCTTTGTCGGCGGCTTCGGCACCGTCGGTGTACTGCACGGTCTGGCGCTCGACGGCTTTGCCGGTCACGTCCCAGATCTGCACCTTGTCACGCTGGATTTCGGCGATATCGCCCTCTTCCAGGTACATGAAACGGTCAGTGACCTGACGCAGGGCCAGTTGATCGGAGGCGAGGAAGTTTTCGCCCAGGCCCAGGCCGATCACCAGCGGGCTGCCGCTGCGAGCCGCGACCAGACGATCCGGTTGCAGCGCATGGATGACCGCCAGACCGTAGGCGCCATGCAGTTCCTTGACGGTTGCCTTCAGCGCGTCGGACAGGTCCGGCAGCGCCTTGAGTTTTTCGGTCAGCAGGTGGGCGATGACTTCGGTGTCGGTGTCGGAAGAGAACACGTAACCCTGCGCCTTGAGTTGCTCACGCAGCGCATCATGGTTTTCGATGATGCCGTTGTGCACCACCGCGACGTTGCCGGAGAAATGCGGGTGGGCGTTGCGTTCGCTCGGCGCACCGTGAGTTGCCCAACGGGTGTGGGCGATACCGAGACGGCCAATCAGCGGATGTTCAGCCAGGGCTGCGTCCAGTTCACTGACCTTACCCACGCGACGGGTGCGTTCCAGCGTGCCGTCATTGGTGTACACCGCCACACCGGCACTGTCATAACCCCGGTATTCGAGGCGCTTGAGGCCTTCGACCAGGATGGCGGTGATATTACGTTCAGCTACCGCGCCGACAATTCCACACATGCTTATTTCTCCTGACTGACCGTCGCGCAAATCAAATTGATACCGCGAGCCTGAATCTGATCCCGTGCCTCCTGCGGCAGGCGATCATCGGTGATTAGGGTATGGACACTGCTCCACGGCAGCTCCAGGTTTGGAATCTTGCGGCCGATCTTGTCGGCCTCGACCATCACGATCACTTCCCGCGCCACTTCCGCCATCACCCGGCTCAGGCCGAGCAACTCATTGAAGGTCGTGGTGCCACGCACCAGATCGATGCCGTCGGCACCGATGAACAATTGATCGAAGTCGTAAGAGCGTAGTACCTGCTCGGCGACCTGGCCCTGAAAGGATTCCGAATGGGGATCCCAGGTGCCGCCGGTCATCAGCAGGACCGGCTCGTGTTCGAGCTCGCTCAAGGCGTTGGCAACGTGCAGGGAGTTGGTCATGACCACCAGACCCGGTTGCTGGCCAAGTTCGGGGATCATGGCGGCGGTAGTGCTACCGCTGTCGATGATGATCCTGGCGTGCTCGCGAATGCGTTTGACGGCAGCGCGGGCAATTGCCTGTTTATATTTGGAAACGTTCTGACTGACGTCGGCCACCAATTCCTGAGGCATGGTGATCGCCCCGCCATACCGACGCAGCAACAGACCGTGACTTTCCAGCGCGGCCAAATCCTTGCGAATCGTCACTTCCGAGGTTTCGAAACGCTTGGCGAGTTCGTCGACACTCACTTCACCCTGCTCGGAGAGCAGAGCCAGAATGTTGTGGCGACGTTGGGGTGTATTGCGTTTCGACATGGCGCGATAAGTTTCGATTCGAAAGATAATGAAAGCAATCAAAACCTATCGAAGCAAAACCGTCAAGCCACCGATGAAAAAAAATCGCTGCCCGTGGGCAGCGATCTTTCAGATTGAAGCGCTGTGGATAACTCAGCTCTTCTTGATCTTCTCCGGCCGCTTCCAGCCATCGATATTTTTCTGCCGCGCCCGACCGACGGCCAACTGCGCTTTATCCACATTCTGCGTGATGGTCGAACCGGCTGCCGTCGTCGCACCGTCGGAGATATCCACAGGCGCCACCAACGAGTTGTTGGAACCGATGAACACATCTTCGCCCAACACGGTTTTCCATTTGTTGGCGCCATCGTAATTGCAGGTGATGGTGCCGGCGCCGATGTTGGTGCGCGCACCGATTTCGGCGTCGCCCAGATAGGTCAGGTGTCCGGCCTTGGCACCCTCGCCCATGCGCGCGTTTTTCAGTTCGACGAAGTTACCCACATGCGCACGCGCTTCGAGCACGGTGCCCGGACGCAGACGGGCGAACGGACCGGCATCGCTGCCCTCGCCGAGAATCGCCCCTTCAATGTGGCTGTTGGCCTTGATCACCACACCTTTGCGCAGGGTGCTGTCCTTGATCACGCAGTTCGGACCGATCACCACGTCGTCTTCGATAACAACGTTGCCTTCGAGGATCACGTTGACGTCGATCAGCACATCGCGACCAACGGTCACTTCGCCGCGTACATCGAAACGCGCCGGGTCACGCAGGGTCACGCCCTGTGCCATCAACCGGCGACCAGCGCGCAACTGGTAATGGCGCTCCAGTTCCGACAGTTGCTTGCGATCGTTGGCGCCCTGCACTTCCATCGCGTCATGCGGTTGCTCGGTGGCAACCACCAGGCCGTCATTGACCGCCATTTCAATCACGTCGGTCAGGTAGTACTCGCCCTGTGCATTGTTGTTCGACAGGCGGCTCATCCAGTCGGCCAGATGATTGGCCGGGACGGCGAGGATACCGGTGTTACCTTCGGTGATTGCGCGCTGGGCTTCGCTGGCGTCCTTGTGCTCGACAATCGCGGCAACCTTGCCGTCCGCGTCGCGCACGATACGGCCATAACCGGTCGGGTCTTCCAGCTCAACGGTCAACAGCCCCATTTGTCCCGGCACAACATGCTTGAGCAGGCGCTGCAGGGTTTCAACTTCGATCAGCGGCACGTCACCGTAGAGAATCAGCACGGTGTCGGCGGTGATGAACGGCACGGCCTGGGCGGTGGCGTGACCGGTGCCCAGTTGCTTGTCTTGCAGTACAAAATTCAGATCATCAGCAGCCAGGCGCTCGCGCACCACATCGGCACCATGGCCAATGACCACATGGATACGCTGCGGATCAAGTTGGCGTGCGCTGTGGATAACATGACCAAGCATGGAATTGCCGGCAACCGGGTGCAAAACCTTCGGCAGCGCCGAACGCATACGGGTGCCTTGACCGGCCGCGAGAATAACGATTTCGAGAGACATGACTGGCTACCAATCCTGGGTGGTCAGCTACTGCGACCGGGTTTTGGGAATTCGGAAAAGAAAAAAGGGTAGCCGAGGCTACCCTTTTTTATCAATCGCACAACAAGTGGCTGACGGATTAACCGCCAAACTTCTTGCGGATCTGCTGGACGGTGCGCAGCTGAGCTGCAGCCTCGGCCAGACGTGCGGACGCAGCTCCGTAATCGAAATCTGCGCTCTTCTCATGCAGAGCAGCTTCGGCAGCCTTGAGAGCTGCTTGAGCCTGAGCTTCATCCAGGTCGGCGGCACGTTGCACGGTATCGGCAAGCACCTTGACCATGTTCGGCTGAACCTCGAGGAAACCACCGGAGATGTAGAACACCTCGGCTTCCCCGCCTTGCTTGATCAGGCGGATCGGACCTGGCTTCAGATTAGTGATCAGCGGCGCGTGACCCAGAGCGATACCAAGATCACCCAGTGCACCGTGCGCAATCACCATCTCGACCAGGCCGGAAAAGATTTCCCCTTCCGCGCTGACGATATCGCAATGGACTGTCATAGCCATCTGATTGCCTCAACCTAAATTAGCGCCCGTTGCCGGGCGCCGGGATTACAGTTTCTTGGCTTTCTCGATCGCTTCTTCGATGCCGCCAACCATGTAGAACGCTTGTTCTGGCAGGTGGTCGTAGTCACCGTTGAGGATGCCTTTGAAGCCAGCAATGGTGTCTTTCAGGGAAACGTATTTACCCGAAGCACCGGTGAAGACTTCAGCCACGAAGAACGGCTGCGACAAGAAGCGCTGGATCTTACGAGCACGGTTTACCAACTGCTTGTCGGCTTCCGACAGCTCGTCCATACCCAGGATCGCGATGATGTCCTTCAGCTCTTTGTAACGTTGCAGAACGTACTGAACGCCGCGAGCGGTGTCGTAGTGGTCCTGGCCGATTACGTTCGGGTCCAGCTGGCGCGAAGTCGAATCCAGTGGATCTACTGCTGGGTAGATACCCAGGGAAGCGATGTCACGGGACAGAACGACGGTGGCGTCCAAGTGGGCGAAGGTGGTCGCTGGCGACGGGTCGGTCAAGTCGTCCGCAGGTACGTATACCGCCTGGATCGAGGTGATCGAACCTTCTTTGGTCGAAGTGATACGTTCTTGCAGAACGCCCATCTCTTCAGCCAGAGTCGGCTGGTAACCTACTGCCGAAGGCATACGGCCCAGCAGTGCGGATACTTCAGTACCGGCCAGGGTGTAACGATAGATGTTGTCGACGAACAGCAAAACGTCGTTACCTTCGTCACGGAACTTCTCGGCCATGGTCAGGCCGGTCAGTGCTACGCGCAGACGGTTACCCGGCGGCTCGTTCATCTGACCGTAAACCAGTGCCACTTTGTCCAGAACGTTGGAGTCCTTCATCTCGTGGTAGAAGTCGTTACCCTCACGAGTACGCTCACCCACACCGGCGAACACGGAATAACCGCTGTGCTCGATGGCGATGTTACGGATCAGTTCCATCATGTTTACGGTTTTGCCTACACCGGCACCACCGAACAGACCGACTTTACCGCCTTTGGCAAACGGGCAAACCAGGTCGATAACCTTGATGCCGGTTTCCAGCAGGTCGTTGCCGCCTGCTTGCTCAGCGAACGAAGGCGCTGGACGGTGAATGCCCCAACGCTCTTCGGTGTCGATCGGACCCGCTTCGTCGATCGGGTTACCGAGGACGTCCATGATCCGGCCCAGGGTCGCTTTACCGACCGGTACGGAGATGGCTGCGCCAGAGTCGGTAACTTCCAGACCGCGCTTCAAGCCCTCGGTGGAACCCATCGCAATGGTGCGAACCACGCCGTCGCCCAGCTGCTGCTGAACTTCCAGAGTGGTTGCGGCCGCGCTTTGAACTGTCAGCGCGTTGTAGATGCTCGGTACGCTGTCGCGTGGAAATTCCACGTCGATAACGGCGCCGATGATTTGAACGATACGTCCGCTACTCATAGCTGGATCCTCTGAATATTTGAACCGTTAAACCGCGGCAGCGCCGCCGACGATTTCCGAGATCTCTTGGGTGATCGCAGCCTGACGCGCCTTGTTGTAGATCAGCTGCAAATCGCTGATCAAATCACCGGCGTTGTCGGTAGCGTTCTTCATCGCGATCATCCGCGCAGCTTGTTCAGCCGCGTTGTTCTCGACCACCGCCTGGTAGACCTGCGACTCAACGTAGCGGACCATCAAGCCGTCAAGCAGCTCTTTGGCATCCGGTTCGTAGAGATAGTCCCAGTGGTGCTTGAGATCCTGATCCGGGGTTGCCACCAGTGGAATCAATTGCTCCACGGTAGGCTGTTGCGTCATGGTGTTGATGAATTTGTTGGACACCACGGACAGGCGGTCAATACGGCCGTCCAGGTAGGCATCCAGCATCACCTTGACGCTGCCAATCAGATCATTGATCGACGGCTCTTCACCCAGGTGGCTGATAGCTGCAACGACGTTACCGCCGAAGTTGCGGAAAAAGGCCGCACCCTTGCTACCAACAACACACAGATCAATCTCGACGCCGTTTTCGCGGTTTACCGCCATGTCCTTGACCAGGGCCTTGAACAGGTTGGTATTCAAGCCGCCGCACAGACCACGGTCACTGCTCACAACGACATAACCCACACGCTTGATAGCGCGGTCGATCATGAACGGGTGGCGGTATTCCGGGTTGGCGTTGGCCAGATGCCCAATAACCTGGCGGATACGCTCCGCATAAGGACGGCTAGCAGCCATGCGCATTTGTGCCTTGCGCATTTTGCTGACCGCCACTTTTTCCATGGCGCTGGTAATCTTTTGCGTGCTTTTGATGCTCGCAATCTTACTGCGAATCTCTTTTGCGCCTGCCATGTAACACCTATCAGGTTAGCAAGCGGGAGCCTCGCGGCTCCCGCTGCGGCTTACCAGGTTTGGGTGGCCTTGAACTTCTCGATACCGGCTTTCATGCCAGCGTCGATTTCGTCATTGAAGTCACCTTTAACGTTGATCTTGGCCATCAAATCGGCGTGATCGCGGTTGAAGAAAGCAATCAGCGCTTGTTCGAAGCTGCCGATCTTGGCGATTTCAATGTCAGTCAGGAACCCACGCTCAGCGGCATACAGCGACAGCGCCATGTCAGCGATCGACATAGGTGCGTATTGCTTCTGCTTCATCAGCTCGGTAACGCGCTGACCATGCTCAAGTTGCTTACGGGTCGCTTCGTCCAGGTCAGAAGCGAACTGGGCGAATGCCGCCAGTTCACGGTACTGAGCCAGAGCGGTACGGATACCACCGGACAGCTTCTTGATGATCTTGGTCTGAGCGGCACCACCCACACGGGATACCGAAACACCGGCGTTCACTGCAGGGCGGATGCCCGAGTTGAACATGGCCGATTCCAGGAAGATCTGACCGTCGGTGATGGAAATCACGTTGGTCGGAACGAACGCGGAAACGTCGCCAGCCTGGGTTTCGATGATCGGCAGTGCGGTCAGGGAACCGGTTTTGCCGGTCACTGCGCCGTTGGTGAACTTCTCTACGTATTCTTCCGAAACGCGGGATGCACGCTCCAGCAGACGGGAGTGGAGATAGAACACGTCGCCTGGGTAAGCTTCACGGCCTGGTGGACGGCGCAGCAGCAGGGAAATCTGGCGGTAAGCCACTGCTTGCTTGGACAGATCGTCATAAACGATCAGCGCGTCTTCACCGCGGTCGCGGAAGAATTCACCCATGGTGCAACCGGAGTACGGTGCCAGGAATTGCAGCGCAGGAGATTCCGAAGCACTGGCAGCCACGATGATCGTGTTGGCCAGGGCGCCGTTTTCTTCCAGCTTGCGAACCACGTTGGCGATGGTCGATTGTTTCTGACCGATTGCTACGTAGACGCAGAAAATGCCGCTGTCTTTCTGGTTGATGATCGCGTCGATCGCCAGAGCGGTTTTACCGATCTGACGGTCACCGATGATCAGCTCACGCTGGCCACGGCCGACAGGGATCATCGCATCGACAGCCTTGTAGCCAGTCTGTACAGGCTGGTCTACCGACTTACGCCAGATCACGCCCGGTGCAACTTTCTCGACCGCGTCGGTCTCGGTGTTGCCCAGTGGACCTTTGCCGTCAACAGGGTTACCCAGTGCGTCGACTACGCGACCCAGCAGTTCCTTACCCACCGGAACTTCGAGGATGCGGCCAGTGCACTTGGCGCTCATGCCTTCAGCCAGAGACTGGTAAGCGCCCAGTACAACGGCACCTACGGAGTCTTGCTCCAGGTTGAGGGCCATACCGTAGACGCCGCCCGGAAACTCGATCATCTCGCCGTACATGACGTCGGCCAGACCGTGAATCCGCACGATGCCGTCAGATACGCTGACGACAGTGCCTTCGTTACGGGCTTGGGAGGTCACATCGAGCTTGTCGATGCGGCCCTTGATAATTTCACTTATTTCGGAAGGATTGAGTTGCTGCATTGCTCTGCTGCCCCTTCAAACTCAAGATTTCAATGCTTCGGCAAGTTTCGCGATTTTGCCGCGAATCGAGCCATCGATAACCAGGTCGCCGGCGCGGATCACGACACCACCTATAAGGGCAGCATCCTCCGCAACTTGCAGGCGCACTTCCCGGTTGAGTCGTGCACTGAGAACCTTGGCGAGTTTGTCTTGCTGTTCTTGGTTCAATGCAAATGCACTGGTCACTTCAACGTCTACCGACTTCTCTTGTTCGGCCTTGTACAGGTCGAAAAGAGCGGCAATCTCCGGCAGAAGCGGGAGACGGTCGTTTTCGGCAACGACATTGATGAAGTTCTGTGCCTTGGCATCAAACTTGTCGCCGCACACGTCAATAAACGTGGCGGCCTTTTCTGCGCTCGTCAGTCGCGGGGCCTTGAGCACGCGCTGCATGGTGTCATCTTGTGACACCGCTGCAGCCAGGCCGAGCATGGCTGACCAATTGGCCAGTTGCTGGTGGGCCTGAGCGTGCTCGAAGGCCGCCTTAGCGTAAGGTCGGGCCAACGTGGTCAGTTCTGCCATGATCGCCCTCGCTTAGATTTCAGCAGCCAGTTGGTTAACCAGCTCTGCGTGCGCGTTTTGATCGATTGTGGCACCCAGGATCTTCTCGGCGCCGCCGACAGCCAGCAAGCCCACTTGGGCGCGCAGCTTGTCTTTGACACTGTTCAGTTCCTGTTCGATCTCGGCTTGAGCCTGAACCTTCACACGGTCAGCATCGACACGGGCCTTTTCAACGGCCTCTTCGACAATCTGGTTACCGCGTTTCTTGGCTTGCTCGATGATTTCAGCTGCCTGAGCTTTCGCTTCGCGCAGTTGCTGACCCGCTTTCTCTTGGGCCAACTCCAGGTCGCGAGCTGCACGGCTGGCAGCGTCCAGACCATCAGCGATCTTCTTTTGACGTTCGTGCAGAGCAGCGATGACCGGAGGCCATACGAACTTCATGCAGAACAGTACAAAAATCAGGAACGCAACGGACTGGCCAATCAGGGTCGCATTAATGTTCACGCCAACACCTCGCAGTTACGTTGTCCATCACATCAAATTACTCGGAAAAATCCGGGTAATTAGCCAGCGATCTGACCAACGAACGGGTTCGCAAAGGTGAAGAACAGAGCGATACCAACACCGATCATGGTTACGGCGTCGAGCAGACCGGCAACGATGAACATTTTAACTTGCAGCATTGGAACCATTTCTGGCTGACGCGCTGCGCCTTCCAGGAACTTGCCGCCCAGCAGGCCGAAACCAATTGCGGTACCCAGTGCGCCCAGGCCGATCAACAGTGCAACAGCGATAGCGGTTAGACCAACTACAGTTTCCATCTTTCCTCCCGACTTTTACGTCGTATGGTTTAGGTTTTTTAGATTAAAGCGGTAAAACAAATCGTTTCAGAGGCCCGGTTAAGAGCCCCCTCCCGTTTGACCGGGAGGGACATCAGATCAGCCGAGGCTGCTCTTAATGGTTTTCTTCGTGCGCCATCGACAGGTAGACGATGGTCAGCATCATGAAGATGAACGCCTGCAGGGTGATGATCAGGATGTGGAACACTGCCCACGCCCACTGCAGAACAACGCCCAGGCCGCTCAGCCAGAGCAGACCGCTGCCGAACATCACAGCGATCAGAATGAACACCAGCTCGCCGGCATACATGTTGCCGAACAGACGCAGAGCCAGGGAGATCGGCTTGGCGATCAGGGTCACGAATTCCAGCAGGAAGTTCACCGGGATCAGCAAGGCTTGAACGAAGATGTTCTTGCTGCCGAACGGGTGCAGGGTCAGTTCGCCGATGAAGCCGCCGAGGCCCTTGACCTTGATGCTATAGAAAATGATCAGTGCGAAAACCGAGAACGCCATGCCCAGGGTCGCGTTCGGGTCGGTAGTCGACACGGCGCGGAACGGGATGTGGTGGTCGCCGGTGATCAGGATGGCCAGCTGAGGAATCCAGTCGACCGGTACCAGGTCGACGGCGTTCATCAGGAACACCCAGACGAAGATGGTCAGTGCCAGCGGTGCAATCACCGGGCTACGGCCATGGAAGCTGTCTTTCACGCTGCCATCGACGAATTCGACCAGTACTTCAACGAAGTTCTGCAGGGCACCAGGTTGACCGGAAGTCGCCTTCTTTGCCGCCATGCGGAAAAGGAAAACGAAAATCAGGCCCAGTGCGACCGACCAGCCGAGGGTATCGACGTGGAAAGCCCAGAAGCCCATTTCTTTGGCTTCTGCTGCGGAATGGGCAAAGCCCCAGCCGCCGTTAGGTAGCTGACCGAAGGTCAGGTTCTGCAAGTGGTGCTGGATATAGCCCGAAGCGGTTGTTTCTGCCATGGTTGCCTCAAACGCCCTAAGGTCTCGAAAGTCTTGTTCTCATCAGCAGGGGAGCGAACCAGCTGACCGACTGAGTCAGCACGAAGGCACCGAATACTGCGATCGGCGCCAATGGCTTCACACCTGCAAACACCAGTGCAAACAGCACTGCCGTCAAAATCAGTTTGCCTGCCTCGCCGGCATAAAATGACCGGACGATGGACTGGGCTGCTCGGGCGCCGGAAAACCGAAATGCCTTGTGAGCGAAATAAACATTGGGCAGCAAGGCTATCAGGCCTCCGCAAAGTCCCGAGTATCCGGCAACGACTCCGTGCCATTGCCAGAGCGCCAAAGCGGCAATGAGCAAAATGACAAATTGAGCCATCAACACCGGAAAAACCGCCAGGCGATGGAACGGCAGGCGGTTTGGCTTGCGGGTTTCCATCACGATTGCTCTCCAATGGTCGGCTGCCAGAATTCAATAACTTGGCATAATTTGTGCCGACAAAATGCGCGCAGAGTATAGGGGCGGTTCTGCCCCTATTCAACTGTCAGGTAGTGATTTCCGACTGCGCGCTACATGAGGAAATGTTTCAGCGGATGTGTGCGAGCACACCCTGAAGCTCATCGAGGGAGTTGTAACCGATGACCAACTGGCCCTTTCCCTTCTTTCCGTGGCGAATCTGCACCGCAGAGCCTAGGCGCTCGGCCAGACGCTGCTCAAGGCGAGCGATATCCGGGTCGGGTTTGGCTGCTTCCACAGGCTCCGGTTTGCCGCTCAACCACTGGCGAACCAGTGCTTCAGTCTGGCGCACGGTCAGGCCGCGTGCGACAACATGTCGCGCCCCTTCCACCTGCTGATTGTCCGGCAAGCCGAGCAAAGCACGGGCGTGGCCCATTTCCAGGTCGCCGTGGGACAGCATGGTCTTGATGACTTCAGGCAGGGCAATAAGCCGTAACAGGTTAGCCACAGTCACGCGGGACTTACCCACAGCCTCGGCAACCTGTTGCTGAGTGAGCTGGAATTCCTGCTGCAGGCGCTGCAGGGCGACCGCTTCTTCGATCGGGTTCAGGTCTTCACGCTGGATGTTCTCGATCAGCGCAATGGCGATCGCGGTTTCATCCGGCACATCGCGGACCATGGCCGGGATGGTTTCCTGACCGGCCTGTTGGCTCGCGCGCCAGCGGCGCTCACCGGCGATGATTTCAAAGCGGCCACCGCCAATCGGGCGTACCACGATCGGCTGCATCACGCCTTGAGACTTGATCGACTGCGCCAGCTCTTCGAGCGCCTGCGGATCCATGTCGCGGCGTGGCTGGTATTTGCCACGCTGCAGCAGGTCCAGCGGCAAGTGTTGCAGTTCACGGGTATCCGCCTGCGCAGCCTGTTCTTCCAGCGCGCTGACTGTCGGACCACTCAGCAGTGCATCCAGTCCACGTCCGAGACCTCGTTTCTTGACGGCCATGGGGATTCCTTAAGTTGGCTGAGCAGCGGCGATACGTGAATTTTTGCGCTGACGGCGAACCATCTCGCCCGCCAGGGCCAGGTAGGCCAGCGCGCCGCGCGATTGCTTGTCGTAGGCCAGTGCCGGCATACCGTAGCTTGGCGCTTCGGCCAGGCGGATATTGCGCGGGATCACTGTGTCGTAGAGCTGCTCGCCGAAGTGTTCCTTGAGCTGCGCCGACACATCGTTCATCAGGCTCAGGCGCGGGTCGTACATGGTGCGCAGCAAACCTTCGACCTTCAGGTTCGGGTTCAACAGTTCAGCGATGCGCTTGATGTTATCCACAAGGTCGCTCAAGCCTTCGAGCGCAAAGTATTCGCACTGCATGGGGATAATGACCCCATCAGCGGCGACCAGTGCGTTGAGCGTGAGCATCGACAGCGAGGGTGGGCAGTCGATCAAAATGTAATCGTAGTTCTCACGGATCGGCGCCAGCGCACTGCGCAGACGGCTTTCCTTCATCTGCATTTCCAGCAGGACCACTTCGGCCGCAGTCAGGTCGCGGTTGGCCGGCAGCAGTTGATAACCGCCGTGCTCGGAGTAGTGCATGGCCTGGGCCAGATCGCACTCGCCGATCAGCAGGTCGTAGACCGAGTTTTCCAGGCCATGTTTATCCACACCGCTACCCATGGTGGCGTTGCCCTGTGGATCTAGATCGATCAACAGCACCCGGCGCTTTGTCGCGACCAGGGATGCTGCGAGGTTGATGCAGGTGGTGGTCTTGCCCACACCACCTTTCTGGTTCGCTATCGCGAATACCTTAGCCATTCTTGCTTGTGTTCCCAATCATGCCGTGCGGCGCAGTATCAGCAGATGGCGTTGGCCTTGGCAACCGGGTACGGCCAGGGCGTGTTCGCTATCGAGTTTGAAGTCTGCCGGCAATGCTACCAGCTCATCGGCCGGATGAACGCCCTTCATTGCCAGCCAGCGCGTATCGGCATCGCCGAGGTGGCGAGTCCAGTGGGTGAAGTTCTCCATGCTGCTGAACGCCCGGGAAATGATCCCGTTGAACGGTTGGGCAGGCTGGAAGGCTTCAACGCGACTGTGGATAACTTGCAGGTTATCCAGTTTGAGTTCGAGTTTGACCTGAGTCAGGAAGCGGGTTTTCTTGCCGTTGCTGTCCAGACAGGTCACTTGCGAGTCCGGATACAGGATCGCCAACGGGATCCCCGGCATGCCGCCGCCGCTGCCGACGTCGAGCCAACGGCCGTTTTCGATGAAAGACATCACGCTCAGACTATCGAGCAAATGACGCGAGACCATTTCGTCGGGATCGCGCACCGCTGTCAGGTTGTAGGCCTGGTTCCATTTGATCAACAGGGCCAGGTAACCCAGCAGCAATTCGTGCTGGGTTGCGCTGAGATTGACACCGAGCTTGCGGGCTCCTGTGGATAACTCTTCGGCGTGTTGCGAAGTGACCTTAGAACTCAAGCGCTTTGCTCCAACTGACGGCCCGCGCCGCGTTTTTTCAAATGAATCATCAACAGCGAAATCGCTGCCGGCGTCACGCCCGGGATCCGCGAAGCCTGGCCAAGCGTCTCCGGACGCGTCGCACCGAGCTTGCTCTGGATCTCCTTGGAGAGACCGGAAATGTTGGTGTAATCGATATCCACAGGCAATTTCGTGTCTTCACTGGCGCGCAGACGGGCGATTTCGTCCTGCTGACGGTCGATGTAACCGGCGTATTTGGTCTTGATTTCGACCTGCTCGGCGACCTGGGGATCTTCGGCGCCGTTGCCGGTCACTTCGACCAGACCAGCGTAGTCGATTTCCGGACGACTCAAGAGGTTGAGCAAGTTGTATTCGTGAGTCAGCGGCGTGCCGAATTTCTCGGCAATCGCATCGCCCTGCTGCGTATTTGGGCGAACCCAGGTGCTTTTCAGGCGCTGTTCTTCCAGTTCGATGCTTTCGCGCTTCTTGCAGAACGCCGCCCAACGCGCGTCATCGACCAGGCCGAGTTCGCGACCTTTTTCGGTCAGACGCAGGTCGGCGTTGTCCTCACGCAGGATCAGGCGGTACTCGGCACGGGAAGTGAACATGCGGTACGGCTCTTGGGTGCCGAGGGTGATCAGGTCATCGACCAACACGCCGATGTACGCTTCATCGCGACGCGGGCACCAGGCTTCTTTGCCCTTGGCGCGCAGTGCGGCGTTGGCCCCGGCCAGCAAACCCTGGGCACCAGCTTCTTCGTAACCGGTGGTGCCGTTGATTTGCCCGGCGAAGAACAGACCGCCGATGACTTTGGTTTCCAGGCTGTATTTCAAGTCGCGCGGATCGAAGTAGTCGTACTCGATCGCATAACCCGGACGCACGATGTGCGCGTTTTCCATGCCGCGGATCGATTGCACGATCTGCAATTGCACGTCGAACGGCAAGCTTGTGGATATCCCGTTCGGATACAGCTCATGGGTGGTCAGACCTTCCGGTTCGATGAACACCTGATGGCTTTCCTTGTCGGCAAAGCGATGGATCTTGTCTTCGATCGACGGGCAGTAACGCGGACCGATGCCCTCGATTTCGCCGGCAGCGGAATACATCGGCGAACGATCAAGGTTCGCGGCAATGATTTCGTGAGTGCGGGCGTTGGTGTGGGTGATCCAGCAACTGACCTGCCGTGGATGCTGCTCTTTGTTACCCATGAACGACATCACCGGGATCGGCGTATCGCCTGGTTGCTCGGTCATCACCGAGAAATCCACAGACTTGCCATCGATACGCGGCGGCGTACCGGTTTTCAGGCGACCGACACGCAATGGCAGTTCACGCAGGCGGTGAGCCAGTGCGATCGACGGCGGATCACCGGCACGACCGCCGGAAAAATTCTGCAAGCCGATGTGGATAAGTCCGCCGAGGAACGTCCCCGTGGTCAACACCACGGAATCAGCGAAGAACCGCAGACCCATTTGCGTGACAACACCGCGCACCTGTTCCTGCTCAACGATCAGATCGTCGGCGGCTTGTTGAAATATCCACAGGTTCGGCTGGTTCTCCAGAATTTCGCGGACAGCGGCCTTGTACAGAATCCGGTCGGCTTGCGCACGGGTGGCACGCACGGCCGGGCCTTTACGGCTGTTCAACACGCGAAACTGGATGCCGCCCAAATCGGTGGCGATGGCCATCGCGCCGCCGAGGGCATCGATTTCCTTGACCAGATGGCTTTTGCCAATGCCACCGATGGCCGGATTGCAGCTCATGGCACCGAGGGTTTCCACGTTATGCGTCAGCAACAGGGTTTTTGCCCCCATACGTGCTGAGGCCAGTGCTGCCTCGGTACCGGCATGACCGCCGCCGATGACGATCACTTCAAAACGGGAAGGGAAATCCACCACGCACCTCGTGCCTGCTTAAGTAGGTAATTCAGGAATAGTTTGAGATCAGGTTTCTGAACCTGGTCGACAAGTATAGGGACTTCGCCCTTCCTAAAGAACCCTTTGCACAAAATTTAACCAGCTGTGGAGAACTCGAAGTTAAAAGAATAAAAAAGAGAGAAATTTATAAAACCTTTGTTTTTATGTTTATTCTTACTGACCGACCTTTCTGTGGATAGATCGCTACAACCCTTGTTATTCAATGTGTACAGAGTTTCAAAACCCTGTTATCAGGTGCCAATGAGGCCCTTGGATAACCGGTTTAAGCCTGTGGATGAATGGGGTGGTTATCCACAGAGGCAGTTATATCCAGTTTTGAAGCCCTGTTATCAACTGACCTCATTGCCAGTTATTCACAGGGCTTAATCCACAGAAAAGGTCTGTACGAGAAACACACGGGCACAAAAAATCCGCTCAGGGAGAAGGAATCTGCCCGGCACTGGAACAAGGTGTAGAGAAAAAGGGAGGCAGGCAGGCCGCGAACGGGCCTGCCTGTGTACAGCAGAAGGACTATTTACCGATGCAGAAGCTGGAGAAGATCCGGCCGAGCAGGTCATCGGAACTGAATGCCCCGGTGATTTCTCCCAGGGATTGCTGCGCCTGACGCAAATCTTCTGCCAACAGCTCACCAGCGCCTGCCAACGTCAGCTGCGCGCGCCCGTGTTCCAGCGCCGCACTGGCATGCCGCAGGGCTTCGAGATGGCGGCGTCGGGCACTGAAGCTGCTTTCCGAAGTTTGCTCGTAGCCCATGCAGGCCTTGAGGTGTTCACGCAGCAATTCCAGACCGTCACCGGCCGATTTGGCGCTCAGGCTGATGGTGACATGGCCATCTTCGCTGACTTCCAGGGCAATCGCTTCACCCGTGAGGTCGGCCTTGTTGCGGATCAGGGTGACTTTGGCCGGATCTGGACGGGTTTCGAGGAATTCCGGCCACAGCGCAAACGGATCTGCTGCTTCAGGAGCGGTGGCATCGACCACTAACAGCACGCGATCCGCTTCAGTGATTGCTTTCAACGCGCGCTCAACGCCGATCTTTTCCACCTGATCGTCGGTATCGCGCAGACCAGCGGTATCCACCACGTGCAACGGCATGCCATCAATGTGGATATGTTCACGCAGGATGTCCCGCGTAGTCCCTGCAATCTCGGTAACGATCGCCGCTTCGCGTCCGGCCAGGGCGTTCAAAAGACTGGATTTGCCGGCATTCGGACGACCGGCAATCACCACAGTCATACCATCACGCAACAAGGCACCCTGCCCGGCCTCGCGAAGCACTGTGGACAGTTCATCGCGCACCTTGTCGAGCATGCTCAGCACATGGCCATCGGCAAGAAAGTCGATTTCCTCTTCCGGAAAGTCGATGGCAGCTTCGACATAGATGCGCAGAGCGATCAATTGTTCGGTGAGGTTATGCACACGCAGGGAAAACGCACCTTGCAAGGAACGCAGGGCATTGCGTGCAGCCTGTGCAGAACTGGCTTCGATCAGATCGGCGATTGCCTCGGCCTGGGCCAGGTCGAGCTTGTCGTTGAGGAACGCACGTTCGCTGAATTCGCCCGGCCGCGCCAAGCGGCAGCCCAGTTCCAGACAACGTTTGAGCAACATATCCAGAACGATCGGGCCGCCGTGGCCCTGCAGTTCCAGTACGTCTTCGCCGGTGAACGAGTTCGGTCCCGGGAAATACAGGGCCAGACCTTCGTCCAGCACGTGTTGGTCATCACTGAAAAACGGGCCGTAATGAGCGTAACGCGGTTTCAGTTCGCGGCCGCTGATGGCTTTGGCTGCAACACTGGCCAACGGCCCGGAAATACGGACGATGCCGACACCGCCACGCCCTTGAGCGGTAGCGACAGCGGCGATGGTTTCACGAGGTGCGCTCATAAACCGGAATCCAGACAAAAGTGACAGATAGCAAAACGCCCCACTAGGGGGCGTTTTGAGTGGTGTTATCCACAGAGTAAGTTACGCCTCGGCTTTTTTCGTCGCCGCTTCGATCTTACGCGTGATGTACCACTGTTGGGCAATCGACAGGCAGTTGTTCACAACCCAGTACAGCACCAGACCAGCAGGGAACCACAGGAAGAAGAAGGTGAAGATGATTGGCATCATTTTCATGACCTTCGCCTGCATCGGATCCGGCGGAGTCGGGTTCAGACGCTGCTGAATGAACATGGTCGCGCCCATGATGATCGGCAGGATGAAGAACGGATCCTTGATCGACAGGTCGGTGATCCACAGCATGAACGGCGCCTGGCGCATTTCCACGCTTTCCAGCAGAACCCAGTACAGCGAAAGGAAAACCGGCATCTGCACGAGGATCGGCAAGCAGCCGCCCAGCGGATTGATCTTCTCTTTCTTGTACAGCTCCATCATGGCCTGCGACATTTTCTGCCGGTCATCGCCATGTTGCTCTTTCAGTGCAGCCAGTTTCGGAGCAACGGCACGCATGCGCGCCATGGATTTGTAGCTGGCAGCCGACAGCGGGAAGAAGATCCCTTTGATCAGCATGGTCAGGAAGATGATCGACCAGCCCCAGTTACCCACAATCGCGTGGATGTGTTGCAGCAACCAGAAGATCGGCTGAGCGATGAACCACAGAATGCCGTAGTCGACCGTCAGTTCCAGACCTGGGGACAACTCTTTCAGTACAGCCTGGCTTTTTGGACCGGCGTACAGAATGGCGCTGGTTTCAACTTTTGCACCCGGTGCAGCGGTCAGCGAAGGACCGGTGTAACCGATGATGTAGTTGCCTTTGCTGTCCTTACGCGTCTGAACGATGTTGTTTTCGCCTTTCGGCGCAACCCATGCAGTCACGAAGTAATGTTGCAGCCAGGCTACCCAGCCACCGGTGACAGTTTCCTTGAGCTGACCTTTGTCCATGTCCTTCATGGACACTTTCTTGTACGGCTCGGAACTTGTCCACAGGGCAGCGCCCAGATAAGTCGCAGTACCGGTAGCAGTGGTCGACGAAGGGTCGGCACTGGCGTCGCGCTTCAACTGAGCGAACATCGAACCGGACCAGGGCTGAGCGCTCTGGTTATCCACAAGATAGGTCACGGTTACGTCATACAGGCCACGTTTCAGGGTGAAACGCTTGATGTAGTTGACACCGTCCTTGCTGAACTTCAGGTCGACGACCAGTTGGTCCTGACCGTCAGCCAGTTGATAACTTTTCTTCTCCGAAGAGTAAACCGGACGACCGGCCGGGCTTGCGTCCGGACCGTTGGTGCCGATCAGGCCGCTTTGTGCCAGATAAGTGCGCTCGCCGCCGTTGTCGAACAGCTGGAACGGAACATCCGGACGGTCCTGGCGACGTGGATACAGTGGCAAGGTCAGTTGCGCAACGTCACCGCCCTGTGGATCGATCGCCAGATCGAGCACGTCGGTTTTGACCTGGATCAGATCCTTGCTGGCAGCGACCGGAGTTTCCACAGGTGCGCTGGTATCGCTGGCGGCACGCGGAATATCGTCACTGGCGGAAGCGTTATTGCCAGGAACGGTGTCCGGCAAACCGGATGCAGTCGTACTGGAAGCAACATTCTGAGTCGGCAGGGCAGCCTGGCCATAGTCCTGGTTCCATTTAAGAACCATAACGTAGGACACGATTGCCAGGGCGACGATCAGGATCGTGCGTTTGATATCCATGATTACTCGGCCATCGAAGAAGAACGGGAGGTAGGGATAGGTGGAACCGGGTCATAACCACCGGGATTCCACGGATGACAGCGACCTAAACGACGAAAGGTCAGCCAGCCACCGCGCAGAAGGCCATGATTTTCGATGGCTTCTAACGCGTAGCAGGAACAACTGGGGTAGAAACGACAGTGGTCAGCCATCAGGGGACTAATGGCATAGCGATAAAACTGGATCGGAACGAGGGCCAGTTTACGCATCTGGACTGTCTACCCCTACAGTTTCGGTTTTGACTGCTGGAACTGGCTTGTTACGGGCCAGGCGTTTCCAGAGTTTGCCGAAATGCTGAATCAATTCGGGGTTTTCTACATCGCCCAAACCTTTGCGCGCGACGATAACGATGTCCCAGCCGACCAGTGAATCCTGGTGCAGGCGAAACGACTCGCGCATAAGACGTTTGAGACGATTGCGCTCGACGGAGAGCTTTACGCTCTTTTTCCCGATAACCAGCCCGAGACGGGGGTGATCAAGGTCGTTGTTGCGCGCAAGGAGCAGGAGATTTTTCCCCGGAACCTTGCCGGTAGGGGAGTCAAAGACTGCCTTGAAATGCCGGGGGGTAAGCAGACGCTTTTCCCGACTGAAGTCCTGACTCACCTCCAGTACCGGATTATCAAACTGCCAGACGCGCACGACCTTTGGCGCGACGACGCGACAGGACAGCGCGACCGTTCTTGGTAGCCATGCGAGCACGGAAACCGTGGGTACGAGCGCGTTTGATAGTGCTTGGTTGGAAAGTACGTTTCATGTCGTGTTACCTGGTTCGTCCACAACGGGCCGGAATGGCCCCCGTTTTAAGAGACCGGGGATTCTAGAGAAAGCAAGCCTTCAGGTCAATTTCCAACCAGCGTTTCCTTATAAATAGATCTCTGGAGCTTCCAGAACCGAAATCCTGTTTGCCAGATATAAAAATAAAGAAGGGAATTATTTAAAGCTTTTCTGTAAAGCTTGTAAAAGCTAGGGCGGCCATCTTCTGTGGATAACTGGTTTGAGCCCTTATTCCGCTTGATGTACAGAGAATGACAACTACAGTGGAAAACCGTGTCCAGCCTGTGCTGCACTGTCGGATAACCTGTGTGTGGAAACGGTAGTTATCCACAAGCTGGTTATCCACCGAGTTCTACCCCCAGTTGTCCAGTGCCCTCAGAGGCGGTTATCCACAGAGCTTATTCACACACCGTTGGTCGCCTTTTTACCGGTTAACGCATTGATTAATCATGACCACCACACAACCTGCATGTGGATAAGTGGGCCGCTCGCCGCTACAATGGCCGCTTGTTTTTGCCTCACCGGCTTTCAACTTAGGGGATATCCGTGTCAGTGGAACTTTGGCAGCAGTGCGTGGAGCTTTTGCGCGAGGAGCTGCCTGCCCAACAATTCAACACCTGGATCCGTCCACTACAGGTCGAAGCCGAAGGCGACGAGTTGCGCGTCTACGCACCGAACCGTTTTGTGCTGGACTGGGTCAACGAAAAGTACCTGGGTCGCGTCCTTGAACTGCTGGATGAGCACGGCAACGGCATGGCGCCTGCGCTTTCCTTATTAATAGGCAGCAAACGCAGTTCGGCACCGCGTGCCGCGCCGAATGCACCGTTGGCTGCTGCGCAAGCGTCTCAGGCTCAAACCAATGCCGCGCCAGCCAGTGCTCCGGCACCAGCCCCGACGGCTGCCCCCAGCAAGCGCTCGACGCACAAAGCCGAGGAAGTCAGTGAAGAGCCGTCCCGCGACAGCTTTGATCCGATGGCCGGTGCGGCCTCGCAACAGGCCCCGGTTCGCGCCGAACAGCGCACTGTTCAGGTTGAAGGCGCGCTCAAGCACACCAGTTACCTGAACCGCACCTTCACCTTCGAAAACTTCGTTGAAGGCAAGTCCAACCAGCTCGCCCGTGCGGCGGCCTGGCAGGTGGCGGATAATCCCAAGCACGGTTACAACCCGCTGTTCCTTTATGGTGGCGTCGGCCTGGGTAAAACCCACTTGATGCATGCTGTGGGTAACCACCTGTTAAAGAAGAACCCGAATGCCAAGGTCGTCTACCTGCATTCCGAGCGCTTCGTGGCTGACATGGTCAAGGCGCTGCAACTGAATGCGATCAACGAGTTCAAACGCTTCTACCGTTCGGTGGATGCTTTGCTGATCGACGATATCCAGTTCTTCGCCCGCAAGGAGCGCTCGCAGGAAGAATTTTTCCACACCTTCAACGCCCTGCTTGAAGGTGGCCAGCAGGTCATTCTCACCAGTGACCGCTACCCGAAAGAAATCGAAGGCCTTGAAGAGCGCCTCAAATCCCGCTTCGGCTGGGGCCTGACCGTAGCCGTCGAGCCTCCGGAACTGGAAACCCGCGTGGCGATCTTGATGAAGAAGGCCGACCAGGCCAAAGTCGAGTTGCCACACGATGCGGCGTTCTTCATTGCCCAGCGAATTCGCTCCAACGTCCGTGAGCTGGAAGGCGCGCTGAAACGCGTGATCGCCCACTCGCACTTCATGGGCCGCGACATCACCATCGAGCTGATTCGCGAATCCCTGAAAGACTTGTTGGCGTTGCAAGACAAACTGGTCTCTGTGGATAACATTCAGCGCACAGTCGCCGAGTACTACAAGATCAAGATCTCCGACCTGCTGTCCAAGCGCCGTTCGCGCTCGGTGGCTCGTCCCCGTCAGGTGGCCATGGCCTTGTCCAAAGAGCTGACCAACCACAGCCTGCCGGAAATCGGCGATGTGTTTGGCGGGCGCGATCACACGACGGTGTTGCACGCCTGCCGCAAGATCAACGAACTTAAGGAATCCGACGCGGACATCCGCGAGGACTACAAGAACCTGCTGCGTACACTGACCACTTGATGAACACCAGCGCAGCTTATTAAGGCAAGGGACTAGACCATGCATTTCACCATTCAACGCGAAGCCCTGTTGAAACCCCTGCAACTGGTCGCAGGCGTCGTCGAGCGCCGACAGACCTTGCCGGTACTCTCCAACGTGCTGTTGGTCGTCGATGGCCAGCAACTGTCGCTGACCGGTACCGACCTGGAAGTCGAGCTGGTGGGTCGCGTGCAACTTGAAGAGCCGGCCGAAACAGGTTCCATCACCGTGCCCGCGCGCAAGCTGATGGACATCTGCAAGAGCCTGCCCAACGACGCGCTGATCGACATCAAGGTCGACGAGCAGAAGCTGGTGGTGAAGGCCGGGCGTAGCCGCTTCACCCTGTCGACCCTGCCAGCCAATGATTTCCCGACGGTGGAAGAAGGCCCGGGTTCGCTGACCTGCAGCCTGGAGCAGAGCAAACTGCGTCGCCTGATCGAACGCACCAGCTTCGCCATGGCCCAGCAGGACGTGCGTTATTACCTCAACGGCATGTTGCTGGAAGTTTCCGAAGGCATCATCCGTGCTGTGGCCACCGACGGTCACCGTCTGGCCATGTGCTCGATGAAAGCCGATATCGGCCAGCCTGATCGCCATCAGGTGATCGTGCCGCGTAAAGGTATCCTTGAACTGGCACGTCTGCTCACCGAGCCGGAAGGCAACGTCAGCATCGTCCTCGGTCAGCACCACATCCGCGCCACCACCGGTGAGTTCACCTTCACCTCGAAGCTGGTCGACGGCAAATTCCCGGATTACGAGCGCGTTCTGCCAAAAGGTGGTGACAAACTGGTGCTCGGTGACCGTCAGGCACTGCGTGAAGCGTTCAGCCGTACCGCGATTCTGTCCAACGAGAAGTACCGTGGTATCCGTCTGCAACTGGCCAGCGGGCAGTTGAAGATCCAGGCCAACAACCCGGAGCAGGAAGAAGCGGAAGAAGAAGTAGGCGTTGAATACAACGGCGGTTCGCTGGAAATCGGCTTCAACGTGAGCTACTTGCTCGACGTACTGGGCGTGATGACCACCGAGCAGGTTCGCCTGATCCTGTCCGACTCTAACAGCAGTGCGCTGGTGCAAGAGTCCGACAATGACGACTCGGCTTACGTTGTCATGCCGATGCGTCTGTAATCAGCTGACCCTGGATGTCCTTAAGTCGTGTTTCGGTCACCGCGGTGCGCAATCTGCACCCGGTGACCTTCTCCCCCTCCCCCCGCATCAACATTCTTTACGGCGCCAACGGCAGCGGCAAAACCAGTGTTCTGGAAGCCATTCATCTACTGGGGCTTGCCCGTTCGTTTCGTAGCACGCGGCTGTTGCCGGTCATCCAGTACGAACAACTCGCCTGCACCGTGTTCGGTCAGGTCGAGTTGGCCGAGGGTGGGCACAGTGCGTTGGGGATATCTCGCGACCGTCAGGGCGAGTTCCAGATCCGCATCGACGGACAGAACGCCCGCAGCGCCGCGCAGCTGGCGGAAATCCTGCCGCTGCAGTTGATCAACCCCGACAGCTTCCGCCTGCTTGAAGGTGCGCCGAAGATTCGCCGGCAGTTCCTCGACTGGGGCGTTTTCCACGTCGAACCACGGTTCATGGCGACCTGGCAGCGTTTGCAGAAGGCCTTGCGCCAGAGAAACTCCTGGCTGCGGCATGGTACACTTGACGCCGTTTCGCAAGCGGTTTGGGACAGGGAACTGTGCCAGGCCAGCGCTGAAATCGATGAATACCGCCGCGCTTACATCAAAGCCTTGAAACCAGTCTTTGAACAAACCTTGAGCGAACTGGTTGAGCTCGAAGGTTTGACGCTCAGCTATTACCGAGGCTGGGACAAAGAGCGGGAATTGAGCGCCGTACTGGCTGGCTCCGTGCAACGGGATCAGCAAATGGGTCATACCCAGGCTGGGCCACAACGGGCTGATTTGCGTCTTAGATTGGGCGCACACAACGCCGCGGACATCTTGTCCCGGGGTCAGCAGAAGCTGGTGGTCTGTGCGCTGCGTATTGCCCAAGGGCATCTGGTGAGCCAGGCCCGTCGCGGTCAGTGTATTTATCTGGTGGATGACTTGCCGTCCGAGCTGGACGAGAGCCACCGTCGCGCGCTGTGCCGTTTGCTGGAAGACTTACGCTGCCAGGTGTTCATCACCTGTGTAGATCACGAATTATTGAGGGAAGGCTGGCAGACGGAAACGCCAGTCGCTCTGTTCCACGTGGAACAGGGCCGTATCACCCAGACCCACGACCATCGGGAGTGAAGGCATTGAGCGAAGAAAATACGTACGACTCAACGAGCATTAAAGTGCTGAAAGGCCTGGATGCCGTACGCAAACGTCCCGGTATGTACATTGGTGACACCGACGATGGCAGCGGTCTGCACCACATGGTGTTCGAAGTGGTCGACAACTCGATCGACGAAGCCCTCGCCGGCCACTGCGACGACATCAGCATCATTATTCACCCGGATGAGTCCATCACCGTTAAAGACAACGGCCGTGGCATCCCGGTAGACGTGCACAAAGAGGAAGGCGTTTCCGCCGCCGAGGTCATCATGACCGTCCTCCACGCTGGCGGTAAGTTCGACGACAACTCCTACAAGGTATCCGGCGGCCTGCATGGTGTAGGTGTGTCGGTAGTGAACGCACTGTCCGAAGAGCTGGTACTGACCGTTCGCCGCAGCGGCAAGATCTGGGAACAGACCTACGTCCACGGCGTACCTCAGGCTCCGATGGCCATCGTTGGCGACAGCGAAACCACTGGTACCCAGATCCACTTCAAGGCTTCCAGCGAAACCTTCAAGAACATTCACTTCAGCTGGGACATCCTGGCCAAGCGCATTCGTGAACTGTCCTTCCTCAACTCCGGTGTCGGCATCGTCCTCAAGGACGAGCGCAGCGGCAAGGAAGAACTGTTCAAGTACGAAGGCGGCCTGCGTGCGTTCGTTGAATACCTGAACACCAACAAGACTGCGGTCAACCAGGTGTTCCACTTCAACATCCAGCGTGAAGACGGCATCGGCGTGGAAATCGCTCTGCAGTGGAACGACAGCTTCAACGAGAACCTGTTGTGCTTCACCAACAACATTCCGCAGCGCGACGGCGGCACCCACCTGGTGGGCTTCCGTTCGGCCCTGACGCGTAACCTGAACAACTACATCGAGCAGGAAGGTCTGGCGAAGAAGCACAAAGTCGCCACCACCGGTGACGATGCCCGTGAAGGCCTGACCGCAATCATATCGGTGAAAGTACCGGATCCGAAGTTCAGCTCGCAGACCAAAGACAAGCTGGTGTCTTCCGAAGTGAAGACAGCGGTCGAACAGGAAATGGGCAAGTACTTCTCCGACTTCCTGCTGGAAAACCCGAACGAAGCGAAGCTGGTTGTCGGCAAGATGATCGACGCTGCGCGTGCCCGTGAAGCGGCGCGTAAAGCCCGTGAGATGACCCGCCGCAAAGGCGCGCTGGACATCGCCGGTCTGCCGGGCAAGCTCGCTGACTGCCAGGAAAAAGACCCGGCACTGTCTGAACTGTACCTCGTGGAAGGTGACTCCGCGGGCGGCTCTGCCAAGCAGGGACGTAACCGCAAGACCCAGGCGATCCTGCCGTTGAAGGGCAAGATCCTCAACGTCGAGAAGGCACGTTTCGACAAGATGATCTCGTCCCAGGAAGTGGGCACGCTGATCACCGCGCTGGGCTGCGGCATCGGTCGCGAAGAGTACAACATCGACAAGCTGCGTTATCACAACATCATCATCATGACCGATGCTGACGTCGACGGTTCGCACATCCGCACCCTGCTGCTGACCTTCTTCTTCCGTCAGTTGCCGGAGCTGATCGAGCGCGGCTACATCTACATCGCTCAGCCGCCGCTGTACAAGGTCAAGAAAGGCAAGCAAGAGCAATACATCAAAGACGACGACGCCATGGAAGAGTACATGACGCAGTCGGCCCTGGAAGATGCGAGCCTGCACCTGAACGAAGAGGCCCCAGGTATTTCCGGTGAAGCCCTGGAGCGTCTGGTAAATGACTTCCGCATGGTGATGAAGACCCTCAAGCGTCTGTCGCGCCTGTACCCGCAGGAGCTGACCGAGCACTTCATTTACCTACCGGCTGTCAGCCTGGAAATGCTCGGCGACCATGCCAAGATGCAGGACTGGCTGGCCCAGTACGAAGTCCGTCTGCGCACCGTCGAGAAGTCGGGCCTGGTCTACAAGGCCAGCCTGCGTGAGGACCGTGAGCGTGGCGTTTGGCTGCCAGAGGTCGAACTGATCTCCCACGGCCTGTCGAACTACGTCACCTTCAACCGCGACTTCTTCGGCAGCAACGACTACAAGACTGTCGTCACCCTTGGCGCTCAACTGAGCACCCTGCTCGACGAAGGCGCGTACATCCAGCGTGGCGAGCGCAAGAAAGCGGTCACCGAGTTCAAGGAAGCTTTGGACTGGCTGATGGCTGAAAGCACCAAGCGTCACACCATCCAGCGATACAAAGGTCTGGGCGAAATGAACCCGGATCAGCTGTGGGAAACCACGATGGACCCAAGTGTGCGTCGCATGCTGAAAGTCACCATCGAAGACGCCATTGGCGCAGACCAGATCTTCAACACCCTGATGGGTGATGCGGTCGAACCTCGCCGTGACTTCATCGAGAGCAACGCTCTGGCGGTGTCCAACCTGGATTTCTGATCCCCGTCGACGCCCCCGAAAAAAGGCCAACGCATTAGCGTTGGCCTTTTTTTTTGGGCGAGCACAAACAACGACGTCGTCTTGGCGGCTTGCGTGTTTACTCGGACGCTGCCGCCACACTTTCCAACCGATACCCATACCCATAAATCGTCAACAGTTGCCAACCCCGATCCGCCGTCAGCCCCAGTTTGTTGCGCAGACGGTAGATGTGCGTGTCCAGCGGTCGCGACGAGACCACCTCTTCATGGGGCCAGAACCGCTCGTAAAGATACTCGCGTGACAACGGCCGGCCCAGATTGCTGAACAGGCAGCGCGCGAGGCGATATTCGCGTTCGGTCATGACGATGGGTTTGTGGTCGCGGGTGACGGTCAGTTCGGCGTCGTCAAAGGTCAGGTCATTGAAGCTCAGCACTTCGGAGGCGGTACTGCGTTGCTGGCTGTGCCGGCGCAGTACGGCAGCGACTCGGGCTTTGAGTTCGTTGGGGCGGAACGGTTTGCTGACGTAATCGTCGGCACCGGCGTTCAGGGCCTGGACGATATCGCTTTCGCCGTCACGGCTGGTCAGCATGATCGCGGCGGGCGGCGACTCCATGTGTTCGCGGGTCCAGCGTAGCAGCGCCAGGCCGGTCAGGTCGGGCAGTTGCCAGTCGAGAATCAGCAGGTCGAAAGTGTCCCGGCGCAGTTGGCGCAACAGGTCCTCTCCCCGCTCAAAGCTGTGCAGTGACCATGGCTGGTCGCCCGCGACCGCCATTTGCTGCAGGGTTTGCTCGACCCTTCGCAGTTCGGCAGGTTCATCGTCCAGTATCGCAACGCGCATACGCGTGGGTTCCTTGTTGCTTGGGCAGTGGCCGACAACCTTAACGGCCTGGCCTGTGCAGTGAAAGTAAGCCGTCCGCCGTCGGTCGACGTCCGCTATGATTCTTCGGATCTACGTCTTCAGACCTGTGACCCATGAAACCATTCACTGCCCCCCGCCCCGTTTGCCATGAATAGCCCGCGTCGCCGTGAAAGTCGCGAGCCGAGTCAGGTCCAGCGCCTGTTTCGGCGGCTGGTGCGTGAGTGGTTGTGGATAAGTCTAGTGCTGTTGCCGCTGACTGCGCTGTTGTCGTATCGCGCCCAGATCAATCTGCACGACGCGGTCCCGGGCTGGAGCGCGCTGCTCTCGGTGGGTCTGGTGGCGTGTGTCCTCGGTTTGCTGCTGTGGCGCCCGCGCTGGGCGATCTGGGTGACGCTGGGCGGGGTGGCGTGCGTGTTGCTGAGCAGCGCCGGGCTGGCGCAAGTCCGGCACTGGTGGTCACCGACCCCGGCGGCGCTCGGCATGTTGTTCGGCTATCTGATCTGGAACTGGCGACGCCTGAGTGTGGTGCTGACGTACTTTGGCTGGGAATTGGCGCGGCTGGACCGCGAGCCGAAAGTCTTCCCGGAACGTCGCCGCGCGCAATTCACCAGCGCTGACCAGTTGCAGGGGCAGATCATGGCCCTGGAACAAGCCATGAGCCGCACCCGCGATACCCGGCGTTTCATCGCCGACGGTCTGGAGTACCTGCCGGTAGCGACGCTGATCAGCGATCCCAAGGGGCAGATCCTGCTGGGCAACCGCAAGGCCCGCGTGTTGTTCGATCACCCGTTGGTGGGTGACGACGTGCTGGAGCAACTGGCCCGTCTCGGTTATCCGGAGTTGTCCACAGCGCCCCACCCGGCATTGTCCGCGCTGGCGCTGCTGGAGTTTCGTGATTACAAGGAACGCAGCCTGCGCCTGGAGCGTGCGGCATTGCTGCCGGTGGACGGTGACACGCCCATCGGCTGGCTACTGAGCCTCACCGACCTGAGTGCCGAACGCGCGGCTGAAGAACAGCGCGGTGTATTGCTGCGTTTTCTCTCCCACGATCTGCGTGCTCCACATTCGGCGATCCTTGCCCTGCTCGATGTGCATCGCCATCAGGCCGGTGCGGATTCACCGTTGTTCGAGCAGATCGAGCGCCAGGTACGTCGCGCGCTGGAATTGACCGACGGTTTCGTATTGCTGGCGCGGGCGGAATCCGAGGCTTACCAGTTCCAGCCCAGCCTGTTTGCGATGCTGGTGCTGGACGTGTTGGATCAGGCCCTGCCCATCGCCCAGCAGAAAAACATCAAACTGCTGCACGTGATGGATGAGCCCTCTCAGGAGCGACTGATTCAGGCCGACCAAGGGCTGCTGACCCGCGCCTTGTTCAATCTGCTGGAAAACGCGATCAAGTACAGCCCGGCAGGCACCACGGTTCAGTTGAGCGCCAGTTGTCAGGGCGACTGGCTGCGTTGTGAACTGACCGATCAGGGCAAAGGCATTGCCGCCGAAGAACTGCCGGATCTGTTCACTCAATACCGACGTTTTTCATCGGCGCAGGGCATTGATGGCGTTGGCCTGGGGCTATCGATGGTCAAGGCGGTGGTCGATCATCATGGTGGCAGCATCGAATGTCACAGCGTCATCGATCAGGGCACAACGTTCCGGCTGCAGTTACCGCTGATTGCAGAGTGAGCAGGCACAAAAAAACCGGCTATATCAGCCGGTTTTTTTACTTCCGAAAAAAACTTATGCACGTTTTACGGTGTTTTATGAGCTTGAGAAATATATAAGTAAATCAATAATTTACTTTCAATATTCAGGCTTTTTCAACAAAACCGTACACAGGTTATCCACAAAATCTCAGACAGCCATCTGATCATTTGCCGCCGGTGTCTGGGGGGCCGGTGGCAGGGAACCCATTTCGCGCTGAGCCTGCTCGTTCCAGGCCTGGACCCGGTCGTTCAGATCGGCGATGGCACGTGGGCCAGTGCCCTCGGCGTACATCGGCTCACCGATGACCACGGTAATCACGCCCTGCTTCTTGCCCCAGCCGATTTTCGGCCAGAACTTGCCGGCATTGTGTGCAATCGGCAGTACCGGAAGCGCCGCATTCACAGCCAATGCGCTGCCACTGCGGGAGAACTTGCCAATGGTGCCGTAGGGAACGCGGGTGCCTTCAGGGAAGATCAGTACCCAAACGTTGTCCTTGAGCAGCTCATCGCCTTTGGCTGCCACTTGCTTGAGCGCGGCTTTCGGGTTGTCGCGGTCGATCGCGATCGGCCGCAGCATGGCCATCGCCCAGCCGAAAAACGGCACGTAAAGCAATTCACGCTTGAGCACCTGGCTCAAGGGCGAGAAATAAGCGGAGAGAAAGAATGTCTCCCAAGTACTCTGGTGGTTCGACTGAATCACACAGTGCCGATCCGGCACATTTTCTGCGCCTTTGATTTCGTAACGGATACCGAGAAACACCTTGGTCAACCACAAGGCACAACGGCACCAGTACACGTTGATGAAACGATAACGCGCCTTGAATGGCAAAAAGGGCGCGATAAAAAAACTCAAACTGCACCACAGCAGCGAGGTGGTGCCCAGCAGCAGGTAAAAGAGAAGGATTCTGATGGCCCGCAGTATCGACATAGTGACGTTTACCGTTACGGGGCAATCCCCGGCTGTTCAAGCGCACTCCCGATCAATCCCTGGTCAGGAACTTCAGAAGTACTCTAGTTGTGGATAAGTTCTGCGGCAATCGCCGCCAGATCGTCAAAAATCAGAGTGCCAACCGGCAGGGTTTTGCCCTGAGTCTTTTCGCCTTTTCCGGTCTTTACCAAAACTGGCTGTGAATCGACGGCTTTGGCCGCTTCCAGGTCACCAAGGCTGTCGCCGACGAACCAGACATTCGCAAGCGCCACGTTGTAATGCCCGGCGATGGTTTTCAACATTCCCGGTTTCGGCTTGCGGCAATCGCAACCTTCGTCCGGGCCATGCGGGCAGTAAACGATCAGCCCGACTTCACCGCCCTGCTCCGCTACCAGTTCGCGCAAGCGCGCGTGCATGGCGTCGAGGGTGGCGAGGTCGTAGTAGCCGCGAGCAATACCCGACTGGTTGGTGGCGACCGCCACCGTCCAGCCGGCCTTGCTCAACTGCGCAATCGCCTCGATCGAGCCGGGCAGCGGAATCCACTCCTCCACCGACTTGATGTAAGCGTCGGAGTCGTAATTGATCACTCCGTCCCGATCGAGAATCAGCAGTTTCAACAGCAATCCCTCAACCCAGCAGCGAAATGTCGGCAACACCCAGGAACAGGCCACGCAGGCGCGCCAGCAGCGCGTAGCGGTTGGCCCGTACATTGGCGTCTTCGGCATTGACCATCACTGCGTCAAAGAACGCGTCCACCGGCTCACGCAAGGCAGCCAGGCGCGCCAGCGATTCGTTGTACTGACGCGCCGCGGCCATTGGCTGTACAGCCTGATCCGCTTGCTGGATCGCCGAGTACAGCGAGAACTCGTTGGCGTTGTCGAAGTATTTGGCCTGAACGTCGGTCGGCACGGAGCCCTCCACCTTGCTCAGCAGGTTCGACACACGCTTGTTGACCGCCGCCAGTGCCGCCGCTTCCGGCAGTTTGCGGAAGGCCTGAACCGCTTGCACACGCTGGTCGAAGTCCAGCGCCGAACCTGGCTTCAGGGCACGTACCGACAGGTAGGTCGCGACATCCACGCCTTCGTCTTCGTAACGCGCACGCAGACGGTCGAAGATGAATTCCAGCACTGCATCATTCAGGCCGGCAGCCTTGACCTTGGTACCGAACGCGGCCACGGCGAAAGCCACAGCATCGTTCAGATCGAGGTCGAGTTTCTTCTCGATCAGGATACGCAGCACACCGAGTGCCGCGCGACGCAGGGCATACGGGTCCTTGCTGCCGGTTGGCAGCATGCCGATACCGAAGATGCCGACCAGGGTGTCGAGCTTGTCGGCGATCGCGACAGCGGCACCGGTCAGGGTCGCTGGCAGTTCAGCACCGGCACCACGCGGCATGTACTGCTCGTTCAGCGCCAGCGCGACGTCTTCTGGCTCGCCATCATTGAGGGCGTAGTAGTAACCGGCGACACCTTGCATCTCCGGGAACTCGCCGACCATTTCGGTCGCCAGGTCGCACTTGGACAGCAGGCCTGCACGGGCAGCCCACGAAGCATTGCCGCCGATACGTGCGGCGATGTAGGCCGCCAGTTTCGAAACGCGCTCGGCCTTGTCGTAGACGCTGCCGAGCTTTTCCTGGAACACCACGTTCTGCAGGCGATCGTTGAACGCTTCGAGCTTCTGCTTCTTGTCTTGCTTGAAGAAGAACTCGGCGTCGGTCAGACGTGGGCGAACCACCTTTTCGTTACCGTCGATGATCTGCTGCGGGTCTTTGCTTTCGATGTTGGCTACGGTGATGAACCGTGGCAGCAACTTGCCGTCGGCGTCCAGCAGGCAGAAGTACTTCTGGTTGTCCTGCATGGTGGTGATCAGTGCTTCCTGCGGCACGTCGAGGAAACGTTCCTCGAACGAGCACACCAGCGGCACCGGCCATTCGACCAGCGCGGTCACTTCGTCGAGCAGCGCCGGCGGCACGATGGCGGTGCCTTCCTGACGGGTTGCCAGTTCTTCGGTGCGCTTGCTGATGATCTCGCGACGCTCATTGGCGTCGGCCAGGACATAAGCGGCACGCAGGTCAGCGAGGTAGCTGGACGGCGAACCGATGCGCACGTTTTGCGGGTGGTGGAAGCGGTGACCACGGGAGTCACGGCCAGCCTTCTGCGCAAGGATGGTGCAGTCGATGACCTGGTCACCGAGCAACATCACCAGCCACTGGGTCGGACGCACGAACTCTTCCTTGCGCGCACCCCAACGCATGCGTTTCGGGATCGGCAGGTCGTTCAGCGAATCTTCGACGATGGTCGGCAGCAGACTTGCGGTCGGCTTGCCGGCGATGCTCTGGCTGTAGCGCAGTTTCGGACCGCTCTGGTCGATTTCGCTCAGCTCGACGCCGCACTTCTTGGCAAAACCCAGTGCCGCTTGGGTCGGATTGCCTTCGGCATCGAACGCAGCCTGACGCGGCGGGCCGTCGAGGTTGATGCTGCGATCCGGCTGCTGGGTCGCCAGCGCGGTAATCAGCACGGCCAGACGACGCGGCGCGGCGTAGACGGTTTTGCTTTCGTAGTTCAGGCCGGCGGCTTGCAGGCCCTTGTCGATACCGGCGAGAAACGCCTCAGCCAGGGTGTTCAGGGCTTTGGGTGGCAGTTCTTCGGTGCCCAGTTCAACCAGAAAATCTTGCGCACTCATTGTGCTGCCTCCAGCTTGGCCAGTACTTCGTCACGCAGGTCCGGGGTCGCCATCGGGAAGCCCAGCTTGGCGCGTGCCAGCAGGTAGGCTTGCGCAACGGAACGCGCCAGGGTGCGTACGCGCAGAATGTATTGCTGACGAGCGGTCACCGAGATTGCCCGGCGCGCATCCAGCAGGTTGAAGGTGTGCGAAGCCTTCAGGACCATTTCGTAGCTCGGCAACGGCAGCGGCTGGTCGAGTTCGATCAGGCGCTTGGCTTCGCTTTCATAGAAGTCGAACAGTTCGAACAGTTTGTCGACGTTGGCGTGTTCGAAGTTGTAGGTCGACTGCTCCACTTCGTTCTGGTGGAACACGTCGCCGTAGGTGACTTTGCCCATCGGGCCGTCAGCCCAGACCAGGTCGTAGACCGAGTCCACGCCTTGCAGGTACATGGCCAGACGCTCGAGACCGTAAGTGATCTCGCCGGTTACCGGGTAGCACTCGATGCCGCCAGCCTGCTGGAAGTAAGTGAACTGGGTCACTTCCATACCGTTCAGCCAGACTTCCCAGCCCAGACCCCAGGCGCCGAGGGTCGGCGATTCCCAGTTGTCTTCGACGAAGCGGATGTCGTGGACCAGCGGGTCCAGGCCGACGTGCTTGAGGGAGCCCAGGTACAGTTCCTGGAAGTTGTCCGGGTTCGGCTTCAGGACGACCTGGAACTGATAGTAGTGCTGCAGACGGTTCGGGTTTTCACCGTAGCGGCCGTCAGTCGGACGGCGGCTTGGCTGCACGTAAGCGGCGTTCCAGGTTTCCGGGCCGATGGCACGCAGGAATGTCGCGGTGTGGAAAGTGCCGGCGCCTACTTCCATATCGTAGGGCTGAAGTACCACACAACCTTGCTCGGCCCAGTATTGCTGGAGCGCGAGGATCAAGTCTTGGAAGGTACGCACGGCTGGCGTAGGCTGGCTCACGAAATTCACCTGTTTCTTGGGCTGCGATTTAAAGAGCGGGAGTATACCCGATTCAGTCGCACCTCCACCCCCTGGAGCCTTATGCCACGCTGCTTTTGGTGTACCGAAGATCCGCTGTACATGGCTTATCACGATCAGGAGTGGGGCACGCCGCTACGCGATGCGCAGGGTTTGTTCGAGTTGCTTTTGCTCGAAGGGTTCCAGGCCGGGCTTTCCTGGATCACCGTGCTGCGCAAACGCGAGCGTTATCGTGAGGTGTTGTTCGGCTTTGACGTGCAGCGCGTGGCACAGATGAGCGACGCCGAAATAGCCGAATTGATGCTCGATCCGGGGATCATCCGCAATCGCCTCAAACTCAATGCCGCCCGGCGCAATGCTCAGGCCTGGCTGGCGCTGGAAGACCCGGTGGCGTTCCTCTGGTCGTTCGTCGGCAACCAGCCGATCATCAATCATTTCAAGGATCGCAGCGAAGTCCCGGCGATCACCCCCGAAGCGCTGGCGATGAGCAAAGCCCTGAAAAAGGCCGGGTTCACGTTCGTCGGCCCGACCATTTGCTACGCGCTGATGCAAGCCTCGGGCATGGTCATGGATCACACCCGGGACTGCGACCGCTACGCGCAGCTGGTAAACGGCGGTTAGAATGGCCGCCTCGCGCACAGCACAAGATCAGGAGTGACCTGTGGAAAAGTTTAAAGGCGCCTTGCTGGTAGGCGCTCTGCGGCTGTTTGCCCTGCTGCCATGGCGGGCCGTGCAGGCCGTGGGTTCGACGATCGGCTGGATCATGTGGAAAACCCCCAACCGCTCCCGCGACGTGGTGCGGATCAACCTCGCCAAATGTTTTCCACAGATGGACCCGGCCGAGCGTGAGCGTCTGGTCGGCCAGAGCCTGAAAGACATCGGCAAATCGCTGACCGAAAGCGCCTGTGCATGGATCTGGCCGGCCCAGCGCTCGATCGATCTGGTACGTGAAGTCGAAGGCCTCGACATCCTCAAGGACGCATTGGCCTCGGGCAAAGGCGTGGTCGGCATCACCAGCCACCTGGGCAACTGGGAAGTGCTCAACCACTTCTATTGCAGCCAGTGCAAACCAATCATTTTCTACCGTCCACCGAAGCTCAAGGCTGTGGACGAATTGCTGCGCAAACAGCGCGTGCAGTTGGGCAACAAGGTCGCCGCCTCGACCAAGGAAGGCATCCTCAGCGTGATCAAGGAAGTGCGCAAAGGTGGTGCAGTGGGTATCCCCGCTGACCCGGAACCGGCCGAATCCGCCGGAATCTTCGTGCCGTTCTTCGCCACGCAGGCACTGACCAGCAAATTCGTGCCGAACATGCTCGCCGGTGGCAAAGCGGTCGGCGTGTTCCTGCATGCCCTGCGCCTGCCGGACGGTTCCGGCTACAAAGTAATCCTCGAGGCGGCGCCAGAGGCCATGTACAGCACCGATACCACTGAGTCCTGCGCGGCCATGAGTAAAGTGGTCGAGCGTTATGTGGCGGCGTATCCGAGCCAGTACATGTGGAGCATGAAGCGCTTCAAGAAGCGCCCGCCGGGCGAAGCGCGCTGGTACTGAGCTGGATTGACGAGATTGGCATGATCTGTGGATAACCTCACTGCCGAGGTTATCCACAACCGTTCACTCAAGGGCGCAAGAAGATGTCCGAACAGCGCAAATCGTTTCGAATCAAAATCACCCACGACAGCTTTGGCGAATGCCTGGGCCAGACGCGCAATCTGTCGCCCACCGGGGTGTATGTCCAGCACCCGCGCCTGGCGTCATTGCCCAAGGGCGCGGTGGTTTATGGCCAGGTGCAGGATTTGCCCACAGGGGCGCCGCGGGTGCGAATGGAAGTGGTGACGGTGGACGCCGAAGGCATCGGCCTGCGCTATTTGTGAGCGACGCCCGCTGACTTATTGCGCCTGACGATCGAGCTTCTTCAGAAACACCGTCATTTCTTTTTCGGCCTGCTTGTCGCCGTGGGCGCGGGCGGCTTCCAGACCCTGTTCCCATGCCTGACGTGCCGCGGCGTGATCGCCCAGCGCCAGATGCGCCTTGCCGAGGAGTTTCCAGGCAGCCGAATACTTTGGGTCGAAGCCCACGCAGCGCTGGAAATGCTCGGCAGCCTTGGCGTTTTCGCCCAGATCCAGGTAACCCTTGCCCAGACCAAAGCGCAGCAATGAGTTATCCACACCCTTGGCGAGCATTTTTTCCAGGGATTCGAGCATGGGGGGATTCCTTTCTTGGGTGTGTCAGGTGTTGATGGGGGTTATTGAGACCGCCTTCGCGAGCAGGCTCGCTCCCACAGGGGAAACGCATTCCAAATGTGGGAGCGGGCTTGCTCGCGAAGAGGCCAGTGCTGTCACCGCAAACCTCAGAAGAAGCTGAGGCCCACATGAAACAGCTTCTCCACATCGCGAATATGCTTTTTATCCACAAGGAACAGAATCACATGGTCGCCCGTTTCGATCACGGTATCGTCGTGGGCGATGATCACTTCTTCGTTGCGGATGATCGCGCCAATCGTGCTGCCCGGCGGCAGGCCGATTTTCTCGATGGGCCGGCCGATGACCTTGCTCGATTTCGCATCCCCGTGGGCAATCGCCTCGATGGCCTCTGCTGCACCGCGGCGCAGTGAGTGCACGCTGACGATATCGCCCCGCCGTACGTGAGCCAGCAACGTGCCGATGGTTGCCAGTTGCGGGCTGATGGCGATGTCGATGTCGCCGCCCTGAATCAGGTCGACGTAGGCCGGGTTGTTGATGATCGTCATCACTTTCTTCGCCCCCAGCCGTTTGGCCAGCAGCGACGACATGATGTTGGCTTCGTCATCGTTGGTCAGCGCAAGGAAGATGTCGGCGTCGGCAATGTTCTCTTCCAGCAGCAGGTCGCGGTCCGACGCGCTGCCCTGCAGCACCACGGTGCTGTCGAGGGTGTCGGAGAGATAGCGGCAGCGCGCCGGGTTCATCTCGATGATCTTCACCTGATAGCGGCTTTCGATGGCCTCGGCCAGACGCTCGCCGATCTGCCCGCCACCGGCGATGACGATGCGCTTGTAGGTTTCGTCGAGACGGCGCATTTCGCTCATCACCGCGCGAATGTTCTCACGGGCGGCGATGAAGAAGACTTCGTCGTCGGCCTCGATCACCGTGTCACCTTGCGGCAGGATCGGCCGGTCTCGGCGGAAGATCGCAGCCACGCGGGTTTCGACATTCGGCATGTGCTCGCGCAACTGGCGCAGTTGCTGACCCACCAGCGGCCCGCCGTAATAGGCGCGCACCGCCACCAGTTGCGCCTGGCCTTCGGCGAAGTCGATTACCTGCAAGGCGCCGGGATGCTGGATCAGGCGCTTGATGTAATTGGTCACCACCTGCTCGGGGCTGATCAGCACGTCGACCGGAATCGCTTCGTTCTGGAACAGCTGTTCCTCGCGATTGAGATAGGACGCTTCGCGCACCCGGGCGATTTTGGTCGGGGTGTGGAACAGGGTGTGGGCGACCTGGCAGGCGACCATGTTGGTCTCGTCGCTGTTGGTCACCGCCACCAGCATGTCGGCATCATCGGCGCCGGCCTGGCGCAGCACCGACGGCAGCGAGCCACGGCCCTGAATGGTGCGGATGTCGAGACGGTCGCCGAGATCGCGCAGGCGCTCGCCGTCGGTGTCGACCACAGTGATGTCGTTGGCTTCGCTCGCCAGGTGTTCAGCCAGCGAACCGCCGACCTGCCCCGCACCGAGGATGATGATTTTCATCCAGTCACTCCGTTGAATCCATTTAGCCGCGCGCGGCAGCGATCTTGATCAGCTTGGCGTAGTAGAACCCGTCATGCCCGCCCTGCTGGGCCAGCAATTGGCGACCATGGGGCTGTTTGATTCCGGCCGTGGTCGACAGATCCAGTTCACGGGCCCCCGGCGTGCGCTCAAGGAACGCGGCGATGACTTCGGTGTTCTCGGTCGGCAAGGTGGAGCAGGTGGCGTAAAGCAGAATGCCGCCCACCTCGAGCGTTTTCCACAGGGCGTCGAGCAGTTCGCCTTGCAGTTGCGCCAAGGCAACGATGTCGTCCGGCTGACGGGTCAGCTTGATGTCCGGGTGACGACGGATCACCCCGGTGGCCGAGCACGGCGCGTCGAGCAGGATGCGCTGGAACGGCTTGCCGTCCCACCATTTTTCGGTATCGCGACCATCGGCGGCGATCAGTTCGGCGCTCAAGCCGAGCCGTTCGAGGTTCTCTTTGACTCGCACCAGACGCTTGGCTTCCAGATCCACCGCGACCACGCCGGCCAGTGCCGGTTCGGCTTCGAGGATGTGGCAGGTCTTGCCGCCCGGGGCGCAACAGGCGTCGAGCACGCGCTGGCCCGGGGCCAGATCGAGCAGATCGGCGGCCAGTTGCGCGGCCTCATCCTGCACGCTGATCCAGCCTTCGGCGAAGCCCGGCAGGCTGCGCACGTCGGCGGCGGCGTCGAGAACGATGCCGTCGCGGCTGTAAACGCATGGCGTCGCAGCGATACCCGCCTCAGTCAGCAGACCGAGATAGGCATCGCGGCTGTGATGGCGGCGGTTGACCCGCAGGATCATCGGCGGGTGCGCGTTGTTCGCCGCGCAAATGGCTTCCCACTGCTCAGGCCAGAAGGCTTTCAGGGATTTTTGCAGCCAGCGCGGGTGAGCGGTGCGCACCACTGGATCACGTTCCAGCTCGGCGAAAATCGTTTCGCTTTCGCGCTGGGCATTGCGCAGCACGGCATTGAGCAGGCCTTTGGCCCACGGCTTTTTCAGCTTGTCGGCGCAACCGACGGTTTCGCCGATGGCGGCGTGAGGCGGTACGCGGGTGTAAAGCAATTGGTAGAGACCGACCAGCAGCAGCGCTTCGACGTCAGCGTCCGCGGCCTTGAACGGCTTTTGCAGGAGCTTTTCGGCCAGTGCCGACAGCCGTGGCTGCCAGCGCGCGGTGCCGAACGCCAGATCCTGGGTGAAACCGCGATCGCGATCCTCGACCTTGTCCAGTTGTGTCGGCAGCGAACTGTTCAGCGAAGCCTTGCCGCTGAGAACGGCGGCGAGTGCCTTGGCGGCGGCCAGACGCGGGTTCATTGCGCATCCACCACGGCGCCGAGCACGGTACCGACGGCGAATTTCTCACGACGGCTGTTGAACAGGTCGCTGAAGTTCAGCGCCTTGCCGCCGGGCAATTGCAGGCGGGTCAGGCACAGCGCATGTTCGCCGCACGCGACGATCAAGCCATCCTTGCTGGCGCTGAGGATAGTGCCCGGCGCGCCGCTGCCTTCGGCAAGTGTCGCGGCCAGTACTTTCAGCGCTTCACCGTTGAGGGTGCTGTGGGTGATTGGCCATGGGTTGAAGGCGCGCACCAGTCGCTCCAGCTCGACCGCCGGACGGCTCCAGTCGATGCGTGCCTCGTCCTTGTTCAGTTTGTGCGCGTAAGTGGCGAGCTCGTCGTTCTGCACTTCGCCTTCCAGGGTCCCGGCAGCCAGGCCGGCAATCGCCTGGACCACGGCGGGCGGACCCATTTCGGCGAGGCGGTCGTGCAGGCTGCCGCCGGTGTCGTCGGTGCTGATCGGGGTCACGACCTTGAGCAGCATCGGCCCGGTATCCAGGCCCGCTTCCATGCGCATCACGGTCACGCCGCTTTCGGCATCACCGTGTTCCACGGCGCGCTGGATCGGCGCCGCACCGCGCCAGCGTGGCAGCAGGGAGGCGTGGCTGTTGATGCAGCCCAGGCGTGGAATATCCAGCACCGCTTGCGGCAGGATCAGGCCATAGGCAACCACCACCAGCAAATCCGGCTGCAGTGCGGCCAGCTCGGACTGGGCGTCGGCGTTGCGCAAAGTCGGCGGCTGCAACACCTGGATATTATTTTCCAGCGCGAGTTGTTTGACCGGGCTCGGCATCAGTTTTTGCCCACGACCGGCCGGACGGTCCGGTTGGGTGTAGACCGCAACGATCTCGTAAGGGCTGTTCAGCAGGGCCTTGAGGTGTTCGGCGGCGAATTCCGGAGTGCCGGCAAAAACGATGCGCAGTGGCTCAGTCATGAAAGGAGTCTCATAAAAAGAAAAAGGCTTGCCGCAGCAAGCCTTTGAAGAGGGGCATCAAGCGTTCTGGCGATGGAGCTTTTCCAGTTTCTTCTTGATCCGGTCGCGTTTGAGCGTGGACAGGTAGTCGACGAACAACTTGCCGTTGAGGTGGTCGCATTCGTGCTGGATGCACACGGCGAGCAGGCCTTCGGCGATCAGTTCGTAAGGTTGGCCGTCGCGGTCCAGCGCCTTGATCCTGACCTTCTGCGGGCGGTCGACGTTTTCGTAGAAGCCCGGCACCGAGAGGCAGCCTTCCTGATACTGGTCCATTTCTTCGGTCAGCGATTCGAACTCGGGGTTGATGAACACCCGGGGTTCGGTGCGGTCTTCGGAAAGGTCCATCACGACGATACGTTGGTGCACGTTGACCTGGGTCGCGGCGAGGCCGATGCCCGGCGCTTCATACATTGTTTCAAACATGTCATCGACCAACTGACGCACTTCGTCGTCCACTACAGCCACAGGCTTGGCGATAGTACGCAGACGCGGGTCCGGGAATTCGAGGATGTTTAAAATGGCCATAGGCTGATTGCTGCACGTATTGAGTAAAGTCGGGTCGATGGCCTGGCAGGTCCGAAGATGCAGGCTACCGTTGTGAAGCGTAGCTAATGCAGTTTGCAGTAGCGAGCCACGGGGGCTCTGACGGTTCACGCGAACGCACATGATAAAGGGATTCGCTGCATGAGGAAAACACTACTCGCCCTGCTGCTTCTGGCCTCGGCCGGTGCTGCACAAGGGCAAGTGCAACTCAGGGATGGTTTTCCACAGCAATACACGGTGGTTTCGGGGGATACCCTCTGGGACATTTCCGGCAAATACCTGCGCGAGCCCTGGCAGTGGCCACAGCTGTGGCGGGCCAACCCGCAGATCGAAAACCCCAACCTGATCTACCCCGGCGACACGCTGACGCTCAGCTACGTCAACGGCCAGCCGCAACTGACCCTGAACCGTGGCGAGTCACGGGGCACGATCAAACTGTCGCCGCGCATCCGCACCAGCCCGGTGGCCGAGGCGATTCCGAGCATTCCACTCAAGTCGATCAACAGTTTTCTGTTGAGCAACCGCATCGTCGACAAGGTCGAGGATTTCGACAAGGCGCCGTACATCGTCGCCGGCGATGCCGAACGTGTGCTCAGCGGCACCGGCGACCGGATCTTCGCCCGTGGCCACTTCGACCCGAATCGGCCGGTGTACGGCATCTTCCGCCAGGGCAAGGTCTACACCGACCCGCAGACCAAGGAGTTCCTGGGGATCAACGCCGATGACATCGGCGGCGGCGAAATCGTCGCCACCGAAGGTGACGTCGCCACCCTCGCCCTGCAACGCACCACCCAGGAAGTGCGGCTGGGCGACCGCTTGTTCAGCGGCGAAGAGCGCTCGATCAACTCGACGTTCATGCCCAGTGCCCCGGCTGGCACCATCAACGGCCTGATCATCGACGTGCCGCGCGGCGTCACGCAGATTGGCGTGATGGACGTGGTCACGCTGAACAAGGGCAAGCGCGACGGCCTGGCCGAAGGCAATGTGCTGGTGGTGATGAAAACCGGGGAAACCGTGCGCGACCGGATCACTGGCCAGCCCCTGAAAATTCCGGACGAACGGGCCGGGCTGCTGATGGTGTTCCGTACCTACGACAAGCTGAGTTACGGCCTGGTCCTCAACGCTTCACGCTCGCTGGCGGTGCTCGACAAGGTGCGAAACCCTTAGCAGGCTTAACAAGTTACCAACAGAGTTATCCACAGCTTGTTCCGAATGGTTCGGGACTTATAACGATCAAGGATGATCCATGATGCTGTCTGCCTGTACGCCGGTTTCCCCTGCGGAACTGGAAGCGCGTTTGCGCCTGCACCGTTTGCCGGATGTCGGCCCGAAACGCTTTGCCAAATTGCTCGAAGCCTTCGGATCGGCGTCAAAAGCCATCAGTGCGCCGGCCAGTGCCTGGCGTGCGCTGGGATTGCCGGCGGCGTGTGCCGAGGCGCGGCGCAGCCCTGAAGTGCGCGACGGCGCCAGCCATGCATTGCGCTGGCTAGAGCGTCCGCAGCAGCATTTGCTGATGTGGGATCAAGCGGATTATCCGGCGCTGCTGGCACAAATTCCCGACCCGCCGCCATTGCTGTTCGTGGCCGGCGATCCGCTGATTCTGGAAAAACCGCAGTTGGCGATGGTTGGCAGTCGCCGCGCTTCGCGCCCGGGGATGGACACCGCTGCGGCATTTTCCCGGAGCCTCGCCGGGGCCGGTTTTGTCATCACCAGCGGTCTGGCATTAGGCATTGATGCCGCTGCACATCAGGCCGCGCTGGATGTTGGCGGGCAAACCGTCGGTGTCCTCGGCACCGGCCTGGAAAAATTTTATCCACAGCGCAATCAACGCCTGGCCGACGCGATGATCGCCTCCGGCAGCGCGGTGCTGTCGGAGTTTCCCCTGGACGCCGGCCCGAGTGCGAGCAACTTCCCGCGGCGCAACCGAATCATCAGTGGTTTGTCCCTTGGGGTGCTGGTGGTCGAGGCAAGCGTTGCCAGCGGTTCGCTGATCACCGCACGGCTGGCGGCGGAACAGGGGCGCGAGGTGTATGCGATTCCCGGCTCGATTCATCACCCCGGCGCGCGCGGCTGCCACCAGTTGATTCGCGACGGTGCGGTGCTGGTGGAAACCATCGAACACATCCTCGAAGCCTTGCGCGGCTGGCAGCATCTGCCGTTATCCACAGACACGCCGAGCACCGATCAGCCCTTGCTCGACCTGCTGCATGCCGCGCCGCAGACCACTGAGGCGCTGGCCCACAGCAGCGGCTGGGCGCTGCCCACAGTCCTGGCTGCGCTGACCGAGCTGGAAATGGAGGGCCGGGCTGTGAATGAAAACGGCCGCTGGTTTGCGCGGGTGAGCTAGGTTTTACGGGGAAGATCGGTAAACTGCGCGAAACCTGTTTTCGGAGAGTTTTTTCATGGTCAACAGTTGGCGTGTGCAACAAGCCGCACGAGAGATTCGCGCCGGGGCGGTGATTGCCTATCCAACCGAAGCCGTCTGGGGGTTGGGTTGCGACCCGTGGAACGAAGAGGCGGTGGATCGGCTGTTGGCGATCAAGAACCGTTCGGTGGATAAGGGCCTGATCCTGGTCGCCGACAACATTCGCCAGTTCGACTTCCTGTTCGAAGATTTCCCGCAAGAGTGGATCGACCGCATGGCCAGCACCTGGCCGGGGCCGAACACCTGGCTGGTGCCGCATCAGAACCTGTTGCCGGAGTGGGTGACGGGCGTGCACGACACCGTGGCACTGCGGGTCAGCGATCATCCGCAGGTGCGGGATCTGTGCTCGATGGTCGGGCCGCTGATCTCGACTTCGGCCAACCCGCAGGGGCGCCCGGCGGCGCGCACGCGATTGCGCGTCGAGCAGTATTTTCGCGGGCAGATCGATCTGATCCTCGGCGGGCAGTTGGGTGGGCGCAAGAACCCCAGCGTGATCCGTGATCTGGCAACCGGCAACGTCATTCGTCCTGACTGATTCGGCCTCAGACGTTGGTAATGTGAGTACTCCTCGGCTTGATGGCGAGGAGTACTACGCGTGCCTGCGATTTTTCCTGCAATAACGCTTTTTCTCGTGTCGGAAAAGTCGCCAAGTGCTCGGATTCATTGACTTTTCCCACCTGATTATCAGACCACGTTCCGTGGCACTATCGTCAAAAGCAACCATCCTTTCCCTGCACTCGAAACACTTCGATAAGTCAGGTCTGCGGAGAAAGAATGGACACTACGGATTTGCAACTCACGGATTACCTGCAGGCGCTTCAGGTGACGCTGAAAAGTCATCATGAAGGCTGCCGCATCGTGATGCTTGAAGCGGGGTCGGATACCCAGGAATTCGATCGGTTTATCGATCGGCAATTTCGGCTGCGGCTGCAGCATTACATGCTGACCTCGAGGGCGCGGATGCTCGAAACGCGACTGACGACAAGGTCACGCAGCACTCACTTTCTGTTGTATCGGCATGAGCAACTGCTGGCGGTATTGAGGGCGACTCCGGCACCGTTCGAATGGGCATCGCTGGCGCAGCAACATGTTTCGCCCACGGTGGCGTTATCACGCCATGTCGAGTTCAGCCGCTTGATCGCGCAATCGCCCAACCAGCTGCCCATCGCGGTCAACGGCCTGCTGGCGGCCGCTGCCGAGTGGGCGATAAAACACGGCTACCAGGGTGTGACCGCGTTGTGCAGGTCGCCACAGCTGCGCCTTTACCAGCGTTTTGGCCTGATGCCGATCGCTTCCAACCCCTTGCATATTGAACAGCGCGCACGCGGTGAGTACTGGGCGTTGTCAGCCGAATGGCGGCAAATCCTTGCAGCGGTTCAGCAACCGGATCAGGTGGCTGCGGGCCACTTGGTGCAAAAACCGTTGGCGTGTCATCCGCAGAGGTTCTGAACGCGCGCCAACAGTCTTGCCAGCCGTGGTTTGAAACCCGACTGGCAAGACGTCGAGCGAGGTATCAGGGCAGCAGAATGGTCGAGCCAGTGGTGCGTCGCGCCGACAATTCGGTCTGCGCCTTCGCTGCATCAGCCAGCGGATAACGCTGGCTGATGTCGACCTTGATCCTGCCGCTGATGATCATCTCGAACAGCTCGTCAGCCATGCGCTGCAGATTCTCGGCGTTGTTGGCGTAGGTCGCCAGGGTCGGCCGGGTCACGTACAGCGAACCCTTGGCCGAGAGAATCCCCAGATTGACCCCGTCCACTGCGCCGGAGGCATTGCCGAAGCTCACCACCAGACCACGTGGCGACACGCTGTCGAGGGACGTCAGCCAGGTGTCCTTGCCGACGCCGTCGTAGACCACCGGGACTTTCTTGCCGTCGGTCAGCTCCAGCACCCGCTGCGCAACGTTTTCGTGGCTGTAGTCGATGGTTGCCCAAGCGCCGTTGGCCTTGGCCAGATCGGCCTTTTCCTTGGAACTGACGGTACCGATCAGTTTCACGCCCAGTGCCTTGGCCCATTGGCAGGCCAGCGAACCGACGCCCCCGGCAGCGGCGTGGAACAGAATGGTTTCACCACCCTTGAGTTCATAGGTCTGGCGCAGCAGGTATTGCACGGTCAGACCCTTGAGCATGACCCCGGCGGCGGTTTCGAAGCTGATCTCGTCCGGCAGCTTCACCAGATTGGCCTCGGGCAGGACGTGCAACTCGCTGTAGGCGCCCAGCGGGCCACTGCCGTACGCGACGCGATCACCGACCTTGAACCGGGTGACGTCGCTGCCCACCGCATCAACGATGCCGGCGCCTTCAGCGCCCAGGCCGGACGGCAAGGCTGGCGGGGCATACAGACCGCTGCGGAAATAGGTGTCGATGAAGTTCAAGCCGATCGCCTTGTTCGCCACCCGTACCTGATTCGGGCCGGGCGCGGCGGGTTGATAGTCGACATACTCGAGCACTTCGGGACCGCCATGGGCGCGGAACTGGATACGCTTTGCCATCTGCCTGCTCTCCTTGGGTCGTTTGAGAGCCCCCTATCCAACTCCCCTGCTTGATCTTCGTCAACTGCGGCGCTCGGGTCTGCGGTGTTATGCTACGCGCCCATTTGCGCCGACCCCCCGCCTGCGGGGCGCCCGCGTAGCTATGCCCTGATCCAAGGTGAAGCCATGACGACCCGCACCGACGCCGTAAAGGCCTATCTGCTCGACCTGCAAGACCGCATCTGCGCCGCACTGGAAACCGAGGACGGCGGCACGCGCTTCGTCGAAGACGCCTGGGCCCGGCCTGCCGGCGGTGGCGGTCGCACTCGCGTGATCGAAAACGGCACGGTGATCGAAAAGGGCGGCGTCAACTTTTCCCATGTGTTCGGCAGCGGTCTGCCACCCTCGGCCAGCGCCCATCGCCCGGAACTGGCCGGACGTGGCTTCGAAGCCCTCGGCGTGTCGCTGGTGATTCACCCGCACAACCCGCACGTGCCGACCTCCCACGCCAACGTGCGCTTTTTCATCGCCGAAAAGGAAGGTGAAGAGCCGGTCTGGTGGTTCGGCGGTGGCTTCGACCTGACTCCGTATTACGGCAACGAAGAAGACTGCATCCACTGGCACCGCGTCGCCGAGCAGGCCTGCGCGCCGTTCGGGCCGGACGTCTATCCGCGTTACAAGGCCTGGTGCGACACCTACTTCCACATCAAGCATCGCCACGAACCACGCGGTATCGGCGGCCTGTTCTTCGATGACCTGAACGAGTGGGACTTCGACACCAGTTTCGCCTTTATGCGCGCCATCGGCGACGCCTACATCGACGCGTACCTGCCCATCGTGCAGCGGCGCAAGCATGATGCGTTCAGCGCCAAGCAGCGTGAATTCCAGGAGTTCCGCCGTGGCCGCTACGTCGAGTTCAACCTGGTTTATGACCGTGGCACATTGTTCGGCCTGCAGTCGGGTGGGCGTACCGAGTCGATCCTCATGTCGCTGCCGCCACAAGTGCGCTGGGCCTACGACTTCAAAGCCGAGCCCGGCAGCGAAGAGGCGCGCCTGACCGACTATTTCCTGCAAGACCGCGACTGGCTGGCCCAGGCCTGAGGACTGTTGATGGATCGTTACGTTGTTTTCGGTAACCCGATTGGCCACAGCAAGTCGCCGATGATTCATAAACTGTTCGCCGAGCAAACCGGGCAGAGCCTCGACTACAGCACTCTGCTGGCGCCACTCGACGATTTTACCGGCTGCGCCACGGCGTTCTTCCTGGAAGGTCGCGGCGCCAACGTCACCGTGCCGTTCAAGGAAGACGCCTACCGCCTGGCGAACAGCCTGACCGCCCGGGCGCAACGGGCCGGTGCGGTGAACACCTTGAGCAAACTGGCCGACGGTTCGTTGCTCGGTGACAACACCGACGGCGCCGGACTGGTGCGCGACCTGACGGTGAACGCCGGGTTCAGCCTGACCGGCAAACGCATCCTCCTGCTCGGTGCCGGTGGTGCGGTGCGCGGGGCATTGGAGCCGTTGCTGGCGGAAAAACCGGCGTCGGTGATCATCGCCAACCGTACGGTGGACAAGGCCGAGCTGCTGGCCGAGTTGTTCTGCGATCTGGGGCCGGTGTCGGCCAGTGGTTTCGACTGGCTGCGCGAACCGGTGGACGTGATCATCAACGCCACCTCCGCCAGCCTCAGCGGCGAGGTGCCGCCGATTGCACCGAGCCTGATCGAGACGGGCCAGACCCTGTGCTACGACATGATGTACGGCAAGGAACCGACCGCGTTCTGCCGCTGGACCAGTGAGCATGGTGCGGCGGTGTCGATGGACGGCTTGGGGATGCTGGCCGAGCAGGCGGCTGAGGCGTTTTTCCTGTGGCGCGCAGTGCGTCCGGACACGGCGCCGGTACTGGCCGAGCTACGTCGCCAACTCGCCCAATAAATAGCCCTGTGGGAGCGAGCCTGCTCGCGAAGACGGCAGCACATCCAGCAATGATGTGTCAGACAGACCGCTTTCGCGAGCAGGCTCACTCCTGCAGAGGTATGCAGTGTTTGTGGGATCAATCCTCAAACCGGATCGGACATTTCTCAGCCCCTTCCAGCTTCCTCAACTCCTCCACCACCTGCGGCCGTGCGCGGCGCAGGGTCAGGCTGCGATCCTGGCGCAGCAGACGCCGGGCCTCCTGGTGCAGCATCTCCACTCCCGAATAATCGATGAAGTTGATCTGCTGCGCCTCGATCACCACCCGCGCGCCGTGCAGTCGTTGCAAACGCACTTGCAGGTAATGGCTGGCGCCGAAAAAGATCGAGCCGCCGACCCGCAGCACATCGTCCTCGCCATCGCGCCAATGTTGCACCCGTGGTTGCGAAGTACGCTTGAGGTAGAAGAACAGCGACGCCAGCACCCCGGCATAGATGGCCGTCTGCAATTCCAGCAACAGGGTGGCGAGGCACGTCAGCGCCATGACCACGAACTCGGCGCGGCTGACCCGCAGCAACGAGCGGATCCCGCGATGATCCACCAGCCCCCATGCGATCAACAGAATGCTGCCGGCCATGGCCGGAATCGGGATGTGCGCAATCAGTCCGGCGCCGAACATCGCGAATAAGGCGACCCAGATCGCCGAAAACACCCCGGCCAGCGGCGAACAGGCGCCTGCCTCATAACTCAGGCCTGAACGGGTGAACGAGCCGGCCGACAGCGATCCGGAAAAGAACGCCCCGACGATATTCGATAAACCCTGCGCGCGAACCTCCTGATTGGCGTCGAGCAACTGCTGCGAACGCGCTGCAATCGAGCGGGCAATCGACAGGCTGGTGACCAGCCCGAGCATGCCCACCGCCACCGCGCTCGGCAGCAAACGCAGAATCAGATCCAGATCCAGCGGCAAGCCACTGAACGGCGGCAAACGCCCGACAAAGGCGCTGACCCGGTGCACGTGGCCGAACATCGACGGCCATAACCACACCACCGCACTGCCCAGCACCAGGGTTATCAACAGGGTCGGCCAGCGGGGCAGCAGTCGTCTCAATACCACACCGACCACCACCGTCGCGACGCCGAGTAGCAAAGAAGGTCTATCCACAGCTCGCAGGTGTTGCAGCAGATCCATCAGGCTGGCCAGTGCCGTGGCTTTTGCCGGCAGATCCAGTCCCAGCAGATTGGGCAACTGGCCGATGGCAATCACCACCGCCGCGCCGAGGGTGAACCCCAGTACCACTGAATGCGAGACGAAATTCACCAGGGCGCCGAAGCGCAGCAACCCCAGCAGCCACTGGAAGATCCCGGCAAGAAAGGTCAGCAGCAGAATGAGGGTGATGTAATCCTGGGAGGCCGGCACGGCCAAGGGGCTGACGCTGGCGTAGAGCACAATCGAAATCGCCGCCGTCGGGCCGCAGATCAGGTGCCACGACGATCCCCACAGGCAGGCGATCAACACCGGAATGATCGCGGCGTAGAGGCCGTATTCCGGTGGCAGACCGGCGATCAGCGCGTAGGCGATCGACTGCGGTAAGGCGAGAATTGCACCGCTGAGGCCAACGACAAGATCCCGTCCGACGCTGGCGCGGGTTTGCCGGGGTAGCCAGGTCAGGAAGGGCAAGAGTGAGCGGCGACTGGGCAGGGCCATGGGTCCTCGCGGTTGAGTTTTGCGAAAGCTTAACAGGGTAAAACTTGTGGGAGCGGGCTTGCTCGCGAATGCCGCCCGGAGCAAGCCCGCTTCCACAGAGATATCTGTGAGGCGCTCCTCTTTGCTGGATCAGAGCTTGGCCTTCACCGCAGGCAACGCATCCTTGCCATCCACGGTCTTCACCCCGTCCAGCCACTTGTCCAGCACCGCCGGATTGGCCTTGATCCACGCCTTCGCCGCATCGGCATTGCTGACCTTTTTGTTCACCACCTCAGCCATGATGCTGTTCTCCATTTCCTGAGTGAACGCAAGATTGCTCAGCAACTTGCCCACATTCGGACAGGCTTCGGCGTAGCCTTTGCGCGTTAACGTGAACACGCTGCCGGTGTCGCCAAAGTATTTCTCGCCGCCCTTCAGGTAATGCATCTTCAACTGCACGTTCATCGGGTGTGGGGTCCAGCCGAGGAAGGTGACGAATTTCTGTTTCTTAACGGCCCGCGAGACTTCGGCGAGCATCGCCTGTTCGCTGGACTCGATCAGCTTCCATTGCCCGAGGTCGAAGTCGTTCTTCTTGATGATCTCCTGCAGCGAGATGTTCGCTGGCGCACCCGAGCCGATGCCGTAGATCTTCTTCTCGAATTTGTCGGCGTATTTGTTCAGGTCGGCAAAATCGTGCACGCCGGCGTCCCATACGTAGTCCGGTACCGCCAGAGTGAACTCGGTGCCGTCGAGGTTCTTCGCCAGTTGCGTCACGTCGCCAGTGGCGACGAACTTGTCGTAAAAGCCCTGCTGGGCCGGCATCCAGTTACCGAGGAACACATCCACCTGGCCGTCCTTCAAGCCGCCGAAGGTAATCGGTACCGCGAGGGTGTCGACCTTGGCCTTGTAGCCCATGCCGTCCAGCAAAAAACCGGCGATGGCGTTGGTCGCGGCGATGTCGCTCCAGCCCGGATCGGCCATCTTCACCGTTTCGCAGCTTTGCTCGGCGAAGGCCGAGGCACTGCCCAGGGCCAACAGGCCGATCGTCAGTGCTGTGGATAACTTGCGCATGGACTTCCCCTTAACATTATTGGTTTTGGCAGGGTTGTGGATAACGGGCCTTGCGCTCCAGATCGTCGAGGTCGATGTGGTTGCGCATGTACTGCTGACTGGCGTCTACCAGCGGCTGGTGGTCCCAGCTCTTCAGCTTGCCGAGGCTCAGCGACTGGGCGACGAAGCGGCGGCGGCGCTGGCTGGCGAGCACATCGCGGTGGATTGCCGGAATGTCCCACTTGGCCCGTGCTTCGGCGAGAAAGTCGTCGAACAGCTGGCGATGTTGCGGCGACTGGCTGAGTTCTTCGAGCTCACGGGGATCGTTGTGCACATCGAAGAGTAGGCAAGGGTCGCTTTCGCTGTAGATAAATTTGTACGCGCCGCGACGGATCATCATCAGCGGGCTGACCGTGCCTTCGGCCATGTATTCGCCGAACACTTCGTTGTGGCCGCCCTGCCCTTGCAGATGCGTCACCAGTGAACGCCCATCCAGCGGCAGGCCCGGTTCCAGGCTACCGCCGGCCAGCTCGACGAAGGTCGGCAACAGGTCGGCGGTGGACACTGCGGCGCTGACCCGACCGGCCGCGAACTGCCCCGGTGCACTGATCAACAGCGGCACCCGCGCGGCCATCTCGAACCAGTGCATTTTGTACCAGAGGCCCTTCTCGCCGAGCATGTCGCCGTGGTCGCCGGAGAAAACGATGATGGTGTTGTCGATCAGCCCGGTATCTTCGAGGGTTTGCAGGAGTTTGCCGACGTTGGCGTCGATATAGCTGCAAGCGCCGAAATAGGCACGGCGTGCATCGCGAACCTTGGCCACAGGCAGCGGCTTGTCCCACAGGTCATAGACCTTGAGCAGGCGTTGCGAGTGTGGATCGAGGGAATGTTGATCCGGGGTTGTCGGCAATGGGATGTCGCCGTCGTCATACAAATCCCAGAACGCCTTGGGAATCGTGTACGGGTCATGTGGGTGAGTCATCGACACGGTCAGGCAGAACGGCTGGTCGCCGTCCTCGCGAATGTGGTCGAACAGGTATTGCTGGGCCTTGAACACCACCTCTTCATCGAAATCCAGCTGGTTGGTGCGCACGCACGGCCCGGCCTGCAGCACCGATGACATGTTGTGGTACCAGCTTGGGCGCACGTCCGGTTCGTCCCAGTTCACCGCCCAGCCGTAGTCGGCCGGGTAGATGTCGCTGGTCAGGCGTTCTTCATAGCCGTGCAGTTGATCCGGGCCGCAGAAATGCATTTTGCCCGACAGCGCGGTGCGATAGCCGAGGCGGCGCAGGTAGTGAGCGTAAGTGGGAATGTCGGCGGGGAAATCGGCGGCGTTGTCGTACGCGCCGATCTTGCTCGGCAATTGGCCGCTGACCAGGGTGAAACGCGACGGCGCGCATAACGGGCTGTTGCAGTAAGCGGCATCGAACACCACGCCTTGGGCGGCGAGGCGCGAAAGATTCGGCAGTTTGATCGGCGACGGGCCGTAGATCGGCAACATTGGCGCGGCCATTTGATCGGCCATGATGAAAAGAATGTTCTTGCGCTTCATGTGATCGCGGCATTCCATAGTGAATATTTATGCGACATTGCTGCGATCGAGCATGGAGCCCATGCCCAGTCCGGTAAAGCCCGCGCCGGACAATGACTAGGATAAGCACAGCTTATGTATGACGCCCTCGGAAACCTGTCGCTCGACCTGTTGCGCGCCTTCGAGGCGGCGGCGCGCCATCGCAGTTTTACTGCGGCGGCGGTAGAACTGGGCACCACGCAACCGGCCATCAGCCAACAGATCAAGCGTCTGGAAGAGCAATTGGGCGCGCGGCTGTTCGACCGGATCTACCGGGGCATTGAACTGACCGACGGCGGGACAATTCTGTTCGAGCAGGTTCAGCTCGGTTTGCAGAATATCGATGCAGGATTGAGCGCAATCAGCACACAACAACAGCATGAGGTATTGCAGGTCGCCACCGACTTCGCCTTTGCCGCGTATTGGCTGATGCCGCGCCTGCACCGCTTTCATGAAGCCAATCCGCAGGTCGATGTCAGCCTGGTGACCAGCGAGCGCAACCACAACATGCTGCGCACCGACATCGATGTTGCGGTGCTGTTTGGCGACGGACGCTTCAAACAGGGCGAAAGCCATTGGCTGTTCAGTGAGGAAGTGTTTCCAGTGTGCAGCCCGCAATTGCTCAAGAACCGGCCCCTGCCCCTGCCCGCCCAGGCGTTGCTGGAATTTCCGCTGCTGCACCTGCGCGGTGAAAACAGCAGCAACTGGTTCGACTGGAGCGGACTGTTTCGCGAACTGGGCATCACTACCCCGCCGGCACCGGGGCAATTGCGTTTCGACAATTACACGCTGCTGATTCAAGCAGCGATTGGCGGTCAGGGCGTCGCCATCGGCTGGCGTCACCTTGTGGATAACTTGCTGACTCAGGGGTTGCTGTGCCGGCCCATCGCCGAGACCACTCTGTCGCGTCTGGGTTATTACGTGGTGCTGCCGCAACGCAAACGCCGTGGTGCGTTGATTCAACAGTTTGTCGACTGGTTGATGGCCGAGCAGGCCAGCAGCGCCGAATCCCTGACAAGCGTGGCGTTGCCTTCGATTGCGATTTGATTGGCTTTTTACGTACCCGAGGCGGCGACAAAATTCACATGCTGCCCCACATGCAGATTCAGCCGCAGCTCATCGGCAATCCCCACCGCGACCCGGTTCAACCGTTCCAGCGGCTCTGCCAGCCCCGGCTCGAGATTGCCGCCGACCTGGCTGAAATGCTCAATGGTCAGCCCCGCTACACCATGGGGCGCGTTCACCAGTGTCCATTGCAGTGGGCTGCTTTGCAGGGCTTCGTGGATTTCTTCGGCGGCGTGGCGTTGCAGCCCGTCGTCCAGATCCGGTTCATCGAGGACGGCAAAATTCCCCACCAGAAACAGCCGTGGCACGTTGGCCGCCTGTAAGCCGTCGACCAACGCATCGACCGCCAGCACCTGTTCCACCGGTCCGAGCACCACGGAGCGCTCCACATGGTCGCTGCTGAACGGCAAGCCCGGCGCGTCCAGCAGGCAAATCACCGCCGAGCTTCCCGCGACGCTTTGCTTGACCCGCTCGGCGTCGAACAGATCGCCGCTTTTGGTACGCAGGCCGGGACGTGGCGCGAGCACGTTCAAATCGTCGAGAATCGCGATGACTTCGTGCTGCCTGCGCAGCAATTCAGCCATCAACGCGCCGCCGAGGCTGGCCATGGCACCATACAGCACCACTTTCACCGTCGGGGTTTCGGCATTTTTCATGGCTGAGCTCCTGTTCCTGTCATATGGCGTGTGACCCACAGGAAACGGCGAGGGTTCGAATCGATTCAGAGGCTTGCAACATGCACACGATCAAGGGCTACCACGCCCATATCTATTACGACGCCAGCACCATCGCCCAGGCCCGGGCCCTGTGCGAACAGGCCGCGCAGACATTTGCCTTGAAGATGGGCCGGATGCACGAACGCCCGGTCGGCCCGCACCCGGACTGGAGCTGCCAACTGGCCTTCGGCCCGGAGCTGATTGGCGAGGTGCTGCCGTGGCTGGCGCTCAATCGCAAGGGACTGGTGGTGTTCCTGCACCCGGACACTGGCGATGATTTGCTCGACCACACCGAGCATGCGATCTGGATGGGCGCGATACGCCCGCTGGAGCTGTCTGTTTTTTGATCAGGCTTTTGTAAACCTACAGGGTTTCTTGCGGTTCACCCGGCAGATGCTCGTCCAGGTGCAGCCACGGCAGTTGGCTGTCGGTCCAGATATGCCGCTCGGCCGCTGCGTGCTCCGGGTGATCCAGCGTGGCGATGGTCACATCGATGCTCTCGGGGCTGAGCAGGGTCACCAGCGCCAGCTGCGCGCCGCACTGCGCACAGAAGTAACGCGCGCAGCTGCTCGACGAGTCATAACGCGAAGGCGTGCCGGCCAGCCAGTGGAAGCTGGCCGCTGGCAGCGTGATCCACGTGGTGACGATGCCACCGCTGACCTTGCGGCAGATCGAACAATGGCAGTGGGCGATGTCACGTAAAGTCCCGCTGAACTGATAGCGAATGTGTCCGCAGTGGCAGCCACCGTTGTGCAATACACCCATGTCCGCGCCCTCCCGTCCCCGAATTGATTGACTCTAGCCGCATCCGACGGCCGGTTGACCATTCGCCCCACGCTTTCTTCAGCGAAAGGTAGCTGAAAGGTTGCCCGATTAGGATCGCCGCCACTACCGGCAACAGACCGGTTGGCCGATGCGTGTGATCGCTCGCACGACAGGCCCAATTAACAACAACAATGGTGATTCTGATGTCCTCTGTAACCCGCCTCCTCGCTCCAACTCCGCCCGTACGCCTCGTGCTTCCCGTTCTGCGCTGATCCCGTCCGATCCGCTCACTTCACTCGCCGCGCTACGCCTGGAGTATTCCCATGCTGACTTTCCTTGGCTTTGCCATGGTCATCACGTTCATGTTCCTGATCATGACCAAGCGCCTGTCTGCGCTGATCGCCCTGATCATCATCCCGATTCTGTTCGCCCTGTTCGGTGGCTTTGCACCGAAGATCGGCCCGATGATGCTCGAAGGCATCACCAAGCTCGCGCCGACCGGCGTGATGCTGATGTTCGCCATTCTGTACTTCGCCCTGATGATCGACTCCGGCCTGTTCGACCCGGCCGTGCGCAAAATCCTCAAACTGGTCAAGGGCGACCCGTTGAAAGTTTCGGTCGGTACCGCCGTGCTGGCGCTCGTCGTTTCCCTGGATGGTGACGGCGCGACCACTTACATGATCTGCGTGGCCGCCATGCTGCCGCTGTACAGCCGCATCGGCATGAGCCCGCGAATCATGGCCGGTCTGATCATCCTCGCCGGTGGCGTGATGAACATGACCCCATGGGGCGGCCCGACCGCCCGTGCCGCGAGTGCGCTGCATGTCGATCCGTCGGACATCTTCGTGCCGATGATCCCGGCGATGGCCGCCGGTGTGGTGGCGATCCTGATCATTGCCTACTTCTACGGCAAACGTGAACGTGCGCGTCTGGGTGAACTGCACCTGATCGGCGATGAGATCGACCACAGCGAAATCAGCGTGTCGCAGTTCCCGGATGCCCGTCGTCCGAAGCTGATCTGGTTCAACGGCCTGCTGACCCTGGCGCTGATGTGCACCCTGATCGCCGGCCTGCTGCCACTGCCGGTGCTGTTCATGGTGGCGTTCAGCATCGCGATGATCGTCAACTACCCGTGCCTGCAAATGCAGAAGGACCGCGTTGCGGCCCACGCCGGCAGCGTGCTGTCGGTGGTCAGTCTGATCTTCGCTGCGGGCATCTTCACCGGTATCCTGTCCGGAACCGGCATGGTCGACGCCATGTCGAAAAGTCTGCTGGCGGTGATTCCGGACTTCCTCGGCCCGTACCTGGCGGTCATCACGGCGCTGGTGAGCATGCCGTTCACCTTCTTCATGTCGAACGACGCGTTCTACTACGGCGTGTTGCCGGTGCTCTCCGAAGCGGCCAGCCATTACGGCATCACCGCGGTGGAAATGGCCCGTGCCTCGATCGTCGGTCAGCCCGTCCACCTGCTGAGTCCACTGGTTCCGTCGACTTACCTGCTGGTGGCGTTGGCCGGTATCGAATTCGGTGATCACCAGCGTTTCACCCTGAAGTGGGCAGTGCTGGTCTGCCTGTGCATACTGGTGGCCGCCTTGCTGCTGGGGACTTTCCCGCTGTTCAGCACGTTGTAACGGCATTAACTCACCCTGACGCCAGCTGCTTGCTGGCGTCAGGGTTTAACACTCGCTCAAAGGAATACACATGGATTGGCTGACCAACCCCGAAATCTGGGTTGCCTTCTTTACCCTGACCGCCCTGGAAATCGTTCTGGGCATCGATAACATCATCATGATTTCGATCCTGGTCAGCCGCATGCCCAAGCATATGCAGCAGCGCACGCGGATCTTCGGGCTTGGTCTGGCGATGATCACGCGAATCCTGTTGCTGCTGTCGATCACCTGGGTCATGCGCCTGACGGCCGACCTGTTCGTGGTGTTCGGCCAGGGCATTTCCGGTCGCGACCTGATCCTGTTCTTCGGTGGCCTGTTCCTGTTGTGGAAGAGCTCGCAGGAGATGTACCACGCGCTGGAAGGCGAAGACGAAAGTGGCGACGAGCCTTCGGGCAAGGGCGGCAACTTCCTCTACACCATCATCCAGATCGCGATCATCGACATCGTGTTCTCGCTGGACTCGGTGATCACCGCTGTCGGCATGGTGTCCCACGTGCCGGTAATGGTGGCGGCGATCGTCGTCGCGGTGCTGGTGATGATGCTGGCCTCGGGCAAGATCAGCGAATTCATCGACAAGCACCCGTCGCTGAAGATGCTGGCGCTGTCGTTCCTGCTGGTGGTCGGTACCGTGCTGATTGCCGAGTCGTTCGACGTGCATGTACCGAAGGGTTACGTCTACTTCGCCATGGCGTTCTCACTGGCGGTGGAAGCGATCAACATCAAGATGCGCACCGCGATCGCCAAGAAGAAAAAACAGCAAGACCCGGTGAAGCTGCGCAAGGACATCCCGGGGCAGTAATCCGGTAATCCGCAACACCCTTGTGGGAGCGGGCTTGCTCGCGAAGACGCGGGATCAGTCGACGATGAGGTTGACTGACCCACCGCTTTCGCGAGCAAGCCCGCTCCCACATTGTTTTGTGGTGTTGCCGGATCGGGTTCATTCCGGGTGTTCGGCTGAAGTGTTTTTCATGACGCTTTTGTTTCAATCCACTGTTTAGCTGTGCAATGCTGGCGCCCAGACCGTTAGCCAACTACAGCTTAAGTATCAAAAACGTAGAAACCGCGCGGTACCGTCAACTTGCTCCTCTGGGGCGCTGCAACTACAGGGGGTCTGCATGCTCACCCTGCTCAATCTGCTTTCTGCCGTGGCCCTGCTGATCTGGGGCACGCACATCGTCCGAACCGGCATCCTGCGGGTGTACGGCACTAACCTGCGCCATGTGATTGGCCAGAATATGTCCAAACGCTGGCTCGCGTTCGTGGCCGGTATCGTCGTGACCGCGATGGTCCAGAGCAGCAACGCCACCGCCATGCTCGTCACCTCCTTCGTCGGCCAGGGCTTGATGGCGCTGACCCCGGCGCTGGCGACCATGCTCGGCGCCGACGTCGGTACTGCGCTGATGGCGCGGGTGCTGACGTTCGACCTGTCGTGGCTGTCGCCGCTGCTGATTTTTCTCGGGGTGATTTTCTTCCTGTCGCGCAAACAGACGCGGCTCGGCCAGATGGGCCGGGTGGCGATCGGTCTGGGGCTGATCATTCTCGCGCTGCAACTGATCGTCGAAGCCGCCGCACCGATCACCCACGCCCAAGGGGTGAAAGTCATCTTCGCCTCGCTGACCGGTGACATCCTGCTCGATGCCCTGGTGGGCGCGCTGTTCGCAATGATCTCGTACTCCAGCCTCGCCGCCGTGCTGCTGACCGCCACGCTGGCCGGCGCCAGTGTGATCAGCCTGCCGGTGGCGATCGGTCTGGTGATTGGCGCCAACATCGGCAGCGGCGTGCTGGCGTTCATGAGCACCAGCATGCAGAACGCGGCCGGGCGGCAAGTGGCGTTGGGCAGCCTGCTGTACAAACTGATCGGCCTGCTGTTGATCATTCCGGTACTCGATCCGCCGGTGCACTGGATCGACAGCCTCGATTTCAGCCCGCAGGAAATGGTCATCGGCTTCCACCTGCTCTACAACACCGCGCGTTGCCTGATCCTGTTGCCGAGTGTCGGGCCGATGGCGCGGCTGTGTGCCTGGCTGCTGCCGGAGCGTCCGGAGGTCAATGGCACCGCCAAACCCCGGCATCTGGACCCGACAGCGCTGGTCACACCGAGTCTGGCACTGGCAAACGCCGCTCGCGAGACCCTGCGCATGGGCGACCTGATCGACAACATGCTCGATGCCACGCTCGATGTGCTGCGCGGCAAGCAGACATCGGTCACCCTCGAAATGCGCCGCATGACCGATGATGTCGAAGCACTGTACAGCGCGATCAAGCTGTATCTGGCGCAAATGCCGCGCGAGGATCTCGGCGAGCAGGACAGTCGGCGCTGGGCAGAGACCATTGAGCTGGCGATCAACCTGAAACTGGCCAGCGACCTGATCGAACGCATGCTGCGCAAGGTGCAGCAGCAGAAAACCTCGCAACGGCGCTCGTTCTCCGAGGACGGCCTGGAGGAACTGGCCGGGCTGCATCAGCAACTGATCGCCAACCTGCGGCTGGGGCTGTCGGTGTTTCTCAGCGGCGACAAGGAAAGCGCCCGTCAGTTGCTGCGCGAAAAACGTCGCTTCCGCGCACAGGAACGCCGTTTGGCCCATGCCCATGTCAGCCGTTTGCAACGTAAGATCGTGCAGAGTCTGGAAACCAGTTCGCTGCACCTTGAGCTGATTGCGGATATGAAGCGCTTGAATTCGCTGTTTTGCAGCAGTGCTTATGTGGTGCTGGAAACGGCGGATACCGGGGCGCTGGAAGCGGATGATATTGCCGACATTACGCATTCGCCTTGAACGTCTGTGGCTGAGGTCAGTCAGTACCATTGATTCAGCCGCAAGATATTCGCGAGCAGGCTCGCTCCCACAGGGACTGAATTTCGAGGTGGGAGCGAGCCTGCTCGCGAAAGCGGTCTGAATAGCGACACGGATCTCCAAATCAGCCGTACGGAAGCCTGTTATGCGTTGCCTGTTGTTCGCCTGTCTGTTGCTCGGTTCCCTGCCCGCCTTCGCCGTTGATCGATTTCAGGTCGAAGGCTATGCGCTGCCCAACGGTTTGCAGCTATTGCTCAAGCCCGGCACCGAACGCGGGCATGTGGCGATCCGCCTGGTGGTGGGCGTCGGCCTCGACGATTTCGACTGCGATGAAAAAGAGCTGCCGCACCTGCTCGAGCACCTGCTGTTCAGCGGTATCGATGCCACCGGCGAAGGCGGCCTTGAGGAGCGCATGCAGGCGTTGGGCGGCGAGTGGAACGCGTTCACCAGCAACGCCGACACCACGTTCGTCATCGAAGCCCCGGCGAAGAACCAGCGCAAGGTCCTCGACCTGCTGCTCGGCCTGCTGACCCAGACCCGCATCGACGACAATGCGATAAGCGCTGCCAAACGCGTGGTCGAGCGTGAGGACGGCGGCCATTACACGCGCCTGCAGCGCTTTCTCGACCGTCAGGATCTGGGTCACACCGCGAGCAACCAACTGGCGGTGGAGCTGGGCCTGAAATGCCCGCAACGGGCCGAGGTCGGTCACTTGACCCAGCAGCAACTGGAGAAGGTACGCAAGACCTGGTACGCGCCGAACAACATGACCCTGATCGTCGTCGGCGAGCTCGACAAACTGCTGCCGGCCTATCTGGAACGCACCTGGGGTGCACTCGAAGCAGTCGACCCGGCCGAGCACCGTGAGCTGCCGGACATCCGCACCAGCGCGGCCCATGAACGCACCCTCACCCGTGGCTTCATCGGCGACAGCGCCAAGCTGCACTGGCTGGTGCCGGAGCCGATGCTCGACGATCAGTACGACGAGACTTTCGACATTCTCAAGGACTATCTCGACTGGGCGCTGTACCGACAGATTCGCCTGAACCACGGCTTGTCCTACGGGCCATGGGCCGAGCGCGAAGTGTTTGGCGGGGTCGGCTTCATGAGCCTCAATGCCGACGTGGATCGCGATGACCTTGCCGAAGCCAAGCAGGTGCTGGAAGACCTCAAGGCCGACCTGCTAAAAAACGGCCTCGACCCCGACACCTTCGCCCGGATCAAACAGGCCGCCATCGCCCATCAGGCCTGGGCGGTGCAAGGCAACAGCGCGATGGCCGATTACTACTGGAGCGCGCTGGGCGATTACGAAGATGGCCGCTTTGCCAACCCTGCCCGGGAGCTGCAAGGCGTGACGCTGGACACGGCGAACAAGGCCATGCGCGAGTTGCTGTTGCAGCCGGGGTATCTGCGGGTCGAGAAGCCGTTGCTCAGTGATGATGAGGTGTTGTGGCTGGTGGCGGGCGGATTGGGCGTCGTGCTGCTCATCCTGGTGGGTTGGCGCCTGCACCGCCGCAAGCCAGCCAAACACTGAACCTGTGGAATCTGTGCTGACTTACTGACCGGGAGCCTCGCCACGTCGCCCGGCGGACGGTACTCTGTCGGGGTTTTTTCCTCTCCAGTCGTGAACCGTCCACATGCCGAAAATACCCCTCCTGATCCAGCGCATTCTCGAACTGATGAAGCGCTACCCCGGGGTCATTGCGCTTGGCGGTTTCATCTCCGGGGTCGGCAGTTTCATTCTGGTCGATCGCCAGCAAGGCCTGGCGAGCTGGATCACCATCATCATGCTGCTCAGCTGGCTCTGGCTGATGCTGGAAAACACCCTGACCGGGTTGTTCACGCGTATCTTCAAGCGGGAAATTCCGCAGCCGCTGCTGCGCTACGCGACGCAGATGATCCACCAGGAAAGCCTGTTTTTCGTTCTGCCGTTCTTCTTCATCACCACCACCTGGAACAGCGGGCAACTGATCTTCACCGGCCTGCTGTGCATCGCCGCGCTGATCTCGATTGTCGACCCGCTCTACTACAAATGGCTGGCGCCACGGCGCTGGGCGTTTCTCGCACTGCACACCCTGACCCTGTTCGCCGCCCTGCTCACCGCGTTGCCGGTGATCATGCACCTGACCACCGCGCAGAGTTTCAAATGGGCGCTGGGCACGGCGGTGGTGTTGTCGTTCCCGAGCCTGGCGTCGATCTTCCCGATCCGCACTGTGCGCAACGCGCTGGCGATCCTGTGCATCACCGTCGGTATCGGCGCGGTCGGCTGGACCCTGCGCTCGTGGGTGCCGCCGGCCACGCTATGGATGACCGACGTGGCGATCAGTACCCAGTTGCAGGACCGCACCCCCGGCGCCAGTCTCGACGAGGTCAGCGCCGAGCAGATCCGCAACGGCGGGCTGTACGCTTACACCGCAATCAACGCGCCGCGCGGGCTGGATGAGCGCATTTATCACGTGTGGCAGTTCAACGGTCAGGAAGTCGACCGCATCGCCCTCGATATCCATGGCGGGCGCAAGGAAGGCTACCGGGCCTGGACGCACAAGCAGAACTTCCCCGCCAATCCGGTGGGCAAGTGGCAGGTGCGAGTCCTGACCGAGGACGGCCAGGTGATTGGCGTGCTGCGATTCGAAGTGACGGACAGCACAGCGATCAAAGAAAAGTAATCCGGTTCGTGCTATTACGTATGCCTGCGTATTTAGCCGAACAAGCACGGAGCTTATGACCAGCAGCTCGATGACCGGTAATGCCCGACTGGACACGTCGCTCAGCCCTGCCCGCCTGCGGGTGTCCGGGGACTGGACGCTTGCCCATTACGCCGAACTCAAGCACCTGACCGAACAACTCCACGGCCAGTACGACGCCAATACCGTCGTTGACCTCAATAGCCTTGGTGCCCTCGACACCGCGGGCGCTTCCCTGCTGGTGGAGCTGCTGGGTGCCGAGCGTCTGGGCAAATCCGCCGAACATCCCGACTGCTCGATCTCCCAGGCTGACCGCGCGTTGCTGCAAACCGTGTATCGCTCGCTGACTGACTTCTGCGTGCCGATCAAGGAGCCGGAAGTCAGCGTCAGTGTGCAACTGCTGACCCGCATCGGACGCGCGGTGGAAACGGTCTGGCAGGACACTCTGCAGGTGTTGGGTTTCATCGGCCTGATCCTCGAAACCATCGCCCGCAACCTGTTCCGGCCCAAGCGCTGGCGGGTCACGCCAGTCGTTGCGCACATCGAACAGACCGGCCTCGACGCTGCGCCGATCGTGGCGCTGCTGACCTTTCTGGTCGGCGCGGTGGTGGCGTTTCTCGGTGCGACGGTGCTGGCCAGCTTCGGCGCGACGATCTTTACCGTGGACCTGGTGGGCTTCTCGTTTCTGCGCGAGTTTGGCGTGTTGCTCACGGCGATCCTGATGGCTGGCCGCACTGCCAGCGCATTCACTGCGCAGATCGGCTCGATGAAGGCCAACGAGGAGATCGACGCGATCCGCACCCTGGGCCTCGACCCGATGGAGCTGCTGGTGGTGCCGCGCGTGCTGGCGATGCTGGTGGCGCTGCCGATGCTGACGTTTCTGGCGATGCTCTGCGGGATCATCGGCGGTGGCGTGGTGTGTGCGGTGTCGTTGGGGATTTCGCCGGCGATGTTCCTCTCGCTGCTGCAAAGCGACATCGGTATCCAGCACTTTCTGGTCGGCCTGGTGAAGGCGCCGATCTTTGCTTTCCTGATCGCGACGATTGGTTGCCTGGAGGGCTTCAAGGTCAGTGGCAGCGCCGAGTCGGTCGGCGCGCACACCACGTCCGCCGTGGTGCAGTCGATTTTCGTGGTGATCGTGCTCGATGCGGTGGCTGCGCTGTTCTTCATGGAGATGGGCTGGTGAGTCGTCTACCCCGCGCGCCCTCGGAGGCGGTGATCGAAGTCCGTGGCCTGTGCAATCGCTTTGGCAGCCAGAGCGTGCACGAGAACCTCGATCTGGACTTGTACAAAGGCGAAATCCTCGCCGTGGTCGGCGGCTCCGGCAGCGGCAAATCGGTGCTGCTGCGCAGCATTGTCGGTTTGCGTCGGCCCAGCGAAGGTAATGTGAAGGTGTTCGGCCAGAATCTGCCGAGCCTGTCCGAACACGAGCGCTCGCTGGTCGAGCGACGCTTCGGCGTGCTGTTCCAGAAAGGCGCGCTGTTCTCCTCGCTGACGGTGACCGAGAACGTCGCCCTGCCGCTGATCGAACACGCCGGCCTGAGCCGCAACGACGCCGAGCATCTGGCGGCGGTGAAACTGGCGCTGGCCGGGCTGCCGCTGTCGGCGGCCGACAAATACCCGGCCTCGCTGTCCGGCGGGATGATCAAGCGCGCTGCACTGGCCCGGGCGCTGGCGCTGGATCCGGACATCCTGTTTCTCGACGAACCCACCGCCGGCCTCGATCCGATTGGCGCGGCGGCGTTCGATCAACTGATCCTGACCCTGCGCGACGCGCTGGGCCTGAGCGTGTTTCTGGTGACCCACGACCTCGATACGCTCTACACCATCACCGACCGTGTGGCGGTGCTGGCGCAGAAGAAGGTGCTGGTCGCCGGTCCGATCGACGTGGTCTCGGAAACCGATGACGCGTGGATTCACGAATACTTCCACGGCCCGCGCGGCCGCTCGGCGCTGGACGCCGCCAAATTGCTTAACGAGGTCTGACATGGAAACCCGAGCCCATCATGTGTTGATCGGCCTGTTCTCAGTGATTGTCGTGGCGGGCGCCCTGCTCTTCGGCCTGTGGCTGGCCAAGTCCAGCGTCGACACCGAGTTCAAGGATTACGAAATCGTCTTCAACGAGGCGGTCAGCGGCCTGTCCAAGGGCAGCCCGGTGCAGTACAGCGGGATCAAGGTCGGCGACGTGGTCAGCCTGCGCCTCGATCCGAAAGACCCTCGGCGGGTATTGGCGCGGATTCGCCTGGGCGGCGACACCCCGGTCAAGGAAGATACCCAGGCCAAGCTGGCCTTGGCCGGGATCACCGGGACCTCGATCATCCAGCTCAGCGGCGGCACCCCGCAGAGTCCGAAATTGCGCGGGCATGACGGCGAACTGCCGACCATCGTCGCGGCGCCCTCGCCTATCTCGCGCCTGCTCAACGACAGCAACGACTTGATGAGCGGCATCACCGCGCTGCTGAGCAATGCCAACCAGATGTTCTCCCCGGAGAACGTCGAACGCGTCAGCAACACCCTGGCGCATCTTGAGCAGACCACCGGCTCGATCAACGATCAGCGCGGCGACCTGCGCCAGGCCATGCAGCAACTGGCGAGCGTCGGCAAACAGGCCGGCAGCATGCTCGAACAGACATCGCTGCTGATGCGCAACGCCAACGGCCTGCTCAACGATCAAGGCAAACAGGCGCTGGGCAGTGCCGAGCAGGCGATGAAGTCGCTGGAGCAGAGCAGCGCCACCATCAACGGCCTGCTGAGCAAGAACCAGAACTCCCTCGACAACGGCATGCAGGGCCTCAACGGCCTGGCCCCGGCCATCCGCGAACTGCGCGAAACCCTGACCTCGCTGCGCGCCATTTCTCAACGCCTGGAGGCCAACCCCAGCGGTTACCTGCTGGGCAGTGACAAGAACAAGGAGTTCACGCCATGAAGCTGACTCGCCTCGCCCTCTTCGCCGCCAGCCTGACGCTGCTCTGCTCGTGCTCGATTCTGCCCAAGGCCGAGCCGTCGGATGTGTACCGCCTGCCATCGACTCAGGCGCCCGCCTCGGCCGGTTCGGCCGCGATTCAGCACTGGTCGCTGCGGTTGAACAAATTGCAGGCCAGCGAAGCGCTGAACCGGCCGAACATCGCGGTGATTGCACAGGGTGACGTGATCAGCAGCTACAAGGCGTCGCGCTGGAGCGATCCGGCGCCGGTGCTGGTACGCAATCGGCTGCTCGATGGCTTTGCGCGTGATGGCCGGGTGACGTTGCTCAGTACCGATGACAGCAATTTTGCGGCGGATCTGGAGCTGGGCGGCAGCTTGCAGGCGTTTCAGACCGAGTACCAGGGCAATCAGGCCAGCGTCGTGGTGCGGGTCGATGCGTTGTTGGTGCGCGGCTATGACCAGAAGATTCTCGCCAGCCAGCGCTTCGAAGAGCGCCAGCCACTGAGCGATGTGCAGGTGCCGGCGGTGGTTGCGGGGTTTGGACAGGCCAGTGATCGCCTTACTGCGAAAGTCGTGGCGTGGGCCGTTCAGCAAGGCCAGAAACTCGCCCCACAACCCAGACCTTAAACCTTATGCATAACCCCTGTGGGAGCGGGCTTGCTCGCGAAGGCGGTGTGTCAGTCAATGTATTGATCGACTGACACGCCCTCTTCGCGAGCAAGCCCGCTCCCACATTTTGATTTGTGGTTAACCGAAGAACCAGTAGCAGACGCCAATCGCGCCGAGCACGCCGGCCAGCTCCGCCAGCAACGCACACCCCACCGCATGCCGCGCCCGCTGAATCCCCACTGCGCCGAAATACACCGCCAGCACATAGAACGTGGTCTCGGTACTGCCCTGAATCGTCGCCGCCACCAGCGACGGGAAACTGTCGACGCCCGAGGTCTTCATGGTCTCGATCAGCATTGCCCGCGCGGCGCTGCCGGAAAACGGTTTGACCATCGCCGTTGGCAACGCATCGACGAAGCGTGTGTCCCACCCGGCCCATTGCACCAGATGGCGGATACCATCCAGACCAAAGTCCAGCGCCCCGGAGGCGCGCAGCACGCCGATGGCGCAGAGCATCGCCACCAGATACGGCAGCAGGTTTTTGGCGACGTCGAAGCCCTCTTTGGCGCCCTCGACAAAGGCCTCGTAGACCTTGACCTTGCGTAACGCGCCAATCACCAGGAACAGCATGATCAGGCCGAACAGCGTGAGGTTACCGAGGATCGACGACAGCCCGGCCAGCGCCGTGGCCGACATCGTCGCCAGCAGCGCCATGAAGCCGCCAAGGATCAGCGCCCCCGGGATCAGGTAGGCCAGCACCACTGGGTCCCAGATGCGCAGGCGCTGCATGAACGCCACCGAGAGGAAGCCGACGATGGTCGAGCAACTGGTCGCCAGCAGAATCGGCAGGAACACCAGGGTCGGGTCCGGCGCACCTTGCTGGGCGCGGTACATGAAGATCGTCACCGGCAGCAGGGTCAGCGACGAGGCGTTGAGCACCAGGAACAGGATCTGCGCGTTGCTGGCGATGGTCGCGCTGGGGTTGAGTTCCTGCAGCGCCTTCATCGCCTTGAGGCCGATCGGTGTGGCGGCGTTGTCCAGCCCGAGGCCATTGGCGGCGAAGTTGAGGGTGATCAGGCCCAGCGCCGGGTGCCCGGCCGGGACTTCCGGCATCAGCCGCAGGAACAGCGGCCCGAGGACCTTGGCCAGCCACTCGACGATCCCGGCTTTCTCGGCAATGCGCAGAAAGCCCAGCCACAGGGTCAGGGTGCCGAACAGCAGTACCATCACCTCGACCGACAGCTTGGCCATGGCAAAAATGCTTTCCACCATCGCCGCGAAAATCCCGGCGTTGCCGCCGACCAGCCACTGCACCAGCGCAGATATTGCTGCCACGACAAAGAAGCCAAGCCACAGGCCATTAAGCATCAGTCAAATCCCCCGGAAGATGCGGCGAATGATAGCGGTGTCGCCAGAAACGACAAACCCCGGATTTCTCCGGGGTTTGTCTATTCGGCATGCGCCGATCCAAAGTGGCAGCGGGCTTGCTCGCGAAAGCGGTGGGTCAATCAACAGGAATGTTGAATGTGCCGACCTCTTCGCGAGCAAGCCCGCTCCCACAAGGGGGTTGCATTACTGCTTCGAGATTTCGCCAGCCGGCAGTTTTTCCTTGCTGCGCCAGTGCGGCAGGGAGTTCCAGTAGCGCTGGCCCTTGGCGTCGTCGTACATGCCTTCCCAACGCGCGATAACCAGTACTGCCAGAGCGTTGCCGATCACGTTCAGTGCGGTACGCGCCATGTCCATGATGCGGTCGACACCGGCGATGAACGCCAGACCTTCCAGTGGGATACCGACGCTGCCCAGCGTCGCCAGCAGCACCACGAAGGACACGCCCGGTACGCCGGCGATGCCTTTGGAGGTGACCATCAGGGTCAGCACCAGCAGCAGTTGCTGGCTGATCGACAGATCGATGCCGTACAACTGGGCAATGAAGATCGCTGCGATGGACTGGTACAGGGTCGAACCGTCGAGGTTGAACGAGTAACCGGTCGGTACCACGAAGCTGCAGATGGCTTTCGGTGCGCCGTAGGCTTCCATCTTCTCGATCACGCGTGGCAGCACGGTTTCCGAGGAGGCGGTGGAGTAGGCCAGGACCAGCTCATCCTTGAAGATGCGCATCAGCTTGATCACCGAGAAGCCGAACAGCCTGGCGATCAGGCCCAGCACCACGAAGGCGAAGAAGGCGATGGCGACGTAAACCAGGATCACCAGCTTGGCCAGCGGCAGCAGCGAGGCGAAGCCGAAGTTGGCGACGGTCACCGCGATCAGTGCGAACACGCCGATCGGGGCGTAGTTCATGATCATGTGGGTGACCTTGAACATGCTTTCCGAAACGCCCTGGAACATCTTCACCAGCGGCTCGCGCAGGTCCGACTGCAGGCTCGACAGGCCGAGACCGAACAGCACGGAGAAGAAGATGATCGGCAGCATTTCGCCGCGGGCCATGGCCGCGAAGATGTTCGACGGGATCAGGTTGAGGATGGTCTCGATGAACGCGTGTTCATGCTGTACTTCGGCAGCGGTCGCCTGGTACTTGGAGATATCCACCGTGCCCAGGGTGCTCATGTCGATGCCGGCGCCCGGGTGGAACACGTTCGCCAACACCAGACCGACGAGGATAGCGATGGTGGTGACGACTTCGAAGTAGATAATCGTCTTCAGGCCGATACGCCCGAGTTTCTTGGCGTCGCCCACGCCGGCAATGCCGACGATCAAGGAGGAGATGACGATCGGGATCACGATCATCTTGATCAGACGGATAAAGATATCGCCTGCCGGTTGCAGGACGTTACTGATCCACCAGGCTTTCTCGGCACTGAAATGGTTGAGCAACGCACCAATTGCAATCCCTAAAACCAGACCGATGAGGATCTGCCAGGCGAGGCTGAGTTTTGCCTTCTTCATTATCTTTACCCTTACTTGCGTTTGACTCAGGCACATGCAGGAACTGGAACGCTCTTTAGCGGAAAAGTCTGTGCATCTGCCTCCGTATAAGGTGCCCCGAAGCGCGTGTTTACGGCTCTTCGGCAGGCGAAAAAAGGCGCAACTATTCCGATGCAAGGTTGCGCCGTCTAATGCCGTAAACGCCTACCCTATGCCGAATCGGCATGAGCTTTTTTAAATGAAACTGGCGTCCCAACCGGTTCGATTACGACATTTCAGCCGGCATAAGTGCCGTGAACCGGCCATTACAGCTTAGGTTGGTTATTTTTTGAACGAGTGAATTCGGCAAAAAATTCAAGAAAAAGCCTGCATTTGCAGACTAGAAGTCCCACTGTTTGAAAGGACTCTTTCTCGATATACGGTCGCCAGGAAACACGGCGAAATGTTTTCGCGCGCAGTCTGAACCATAAAAAGGCGAGCAGGACGCTCTGGATCAATGTTTTGTATCGCGAAAAGCTCAGCGCAAGTCCGTCGAGCCACTGGGGGCCGGCGAACCTGCGTCGCAGCTTTTACCCTGACCCGGCCCTTGCGCAGGCACTCCCTGTACCCGTAGGTCACTCCGACCCTGTAACAGTCAGAACGTCCCGGCCCCCTGGTCATGCGCCGACCTTCCTCGGGCGGGCGCAATAAAGGGCAGCGGGGCGCTGCCCTCATGTTCGAATCAGTACCAGTTCGGATCTTTCTTCAGCGTTTCCATCAACAGGTTCTGCATGCCCTGATTAGGTTTTCCGAGGAAGCGGTAGGTGGCATGTCGCGTAGGCGACTTGTCGGCCGGCAATCCTTCGGGCACATCAACGAGCATGGCGTAGGCATCTTTCTTGTCGAAGCTGAACGCTACGATCAATCGGTGGTTCAGGCACTTGTCTGCGGATTCACAGAGCGGCCCGACCAGATACTTGTCGCCATCTTCCGTCACGGCATTCATCTGTTGGTCTGGTGTCCCGGACAGGTTCATCACCCATTCCGGCAGGCGCTCTTCATGCTTTACCACGCCTTGCCAGGTTTCCCGGTATTGCGGGTCGGAGCTGAGCAGCTCGTTGACCCGCGCCTGGCCATCATTGGCCGCCATCGCCATGGCACTACCGCCCAGAAGCAGGGCGGCTGCCAGTGTCTTTAAACCAGTCATCGTTAACCTCGGCCGCGACGGCCAAAGAAGAAGGAAGCGATGAACATCACCAGGAACACGACAAAGAGAATCTTGGCGATACCCGTGGCGGTGCCCGCGATACCACCGAAGCCCAGTACGGCGGCGATGATGGCAATGATCAAGAATGTAATTGCCCAGCTCAACATGGTGATTCTCCTTACTTCTCTATTTAGGGGTGTTGCGTGTCCCGGCGCGATGCGCCCGAATTCGTCGGTTCGTCAGAAAACCCAGCGCTCTTCACGTGGCAGCTGATCCAGCGGCTGCGCCTGGTCGACTTCCATCATGCGCATCGAGGCGCTTTCGGCCTGGCTGCTGACGGCGCTGAAGTGCGTCTGCGTGCTGTGTTGAATCGAGATCAGCGGCTCAGGCTTCTGGCTGTTCTCCCAGCTCAGGTATTGCTGGCAGGCGATCAGGGTGATCAACAGAGCAAGTACGCCAAACAGACCTTGCTGAATATGCAGTGGCGAGATACGCACTTGGGCGGCACGTTGGCGAGTCATCCTGGGTTCCTCACTCTTATTCGGTTGGGGCAGTCGGATCTGCCCGGGCTGAATGAGTTATTGCAGCCTGCATGCCAGTTTTTTATTTGAAAAATATTCAATAAAATCAATGTGTTATGGCTGAATGAAAAATCTGCTTGGACGCATCCTGCACGATGAGTCATCTACGGTCGTGCGTAATGCACGATTATTTCGTAGCAGATTTCATTCTTATTGAATTGAGAGCACGTCTCGGAGGTCAGAAAAGTACGCGGGCAACCATCGGCAGGTCGGTAATTGTTTAGAAACTCAACAAAATCAATGGATTGGCTGTCAGGGCAGGAGAGAGCTACCCTGCTATGGCTGACATCGTTCAGAATCGACCATGCAACTTGCCCGATTTTTCCGGGACTAATCCAAGACCAATCACATAAGGAGCGTAGGAAAAATGGAATCTGCCACTGAGCATCAAGGCCGCATTCTGCTGGTGGACGATGAGTCCGCCATCCTGCGTACCTTCCGTTACTGCCTCGAAGACGAAGGCTATACGGTGGCCACTGCCAACAGCGCGGCGCAGGCCGACGCTTTGCTGCAACGCCAGGTCTTCGACCTGTGCTTCCTCGACTTGCGGCTGGGCGAAGACAACGGTCTCGACGTGCTGGCACAGATGCGTATCCAGGCGCCGTGGATGCGCGTGGTGATCGTCACCGCGCACTCGGCCGTCGACACCGCCGTGGACGCGATCCAGGCTGGCGCCGCCGACTATCTGGTCAAGCCGTGCAGCCCTGACCAGTTGCGTCTGGCCACCGCCAAGCAACTGGAAGTGCGTCAACTCTCGGCGCGTCTCGAAGCCCTCGAAGGCGAGATCCGCAAACCCAAGGACGGTCTGGACTCTCACAGTCCGGCGATGAAAGTCGTGCTGGAAACCGCACGCCAGGTTGCCAGCACCGACGCCAACATTCTTATTCTGGGCGAGTCCGGCACGGGTAAGGGCGAGTTGGCCCGGGCCATTCACGGCTGGAGCAAGCGCGAGAAAAAATCCTGCGTGACCATCAACTGCCCGTCGTTGACCGCCGAGCTGATGGAAAGCGAGCTGTTTGGCCACAGCCGCGGCGCATTTACCGGGGCCAGCGAAAGCACCTTGGGTCGCGTCAATCAGGCCGACGGTGGCACGCTGTTTCTCGACGAAATCGGCGATTTTCCCCTGACATTACAGCCAAAGTTGCTGCGTTTCATTCAAGACAAGGAATACGAACGGGTAGGGGATCCGGTGACTCGCCGCGCCGATGTGCGCATTCTTGCAGCGACCAACCTCAACCTTGAAGACATGGTGCGCGACGGGCGTTTCCGCGAGGACCTGTTGTACCGCCTGAACGTGATCACCCTGCATCTGCCGCCGCTGCGCGAGCGCGCCGAAGACATCCTGACCCTGGCCGATCGCTTCCTCGCCCGTTTCGTCAAAGAATATGCGCGTCCGGCCCGGGGCTTCAGCGACGAGGCACGTGAAGCGTTGCTGGGCTATCGCTGGCCGGGCAACATCCGTGAGCTGCGCAACGTGGTGGAGCGGGCAAGCATCATCTGCCCGCAGGAACGCGTGGAAATCAGTCACCTGGGCATGGCCGAACAACCGGCGAACAACGCACCACGGGTCGGCGCGGCGCTGAGCCTCGATGAACTGGAAAAAGCCCACATCGGCGCGGTACTGGCGACGGCTGGCACCCTCGATCAAGCGGCCAAGACCCTCGGCATCGACGCCTCGACCCTCTACCGCAAGCGCAAGCAGTACAACCTGTGAGCGCGCGGCGATGAAACTGGCGATGAAGTTGCGCACGCGCTTGTTCCTGAGCATCTCCGCGTTGATCACGGTGGCGTTGCTCGGGCTATTGCTCGGGCTGGTCAGTGTGATGCAGATGGCCGGGACTCAGGAAGCGTTGATCCGCAACAACTTCGTCACCCTCGATCTGGGACTCAAGCTGCGCCAGACCCTCGGCGATCAACTGATCATGATGCTTGCCGAAAAGCCCGATAACGCTGCGTTCGAAGCCTCGAAGCAGCATTATTTACAGCTTCTCGATCAAGGCATTGCCCAGGAGGAAGTCGGTGATGGTCGCCAATACAGCTTCAGTCAGGCCAAGGCCGATTACCAACGTTTCCTTCAGGCGTTCGATCAGGTACGTGACCCGGCCACTGCGTTGAGTGGCACCGGCGATTTGCGTGAGCGCTTCAACACGCTGCGCAACGGTCTGATTGCCGAACACAAGCATGCGCTCGACAACATCAACTCGGTGCAGCACGCCGCCCGTGACCGTGCGCTGTTGGTTGCCGGCCTGCTTGGACTGGTCGGGTTGGCCGTGTTGATCATCGGTTTTGTCACGGCGCATGCCATTGCCCGGCGCTTTGGTGCGCCGATCGAGGCGCTGGCCAAGGCCGCGGACAACATCGGCCAGGGTAATTTCGACGTGACCCTGCCGATTTCTTCGGCGATGGAAATGAACCAGCTGACCAAGCGCTTCGGCTTGATGGCCGAGGCGCTGCGTGAGCATCAGGCGACCAACGTCGACGAACTGCTGGCTGGCCAGCAGCGTTTGCAGGCGGTGCTCGACAGCATCGACGATGGCTTGCTGATGATCGATCGCGATGGGCGTCTGGAGCACCTCAATCCGGTTGCCCAGCGCCAACTGGGCTGGGACAGTGATCGCTTGGGGCAGGGCCTGGGCACAGCGCTTGAGCGACCGGAACTCGACGCGCAGCTGCAACTGGTGCTGCGCGGCGGCACGCTGGAGCGTGCCCCGGAAGATTTGAGTATCGAAGTCGACGGCGAATCGCGCCTGCTGACTTACAGCCTGACCCCGGTCAGCCACACCCAGGGGCATATCCTCGGCGCGGTGATGGTGCTGCACGACGTCACCGAACAACGTGCTTTCGAGCGAGTGCGCAGTGAGTTCGTGCTGCGGGCCTCTCATGAGTTGCGCACACCGGTCACCGGCATGCACATGGCCTTCGGCCTGTTTCGCGAACGTGCGAAGTTTCCCGCGGATTCACGCGAGGCGGATCTGCTCGACACGGTCAACGAAGAGATGCAGCGCCTGATGCAGTTGATCAACGACCTGCTCAACTTCTCGCGCTATCAGAACGGTTTGCAGAAACTCACGCTGGCGCCATGTTCCATTGAAGACTTGCTGGCGCAGGCGCAATTGCGTTTTGCCGATTCGGCCGCGGGCAAAGGCATTGCCCTGAACGTCGAAGTGCAGGGACCGTTGCCGCGCTTGCAGGCCGATCAGACGCAACTCGACCGGGTGCTCGACAATTTGATCGACAACGCACTGCGCCATACTGCCCGCGACGGGCAGATTCGCCTGCAGGCGCGTCGGCATGGCGAACGGGTGATCATCAGCGTCGAGGACAACGGTGAAGGCATTGCCTACGGTCAGCAAGGACGGATCTTCGAGCCGTTCGTGCAGGTCGGGCGCAAGAAGGGCGGCGCCGGGCTCGGGTTGGCGCTGTGCAAGGAAATCGTCCAGTTGCACGGCGGGCGGATGGGTGTTTATTCGCGGCCGGGGCAGGGCACGCAGTTCTACATGGCGCTGGCGGTCTAGGCTTCGTCGTCCAGTCGACGGCCGGCAAGGCGCCGTCCACGGGTGATCAGCTCGATGAACTGCACCGCACTCAGGGCCTGGGCGAACAGCCAGCCCTGACCGAACTTCACGCCTTCACTGCTGAGAAACACGGCTTGCGCTTCGTGCTCGATACCCTCGGCAATCACTTTCAGATCCAGTGCCTGCGCCATGTGGATGATGTGCGGCGCCACGCCGCTGCTGGCCGCGTCATGGCCGAGTGCGTCGATAAAGGCCTTGTCGATCTTCAGGCAATCCACCGGTAGCGTCTGCAGGTAGGCGAGGCTGCAATAGCCGGTGCCGAAGTCGTCGATCAGCACCTGATGGCCGACGTCGCGCAAGGCTTGCAGGTTCTCCCGTGCCACCACCACGTCGATCAACCCGCGCTCGGTGACTTCGAAGGCAATCTGCCGTGCCGCGACCCGGTGCAGGGTCAACAGTTTGGCCATGACCTGGCCGATGCGCGGCACCATCACGTCGCATGCGGCGAGGTTGACCGAGATGTACAACTGCGGGTTGGCACGCAGCACCGGCCCCAGTTGCTCCAGCAGCCGCTGCAGGACGAAGTCGGTCATCTGGCGGATCTGTCCGGTGTTTTCCGCCATGGGAATGAACAGATCGGGGCTGGTCAGCGTGCCGTCCGGACGGCGCCAGCGCAGCAGGGCTTCGGCGCCCACGCAATTGCGGCTGTCGAGATCGAAAATCGGTTGATACAGCACCTGCAGCTCGCCACGACGGATCGCGCCCTGGAGCTCGGCGTCCAGCGACTGGCGCTGACGCACCAGCAAAAACACGAAGAACCCGGAAAATGCTCCCAACAGCAGGCAGCCGGGGACCATCCACCACCACACCGTCGGAATGTGCATGCCACTGCGCGGGGTGATCAGCACCAACTGGTATTCCGGGTTGTTGGTGGGCATGCGGTAGATCAGTCGTGATTGAGTGACCTGCAGGGCCTCGCGGCTCTTCGGTGGCCAGACCTCGGTGGGTGGCCACGCCTGAGCAATGCCGAGTACCGGAATCGCCCGCTTGCCGTGATCCAGTACGACCAGCAGGCTGCTGTCCGGTGGCAGGTCGACCATGTCAGTCAAATGCCCGCGGGAGGTCGCCACACGGAAATTGCCGCGGCCGAGCATCAGGGCGGCACGGTTTTCATCGGGTTCGGTGGTGGTGTTGAGCCAGTAGCTGTAGGTCGGCCCTTTGATGTCCGGCGCACGGACGACCGACAGCCCCTCTTGCCGGGGGCGGTTGGAGCAGATTCGTGTGCCGTCCATGTAGGCCGCTTCATAGACGAAGCGATAATTGAAGGTGACCTGTTGCAGGGTGGCGATCATTTCGTCATCGCAACTGCGCAACGGCTGCGCTTCAAGGTCATCGAGGCTTTCGCGCAATTGCCCGAACAATTGTTCGAGGCGGGCCAGAAAACGCTCGCCCTGAGCGTTCATCTCCTGGCTTTCGTTTTGTTCTATCTGGCGCATGGCGAAGAACGTTCCGCCGGCGATCAACAGCGCAGCACTGAGGACAGCCGCGATCATCGCCAAAAACCAGGGGCGATAGAACCAGCTACGCAGCGTCTCTCGGGTAGCAACCATCATGGAATATCCGAAGAATTACCAATGAGTTATAGCTGCTGATTGCGTTTTCGCCCTGACCGTCGGGCGGGCGTCATTATTTTGTCTGGTTGAGTACCAGCAACAACGCGGCCGTTTGCGCGTCCGGCGTGCCGTCGAAGCGCGAAGGGCGGTAGTGCATCTGGAAGGCCGCCAGTACGTGGCGGGTCGCGACGTCCAGCTCGCCGGTTTGCGGGGTGTCGTAACCGACGCGCGCCAGTTGCGCCTGGAACCAGCTGATGCTCGGCAGCTCGGCGTTGAACTGCGCCTGCTGACGCGCCACCGCTTGTTCATTGGGCCACACACCCAGGCCTTCGGCCGCCAGGCGTTTCCATGGGAACAATGGGCCCGGGTCGAGTTTGCGCAGCGGCGCGATGTCACTGTGGCCGATGATGTGGCGCGGGCTGATGGCCTGACGCTTGCTGATGTCCTTGAGCAGGACGATCAGCGATTGAATCTGCGCTTCGCTGTACGGGAACCACAGGCGCCCGGTCGGCGTGTCCTTGAAGCCCGGGTTGACGATTTCGATGCCGATCGAGCTGGAGTTAAGCCAGGTCCGGCCCTGCCATTCGCTTTCTCCGGCGTGCCACGCGCGCAGGTTTTCATCCATCAGTTGGTAGATGGTGCCGCTCTTGTCGTCGCCGATCAGGTAGTGGCTGCTGACTTCGCCGTGGGTCAGCAGTTGCAGCGAGCGGGCGAGAGAGGCGGAGGTGTAGTGCACGATCACGAACTGGACGCGGCTGTCGTGATTGGCCGAAGGATGGCTGGTGTCGTAACGGGGGCCGCTGGCACAACCGGCCAGGACGAGCAGCGACGCGAGGAGGGCAAAAAATTTCATGGCGGAAGGCAGTACACGCAAGACAATAATGCAACAGTGTAACGTACTGCCTTGCCTATCGACGGCCAACGGGCTGATTTAAACAAAATGGAACAATTGCTCAGCCCAGCTCGATCCGGTTGCGCCCGGCATTTTTCGCCCGATACAGCGCCTGATCGGCTCTTTTGAGCACCAGATCGCTGTGTTCTCCCGGCCGGAATGACGCCAGCCCCATGGAAATGGTGATCGTCACCCGTTCACCCTTGAAGTGAAACGGGCAGGCTTCGATTGCTGCGCGCAGGGTTTCCAGCAGTTTGGCACCTACGGCAGGGGGGGTGGCCGGCAACAGCAAGACAAACTCCTCACCGCCAAAGCGGGCAATGAAGTCTGAGCCGCGCAGGCGTTTGCGCAACACCGTGGCGATGATCTTCAGCACCTTGTCTCCGGCCAGATGGCCGTAGTTGTCGTTGATCCGCTTGAAGTGATCGAGGTCGAGCATCGCCAGGCTCAAGGTGTTGCCGTGTTGCTGCCACTGCTTGATCTCGTGTTCGAGCCGTTCGCTCCACGCGGCGCGGTTGGGCAAACCGGTGAGCGGGTCGATCAAGGCTTTCTGGCGTTGTTCTTCCAGGTGCTCACGGAAACCCAAGGCTTCCTGCTCCATGTGCGCCACGCGCTCGGCCAGGCCCTTGAGGCGTGCAGCCACTTCCTGCTCGCGAGCATCGCGTTGTTTCTGGTGCTGGTCCATGGTGCCGAGCAGGCCTTCGAGATGGTTCTCCAGCACTTGCTTGAGGTCATCCAGATCGGCGGCTTCCTGCACGCTGGTCTGCAGGCCGTCGACCTGTTCGCGGATCTGCGTGTCCATCGCCCGTGCCGCCGAGCTGTTGTCGGCGTGGCCTTCACTGGCGGCCTGCAGATTGCTCTGGAATGCTTCGAGGCGCTCGTTGAGCTGTTGCAGATAGACTTCGAATTCATGCTGGCCGCTGTCGGTGATTGCCAGCATCAACGTCGCAAGATCGTCGAGAATCGGCAGCAGTTCGTACCAGTTCAGACCATTTTTCAATCGATCGCGCATTGCCTCTGCCTGCGGGCGATGGCGCTCGGGCAGGGTCAGGTCGTCGAGTAACCCGATCAGTGTGTCTTCGATGTGCTTGGCCACCGAGCTGTACGACGGTTCGGGCGAGTCGGGCAGGGCGTAGAGGATGTCCTGCTCGGACTGCTCCGGATCGATGGCGGCCAGAGCCTGGGCGATAGGTTCGGGCAGAGGCAGGCTGTCGAGCAAAAGCGGTGTCGGGATCGGATGGTCTGCGGGGTGGATCAACTCGTCGGGATTGATCGCAGTCGCAGGGATTGGCGCTGCAATCGGGGCGGCTGGTGCTACGGCCTCGGCTTCCGGCTCGGGTGCCGAGAGCGTGGGGGCGACAACGGGTTGGGTGACCGTCTCGACAGCAATGACCGGCGGCATGAAAGAAACGATGGGCGGTTCGGTGTGAGCTTGCTCGGCGGGCGCCTGCCGAGGGTTAGCCTCCGGCGTTTGCGCGACGGGGGCTGCCAGGTTCGGTGCGGGCGGAGTCGGCTCGAGGGGGGCTGTCTGCACAGTTTCGGGCGCCATGTGTTCAGCGCCGGTTGGAGTTGGCACAGGTGCTTGAGGCTGATCCGCTACCGGCGGCGTTTCTTGCGTTGCGGGAGTCTCTTCATTGTCGCGACTGCCGAACAAACGCTGCAGAAATCCCGGGCGATCTGGTTCGGCGGGCGTTTCCAGCTGGTGCAACGCCTTGCCCTGCAAACCACTGAGCTCGCTCAGCAGCAGTGGCATCTCCCGCGCCTGGCCGACCCGGCTGTCGAGTTGCTTGGCAAATTTTTTCAGCGGCTGCGCCACTTCCCGAGGCAATGGCAGGGCTTGCAGTTGGCTGACCAGCGCGGTCAGCGCGGTGCTGACCTGATCGATGCGGGTCTCGCGCCGCTGTTCGGAGTCGAGCACAGCCTTTTCCAGGCGCGGCAACAGGGCGGCGAGGCCGGCGTCCATGTCGTCCGTGCGCACCACATCGCGCATCTCTTTCATGCACTGATCGACGACCTTGTCGGTGCCTTCGGCTGCGAGGGTGCTGCGCACCAGGCCGCGACGCAGCAAGTCGAGCCTTGCGGCCCAGCGCCGTTCGAGCTTGTCCTGCTGTTCGATGCTTTTGAGGTACTTCTCTTTCCAGCGCTGGGCTTCGTCGCTCATTCAGGGGTTCCGCGAGGGGCAGGACTCAACGCGGGCAATGCATCGGCCGTGAGCGAACCCGGCAGACGAATCTCTACCGCGACCGGCAGGTGATCGGAAATCGGCTGCGCCAGCACTTCGACCTTTTCCAGGGTCAGGGTCGGGCTGAGCAGAATATGATCAAGGCAACGCTGCGGGCGCCAGCTGGGAAAGGTCGCTTCCAGCTGCGGGGCCAACAGGCCGAGATCGCGTAACGGTGACTGTTGTAGCAGATCGCTGGCATGGGTGTTCATGTCGCCCATCAATACCTGGTGCTTGTAGCCACTGATCAGGTCGCGAATGTAGGCCAGTTGCAGGCTGCGCACCCGGGCGCCGAGGGCCAGATGCATCATCACCACCACCAGCGCTTCCGGGCCTTCGCCGAAGCGCAGCAGGATGGCGCCGCGACCTTTCGGGCCGGGCAGCGGATGATCTTCGATCGCCCACGGCTTCAGGCGACTGAGCACGCCATTGCTGTGCTGGGCCAGTCGACCGAGGTTGCGATTGAGTTGTTGATACCAGTAGGGAAAGGCGCCGAGGTGGGCCAGATGTTCGACCTGATTGACGTAGCCTGAACGCAGGCTGCCGCCATCGGCTTCCTGCAGGGCGACCAGATCGAAGTCGCCAAGCAGGTCGCCGATCTTCTGCAGGTTGCCTGAGCGCCCGGTGTGCGGCAGCAGGTGCTGCCAGCTTCGGGTCAGGTAATGCCGATAGCGCTCGGTGCTGATGCCGACCTGGATGTTGAAGCTGAGCAGGCGCAGACGATGGTCTGCGGGCAGGCCCGTGGACTCCAGGTGATGCTCGTTGACCTGCGGATCATGCAGGCCAACGATACGTTCGGTTCCCCAGCGGCGCATGGCGATTACCGCGCTTAGTTGGCAGCTGCCTTGTTGGCCGCTCGCTCTTTGGCGACCAGTTGGTCAGCCAGTTTCAAGGCTTCTTCGGCACCACCGGCAGAGCCGATGTCGAAGCGGTACTTGCCGTTGACGATCATGGTTGGCACGCCAGTGATTTCATACTTCTTGGCCAGCTCACGCGCCTTGACGATCTGACCCTTGATGGCGAACGAGTCGAAGGTGGCGAGGAACTTGTCCTTGTCCACGCCCTGAGTGGCGAGGAAGTCAGCCATCTCGTTCTTGTCGGTCAGGCGCTTGTGCTGCTTCTGGATGGCTTCAAACACGGCGGCGTGAACCTTGTGCTCGACACCCATCGCTTCGAGGGTCAGGAACATCTGGCCGTGAGCGTCCCACGGGCCGCCGAACATCGCAGGAATACGCACGAAGTTGACGTCGGATGGCAATTTCTCAACCCATGGATTGATCACCGGCTCGAATGCGTAGCAGTGCGGGCAGCCGTACCAGAACAGCTCGACCACTTCGATCTTGCCAGGCTCTGCCACCGGCACCGGGTTGGCCAGCTCGACGTAAGGGGCGGCCGGTGCTTCAGCGGCCTGGGCGGTCACGCCGAACAGGCTTGCAGCGACGAGAGCGGCGCTGATGATCAGATTACGCATGCTTTACTCCTGGACAATTTTGGTCGCCTCGCGCGACCTGTTTTCAGACAGATCCTGGCGGGCTTGAGTTCTGTAGTGTAACGGCAGCGGCCACAAAAAAGGGCGGCCAAAGCCACCCTTTTTATACTTGCTGCGACGGATTAATCGAGCGTTAACGTTGCAGGAGATGTCCATCACCGGCAACGCTCGATTCAGGCTGCTTAGTGCAGGCCCTGGATGTAGCTGGAGACCGCGGCGATGTCTTCGTCGCTCAGACGCTTGGCGATCGTTTGCATGGTCATGGTGTCGCCGTCGTTATTGCGGCCGCCTTCTTCCTTGCGGAAATCGGTCAGTTGTTTGGCGATGTATTGAGCGTGTTGGCCACCCAGGTGCGGGAAGCCGGCGGCAGCGTTGCCGGCGCCATTGGGCGAGTGGCAGCCGGTGCAGGCTGGCAGGCCCTTGGCCAGATTACCGCCCCGGAACAGCGCTTCACCACGGGCGACTATTTTCGGATCAGCTGCGCCGACGCTGCCTTTCTGGCTGGCGAAGTAGGCGGCGATGTCGGCCAGGTCCTGATCGCTCAGGTTGGTCAGCAGGCCCGTCATTTCCAGAACGGTGCGCTTGCCCGACTTGATGTCGTGCAGTTGCTTGGTCAGGTAGCGTTCACCCTGGCCTGCCAGTTTCGGAAAATTGGGTGCCATGCTGTTCCCGTCCGGGCCATGGCAGGCTCCACATACGGCGGCTTTTGCCTGGCCGGCTGCTGCATCACCTGCAGCATGGGCCATGCCGGAGATTCCCACGGTCAACAGCAGACTCACGATCAATTTGTTCATCAGCTAATCCAACTACGGCTAAGGGTTAAGAGTTATGGACCGGGTTTACTCTCGCTCATCCAAAGGATGATGGCCTGGTAATCCTCGGCACTGCAGTCCATGCACAAACCACGCGGCGGCATCGCCTTGAAACCCTGGGTCACGTGTTGCACCAGCGTCTCCATACCTTTCGCCAACCTCGGCGTCCAAGCTTCCTGATCGCCTCTTTCGGGCGCCATGGGTAGTTGGCCGGAATGACAGGCACCACAAACACGGTTGTACACGGCTTCCGGTTCCTGTGTAGCCTGTGCGCTGTAAAGCGGTATCAGGACTCCGGCAGCCAGCAGCCATTTCGTCATAAAACGACCTTTTCAGGGTTGAGAGCGTTCTGCGTTCTGATGCGCAATCAAGGTCTTTGGCTCTCGTGAACTTCATCCTTCGCTGGGACAAAGCACACACAAAATCTGCGGCATTATATACTGGCGTCACTGAAACGGAAGCGACACCGCGTTCCGCGCCCAATCCCGGCGCCGCCCACATCGGAAATCCCATGCAACTCAAGAATCCCATCCTCGGTCTGTGCCAACAGTCCACGTTCATGCTCAGTGCCGCCAAAGTCGATCAATGCCCTGACGACGAAGGCTTCGAAGTGGCGTTTGCCGGGCGCTCCAACGCCGGTAAATCCAGCGCGCTGAACACCCTGACTCACGCCAGCCTGGCGCGCACCTCGAAAACCCCGGGTCGCACACAGCTGTTGAACTTCTTCAAGCTAGACGATGAACGGCGTCTGGTCGACCTTCCGGGCTACGGTTATGCAAAAGTACCGATCCCGCTCAAGCAACACTGGCAGCGTCACCTCGAGGCTTACCTCGGTGGCCGCGAGAGTTTGAAGGGTTTGATTCTGATGATGGACATCCGTCATCCAATGACCGACTTCGACCTGCTGATGCTCGACTGGGCCGTTGCCGCCGGCATGCCGATGCACATCCTGCTGACCAAGGCCGACAAGCTGACCTATGGCGCAGCCAAGAACACGCTGCTTAAGGTGCAGTCGGAAATCCGCAAGGGCTGGGGTGATCTGGTGACGATCCAGCTGTTCTCGGCGCCAAAACGCATGGGCCTGGAAGAGGCCTACACTGTGCTGGCAGGCTGGATGGAACTGGCAGACAAAGGCACGGAAGTGCCGCCAGAGGCAGAGTAAGGGGATTTCAAAACTGTCTGTGATGCTGTCAGGCAAGGCAAAAGTGCGGTTAAAAAGCAGAGTTCAGGGGGACCTGAATGAGCATTTTCAACTGCGCTTTTAACGCAGTCTGACGTCGCCACAGCGAGTTTTGAGGCAAAAAAAAGCCCCGGACTTCGTTTGGGGAGGGAGAAGTTCCGGGGTTCAAGTTCCGAACCGCTAGGGCGGGGTTCAGATATCTGCCAACACTTAACACAACATAGGAGCATCGAAGGGCTTCACCAGCCATTCAGTAACTCTGAGTAGTGAGCTGTCAGATTAGTTCAGATTTTTTTCAAAAAGCTTTGGAATAAGACCAAGCGCGTTTCGAAATAAGCTCTCTTCAGGCGTTTGCCGCGACAGTGTGTCGCGGCAAACGACCGGCCCAGACGCCTTAGTGCGCCTCATCCCAGTTGTTGCCGACGCCGACTTCCACCAGCAACGGCACGTCCAGCTTCGCCGCTTCGCTCATGTGCAGGCGGATTTCCTGGCTCACCTGATCGACCAGATCCTCGCGAACCTCCAGCACCAGTTCGTCGTGCACCTGAAGGATGACTTTGGCGTCCAGTGCGGACAATTCCAGCCAATTATCCACCGCCACCATGGCTTTCTTGATGATGTCTGCTGCAGTGCCCTGCATCGGCGCGTTGATCGCTGTGCGTTCAGCGGCGGCGCGCTCTTGCGGCTTGTTGGAGTTGATCTCCGGCAGGTACAGGCGGCGACCGAAGAGCGTTTCGACGTAGCCCTGATCGGCAGCCTGCTTGCGGGTGCGCTCCATGTATTCGCGCACGCCGGGGTAGCGGGCGAAGTAGGTGTCGATGTAGGCCTTGGCGGTCTTGGTATCGACGCCGATGTCCTTGCCGAGCTTCTGCGCACCCATGCCGTAGATCAGGCCGAAGTTGATCGCCTTGGCGCCACGGCGCTGGTCGGAGGTCACTTCGTCGAGTTCGACCTTGAACACTTCGGCAGCGGTCGCGGTGTGCACGTCCAGGTTGTTGCGGAAGGCGTTCATCAGGCCTTCGTCCCTGGACAGGTGGGCCATGATCCGCAGTTCGATCTGCGAGTAGTCCGCCGCCAGCAGTTTGTAGCCTTTTGGTGCGACGAAGGCCTGGCGGATGCGTCGGCCCTCAGCGGTACGCACCGGAATGTTCTGCAGGTTCGGATCGCTGGAAGACAGGCGACCGGTGGACGCCACAGCCTGATGGTACGAGGTGTGGATGCGCCCGGTGCGCGGGTTGATCTGCTCCGGCAGACGATCGGTGTAAGTGCTTTTCAGCTTGCTCATGGAGCGGTGCTCCATCAGCACTTTCGGCAAGCGGTGATCGTCCTCGGCGAGTTTCGCCAGCACTTCCTCGGCGGTCGATGGCTGGCCCTTGGCGGTTTTCTTCAGCACCGGCAGGCCGAGTTTTTCGTAGAGGATCACGCCCAGTTGTTTCGGCGAGCCGAGATTGAACTCTTCCCCGGCAATCTCGAACGCTTCACGCTCCAGCGCAACCATCTTTTCGCCCAGTTCGATGCTTTGCACGCCCAGCAGTGCGGCGTCGACGAATGCGCCCTGGCGCTCGATGCGCGCAAGTACCGGCACCAGCGGGATTTCGATGTCGGTCAGCACATTGGCCAGGCTCGGGATCGCGCTGAGCTTTTCGAACAGGGTCTGGTGCAGACGCAAGGTGATGTCGGCGTCTTCGGCGGCGTACGGCCCGGCCTGTTCCAGGGCGATCTGGTCGAAGGTCAGTTGCTTGGCGCCTTTACCGGCAATGTCCTGGAAGCTCACGGTGGTGTGGTCCAGGTACTTCTGCGCGAGGCTGTCCATGTCGTGGCGGGTGGCGGTGGAGTTGAGCACGTAGGACTCAAGCATGGTGTCGAAGGCGATGCCGCGCACATTGATACCTTGGCTCTGATCGCCGCCGATGGCGCAGTTGGCCAGAATGTTCATGTCGAACTTGGCGTGCTGGCCAACCTTGAGTTTGTTCGGATCTTCGAGAATCGGCTTCAGCGCGCGCAGCACGGTGTCGCGATCCAGTTGCTCGGGCACGCCGATGTAGGAGTGGGTCAGCGGGATATACGTCGCTTCGTTGGCCTGCACGGCGAACGACAGGCCGACCAGTTGCGCCTGTTGCGCGTCGATGCCGGTGGTTTCGGTGTCGAAGGCGAACAGCTTGGCGTTCTGCAGTTTTTCCAGCCAGACGTCGAAACGCGCCTGATCAAGGATGGTTTCATAAGCGGCTTCAGCGGGGGCGGCTGGCGTTTGGGCCGCAGGCGCGCTGAACAGATCGCCAGCAGGCGCAGGCTCGATGGCCGCGCTCAGTTCCTGGCGCTTGGCGTCACGGTCGAGGTCATTCAGCCAGCTCTTGAATTCCAGCAGGGTGTAGAGCTCGTAGAGTTTGGCGGGATCTTCCACGCCCATTTGCAGATCGTCGAGTTCAACGTCCAGCGGCACGTCGACCTTGATGGTCGCCAGTTGATAGGAGAGGAACGCCATCTCCTTGTGCTCTTCGAGCTTGGCCGGCAGGGTCTTGGCCCCGCGAATCGGCAGGGTCGGGACGATATCGAGCTGCGCATAGAGCTCGGTCAGGCCGCCGTTGACGCCCACCAGCAGGCCGGATGCGGTCTTCGGGCCGATACCGGGAACGCCGGGGATGTTGTCGGAAGAGTCGCCCATCAGCGCCAGATAATCGATGATCTGCTCCGGAGCGACGCCGAATTTCTCCTTCACGCCCTCGACGTCCATCGAACTACCGGACATGGTGTTGACCAAGGTAATGTGGCCGTCGACCAGTTGCGCCATGTCCTTGTCGCCGGTGGAGATGATCACCGGGCGATCCGCCGCCGCGCTGCTGCGCGCCAGAGTGCCGATCACGTCGTCAGCCTCGACGCCTTCCACGCACAGCAGCGGAAAACCGAGGGCGATCACGCTCTGGTGCAGCGGCTCGATCTGCACGCGCATGTCGTCGGGCATGCTCGGCCGGTTGGCCTTGTATTCGGCGTACATCTCATCGCGAAACGTCCCGCCCTTGGCGTCGAAGACCACGGCGAACGGGCTGTCCGGGTACTGCTTGCGCAGACTCTTGAGCATGTTCAGCACACCTTTGACCGCGCCGGTCGGCAGGCCTTTGGAGGTGGTCAGCGGTGGCAGTGCGTGGAAAGCGCGGTACAGGTAAGACGAACCGTCCACCAGGACGAGGGGGGCTTGGCTCATGAGCAGAATCAACCTTTTCGGCGGGCCCGGCGCTAGAATAGCGGGACCGTTGACGACAAAGGGACAAGGTTATCATGCGTACGTTAAATCGCTTGCTGCTGGTCAGTTTGATTGCAATCTCACCGTTGGCGGCGATGGCCGCGGATGATGCGCCGTCGGCCGATCCGGAAGTTACCATCCGCACGGAAGGCGACAAGACCATTCAGGAATACCGCCAAAACGGTTTCCTGTATGCGATCAAGGTTACCCAGAAGGGATTTCCTCCCTATTTTCTGGTGCGTGCGGACGGTACCGATGCAAACTTCATCCGCTCGGATCAGCCGGATATGCTGATCCCGTCGTGGAAGATTTTCGAATGGAAGTAGTCTCTTAATTTTAATCGGCGCTGCTGTGCTGGCGGCGCCCGAACTGAGCAGTTTTTAACCATGTCTGTGTTCACCCCCCTGGCTCGGCCCGAGCTGGAAACCTTTCTCGCCCCTTACGGGCTCGGCCGTCTGCTTGATTTCCAGGGGATCGCCGCCGGCAGCGAAAACACCAATTTCTTTGTCAGCCTGGAGCAGGGCGAGTTCGTCCTGACCCTGGTCGAGCGCGGTCCGGTGCAGGAGATGCCGTTCTTCATCAACCTGCTCGATGTGCTGCACGAGGCCGATCTGCCGGTACCTTACGCACTGCGCACCACTGACGGTGTGGCGCTGCGTGAGCTCAAAGGCAAGCCGGCGCTGCTGCAACCGCGCCTGTCCGGTAAACACATCAAGGTCGCCAACGCCCAGCATTGCGCGCAGGTCGGTGAGTTGCAGGCGCATCTGCACCTGGCGACCCAGGGCGAGCGCATGATCAAGCGCAAGACCGATCGGGGCCTGGACTGGATGCTGGAGGAGGGCACGGAGTTTCTCTCGCACCTGAGCGACGAGCCGCGTGCGCTGTTGCACAAGGCGCTGGAGGAAATCACTGCGCAGAAAGACAGGATTCTTGCGCTGCCACGGGCCAACATCCACGCCGACCTGTTCCGCGACAACGCAATGTTCGAAGGCACGCACCTGACCGGGCTGATCGACTTCTACAACGCCTGCTCGGGGCCGATGCTCTACGACGTAGCGATTGCCTTGAACGACTGGTGTTCGGACGAGGACGGTTTGATCGATGGGCCGCGTGCCCGCGCATTTCTCGGCGCCTATGCCGCGTTGCGGCCGTTCACGGCAGCGGAGGCCGAGTTGTGGCCGACCATGTTGCGTGTGGCGTGTGTGCGGTTCTGGCTGTCGCGATTGATCGCCGCCGAGCAGTTTGCCGGGCAGGACGTGCTGATTCACGATCCGCGGGAGTTTGAGCTGCGGTTGGCGCAGCGGCAGCAGGTCCACACACCGCTGCCGTTTGCCCTCTGAGTTAATTCTGGAGGCGCCACGAACCTGTGGGGGCGGGCTAGCTCGCGAATGGGGCGGCACATTCAGCATCTATCTTGAATGAGACACCGCTTTCGCGAGCAGGCTCGCTCCCACAGGAGTCGGGGGTTACAGCGATTCCAGGCACCCGGCCAAATCATTACCCAGTTTCTCCAGCACCTGCTCATAACCCTGAGCCGTCGCCGGCGTATACCCGCCCAGCGCATCCAGCTCCGCCAGCTTCACCGGCAGACCCGCTACCAGCGTCTCCGCCAGGCGTGGACGCAGCGGTGGCTCGCTGAACACACAGGTCTTGCCCACTTCCTGCAGGCGTTTGCGCATCGCCGCCACATGCTGCGCGCCCGGCTGCACTTCCGCCGCCACGCTGAACACGCCGGTGTGCTTCAGGCCGTAAGCGTCCTCGAAGTAATCGAAGGCTTCGTGAAACACGAAGTACGGTTTGCCTTCAATACCGGCCAGACGCTTCTTCAAACGTGCATCCAGCGCATCCAGGCGCTCATCGAAGGCCTTGGCGTTGCTCTGATAGCGCTCGGCGTTGGCCGGATCGGCGGCGCTCAGGTCGGCAGCCATTTTGTCGGCAATCACCCGCGCATTCACCGGCGATAACCACAGATGCGCGTCCAGGGTGCCCGGGCGGTGGTCGTGGTCATGCTCGTCGGCGTCTTCGGCGTGGGAGTGGCTGTCTTCGGCAAAGCGGCGCAGTTTCATGCCCGGCAGATCTTGCACGGCCACGCTCGGCAGGGTCCGACCGTTGAGCACGCGCGGCAGGAAACCTTCCATGTCCGGACCGATCCAGTACAGCAAGTCCACCGATTGCACCTTGCGCACATCCGAGGGGCGCAGCGCGTAGTTGTGCGGCGAAGCGCCCGGCGGCAGCAACACTTCGGGAATCGCCACGCCGTCCTGCACCGCCGCTGCAATCAACTGCAACGGTTTGATGCTGGTGAGGACCTTGACCTCGGCCTGGGCCGAACCGATCAGCAGAAAACTGGCGACAAAAGCCACAAAAACAGAAAAAAGTCGGGACACGATGACCACTCAAGGAGGCGAGAACGGGTAACATAATAACGTCTCTATCAAAACTCGTCGCCGCCCATGCCTATTACACCGATTGCCAGCCGTCCCCACGACCACTCTCATTGCGTACACAGCGCACTGACCGAGGCCGATGCCTTGTGCGCCCAGAAAGGCCTGCGCCTGACTGCGTTGCGCCGGCGGGTGCTGGAACTGGTGTGGCAGAGCCACAAGCCGTTGGGCGCCTATGACATTCTCGCGGTGCTGAGCGAGCAGGACGGCCGCCGCGCCGCGCCGCCAACCGTCTACCGCGCGCTGGATTTCCTCCTGGAAAACGGCCTGGTGCACCGCATCTCATCGCTCAACGCCTTCGTCGGTTGCGTGCACCCCGAGCATGCGCACCAGGGCCAGTTCCTGATCTGCCGCGACTGCCACGCCGCCATCGAGCTGGAACAGAAAGCCATCAGCGACGCGATCATCAACAGCGCCAAAGACGTCGGTTTCATCGTCGAAGCGCAGACCGTTGAAGTGGTCGGCCTGTGCTCCGGTTGCCAGGGGGCTTGATGAGCAACCCGTTGATCCGTCTTCAGCACGTCGCCGTCACCTTTGCCGGGCAGACCGTGCTGGACAACATCGAGCTGAGCGTCGAGCCGGGGCAGATCGTCACGCTGATCGGCCCCAACGGCGCCGGCAAGACTACTCTGGTACGCGCCGTGCTCGGGCTGTTGAAGCCGGACAGCGGCAGTGTCTGGCGCAAGCCGAAACTGCGCGTCGGCTACATGCCGCAAAAACTCCACGTCGATCCGACCTTGCCGCTGTCGGTGCTGCGCTTCCTGCGTCTGGTGCCCGGTGTAGATCGCCCGCGTGCATTGGCGGCGCTCAAGGAAGTCGGCGCCGAGCACGTGATCGACAGCCCGGTGCAAAGCGTTTCCGGTGGTGAGATGCAGCGGGTGCTGCTGGCGCGAGCGCTGCTGCGCGAGCCGGAACTATTGGTGCTGGATGAGCCGGTGCAAGGCGTCGATGTCGCCGGGCAAGCCGAGCTGTACAGCCTGATTACCCGCCTGCGTGACCGTCACGGCTGCGGCGTGTTGATGGTTTCCCACGATTTGCACCTGGTGATGAGCACCACCGATCAGGTGGTGTGCCTGAACCGTCACGTCTGCTGCTCCGGGCATCCGGAGCAGGTCAGCGGCGATCCGGCGTTCGTCGAGCTGTTCGGCAAGAATGCGCCGAGTCTGGCGATCTATCACCACCATCACGACCACGCCCACGACCTGCACGGTTCGGTGGTCAAGGCGCCCGGCGCGGGCCACACCCACGTTCATGGAGACAACTGCAAGCATGGCTGATTTTCTGTTGTATGCCCTGCTTGCAGGTCTGGCACTGGCGGTGGTCGCCGGGCCGTTGGGCTCGTTTGTGGTCTGGCGAAGGATGGCCTATTTCGGCGACACCCTGTCCCACGCTGCACTGCTTGGCGTGGCGCTGGGCTTTCTGCTGGATGTCAGCCCGACCGTTGCGGTCACGGTTGGCTGCCTGCTGCTGGCGGTGCTGCTGGTGACCCTGCAACAGCGTCAGCCGCTGGCCTCCGACACGCTGTTGGGAATTCTTGCACCGAGCACGCTCTCTCTCGGGCTGGTGGTACTAAGCTTCATGCATGAAGTGCGGATCGACCTGATGGCCTATCTGTTCGGCGACTTGCTGGCGATCAGCCCGACCGATCTGATGTGGATCCTCGGCGGCAGCGCGGCGGTGCTGGTGTTGCTGGTGACATTGTGGCGGCCGCTGCTGGCGATCACTGTGCATGAGGAATTGGCCAAGGTCGAAGGCCTGCCGGTGGCGGGCCTGCGCATGGCGCTGATGCTGTTGATCGCGGTGGTGATCGCGGTGGCGATGAAAATCGTCGGCGTGTTGCTGATTACCTCGCTGTTGATCATCCCGGCGGCTGCGGCACAACGTCACGCCCGCTCGCCGGAGCAGATGGCCCTGGGCGCGAGCCTGCTGGGCATGCTCGCGGTGTGTGGCGGGCTGGCGCTGTCATGGTTCAAGGACACCCCGGCGGGGCCGTCAATCGTTGTGACGGCGGCCGCACTGTTTCTGCTGAGTTTTGTTCTGCCCCGTCGAGGGGTGTAGACTTGCTCGCTTTTTGCGCAATTAGAGAGTCGCAGGAATGAAGCCGTTCGCCTCCCGTTATCTGCTCCTTGTCGCATTTTCCGTGCTGCTGGGCGCCTGCCAAAGCACGCCGCCGGTGGCCGAAGCCCCCGACACGCGGGCCACGGCCATCGCACAGCTGGAGCAAAGCCTGGCCAGCAGCGAACTGGCCACGGCCGAAGACCAGCTGGCGGCCTTGCAGGCTGAAACTCCCAACGATCAGTCCCTGGAGCAATACCAGCGCCAGTTGGCCGAAGCCTACCTGCGTCGCAGCCAGATCGTGTTGCAAAAGGGTGATGTGAACGCCGCAGCCACCGCGCTGAGCCGTGCCCGCGCCCTGATGCCCAAAGCCCCGGCGCTGACCGGCGGGGTCAACGGCGCCATCACCGAAGCCCGTAAAGCCGAGCTGGAAAAAGCCGAAGCGGCGTTGCTGGCAGCTGAAGCCAAACCGAAAGCCAAGGTGATCGATCCGACCGCCGAGAGCACCACGGTGGCGCTGAACATCACCGATAGCCGCAAACTTCGCCGCCAACTGGATGCGATCGCCGCCGATGTGGTGAATTACGAATGTGCCGTGACCATTCAGGCGCCACGGACTAATGATTACCCTTGGTTGGCGACGTTGCTGACCAAGCGTGTGAAGAAACTGAATCCGGATTTCGATCTGCAGATCGAGAAGCAGATCGTGCGCACAGTCCCGGCGCAGATGGTTCTGATACCTGCCAAGCCCTGAAAGCTTCGCGAGCAAGCCCGCTCCCATACTGGATCTGTGTCGTACACCAATCCAATGTGGGAGCGGGCTTGCTCGCGAAGGCATCCTGCCCGTCAGCGAAGACCTTTAGGCCGGAATGGCCTTGGCCTTAGGCTCCCGCGCCCACACCCGATGCTGCCCGATCGCGGCAAAGAACGGCTTGGTCAGCCCCGGCACATCCTTGCCCTGCAGCAACCCTGCATCCGCCTCCAGCTTCAACAGGTCCTGCAGCTGCTTGGCCTCGCCGTGCAGCGCAATCGCCTTCAGATGCTTATAGGCCTCCAGCAGGTAGTGCAACGCCACGCCGTCGCCGCTCAACGCCTTGATCGACGCCGCGCCACCCGGCACGAACACCGCATCGAAGATCACCGAAGGCATGCCCTCCATGGATGCATCCACCGCCAGGGTTTTGCCGTCGGCAGTCTTCACCGGCGCTGAGGTTGGCCCCAGCAGCTTGGCGTGCGCACCTTCAGCCGCCAACGCCTTCTTCATCGCCTCAATCGCAGCACCATCGACGCCGTTGGCTGCAAGAATCGCCACTTTGCGGGTTTTGATGTTTTCCGGCAGCAGATTGGCCTGACTCAGCGCCGGCGAATGATCGAACGAGGTTCGACGCACCTCGACCGTGCCTTTGGCTGGCGCCGGCAACCCCAGATTGACCGCGACACGCTTGGCCAGCTCCAGGTCGATGTTGGCCAGGATCTCGTTCACCTCCCGCGCGCGGATGAACTCACGTTCGACCTTGCCCAGCTCGAAGCTGTAGGCGGCGATGATGTGCTCCTTCTCGTGCTCACTCATGCTGTTGAAGAACAGCCGTGCCTGAGAGAAGTGGTCGCTGAACGACTCGCTGCGCTGGCGGATCTTGTTCGCATCAATGCGTTCAGGGTAGCTCTCGAAGCCGCCGTCTTTGGCCGCCGGAGGGGTTTCTTTCGGCCAGCCGCCATCAATCGAGTTCGGCTCATAAGAGGCGCGGCCCTTATCGATTACGGTGCGGTGCTGCGCATCACGCTGACCGTTGTGGAACGGCGCCACCGGGCGGTTGATTGGCAACTCATGAAAATTCGGTCCGCCGAGTCGGCTGATTTGCGTATCGGTGTAGGAAAACAGCCGACCTTGCAGCAGCGGGTCATTGGAGAAGTCGATGCCCGGCACGATATGACCGGGACAGAATGCGACCTGCTCGGTCTCGGCGAAGAAGTTGTCCGGGTTACGGTTGAGGGTCATCTTGCCCAGTGGGGTGATCGGCACGATTTCTTCGGGGATCAGTTTTGTCGGGTCGAGGATGTCGAAATCGAAGTCATGCTCGTTTTCCTCCTCGATGATCTGCACCCCCAGTTCCCACTCCGGATAGTCGCCCATTTCGATGGCTTCCCAGAGATCGCGGCGATGGTAGTCGGTGTCTTTACCCGCGAGCTTCTGCGCTTCGTCCCACACCAGCGAGCAGGTGCCGGCGGTCGGACGCCAGTGGAATTTGACGAAACGCGATTTGCCCTCGGCGTTGACCAGGCGGAAGGTGTGCACGCCAAAGCCCTGCATGCTGCGCAGGCTTTTCGGGATCGCCCGGTCGGACATCGCCCAGATCACCATGTGTGCCGATTCCGGCACCAGCGAGACGAAGTCCCAGAACGTGTCGTGGGCCGAGCCGCCGGTGGGTATTTCGTTGTGCGGCTCGGGTTTAACCGCGTGGACGAAATCGGGAAACTTGATCGCATCCTGGATGAAAAACACCGGCATGTTGTTACCGACCAGGTCGAAGTTGCCTTCATCGGTGAAAAACTTCACGGCGAAACCGCGCACGTCGCGCACGGTATCACCAGAGCCGCGCGGCCCCTGCACTGTGGAAAAACGCACGAACACCGGAGTCTTTTTCCCCGGATCCTGCAGGAAACCGGCCTTGGTCAGCGCCGAATGGTTCTCGTACGCCTGAAAGAAGCCATGGGCGCCGGTGCCGCGCGCATGAACGATGCGCTCCGGAATGCGTTCATGGTCAAAGTGCGTGATTTTCTCACGCATGATGAAGTCTTCCAGCAGCGACGGCCCGCGCGGGCCGGCCTTGAGGGTGTTCTGGTTATCGGCGACCTTGACTCCCTGATTGGTGCGCAGGGCCTGGCCAGTGGCGTCGGAGCGAAATTTCTCCAGGCTGTCGAGTTTGGCGTTGGTGTTGGCGCGATCCTGGGTATCGGTTCCGGCCATCTGGCTTTTGTCGGTCGTAGGTTTCTTGCTGCTCATCAGACGTAAACTCCTCGTTTGACCCCGATACGTGTCGGGGACTCTTGAGTGGTTCCCGGGCACGGTACCCAGGGTTTTCAAGTCGCTTACTTAGTGACTGATGAGGGTCTCGGGGCGTTCCTTTTTTATGACCTTTGATCTTGTTATTGCCAAATCGAAGGTTAATTGCGAAATAAATGCTAAGAACCTCTATACGGACAGGCTAAAATGCGCGCCCGGCTAACCGCTGATCCTTTTCTAACGCGCCCCACAAGGTTCGCTACGTGATCGAGTTTCAAAACGTCCACAAAACTTACCGCGTCGCCGGTAAGGACATTCCCGCCCTGCACCCGACCAGTCTTTCGATTGAAAACGGTCAGGTCTTCGGCCTGATCGGCCATTCCGGTGCGGGAAAAAGTACCCTGCTGCGTCTGATCAATCGCCTGGAAGACTCCAGCGGCGGCAAGATCATCGTCGACGGCGAAGAAGTCACCGCGCTGGACGCCAACGGCCTGCGCCGTTTCCGCCAGCAAGTCGGGATGATCTTCCAGCACTTCAACCTGCTCGCCTCCAAGACCGTGGCCGACAACGTCGCGCTGCCGCTGACCCTGGCCGGTGAACTGTCCACCAGCGAGATCAACCAGCGCGTCGCCGAGTTGCTGGCACGGGTCGGTCTGTCTGATCACGCCAAAAAGTACCCGGCACAATTGTCCGGCGGCCAGAAACAGCGCGTCGGCATCGCCCGCGCCCTGGCGACCAAGCCGAAGATTCTGCTGTGCGACGAGGCCACCAGCGCCCTCGACCCGCAGACCACCGCGTCGGTCCTGCAACTGCTGGCCGAGATCAACCGCGAACTGAAACTGACCATCGTCCTGATCACCCACGAGATGGACGTGATCCGTCGCGTCTGCGATCAGGTGGCCGTGATGGATGCCGGCGTGATCGTCGAGCAAGGTTCGGTGGCCGATGTGTTCCTGCATCCGAAGCACCCGACCACCAAGCGTTTTGTGCAGGAAAGCGAGCAGATCGACGAAAGCGAACAGCGCGATGACTTCGCTCACGTGCCGGGTCGCATCGTGCGTCTGACCTTTCAGGGCGAAGCGACCTACGCGCCGCTGCTCGGTACTGTCGCCCGGGAAACCGGCGTCGACTACAGCATCCTCGCCGGTCGCATCGACCGGATCAAAGACATTCCTTACGGGCAACTGACCCTCGCCGTCACCGGTGGCGACATGGAAGCGGCCTTCGCCCGCTTCACCGCCGCTGACGTTCACATGGAGGTGTTGCGCTAATGGCAGACCTGATGAGTTTCTTCACCAATATCGACTGGTACGAAATCTGGCTGGCCACCGGCGACACGATGCTGATGCTCGGCGGTTCGCTGCTGTTCACCGTGCTGCTCGGTCTGCCGCTGGGTGTGTTGCTGTTTCTCTGCAGCCCGCGTCAGCTCCTGGAAAACCGTGGCCTCTACGCTTTCATGTCGCTGGCAGTGAACATTCTGCGTTCGCTGCCGTTCATTATTCTGTTGATCGTGATGATCCCGTTCACCGTGCTGATCACTGGCACCTCGCTGGGCGTGGCCGGTGCGATCCCGCCGTTGGTGGTGGGGGCGACCCCGTTCTTCGCGCGTCTGGTGGAAACCGCGCTGCGTGAAGTCGATCGCGGCATCATCGAAGCGACCCAGTCGATGGGCGCGACCACCCGGCAGATCATCATGAACGCTTTGCTGCCAGAGGCCCGTCCCGGCATCTTCGCAGCGATTACGGTGACGGCGATTACACTGGTGTCCTACACGGCAATGGCCGGTGTGGTCGGCGCCGGTGGTCTGGGTGACCTGGCGATCCGTTTCGGCTATCAGCGTTTCCAGACCGACGTGATGATCGTCACCGTGGTGTTGCTGCTGATTCTGGTGCAAGTGCTGCAGATGGTGGGCGACCGCCTGGTCGTGCATTTCTCGCGCAAATAACCGGTTTTTGTAATCAAGAGATGAGCCGGCCATTCGCTGGCAGGCGCCATACGGGCGCTTTGAAAAGGAGTTAGCTGAATGAAAAAACTGATCGCTGCTTTCGCTGCCGTAGCTGCTTTTTCGGCCCACGCTGAAACCCTGACCGTTGCTGCCACTCCGGTGCCGCACGCAGAAATCCTCGAATTCGTGAAGCCGGCTCTGGCCAAAGAAGGCGTGGATCTGAAGGTCAAGGTGTTCACCGACTACATTCAGCCGAACGTACAGGTCGCTGAAAAGCGTCTGGACGCCAACTTCTTCCAGCACCAGCCGTACCTTGATGAGTTCAACAAGGCCAAGGGCACCCATCTGGTGGCGGTGACCGGTGTGCACCTGGAACCACTGGGTGCGTACTCGAACAAGATCAAGGATCTGAAGGACCTGCCAAGTGGCGCGAACGTGGTGATCCCGAACGACGCCACCAACGGCGGCCGTGCGCTGTTGCTGCTGGACAAGGCTGGCGTGATCAAGCTCAAGGACTCGAAGAACATCCTGTCGACTGTCAAAGACATCGCCGAGAACCCGAAAGACCTGAAAATCCGTGAACTGGAAGCCGCGACCATCCCGCGCGTGCTGACCCAGGTCGATCTGGCGCTGATCAACACCAACTACGCGCTGGAAGCCAAGCTCGATCCGTCCAAGGATGCGCTGGTGATCGAAGGCAACGACTCGCCGTACGTGAACATCCTGGTGTCCCGCGAGGACAACAAGGACAGCGACGCGATGCAGAAACTGGCTGCCGCCCTGCACAGCCCGGAAGTGAAGAAGTTCATCACCGAGAAGTACAAAGGCGCGGTATTGCCGGCGTTCTGATTCGGTTGGTTGTGCACAAAAAGGGAGCCCTCGTGGCTCCCTTTTTTTGGCCTGACACAAATCCCCTGTGGGACAGCCTGCTCTTACTTGCGGTTGAGCATTACCGGGAGTTGCGCCACCAGTTTGGCGTTGTTCAACGGCGCCCGAATAAACCCGCGCTGCGTCCCGTCCGGCCCGATCACCGCAAGGTTGCCGCTGTGATCAACCGTGTAATTCGGCTTGCTGGTATCGGCCGGAATAAACGGAATACTCACCGCGTTCGCCACCTTCTGCAGTTCTTCGATCGACTTCGGCGTCAGGCCGATGAACTGCGGGTCGAAGTAGCCCAGGTACTGCTTCAACTGCTGCGGGCTATCGCGGTTCGGGTCGACGCTGACCAGCACGATCTGCAATTTATCCACAGCGTCTTTTGGCAACTCGCTCTTGATCTGCCGCAGTTGCGCGAGGGTAGTCGGGCAGATGTCCGGGCAGAAGGTGTAGCCGAAGAACAGCAGGCTCCACTTGCCTTTCAACTCGTCGATGGCGACCGGTTGGCCATCCTGATTGGTCATCGTCACGCCCGGCAGGGTACGGCTCTGCGGCAGCAGGATGATGCCGGCGTCGATCAGCGCGGTGGGGTCGCCCTGGCCTTTGCCACTCAGCACTTTGTTGACGGTAAGTCCCAGGATCAGCGCGATCACGGCGACGAGGATGAAGACGGTTTTCTGGGTTCGAGTCATAGGTTCAACAGTAAGTAGTGGTCTACGAGCAGGGCGATGAACAGCAGGAACAAGTAATAAATAGAGTACTTGAAGGTGTTGATCGCCGCGTGCGGCCGAGTGCCACGGTACAGCACCACGGCCCATTGCAGAAACCTTGCGCCGAGGGCGAGGGCGCAAATCAGGTAGAGCACGCCGCTCATGTGGATCACGTACGGCAGCAGGCTGACCGCCAGCAGGGCAAAGGTGTACAGCAGAATGTGCACTTTGGTGTAGTGCTCGCCGTGGGTGACCGGCAGCATCGGGATGTCGGCCTTGGCGTATTCCTCCTTGCGATGAATCGCCAGCGCCCAGAAGTGCGGCGGAGTCCAGGCGAAGATGATCAACACCAGCAGCAACGGTTCGGCGCTGACGTGGCCGGTGGCGGCGGTCCAGCCGAGCAGCGGTGGTGCTGCGCCGGCAAGGCCGCCGATGACGATGTTCTGTGGCGTCGCACGTTTGAGGAAGCCGGTGTAGATCACCGCGTAGCCGAGCAGGGAGGCGAGGGTCAGCCAGGCGGTCAGCGGATTGGTGAAGGTCAGCAGCAAGGCCTGCCCGAGCAGCGCCAATACCAGTGCAAAGGTCAGTGCCGCCGCTGGCGAAACACGGCCTTCGGCCAGCGGCCGTTTGTGCGTGCGCGCCATCACCGCGTCGATGCGCCGGTCGACCACATGATTGACCGCCGCCGCCCCGCCGGCACACAGTGCAATACCCAGATTGCCGAACACCAGCACCGTCCACGGCACCCCGGCGCGGGTCGCGAGGAACATGCCGACCAGCGAGGTGATGAGCATCAGCACCACCACTTTCGGCTTGGTCAGCTCCAGATAGTCACGCCACAGCGCTTGCGCGGGACGTTCGCCGATCAGAAGCGCCATGGTGTTTCTCCTTTAATCGTTATGGGCGCGGCCACGTGTTTGCGCGGGCTGAGGCGCCAGCGCGCGAGCACCGGCTGTTTGACCCGGACCAGACTGGTTCGCGCGTGGTAATTGACCAGCACCATGGTCAACAGCAGCGCCGCGCCGCCGGCGTTGTGCGCCACGGCCACCGGCAGCGGCAAATGGAACAGCACGTTGCTGATGCCAAGGGTGATTTGCGCGCCGAGGGCGACCAGCACCAGCCCGGCGAGCCGGGTCATGCCGACGCCCCTGAGTTGCCAGGCCAGACCGAGCAGCACCAGCGTGACCAACAGGGCGCCGATGCGGTGGGTCAGGTGAATGGCCGTGCGCGCATCGCTGTCGAGCTGGCCGCCGAGGTAATTCGGGCCGATGTGTTGGGTCAGGTGAAAGCCGTTGGCAAAATCAGCGGACGGCAGCCATTGGCCGTGACAGGTCGGGAAGTCGATGCAGGCCACCGCCGCGTAGTTGGAGCTGACCCAGCCACCGAGGGCGATCTGGCCGATCACCAGCAACAGCCCGGCAGTCGCCCAATATTGCAGACGCTTGGGCACGGTCAGCGCCGGCAGCACGCCGGACAGTCTCAACGTCAGCAGAAACAGCAGGCTCAAGGTCGCGAAGCCACCGAGCAAATGCCCGGTCACCACTTGCGGCCAGAGCTTGAGCGTCACCGTCCACATGCCGAACGCCGCCTGGGCGAACACCACCGCCAGCAGAAACAGCGGCAGTTTCAGCGGTTGCCCCGGATGCCGGCGATTGACCCAGGCGCGCCCGGCCAAAATCGAAATCAGCAGGCCGAGGGTGCCGGCGAAGTAGCGGTGGATCATCTCGTTCCAGCCCTTGTGCGCCACCACCGGGGAATCGGGGTAATGCAGTTCGGCATGGGCCAGTTGGGCTTCGCTTTTCGGCACGCTGATAAAGCCATAGCAACCTGGCCAGTCCGGACACCCAAGGCCGGCGTGTGTCAGGCGGGTGTAGGCGCCGAGTAGCACGACGATCAGTGCCAGCAGGGTGGCAAACAGCGCGAGGCGAAATCCAGGTTTGGCCATGACGATGCCCTTATCCGATGTTCGACAGTTTCAGCAGGTGGCGCAGGTCGTTGAGCAGATCCTTGCCTTTCACGCTCGGGTCGTAGCGCAGCACGAGATTGCCGTGCGGGTCGATGATCCACAGTTGTGGTGTGGCCTTGTCGCCGGTGGTCTTGCTGAAGGCTGCGGCGTCCAGCGGATAGCGTTGCAACTGCGGGTACTCGCGGCTCAACTTGGCTTCGTAGTCGGCGTTCAGCGGTTGGGCGGCGGCGAGGGCGTGGCTGGCGCGCCCGGCATCGCGACCGAGGCCGATCTGGATCTGCCGGGCGAGGTACACCAGCTGCTGGCAATCAACCGCGCAGTCCTTGGGCGCGGTGACCAGCATCTGCCAGCGCTGTTCATCGGCCTGCACCCCGAGGTCGGCGCGGGACTGGCCATTGCCGATCAGTTCGCCGTGGTAGCTGCGGCCGTCCGGCACCCAGAACTGCAGTTTGTACATGCCGGTGGCGAGCATCATCGGGCCGACCACGCCAAGCAGAATCAGCAGCAGCTGGATCCGTCCACGGCGGCGGGTGGCGGCAGGTTTCGCCTCAGACATGCTGGGTGGATTCATGGCCGTTCCCATGGGTTTTCTCCTTTGCGTTGTGCAATCCAAGGTAGAGGTAGAGGCCGAGCAGGGCGGTGGCCATGGCGAACCACTGCACGGCGTAACCGAGGTGTTTTTCCGGGCCCATGGCAACCACCGGCCAGTCGGCCTGATAGCTGGCCGGGCCGGGCTCTGCGCGTAATTCATAGGCGAAGCCGTCGCGCTCAAGGGTTTTCCACAGTTTGGCGGGTTCGACGGCGGTGATGGTTTGCGGCCAGGTGCTGCTGGCCGGGTCGGCGTGCAACTGGAAGGTGGCGCCGGGGGCGACGTAGACCCAGGCGTCGAGACTCAGCGCGGCAGTCGGGGTGGTGAATTGCGGGGTTACGCGGCGGTCTGGCCACGGTAGCCAGCCACGATTGACCAGCAACCACAGGCCGCTGGCGCGGTCCTGAAACGGTTGCAGCAGTTCGATGCCGACCTTGCCGTTGCGCTGGCGGTTATCGAGCAACAGGCTGTGGGCGCCATCGAACTGGCCGTAAAGATGCACCCGGCGATAGGCCGGGTCGGCGCTGTGCAGCAATTCGCTGCTGGCCATCGGTTCGGCGGCGCGGCGTTCGGCGTAACTGGCGAGCAGGGCGGTTTTCTCCGCGCCCCGGCCCAGTTGCCAGAAGCCCAGCGACACCAGCAGCGGCAGCAACAACGCCACCACCAGCGTCGGCACGACGCCCGGCCGGAAGCGCTTCATGGCCGCGCCAGAAAAGCAGTGAATGCGACCGCTATACTTGATTGCATCGCCTGTACCCCCGGAGTCTTCCCATGCTCAAAGCAGCGATCGTCCTGATGCTGATTGCCACGGTGATCAGCCTGTTCAGCGGCCTGTTTTTCCTGGTCAAGGACGACAGCAGTTCAAATCGCCTGGTCGTCGCCTTGAGTGTTCGGGTGGCATTGGCCGCTTGCACCGTCGGCTTGATTGCCTGGGGTTTCTACAGCGGCCAATTGGTGTCGCACGCGCCCTGGTAGCTCTGTCCGATCCTCAGAGCACATAAACGAAGATGAACAAGCCGATCCACACCACATCGACGAAGTGCCAGTACCAGCTCGCCGCCTCGAAACCGAACTGATGCTCGGCATCGAAATGGCCCTTCATGATGCGCATCAGCATCACGAACAGAATGATCGTGCCGATGGTCACGTGGGCGCCGTGGAAACCGGTGAGCATGAAAAACGTCGCGCCGTAGATGCCTGAACCCAGGGTCAGCCCCAGTTCGTGGTAGGCGTGCATGTATTCCTCGGCCTGCAGGGCGAGGAAGCCGCAGCCCAGCAACACGGTGATCGCCAGCCAGATTTTCAGCGCACCGCGATGGCCCTTCTTCAAGGCATGGTGGGCGATGGTGATGGTCACGCTGGAGCTGACCAGCAGGATCGTGTTGATCAGTGGCAGGCCCCACGGGCTGATGACTTCCTTGGGCGGCGGGAACAGTTTCGGGGCAGGCGTGTGCAGCAGCGGCCAGGTGAACTGGAAGTTCGGCCAGAGCATGTGCGCGATGCCTTTCGGGCCTTCGCCACCCAGCGCCGGGCCGGAAATGTGCCGCACGTAGAACAGCGCGCCGAAGAAGGCGATGAAGAACATCACCTCGGAGAAGATGAACCAACTCATGCCCCAGCGGAACGAGCGATCGAGCTGCGGGCTATACAGCCCGGCGCGGCTTTCCTTGATCACCGCACCGAACCAGCCGAACAGCATGTACGCCAGCAACAGCCCACCGACGAAAAAGATGTACGGGCCGTGGGATTCCGGGCGCGCAGCCTTCAGATCGTTGAACCAGGTGGCCAGCCCATACACGGTGATGACCATGCCGAACGTGGCGATGATCGGCCATTTGCTCTGGGCCGGGACGTAATAGTGCTCATGACTTGCCATTTATTGTTCTCCTTATCGGGCACGCTTAACCGCCAGTGTTTGCAGCCACCGGAGGATGTCGGGCGGTGATATCGAACAGCGTGTAGGACAGCGTCAGGTGCTTCACGTCCTTGGGCATGTCGCGGTCAACGATGAAACGCACCGGCATTTCGATCTGCTGACCCGGCTGCAGCACCTGCTGGGTAAAGCAAAAGCATTCGGTCTTGTGGAAGTACGCCGCTGCTTCGCTGGGCGCGATACTCGGCACGGCCTGGGCGCTCATCGGTTTGTCGGTGGGGTTGCGCGCGACGAAGATCATCTCGTTGACGCCGCCGGGGTGGGTCACCAACTCCTCACCCTTGGGGTAGAACTCCCACGGCATGTCGGCGTTGTTCATCGACAGGAACTGCACGCGCACCTGGCGCGTGTTATCCACCACCTGCTCGCCCTCGTACTGCCCGGCGGTCTTGCCGTTGATGCCGAACGCCTTGCACATCACGTCGTAGATCGGCACCAGGGCGAAGCCGAAGACAAACATTGCGACGACGACGCCTAGCAGCCGGGTGACCAGTTTTTTCAGCGAGATCGAGTCAGCCATGATTTTCAGCCTCAGCCGAGATCCCCTGTGGGAGCAAGCCCCCTCCCACAAAGGCCAGGCGTTTCATTTCACTTCCGGTGGCGTAGTAAAGGTGTGATACGGCGCCGGTGACGGCACGCTCCACTCCAGGCCTTCGGCGCCATCCCAGGGTTTGGCCGGGGCCGCCGGGCCGCCACGAATGGTCTTGATCACGATGAACAGGAAGAAGATCTGCGTGGCGCCGAACATGAACGCGCCAATCGAGGAGACCATGTTGAAGTCGGCGAACTGCAGGTTGTAGTCCGGAATCCGCCGTGGCATCCCCGCCAGTCCCACGAAGTGCATCGGGAAGAAGGTCATGTTCATGCCGACGAACGACAGCCAGAAGTGCAGCTTGCCGAGGGTTTCGTCGTACATGTGCCCGGTCCACTTCGGCAGCCAGTAATAGGCCGAGGCGAAGATCCCGAAGATCGCCCCCGGCACCAGCACGTAGTGGAAGTGCGCCACCACAAAGTAGGTGTCCTGGTACTGGAAGTCCGCCGGGGCAATGGCCAGCATCAGTCCGGAGAAACCACCGATCGAGAACAGGATCACGAACGCCACGGCAAACAGCATCGGCGTCTCGAAGGTCAGCGAGCCTTGCCACATGGTGCTCGCCCAGTTGAACACCTTCACCCCGGTCGGCACCGCGATCAGCATCGTCGCGTACATGAAGAACAGTTCGCCCACCAGCGGAATGCCCACTACGAACATGTGGTGCGCCCAGACGATGAACGACAGGAACGCGATGCTCGCCGTGGCGTAGACCATCGAGGTGTAGCCGAACAGCGGCTTGCGCGAGAAGGTCGGGATGATCTGGCTGACGGCGCCGAAGGCCGGCAGGATCATGATGTACACCTCGGGGTGGCCGAAGAACCAGAACACATGCTGGAACAGCACCGGGTCACCGCCACCGGCGGCACTGAAGAAACTGGTGCCGAAGTGGATGTCCATCAACATCATCGTCACGCATCCGGCCAGCACCGGCATCACCGCGATCAGCAGGAACGCGGTGATCAGCCAGGTCCAGACGAACAGCGGCATTTTCATCAGGGTCATGCCGGGGGCGCGCAGGTTGAGGATGGTGGCGATCACGTTGATCGCGCCCATGATCGAACTGATCCCCATCAGGTGGATGGCGAAGATGAAGTAGGTGACGCTTTCCGGCGCGTAGGTGGTGGACAACGGGGCGTAGAACGTCCAGCCGAAGTTCGGCCCGCCACCGGCGGTGAACAGGGTCGAGACCAGCAGCAGGAACGCCGCCGGCAGCAGCCAGAAGCTGAAGTTGTTCATCCGCGGCAGGGCCATGTCCGGCGCGCCGATCATCAACGGGATCATCCAGTTGGCGAGACCGACGAACGCCGGCATCACCGCCCCGAAGACCATCACCAGGCCGTGCATGGTGGTCATCTGGTTGAAGAACGCCGGTTCGACGATCTGCAGGCCGGGTTGGAACAGCTCCGCGCGGATCACCATGGCGAACGAGCCGCCGAGCAGGAACATGCAGAACGCAAACCACAGGTACAGCGTGCCGATGTCCTTGTGGTTGGTGGTCAGCACCCAGCGCATCAGGCCTTTGGCGGGGCCGTGGGCGTGGTCGGCATGACCGTGGTCATCGATTACAGCGCTCATGGCCGGTCTCCTTTACGTGAGTGGGCTGGGCTGGCCGGGGCGCGCTGCCCCGGCCGGTTCAAGAAGTACGCGATGGACCGGCTCATTTGCTTTCCGCCTGTTTGAGCTCCAGCACTTCTTTTGGCGTGACCATGTCGCCCTTGTTGTTGCCCCAGGCGTTACGTTCGTAGGTCACGACCGCTGCGATATCGACTTCCGAGAGTTGCTTGCCGAACGCCGCCATGGCGGTGCCGGGCTTGCCGAAGTACACGCGGTGCAGGTGGTCGGCTTTGGGGCCGGTGGCAATCGGCGAGCCTTTGAGCGCCGGGAACATCGGCGGCAGGCCCTGGCCTTCGGCCTGGTGACAGGCCACGCAGGTGGTGTGGTAGATCTTGTCGCCGCGCTCCTTGAGCTCGTCCAGTGTCCATTCCTTGCTGGTCAGCTCCTTGAGCTGCGCCGCTTCAGCCTTGCGGTCGGCCAGCCATTTTTCGTAGTCGGGCTTCTCCTTGACGTCGACCACGATCGGCATGAAACCGTGATCCTTGCCGCACAGCTCGGCGCACTGGCCACGGTAGATGCCGGGCTTGTCGATCCGCGTCCAGGCCTCGTTGACGAACCCCGGGATCGCATCGCGCTTGACCGCGAACGCCGGCACCCACCACGAGTGAATGACGTCGGCGGAGGTCACGAGAAAGCGCACCTTGGCGCCGACTGGCAGCACCAGCGGCTTGTCGACTTCGAGCAGGTAGTGCTCGCCCTTGGCTTCCTTGTTGTGAATCTGTTCGGCAGGGGTGGCCAGGTTGCTGAAGAACTCGACGTCCTGGCCCAGGTATTTGTAGTGCCACTTCCACTGGTAACCGGTGATCTGGATATCGATATCCGGCTCACTGGTGTCGTACATGCGGATCAGGGTGGCGGTCGCCGGAACGGCCATCGCCACCAGAATCAGCAGCGGCACGACGGTCCAGAGAATTTCGACGGTGGTACTTTCGTGGAATTTTGCGGCGACCTGCCCGGTGGAGCGGCGATGCACGATCATCGACCAGAACATGGCGCCGAAGACGATGATCCCGATCACCACACAGATCCAGAAAATGGTCATGTGCAGGTCGAATACTGCGTGACTGATTTCAGTCGCTCCAGGCGCCATATTCACAGTCCAGGCAGCGTTGGCCTGGCTGAAAATCGACCACAACAGGAGGCCCATCCAGACGTGTGGATGTCGCATCATTGCGGGTTCCCCTTATCGTTCTTGTTATCCCGCCGGCTTTCGCCTGCGGCAAGGGAGCGGCTGCATCAGACTACGAACTTGAATCGCCGGGCCTTGCTGCGGGTGCAGTCGGGCGTCATCAGCTAACTCCATTCAATGGCGAGTATAGACAGCCACCGGGAATTGCAACGCGATCGCGTAAATCATCTGAAACAGCTGGCACTTGCGTTCCGGACCACGAATGGAGAAGGATGCAGACGAGTGGTGGCAAACCGATATAACGCCGGTGCATCAAGGATGAAATAATTATGACAAATGCGTCTTAGCATTTTTCGTAAGCCAGCTAAGTTATGTCTTCCCTATTTCATTGCCTTGTACCCTGGAGTTTTCATGAACACCGCCGCATTGCGCGAGCAGATCCACATAGCCCGACAACACGAGATTGAAACCGGAAAGCTAACCCGTCAGCTCGAAAGCCAACTGCAGCACCTGCACCCGGCGATCCAGTTGCCGGAAACCGACGCCAACGGCGTGCTGACGCGTTTTGTCGCCGCCTACATCGATGAAGTGCCAGACCTGCTGGATGCAGCCAATGAAGTCGCCAGGGAAGCGGGAATCGAGTCACAGATCAAACCGGTGCTGAAAATCGCCGAACAGTACTTTCTCCAGCCGCCGGTCGGCCTGGACAGTCTGCTGGACGAAGCCTATCTGGCGCACCGCTTTGTCGAAGAGGTCAACGACCTGTACATCAAGCATTTCGGCCAGCCACTGATCCCCTTGGACATGACGGTCGCCAATCTGATTGCTCACCAGTTGCTCGGTGAGGAATTTGCCAATCAACTTGATGAAGTGGTGCACCACGCGGTGGACAGCATGCTCGACGACGACAGCTTTGCGCTGGAGTCGGTGGAAGCCTACCGCGAGAAACTCAGCAGCCCGGACACCGGTGCGGCCTGGAAACGCTGGCCGTGCATGAGTCGCCGTCTGGGCGTGGGCCTGGACTTGGATCAGCCCGCCGCGTAACGCGGAAACATCAATACCTGTGGGAGCTGGCTTGCCAGCGATTGCGGTGGACCAGCCTGCATTGTCGTTGACTGACACATCGCCATCGCTGGCAAGCCAGCTCCCACAGGGTTTATTTAGAGCGTGGATGATTCACCCCGCCGCACCTATCCCGACATTCGTGCGGATGCGCCCCTCAAGTCTGCGCTTCAACCCGCGCGACTCGATCAACAGCTTCGAACCCTTGGCCGCATTGGCCCGTCCCCACTCTTCCAGCAACTCCAGACACGAATGGTCGATGTAGCTCAGGTTGTTGAGCGGCACATGCACCGTCGTGCCCGGCGGAATGCTGCCCAGCACCTGAGTCAGCGCCGGCACCTTGAGGAAAGTCGCCGCACCCACCAGACGCAACTCCATTTCCCCCTCCTGCGGCAGATCGATCAGGCTGATCTTCAGCCGCGAGGCCTTGAACGCCAGTTTCACCAGGGTCAGGCCGAAACCGATCAGCACACCGGTCAGCAGGTCGGTGAAGATGATCGCCAGCGCCGTGGCGGCGTAGGTGAACATCGGCATCCGGCCATACCGCCCCAGCCCGCGAAAGGCTTTCAGATCCACCAGTTTGAAACCGGTGTAGACCAGCACCCCGGCCAGACTCGCCACCGGAATGCTTTGCAGCACACTCGACAGCAACAACACGAAGCCCAGCAGCCACAAGCCATGGAAAATCGTCGAGTAACGCGTGGTGGCGCCGGCCTGGACGTTGGCCGAGCTGCGCACAATCACCCCGGTCATCGGCAGCGCGCCGACCAGCCCGCAGAGCATGTTGCCGACGCCTTGCGCCGACAGTTCGCGGTCGAAGTCCGAACGCGGGCCGCTGTGCATGCGATCCACCGCAGCGGCGGAGAGCAGGGTTTCGGCGCTGGCGATGAACGCCACGGCGAACGCGGCGATCAGCAGTGTCGGGTCGGCCAGGCTCAGCAGGTCCGCCGGTTTCAGCCAGTCGATGGCTTCGGCCAGATTTGCCGGCACTTCAACCCGCTTCACTTGCAGCGCCAACAACAGACTGGCGCCTGTCGCCAACCCGACACCGAGCAGTGCGCCGGGAATGAAGCGCAGTGAATGCGGGCGAAACTTTTCCCATAGCCACATCACAGCGATGGTCGACAGCCCGAGCAGCCCGGCCTGCCAGCCAAAAGACGGCAAGGCCTGCGCCACCGCGCCGGGGAACGCCGTCAGGTTGTCCAGACCGGAGGGTTTCGGCGCCGCATCCAGCATCACATGCACTTGCGAGAGCACGATCAGCACGCCGATCCCGGCGAGCATCCCGTAGACCACCGCTGGCGCCGTGACCCGAAACCAGCAACCGAGCTTCAGACGGCCGGCCACCAGTTGCAGAAAACCCGCCAGCAGCAGGATCGGCCCGAGCATCTCGATGCCGTGCTGGCGCACCAGTTCGAACACCAGCACCGCCAACCCCGCTGCGGGCCCGCTGACCTGCAACGGCGAACCCGCCAGCCAGCCCACCACCAGACCGCCGATGATCCCGGTGATCAGGCCTTTGGCCGGTGGCAACCCTGAAGCAATCGCAATGCCCATGCACAGTGGCAGGGCGACCAGAAACACCACCACCGAAGCGAGCAGCTCCCGTGGCAACACCGTTTTCAATTGAGCCGCACGCATGATGACTCTCCCGAAGTTTTCTTCAGGCGTGGCGAAGCCAGGTCGCTGAAACAGCGACCGGCGTCAGACCACACGGATTTTTAGGAGGATTTAGAAGCGCGCTTTGGGCGTCGCCACCGGAATTGGATGGCTGCCGTCGAGCGGCAGGAAGCGTCCCTGATCCGCGTCGTAAGCTTTGATTTCGCTGGTTTCGATGTTGTAGACCCAGCCATGGATGAACAGATGACCGTTCGCCATGCGCGAGGCTACCGAAGGATGGGTACGCAAGTGCTGCAGTTGGGCGATGACGTTTTCCTCGGTGAGGATCGGCATGCTTTCTTTTTCGTCGGCGCAGTGACAGTTGTCATGCACCATGGTTTTCGCGACTTCGGCATGGCGTAGCCAGGCTTTGACCGTCGGCATCTTTTCCAGGCTGTCCGGATTGAGTACCGCGCGCATGGCGCCGCAATCGGAGTGGCCGCAAATGATAATGTGCTGCACGCCAAGCGCCAGTACCGCGTATTCGATGGCGGTGGAAACGCCACCGTTCATCTGCCCGTAGGGCGGAACGACGTTGCCGACGTTACGGGTCACGAACAGATCGCCCGGCGAACTCTGGGTGATCAGTTCCGGCACGATGCGCGAGTCGGCACAGGTGATGAACATCGCCTTTGGTGCCTGGGCTGTGGCGAGTTTCTTGAAGAGTTCTTCCTGCTGCGGGAAGACCTCATGATGGAAATGCAAAAAGCCGTCAACGATCTGTCGCAGCGCTGCATCGGCGGATTCCGCCCCAGGGACGGCTTGCGCCGACGCAGCCAACGGCTGTTTATCCTTGTCACTCATGATTCATCCTCTTTGGCGGATTCGGGGAGTCATTCCCGTGTATTCCGGTGTGAAGCCAGTGGCTGTTTAAAACATCCGGGTCATCCAGACCCATCAGTCACTCGATGAACAAGGTAGCCGCCGAAACTTAACTCAAACTGAATCAAGCGCTCTAGAACGTGTGTTCCAGGTCACAAAAAACGTGACTGGGACATTTCGACGGAAGGATTCCAACCCCTCAACCATAGGCTAATTGTCGCTAAATCAACGACATCTGGCGACCCGGCGGACAGAAGGCAGTGCAATCGAGTTCATAGCCCTCACGGTGGTTCAAGCCGAGGCGTTTAATGGCTTTGGCGAAACGTTGCGCCAGCAGGTCGGCGAACGGTCCTTCACCGCGCATGCGGGCGCCGAAACGGCTGTCGTAGAGCTCGCCGCCACGGCTCTGGCGCACCAGGCTCAACACATGGGCCGCGCGCTGCGGGTAGTGTGCCTGCAGCCATTCCTCGAACAGCGGCGCCACCTCCAGCGGCAGGCGCAGCATCATGTAGGCGGCGCTTTGCGCACCGGCGGCATGCGCCTCGGTCAGCAGGCTTTCGATCTCGCTGTCGTTGATCATCGGGATCATCGGCGAACACAGCACCCCCACCGTAATCCCCGCTTCGCGCATCACCCGGATCGCCCGTAACCGGGCCTTGGGCGCTGCTGCGCGGGGTTCGAGGATGCGTTTGAGCTCGTCATCCAGCGTTGTCAGGCTGATCATCACCGCCACCAGCCGTTGCTGCGCCAGTTCAGTGAGCAGGTCGAGGTCGCGCAAAATCAGTGAGCCTTTGGTGACGATGGTCACCGGGTGCCGATAGCGCAGCAGCACTTCCAGGATTTGACGGGTGATTTTATGTTCGCGTTCGATCGGCTGATACGGGTCGGTGTTGGAGCCGAGGTTGATCGGCGCGCACTGGTAGCCTTTTTTCCCAAGCTGTTCTTCCAGCACCTGCGCGGCGTTGGTCTTGGCGATCAGCCTGGTTTCGAAATCCAGTCTCGGCGACATGTCCCAATAGGCGTGGCTGGGCCGTGCATAGCAATAGATGCAACCGTGCTCGCAGCCGCGATAGGGATTGATCGAGCGATCGAAGGGCAGGTCCGGCGAGGTGTTGCGGGTGATGATGGTTTTCGCGGTTTCGATCATCACCTCGGTGTTCTGCGTCTCGGGCACTTCCTGATACCAGCCGTCATCCTCGGCCACCGAACGGTTTGGCGCGAAGCGGTTGTGCGGGTTGGTGGCGGTGCCGCGACCGCGTGGTGGCAAGGGCGTGTGCATCGCAGGTGTCCTGATGGCTGTATGTGCATACAGTATCGCTGGCGCGAGTAAACAGCCAGTGCCGTTCGGCGAATCGGGGTGTCGGATACACGTCATTCCGGTTATTGATTGCAGTTTTTTATTGCAACCCGGGGACACATCTTTCAAGTAGCAGTAAAACTCGCGATGTCGTTAGTATTCGCCCTGTTGCACTTCTGCTATTCAATATTTAAAAGGAATTAAATGTGTCGAACTTCAATCATCGTGGCATCTTTCTGCAGAAACTTGGCCCAACTCCGGTTGATCCAGATGAAGTGCTGGTGTCCATGCAGTTTGCCCTGAAACAATCTGGCTGGGATGCAGAGAATGCCGTACCGACCGAGTCCCTGCTGGATTCGCAGATCATCATTGCCGCTTCTTACGATGGTGGTAAAACCTTCGATATGCGCAATGAAAAGGATATCGATGGCGACGGTGATATTGATGCAGATGACAAGGCCAAGTTGCTGGCACTGGCCAAGGCTTATGTAAATATCATGAATCCGTAATATGAATACATGGCTGCACTGGTTGTGGCGTTAAATAAAAAGCCCTGTGCCAATTAATGCGCACAGGGCTTTTTTATTTAATTGCTGTGGGTGATCTGACCCAGATCATCTGCCGAGGTGGTCGTCATGTCGCTGGTGCGCAAATGACTGACCTCATCTGCTTTGACCGGCGCCCCTTTGTTACCCCAACTGCCACGGATGAAGCTCACCACGTCCGCCACTTCCTGATCCGACAGGCGCCAGGCGAAGCCCGGCATGGTGAAGGTCGATGGCGCTGTGTGTGTGGCGGGCAGGGTGCCGCCCTTGAGCACGATGTGAATCAGCGAGGTCGGGTCTTCCGATTGCAGCACCGGGTTGCCCGCCAGCGCCGGGAACACTCGGGTGTAGCCGTGGCCGTCGGTGCGGTGACAGGCCGCGCAGTTGTCGATGTACACCGCTGCACCGCGTTGACTGTCGTCGCCATTCCACAGGGCTTTGGCCGCTTTCTCGTCGTACTGGTGCGGCTGATCGTCTGGATCGGTTGCCGGCAGCGATTTGAGGTAGCGAGCAATCGCGGTCAGGTCGGCGTCGGTCATGTATTGCATGCTGTGGGTGACCACATCGCTCATGCCCCCGAATACCGCGCTGCGGTCGCTGCGTCCGGTCTTGAGGAACTGCACCAGTTGCGCTTCGCTCCAGCCGCCGAGACCGTCCTTGTGATCACCGCGCAGGCTCTTGGCGATCCAGCCTTCGAGCGGCGCACTGCCGGCGAGGAAGGTTTTCCCGTCAGCCGCGCTCAGGGATTTTTCCTGCATGGTCAGGGCACGCGGCGTATGGCAGGCGCCGCAATGGCCGAGGCCTTCGACCAGATAGGCGCCGCGATCGATCACCGGATCGTCCGAGGTTGCCTTGTAGTCCTCGACCTTGGGCGCGAACATCCAGCGCCAGCCCATCAGCGGCCAGCGCATGCTCAGTGGCCATGGAATGTCGCTGGCCTTGTTTTCCTGTGCGACGGGTTCGACGCCGTGCATGAAGTAGGCGTACAGCGCCTGCATGTCGCTTGCGCTGACACGGGCGTAGGACGGATACGGCATCGCCGGGTACAGCGTACTGCCGTTTTTGGCGACACCATGGCGCACTGCCTTGTCGAAGTCCTCGAAGCTGTAATCACCGACGCCGGTTTTGTCCGGGGTGATGTTGGTCGAGTAGATCGTGCCGATCGGGGTTTCCATCGGCAGGCCGCCGGCGAACGGCTTGCCGCCCTTGGCGGTGTGGCAGGCCACGCAGTCGCCGGCGCGGGCGAGGTATTGGCCTTGTTTGATCAATGCTTGATCGACGTCGGCGGCGTGTACGGCAGCGCTGCCGAGCAAGGCCAGGGTGGCGATAACAATAGTCTTCATGGTCATCGCTCCTTATGCCTGAACCAGCGGGCCGGGGTTTTTCAAATACTGCTCGCGGATCGCCTTGGCCGACCAATAGGTCAACGCGGCCACCAACCCGGTCGGGTTGTAACCCAGCCCTTGCGGGAACGCCGACGCGCCCGGAACGAAGACGTTATGCACATCCCAGCTCTGCAGGTAGCGGTTCAGCGCGCTCTTCTTCGGGTCGGTGCCCATGATCGCGCCACCGTTGAGGTGGGTGGTCTGATAGGCCGCGGTGTTGAAGTGATCACCGACCTGCTTGCCGATCACCGCGATGGCTTTCGGGCCCATGGCTTGGGCGACCTTGCCCATTTTCTCGACCATGAAGCGGTTCATCTTGATGTCGTTTTCCTGCCAGTCGAAGGTCATCCGCAGCAGCGGCAAGCCGTAGGCGTCGCGGTACACCGGATCGAGATCGAGGTAGTTGCCACGGTAGGACTGATGCGCGCCGTGGGCGTCCATCGACACCTGGTGGGTGTAGTAATCGGCGGTCGCGCGTTTCCACGCACTGCCCCAGGCCGGGGTGCCCGGTGGGTTCGAAGTGCCGGCAATCGGCCGGCTGCCAGCCTGGTTGACCCACATCGGCGAGCCACCGACGAAGCCGTGCGGGCCGTGGTCGAAGTTGTCGGCGTTGAAATCGTCCAGCGCCACGCCGTTGCCGCCGGCACCGATGAAGTTGTTGGTGTGGGTGTCCTTGTCGAAGAACGCCTTGATGGTCGCCATGTTCTGGTAGGCGAAGTTGCGCCCGACCACGCCCTCGCCAGTCATTGGGTCGTAGGGTTTGCCGATGCCCGACAGCAGCATCAGGCGCACATTGTGCAGCTGGAAGGCGCCGAGGATCACCAGATCCGCCGGTTGCTCGATCTCGCGGCCCTGAGCATCAATGTAGGTGACGCCGGTGGCTTTGCTTTTCGTGCTGTCGAGGTTGATCCGCAGCACATGGGCGTTGGCGCGCAGTTCGAAATTCGGCAGCGGTTTGAGCGCCGGCAGGATGTTCACGTTCGGCGAAGCCTTGGAATACATGTAGCACACGTAGCCGCTGCAGAATCCGCAGAAGTTGCACGGGCCCATCTGTGCGCCGTAGGGGTTGGTGTACGGACCTGAAGTATTCGCGGAGGGCAGGTTGTAGGGTTTGTAACCGACCTCTGTCGCCGCTTTGCCAAACAGTTGTGCGGAAACGGTGTTCTTCTGTGCCTCCAGCGGGAACGGATTCGAGCGATCCGGCGCGTACGGGTTGCCGCCCTTGCCCTGACCAACCAGTTGGCCTTTCACGGTCCAGGCCTGGCCGGAGGTGCCGAAGACTTTCTCGGCGAAATCGAAGAACGGCTCCAGTTCTTCATAGCTGACGCCGAAGTCCTGGATGGTCATGTCCTTGGGGATAAAGCTTTTGCCGTAGCGTTCTTCGTAATGGCTGCGCATGCGCAGCTCGATCGGATCGACACGAAAGTGCACGCCCGACCAGTGCAGTCCCGCACCGCCGACGCCATTGCCCGGCAGGAACGCACCCAACTGGCGGTTCGGCAGGGCGATGTCGTTGACGCTGTGGCGGATGGTGACGGTTTCTTTCGAGATGTCCTGGAAGAGTTTTTTGCGCACGCTGTAGGTGAGTTCGTCGATCACCTGCGGATAGTTGCCGTCGGGGTAGGTGTCCTGCATCGGCCCGCGCTCCAGCGCCAGCACGTTGAGCCCGGCTTCGGTCAGCTCTTTGGCCATGATCGCTCCGGTCCAGCCAAAACCGACGATCACGGCGTCGACCTTCTTCATTACCGTTGCCATGCTCAAGCCCTCTCGCCGCGAATCGACACTGCCGGGAAGGGGTATTGCTCGTTGCGCTCCACCCAATCCATGAAATCGGCGCGAGCGCCGGGGAAGCCGATCATGGTCCAGCCGACCATGCCTTTATTGCCGCCGTGGATCGGGTCGCAGAAGAACCCTTCCTTGGTGTTTTGCAGCAGCAGACTGAAGAAAATCTTTGCCGGAACAGCATCGAATTGCGGTTTTCCGGCTTCGAGTTGCTTGAGCAAATCGTCTCGGGTAGCGCTGTCTTGCTCAGCAAATACTTTACCGTTGAGCGATTTTGCCCACTGATCCGTGGCGGCGATGCCCAGGCGATAGATCTCTTTGGGCACCAGTTTGCTCTGCCAGCCCATTTCCGGCGCAGCGTCGGCGTTGAACGGACCCTGCATGTACCAAAGGGCACCGGCGGCATATGGGGTGTTCATCTGACGGTCGATGTATTCCGGCACGCCGGCTTCGAGGGCGCCCGGGCCTTGGGCGTCGTTGGGGATCAACTGCGCCACGGCGGCGTTGATGAAGGCCCATTCCTCGGCGGTGAAATAGCTCGGCTGGTAGGCGCCGGCATCGGACTTCGCCGGGGTTGCGGCTGGCGCCGCCGGGGTGGCTTCAGGCGCCGCTTGCAAGACGCTGCTGCCCAGACCGGTGCCGGCCAGGGTGACCACGGGAATCAGGGTCAGGGATTTGCGCAAGAACTCACGCCGCGGGTTGTCTCGATCTGCATCAGACATGGGGGTGCACCTCATCAGGCATTGATGGTTGTCCGTTTCTGCGAACGGCTTGAGCATTTTTTCGTCGCGGCGCGAGGCCCGTTTGACCGGGAAAAGGGGGACGCCTGCAACATCGTGTGACAAATGGTAGCAGGCTACACATCGGGGTGAACCGATTCAGCTGAAAAAGCCGCAGTTTTTTTACCCCGCGCTCAATGAAATCGTGCGGATTCACGATTCTTTGACAAGTGGCTCACAGGGCTTTGACTGGCAGACGTGGAAGCTGCGAGACCTTTCATTGATGAATCCCGATACGGTCGACCAGCATGTCCCGAGTGCGCCTGTTTCCTGCTTTGTGTTTGTCGCTTGTTGCCCTGCTGCACTTGATGCCGGCCCAGGCTGACGCCGCCGTGCCATCGCGTCCCCCTGAGTGGGCGCAACCGGTGGAAGTGCAGTACAACCTGTTCCAGATGTCGCCAACGCTCTACCGCAGTGCCCTGCCGAACAGCGGCGCGGTGCCATTGCTGAAAAATCTCAAAGTGGCGACGGTGATCAACTTCCTGCCGGAAGCTGACAGCAGCTGGCTGTCCGAGCCGGGCATCAATCAAGTGCAACTGCCTTATCGCACCAACCACGTCGATGACGCCGATGTGCTCAAGACCTTGCGCGCAATTCAGAGCGCCGAAGCCAATGGTCCGGTGTTGATGCATTGCAAGCATGGTTCCGACCGCACTGGCCTGATGGCGGCGATGTACCGGATTGTGGTGCAGGGTTGGAGCAAGGAAGACGCGCTGAATGAAATGACTCAGGGTGGTTTCGGTGAGAGCGGCCATTTCAAGGATGGTGTGCGCTATGTGATGCAGGCTGACGTCGACAAACTGCGCACCGCCCTGGCCAATGGCGATTGCAGCACCAGTGCCTTTGCCACCTGCTCGATGAAGAGCTGGTTCCAGTCGGTCAACCTCAAATAAGCCATACCCTCCACGGCATTGCACCGTGGAGGGTTATTCGCCGGCTCAGTCTTCGGACTTTTTCTTCAGTTTCGGATTCGGGAAGAACTGTACGGCCTGGACGGTCTTGTCCGGCGCCGGCTTGAGCGCGCTGGTATTGACCCGCGTGCCCAGTTCCCTGGGAACCGATAACCCCTGCTCGTTGAGCGTATCCGAGTAACCGCAGGCCACACATTCGCGGTGCGGCACGCTGTCCTCGTTCCACATCATCAGTTTGTCCGGCTCGCTGCACGCCGGGCAGACGGCCCCGGCGATAAAGCGTTTCTTGGTAATCACAGGCCCCTCACTCATGCTGCCGCGTCCTCACTCAGGCCGCTGTGGCGCAAGAGTGCGTCAATCGATGGCTCGCGGCCACGGAAGTCGACGAACAGCACCATCGGCGCCTGCGAACCGCCACGCGCCAGAATCGCTTCGCGGAAGGCGCGACCGGTCTCGGCGTTGAGCACGCCGTCTTCTTCGAACTTCGAGAAGGCATCGGCCGACAGCACTTCCGCCCACTTGTAGCTGTAGTAACCCGCTGCGTAACCGCCGGCAAAGATGTGCGCAAAGCTGTTGGGGAAGCGGTTGTACGCCGGTGGACGCATCACCGACACCTCGTCCCGCACGCCTTCCAGCACCTGGGCAACGCTGCGACCGTCGCCGTGGGTGGCGTGCAGCTCGAAGTCGAACAACGAGAATTCCAGCTGGCGGACCATCATCAGCCCGGACTGGAAGTTCTTCGCCGCGAGCATTTTTTCCAGCAGGTCCTGCGGCAGTGGCTCGCCGGTTTCGTAGTGAGCGGAAATCAGCGCGAGGCCTTCCGGCTCCCAGCACCAGTTTTCCATGAACTGGCTTGGCAACTCGACCGCATCCCAGGCCACGCCATTGATCCCCGACACACCCGCGTGATCAACGCGGGTCAGCAGGTGATGCAGGCCATGACCGAATTCGTGGAACAGGGTGGTCACTTCATCGTGGGTCAGCAGCGCAGGCTTGCCGCTGTCGGCCGGGGTGAAGTTGCACACCAGGTTGGCCACCGGGCTTTGCAGCACGCCGTCGACGGTGCGACGACGATCGCGGGCGCCGTCCATCCAGGCACCGCCACGCTTGTTGGCGCGGGCGTAGAGGTCGAAGAAGAAGCGGCCGACGTGCTGGCCGTTTTCCTTGATCTCGAACAGGCGCACGTCCGGGTGCCAGGTATCGAAGCCTTTCAGTTCGGCGATTTCGATGCCGTAAAGACGCTGGACGATGGCGAACAGACCGCCGAGGACTTTATCGATCGGGAAGTAGGCGCGCAGGGTTTCCTGAGCGACGCTGTAACGCTGCTCGCGGAGTTTTTCCCCGTAGAAACCGCTGTCCCAGCTTTGCAGATCAGCGCAACCCTGCTCGGCGGCGTAGGCACGCAGCTGTTGCAGGTCCTGCGCGGCGAACGGCTTGCTGCGCTTGGCGAGGTCGCGCAGGAAACTCAGTACCTGATCGCTGGACTCGGCCATTTTGGTCGCCAGGCTCAGTTCGGAGAAGCTGGCGAAGCCCAGCAGTTTTGCCAGCTCCTGGCGCAGGTCGAGGATCTCTTCCATCACCGGGCCGTTGTCGTTCTGGCCGGCGTTCGGGCCCTGGTCCGAGGCGCGGGTGCAGTAGGCCGCGTAGACTTCTTCGCGCAGCGCGCGGTCCTGGGCGTAGGTCATCACCGCGTAGTAGCTCGGGAATTCCAGGGTGATCAGCCAGCCGTCGAGGCCTTTGGCCTGTGCGGCGGCGGCCATTTGTGCCTTGGCCGAATCGGTCAGGCCGGCGAGGGCGGCTTCGTCGCTGACGTGCTTGGTCCAGGCTTGGGTGGCGTCGAGCAATTGATTGGAGAAGCGGCTGCCCAGTTCGGACAGTTTGCTCTGCACTTCGGCGTAGCGCTTTTGTTCGGCTTCCGGCAGGTCGATACCCGACAGACGGAAGTCACGCAGGGCGTGTTCCAGAATAGTCTTTTGCGCCACGTCGAAGCCGGCGGCTTGCGGGCTATTGGCCAGGGCTTCATAGGCCTGGAACAGTTCGCGGTTCTGGCCCATTTCGGTGGAGTAGGCGCTCAGGGCCGGCAGGCACGACTCGTAGGCTTCGCGCAGCTCGGCACTGTTGCACACGGCGTTGAGGTGGCTGACCGGGCTCCAGGCGGCGCCGAGGCGATCATTGAGCTCGTCCATGGCCAACACCAGGCCGGCCCAGGTCGGGTTCTGAACCTGGGTCTTGAGGATTTCGGCGATGGCGGCGCGGTTGTCGGCCAGGATCGTTTCAATGGCTGGCAGGACGTGTTCGGCACGGATCGTGGAGAACGGCGGCAGGTCGTAGGACTGCAGAAGAGGGTTGTTCACGCTCACGGTTGGCACCTTGGCTGGAAGAAACATGCGCCCATCTTAATTACAATCGACACTCACCGCAGCTATCGGCGACAGAGAGAGAAATTATCGTGCCCCTTCGCAAGTACCAGAATCACACCCCTCGCTTGAGCAAAGGCGCGTTTGTCGACGCCTCGGCGGTGGTGATCGGCGACGTCGAAATCGGCGATGACAGCTCCGTCTGGCCGCTGACCGTGATCCGCGGCGACATGCACCGCATCCGCATCGGCGCGCGCACCAGCGTGCAGGATGGCTGCGTGTTGCACATCACCCACGCCGGTCCGTTCAACCCGGACGGCTTCCCGTTGCTGATCGGCGATGACGTGACCATCGCCCACAAAGTCATGCTGCATGGCTGCACTGTCGGCAGCCGCGTGCTGATCGGCATGGGCAGCATCGTCATGGACGGCGCGGTGGTCGAGGATGACGTGATCATCGGCGCCGGCAGCCTGGTGCCGCCGGGCAAACGCCTGGAAAGCGGCTTCCTGTACGTGGGCAGCCCGGTGAAACAGATCCGCGCGCTGACCGACAAAGAGCGCGCCTTTTTCACCTACAGCGCGGCGAACTACGTGAAGCTCAAGGACCTGCATCTGGCCGAAGGCTACGACACACTCTGAATTGATTTGCGACTGCCCAGGAATTCCCATGCATTACCAGACCGTACTGTTCGACCTCGATGGCACCCTGACCGACCCGCGTGAGGGCATCACCCGCTCCATCCAGTTCGCCCTCGGCAAGCTCGGCATCGATGAGCCGGACCTGACGAAACTCGAGCATTTCATCGGCCCGCCGCTGCTGCAGGCGTTCATGCAGTTCTATGGCTTCGACGAGGCCAAGGCCTGGGACGCGGTGAACTTCTATCGCGAGCGCTTCAAGGTCACCGGCCTGTACGAGAACCGCGTGTTCGATGGCGTCACGCCATTGCTCGAGACGCTTGGCGGTCAGGGGCGGCAGCTGTATATCGCCACCTCGAAGCCATGGGAGTTTGCCCGCGAAATTGCCCGGCACTTCGACTTTGCCAAACACTTCAAGGTGATTTACGGCAGTGAGCTTGACGGTACACGGACCAACAAGGTCGAGCTGATTGCGCACCTGATCGCCGAAGAAGGCCTGGACCCGGCCAACACACTGATGATCGGTGATCGCAAGCATGACCTGATTGGTGCGCGCAGCAACGGGCTGGATGCGGCGGCGGTGGGTTATGGGTTTGGCAGTTTTGAAGAATTGAATGCCGAAGCGCCGGCTTATCACTTTGAAACACTGGCCGAGTTGCATCAGGCGTTTTTGCAGCGCTGATCAGATGGCTATCGCGAGCAGGCTCACTCCTACATTTGGAACGCTTCCCCCTGCAGGAGTGAGCCTGATCGCGATGACGTCCTCCCAATCAACTCAACTGTTTGTATCTGCCAATATTTTCAAAGCCGCCTTACGCTCGGCCGTCGGCAGTTCACCCAGCTTCTCGACCTGCGCATAAAACCGCACCCAATCCCCTCCAACCTGCCGGAACAACGCCGCAAACGCCGGCACCCACTGGTCATACAGCCCAAACGGCAACAACCGTGCATTGTTCAGCGGCATATTCACCCAGGCGTCATAACGCTTGTCCCCGGCCCATTGGCTGTCGCGCATCAATCGATATTCGCGACGAAACTGCTCGAACGCCGCCGCTTTGCGCTCGCGCATCTGTTCGGTCGGCAGTGGCTGGGCGTAAAGCTTTTCCAGCCGTGAGCGCGTTTCCAGCACCAGCTCGATGAATTGGTCGCGCTGCTTGAGCCGCGAGTCAGCGTCCGGCGGCAGACCACGAAACGCCCGCCACTGTCGGGTGCCTTCCTGTTCGACAAACGTGGCGAAGGACTCGTTGAACTCGGTGTCGTCCTTTACATAGAAGCGCTGATGCGCCAGTTCATGAAAGATCAGCGTGGCCAGGCGCTCGTCGCCCCAGCCCATCATCGTGTTGATGATCGGGTCATTGAACCAGCCGAGGGTCGAATAGGCCTCGACGCCGCCAATCGACACATCCATGCCTTGCAGACGCTGGATTGCCGCTTCGCCCCGGGCAGCGCTCTGGCTGTAGTAGCCGCGATAGGCCACGCAGCCGGCAATCGGGAAGCAATGGTTCTGCGGGGTCAGGGAAAACTCCGGCGTGGCGAACACGTTCCACACCACGTACGGCCGGCCGATGTCGGCGTACAGGCGATAGCTCTGGTTGTCCGGCAGATGCAGTTGTTCGCTGGCGAAGGCGCGGGCCTTCTGCGACTGGATCAGGTGCGTGCGTAATGTTGCATCGCGGCCGGGGTCGGCGATCACCTTGGCCACCGGCTCGCGCGCCCGCAGCAGCTGCAGCTGACCGCTGGCCAACTGGCTGTAATAGCTGACGCTGGAGCAACCGTTGAGCAACAAAAATATCGCACCCGGAAACAAAATCCGAAAAACGCGATCAAGTAACCCATGGCTTGGAAGCGGCCTGATCAAAATAAAAATCCTTTGGAAAGTCTGCCCGCAAGACTATCCCGCCATTTGGAGCTTCGCTATGCGCATGTTGTTGCTGACAGGAGGCCTGCTGACGCTGGCCGGCTGTGCCGGATTCGGAATGCCCGACCCTGACCCCTCGCAAGCCTGGATCGATCTCGATGCCCGGCAGCAGGACACGGCGCTGCAAGCGCTGCAGGTCGATAGCCGGACCACGGCCGACAAACGTTATTTCGAGGTGCAGCCCGGCAGCCATGAGCTGAAGGTGCGTTATCAGTTTGCGGTCGAAGCCACCAACATCGGCCCGGATGCCGAGCCGCTGTGGCGTGACTGCCAGTTGAATGTGAAATTCAACGATTTCAATGCCGGTCAGCGTTATCAGCTGCAGGCCGGCAGCATCGGTTTCCGGCCATGGGCGAAGCTCTACGACGAGCAACGCAAGGTGGTTGGCCAAGGCACACCGGCAGGCTGTCAGCGCACTTGATCGGCGCTATGCTTCAGGTCTGAATCCTTGGACATCCATCATGCGCAAGTTGATGCTGTTGCTCGCGGTCGGCGCTATCGCCGGCTGCCAGACCCCGCTGCCCCCGGTTGATCCACAAATGGCCTGGGTCGATTTCTCGACCCCGACCCCCGGCGGCAAACTGCTCATGGCCGAGCGCCTGGATAACGTACGCCTGACGGATGGCAGGTTTTTCCAGGTCACGCCCGGCAGCCATGAGTTGCGGGTGCGTTTCGACTTCGAAGTGTTCGGCGGCGGTGGCAGTCTGATGACCGGCCCGGTCGAGCGTCTGTGTTACCTGTACATCCGCTACGACCATTTCGAAGCCGGCCAGCGTTATCTGCTGGAAGGGCGTTCGCTGGGGTTCACACCGAGCGCGCGGCTGTACAACGCCAAACACGAAATCGTCGCCGAGGATCGTGACATGGACTGCCTTAGCTGAGGTGACTCAGTTGCTGTTCTTCTGATAGATGATCGCTTTGGTGCCGTTGTCGCATGTGCCGACGACCATCGCCACGTCGTGTTTATCGGCCTCTTCCTTGCTGACGATTTCCAGCGTGTAGGAGGGCACGGCGTTGGCCTGGATCTTGACCTCGATCTCGTTCTTCAATTCTTCACAGTCTTTCGGTGCGGCAAGAACCGTTGTGGCCAATGCACTGCAAAGAATCGCCAAGCCAATACGTTTCATAGTTGAAGCTCCCTGGTGCAGCGCGCACGGGCGTGCGCTGAAGCTGCTGTCACGTATTCGACCATATTTTTGCAGAGTGGGTTCTGACTTCGCTCACATCTTCAGGTTGTGCGGTGCTTTTTTGGATCGCTTTCGCGAGCAGGCTCGCTCCCACCTTGGACGTGTTCACAACACACACACACCCTGTGGGAGCGAGCCTGCTCGCGAATGGTTCAGTCAGCGCCGACTTAGCTGACCAGCGAAGCCTCGAGCGTAATCTTCGCATTCAACACCTTGGACACCGGGCAACCTTCCTTGGCCTTTTTGCTCAACTCGTCAAACTGCGCCTGGGTTGCACCCGGGATTTTCGCCTTGAGAATCAGCTTCACCGCAGTGATGGCAAAGCCGCCGTCCACCTGGTCCAGGGTGACTTCGGCCTGAGTGTCGATGCTCTCGGCCTTAAGGCCTGCATCGCCGAGAATCATCGAAAACGCCATGGAAAAACAGCCGGCATGGGCGGCGCCGATCAGTTCTTCCGGGTTGGTGCCCTTGCCGCCTTCGAAGCGCGCGTTGAAACCGTAAGGGGCTTCTCTGAGGACGCCGGTTTCGGTAGAGATCGAGCCGATGCCGGTTTTCAGATCGCCTGCCCAATGCGCGGATGCTTTCTTCACGATAGCCATGTCTGCCTCCTCAAGATCTGGCGCGGAACGCCGCGCCGTCGTGGTTTTTGCTTGCAAGGCTTCTGAGGATAGACGCCGGGTCAAAGTTCAGCTCAGGTGAATCGTTGACTTTTTTAGTAGGATTTTTCGCTCAGCTATTGAAACTCGGGTATATGCCCTTATTGCACAGAACACGCTTATGAATTCGGCAGGTTTTCGTTCGCAAGAAAAAACCTGCAGACCACTCGGAGACGCAGGTTTATGAAGCAACTGTCCGACGTAAAGTTTTCCACCCTCGACCTGGTGCCGGTGCGCGAGAACGGCAGCCCGGCGCAATCGCTGCGCAACTCGCTGGACCTGGCGCAGCATGTCGAGAAATTCGGCTACACCCGCTTCTGGGTCGCCGAGCACCACAACATGGACGGTATCGCCAGCTCTGCCACCTCGGTGCTGCTGGGCTATCTGGCCGGTGGCACCTCGACGATTCGTGTCGGCTCCGGCGGGGTGATGTTGCCCAACCACGCGCCGCTGGTGATCGCCGAGCAGTTCGGCACGCTTGAGAGCCTGTATCCGGGGCGCATCGACCTTGGGCTGGGCCGTGCACCGGGTTCCGACCAGATGACCGCCCGCGCCCTGCGTCGCGAACGCTCCGGCAGTGCCGATGATTTCCCGGAAGACGTCGCCGAACTGGTGCGCTTCCTCGGCCCGCGTACCCCGGATCAACGGGTGATCGCCATGCCCGGCACCGGCACCAATGTGCCGATCTGGTTGCTCGGCTCCAGTCTGTTCAGTGCGCAACTGGCCGGTGAGCGCGGTTTGCCTTACGCCTTCGCCTCGCACTTCGCCCCGCGCTTCATGCATGAGGCGATTCGCGTCTATCGCAACCACTTCAAGCCGTCAGCGGTACTCGACAAGCCGTACGTGATGCTCGGTGTGCCGCTGGTTGCAGCGGACACCGATGAGCAAGCGGATTACCTGGCGACTTCGGTGTATCAGCGCATTCTCGCGCTGATGCGTGGACAGAGTCTGGTGCAGCGTCCACCGGTGAAAAGCATGGACGGCCTGTGGCTGCCCCATGAGCGTGAGGCGGTGGGGGACTTCCTCGGCCTGGCGATGGTCGGCAGCCCGCAGAAGATCCGCGCGAAGCTGGAGGTACTGGTTGAGCAGACCCAGGCTGATGAGCTGATCTTCACCTGTGATCTGTATGAGCATGCCGATCGCCTGCATTCCTATGAGCTGCTGGCGCAGGTGATGAAGGGCTGAGACCGTGCATAAACTCCTGTGGGAGCGGGCTTGCTCGCGAAGGCGGACTTTCAGGCGCGAGTGATGTTGGCTGATACGCCGCCATCGCGAGCAGGCTCACTCCTGCCGGGGGAATGTATCGTCCACAAAAAAGCCGACGCCTTCGCGTCGGCTTTTGCATTTCAGTCGCGATCAACCGCGCTTGTAGACGATTTCCTTGGCGCCGCCTTCACATTTGCCGACGACCTTGCCGCCAGCGGCTGCACCCTTGTCGGCAATCTCCAGCGAATACCCGGAAACGCCCTTGGCATCCAGCTTCGCGGCAATTTCGCTTTTCAACTCTTCACAAGGCTTGCCAGCAGCAAACGCGCCACCCGCAAGGCTCAACAAACCTACTGCCAATATGAACTTCTTCATCGGTCGCACTCCCTGGTCGGATTAAAAGAGGCGGGCATCGGGTATCCCGATGCGCTCACCTTGTAGCGCTTTGCCATTCCTATGGCACTCGGCCAGCGCGCAAGTTCAGAAGCGTAGCCCAAACTCAGCTGCTGGCAATCCGGAAGCCGACTTTGAGCGTTACCTGGAAATGCGCAGCCTTGCCGTCCTTGATGTGGCCACGGGTGTCGACCACTTCAAACCATTCCAGATGCTTGATGCTCTTGTTCGCTTCAGCCAGCGCGTTGTTGATGGCGTCCTCGATGCTGCTGGCAGACGAGCCGACCAGCTCGACTTTCTTGTAGGTGTGATGGTCACTCATGGCGATCTCCTTGGCGTTTGGATTTGACGTATGGAATTGAGACTAGCAGTGAATCTGCACTGTTGATTTCGGTGGCCCGGCGCAAGTGAAGTTCAGATTTTCTGCACTTTCTCAAACCGCTGAAGTCCCAAACAACACACGCCACTCATCACCAATGCAGGAGAGCCACCATGGCCAACACCTCTTTACGTAAAGCCTCGTTGCAAAGCATGGAAGCCGAGATCGAGAGTCTGCTCAAGTCGTTGGAAAGCCTGAAGGACGACGCTTCGGACGAGTCGCGCAAGACCCTCAAGGCGCTCAAGGGCAACGCTGAAAGTGCGCTGAAACATTCGCGCAGCCTGCTCAGCGATGCCTATGAAGAAGTCAAAGTGAAAACCCGCGAGACCGGGATCGCCACCCGTGATTACGCTCAGGAACACCCTTGGACCACCGCCGGTGTGGCGGTGGGTGCGCTGGGTTTGCTGGCCGCTTACTTGCTGTTCAAGCGCGGCGAGTGATCCGCCTGGCGCAGCTCGTTCTTGAGCCACTGCGCCAGTTGCCGGGCGCGCCCGTCTGCGGCGCGCTTGGGTAGCCACAACGCCAGTTGCGCAGGGGTTTCGCAGAAGCCCCATGGCGCAACCAGGCGACCGGCCTTCAAATCCTCCACTACCAGCGGCTGTGGCGCGATCGCCACGCCAAGTCCGGCGACTGCGGCTTCCAGCAAATAATACAAATGCTCAAAACCTTGCCCGAGCTTCAACGCCTTGGCGTCGAGGTGGTTTTGCTGTGCCCAGCTTGGCCAGGCTTGCGGGCGGGACGTGGTGTGCAGCAACGGTTCACTGAACAATGCTGAGGCCGGCGCGGTTTGCAGGCGCTGGAAACCGCTGAACAGCGGGCTCATCACTGGCCCGATGCGTTCTGCCGCCAGCTCGTAAACCTGCATGTCTGCCGGCCATGGCGGTTCGGCGAACAGCAACAAGGCGTCCAGTCCGGGGCGCCGTGGGTCGAGATCGCCTTCACCGGCGGACAAGTGCAGGCGCAAGTCTGGCAGGTCGGCATTCAAACGGCCCAAGCGTGGAATGAACCAGCGCGCCAGCAGACTGCCGGAGCAGCCGAGCACGAACGGTGCATCGGCGGTGTTTTGCGTCAGCTCGGCACACACACTGCGCAGCCGATCGAATGCCTCGCCGCTGGCGTCTCGCAGGCGAGCCCCGGCATCTGTGAGTTTCAGGCCGCGCCCATCCTTGACGAACAGGCTCACGCCCAGATGCTCTTCGAGCACTTTGAGCTGACGACTGACCGCGCCGTGGGTGACGTGCAGCTGTTCGGCTGCCTGACTGACGCTGTTCAGTCGGGCGGTGGCTTCAAAGGCACGCAAGGCGTTCAGCGGGGGAAGGTCATGACTCATGTTATCTGTGAGTTTTCCTGACAGGTTGTGGCGATCTTATCGGTTTTCAGCTTGGATCGTCAGGGGTAGAGTGGTCGTCATTGTCTTTTGACCCGAATTCACCTGGAGCGACTCATGACCCAGACTTCGAACACTTCCAATCTGCGCAACGGCCCGGACGATAACGGCCTGTTCGGCGCGTTCGGTGGCCGCTACGTAGCGGAAACCCTGATGCCGTTGATCCTCGATCTGGCCCGCGAATACGAAGCGGCCAAGGAAGATCCTGCATTCAAGGAAGAACTGGCCTATTTCCAGCGTGACTATGTCGGACGTCCAAGCCCGCTGTATTTTGCCGAGCGTCTGACCGAGTTCTGTGGTGGCGCCAAGATCTACCTCAAGCGCGAAGAGCTGAACCACACCGGCGCGCACAAGATTAATAACTGCATCGGCCAGATCCTGCTGGCGCGACGCATGGGCAAGAAACGCATCATCGCCGAGACCGGCGCGGGCATGCACGGCGTGGCCACCGCCACCGTTGCCGCGCGTTTCGGTCTGGACTGCGTGATCTACATGGGCACCACTGACATTGAGCGTCAGCAGGCCAACGTGTTCCGCATGAAGCTGCTGGGCGCTGAAGTGATTCCGGTGGTTGCCGGCACCGGCACTTTGAAAGATGCGATGAACGAAGCGCTGCGTGACTGGGTGACCAACGTCGACAGCACCTTCTACCTGATCGGCACCGTGGCCGGTCCGCACCCGTACCCGGCAATGGTTCGCGACTTCCAGGCCGTGATCGGCAAGGAAACCCGCGATCAGTTGCAGGCTCAGGAAGGTCGTCTGCCGGACAGCCTGGTGGCGTGCATCGGTGGCGGTTCCAACGCCATGGGCCTGTTCCACCCGTTCCTCGACGACAAGAGCGTCGAAATCATTGGGGTCGAAGCGGCCGGTTACGGCATCGAAACCGGCAAGCACGCGGCCAGCCTGAACGGCGGTGTACCGGGTGTGTTGCACGGCAACCGTACCTTCCTGCTGCAGGACGACGATGGTCAGATCATCGACGCCCACTCGATCTCCGCCGGCCTCGATTATCCAGGTATTGGTCCGGAACACGCCTGGTTGCATGACATCGGCCGCGTTCAATACACCTCGGTGACCGACGACGAAGCCCTCGACGCATTCCACAAATGCTGCCGCCTGGAAGGGATCATTCCTGCCCTGGAAAGCGCCCACGCGTTGGCTGAAGTATTCAAACGCGCGCCGAACCTGCCGAAGGAGCATCTGATGGTGGTCAACCTGTCGGGCCGTGGCGACAAAGACATGCAGACCGTCATGCACCATATGGAACAGTCCAAGCAGGAGAAACACTGATGAGCCGCCTGCAAACCCGCTTTGCCGACCTCAAAGAACAGAACCGCGCCGCGCTGGTGACCTTCGTCACCGCCGGTGATCCGGATTACGCCACTTCGCTGGCGATCCTCAAAGGTCTGCCGGGCGCTGGCGCCGATGTGATCGAATTGGGCATGCCGTTCACCGACCCGATGGCCGACGGCCCGGCGATTCAACTGGCGAACATCCGTGCGTTGGGTGCCAAGCAGAACCTGGTGAAAACCCTGCAGATGGTCCGTGAGTTCCGCGAAGGCAACAGCGACACGCCGCTGGTGCTGATGGGCTACTTCAACCCGATCCACATGTATGGCGTGCCGCGCTTCATTGCCGATGCCAAGCAAGCCGGTGTCGATGGGCTGATCGTGGTCGACATGCCCCCGGAGCACAACGCCGAGCTCTGCGATCCGGCGCAGGCTGCCGGCCTGGACTTCATCCGCCTGACCACCCCGACCACTGACGATGCGCGTCTGCCGAAAGTGCTCAATGGCAGCTCGGGTTTCGTGTACTACGTGTCGGTGGCCGGTGTGACCGGTGCTGGCGCGGCAACACTGGAGCACGTCGAAGAGGCGGTAACGCGTCTGCGTCGGCATACCGACCTGCCGATCAGCATCGGTTTCGGCATCCGCACCCCGGAGCAGGCGGCTTCCATTGCGCGTCTGGCGGACGGTGTGGTGGTGGGCTCGGCACTGATCGACCACATCGCCAATGCGACCACGCCGGAGCAGGCCATCGACGGCGTGCTGAGCCTGTGCTCGGCACTGTCCGAAGGCGTGCGTCAGGCCCGCGTCAGCTAAAGGTAAAGTTCCTGATACAGAGGAATTAGCGCCTCACAACGCAGCCTAATTGAGCAAGACCGAGGGATTCAGAACCACGTTCTGAATCCCTTTTTGCTGTTGGTGCAGTGAGGAAAGACCCGATGAAAATGCCGAAACGTCTGATTGCCGGATTGGGCGTACTGATGATCAGTGCGACACCGCTGCTGGCCAGCGCCGATCAGCGCGATGATCATGAGCACGGTGGCCCGCAGCAGGGCCAGTACGACAACCATGGCAATGACCATCGCGACGATCATCGTGGCCCGCCAAACGATCACCGTGGCGGCCCGCCACCGCACGACTTCGGCCCGGTGCGCCAGACCATTCGCGATAACCACGGCTACTTCGTGCGCGGTGCACCACCGCCACCGGGTATCCATCTGGAGCGCGGCCGGCCGTTGCCGCACGGTTATTACGGCGAGCGCCTGGACGGTCGAGCGTTGAGCCGTTTGCCGGTGTATCCCGGTTATGAATGGCGCCGCACCGGGGGCGATATCGTGCTGATCGCGGTGGGCACCGGAATTGTTTACGAAATTCTGGATGGCGTTCTGAACTGATCAGCAGGCAATAAAAAAGATTGCAGCCCCAGGGCTGCGATCTTTTTTTCAGGGCAGCTCAAGCCCGCCGGATGCCTTGTGCAGTTTGCGCAGATGTTCACCAATCTGCTTCACATTGGCTTCGCTGGCGGCAATCTCGGCTGCACGCTTGGGTTCCAGCAACTTGCGCACCTCCTTGTCCAGATCGCCGCTCAGCGCCAGCAGTTGTTTCTGGCGTTGGCTGCTTTCGTCTTGCAGGCGCTTGAACTCGCTCGGCTGCGGCAGGCCGTAGCCACGGCTGTCGAGCAGTTCTGCCGGACGGCTGAGGAAGCCGCTGTTGGCGAGAATTTCCTGCAGGGTCGCGTTGGCCTTGTCCATGCCACCGTTTTCCAGCTCCCGGGCACCGAGGTAGCGCTGCTTGACCTCATCCTGCGCCAGCAGCAACTGGCGGCGATAGCTCGCCTGTTCCAGCAGCAGTAACGCGGCACTGGTGCGCAGGTCCGCACGCTCGAACCATTGGCGGCGTTCTTCGGCAGACAATGACAGCCAGTCCTCGACGGTGGTTTGTTTGATCGGCAACTGCTTCTTCAACACATCGAACATCGCCTGATAGCGATCGCGGAACGAGTCGAAGCGATAGCCCAGGCGCAGGGCTTCCTTGGGGTTGTCCAGTACGCTGGTGTCGGCCAGTCCGCGGCCTTTCATCACTTCCAGCAAGCCGTTGGGCATGATGCTGTCCAGGCCGATAAGCTGCTTGTTGTTGCTGCCGCTGCGCAACAGCTTGAGGCTTTCCACGGCACAGTTGTTGGACAGGAAGAAGTAGTTGCCGTCGTAGCTCCAGTGCATCTCGGCGGCGTGTTCGACCACCTCTTCAATCTCGGTGCGCGACAGGTTCAGCGGCACTGACGCGAGGCTGCGCAGTTCAGTCTTGGTGTACTCGTCGATCACCTGGGCCAGCGGCAGCACGAACAGCCGCGACGGGTATTTGCCCACCAGCCCGTCCCAGCTCGACAGCTGGACGTCACCGACAAAGGCGCGATAGGACAGCACCAGGTGCTGATCCAGGTCGAGCCGGCAATCCGGGCCACGTGGTCGACCCGGAGCACAGATCACCAGGCGCAACATGCTGTGGCCCCAGCGGCTGACCCAGTTCTGGTTGGCCTCGGCCAGCAAGTAGTCGACGGCATACACCCGCTCCGGATCGACCTGCCCCAGTGGCTGTTTGGCGAAGTCGTTGCCGGCATTGAGAAAGGCGAAGGTGTTGCTGCAGGTGTCCTTGACCGGAGGAGCCCAGCCGAAGCGTTCCTTGTAGTAGCGATAGAGCGCCGGACGGCGGCAGGCGTAGCTCGGGTCGAGGAGGAAATACTCCATGTTGACCGCGACAAACTCTTTCGGGCTGGAGATTTCGTACAGGTCCGGGCTGCGGGCCACCTGACGGTTGTGCTGTTCACGCTCGCCGCGGCGCCCGACGTACTGTTGCCAACCGGCGAGGTCGAGCAGGCGCGGGTCATCGCTGAGGGTGAAGCGCCGTTCGGTCTGTCCGCGACATTCATCGGGAATGCCGACCAGGCCGGCGCTGTTGCTGCGACGAGTGCAGCGCTGGATCATCGTGCGTTCGGCGGCGGGCCACAGACGTGCGCGGTCATAAATGTGGGTGAGTTCGTGCAGCACCGTTGCCAGCAGTTCCTGGCGGACCGTGCCGTGGGGGCGATTGGTTTGCTCTTTGGCCGCGCTGCCGTCGGTGAGGCTGGCGAGCAGTTTGCGGTTCAGGTCGAGTTCGGCGACCAGGGTCGCCTGGCCGTAAGCATTGCCGGGCATGTCGTCGGTCCAGCCGACATCGATGCGCCGGTCCAGCTGTTCGACAAAGCTGGGAGGCAGCTTCTGCATCGCTTCATCGAGCAACGCCTGGCTGGCTTGCTGTTGAGCGGGGCTCAGGCCGTCGGTCTTGAGCCGCAATTGCAAGCTGGCGTGGGCGCTGTTGCCAAGCAGCAACAATGCCCCGGCCAGCAGCCAGGCGCCGATTGACTTCACAGTGCGAGGATGGCTTCGGCGAGCACCTGATCACTCGCATCGCGGGCTTCGGGTACACGCGTGCGCAAGGTATTGAGGGCGGCTTCCAGGTGCGCACCACGGATATCGCCGTTGGTGGCAACGAAGCTGGCCGCATCGTCGTGAGCTTCGCGGATGATTTTCGAATCGCGAATCGACGTGGTGGTATCGGAGGTGAAATCGATGGTGCGCTGGGAGGCACGAACGATGATGTTACTGGTGGCTACCAGGGTGTGCGCCTGGGCCACGTCGGCCAACAAAAACAGGCCAAGGGCGGCAGCAATCAGCGGGCTACGCATGGAACGACTCCGGAGGGGCAATGATAACGAAGGACTGGGATAACTATTGGACGAGAATTGCCTGTGCCAGTTCAAGGTCGCTGACATGAAGTTTTGGTCGGGATTTGCGCAGGTAATGCAGTGCGGATTCGAGCTGCGCGCCGCGCAATTGACCGTCACTGGCAACAAACGCCGCCGCATCATCGTGAGCGGCGAGGATCAGTTTACGGTCGAATGGTGCGGAAGACACCATGCCGGTGGCCCAAAGGCTGACGACGGTGTTTTGTGTGGTGACATCAAAGGCATCGACCGACGTCGCCCAGCAGGCGCTGATCAAGGCGGAAGGAATAAGCAGATTGGTCAGAAAACGCATGGGACTCGATAACGGTTAACGAGTCCCAAGGCTAGCGTAATGCCCGGGCCAGAGCCAGTGGCGAAACATCGGGACACGACTGGCGTGCCCCTTCCAGCAGCGTTGGATCAGATCGCCAGGATGGCTTGCGCCAGCTGTGTGTCGGTTGCTTTCAGCTGCGGTGCCTGATGGCGGATGAGGTCCAGGGCACTTTCCAGTTTCACGCCACGGATCTGGCCTTCGCTGGCAACGAAGCTGGCAGCATCGTCACGGGCAGCGAGCACGACTTTGTTGTCACGCAGCGAAGAGCTGACGTCGGAAGTGGCGTCCGAAGAGGACTTCAGCGCGCCAACTACGGCGTCGGTGGTCACGATGAAACTGGAGGCACTGGCGTTGGCTGCCACGGCCAGCAAGGCGGCAGCGCTGAGCAGGCGAAGACGGGACATGGTGTATCTCCTGAAGGTAAACCGTATTGAGAGGTGGCTTGTGTCTGATGAGTCAGACGCGGGTTACAGAAGATTCGCCACGTTCTGCCGTGGATATTAGGCCGCCGCGCGGTGTTCGGACAGTGGGCAGAGTGCTAGCGCCAGAAGGGTTTCTCCAGTTCGTTGAGCCGATCGGCATGGCTGAGGCCCAGATCCGCGAGGTCGCGCTGATCAAGCTGAGCCAGCAGGCGTCGTGTCCTGGCGCGCTCCAGTGCGTGCCACACGCCACGCAGCAGGCGCCGCAGCGGGTGCTGGCGAACGAGTGGCTGAATCGAAATTGCTGAAACATCCTGTAAGTCTTTCATGGCGTATTCCTTGAGCCGAGAGGGGTCAAGGACATGCTGCGCCGAATGCAATTTTGGAAGCAGATACACCGAGGGGAAATTGTACTGGTTCAGATTTGGTTATTCTAAAACTGTACCTGTTGTTCTGGCGAGTGGCTGTACGGGCTTTTAAAACCCTGAAACGACAAGACCCGTCGCGATTTCCCGCGACGGGTCTTGTGTGTTCAATTCGGGTTGCTGGCGGTGGGTCTGACGACCAGAGCCAGCGACGCTACTTAGCGCCAGAACGGCTTGCTCAGCTCTTCGTAGCGTTGTGCTTCGCTGATACCAGCGTCAGCCAGCAGACGCGAATCCAGACGAGCCAGTTGGTGGCGGCTGGAGATGCGGCGCTGCCACAACATCAGGTTGGCGATAACGCGCAGAGGCAGGGAAGCCTGGTTTTTTGCAGCTTTGTCTTCGAAGAACAGTTCGGAACTGAGTGTACGTTCCATGGTTGACATCCTTCCGCTTGTGGCGGGATCAGGTAGTGGTTTAACTGGTGCCCATGATCCTCTCGTTTGCCTAGTCTCTCTAGATACAGTTCAACTGTATTGTGAGTGACCAGTTAACTGTTTATAGGGGGTGTACGGGTCAAAATTGAGCAAACTGTACCTGTCCGCACTTAACTGGTGCATTTTTACTCAATCCGGGGACAAGAGTAGGTAAATGCTGTAGGAAATGACCAGTACAGCAGTACAGTTTTTGCCAGATGAGGTATGTGAAAAAAACCGCTGACACAAACTGTGTTTGCATCAGCGGTTTGACTGTGCGAATTACACCGCGAGCATGCGCCCGGTTTCTTCCAGGTTCATGTGCCAGCTCAGGGCTTCCCGCAGGATGTGCGGGGTATGACCACCGATGGCGCAGGCGGCAGCGAAGTAGTCATTCAGCGCCTGGCGGTAGTCGGGATGCACGCAGTTGTCGATGATCACCCGGGCGCGCTCGCGCGGTGCCAGGCCGCGCAGGTCAGCCAGACCGACTTCGGTCACCAGAATGTCGACGTCATGTTCGGTGTGGTCGACGTGGCTGACCATCGGCACCACGCTGGAAATCGCCCCGCCCTTGGCGATCGACTTGGTCACGAACACCGCCAGGTGCGCGTTGCGCGCGAAGTCGCCGGAACCACCAATGCCATTCATCATCCGCGTGCCACAGACGTGGGTGGAGTTGACATTGCCGTAGATGTCGAACTCCAGCGCGGTATTGATGCCGATGATGCCGAGACGGCGCACCACTTCCGGATGGTTGGAGATCTCCTGCGGACGCAGCACCAATTTGTCCTTGTACTTTTCCAGGTTGCCGAACACGTCGCTGTTGCGCCGCTCTGACAGGGTGATCGAGCTGCCCGAGGCAAAGCTCAGCTTGCCCGCATCGATCAGGTCGAAGGTCGAGTCCTGCAGCACTTCGGAGTACATGGTCAGGTCTTCGAACGGCGAATCGATCAGACCGCACATCACCGCGTTGGCGATGTTGCCGATCCCGGCCTGCAACGGGCCGAGCTTATTGGTCATGCGTCCGGCATCGACCTCCTGCTTGAAGAACGTGATCAGGTGCTCGGCAATGGCGTTGGTGTCGACATCCGGGGTCGACACCGTGGACGGCGAATCTGCCTGTTGCGTGATGACGATGGCCACGATCTTTTCCGGTGGAATCGGAATCGCGGTGCTCCCAATGCGGTCGTCGACCTTTACCAACGGGATTGGCGTGCGGGTCGGGCGGTAGGTCGGGATATAGATGTCATGCAGGCCTTCGAGGTTGGCGTTGTGCGCCAGATTGATCTCGACGATCACTTGCTTGGCGAAAATCGCGAAGCTTGCCGAGTTGCCCACCGAAGTGGTCGGCACGATATGGCCCTGTTCGGTGATGGCCACGGCTTCGATTACCGCGATGTCCGGCAGTTTCAATTGCTGGTTGCGCAATTGTTCGACGGTTTCCGACAGGTGCTGGTCGATAAACATCACTTCGCCGGCGTTGATCGCCTTGCGCAAGGTGCTGTCGACCTGGAACGGCATGCGACGCGACAGTACGCCGGCCTCGGTCAGTTGCTTGTCGAGGTCGTTGCCCAGGCTGGCGCCGGTCATCAGGCTGATTTTCAGCGGCGTGACCTTCGCTCGCTCGGCCAGTGCGTGAGGGACGGCCTTGGCTTCGCCGGCGCGGGTGAAGCCGCTCATGCCGACGGTCATGCCGTCTTCAATCAGCGCAGCAGCGTCGGCGGCGCTCATCACTTTATCCAACAACGAAGGCAGGCGAATACGGTCACGGTACATGGATTATTTTCTCGGGAAGCGAGTAGCAGGATGCGCAGTCTAGTGAATTTCGCGGGCGCCTGTCCCGCTACCAAGGTCGCAAACGAGGCGTCTATTTAGCGGGTTTCAAGTAAAACACCGTTACCGGTTCTGCAACAACGCGGCAAATTGTCCGACGCTTTGCACAAACAAAAACGCCCCGACAAGTCGGGGCGTCTGGTCCGGCTGCGTTGGATTACTCGACAGCTTTGACCATGTCTTCGATGACTTTCTTCGCGTCGCCGAACACCATCATGGTCTTGTCCAGGTAGAACAGTTCGTTGTCCAGACCGGCATAGCCGCTGGCCATCGAGCGCTTGTTGACGATGATGGTCTTGGCCTTGAACGCTTCGAGAATCGGCATGCCGGCAATCGGCGATTTCGGATCGTTCTTCGCAGCCGGGTTGACCACGTCGTTCGCGCCGAGCACCAGCACCACGTCGGCCTGGCCGAACTCGGAGTTGATGTCTTCCATCTCGAACACCTGGTCGTAAGGCACTTCGGCCTCGGCGAGCAGGACGTTCATGTGCCCGGGCATACGACCGGCCACCGGGTGAATCGCGTACTTAACGGTCACGCCGCGGTGAGTCAGCTTCTCGGTCAACTCTTTCAATGCATGCTGCGCGCGGGCCACTGCCAGGCCGTAACCCGGGACGATGATCACGGTGTCGGCGTTGGTCAGCAGGAAGGTCGCGTCGTCGGCCGAACCGGATTTCACCGGACGGGCTTCTTTCGCACCGGCCGGGCCAGCGTCGGCTGTGTTGCCGAAACCGCCGAGCAGTACATTAAAGAAGGAACGGTTCATCGCCTTGCACATGATGTACGAGAGGATTGCACCGCTCGAACCCACCAGCGAACCGGCAATGATGAGCATCGAGTTGTTCAGCGAGAAACCGATACCTGCTGCTGCCCAACCCGAATAGCTGTTGAGCATCGACACCACTACCGGCATGTCCGCACCGCCGATCGGGATGATGATCAGCACGCCCATCACGAACGCCAGCGCCAGCATCAGCGCGAAAGCGCTGAGGTTGCCGGTGAACATGAAGGTCAGGCCGAGAGCCAGCGTTGCCAGGCCCAGTACGGCGTTCAGCTTGTGCTGACCGGCGAACTGTACCGGTGCGCCCTGGAACAGACGGAACTTGTACTTGCCCGACAACTTGCCGAAGGCGATCACCGAACCGGAGAAGGTGATTGCACCGATGGCTGCACCGAGGAACAGCTCCAGGCGGTTGCCCGTCGGGATCGAGTCGCCCAGTTGCTTGACGATACCCAGCGACTGCGGTTCAACCACGGCAGCGATGGCAATGAACACTGCCGCGAGGCCGATCATGCTGTGCATGAAGGCGACCAGTTCCGGCATCTTGGTCATTTCAACGCGCTTGGCCATGATCGAACCGGCGGTGCCGCCGACCAGCAGGCCGACGATCACGTAACCGATACCGGCAGTGGCAAGCTCAGCACCCAACTTATAGATGAGACCGACAGTGGTCAGGATGGCCAAGGCCATACCGAGCATGCCGAACAGGTTGCCGCGCCGCGATGTGGTCGGGTGCGACAGGCCTTTGAGGGCCTGGATGAAGCAGATCGACGCGATCAGGTAGAGCGTCGTGACGAGATTCATGCTCATTACTTCAGCGCCTCTTCTTTTACTTTCGGGGCTTTCTTCTTGAACATCTCAAGCATGCGGCGGGTGACCAGGAAGCCACCGAACACGTTGACCGCCGCCAGCGCCACCGCGAGGGTGCCCATGGTTTTGCCCAGCGGCGTGACGGTCAGTGCGGCCGCGAGCATGGCGCCGACGATCACGATCGCCGAGATGGCGTTGGTCACAGCCATCAATGGCGTGTGCAGCGCAGGTGTAACGTTCCAGACCACGTGATAACCGACATAAATCGCCAGCACGAAGATGATCAGGTTGTAGATACCGGGGGAGATAAGCTCTTCCATCGTCTGAATCCCTGCTTAGGCGTTTTTACGGATGACTTGGCCGTCGCGGCACATCAGGCACGCGGCGACGATGTCGTCTTCGAGGTTGACGTCGAACTGGCCTTCCTTGGTGAACACCAGCTTGAGGAAGTCCAGCAGGTTGCGTGCGTACAGCGCCGAGGCGTCTGCAGCGACTTCACCGGCCAGGTTGGTCGGGCCGACGATGGTCACGCCGTTCTCGACCACGACTTGATCGGCCACGGTAAGCGGGCAGTTGCCGCCCTGGGCCGCCGCGAGGTCAATGACCACCGAGCCTGGCTTCATCTGCGCCACGGTGTCCGCGCTCAGCAGCGTCGGAGCCTTGCGGCCCGGTATCAGCGCGGTGGTGATAACGATGTCGGCCTGCTTGGCGCGTTCGTGCACGGCCTGGGCCTGACGCTGCATCCAGCTTGCCGGCATTGGCCGCGCGTAACCGCCGACACCGACTGCGCATTCGCGTTCTTCGTCGGTCTCGTAAGGCACGTCGACGAACTTGGCGCCGAGGGACTCGATCTGCTCCTTCACCGCCGGGCGTACGTCAGACGCTTCGATCACCGCACCCAGACGTTTCGCCGTGGCAATCGCCTGCAACCCGGCCACACCTGCGCCGAGAATCAGCACGCGCGCCGCTTTCACGGTGCCCGCAGCGGTCATCAACATTGGCATGAAGCGCGGATAGTAGTGAGCGGCCAGCAACACAGCCTTATATCCGGCAATGTTCGCCTGTGACGACAACACATCGAGACTCTGCGCGCGCGAGGTGCGCGGCGCCGCTTCAAGGGCGAACGCGGTAATGCCGCACTCGGCCATCTTCGCGATGGTTTCGTTGTTGAACGGATTGAGCATGCCCACCAGCACCGTGCCGCGCTTGATCAGCGCCAGTTCGGCGTCGCTGGGGGCGACCACTTTGAGAATCAGCTCGGCGCCGAACGCATCGTTGGCACTGCCAATGGTTGCGCCCGCCGCTTCATAGGCACTGTCGACAACACTGGCTTTTACGCCGGCGCCGGTTTGCACAGTGACCTTATGGCCTTGGCTGATCAGCTTCTTAATGGTTTCCGGGGTTGCAGCAACCCGTGTTTCACCGGTCTGGGTTTCGAGAGGAACACCAATGTGCACGTCAAATCTCCTGCGTGATCTTATTGAGTAAACCCAGGCACTGCGGATGGTGCGACTGGGGCGGCCGATCAGCACGATCCCGCCAAATCAGGGCGGGGCGCGGCATTTTGCAGGCGAACTTTATGCCCTTCAAGGGATTATGACGGGTGACGGAAAATTAACTACAAGTCATCCCGTGACCGAATGTCGCAGATGGCCGGCTGAATCCCTTGCAGGCCGTGCCTTGTAAGGATTCTGGCCGAATTTGAAAAAAATTCTCATCGGTGACGTGAATAGGCAGTAATGAGTCGTTGATAGAGGCTCAAAGCCACGTCCGCAGGCGCTTGTGGGACGTCTGTACGACTTTCGGATACAGTCTGCGATTTTGCGACAAATACTTATATTTGTAGGGCTTTGGTTTTCCTGACTACCGGGTTAGTAATCGCTGAAAGCCTTTAGCCTTCTAGGCTGTAGCTGTTTGCCTGATTGACCAGCCAATCGCGGAATGCCTTGAGTGATGCCGATTCGACCTTGCGCTCCGGAATCATCAGGTAATACGCCTTGATGCTGGAGAGCGCATTCGGGTTGGCGATCACCAGGCATTTCTCGGCCAGTTCGCGCTGGATCAGGAACGGTGGAATCAGCGCAATGCCCATGTCGTGCATGGCCGCTTGGGCCAACATGGAGAATAGCTCGTAGCGCGGGCCTGTCATGTCGCGGGGGATGTTCAGATGCTGCGAGTTGAACCATTGGCGCCAGGCATAGGGGCGGGTGGTCTGTTGCAGCAGCGGCATCTCGGCGATCTCGTTGGGTGTCAGATGCGTCCTGCTGCCGAGTAGGGCGGGGCTGCACACCGGCATCGGATTCTCGCCCATCAACCTGTGGGATTCGGTACCCGACCAATCGGCGTCGCCGAAGTAGATCGCCGCGTCGAAATCGGTGTCGGCAAACAGGAATGGTCGGGTGCGGTTGGTCAGGTTGACCGTGACCTCGGGGTGCTTGAGCTGGAAATCCTTGAGCTTTGGCAGCAGCCATTGCGTGCCGAAGGTCGGCACCACCGCCAGTTCGATTACGTTGGTGCCCTGCTGGCCCATAACCGAGAGCGTGTCGCGCTCGACAGCATCCAGTTGCGTGGCGACCCGACGGCTGTAGGAAAGACCGGCCTCGGTCAGCTTCACCCCGCGTCGCGAGCGTCGGAACAGTTCCACACTGAGGAAGTCCTCAAGGCTGGCGATCTGTCGGCAAATCGCGCCTTGGGTGAGAGAAAGTTCTTCGGCGGCTCTGGTAAAGCTCTCGTGGCGAGCGGCGGCCTCGAAGCTGATCAGGGCGGTGGTGCTGGGGATTTTCCTGCGCATGTACGTCAACCTCACTAATGCGCCGCATAAAAGGCATTCGGCGACGTTTCGGAGTGAGAAATTAGCACAACAGGATGCGAAATCCTCGTTTGCCGCGATGGCGAACGCGGCCTAGGATCAATGCCACGTTAATTCACCGATTTGCGAGGACACACTCATGGGCGGTAAAGCTAGCTTCAACTGGATCGATCCCCTCCTGCTGGATCAGCAGCTCACCGAAGAGGAGCGCATGATCCGCGACACTGCCGCCCAGTTCGCCCAACAGAGCCTGGCGCCACGTGTCCTCGAAGCTTTCCGCCATGAGAAAACCGACCCGGCGATCTTCCGCGAAATGGGCGAAGTCGGCCTGCTGGGCGCGACCATCCCTGAGCAATACGGTGGCAGCGGCCTGAACTACGTCAGCTACGGTCTGATCGCCCGCGAGGTGGAGCGTGTCGACTCCGGCTACCGTTCGATGATGAGCGTGCAGTCCTCCCTGGTGATGGTGCCGATCAATGAATTTGGCACTGAAGCGCAGAAACAGAAATACCTGCCGAAACTCGCATCCGGCGAATGGATCGGTTGCTTCGGTCTGACCGAGCCGAACCATGGCTCTGATCCGGGTGCGATGATCACCCGTGCGCGCAAGGTCGACGGCGGCTACAGCCTGACCGGCGCCAAGATGTGGATCACCAACAGCCCGATCGCCGACGTGTTCGTGGTCTGGGCCAAGGACGATGCCGGCGACATCCGTGGTTTCGTTCTGGAGAAGGGCTGGAAGGGGCTGAGCGCTCCGGCGATTCACGGCAAGGTTGGCCTTCGGGCGTCGATCACCGGCGAAATCGTCATGGACAACGTATTCGTGCCGGAAGAAAACATCTTCCCCGACGTGCGTGGCCTGAAAGGTCCGTTCACCTGCCTTAACTCCGCACGTTATGGCATCTCTTGGGGCGCATTGGGCGCTGCCGAGTTCTGCTGGCACACCGCGCGCCAATACACGCTGGATCGTCAACAGTTCGGTCGCCCATTGGCTGCCACGCAATTGATCCAGAAGAAGCTGGCCGACATGCAGACCGAGATCACTCTGGCCCTGCAAGGCTGCCTGCGGCTGGGGCGCATGAAGGATGAAGGTACCGCTGCGGTCGAGATCACCTCGATCATGAAGCGCAATTCCTGCGGCAAGTCGCTGGATATCGCCCGTATGGCCCGTGACATGCTGGGCGGCAACGGTATCTCCGATGAGTTCGGCGTGGCCCGTCATCTGGTTAACCTGGAGGTGGTGAATACCTATGAAGGTACCCATGACGTCCACGCGCTGATCCTGGGTCGCGCACAAACCGGTCTGCAGGCGTTCTATTAACAGGAGAGCGACCATGGGCGCGCTGTCGCATCTGCGGGTACTGGATTTATCGCGAGTATTGGCCGGGCCGTGGGCCGGGCAGATACTCGCCGACCTTGGCGCCGAGGTGATCAAGGTCGAGCGCCCGGGCAACGGTGACGACACTCGCGCCTGGGGGCCGCCGTTCCTTAAGGACGCTTATGGAGAGAACACCAGCGAGGCGGCTTACTACTTGTCGGCCAACCGCAACAAGCAATCGGTGACCATCGACTTCACGCGTCCCGAAGGGCAGAAACTTGTACGGGAATTGGCGGCGAAGTCGGACATCCTCATCGAGAACTTCAAGGTCGGTGGCCTGGCGGCGTACGGGCTGGACTACGAGTCGCTGAAGGCGATCAATCCGGACCTGATCTACTGCTCGATTACCGGATTCGGCCAGACCGGGCCGTACGCCAAGCGTGCGGGTTATGACTTCATGATCCAGGGGCTGGGTGGGCTGATGAGCCTGACTGGGCGTCCCGAGGGTGATGAAGGCGCTGGCCCGGTAAAAGTGGGGGTGGCGCTGACGGATATCCTGACCGGTCTGTATTCGACGGTGGCGATCCTGGCGGCTCTGGCGCATCGGGATCACGATGGCGGCGGCCAGCACATCGATATGGCGCTGCTGGATGTACAGGTTGCATGCCTGGCGAACCAGGCGATGAACTACCTGACCACTGGCAATGCTCCCAAACGGCTGGGCAATGCCCACCCGAACATTGTGCCTTATCAGGACTTTCCTACGGCTGATGGCGACTTCATCCTCACCGTGGGTAATGACGGGCAGTTCCGCAAGTTCGCCGAGGTGGCGGGTCAGCCGCAGTGGGCAGATGATCCGCGCTTTGCCACGAACAAGCTGCGGGTGGCGAACCGTGCCGAGCTGATTCCGCTGATTCGCCAGGCAACGGTGTTCAAGACTACCGCGCAATGGGTCGCTCAGTTGGAGCAGGCGGGCGTGCCGTGTGGGCCGATCAATGATCTGGCGCAGGTATTTGAGGATCCGCAAGTGAAAGCGCGTGGGCTGGCGATTGAGCTGCCCCATGCGTTGGCGGGCATGGTGCCGCAAGTGGCCAGTCCGATACGCCTCTCGCAAACCCCGGTTGAGTATCGTCGTGCACCGCCGTTGCTGGGTGAGCATACGCTGGAGGTTTTGCAGCGAGTACTGGGTTTGGGTGCTGGGGCGGTGGCTGCGCTGAAAGACGATGGAGTGCTCTGATCGTTCCTTCTATATAGAAGCGCGCTGATTCCCTCTTCTATATAGAGGGAGTCGAGTGTTAATTAGCCTGTCCGCAAGTTATTGAAAGAAAACTGAAATTAACGGTTGACGGCAGATTCTGGAGGTCTATAATTCGCCCCACTTCCGGCGCAGTCGAAACGGAAACTCCTTGAGATTCAAAGGGTTACGCAGTTTTCGGCAGCGGCTTGCTTCAGTTGATCGAAGCCTGGAAGGAGTTGAAAATGTCGGCATGTCTGGCGCTTTTA
>NZ_AYMJ01000027.1 GCF_000633255.1 Pseudomonas sp. H1h
GATGTGCCGACGCCTTCGCGGGCAAGCCCGGCTCCCACAGGTCTCGCAGCGTGCACAAATCCGCTGATCGACACGAACACTGTGGGAGCGAGCCTGCTCGCGAAAGCGCAGAGTCAGTCGACGCGATGCCTGAGGTGCCGACGCCTTCGCGAGCAGGCTCGCTCCCACGGGTCTAGTGGCGTGCCCAAGTCTGAGGATCGACACGGACACTGTGGGAGCGAGCCTGCTCGCGAAAGCGCAGAGTCAGTCGACGCGATGCCGGATGTGCCGACGCCTTCGCTAGCAGGCTCGCTCCCACGGGTTTTGTGGCATGCCCAAATCCGCTGATCGACACGAACACTGTGGGAGCGAGCCTGCTCGCGAAAGCGCAGAGTCAGTCGATGCGATGCCGGATGTGCCGACGCCTTCGCGGGCAAGTCGGCTTCCACGGGTTTCGCAACAGCTTTCTCGCTGCAGTGACGCCTCACTCCGCCGCTTCGATCTTGTACTGACCGTAGCCATAAGCACTTCCGGCGTCGACCGGAACAAATAACCCGTAGGTTTGCAGATAGGCGTAGGTGGCGCTGTCCTGGCCCTTGTCTTTGCGTGCGCAGGTGATGACCTTGGCGGTGCCGCTCAACGATGGATAGAACTCACTGGCAGGTTTGTGCGATTCCACCTGGCAGTCAAACCTGGAGTCCTCCGGTTCAGGCGCTTTTTGATATCGGGCGGCGGCGCGTTGCACGGTATAGGCCAGGTGGCTGCCGACCGGCATGTTCGTCCAGTCACCTTCGAATCGGAGATCGGTGATGGCGTTTTTTCTGACCCTGACTCCGTAATGGTCCTTGGTGTAGTCAATGCTGGCCAGCTCGGTCAGCCCACGAAAGCTGACGTTGACCACTTGGCGTGTGTTGCCATCGTAGCGCTCCATCAACTGCTTGCCAGGCTGGTAGGGCAGATAGCGAGTGTCACGCCCGGGGTTGCGTAGCCTGTCCTTGAGGATCGACAGATCCAGTTGTTCTGCGATCTTTTGTTCGTGTGCTTCGTTAAAGCTCTTATAGGAAAGGCGCAGATGCTCGATGCTTTTTTCCGGCGCCGGCAGTTTCAACGCCTCGATGGATTTCACAACCGAGGCTGGCAGTTGCGGAACCGGCAATACGAAGGCAGTTTGCGTCCGGCCCGGGAAAGGCTTGTATTGATCCAGCGCCTGCTGCGTACCGCAGGCCAGCGTCAGCAACTGGCGCTCATCGGCATCCGGGTTTTGCAACACGGCGGGTTGCTGGACCATCGCGCCGCCGATCACGCGGTTGTCCCTGTCCAGATAAAACGTGCTGAGCGAGGTCAATCGCTGCTGAGCGCAGTCGGCACTCCAGCGTTGCCGGACTTGCGAGTACAGGTCTTTATCCGACGGCATCAACGCCTCGGTAGCGGGAACCCGGGCAGACCAGAACAACGTCTGGCCGTCCTTTTGAATCAGGCTGGCGCGATCCAGCAACTGCCAGTCCTGCTGTTCGGGCGCGGCAATGACACGCCATTGAGGTACGGGCGTCTGGGCGCACACCTGCTTGAGTTGGGCGCTCTGCAAAAACAGTTGTTTCTCTGCGCCAGGCATTTGTCTGCCTTCCGCCGTTGCACTTTTTCGATCGACCGCCAAGCGCAGCATTCCACCCGTGGTCAGGTGAGCCATTTGCGCGTCTGGCAGGTGGCAGTTGGCATCGAAGCGCACGAGATGGCGGATGTTGTGGCCGTTGAGTTCCATCACCACGTAGGTGACGTAATCTCCCTCACGCACGATCGAATGTGATTCCGGTTGAAGGGCCAGGGCTGCGGTGAGTTCTTCACGGCCCATTGCGTCGAGGTCGGCCGAGGTCTGTTTCTTCGCAGGGCTTTGGCAGGCGGCGAGCGCCACGGCCAGAGTAACTAACGACAAGCAATTGAAGCGCCGAATCAAGGCATCCATGCGGGGACACGCCATCAAGAAAAAAAGTGATGGCATATTAACATGTGCTCAGCGCCCCTCATGCTGCTTGCGATAGGCCCCCGGTTGCACGCCCACCGACTTGGCGAACGCCCGGGTAAACGCGGCAATCGACTGATACCCCACCGCCGCGCACACCTGCTCCACCGTGTGGTTGGCGCGCAGTAACTGGCAGGCGTGACGGATGCGCAGCGCCAGCAGCACTTGCCCTGGTGATTGCCCGGCGAGTTCGTTGAAGCGTTTGAAGAACGCCGAGCGCGACAGGCCGATGCGCGCCGCCATGCTTTCAAGTGACCACGGCAATTGCGGCTGCTCGATCAACTGATCCAGCAGCGGCGCGAACTGCGGATTGCGCGCCAGTGCCACGAGGCCGCCGAGGCGCTGGTTGTCGGCCATTTGCTGACGCAGCACGTAAAGAAACAGCAGATGACTCAAGCGCTCCAGCAGGGCCGAGGAGGGGACAGGCAGGCGTTCGCACTCGTGCAGGATCAATTCGAACAAGGCCCGCGCCGCACTCGAGCTCGGGTCGCCTGCGCGCAGGATGATCCAGTCCGGCAAGCCTTCGATGATCAGCGATGACAACCCGGACCTGAAGTGAAAGAAGCCGCAGACCAGCCCGACACCGTCCTGCGCCTGACTGTCGAGCGCGGTCATGGCCACGCGCGGCAACGTGTGGGCGATGGCCGGATTTTCGGCGTTGGAGAGCCGGTAGTTGAGGTCGCGCAGCAGGAATACCGCATCGCCGCTGTCCAGGCGCAGGGCCACTGGATGACATTCGATGTGCAGCCAGCAATGGCCCTGCACGATCAGATGGAAACTTGCGCGCGCCAGCCCATGAGTGCTCGCGTGCCACGCACCGCAGTAGCGGCCGACGTGGAACAGGCGGGCGTCGAGTTCGAGGCTTTCTAATAACCAATCAACCAGTGGGCTGGACGAAATCATCTAATGGAAACACTCAGGAGCAAGTAATCGCTACTTTAGAATATGGATCGGAATTTTTATAACCAACAGACTTGCCGGACACTCATCAGCAGGAGTCTCCACCATGTCGCGAGTTACCTTACACACCGTGCAAAGCGCACCCGAAGCGGCCAGGCCGTTCCTCGAAAATGCGCAGAAGAGCTCCGGGTTCATCCCCAACCTGCTGGCCGTATTGGCTAACGCCCCAGCCGCGCTGGAAACCTACGTTACGGTATCGGCGCTCAATGGCAAAGCCGAACTCAGCCTCGCCGAGCGCGAAGTGGTGCAACTGATTGCCGCGACCAACCATGGTTGCGATTTCTGTGTCGCAGGTCATACCGCCGTCGCGCTGAATAAGGCCAAACTGCCGCCGGAGGTGGTCAGTGCGCTGCGTGAGAAAGCCACCGTGCCCGTGGAAAAACTGGAAACCCTGGCCGCGTTCGCCCGTGAAGTGATTGCCACCCGGGGCAAGGTCAGTGATCAGACCTTCAATGAGTTCAAGGCCGCCGGCTACACCGAAGGCAACGCGCTGGAAGTGATCCTCGGTGTCAGCCTCGCGACCCTGTGCAACTTCGCCAACGTGTTTGCCGACACGCCGCTCAACCCTGAGCTGGCCCCGTATCGCGCGTGATCGGCGAGCGCTTCAGGCTGCATCGTCTATGGTTGATGCGGCTGCGTACAAGGAGAGAAACGACATGCTCAATCCGGCATTGATTGAATGGCTGGAACACAACGCCCAGGCCCTGGATACGGGCGACGGCGATTCGCAGCAGGTGCTGACGCAGCTGGCACAGGCCGGGGTGCTGCGCGTCGGCATCGCCCCGGCGCTAGGCGGCAGCGGGGGGCACGTCAGCGACGCCGTGGAAACCCTGGCCGCCGTTGCCAGCCATTCATTGGCGGCGGCGTTCGTGTTCTGGGGCCAGCGCGCCTTTATCGAATACCTGCTGCACAGCCCCAACACCGTGCTGCGCGACAGACTGCTGCCGTCGTTGCTCAGCGGCGAACTCGCTGGGGCGACCGGTTTGTCCAACGCGATGAAGTTCCTGTCCGGCATCGAAGCGCTGCAAGTGCGCGCGGCCAGTGCCACCGACGGCTGGACCTTGAACGGGCGCCTGCACTGGGTGACCAACCTGCGTCAAAGCGGTTTTGTAGTGGCGGCAGCGATCGAGCACGTAGAGGGCGGTGCGCCGTTCGTGCTGGCGATCGCGGATGACGCTGGCGGCGTGCAACGTTCGACCGATCTGCAACTGATGGGACTGCAATCGAGTAACACCGCGGCCATCGATTTCACCCAGGTGGCGGTCGCTCGCGAATGGTTGCTGCATGAGGATGCGCGCAAGTTTCTGCCAGCGGTGCGTCCGGCGTTTCTCGGCTTGCAGTGCGGCATGGCGATCGGTCTGGCGCGACGTGCGTTGGCCGAGGTCGAAGGGCATTTGCAGGACGGTCGCTTGGTTCTGCTGGAGCCGCTGCATGAGCAACGCGAGCAACTGGCGAAGACCGTTGGCGAGCTCAAACAAGGCTTGCAGGATGGGCGTTTCCTGACGCATCCGGCGGCCTTGTTCCAGGTTCGCATCGCGTTGGCTGAGTCCGCCGCCAGCGCCGTGCAACTGGAACTGCAGGCCAGCGGTGGCAAGGCTTATCTGACCGAGCACGGCAGTGGTTTCGCCCGGCGTTGGCGTGAGTCGGCGTTCGTGCCGATTGTCACCCCGAGCCTGGTGCAACTGCGCGCCGAATTGCAGCGGCAGAAACGGGAAGCGAAGGCATGACTACGCCGTTGCTGGAGGCGCAGGGCATCAGCCTCGGTTACCCTCGAGAGCAGGGCTGGCACACCGTGCTGGAACACTTCGACCTGCAACTGCAGCCCGGCGAAGTGGTGACGATTCTTGGGCCCAGTGGCGTCGGAAAATCCAGTCTGCTGCGGGTGCTGGCCGGTTTGCAGGCGCCGCAGCGGGGCCGCGTGAGCCTGCTTGGCGAACCGCTGACCGGCGCGCATCCTCGGGTGGCGGTGGCGTTCCAGGACCCGAGCCTGCTGCCGTGGTTGACCTTGGAAAAGAACGTCGCCTTCGGCCTCGATTTCGCCCGGCAGCCGCACCTGACCGCCGAACAACGCAAGGCGCGGATCGACCACGCGATTGCCGCCGTCGGCCTCGAGCACGCACGGTTGCAGCACCCGGCGCAGCTGTCCGGCGGCATGGCCCAGCGCACTGCGTTGGCGCGCTGTCTGGCGCGGCAGCCGCAGGTGCTGTTGCTTGATGAACCGTTCGGCGCGCTGGATGAAATCACCCGCGCCGACATGCAGCAGTTGCTCTTGCAACTGATTGCCGAACACCACACCGCAGCCGTGTTGATCACCCACGATATCGACGAAGCCCTGCTGCTCTCCGAGCGGATTCTGCTACTGGGTAACAGCCCGGCGCACATCCTCGGCGAGTGGCGCATCGACCTGCCTCAGCCGCGTGCGGAGCTGGTCGAGGAACTGGGCGCGCTGCGCATCGACATTCTCAAAACCCTTCGGCGGGCGAGCCGCAATCCTCTCACTCAACCTGTGCCCGCTACGTCGGAGATTGACCATGTGCCTGGACGACTTCACTCACACACGTCGTGACTTCCTCAAACTCAGCGCCTTGCTGACCGCTGGCGGCGCGTTGCCGCTGCTCAACAGCCTGAACGCCCGCGCTGCATCCGAGCCGAACGCGCCGGTGCGCATCGGTTATCTGCCGATCACCGACGCCACGCCGTTGTTGGTCGCGCACAACAATGGCCTGTTCGAGGCCGAAGGCATTCAGGCCGAGCGCCCGGTGCTGTTGCGCAGTTGGGCGCAGGTGATCGAGGCGTTCATTTCCGGGCAGGTCAACGTGATCCACCTGCTGTCGCCAATGACCGTGTGGGCGCGCTACGGCAGCAAGGTGCCGGCCAAGGTCGTGGCGTGGAACCACGTCGGCGGCTCGGGCCTGACCGTGGCGCCGGGCATCACCGAGGTCGAGCAACTGGGCGGACAGACGGTGGCGATTCCGTTCTGGTATTCGATCCATAACGTGGTGGTGCAGCAGCTGTTCCGCGACCACGGGCTGGTGCCGGTGAGCAAGCCGGCCAGCGCCGCGCTGGCGCCGAACGAGGTCAATCTGCTGGTGTTGCCGCCGTCGGACATGCCACCAGCCCTGGCCACCAAGCGGATTGCCGGTTACATCGTCGCCGAGCCGTTCAACGCTCTGGCCGAGGAGCTAAAGGTGGGCCGCGTGCAGCGCTTTACCGGCGACGTCTGGCGCAATCACGCCTGCTGCGTGGTGTTCATGCACGAGCAGGACTTGAACAACCGTCCCGAGTGGTCGCAGAAAGTGGTCAACGCCATCGTCAAGGCGCAGGTCTGGACCCGCGACAACCGCGCCGAGGCGGCCAAACTGCTGTCCAGGGACGGCGCCAATCGCTACACGCCCCACGCGCAACCGGTGCTCGACCGCGTGCTGGCGCCGGCCGCCAGTGATCGTGAGTTGTACCTGAGCAGCGGGGCGATCCAGCACAGCCATTGGGATGAGCAACGCATCGACTTCCAGCCGTACCCGTTCCCCAGCTACACCGAGGAGCTGGTCAGGCGCCTGAAGGACACGTTAATCGAAGGCGACAAGGGTTTCCTCGCCAGCCTTGATCCGCAGCAGACCGCCAGGGATCTGGTAGACGATCGCTTCGTGCGGAATGCCATTGCTGCAGTCGGCGGGATGAAGGCATTCGGCTTGCCGGAAAGCTTCGAGCGCAGCGAGGAGTTCAGCCTCTGATGCGTCAGCGATCTTCCTCGACCTTGCACGGCGCGCTGGGTGTTGCCGGGTTGTTGTGCCTGTTGCTGCTGTGGTGGCTGGGCGTGCACCTGCTCGGCGGCAACGACAGCCTGGCGTTGCGTTTTTCCCCGGAAGCCACGCTGGCCAGCCTCGGTGAACTCCTGCTGCGCCCGGAGCTGTACGAGCATGTACTGGTCAGCCTGAAGCGGATTCTGCTCGGCCTGCTGCTGGCGTTGCTGATTGGCGTGCCGCTGGGGCTGATGATCGGCAGCTACCGGCATCTGGAAGCAGCGACCACCCCGGCATTTCAGTTTCTGCGGATGATCTCGCCGCTGTCGTGGATGCCGGTGGTGGTGATGCTGATGGGCGTGGGTGATCAGCCGATCTACTTTCTGCTGACCTTTGCTGCGGTGTGGCCGATCCTGCTCAACACCGTGGCCGGCGTGCGCCAACTCGATCCGCGCTGGCTGCAGCTCAGTCGCAGTCTCAGCGCCACCCGTTGGGAAACCCTGCGCAAGGTGATTTTGCCTGGCGTCCTCGGCCATGTGTTGACGGGGGTGCGGCTGTCGATCGGCATTCTGTGGATCGTCCTGGTGCCGTGCGAAATGCTTGGGGTCAGCGCGGGGCTGGGCTATTTCATCCTCGATACGCGGGACCGCCTGGCGTATTCGGAACTGATGGCGATGGTGCTGCTGATCGGTGTGCTGGGCTTCGCCCTGGACGCTTTTGCGCGGTGGCTGCACCGGCGCTGGGCGCCGACCTGAGCCCATTCGCGAGCGGGCTCGCTCCCACAATGATCTCGGCCAGTCGCCAAATTCGTGTTCACCACAGAACCCTGTGGGAGCGGGCTTGCTCGCGAAGAGGCCGTGTCAGTCACCATCCCTTTGCCTGCCCCGACGCCTTCGCGAGCAAGCCCGCTCCCACAATGATCTCGGCCAATCGCCAAATTCGTGTTCACCACAGAGCCCTGTAGGAGCGGGCCTGC
>NZ_AYMJ01000028.1 GCF_000633255.1 Pseudomonas sp. H1h
GCGCTGCCGAAGGCGGCGATGTTTTCTGTCTGCTCATCCAATGAAACAGGCGCACAGGGTGAAAAATATGCGCCAGCGCTTTATAGTGGCCGACCTCCGTTTCATCAAGTAGCGAAGCCCCACATGTCCGAACCACGCAAGATCCTCGTCACCAGCGCCCTGCCCTACGCCAACGGTTCGATTCACCTTGGCCATATGCTGGAATACATCCAGACCGATATGTGGGTGCGCTTCCAGAAGCATCGTGGCAACCAGTGCATCTATGTCTGCGCCGACGACGCCCACGGTTCGGCGATCATGCTGCGTGCGGAAAAGGAAGGCATTACCCCGGAACAACTGATCGCCAACGTGCAGGCTGAACACAGCGCCGACTTTGCCGAGTTCCTGGTCGACTTCGACAACTTCCACTCCACTCACGCCGAAGAAAACCGTGAGCTGTCGAGCCAGATCTACCTGAAGCTGCGTGACGCCGGGCACATCGCCCAACGCTCGATCACCCAGTATTTCGACCCGGAAAAGAAAATGTTCCTGGCCGACCGCTTCATCAAGGGCACCTGCCCGAAATGCGGCACCGAAGACCAGTACGGCGATAACTGCGAAAAATGCGGCGCAACCTATGCGCCGACCGATCTTAAGGATCCGAAGTCGGCCATTTCCGGCGCCACCCCGGTGCTCAAGGATTCCCAGCACTTCTTCTTCAAACTGCCAGACTTCCAGCAGATGCTGCAGACCTGGACCCGCAGCGGCACCCTGCAGGACGCCGTTGCCAACAAGATCGCCGAGTGGCTGGACGCCGGCCTGCAACAGTGGGACATCTCCCGCGATGCGCCGTATTTCGGTTTCGAGATCCCGGACGAGCCAGGCAAATATTTCTACGTCTGGCTGGACGCGCCGATCGGCTACATGGCGAGCTTCAAGAACCTTTGCAACCGCACGCCGGAGCTGGACTTCGACGCGTTCTGGGGCAAGGACTCCACTGCCGAGCTGTACCACTTCATCGGCAAGGACATCGTCAACTTCCATGCCTTGTTCTGGCCAGCCATGCTCGAAGGCGCCGGCTTCCGCAAGCCGACCGGGATCAACGTGCACGGCTACCTGACGGTCAATGGCCAGAAGATGTCCAAATCCCGCGGCACCTTCATCAAGGCGCGTACCTACCTGGATCACCTGTCGCCGGAATACCTGCGCTACTACTACGCGGCCAAACTGGGCCGTGGCGTCGATGACCTCGACCTGAACCTCGAAGACTTCGTGCAGAAGGTCAACTCCGACCTGGTCGGCAAAGTGGTCAACATCGCCAGCCGTTGCGCCGGTTTCATCCAGAAGGGTAACGCCGGCCTGCTGGTGGACAACAACGCCGCGCCAGAGCTGACCGAAGCGTTCCTGGCCGCGGCGCCAAGCATCGCCGACGCCTATGAAGCCCGTGACTTCGCCCGCGCCATGCGTGAAACCATGGCCCTGGCCGACCGCGCCAACGCGTGGATCGCCGACAAGGCCCCGTGGTCGTTGAACAAGCAGGAAGGCAAGCAGGATGAAGTCCAGGCGATCTGTGCCACCGGCATCAACCTGTTCCGCCAACTGGTGATCTTCCTCAAACCGGTACTGCCATTGCTGGCCGCCGATGCCGAGGCGTTCCTCAACGTCGCCCCGCTGACCTGGAACGACCACACCACGCTGCTGGCCAACCATCAGTTGAACGAATTCAAACCGTTGATGACCCGCATCGACCCGGTAAAAGTACAAGCCATGACCGACGCCTCGAAAGAAGACCTGACCGCCAGCCAGACCGACACCGGCGCTGCCGCACCTGCGGGCAACGGCGAACTGGCCAAGGATCCGCTGTCGCCGGAAATCGACTTCGACGCTTTTGCCGCCATCGACCTGCGTGTCGCCCTGATCGTCAAGGCCGAGCACGTGGAAGGCGCCGACAAGCTGCTGCGCCTGACGCTGGACATCGGTGACGAGCAACGCAACGTGTTCTCCGGGATCAAGAGCGCGTACCCGGACCCGTCGAAACTCGACGGTCGCCTGACCATGATGATCGCCAACCTCAAGCCCCGGAAAATGAAGTTCGGCATCTCCGAAGGCATGGTGATGGCAGCAGGTCCCGGCGGTGAAGAAATCTACCTGCTGAGCCCTGACAGCGGCGCCAAGCCGGGTCAACGCATCAAGTAAGGCCCAGCGGTAAAACGATCCCACAGGCATGTTCCGCAGGCCTGTGGGATTTTTCATATCTGGCCGGATAATGCCTAACCTTAAGAGACACTCGCCCGTTTCGCTGGCAGAACCATGACTGAACTTGTGCTTACGCTGATCAGTGCCGCCCTGCTCAACAATTTCGTGTTGCACTGGCCGCTGGGCGTCGATCCGTTGCTGGCCGGCAGCCGGCGTCAGGTGCATGCGCTGGGGCTGGCGACGACATGCCTGATGCTGGTGACGGGTGTCATCGGTTATTTGATCTGGCACTGGCTGCTGGTGCCGTTGCAACTGCAGGCGCTGCACCTGTTTGTGTTCTTGCCGCTCAGCGTGTTGCTGATCGCGCCGATCCTGAAACTGCTGACGCATGCGCTGCCCGACTGGCCGTTCGACGGACTGTGGCCGCTGCTGCTGGGCAATGCCGGCGTGCTGGGCCTGGCCTTGATCAATGCGCAAAATGATCGGGGCCTGCTGCAGGCAACAGCACTGAGCATCGGCGCCGGACTGGGCTTCTGGCTGGTACTGAGCCTGTTCAACGACTTGCGCGAGCGCACGGCCGACAACGACATTCCCCTGCCCTTTCGCGGCTTGCCGATCGACCTGATCGGCGCCGGACTGATCGCAGTGACTTTTCTCGGATTCAGTGGACTGATCAAAACATGAGTCTGATTCAACTCATCGATGCCCTCCTGCCGCAGACCCAGTGCGGCAAATGCGGCCACCCCGGGTGCAAGCCCTATGCGCAAGGCATCGTCGATGGCGAACCGATCAACAAATGCCCACCGGGCGGCGACGAAACCATTACCGCCCTGGCTGAGCTGCTGAATGTGCCGGTGCTGGAACTGGACATCAGCCGAGGTTCGGCACCGCCCCAAGTGGCGTACATCCGCGAGGCCGAGTGCATCGGCTGCACCAAGTGCATTCAGGCTTGCCCGATCGACGCCATCGTCGGTGCCGCGAAACTGATGCACACCGTGCTGATCGACGAATGCACCGGTTGCGACCTGTGCGTGGCGCCTTGCCCGGTGGATTGCATCGAGATGCATCCGTTGCCGCTCGGCACCTTGCCGGTGGTCGGCGGTCTGGCGTCCAGCCTTGAAGAACAGCGCGCACGTACCGCCAAACGTGACCACGCGCGCCAGCGCTTTGAACGACGCAACGCCCGCCTGCAACGCGAAGAACAACAGAAACAGGCTGAGCGCGAAGCCCGGGCGCAACGGGCGGCGCAACCGGCTGTGGCCACCCTCGATCCGGTGCAGGCAGCCTTGGAACGCGTCCGCGCGCAGAAAGCCGCGACCGCCGACGCGGCACTGAAAAAAGCCAAGATCGACGTCGCCATGAGCCGCGCACAATTGCACAAATCGCTGAAAGCTTTCGGCCATCCACCGACTTTCGAGCAGCAGTCGCAACTGATCGTGTTGCAACAGCAGTTCGAAGCCGCCGAGCAGGCGCTGGCGAAACTTGAAAGCAGCACCCCCAGCGCTCCAGCGGCTACGGCCACAGCCCCGGCGAAAGACGCGGACCTGAAACGAGCAAAAATCCAGTTGGCCATGCGTCGCGCCGAACTGAAAAAAGCCCAGACCGCCGAGGCGCCAGCGGAGCAGATCGCCACGCTGGAACAGGCCCTGCGTGACGCCGAGCAAGCCCTGCACACTGCCGAAGCATCCAGTGAACAGCCGGCGCCTGAGCTCGTGCGTGTAGAAAAACGTCCGATCGACAGCCAGCTCCGCCAGTTGAAAACCGAACTGGCCTACGCCCGCGCCGACCTGAGCAAACTCGAACGCCGTGCCGACACGCCGAGCGAAGCCCTCGACAAGGCCCGCGCTCGCCTGCAAGACGCCGAGCGTCAGGTACATGACCATGTTGCCCCGTGAAGCACCGGATGAGCGCCTGCAACAGGCGATGAAATGGGTGCTGCTCGCCACGCTGCCGGGGATGTTGGCGTTGTTCTGGCTCTACGGCTGGGGCGTGTTGATCAATCTGATGCTGGTGGTGAGCACCGCGTTACTCGTCGAGGCAGGCGTCACCCGCCTGCGCCGACAACCGCTGCAACCAACGCTGAGCGACGGTAGCGCGCTGGTCAGTGCCACCCTTCTGGCGGCTGCCCTGCCGCCTTATTGCCCGTGGTGGTTGACCGTTATCGCGATCGCTTCGGGACTGCTGTTCGGCAAGCACTTGTACGGCGGCATCGGCAAAAATCCGTTCAATCCGGCCATGCTTGGTTTTGTGCTGGTGATGGTGCTGTTCCCGCAACCGATGACGCACTGGCCGGCGCACGGGATGAATCTGCTGGCAGCGTTTGATCAGGTGTTCAACGCAGGTCAGGCGCCGGACGCCTGGGTTCAGGCCACGGCGCTGGACAGCCTGCGCATCAATAAAAGCCTGACCATGGATGAGCTGTTCGCCACCAACCCGGCATTCGGGCGTTTCGGCGGGCTCGGCGTGGAGTGGGTCAATCTGGCGTTTCTCGCCGGTGGGCTGTTGCTGTTGCAACGTCGGGTGATTGGCTGGCAGGCGCCAGTCGGCATGCTGGCCAGCCTGTTTGTCGTCAGCCTGCTCTTCTGGAACGGCTCGGGCTCAGACTCCCATGGCTCGCCGCTGTTTCATCAACTGAGTGGCGCGACCATGCTCGGCGCGTTCTTCATCATTACCGAACCGGTGTCCGGGGCAAAAAGCCCGCTGGCCCGACTGCTGTTCGGCGTCGGTGCCGGCTTGTTGACCTATCTGATTCGCACCTGGGGCGGCTACCCGGACGGCGTTGCGTTTGCCGTGTTGCTGATGAACCTCTGTGTACCGGCACTGGAACGTTTTGCCGCTTCCCGCCAGGCACAGGTGAACTCATGAACCGCGCGGCCTCTGTCATCACACTGGTGCTGATAGCCGCTGCCGGTCTCGGCCTGGTCTATGGGTTGCAACGCGCCAGTGCGCCGCAGATTGCCCTCGAACAAAGCCTGCTCGACAGTCGCAAGCTGCTGGATGTGCTCGCCACTGATGCCTACGACAATCAGCCGCTGGAGCAACCGCTGGCGTTGGTTGACACGACGTTGCGCCGCAGCACGCTACTGGGTGGTTACCGCGCCAGCAAAGCCGGGCTGCCGGTGGCGGTGTTGTTGCGCACACAGACCGAGGGGTATGCCGGCACCATCGAATTGCTGATCGCCATTGATGCCAACGGCAGACTGCTGGGCGTGAAAGCCCTGCGGCAAAACGAAACGCCAGCGCTCGGCGGGCACATCGGCGACTGGCCGAACAACTGGCTGGCCGGTTTTTCCGGGAAATCTCGCAGTGCACCCGAAGATGCGGGCTGGGCATTGAAAAAGGATCAGGGACAGTTCGACCAACTGGCGGGCGCAACCATCACTTCCCGTGCCACCGTCGATGCCATCCATGACGCCCTGCGCTACTTTGATGAGCACCGGTCAACCTTGCTGGGGATCACACCATGAACCGGCCGACGAATCTGAGCAACGCCTTGGTGCTGGCGCTGTTGTTGGGCACCAGCACCACGCTGGCTGGCGCGCTGGTGACGCTGTTGATGTCGAGCGTTGTCGTGACGGTTTACGCGGTGTGTATCGCTCCACTGCGTTCTCGACTGTCTGACAGCGCTGCGTTGCTGGCCAGCTTGCTGCTGGCCGCCACCCTGACCAGTTGCGCCAATATTCTCGCGCAGCGCTGGGGGTTGCAGTGGCACCAGACACTCGGGATCTACGCCGGGCTGATCGCCTTGCAATGCGTGGTGCTGGAATACAATGGATTCTTTCGTCAGGCACTGGCCGAGCGCCTGACGTTTTTTGGCCTGTCGAGTGGACTGCTACTGATGCTGGCGGTCTTGCGTGAGCTGTTCGGTCAGGGCCATCTCGGTCGTGGTCTGTCAGAACACTGGCAAGGTCTGATCCTGTTCAACGAAGGGTTGCACCTGGTCACACTGGTCCCCGGCGCTCTCATACTGCTGGGACTGCTGCTGGCTGCCCGCCAGGCATGGACTCGCTCGAACGCTCTCTCCAAGGAAACACATCACCCATGAATGCCGCAAAACGCCTCGAGATTTTTCGTCGACTGCATGAAGACAATCCCGAGCCGAAAACCGAACTGGCCTACTCCTCGCCCTTCGAATTGCTGATTGCGGTGATTTTGTCGGCGCAGTCGACAGACGTCGGCGTCAACAAGGCCACGGCCAAACTGTTCCCGGTTGCCAATACCCCGGCAGCGATCCATGCCCTGGGCGTCGAAGGGCTGTCCGAATACATCAAGACCATCGGCCTCTACAACAGCAAAGCCAAGAACGTGATCGAGACCTGCCGCATGCTGGTCGAGTTGCACAATGGTGAGGTCCCGCAAACCCGTGAAGAGCTCGAGGCCCTGCCCGGCGTGGGCCGCAAGACCGCCAACGTGGTGCTCAATACCGCGTTCCGCCAGTTGACCATGGCGGTCGACACGCACATTTTTCGCGTGAGCAACCGCACCGGCATCGCCCCGGGTAAAAATGTGGTCGAGGTGGAAAAGAAGTTGATGAAGTTTGTCCCAAAAGACTACCTGCTGGATTCTCACCACTGGTTGATTCTGCACGGTCGCTACGTGTGCCTCGCCCGCAAGCCGCGCTGTGGCAGCTGTCGGATCGAAGATTTGTGTGAGTACAAACACAAAACCTCGGACGATTGAGTGGCTATTGGAATTATTGATTCGTCGATTGAAAAAATCTTTTTTACCCGCAGCAGGAATATCGATATAAGGAGCGCCAAAGGCAGTCTTAGCCTGGAGTTCACCTTATGACTGACAGCAAAGAACAACTGGATGTAGATGAGGATTTCACCGCTGCGGAAACCGACGACGCCGAACCGGTGGTCGAAGTCGCCAAGACCAACCTGAGCAAACGCCGCACCATCGATAACCTGCTTGAGGAGCGCCGACTGCAAAAGCATTTGGCCGATTACGATTTTGATCTCTGACACTTGAAAGCCTCCCGAACCGGAGGCTTTTTACTGTCTGAAGAGCCTGTCACCGGCGTCCCATGATCCTTCGGCCGTCAGGACCATCAGACAAGCCCGTTGCGCTGTGCCAGCTCGATCAGGTCCACCAGCGACCGGGCATTGAGCTTCAATAACAGGCGGGTCTTGTAGGTACTGACTGTCTTGTTGCTGAGAAACATGCCATCGGCAATTTCCTTGTTGGTCTTGCCACGCGCCAATTGTTGCAAGACCATCATTTCGCGCCCCGAAAGACGATCCACCATATCGGACTCACTGGCATTCCCCAGACTGGTACGCACGGTATGCAGGGCCTGGTTTGGAAAGTAGCTGTAACCGGACAGAACGGCTTTGATCGCACTGAGCAACTCTGTCAGATCCTGTTGTTTACAGACATATCCCGCCGCCCCCGACTGCATGCAGCGCATCGAAAAATGCCCCGGTGCCTGTGAAGTCAGCACCAGAACTTTCAATGGCATCGCCGTCGAGTTCAGGCGCGCAATAACTTCCAGCCCATCAAGTTTCGGTATTCCAATATCCAGAATGACAATATCCGGCATCTGGTCGCGTGCGAGTTGTAACGCATCCACACCATTATCTGTTTCTGCAATAACTTCGTAGCCATGACGTTCCATCAGCATACGCACAGCAAGACGAATGACGGGGTGATCATCCACGATCAACACTTTATTCATGGGCAAGTCCAGTTTCGCTGTTCGAATTTTTAGAACCGGCACAATAGCCCAGTCACTTGCGACATGGCACAAGAGAGTTTCATTACACGCCCCGCCAAAGACATTCCCTACAACAAATAAAGACTATTCCTACAAAAAAACCAACACCAGAGTTATCGACATGGCGTTGGTGTTTCTCGGCGCGGTATTTTGATGTGAAAAATACTACGATCTGACGAACCTGCCCGCACAATTCGCTCGGGCCGACTGCTCATCAAAGGAGGCCGAAAATTGCATTGTAGCTGCGATTCCTCATGGCTGATTCAGATTAGCGCCAGACAATATCCTGTCAGGTAGACAATAAAAAGAACCGTGCACCTCACCCAATAAACACCTGAAACAAGACACTTCTACCCAACTGACTTTTTTTAATATAAAAAAGACCGTCATCCGTAGAACTTTAAACTTCCTATACCCCAGTCAACAACCACAATGGAAAATACACTTAATGAGCAAACACCATGATAAAAATCAAAAAGAAAATCACCAACCCCATGACTGTAATTGTGATATTTGCATTTATTTCCGAATCATCGGCTGCCATCTCTCTGCCCTTTCTTGGCAGTAATGAGCGGGAAATCTATGTCTGGTTTTTAATCAGCTTTCCGTTTTACCTGCTGCTGCTGTTCTTCGTGACTCTCAACTTCAACTACCGATCACTGTATGCGCCTTCGGACTTCAACAAGGACGACAGTTTCTTGAAGATTGTCGACGAGTTGAAGAGCATCAGGAGCAGCGCGTATTCGCCAGACCCGCCATGGATTGAGCACAGCATCCGGCTGCCCAAGCGGATCGGCACGTTGCGTACCATAGACATTCGCCCGATGAGCAGCGCACAGGCGTTCAAAAATATGGCCGAACACTTTCCGCGTCCCGACAAACAATCGGCCGAGGCTGTGTTACTTCTGACTGATCCGGCATCTGACATTCTGTTCAGGCAAATCACGCTCAGTCTCCTCAAACAATCGAAGAAAGGCACGGGAGGAGCGATCATTATTGCTCACAACGTGAATACGCTGAGCACTGTGATTCTGGGGGAGGCGTGATGTCCCGAGTCGAGGACAGATGTGGACAATCAAGAAAATGGCGAGATTGAACGTAGCCACAAGCGCGAGTGGAAGAAGGTCAGGCAAGTACAGAACAAAAAAATGGCGGCTGTGTCACTGGGACCAGCCGCCATTTCCTTACAGGCCTGCGAGGCTTAGAACAACTTGCGGCCCTTGTTGGCAGCAATGCGCATGCGCAGCGCGTTAAGCTTGATAAAGCCCGCCGCGTCGGCCTGGTTGTAAGCACCGCCGTCTTCTTCGAAGGTCGCGATGTTGGCATCGAACAGCGAATCGTCGGACTTGCGGCCGGTCACGATCACATTGCCCTTGTAAAGCTTCAGGCGAACTACACCGTTCACGTTGACCTGCGAAGCGTCGATCATCTGTTGCAGCATCAGACGCTCCGGGCTCCACCAGTAGCCGGTGTAGATCAGGCTGGCGTACTTGGGCATCAACTCGTCTTTGAGGTGAGCGACTTCGCGGTCCAGGGTGATCGATTCGATGGCGCGGTGTGCACGCAGCATGATGGTGCCGCCCGGGGTTTCGTAGCAGCCACGGGACTTCATGCCCACATAACGGTTTTCGACGATGTCGAGACGACCGATACCGTGAGCACCACCGATCTGGTTCAGAGTCGCCAGTACGGTGGCCGGGGTCATTTCAACGCCGTCCAGCGCAACGATGTCGCCGTTACGGTAAGTCAGTTCCAGATACTGCGGCTTGTCAGGAGCGTTCTCTGGCGAGACGGTCCAGCGCCACATGTCTTCTTCGTGCTCGGTCCAGGTGTCTTCCAGCACGCCGCCTTCATAGGAGATGTGCAGCAGGTTGGCATCCATCGAGTACGGGGATTTTTTCTTGCCGTGACGCTCGATCGGGATCGCGTGCTTCTCGGCGTAGTCCATCAGCTTCTCGCGGGACAGCAGGTCCCACTCACGCCATGGAGCAATCACTTTCACGCCTGGCTTAAGTGCGTAGGCGCCCAGTTCGAAACGCACCTGGTCGTTGCCCTTGCCGGTAGCACCATGTGAAATGGCGTCAGCACCGGTTTCGTTGGCGATTTCGATCAGGCGTTTGGCGATCAGCGGACGTGCGATGGAAGTACCCAGCAGGTACTCGCCTTCGTAAACGGTGTTGGCGCGGAACATCGGGAACACGAAATCGCGCACGAACTCTTCGCGCAGGTCATCGATGTAGATTTCTTTGACGCCCATGGCCTGAGCCTTGGCGCGAGCCGGCTCGACCTCTTCGCCCTGACCCAGGTCAGCGGTGAAGGTCACCACTTCACAGTTATAAGTATCCTGCAGCCACTTGAGGATCACCGAAGTGTCCAGGCCGCCGGAATACGCCAGAACGACCTTGTTTACGTCCGCCATGCCATCACTCCACGGGGTTCTACGGAAAGCCGAGGAGTCTACCGCTCAAATGCGATAATTTACAGAGGCGCGACAGCTTAAGACGACAAAGCGACAGAATCTGTCGAGAGCGCGACGATGACCGGCAGGTCAGGAAGTTGCCGCAGCATTGCCTGGCGTACTGGCTTGCGGCGCTGGAGCGGCGGTCGGCGCCACCCGCGCGAGCTTCACGCTGACCCGGCGATTCTTCGCCCGGTTGGCCGCATTGGTGTTCGGAACCAGCGGGTATTGCTCGCCGTGGAAACGCACGGTGATCTGCGATTCGGCGATGCCGTTGGCCTTGAAGAAATCGACCACCGCCAGCGCGCGACGGCGAGACAGTTCACGGTTGGTCAGACGGTTGCCGCTGTTGTCGGAGTGGCCGTCGAGTTCAATGTGATTGACCGTCGGATCAGCCTTCATGTATTCGAGCATCACTTGCAGCCTGGCCTTGGCATCGGCATCCAGGTCGGTGCCTTCACCGGGGAAGCCGATCTGCGATTGTTTGACCTGATCGAAATTCTGCGGCAGCAATTTCGCCACACACATCTGGTAGTCGTTGAAAGCCTTGCTGAACTTGACAGGCAGCAGGCGTACTTCAGACACCCGGCCATCGCCGGAAGCACGGCGCACCACCGGGCTGCGACCGTCGAGCAAGCCGCTGATCAAGCCACCGGCCTGAGATTGCGAACTGTTGAACAGCACGTTGCCGGTGCCGATCCTGACACTGCCCAGATAGATGTCGTTGCGCCCCGGCTGCCAAGGCGCGGCGGCCGCGAGCAAGGTCGCCGAACCGCCGCCGAGCATGGCGTTGTAGGCATTCAGGCGAAAAATCGCCTGCTCACCGGCCTTGCGCACGAACTGGCCCGAGCCGAAATCGGTGATCGGCTGGGTCAGGCGGCACTCGAACTTGTCGCCCTCGACCGTCCACTCAATGTTCTCCAGACGAGTCTGGTAGGTGAGCGCCATCGCGGGAAGGCTGGCAAACACACTGAGCAAGGCTAAATATCGCTGGCGCACGGGAGGCTCCATTGGCTTCTGTAACACAAAGACCGATTCACACTATGTTTACGGCATACCTACGGGATATCGGAAGGTTCCCGCAAAACTTGATAGCGAGTGCCTGCAAGAGTCTTTTCCGGTAGCATTCCCCTCAGTTTGACCCGCCTGGAATCCCCTCATGTCCGACCGCCTGACCCTGCTGCGTCCCGACGACTGGCACATTCATCTTCGCGATGGTGCCGTGTTGACCAATACCGTTGCCGATGTTGCGCGCACCTTTGGCCGCGCCATCATCATGCCCAACCTGGTACCACCGGTGCGCAACGCCGCCGAAGCCGACGGCTATCGCCAGCGGATTCTCGCTGCCCGCCCGGCCGGCAGTCGCTTCGAACCGCTGATGGTGCTGTACCTCACCGACCGCACCCAGCCCGAAGAAATTCGTGAGGCCAAGGCCAGCGGTTTCGTGCACGCCGCCAAACTGTACCCGGCCGGCGCCACCACCAACTCCGATTCCGGGGTGACCAGCATCGACAAGATCTTCCCGGCGCTGGAAGCCATGGCCGAAGTCGGCATGCCGCTGCTGATCCACGGTGAAGTCACCCGTGGCGATGTCGACGTCTTCGATCGCGAAAAGATTTTCATCGATGAACACATGCGCCGTGTGGTCGAGCGTTTCCCAACGCTCAAAGTGGTGTTCGAACACATCACCACCGGCGACGCCGTGCAGTTCGTCAACGAGGCTTCGGCCAACGTTGGCGCGACCATCACCGCGCACCACCTGCTGTACAACCGCAACCACATGCTGGTGGGCGGGATTCGGCCGCACTTTTATTGCCTGCCGATCCTCAAGCGTAATACGCATCAGGAAGCCCTGCTCGACGCCGCCACCAGCGGCAGCGCGAAGTTCTTCCTCGGCACCGACTCGGCGCCGCATGCCCAGCACGCCAAGGAAGCCGCCTGCGGTTGCGCCGGCTGCTACACCGCCTACGCCGCTATCGAGATGTACGCCGAAGCCTTCGAACAGCGTAACGCGCTGGACAAGCTCGAAGCGTTCGCCAGCCTCAACGGCCCGCGCTTCTACGGCCTGCCGACCAATACCGATCGCATCACCCTGGTCCGTGAAGAATGGACCGCCCCGACCAGCCTGCCATTCGGCGAGCTGAACGTTATCCCGCTGCGCGCCGGTGAAAAACTGCGCTGGCGCCTGCTGGAGGAACACGCGTGAGTGAAGACCATTTCGACGACGAACTGGACGGTCAAGGTGGCGGCGGCGGTTCCCGTCATCCAATGGCAGCGCGTTTTCGCGGTTACCTGCCAGTTGTCGTTGACGTAGAGACCGGGGGCTTCAATTCGGCCACCGACGCTCTGCTGGAGATTGCCGCGACCACCATCGCCATGGATGAAAAGGGTTTCGTTTACCCGGACCACACCTATTTCTTCCGCGTTGAGCCGTTTGAAGGCGCCAACATCGAAGCAGCAGCGCTGGAATTCACCGGGATCAAGCTTGATCATCCGCTGCGCATGGCGGTCAGCGAAGAAACCGCACTGACCGACATCTTCCGTGGTATTCGCAAGGCACTGAAAGCCAACGGCTGCAAACGGGCGATCCTCGTCGGCCACAACAGCAGCTTCGACCTTAGCTTCCTGAATGCCGCCGTGGCCCGACTGGACATGAAGCGCAACCCGTTTCATCCATTCTCCAGCTTCGACACCGCGACACTGGCTGGCCTGGCGTACGGTCAAACGGTGCTGGCCAAGGCCTGTCAGGCCGCCGACATCGACTTCGATGGCCGTGAAGCGCACTCGGCGCGTTACGACACCGAGAAGACGGCCGAGCTGTTCTGCGGCATCGTCAACCGCTGGAAACAAATGGGCGGCTGGGAAGACTTCGACGACTGATCCTCGTCGGGCATTTCCCGCTCATGAAAAAACCGGCCACTTGGGCCGGTTTTTTTGTACCTCGACGTTGCGCCTTACAGGGCCGCAGCGTTCTCGGTCAGGTACGCCGCAACGCCTTCTGGCGAAGCGTTCATGCCTTTGTCGCCTTTCTTCCAGTTGGCAGGGCAGACTTCGCCGTGCTCTTCGTGGAATTGCAGAGCGTCGACCAGACGGATCAGCTCTTCCATGTTACGGCCCAGCGGCAGGTCGTTGATGATCTGCGAACGGACAACGCCTTTGTCGTCGATCAGGAACGCGCCACGGAAAGCCACGCCGCCTTCGGACTCAACGTCGTAAGCCTTGGCAATGTCGTGCTTCATGTCGGCAGCCATGGTGTATTTCACCTGGCCGATGCCGCCATTGTTGACCGGGGTGTTGCGCCAGGCGTTGTGGGTGAAGTGCGAGTCGATCGAAACGGCGATCACTTCTACGTTGCGTGCCTTGAAGTCGGCCATGCGGTTGTCCAGAGCGATCAGCTCGGACGGGCAGACGAAGGTGAAGTCCAGTGGGTAGAAGAACACCAGACCGTATTTGCCTTTGATGGCCGAGGACAGAGTGAAGCTGTCAACGATCTCGCCATTGCCGAGTACGGCCGGGACGGTGAAGTCAGGGGCTTGTTTGCCTACGAGTACGCTCATGGATATCTCCTGGTGAATAACTTGAAGTTCAGGGTCCGGGCCAGCCTGCCACCCTCAGGCGACAGCCCTGTGACACGAACCCTCTTCGCAAGGGCCGACCATCATACACTGCGTTTTTGGCCTGTCCTTAACGGTTTTTTACCCAAAGCGGATAACGGTGCTGCATTTGCGGGGCCAGGCAAAAAGCCAGCAATCGCCGTTCGTCGGTCACGGCTGTCAATCAGCTGAAGCGTTCAGAAAGCACTTTGACAATCATTCTCGTTAACATTAAGATCCATCGCAATTGAGTCACAACCAGCGACGGTTCTCACTTATGTATGTTTGCCTCTGCACTGGCGTCACCGACGGACAGATCCGCGAAGCGATCTATGAAGGTTGCTGCAGCTACAAAGAAGTCCGCCAGGCCACCGGCGTCGCCAGCCAATGCGGCAAATGTGCCTGCCTTGCCAAGGAAGTGGTGCGCGAAACCCTGACCAAACTGCAAACCGCTCAGGCTGCGATCCCCTACCCTGTAGAATTTACGGCTGCTTGAATACCCCTCATTTCAAAGAACCGGACATATGTCCGGTTTTTTTATGCCCGCAAATCAAACGGTTAGGCGCTAGACGCGGAACACAAACATTCTTATTCAGATTTAATTTCATTTATTATTCAATAACTTAGGTTTGACACTTATAAATACCAAGCTCAAACTCCGCCTTATATACAGCTATTACAGGGCAGGACTCCCATCATGAAAGGCGACATTACAGTCATCCAGCATCTCAACAAGATCCTTGCCAATGAGCTGGTCGCGATCAATCAGTACTTCCTGCATGCACGCATGTATGAAGATTGGGGCCTGAACAAGCTGGGCAAGCACGAGTACCACGAGTCCATCGACGAGATGAAGCACGCGGACAAGCTGATCAAGCGCATCCTGTTCCTCGAAGGTCTGCCGAACGTGCAGGACCTGGGCAAGCTGCACATCGGCGAGCACACCAAGGAAATGCTGGAGTGCGACCTGCGGATCGAGAAGACCGGCCACACCGACCTGAAAGCCGCCATCGCGCATTGCGAATCGGTAGGCGACTTTGGCAGCCGCGAACTGCTTGAAGATATTCTTGAATCCGAAGAAGAACATATCGACTGGCTGGAAACCCAACTGGGCCTGATCGATAAAGTCGGTCTTGAGAACTATCTGCAATCGCAGATGGGCGAAGACGAGTAATTAGCGAGCGCTAAACTCGAGACACTAAAAAGCCCCGCCCTCTTTCGAGAGGCGGGGCTTTTTATTGCCGGGATTTCAGTCAATGCTGAAATCCCTGTGGGTGTCAGTCTGCTGGCGATAGCGTCATGTCAGCCGGCAACATTGTTACCTTCAGAAAGCATTCGCGTGCAGGCTAGCTCCCGCAAAAGCCCAATCAGGATTCGGACTTGTTCGCTGCAGCCGCTTCAACAGCCGCCTTGATGGTACTTTGCAGCTCACCGTTAGCGAACATTTCAGTCATGATGTCGCTGCCGCCGACCAGCTCGCCACCCACCCACAGCTGCGGGAAAGTCGGCCAGTTGGCGTACTTCGGCAGGTTGGCGCGGATTTCCGGGTTCTGCAGGATGTCGACGTAGGCGAACTTCTCGCCACAGCCCATCACAGCCTGCGCAGCTTTCGCGGAGAAGCCACACTGTGGGGCATTCGGCGAGCCTTTCATGTAAAGCAGAATGGTGTTGTTGGCAATCTGCTCTTTAATCGTTTCGATGATATCCATGGAGCACCTCGGCTGAACTTTCCGACTCATGGGTCGGCACGGTGACGCATTGTAACGGAATCCCGAGCGCCATGCTCGGTCTCCCCGACAGTCACGTTCAGGCCGCCGCCACCGTCACTGGCACGCCATTAAGCGCCGCGTTGCCCGACAATTCATCGAGCTGACATTCATCGGTCAGGTCATTGGCACTCGAGCCCGGCTGGCCGCTGGCAATCGCCATCTGCACGCCCGGCCTTGCATGACCCCAGCCGTGCGGCAGGCTGACCACGCCCTTCATCATGTCGAGACTGCCAAGTACTTCCACTTCGATCTGTCCGACCCGAGAACTGACGCGCACCAACTGACCATCGTTGAGCCCACGGCTGGCCAGATCATCCGGGTGCATCAGCAGTTGGTGGCGCGGCTTGCCCTTCACCAGACGGTGATAGTTGTGCATCCACGAGTTGTTGCTGCGCACGTGGCGACGGCCAATCATCAGCAGCTCGTCGGCGGCAGGCGCCTGTAAGGCGGCGAAGCGTGCGAGGTCAGCGAGGATCTCTGGCGGAGCGGCCTGCACGCGCTGATTCGGCGTTTTCAGACGCGGTGCCAGATTTGGCTTCAACGCGCCCAGATCTATGCCATGCGGATGATCAAACAGCGTCGCCAGCGACAGCTGGTGCGTCGAGGCATCGCCATACAGCCCCATGCGCAGGCCCATGTCGATCATCTTCGCCGGCGGCAGCGTCGGCTTGAGTTCCTTGCCGGTCTTTTCGGCAAAGGCCTTGGCCAGACCGACAAAGATCTCCCAGTCGTGCAATGCACCTTCTGGCTTGGCGAGGATCGCCCGATTGAAGCGACTGACGTTGCGCACCGCGAACAGGTTGAACGTGGTGTCATAGTGATCGTTCTCCAGCGCCGAGGTCGACGGCAGGATCAGGTCGGCGTAGCGCGTGGTCTCATTGATGTACAGGTCGATGCTGACCATGAACTCCAACCCGTCCAGCGCCTGCTCCAGTTGCCGCCCGTTCGGTGTCGACAGCACCGGATTGCCAGCCACGGTGATCAGCGCACGAATTTGCCCCTCGCCGTCGGTGAGCATTTCTTCGGCCAGCGCCGACACCGGCAGTTCGCCGCCGTACTCGGGCCGCCCGGAGACCCGGCTCTGCCACTTGTTGAAATGCCCGCCCGAGGTCGATGCCACCAGGTCCACCGCCGGTTCAGTGCAGAGCGCGCCGCCGACCCGGTCGAGGTTGCCGGTGACCAGATTGATCAATTGCACCACCCAGTGACACAAGGTCCCGAATGCCTGGGTCGAAACCCCCATGCGTCCGTAACACACCGCACTCGGCGCGGCGGCGAAATCCCGCGCCAGTTGGCGGATCTGCTCCGCCGGCACGGCGCACAGCGGACTCATGGCCTCAGCGGTGAACGTCGCCACCGCCGCGCGCACCTCATCAAGGCCTTCGACCGGCAGATGACTGTCACGCGTCAGCCCTTCGCCGAACAGTGTATTGAGCACCCCGAACAGCAGCGCCGCGTCGCCGCCAGGGCGCACGAACAGGTGTTGATCGGCCATGGCGGCGGTTTCGCTGCGACGCGGATCGACCACCACAACTTTGCCGCCGCGAGCCTGAATCGCTTTCAGGCGTTTCTCGACATCGGGCACGGTCATGATGCTGCCGTTGGAGGCCAGCGGGTTGCCGCCCAGGATTAGCATGTAATCGGTGTGATCGATGTCCGGGATCGGCAGCAGCAAGCCGTGCCCGTACATCAGGTAACTGCTCAGGTGATGGGGCAGTTGATCGACCGAGGTCGCGGAGAAGCGATTACGGGTTTTCAACAGGCCGAGAAAGTAGTTGCTGTGGGTCATCAGTCCGTAGTTGTGCACGCTCGGATTGCCCTGATAGACCGCCACCGCGTTCTGCCCGTGACGCTCCTGAATCGCCGCCAGGCGCTCGGCCACCAGCGCAAAGGCCTCGTCCCACTCGATCGGCAGCCATTGGCTGCCAACCCGGCGCATCGGCTGGCGCAAGCGGTCCGGATCATTCTGGATGTCTTGCAGGGCCACGGCCTTCGGGCAGATATGACCGCGACTGAAAGTATCGAGGGTATCGCCCTTGATCGAGGTGATCGCGACGTGGCCTTCGGTTTCTGTGGTCTCGATGGTCAGACCGCAGATGGCTTCGCACAGGTGGCAGGCACGGTGATGGAGAGTCTTGGTCATGGCCAGTCTCTGTCTTGTTCTGGGCAGGCAACGGTGAAGCCTGCGGGAACAAAACTATGGCCCGAGTGCGCAAGCGACGCCAGCGACGTTCGTCTTGTGAATCGACGGCTATCAGGCGAGCCGATAGCCCGTCAGGATCAGTTGGATGGCAGTTGGGGCGGCGCCTGCAGCTGGATTTCCTGAATGGTTTCAATCTGCTCGTGAGCGACGTGGACGCCGGTGAGTTCACCGATCAGCCGCCAGTGCTCGTCGAGCCCGGCACTGATGGTCGCCATGCGATCGATCATGTGACGGCCAGCGGTCTTGACCACTTCGTCGTCGCTGCGCAACAGCTCGAAGGACATCGACGTGACCGACGCGGTGAGATGAGTCAGTGAGCGAGCCGTGTGGCCCAGCAATTCCATTAACAGTTTTTCTTTCGATTCCATGCGGAGGCTTCCTGCGTCGCTCGAAACTTATTTATAACTCAGCACTTTGCTTTAGCAAATGTTTCAGCTTGAGCATCCGACCAAGCGAAACCGCTACCGCGCAGTCTTGAACCGACCCGAGTGACATCATCCCCGCCACGCCGGATTGCCAAGCCCGCCGGGGCCAGTGTACAAAGGGGCTCGCTGCTGTCCTGAACCCGGCTTCAAACGCGTGACTGCCCACGGCGGTTCGCCCTCCGAATCCCGCAAAAACCGTAGCCTATTGGAAAAACGCGACATTTAGTGTCAATATCGCGCCTTCCCCTATTTCGTCGCCCCGTGCGGCTTACGCCGCAGGTCTCGCCCGTTGTTCACTTAAACAAGGCTTTGAGCATCTGCGGTTTGTAGCAAAAAGGTAGTCAATGATGAGCGCAAGGCACTTTCTCTCCCTGATGGATTGCACGCCCGAAGAGCTGGTCAGCGTGATCCGTCGAGGCGTTGAGCTCAAGGACCTGCGTAACCGCGGCGTACTGTTCGAGCCTCTGAAAAACCGCGTCCTGGGGATGATCTTCGAGAAATCCTCGACCCGTACCCGGATCTCTTTCGAGGCCGGCATGATCCAGCTCGGTGGTCAGGCGATCTTCCTGTCGCCGCGTGACACCCAGCTGGGCCGTGGCGAGCCGATCGGCGACTGCGCCATCGTCATGTCGAGCATGCTCGATGCGGTGATGATCCGTACCTTTGCCCACAGCACCCTGACCGAATTTGCCGCCAACTCGCGCGTGCCAGTGATCAACGGCCTGTCCGATGACCTGCACCCGTGCCAGTTGCTGGCCGACATGCAGACGTTCCTTGAGCACCGTGGCTCGATCCAGGGCAAGACGGTGGCCTGGATCGGCGACGGCAACAACATGTGCAACAGCTATATAGAAGCGGCGATCCAGTTCGACTTCCAGTTGCGCGTTGCCTGCCCCGAAGGCTACGAGCCGAACCCTGAATTCGTGGCCAAGGCCGGCGATCGCGTGACCATCGTCCGCGATCCAAAGGACGCCGTGCGCGGCGCACATCTGGTGAGCACCGACGTCTGGACCTCGATGGGCCAGGAAGAAGAAACCGCCAAGCGCCTGAAGCTGTTCGCACCGTTCCAGGTGAACCGCGCCCTGCTCGATCTCGCGGCGGAGGATGTGCTGTTCATGCATTGCCTGCCTGCCCACCGCGGCGAAGAAATCAGCCTCGACCTGCTTGATGACCCGCGCTCCGTCGCCTGGGATCAGGCAGAAAACCGTCTCCACGCACAGAAGGCCCTGCTCGAGTTCCTCGTCGAACCGGCATATCACCACGCATGAGCCATGAATTACTGCTGAACCTGCGCAACCTCGCTTGCGGCTATCAAGATCAACGCGTGGTGCAGAACCTCAATCTGCACCTCAACGCCGGCGACATCGGCTGCCTGCTCGGTTCGTCTGGCTGCGGCAAGACCACCACCCTGCGCGCCATTGCCGGTTTTGAACCGGTGCACGAAGGGGAAATCCAGCTGGGTGGCGAGACCATTTCCAGCGCCGGTTTCACCCTGGCCCCGGAGAAACGCCGGATCGGCATGGTGTTCCAGGACTACGCGCTGTTCCCGCACCTGAGCGTCGCGGACAACATCGCCTTCGGTATCCGCAAGCACCCGAACAAGGAGCGCGTTACCGAAGAGCTGCTGGAACTGGTCAACCTGAAAAACCTCGGCAAGCGCTTCCCCCACGAGCTGTCCGGCGGCCAGCAACAGCGTGTCGCCCTCGCCCGCGCCCTGGCGCCGGAACCGCAACTGCTGCTGCTCGACGAGCCGTTCTCCAATCTCGACGGCGAGCTGCGGCGCAAGCTCAGCCACGAAGTGCGCGACATCCTCAAGGCCCGTGGCACCAGTGCGATTCTGGTCACCCACGACCAGGAAGAAGCCTTCGCCGTAAGCGATCACGTCGGCGTGTTCAAGGAAGGCCGGCTGGAGCAGTGGGATACGCCTTACAACCTCTACCACGAGCCGGCGACACCGTTCGTGGCGAGCTTCATCGGCCAGGGCTACTTCATTCGCGGCCAGCTCGGCAGCCCGGAATCGGTGCAGACTGAACTGGGCGAACTGCGCGGCAACCGGGCTTACACCTGGCCAGTAGGCGGTGCGGTGGATGTGTTGCTGCGTCCGGATGACATCGTTTATGCGCCCGACAGTGCACTCAAAGCACGGATCGTCGGCAAGACCTTCCTCGGCGCCTCGACCCTGTACCGCCTGCAACTGCCGACGGGCGCGCAGCTGGAATCGATTTTTCCGAGCCATGCGGATCATCAGGTGGGTGCGGATGTCGGAATACGTGTTGCCGCCGAACACCTCGTCCTGTTCCAGGCCAGCGGCAGTACCGCGGCACAGATCCCGGCTGCGGAAAACGGCGTCCGCCGCTACAGCGCCGCCCTCTGATCCGTCCCGGATCAAAACTGTGGGAGCGGGCTTGCTCGCGAATGCGGTGCGTCAGTCAACTGATGATGGTGGCTGATACACCGCATTCGCGAGCAAGCCCGCTCCCACATTTGTTTCGGGTTCATCCCAGGAATAATGTACCGCTGGCCACCAGCGTCGCATTCCCGCCAATCTTCACCCGCTCACCCTCCAGCCGACAAAACAACTCCCCGCCCCGCGCCGAACGCTGGCATGCGGTCAGGCTCGACTTGCCCAGGCGTTTGGACCAGTACGGAATCAGGCTGCAATGCGTCGAGCCGGTCACCGGGTCTTCATTGATGCCGATCGCCGGAGCGAAGTAGCGCGAGACGAAATCATGCTGATTACCGCGCGCCGTCACGATCGCGCCGAGCCAAGGCAGTTTGGCCAGCGCGACCATGTCCGGCTTGCAGTCGAGCACTGCCTGCTCCGACTCCAGCACCACGAACAACTCATTGGAACCGAGCACATCCACCGCCTCGACCCCCAGCGCGCGCTCGACATCCAGCGTCACGCCGATTTCCGAAGGCACGATCGACGGGAAGTCCAGCCACAGGCGATCTCCCTCGCGACTGACGCTCAACGGCCCGGACTTGCAGATGAAGTCCAGACGCTCGGCTTGCTCCTTATGGACCTCGAACAACACATAGGCGCTGGCCAGCGTCGCATGCCCGCACAACGGCACTTCGGTGGTCGGGGTGAACCAGCGGATATGCCACACCGCCCCTTCGCGGACCACGAAAGCGGTTTCCGCCAGATTGTGTTCGGCGGCGATCTTCTGCATCAACTCATCCGCGAGCCATGCATCGAGGCGATAGACCATGGCCGGGTTGCCACTGAACGGCTGGTCACTGAACGCGTCCACCTGATAAAACTCGAGCTGCATAACCTTCTCCCTAAGTCAGTCGGCAGAGCATGCAGCCCGGACCAGATCGGCGCCAGTGACAGAACCGGTCAATTTTCTTCATACAGCAATGAGCACTAGGCGCGACCGATGTCGGCGAACCTGGCCTGAGTGTGTTCGGCCAGCACGGCTGGCGCGAGTTCGACTTCCAGCCCACGCCGGCCGGCACTGACATAAATAGTCGCAAAACCCTGAGCCGAGTTATCGATGAAGGTGCGCAGGCGTTTCTTCTGTCCCAGCGGGCTGATGCCGCCCAACAGATAACCCGTGGAACGCTGTGCAGCGGCGGGGTCGGCCATCTCGACTTTCTTCACCCCTGCCGCCTGTGCCAGGCCCTTGAGGTCGAGACTTCCGACGACCGGCACGACGGCCACCAGCAATTCACCTTTCTCACTGGCGGCCAGCAGCGTCTTGAACACCTGCGCAGGCTCCAATGCCAGTTTTTCCGCGGCCTCCAGCCCATAGGACGCAGCCTTGGGGTCATGTTCGTAACTGTGCACGCGATGTTCGGCACGAACTTTTTTCAACAAGTCCAACGCAGGGGTCATGGCAGCTCCAGGCTCGGCATCAACAGAAAAAACCTGTGCCGGATTCTAGGCCATCACACCGTAAAAGGCTCTACCACAAGCCCCGATTCCCGGGCTTCGCAGCCACAGCGCAGGGCTACCGCCGCAGTCATCCGCGAGATCATTCAGGCGACTGATAGTTTAATTGTGACCGATGGTTCACTTTCGACCTTTGACAGGTTTGTTTCTTGTCTATATTTTTTCGAATCTGAATAATGTAAGAATTATCATCATCGCAGCACCCAGCAGTAAACCGGGAACAGGATGGGGATCCTGCCTCGGGGAAAATCGCGCTCTGCCTTGTCGGCAAACGCGTCAGACAACAACAAAAATCGAGGCTTTCAATGACAACTGCTTTACAGCAACCATCGCTCCGCGGCCAATGCCTGGCCGAATTTCTGGGTACTGCACTTCTGATCTTTTTTGGCACCGGCTGTGTCGCCGCGCTCAAAGTCGCGGGCGCCAGCTTTGGCCTGTGGGAAATCAGCATCATCTGGGGCGTCGGCGTGAGCATGGCGATCTACTTGACCGCCGGGGTTTCCGGCGCGCATCTGAACCCTGCCGTGAGCATTGCCCTGAGCATTTTCGCTGACTTCGAAAAGCGCAAACTGCCGTTCTACATCCTGTCGCAGATCGCCGGCGCCTTCTGCGGCGCGCTGTTGGTTTACACGCTGTACAGCAACCTGTTCTTCGATTACGAACAAACCCATCACATGATTCGCGGATCAGCCGCCAGCCTTGAGCTGGCCTCGGTGTTCTCGACGTTCCCCAATCCAGTGCTGTCCACCGCCCAGGCGTTCCTGGTCGAGATGATCATCACCGCGATCCTGATGGGCGTGATCATGGCCTTGACCGACGACAACAACGGCCTGCCGAAAGGCCCGATGGCACCGCTGCTGATCGGCTTGCTGATCGCGGTGATCGGCAGCTCGATGGGCCCGCTGACCGGTTTTGCGATGAACCCGGCGCGTGACTTCGGTCCGAAACTGATGACTTTCTTCGCCGGCTGGGGTGAAATTTCCTTCACTGGCGGCCGTGATATTCCGTACTTCCTGATTCCGATTTTTGCACCGATTGTCGGTGCCTGCCTCGGCGCTGCCGGGTATCGCGGGCTCATCGCCCGTCACCTGACCGGCGCCACACCTGCTACAAAGGATGCAGAACCGGCCATTGACGGCAAACCAAGAACTTCTTGAAACAGTCGGCGCGGGTTCCTGCCCATTTCGAACCCGCGCCACGGCCCACTCTCCCTTATTTCGTCCAAGGCAATCGACATGACCGACATTCAGAATAAGAACTACATCATTGCCCTCGATCAGGGTACGACCAGCTCCCGCGCGATCATTTTCGACCGCGACGCGAACGTGGTCTGCACCGCCCAGCGCGAATTCGCTCAGCACTATCCGCAAGCCGGTTGGGTCGAACACGACCCGATGGAAATTTTCGCCACCCAGAGCGCGGTGATGGTTGAAGCGCTGGCCCAGGCCGGTCTGCATCACGACCAGGTGGCCGCCATCGGCATCACCAACCAGCGTGAAACCACCGTGGTCTGGGACAAGACCACCGGCCGTCCGGTGTACAACGCCATCGTCTGGCAGTGCCGTCGCAGCACCGAGATCTGCCAGCAGCTCAAGCGTGACGGCCACGAAGAATACATCCGCGACAACACCGGTCTGGTCACCGACCCGTACTTCTCCGGCACCAAGCTGAAGTGGATCCTCGACAACGTCGAAGGCAGCCGCGAGCGTGCGCGCAACGGCGAACTGCTGTTCGGCACCGTCGACAGCTGGTTGATCTGGAAATTCACCGGCGGCAAAGTGCACGTCACCGACTACACCAACGCCTCGCGCACCATGCTCTTCAACATCCATTCGCTGGAATGGGATTCGAAGATGCTGGAAATCCTCGACATCCCGCGCGAGATGCTTCCGCAAGTCAAAGCCTCTTCGGAAATCTACGGCCGCACCAAGAGCGGCATCGCCATCGGCGGTATTGCCGGTGACCAGCAAGCCGCGCTGTTCGGCCAGATGTGCGTCGAGCCGGGCCAGGCAAAAAACACCTACGGCACCGGCTGCTTCCTGCTGATGAACACCGGCGACAAAGCGGTTAAATCCCAGCACGGCATGCTCACCACCATCGCTTGCGGCCCGCGTGGCGAAGTGGCCTACGCGCTGGAAGGCGCGGTGTTCAACGGCGGTTCGACCGTGCAGTGGCTGCGTGATGAACTGAAGATCATCAACGACGCCCACGACACCGAATACTTCGCCAATAAAGTGAAGGACAGCAACGGCGTGTACCTGGTGCCGGCCTTCACCGGTCTGGGCGCTCCTTACTGGGACCCGTATGCCCGTGGCGCGCTGTTCGGCCTGACCCGCGGCGTGCGCGTTGATCACATCATCCGCGCCGCGCTGGAATCGATCGCCTACCAGACCCGTGACGTCCTCGACGCGATGCAACAGGACTCTGGCGAACGCCTCAAGGCCCTGCGTGTGGACGGTGGTGCGGTGGCGAACAACTTCCTCATGCAGTTCCAGGCCGACATCCTCGGCACTCAAGTTGAACGCCCGCAAATGCGCGAAACCACGGCACTCGGTGCAGCGTATCTGGCCGGTCTGGCGTGCGGCTTCTGGGGCAGCCTGGAAGAACTGCGCGGCAAGGCAGTGATCGAGCGCGAGTTCGAGCCGAGCCTGGACGAAGTCGAGAAAGAGAAACTGTACAAAGGCTGGAAAAAAGCCGTCAGCCGTACCCGTGACTGGGCGCGCGAAGACGCTGAATAAGCCAACCTTCAGATCCAGACAGGCATCTAACTGGTAGGGAGCGGATTCCTGCGGCATCATGGGCAAATTTTGCACGGCAGCCCAAAGGAAGCCCCATGAATCTGCCTCCCCGTCAGCAGCAAATCCTCGAGCTGGTCCGCGAACGCGGCTATGTGAGCATCGAGGAAATGGCCACGCTGTTCGTTGTTACCCCGCAAACCATCCGCCGTGACATCAATCAGCTCGCGGAAGCCAATCTGCTGCGTCGCTACCATGGCGGCGCCGCGTACGATTCCAGCGTCGAAAACACCGCCTATGCGATGCGCGCCGATCAGATGCGCGATGAAAAACAACGCATCGGTGAAGCCATCGCGGCACAAATCCCCGATCACGCCTCGCTGTTCATCAACATCGGCACCACCACCGAATCGATTGCCCGCGCCCTGCTCAACCACAACCATCTGAAAATCATCACCAACAACCTGCACGTGGCGTCGATGCTCAGTGCCAAGGATGATTTCGATGTGCTGCTGACCGGCGGTAACGTGCGCCGTGACGGCGGTGTGGTCGGCCAGGCGAGCGTGGACTTCATCAATCAGTTCAAGGTGGATTTTGCGCTGGTGGGCATCAGCGGCATCGACGAAGACGGCAGCCTGCTCGACTTCGATTATCAGGAAGTGCGCGTCTCTCAAGCGATCATTGCCAATGCACGGCAGGTGATCCTGGCGGCCGACTCCAGCAAGTTCGGGCGTAATGCGATGATTCGCCTTGGCCCGATCAGCCTGATCGATTGCCTGGTGACCGATCAGCAGCCGGTGCCGGCACTGGCGCAGCTGCTGAGCCAGCACAAGATTCGCCTGGAAGTGGTTTAACCCTTTTACGCTTCACTGTTTGCAAGGGCCTCTTCGCGAGCAAGCCCGCTCCCACAGTGGGATGAGAGGGGCTGACAAATCTTGTGGCTGGCTCAAATCCCCGTGGGAGCGGGCTTGCTCGCGAAGAGGTACTTACAAACAGCACATCTCTAGCGCTCTCGCGCGCCTCTCATGTTCGAAAATTTTCTTTTAGCCGTCCTTCGATGAGTTTTTTCAATCGAAGTCGACTGGCTGTGCGCGTCTTTATGGGCTACCATTTTCGCAAATGAACATTTATGTTCGATTTCCAAGACAGAAAATCAAAAGAGCCCGAGGCCAGCCGATGTCCACATCTACCTTGCGTACGCCCCCTATCGCCGAGATCTACGATGTTGCCGTGATTGGCGGCGGGATCAATGGAGTGGGGATCGCAGCGGATGCCGCCGGTCGCGGTCTTTCGGTGTTCCTTTGCGAAAAGGACGACCTGGCCAGCCACACCTCGTCGGCCAGCAGCAAGCTGATCCACGGTGGCCTGCGCTACCTCGAACACTACGAATTCCGTCTGGTGCGTGAAGCACTGGCCGAGCGCGAAGTACTGCTGGCCAAGGCGCCGCACATCGTCAAGCCGATGCGCTTCGTGCTGCCGCACCGTCCGCACCTGCGTCCGGCATGGATGATCCGCGCCGGCCTGTTCCTTTATGACAACCTCGGCAAGCGCGAAAAACTGCCGGGTTCGAAAAGCCTGAAGTTCGGCGCTGACAGCGCGCTGAAAAGTGAAATCACCAAGGGTTTCGAATACTCCGATTGCTGGGTCGATGACGCCCGCCTCGTGGTGCTGAACGCCATGGCCGCCCGGGAAAAAGGCGCCCATGTCCACACCCAGACCCGTTGCGTCAGCGCCCGCCGTGCCAAAGGCCTGTGGCACCTGAACCTGGAGCGCGCCGACGGCAGCCTGTTTTCGATCACCGCCAAAGCGCTGGTGAACGCCGCCGGCCCATGGGTCGCCAAGTTCATCCGTGACGACCTGAAGATGGAATCGCCATACGGCATTCGTCTGATTCAGGGCAGCCACATCATCGTGCCAAAACTGTACGAAGGTGATCACGCGCACATCCTGCAAAACGAAGATCAGCGCATCGTCTTCACCATTCCGTACCTGAACCACTTCACCCTGATTGGCACCACCGACCGCGAATACACTGGCGATCCGGCCAAAGTGGCGATCACCGACGGCGAAACCGACTACCTGCTCAAAGTGGTCAATGCCCACTTCAAGAAGCAGATCAGCCGAGACGACATCCAGCACAGCTACTCCGGCGTGCGCCCGCTGTGCAACGACGAATCCGACAATCCGTCAGCCGTGACCCGCGACTACACCTTGGCCCTGTCCGGCAGCGCGGAAGAAGCGCCGCTGTTGTCGGTGTTCGGCGGCAAGCTGACCACCTACCGCAAGCTCGCCGAATCGGCGATGGCCCAGTTGATGCCGTACTTCACTCAGATGCGTCCGAGCTGGACCGCCACCGCCGCCCTGCCCGGCGGTGAAGACATGACCACCCCGCAAGCCTTGAGCGCGCAGATCCGCGACAAGTTCGACTTCGTGCCAACCGAGATCGCCCGCCGCTGGGCCACCACCTACGGCAGCCGCACCTGGCGCATGCTCGAAGGTGTGGAAACCCTGGCCGACATGGGCGAACACCTCGGCGGCGGGCTCTACACCCGTGAAGTCGACTACCTGTGCAGCGAAGAATGGGCGACCACTGCGCACGACATTCTGTGGCGTCGCAGCAAACTGGGCCTGTTCACCACCCCGGCTGAGCAAGAGAAGCTGGCAGCGTACCTGGGCAAGGTCGAGCAGAACCGCAAGATTGAAGCGGCCTGATCCACTGGCCGATTGATAAGAAGCCCCTGAATCTCACGATTCAGGGGCTTTTTTATAGGTCGTACTCCCTCCCCTGCAGGCGTGAGCCTGCTCGCGATTGCAATACATCAGACACCATCCATTTGACTGACCCACCGCGATCGCGAGCAGGCTCATTCCCGCAGGGCATCGGTTATCACTGAACTGCGTTCGGTTTTCCGAACGCGACCTTCCGGTCAATTCGGATAACCGGATCAGTTTCAGCCAAAAACACCGACACAAAACTTTAATCACCTTAAAAATCAAGCGATTAGCTGGTAGCAACTGGTCTGGCACGACTCATGCTCTACACTCTCCGACGAATGCCTGCCGTGCCAACACTTCAGGAGCCGTCAGGCATTCGAAGCACAAAAGGGCCGACGAACTGGCTCCATAAAAAAAACAATTCGAGGAAAATTTGATGCGCATCGTTCCCCATATCCTGGGCGCAGCCATTGCTGCCGCTCTGATCAGCACACCAGTTTTCGCCGCCGAACTCACCGGCACCCTGAAGAAAATCAACGATTCGGGCACCATCACGCTCGCTCACCGTGACAGCTCCATCCCGTTTTCCTACATCGCGGATGCTTCCGGTAAACCCGTGGGCTACTCCCACGACATTCAAGTGGCCATCGTTGAAGCCCTGAAAAAAGACCTGAACAAGCCAGACCTGCAGGTCAAATACAACCTGGTGACCTCGCAAACCCGTATCCCGCTGATCCAGAACGGCACCGCGGATATCGAGTGCGGCTCCACCACCAACAACGCCGAACGCGCCCAGCAAGTCGACTTCACCGTCAACATCTTCGAAATCGGCACCCGTCTGCTGGTCAAGAAAGACAAGGATGGCAAGCCGTCCTACGCTGACTTTGCCGATCTGAAAGGCAAAAACGTCGTGACCACCGCCGGCACCACGTCCGAGCGCATCATCAAAGCGATGAACGCCGACAAGCAGATGGGCATGAACATCATCTCCGCCAAAGACCACGGCGAATCCTTCAACATGCTGGAAAGCGGCCGCGCCGTAGCCTTCATGATGGACGACGCCCTGCTGGCCGGTGAAGAAGCCAAGGCCAAGCAGCCGGACGACTGGGTCATCACCGGTACGCCGCAATCCTTCGAAGCCTACGCGTGCATGGTTCGTAAAGACGATCCGGCTTTCAAGAAAGCTGTCGATGACGCCATCGTCAGCCTGTACAAGTCTGGCGAGATCAACAAGATCTACAGCAAGTGGTTCGAAAGCGCGATCCCGCCAAAAGGCCTGAACCTCAAATTCCCGATGAGTGACAAGGTCAAGGATCTGATCGCCAACCCGAGCGACAAGCCGGCGCCTGACGTAAAAATCTGATTCCTGACTAACCTTATCGCCTGAGGGAGCGACCTTCCCTCAGGCGTCTGTTACTACCTGCTGGCTTTACTGTGGAACACTCGACCTGGCGGTTTTCGAGCCGATCGCGTGTGCCCGACGTTCAACGTCGGACGGGAAAGGATCTTCCCCAAGCGGGTGCTTGTACATCGATCGATTTCGAGGGGAGACCCTAATGAATTACAACTGGGACTGGGGCGTGTTCTTCAAGTCCACCGGCGTTGGCAGCGAGACGTATCTCGACTGGTACGTCACCGGTTTGGGCTGGACCATTGCCATTGCCATCGTGGCATGGATTATCGCCTTGCTGCTGGGCTCCATTCTGGGGGTCATGCGCACCGTGCCGAACCGCCTCGTATCAGGCATCGCGACCTGCTACGTCGAACTGTTTCGCAACGTGCCGCTGCTGGTTCAGCTGTTCATCTGGTACTTCCTGGTGCCCGACCTGCTGCCGCAGAACTTGCAGGACTGGTACAAGCAGGACCTCAACCCGACCACCTCGGCCTACCTGAGCGTTGTCGTGTGCCTGGGCCTGTTCACCGCCGCCCGTGTCTGCGAGCAGGTGCGCACCGGCATTCAGGCGCTGCCGCGTGGCCAGGAATCCGCTGCCCGCGCCATGGGCTTCAAGCTGCCACAGATCTACTGGAACGTGCTGCTGCCCCAGGCCTACCGCATCATCATTCCGCCGCTCACCTCCGAATTCCTCAACGTGTTCAAGAACTCCTCCGTGGCGTCCTTGATCGGCCTGATGGAACTGCTGGCGCAAACCAAACAGACCGCCGAATTCTCGGCCAACCTGTTTGAAGCCTTCACCCTGGCCACGCTGATCTACTTCACCCTGAACATGAGCCTGATGTTGCTGATGCGCCTGGTCGAGAAGAAAGTCGCGGTGCCCGGCCTGATCTCCGTGGGGGGTAAATAATGGACTTCGATTTCAGCGGCATCATCCCCGCGATCCCGGGCCTGTGGAACGGCATGGTCATGACCTTGCAGTTGATGGTCATGGGCGTGGTCGGCGGCATCGTGCTGGGGACCATCCTCGCCCTGATGCGCCTGTCGTCCAGCAAACTGCTGTCGCGCGTGGCCGGCGCCTATGTGAACTACTTCCGTTCGATCCCGCTGCTGCTGGTGATCACCTGGTTCTACCTGGCGGTACCGTTCGTGCTGCGCTGGATCACCGGAGAAGACACTCCGATCGGTGCGTTCACCTCCTGCGTCGTGGCCTTCATGATGTTCGAAGCCGCGTACTTCTGCGAAATCGTCCGGGCCGGCGTGCAGTCGATCCCCAAAGGCCAGATGGCCGCGGCGCAAGCGATGGGCATGACCTACGGCCAGACCATGCGTCTGATCATCCTGCCCCAGGCGTTCCGCAAGATGACCCCGTTGCTGCTGCAACAGTCAATCATCCTGTTCCAGGACACCTCGCTGGTCTACACCGTGGGCCTGGTGGACTTCCTCAACTCCGCCCGCTCCAGTGGCGACATCATCGGTCGTTCCAACGAGTTCCTGATCTTCGCCGGTGTCGTCTACTTCATCATCAGCTTTTCCGCCTCGCTGCTGGTCAAGCGTCTGCAAAAAAGGTTCGCCGTATGATCTCTATCAAAAACATCAACAAGTGGTATGGGGACTTCCAGGTGCTGACTGATTGCAGCACCGAGGTCAAGAAAGGCGAGGTGATCGTGGTCTGCGGCCCGTCGGGTTCGGGCAAGTCGACCCTGATCAAGTGCGTCAACGCGCTGGAGCCGTTCCAGAAGGGCGACATCGTCGTCGACGGCACCTCGATTGCCGATTCCAAGACCAACCTGCCGAAACTGCGCTCGCGCGTGGGCATGGTGTTCCAGCATTTCGAGCTGTTCCCGCACCTGACCATCACCGAAAACCTGACCATCGCGCAGATCAAGGTACTCGGCCGCAGCAAGGAAGAGGCGACCAGGAAAGGCCTGCAACTGCTCGAGCGCGTAGGTTTGTCGGCGCACGCCCACAAGCATCCGGGGCAACTGTCCGGTGGCCAGCAACAGCGTGTGGCGATTGCCCGCGCACTGGCCATGGACCCGATCGTCATGCTGTTCGACGAGCCGACCTCGGCGCTGGACCCGGAAATGGTCAACGAAGTGCTCGACGTGATGGTGCAACTGGCCCACGAAGGCATGACCATGATGTGCGTGACCCACGAAATGGGCTTTGCGCGCAAAGTGGCCGACCGCGTGATCTTCATGGACGCCGGCAAGATCATCGAAGACTGCCCGAAAGAGGAGTTCTTCGGCGACATCAGCGCCCGCTCCGAACGTGCGCAGCATTTCCTCGAGAAAATCCTGCAGCACTAAAAGCAACACACTGCTCCCCAACTGTGGGAGCGGGCTTGCTCGCGAAGAAGCCGGCACTTTCAACTGCGTTGACTGATCCAGCGCTATCGCGAGCAAGCCCGTTCCCGCATTGGATCAATGATGATCCTGAGATTTGTGTTGTGGTTGACCCAAGGCAACTGTGATGAAATGCGACCCCAATCTCTATCGCGCAGCGCCGCCATCACTTGCCGTGAAGCCCCGTCTGATTCGCCATCTGTTCCTGCCGCCACTGATCATCGTGCTGATGATCGGACTGGGTTACGCCGGCTTCTGGACCAGTGAACACTTCGGCATCCGCAGCCTCAGCGAAAGCGGCCAGCGCCAGCTGGAACTGCATGCGCGCACGGTCGAAAGCGAGATCAGCAAATACACCTACCTGCCCAGCCTGCTGGAACTGGAAACCAGTGTCCCGCAACTGCTGGCCGACCCGACCCCGGAACACCGGCAAACGGTCAACGCTTACCTCGAAGGCCTGAACCGGCGCAGCCGCAGTCGGGCGATCTACGTGATGGACACCACCGGCCGCGTGATGGCCACCAGCAACTGGCGCGACGTCGACAGTTATCTGGGTGAAGACCTGTCCTTTCGCGCCTATTTCCAGAAAGCCGTGCGCGGCGAACCCGGGCGTTTCTACGGGATCGGCAGCACCAGCGGCGAACCCGGTTACTACCTGGCCCATGGCCTGGAAGAACACGGCAAGATCATCGGCGTCGCCGTGGTCAAGGTGCGTCTCGAAGCGCTGGAGGAACGCTGGCAACGGGCGCGCCTGGAAGCCTTCGTCAGCGACGAGAACGGCATCATCATTCTTTCCAGTGATCCGGCGCGGCGCCTCAAATCCGTCGTACCGCTGAGCGACGAGACCAAGGAAAAACTCGCCCGCAGCCTGCAGTACTACTGGTTCCCGCTCAACGAACTGCAACCGCTGGCTCGCGAGACCCTGGCCGAAGGCGTGGAGAAACTGACCTTCCCCGCCAACAGCGAACTGAGCACCGACGACGACAGCATCAGCTATCTGGCGCAGACTCGGCCGCTGAGTGACACACCGTGGAATTTCACCCTGCTCACGCCGTTGCAGGACTTGCGACGCGAGGCGATCAACCAAGGCATTCTGGTGTCGGTCGCCTTCGCCCTGGTGGCGTTCCTGCTGATCGCCTGGAACGAGCGGCGCAAGGTCATCGCCACCCGCCTCGCCGCCCGCGAAGCCCTGCAGGAAGCCAACAATCAACTGGAGCGTCGGATTACCGAACGCACCACCGACCTGCGCGCCAGCAACGAACGCCTCAAGAGTCAGATTCGCGAGCGGCGCCAGGCCGAGGAAACCCTGCGCCGCGCCCAGGATGAACTGGTGCAGGCCGGCAAACTCGCGGCCATCGGCCAGATGTCGACCAGCATTGCCCATGAATTGAACCAGCCGCTGGCGGCGATGCGCACGCTGTCGGGCAACACCATTCGTTTCCTCGAACGCGGTCAGCTCGACATCGCCAGCACCAACCTCAAGACCATCAACGACCTGATCGACCGCATGGGCCGGATCACCGCCAGCCTGCGCTCGTTCGCCCGGCGCGGTGACGACAAGGGCCAGGCCAGTCTCGGCAAAGCGGTGGAGGCGGCGCTGCAATTGCTCGGGGCGCGGGTGGACAGCATGGCGCTGCAGTTGCATCGGCAGTTCATCGACGTGCAGGTGCAGATCGACCAGACTCGCCTCGAGCAGATTCTGGTCAACCTGATCGGCAACGCCCTCGACGCCATGCAGGCGCAACCCTCGCCGCAGTTGTGGCTGGAAGGTGAAGAGTTCAACGGCAAATATCGCCTGCGAGTGCGTGACAACGGCCACGGCGTCGATGCCGAAGCGCGCAAGCACCTGTTCGAACCGTTCTTCACCACCAAACCCGGCGAACAGGGTCTGGGCCTCGGCCTGACCCTCTCCGCCAGCCTCGCTGCCGCCACCGGCGGCCACCTGGGTGTAGAACACCCGGCCAGCGGTGGCACCACCTTCGTCCTCAGTTTACCGTTGGTAAGCCCTATTCCTGCCGAGCCAATATGAACCACGACCTTAGTGTGCTGATCGTCGAAGACGACCCCCATGTGCTGCTCGGCTGTCAGCAGGCACTGACCCTGGAAGACATCCCCTGCATCGGCGTCGGCAGTGCCGAAGAAGCGCTGGAGCGGGTCGGCGACAACTTCGCCGGCATTGTCATCAGCGACATCCGTCTGCCCGGCATCGATGGCCTGGAACTGCTGACCCGCCTCAAGCAACGCGACCGCAGCCTGCCGGTGGTGTTGATCACCGGCCACGGCGACATCTCCATGGCCGTCGGCGCGATGCAGAAAGGCGCGTACGACTTCATGGAAAAACCCTTCTCGCCTGAGCGTCTGGTGGACGTGGCCCGGCGTGCGCTGGAGCAGCGCAGCCTCGCCCGGGAAGTCTCCTCGCTGCGGCGACAACTGGCCGAACGCGATTCTCTTGAGGGCCGCATCATCGGCCGTTCGCCAGCGATGCAGAACCTGCGCGAGCTGATTGCCAACGTCGCCGACACCTCGGCCAACGTGCTGATCGAAGGCGAAACCGGCACCGGCAAGGAACTGGTCGCGCGTTGCCTGCACGACTTCAGCCGCCGCCACACCAAGCAGTTCGTCGCGCTGAACTGCGGCGGCCTGCCGGAAAACCTCTTCGAAAGCGAGATCTTCGGCCACGAGGCCAACGCCTTCACTGGCGCTGGCAAGCGGCGCATCGGCAAGATCGAACACGCCGACGGCGGCACGCTGTTCCTCGACGAAGTGGAAAGCATGCCGCTGCCGTTGCAGATCAAATTGCTGCGCGTCTTGCAGGAACGCACCCTCGAACGCCTCGGTTCGAACCAGAGCGTGGCGGTGGATTGCCGAGTGATTGCAGCGACCAAGTCCGACCTCGACGAGGCGAGCAAGGCCGGTGAGTTCCGTAGCGACTTGTACTACCGCCTCAACGTGGTAACCCTGGAATTACCGCCACTGCGCGAGCGTCGCGAAGACATCCTGCAGCTGTTCGAACACTTTACCCAGCAGTCGGCGCTGCGTTTCGACCGGGTGTTGCCGGATCTGGACAACCAGACCCTGTCGAACCTGATGAGCCACGATTGGCCGGGCAACGTGCGTGAACTGCGCAACGTCGCCGAGCGCTTCGCCCTTGGCCTGCCAGCGTTCAAGAAATCCGGCGCCAGCAGTGGCGGCCAGGGCCTGGCGTTCGCCGAAGCGGTGGAAGCGTTCGAGCGCAATCTGCTCAACGACGCCCTGCAGCGCAGCGGCGGCAACCTGACTCAGGCCAGCCTGGAACTGGGCATGGCCAAGACCACGCTGTTCGACAAAGTGAAAAAGTACGGGTTGAGCCACTGATGGATCTGATTCTCAAAGCCGCCCTTGGCGCGGCAGTGGTGGTGATTCTCGCCGCGCTGTCGAAAACCCGAAACTATTACATCGCCGGGCTGGTGCCGCTGTTTCCGACCTTTGCCCTGATCGCCCACTACATCGTCGGCAAGAGCCGCTCGATCGACGATCTGAAGGCGACCATCGTGTTTGGCATGTGGTCGATCATTCCGTACTTCATCTATCTGGCGACGCTGTACGTGATGGTTGACCGGATGCGGCTGGAGGCCTCACTCGCGGTGGCGGTTGTCGCTTGGTTGATCGCGGCAACCGTGCTGGTCTCGGTCTGGGTACGCCTGCACGCCTGAAGCAGCGGCTGGCCCGTCCCTTGCATTTACCCCCAAAGCCCTGCCCGGCTGGCGCTCATGATCGATGAGGCCGGTGTCTGGCAGGGTCTGCCAAGGGTGAATAGCGACCTTGAACATTTTAGATCTCGACCACAGCCTGACTGCCCAGGCGCCCATTGCGCGACTGCTCGACAGTGGCCGTGCCAAACGCCTGGACCTGCTCGACCTCGGCCCGAAACTCAGGCTCTGGTCCAGCGAACGCACCTGGCGGCGTTTTGCCGAACGCTTGCAGCAACGGCCGCGGCACAGCGGCCCGACGCCGGAAATCTTCTTCGTCGGCTCCGGTGATTATCATCACCTGACCCCGGCGTTTCTCACCGACCTGCCCGAGCCGGTCAGCCTGATCCACTTCGACAACCACCCCGACTGGGTGCGTTTCGCGCCGCGCCGGCATTGCGGTTCATGGGTCAATCAGGCGCTGAAACTGCCGAACATCCGCCGCATCGTGACCCTGGGCCCCTGCAGCGATGACCTGCAAAACCCGCAGTTGAAGGGCGCTAACCTCGCGGCCCTCAGACGTGGGGTTCTGCAGCTGTTTCCGTGGCAGCACGCGCCCTCCAAAGTCTGGGGACGCATCGGTGACGGCGCCGGGCATGCACAGCAGGAAAACATGCTGCACTGGCACAACCTGTCGCAAGTAGACTGGCCCCGGTTCCTCGACAACATGATTGCCAGCCTGCCGACCGATGCGGTGTGGATCACCATCGACAAAGACGTGCTCGCCAGCGAAGACGCCGCGACCAATTGGGATCAGGGCGGCATGCGCCTGAGCCATATGCTCCAGGCCCTGCGCGCGCTGGCGGCGAGCAAGCGCATCATCGGCATCGACATCTGCGGCGAGTACGCCCGACCGGCCTTCAGCAACCTGCTCAAACGCTGGGAGGCGAAGACCGACCAGCCACCGGCCGAGCGCTGGAGCGACGCCGATATCCTGCGCAATTCGGCGACCAATCAAGCCTTGATCGAGCTGTTCGAGGAGCTGTTTCCATGACGTTCACCGTGATTGTGCTGGTCGCCCTGTCCATCGTTCTGGACGTGGTTGGCCAGCTCTGTTTCAAACTGGGCCTGGACCGGATACCGGAGCTGGAAGGTGGTTTTCGCCTTCAGCTTTTCTGGGGTCAGGTGTTCAACGCGCCGCTGCTGTGGGCCGGGATCGGTGCTTACGCTGTGGAGTTTTTCGTCTGGCTCGCAGCCCTGTCGCGGGCACCGCTGAGCCTGCTGTTTCCGGCAGCGGCACTGGCTTATTGCGGTGTGGTGCTGGCAGGCAAACTGGTGCTCGGTGAAACCGTCAGCCGGCGGCGCTGGATGGGCACTCTGGTGATTACGGCGGGCGTCATGCTCGTGTGTGCCGGCCATGTCTGAAGTTCGCCTGGAACTGCAAAGGAACGACGCGATGCATTGGCTGCACGGGCGCCTGGGCACCGTTGTGCTTTGGGCGCTGCTGATTATTCTGGAAAGTGGCGGGCAGATCGCAAGCAAGGTCGGCGGCGATCAGTTGGGCCAGGTCGACTTCACCTTGCAATGGCTGCAAGGCATCATCATGACGCCCGGCGTGTGGGTGGCGATTGCCTGCTACATCGGCGCGTTTTTCGTCTGGATGCTGATCCTGCGACGCAGCAGCCTGTCACTGGCGTTCCCCTTGAGCTCGCTGGTATTTGTCGGTGTGCTGCTGGGGTCGTGGCTGGGGCTGGGCGAGCAGATCAGCCTGCTGCACTGGGTTGGCGTGGCAGTGATCATGGGTGGGATTGCCCTGCTTGCCGAAGGCGAAGAGCACTAAACGCAATGACCGGTAAACCGCTCCCGGCGAGAGCGGTTTACCGGCGGGATCAATCCTTGCGGTGATCCAGCAGAAAACCCAACCCGTGCGCCAGCGCAATATCTTTCACTCCCGCCTCCTGCTGCTGCCGCGCAATCTGCCGGTGATAAGCCTTGACCTGCGTCCAGTGCATTTTCGGCCGATAGTGGTGCTCGGCGTGATAGCCGTTGTTCATCCACAACAGGTTATACAACGGACTGTAGGCACTCACGCCCCAGGCGATCGGCAAGTCCGGGTTGCCGCCAAAATGCTCGTAATAGCCATTGAGCGACGACAGCGCCTGGCCCAGATACCAGAACGGCAGCAGCACCAGCACCGCTTGCCAGTCGTACACCGCCAGCAGCAGATAAAACGCCACCGTCATATAGATTTCGACCTGAACCCAGCGCGCATCCTTCGGGCGTTTGCGGCGCATTTGGGCGTAGATCGGTTTGGGATCGTCGCGAAAAAAACTCAGAAAGGTGTAAGACCAGGGATTCTCCGGCTGACCGTTCTTGCCGCGCAGATAAATCGACAGCGGATCAATGGTCTTGCCATCCGCCCCCGGCCGATCCGAGTTGCCCCGATGGTGCCGGTTGTGGATATCGCGATAGAGGGTTTGCGAAAAACCGATGGTCAGCGACAACAGCAGGTCGAACGCCCGGTTCATCCACCCCGCAGTGAAATAGGCGTTGTGGATCTGGTTGTGGGAAATGCTGTTGATGCTCCACGACAGGCTGATCGCATAGCCCAGCGCCAGCGGCACAAACGCCCACCAGGACAGGTCGTGAAAGGCCGCAACCAGCCACAGGACGAAAGCGAAATGGGCCAGGCCCAAAGTGATGGGGATCAAATCCCACAACGAATGAGCCAGCAGACGGTAAGCAGGGCGAGCCATGAAGAACATCCTGAAGGAATGGATTCGACATGGCTGTCTGCAAACCGCAGACCAATTCGCCCGCGCGCGTAATCAGTCGAACTTGTAGGCGATGGCCGCCTGCACTTCGCCCTGATTGGTATCGCCCACCGCTTTGACGATGCTGCTGTCCGCCGCCGAACGGGTCAGGTGAATCCAGCTCGCGCTGGTGACCAGCGACCAGTGTGGCGCCAGGGGAAATTCGAAGCTCTGGGTCAGCGCCACGTTCTGCAAACCGCCGCCGGCGTTGTACGCGCGGATGCCCGAGGCCTGCGCCTCGCGATCACTGACACCAAAGAAGGTCTGGGTGCCCTGCGCATCGGCAAAATGCGCGGTCAGGTTGCTGCTGCCGATCACCCCGCCGCCCAGTGGATAGCCAATTTCACCGCCCACTTTGCCAAACACGCCGCCCTGCCCGCTGCCACCGCCGACGGCCTGGCCAACGAAGGCGAATACGCGCCAGAAATCGGCCGGAGCGTATTGCACGAAGCCGCCAGCCTCGGCCATGTCGGGCACATCACGCAGGCCGCGCAACTCGCCGTTGGCGGTGCGCCCGGACAAGTAATTCAGATACGGCCCGGCACTGAAACCATTGGTTTTCAAGGCACTCCAGGTCAGGCCATCGTCAGTCCCGAGGCTGACATCGCCCCAGTCCAGATCCAGATACGGGATCGGCCGGGTTTCATAACGGCTGCCGGTCGGATCATGGGGTTGATATCCCACCCCGATTCCTGCTTCACCTGTAATGCCATCCGCCAGTGCGGCCCCGGAAAAGCAGGCCAGTGCGCTCAATAACGCCAGTGTCTTCCTCTGCATGAGGTCATTCCTTTTCTGAACTTGCGCGCATCAATCCCCGGATAGAGCCCTTGGCGCAAGCACTCATGTTGTTTGTAGCAAGCTACAAAAATTGTAGCTCCACTTTACGAAAACCGCGCATCGCCCCCGCCAGCACGGGGCTTTGGCCAATTGGCACAGTCCCTGCTCCCACCCTTGCCAGGCGCAGACCGCGCACCCTGACAACTGCCTCGACCCTACAGGTACTGCAGATGATTGACTGGCATATCGTGTGTGATTTCGACGGGACCATCACCCGTACCGATGTGATCGACAGCATCCTTGAACGCTTCGCTGACCCGAGCTGGGAAGCCATCGAAAACGAATGGCTGGAGGGCAGGATCGGGTCCCGTGAATGCCTAAGCCGTCAGTTGGCGCTGATCAAGGCCACGCCTGCGCAATTGCTCGAATTTTTCGACAGCATCGAGATCGATCCCGACTTCCCTGATTTCGTCGACCACGTGATCGGCCTCGGCGCTTCGCTGGAAGTGGTCAGCGACGGCATCGAGCAAGGCATCGCACGGATCCTCGCGCGCAACTACGTGACCCTGCTGCCGATCCTCGCCAACCGCCTGCGGCAGATCGACCACGACAAGTGGCGCATCGACTTCCCTTATGCCAGCGACGCCTGCCGCGCCGCGTCCGGCAACTGCAAATGCAAGTCCACCCCCAGCAGCAAACGCGTGCTGGTGATCGGTGACGGCCAATCCGACATGTGCGTGGCCTCCACCGCCGACTTCGTATTCGCCAAGGATCGCCTGGCCGAGCACTGCGAGCGCAACGGCATTGCCTACGCGCGCTTCGACAGCTTCGCCGAACTGCCCCAACTGCTGGCCCGCCTGCCTCTGGCCCCGGCTGCCAACGCCGTTTCTTTCAGCACCGAATCCACTTCTGAAGCACAGGAAACCCTGCACCATGTCTGATATCCGCATTGCGACAGCCGAAGACCAGGTCCTTCTGGAAAAAGAAGCCAAATACTGCTCCTACGGCGACACCGTTCACTACATCGAACCGCCGCGCATCTTCAGCCGCTGCGAGGGCTCCTACGTCTGGGACACCGAAGATCAGGCCTACCTCGATCTGCAGATGTGGTACTCGGCAGTCAACTTCGGTTACGCCAACCCGCGCCTGAACAACGCGCTGAAACAACAGATCGACACCCTGCCGCAGATTGCCAGCCAGTACCTGCACAAGGGCAAGATCGAGCTGTCGGAAATGATCGCGGTCGATGCCAAGAACAAGTTCGGTCTCGACGGCCGCGTGCACTTCAACGTCGGCGGCTCGCAGTCGATCGAGGACTCGCTGAAAGTCGTGCGCAACGCCACCAACGGCAAGAGCCTGATGTTCGCCTTTGAAGGCGGCTACCACGGGCGCACCCTCGGTGCTTCGTCGATCACCTCCAGCTACCGCTATCGCCGCCGCTACGGCCACTTCGGCGAGCGTGCGCAGTTCATCCCGTTCCCGTATCACTTCCGCGGCCCGAAAGGCATGACCAAAGAAGAGTACGGCAGCCACTGCGTGCAGCAATTCGCACGGTTGTTCGAGACCGAATACAACGGCGTCTGGGACCCGAAAGTCGGCCAGAGCGAATACGCAGCCTTCTACGTCGAGCCGATCCAGGGCACCGGCGGCTACGTGATTCCCCCGATGAACTTCTACAGCGAACTCAAGCACGTGCTCGACCAGCACGGCATCCTGATGGTCGTTGATGAAATCCAGATGGGTTTCTATCGCACCGGCAAGCTGTGGTCGATCGAGCACTTCGACGTCAAACCCGACGTGATCGTCTTCGGCAAAGCGCTGACCAACGGCCTCAACCCGCTGGGCGGCATCTGGGCCCGCGAAGAGCTGATCAACCCGAAAGTGTTCCCGCCAGGCTCGACCCACTCCACTTTCGCCTCCAACCCGTTGGGCACGGCGGTGGGCCTGGAAATGTTCAAGATGACCAGCGAAGTCGATTACGGCGCAATGGTCATGGCCAAGGGCAAATACTTCCTCGACGGCCTGCAGGACCTGAAAAAACGCTACCCGATCATTGGCGATGTCGACGGTCTGGGCCTGGCGCTGCGCTGCGAGATCTGCACCGAAGACGGTTTCACTCCGGACAAGGCCACGCTCGACTTCATGGTCGAGGAAGGCATGAAGGGCGACATCGAAATCGACGGCCGCCGTCTGGGCCTGATCCTCGATGTGGGCGGCTACTACAAGAACGTCATCACCCTCGCGCCGTCGCTGGAAATCAGCTACCCGGAAATCGATCTGGGCCTGGCCCTGCTCGATCGCCTTCTGCATCGGGCGATGAAACGATGATCGACTCTGAGATCGACATGGGCGAAGGCAACGCCGGTTTCGTTCTCGGCAGTGGCGAGGTCGCGGTGTTGTTGATCCACGGCCTCACCGGCACCCCGACGGAACTGCGTCGGGTGGCCGTGGGCCTGGCGAAAGCCGGGCACACGGTCTACGTGCCGACCCTGGCGGGGCACTGCGGCGGCAATGCCGACCTGCAGGCCACTGGCTGGCGCGACTGGTACGAAAGCGCGCGCAACACCTTCGTTGGCGTGCGCCGCAAGCACCGCAAGGTCTACGTCGGTGGTTTGTCCATGGGCGCGGTGCTGTCGATGTACCTGGCGGCCGAACACCCGGGGCAGATCGAGGGCTTGCTGCTGTACTCGACGACCCTGCGTTACGACGGCTGGAGCATCAACAAACTGGCATTCCTTACCCCGTTGCTGATGAAAATCCCGTTCGGCGTGCACTTGTGCAGCTTCGAGGAAAAACCGCCTTATGGCATCAAGAACGAGCGCCTGCGCGCCATCGTCGAACGCCAGATGAAGGAGGGCCAAAGCAGCCAGGCCGGATTGCTCACCATGGAAGGCGTCACGGTACGCGAACTGCACCGGCTCAACGCCGTGGTGAAAAAAAGCATGCCGTCGATCACCACGCCGGCGCTGGTGCTGCATTCCATCGAGGACGACATCACCAGCCGCTGGAATGCCGATTACGTCGAACGCAAACTCGGCGGACCGGTGACCAAAGTGTTGCTCGATGACTGCTATCACATGATCACCGTGGATTTGCAGTACCGCCGTGTCGTGGAATTGAGCGCCGATTTCATCCAGCGTGGCGTGATGCCGCCGCTCGCTGATCCCGGAGTCTCGCCGCTGGAAACCCGGCAACTGGCTTGAGCAGTCGCCGCCGTCCGTATCAATGCGACTCGCCGACACAAGGAACCGACGTGATCACCGCTCAAGCCTTTTCAACCATCGAAGCAATCGATCGCTCTGACTGGAATGACTGCTTCGCCGATGAGCTGGAAGACTGGGATTACTACCGCGCGGTCGAACGGGCGGGGATTGACGGTTTTCACTGGCGGTATCTGACCCTGCACGAAGACGGCCGGCTGATCGCGGCGGCCGTGGCGTTCACCACCGCCTACTCGCTGGACACCACGCTGCAGGGCACGGGCAAACGCGTCAGCCAATGGCTGCGTCGGCGCCTGCCCGGGCTGTTCGACATTCGCCTGTATGCCCTCGGCTCGCCCGTGGCCGAGCAATGCCATGTGGGTACGGCATCGCACGTTGATCAGGCTCAGCGCCCCTCGTTCCTCGCGCAATTGCTGGCGCTGGCGAAACAGGACGCCGATCAGCTCGGCATCGGCCTGTTCGCGGTCAAGGATGCCTCGCATCGCGATCCCCAGTGGCTCAAGGTGTGCCGCCAGGCCGGTTTGCAAAGCATGCCGGGCCTGCCCGGCGCCGAGTTGCCGATCAGTTTCGCCTCGGTGGATGCGTACCTGGGCAGCCTGGGTAAATCAACGCGCAAGGACCTGCGCCGAACCTTGCGCAACCACGGCCCGCGCATCGAATGGCGACGTTCGGTGCACGACTTGCTGCCACGGATGATGGAACTCTACGAAGCCACCCTCGCACGCAGTGACCTGGCCTTCGAATGCCTGCCAGCGGCGTACTTTCGCGAAGTGCTCAATCACCTCGATGAGCGGGCAGCGTGCGTGCTCTACTGGGTCGGTGACGAACTGGTGGCGTTCAATCTGGTGCTGCTCGACGGGCGTCGGATGGTCGACAAGTTCTTTGCCCACGATCTGGCCCGTACACGCCAGTACAACCTGTATACCCGTAGCTGGCTGTTCAATGTCGACTACTGTATTGAACACAAACTGGCGATCTACGCATGCGGACAGGCCGGCTATGCCAGTAAGCTGCGCCTGGGTTGCTCGTTTGTCGGTAACACGGTGTTCTTCCGCCACCGCAATCCATTGGTCGACCGACTGTTGAGACTGGTGAAAATGTTTGTTCGACCGGATCGCTCCGACCCTGCCATGGCTGCTGCAATAAGCGAAATCCAATGATCAATGACCGACGCGCCACGCCCCGACCTTTCGCCCTCTCAGGCTGGAGCCTGCAACGCAAACTGGTGCTCGCGTTCTGGCTGGTGAGCGTGATTCCGACCATGATCGCCGCGGAGCTGGCGGCCACCACGCTGTCGCAGATCTTCGACAGCAACGTGCGTATCTGGCTGCAGGAATCCTCGAAGATCGTCGAGGACGAAATCAGTGAAATCCTGCGCGAAAACGCCCGCGCCGCGAAGTTGTTCATGCGCCACACTCGCCCGCCCACCGATCGCCAGTCCGCCAGGCACGACAAACTGACCGCCGACATCGCCGACTCCATGGGCATCGATGTGGTGACGCTGATCCGCAACAGCGATAACAAAGTGGTGTTCAGTACCGCCGACGACAACATCGTCAGTCAGATCAGCACCGCGCCCAAGGCCGTACTGCAGACCCTGCAAGTCGCCGGCGTGGCCACCGGCACGGTGATTTCAACCTTCGAAACCGACCAGGGCGGGGTCGACTACAAGCTGATCATCGGCACTTATCTGGACAACAGTTTTCTGACCAGCGTGGCCGATGTGCACTCGCTGGATCTGCGTCTGTACCTGGCCAAGGGCGATGACTTTTCGGAGATTTTCTCGACCCAGCGCTTCCAGGATCACCCCTCGCAAGTGCCGAAGAAAATCGAGCAGACCCTGCGCGAAACCAAAGGCCCGTTCGAACAATTCACCAATAACTACAGCGGTATCTACCGCCCGATCTTCAACGAAAACGGCCAGCTGCAAGGGGTGATCTTCAGCGGTCTGCTGCGCCACACCAGCCTCGTCGGCCTGGTTAATCAGAGCAACCTGTTCATCCTGATTTTCCTGCTCAGCTCGGCGGCGTCACTGGCGGTCGGCTGGCTGGTTTCGCAGCGTCTGACCAAACCGTTGCGTGGGCTGGCCAGAGGCGTACAAGCAGTGATCGCAGGCGATTACCATCAGCGCCTGCGCGTGAATGGCGGCGACGAACTGGCAGAACTGAGCAGCACTTTCAACCACATGAGCGAGCGTCTGGAAGAGTTGCAGCATCTGGAGTCGCAACTGCGCCGCCGCGATCGCCTGCATGCACTGGGTGAAGTCGCCATGGGCCTGGCCCATGAAATCCGCAACCCGCTGGGCATCATCAAGACCGCCACGCAACTGCTGCATCGACGTGCTGACCTGCCGGAAACCGACAAGCGTCATCTCGAATACGTGGTCAAGGAAGTCAGCCGCATCAACGACCTGATCACCGAGTTCCTCGACTTCGCCAAACCCAGCGCGCCGATCCGTGCCACCCAGTCAGCCCGTGCACTGGTGGATGAACTGGCCGGGTTCTGCGAGCCGGAACTGGCTAGCCACAACATCGACCTGCACATCGACGATCAGGCACCCGGCGCCACGCTCTACGCCGACGCCAAGCAGCTGAAACAGGCCGGCCTGAACCTGATCGTCAACGCCATCGACGCGATGCCCGACGGCGGGCGCCTGACCCTGAGCATCGCCGGCGATGCCAAATACACCATCATCAGCGTTGCGGACACCGGCCAGGGGATTGAGGCCGACATGCTCGAACGGATCTTCACCCCGTTCGTCACCACCAAGGCCTCGGGCACCGGCCTGGGGCTGGCGAAAGTGTTTTCGGTCATGGAAAACCACAACGGGCGCGTCGAGTGCGTCAGCGAAAAAGATGCCGGCGCCACCTTCAGCCTGTACATTCCGGCCAATGGCGAGGATTTCGACGAGACCGACGATGACGCATAACATTCTGGTGGTGGACGACGAACCGAAACTCTGTGACCTGCTGGCCTCGGCCCTCGGTCAGAACGGCATCAGCGTGTTCACCGCCGGCAATGGCCTGCATGCGCTCAAGGTGCTGGAGAGCGAAGACATCGACCTGCTCATCAGCGACTGGCGCATGCCCGGCATGGGGGGCCCGCAGTTGCTGGCGGAAGTGAAAACCCGCTATCCACAGATGCCGGTGATTGTCATGACCGCCTACAGCACGGTTAAAAATGCCGTGGAATCGATGCGCAACGGCGCGTTCGATTACATCGCCAAGCCGTTCGACATCGACGAACTGGACATCACCGTCAGCAAGGCCCTGCAGTTTCGCGACATCCTCAAAGACAACCAGCGCATGCGCGCCGAACTCGACGAACATCAGCAGATCGACAGCCTGATCGGCGACAGCCCGAGTTTCCGCAGCGTGCTGCAGGCGGTGGACTCGGTGCGTGAGAGCACTGCGACCGTGCTGCTCAGCGGCGAAAGCGGCACCGGCAAGGAAATGGTCGCCCGGGCCATCCACAAACATGGCAATCGCGCCGACAAACCGTTCGTTGCAGTGAACTGCGCGGCGATTCCCGAGGGGCTGCTCGAAAGCGAGATGTTCGGCCACCGCAAAGGCGCGTTCACCGGCGCCGTGGCTGATCGCATCGGGCGTTTTCAGCAGGCCGACAAAGGCACGCTGTTTCTTGATGAGATCGGCGAAATGCCGCTGGCGCTGCAGGCGAAAATCCTCCGTGCCCTGCAGGAACGGGTGATCGAGCCGGTGGGCGATACCAAGGAACGCAAAGTCGATGTGCGGGTGATTGCCGCCACCAATAAAGACCTGCTGCAAGCGGTGGCCAACAAGGAGTTTCGCGAGGACCTCTACTACCGCCTCAACGTCTTTCCCATTCCCCTGCCGGCGCTGCGCGAACGGGTCGAGGACATCGCGCCGCTGGCCCGGCATTTCGCCCTCACGCTGGGCGCCGCCGCCGGCAAGCGCATCAGCGGTTTCAGCGCGCAAGCCTTGCAGGCCATGACCCGCTATTCATGGCCGGGCAACATTCGTGAACTGCAGAACTGCGTGGAACGGGCGACCATCGTTGCGTCCGCCAACATCATCGAAGAGCAGGACCTGCCGGCGTACCTGTTCGCCGCGCAAGCCTCCGACAGCAGTGGCCCGCTGAGCGAAATCAACGGTGTGCCGGCGGATCTGGACGCGGCGCTGGCCGAAGTCGAGAAAGCCTATATTCTCGCGGCCCTGCAACAGAGCAACGGCGTCCAGGCCGCCGCTGCGCAGTTGATCGGGATCTCCGAGCGCAGCTTCTGGTATCGCCTGAAGAAGCTCGGGATCCACGTCGACAAGATCGTGCGTTGAGGCTGGGGCTTTAGCTGACGGTGCCGCCCCGGGCTTCACTCATGATCTGCCGGATCGCCCCGACAAAGGTGTCCACCGGCTGCCCACCCGTTACGGCGTACTGACCGTTGAACACCACGGTCGGCACCGAACTCACGCCGCGTTGCAGCCATAGTTGCTCTTCTTCGCGCACCTCATCGGCAAACTCGTCGGAGGCCAGTATCGCCGCCGCGCGCTGCCGATCCAGACCGATGCTTTCGGCAATCTGCGTGAGTTGTGCGTGATCAGACGGATTGCCGCCATCGGCGAAATAGGCCTTGAACAGCGCCTCCTTCAACGGCAACTGCAAACCTTCAAGCCCGGCCCAGTGCAGCAGGCGGTGTGCATCGAAGGTGTTGTAGATGCGGCTGTTGCCGTCGGTGCGAAAAGCGAAACCGACGTCGGCGCCACGGGCACGGATGGCTTCGCGGTTCTTCTGCGACTGCTCGGCGGTCGAGCCATATTTCTGCTGAATGTGCTCGGTGATGTTCTGCCCCTCGGGGCCCATCTTCGGGTTCAGTTCGAACGGCTGGAAATGAATCTCGGCCTGCACTTCATCGCGCAGGATCTCCAGCGCCTGCAGCAGACCGTACAAACCGACAACGCACCAGGGGCAGGACACGTCGCTGACAAAATCGATTTTCAGAGCGGAACTCATCACACACCTCGCAGACAGAAAACGTGCGGAAAAGTCTGCACGATACACCTGCCCGGCATTGCACTGACAGTCATGCCCCCTTCGCGAGCAAGCCCGCTCACACATTGGAATGCGGTGCCCCTGTGGGAGCGGGCTTGCTCGCGAAGAGGCCCGAATCAACACCGCCAAAACCACGCCTACAGCAGGTTACGGCTGGAAGGGAAATCGAACGGAAACGTCTGCGCGATACACCTGCCTGGTATTGCGCTGACAGTCATGCCCCCTTCGCGAGCAAGCCCGCTCCCACATTGGAATGCGGTGCCCTTGTGGGAGCGGGCTTGCTCGCGAAGTGGCCCGAACCAACACCGCCAAAACCACGCCTACAGCAGGTTACGGCTGGAAGGGAAATCGGGCGGAAAGATCTGCGCGATACACCTGCCTGGTATTGCGCTGACAGTGATGGCCCCTTCGCGAGCAAGTTCGCTCCCACATTGGAATGCGGTGCCCTTGTGGGAGCGGGCTTGCTCGCGAAGAGGCCCGAACCAACACCGCCAAAACCTCGCCTACAGCAGGTTACGGCTGGAAGGGAAATCGAACGCAAACGTCTGCGCGATACACCTGCCTGGTATTGCGCTGACAGTCATGCCCCCTTCGCGAGCAAGCCCGCTCCCACATTGAAATGCGGTGCCCTTGTGGGAGCGGGCTTGCTCGCGAAGAGGCCCGAATCAACACCGCCAAAACCTCGCCTACAGCAGGTTACGGCTGGAAGGGAAATCGAACGGAAACGTCTGCGCGATACACCTGCCTGGTATTGCGCTGACAGTCATGCCCCCTTCGCGAGCAAGCCCGCTCCCACATTGGAATGCGGTGCCCTTGTGGGAGCGGGCTTGCTCGCGAAGAGGCCCGAACCAACACCGCCAAAACCTCGCCTACTGCAGGCTACCGCTCGGACGGAAATCGGGCGGAAACGTCTGCGCGATGCACCTGCCCGGTATTGCGCTGACAGTGATGGCCCCTTCGCGAGCAAGCCCGCTCCCACATTGGAATGCGGTGCCCCTGTGGGAGCGGGCTTGCTCGCGAAGAGGCCCGAATCAACACCGCCAAGACCTCGCCTACAGCAGGTTACGGCTGGAAGGGAAATCGAACGGAAACGTCTGCGCGATTCACATGCCTGGTATTGCGCTGACAGTCATGCCCCCTTCGCGAGCAAGCCCGCTCCCACATTGGAATGCGGTGCCCTTGTGGGAGCGGGCTTGCTCGCGAAGAGGCCCGAACCAACACCGCCAAAACCTCGCCTACAGCAAGTTACCGCTTGCCACCGGTTCGATCTGCGCCCAGTGCGAGGTGTCTTCACGGTGCTGCTGCAGATACGGCAACACCGCCGCCAGCAATGGCGCCTTGAACGCCTCCTGAAAACGATGAGCCAGGCCCGGAATCAGTTTCAACTGACTGCCGCGAATATGCGCCGCCAGATGCACGCCGTGCATCACCGGCAGCAACGGATCGGCCGTGCCGTGCACCACCAGGGTCGGCACCCGCAACTGATTGAGCAACGCCACCCGACTCGGCTCGGCGAGGATCGCCATGATCTGGCGCTTCACACCTTCAGGGTTGAACGCCCGGTCATAGGCCGCCGCTGCCTGATGCAGCAACGCCTGTCGGTCATCAATGACCGCCGGACTGCCGAGTGCTGCCAATAGATCAGCCTGCTGCTCCAGCGCCACCTCGCGATTCGGCGCACCGCGTCGCGCCAGCAGTTGCACCAGCGCCGCACTCGGTGCCGGCAAGCCTTCGGCGCCGGAACTGGTCATGATCAGCGTCAGGCTCTCCACCCGTTGCGGTGCCATTGCTGCAAGGTGCTGGGCGATCATCCCGCCCATGCTCGCGCCCAGCACGTGGAACTGCTCGACGTGCAGCGCGTCCATCAGGCCCAGCGCGTCATCGGCCATGTCGGTCAGCGAATACGGCGCCGACACGGGCAGGCCGAGCTTGTAGCGCAGCACTTCAAAGGTCAGGTTGGCCTCGGCCGGCGCCTGGCGCCAGGTCGACAGGCCAACGTCACGGTTGTCGTAACGGATCACCCGGAAACCCTGCTGACACAACGCAACCACCACTTCGTCCGGCCAGTGGATCAACTGCCCGCCCAGCCCCATGACCAGCAACAGTGCCGGATCCGAAGCACGGCCGATGCTCTGGTACGCCAGGCTCACCTGCGCCAGATCGACCCGTTCGGTCGGTACATTGACGTCGCAACGCGAAGCCGCCATCGACGGCAGGCCGAACAGCAGCGCGGCCAACAGAAAAAATAAACGCATGGAAAAACACCGAAACGCAGAACCCCAGTAGAGCGCGAGTCTGATGAAGTTTGTTCAAGCGCGCTGCCACAGTTGCGTGACAGTTTAATGAAGATTGCCGAGCGGTCATTTTCCGTCAGCCGCAACCGTCCGTCGCAACTGTCATTTCTGTCAGTAGTGCGCACGCCGGCTTTTCGTTGCACTGAGACCAGGACACCACAATCAGTCCTGGAGGAAAGTTGATGAGAATCTGGATAGTTGCACTCGCACTGCTGCTCTCTGCTTGCAGCACCCCTCGGATGGAGGTCACTCAGGCAGTGCAGACGCGCTCGGCGGGCGGGGGCGGCCTCGGGGTCGAGGTCGCTGCCGAACTGCAAAAGCGCTATGACGAAACCATCAGAATGTGTAACGGCGCCCCCAGCCAGCCAGCCTTTCTCTGCTCCGGCCTGATGTTACGCGCCACCGATACCCCGAACGGTTTCCATGTCTGGGACCCGAGTCCCGGCGCCATCGAGCTGGGCGGAATGTCGTTCTCTTTTTTCCGCGCAGACGCCAGTTTCAAAAAAATGCCCTGGGACCGGAACAACGGCTACATCATTTACCCGGTATTGAAACGCCCGGTGGGTACTTTGCAAACCATGGTGCTGTGTGTGTTTCCCATCGACGGCGCGACATGGGGCCGGGATAAACCGGGCTGTGGTGCATCCGATGTTTACCCCGTCGTCAGTAGACGCTGCCAGTCCCAGAACATCACCACGGCCGAACAGTGGGTCCGCCACAGCTTCACCCCAACCGTCGATTATTTCCGCTATCAGTGCAGCTTCGATGTGCGCGACCAAATGAATGAACTCGCCGCCGACTCGTTTTATCAAGCCATTCGCGCGATCGCACTGAAGCCCGTCGGGCTGCCGGCGTTCAATGATTTCAGCGAACTCATCATCGAAACCTGGCGGACGGGGATCCCGGCACAACTGCCCATCGAAGCGTTCTTCTATGTAGATAACGGGCTGGACGTGGCGAAACATAACCAACGCGACTTCTACAACGAATCAAAAGGCAAAATCGTCCCGATCATAAAACTGACGATGCCGACCTCTACTCAGAAGGCGCGGTTTGAATTCCGACAACAAGATCAGGACGTCGCTGAGTCCCACTTGCCTTGATCACCCGAGGTCATTGCTGATCGCCCATGACTTGAGGTGGACACCCACCGAAACGAATGCGCGATCAAGCGATAACTATGTACCGCAAGGCGCTGTGACGGCTCGCTTCTAATGGCATGTATGCCCGGGATTTCCGGCCTGCATGCCTTTTGGAGCGTTGTCGCATGTCCCACGCACTGCCCCTTGTAACGGTCGATTTCGGCCTTGATCAACGGCTACAGCCAAACGTCGATCAAAATCTTCACCTATTGGCGACGGCTCGCTTGGACGACTGTCACCAGCAATGGCTGGAACTCATGGCCCATCACCCCCAGCAGCCCGAAAGCGCTTGGTGGGGTGCCCGCGCACCCGGCACTGCGTTGTCGCGTCGCGAGCATGCCCTGAGCCTCTATCACCTGCATTTCGAGGCCGCGATTCAATTGGCGGGGGCCGACGGCAAGCTCGACACCGCACAACGACACAGGCTGGCGCAACTTCTCACACCCTCGAACAAAATCGCGCAGGGCCTGCGGGTCGCACAACCGGTACTCAATCGTGTCGATAACAGCCGTCTGCGCTTGTACGGCACGTTGATGATCCAGCTGGAGGAAACGGTGCAGCTGCTGTATCTGCCCGCACACCCACAACCACTGATCCGCTTCGAGCAGCAGACCGATCTTGAACGCTGGCTGATTGACCAGCACCCAAATCCGCTACGCACCACCTCGCTGGACTTCATCGAATTCGGCGACGATCCGCTCAACCGGGGAGTTGAACCATTGATGTCCACGTCGGCAATCACCGGCGCCAACTGGACCGTGCTCGACACATTTTTCCCTGTCGCGCCCACTCTGCCGCAGAGTGCCGGACAAACCGTCAATGAGGTCGCGCCATTCGGCTTGCTGGTTGCCGACATTCCCCTGGATCTGCGTCGGCAAACGCTGGCGCTTGAACAGCACGCGCTCGACCGCTGGATGGGTGACAGCGAGCCAAACAGCGCGCAACGCCAGCAACTGGCGCAGCAGTTCGACGCGCTGAGCGAAGCCCGCCAAGCCGGTCATGATGCAGCCTCGGCACTGCTCGACAGCCGCGACCCGCTGAAAATGCTCGAACTGCGCCATGTCACAAATGTGCATTACCACGCCCTGCTGCAGGCTCGAATCGCGGGGCTGCGCATCGAGGTCGAACTGCAACGGCTACTCAATCACCTGACCGTCGAGGAGCACCGGCGAGTCATCGCGTTGCTGGATGCGCCCGAGCGCAACCCTCAGTTGGCCGACGGGGTGGTCGCACGGGTGTCGTTGTCGGCGGCAGACCAGGACCTTACCCACATCGAAGACCTGCATGGCGTGCTGGTCATCGCCGCGCCTTTGGCGCTGCAGCCAGGCTCGACCGAAAGCCTGCTGCTCTACTGGCCGGGTCAGTTCGGCGGACTGCAGCACTTCGATTCGCGTCTGGCGCTGGAGCAGAACCTGTTCAAGCGTTCGCCCAACGATCGCGAACTGGCCCTGCACCTGACGCCACTCAATGGCGACCCGCTCGCCTGGTCGCTTGATCAACAGCTCTATCAGTGCGAACAACAAGCCGCGCAGATCCTGCACGACAACCCGCTGCCCACGCATGCCCGCGAGCGCAACAGCGAAATCGAAAAGCTGCGCGAACAACACTTGCCGCGCCTCACGCTACCGCTCGCGCAGGCCCGTGAACGGGCATTTGCCGAGCGCCAGGAGCAAGACCACAGCGCCGCGCTGGCCGGCAACCTGCCCGCATGGTTCAACAACGTGGACGACGCGCACCGTACACGGATCAAAGCGCTGATCAGCCGCTACCTCGTCGCCATGCGCGGCGCCCATGCCTTGCTCGAACGCGAACTTCCACCGCGCCAGGCCTTCGCCGAAAAACGCCTCGATGCCCGATTGCGCACAGACTTCTCGCTGGGCACACGTGTGACCGTGAGCCTTGATCTGCCCGACTCAACGGTCTGGCAAAAAACCGTGATCGAGGGTGCAGCATCCGGCACACCGCAACGCAATATCCTGACGGCCAGTGCCAGGCGCAGCGACATCAGCCTCGAACAACTGGCCCAGGACAACATCGATCAGGACATGTGGTGGCGCCTGTCGTTCATGCAGGTCAAGGTCAGCGCCGGGGACGACGCCGATCGGCGGAACGTCGAGGCCGGGCTCAACCCGATCTACTTGCGCAAACTGGTGACGGAACTGGATCTGGCCGGACGTTACGAAATGCTGATTCGCCAGACGTTTTTCGGCACGCCGGCAGAACCTGCGTTCCAGCAGGCCTGGCGCCGCGAATGCTTGAGCGAGCCGTGGCGCCTGATGCTCAAGTTGCAAGGCGAGTTCGCCTGGCTGCAAGGGCACATCGACACGGCCGGCCATGACGTGCTGAAGATCGCTATCGACGCGGCAACACCTGAGGCTTATGCGGTCGATGACCAGCGCATCGCGCTGCTGCCGGCTCACCTGACGGTCGGCGGTGAAGACACCCTGCATCAGGGACCGAGCACGCTCACCGGCGTGACGTTCATTGTCGAACAGACCGCCGGCCTGACCCTGCTGTATCTGCCGGACAGCAGCGACGCCATTTTCCTGCGCCAGTACGAAACACTGGAACAGGCGCGTCTGGATCTGTTCAAGCGTTGCGTGGACAGCAAAATGGTCAACTATCTGGCCGGACGCGCCCTGAACGGCGACTTTGCCAGTCACGTCAGCCGGATCGACCAGGCGCAACTGCGCAACTTCGATGCCCTGATCGGCGTCGGGGCGGCGTGGCCCGCAACGACATCGCTGGCTGACCATCTGCTGAACGTGCACATGGGCCGGTTGCTGGAAGCCCATCGCAACAGTTCGCGTTCCAACGATGCGTTGTATCTGGAGCGCTGCGCCTTGAAGTCCGGCGCGCTGTTCAATTACCTGAAAATGGCCATCGGCATGCTGCCGTTCATCGGCACAGCAGCGGCCCTGTATGACGCCTGGAACAGCGCCAACCTGGCCGTGGCGGCATTCTTGCGAGGTGAGATCGGCCAGGGTCTGGCCGAGGTGGAGGCGGTGCTGCTGTCACTGATCGATGCAGCAATGGACGTGCTTCCGGGGACGGTCTCGGTCCCCGCAGCCGCACGTCTGGCAACCCGTAGTCGGCAACGTGCAGCACTGGGTAAAACAGCCGCACTGCCGACCTCCTGGCAATGGGCTCGACAGTCACTCGAGCGCTTCAAGGGCTACGAGTATGAATACGAAATTTCCCTGGCCGGCCTGCGCCCTGCCACCCACGGCGTGTACCGCAACGTCTACCGCCATGCCGATGGCGACTTCATCGTCCGTCAGGGCCGTATCTATCGTGTCCAGCTCAGCGATGCGCCACGCGGTTGGAGACTCTACGGCACGTGGATTCGCGGCTACAAACAGCCGATCGCCCTCGACGAAAGCGGCCAGTGGAACACTCACTACGCGGTGTTCGGCACCGTGATGGAGGGCGGCGGTGCAGGCGGTGGCGCCGTACTCGGGCATCTGGCCGACGGCATGGACCCGCTCTGGCCTGCCCCGATCCGCCAGTGGTTGCCGCGCTGGTGGACTGATCGGCAACTGCGCAGACAATTGACCCTGAGCAATACCGCCGACGCCTACATCCGGCGCCTCGATACCCAGACCCGCGCCACCAATCAGTTGCTGGAGCACTACCAGAAACTCGCTTTCACCGAGCGCAAGCCCTTGCAGGCAGCGGTCGACGCGGCGTGCGTCAATGACCTCGACATTGCCATCGCCCAGTACCAGAACCTGACCGAACTTCTGCCCCTGAGCCACGGCCGCAAACGTCTGCAAATCGAGGACATCCGGAGTCGCTGCGCCTGGATCGTGGTAGACCGCGCCATTCAGCGCATCAGCGTCGCCCGCGACCGCTTGCTCGACCACCTGAACCGGATCGACGATCTGGTCGCCGAATCCGACGCCACACGGTTTGACGACATCGCCACCCATATCCAGCTGATGGCTCGGCGCAAGCTGATACGCAAGGAATTCCTCAGCGAGTTCGATCACCTGCATGTGCTCACCGAGCAGGCCAACCTGTGGAATAACCGCATCACCATCCGCGCCCAGAAAGCCAAAATGGCAAAAGACATGACCGCCATCAACCGTGACCTCGGCCAAAGCACGCACGATTACCTCAGAACCGCGCACCTGCTGGAAATCATTACCCGTTACGACGCTGTCGCTGATCTGTCCTGGGTGTATTTCCATACCCAGATGAAAGGCGCGCGGGTCAAGGTCGGGCGTGCGCTGTTGACCCTGCATCACCTGTCCGAGGTTCACGCCAGTCTGGCCCAGCGCAATCGGGTGATCGAAGATTGCCTTGAGATCTATGCCGGTTTCCGGCGCCAGCTCAACGCCTGGACGCTTGGCTATGCGCAGCATCTGGATCAGGAGCAAATCGGCCTGTTTCTCGATGGTTTGACCAAGGTCGAAGAACAGGCACGCCATGCGATCAGACAACGTCCACCCATCAAGCCGAAAGAGCCTGGCGGCAGGCAACTGTTCGAAACCGAGGACAACCAGTTGCTGATCGGCACAGAGACAATCGATGCCGGCACTCGCCAGAGACGCTTCACCGTGGAAGGCCTCGATGGTTTTCGCGAAACCTGGCTACCGCGCTCCAGCGGCAAGTTTCATCTGCAAGTGCAATCGCCCCCTTCCACACCGTCGCTACCCACCGATGTTCGCCCGTTGCTGGTCGAAGCCAGGCAACGGCTCACCGCTGTCACGGCCTACAGCAACAAGGTGCAGGGATACGCCCGCCAGAACATGCTGCCGGTAGATCTGGAGCACATGCTTGGCAGCGAAGCCACGGAGTTGAGCACCCGCGCGCAAGCTATCGAGCGGCTGTCGCCGGCCGAGCCGGTGGTGCAGCAATTGCGCGACAAGGCGCGCGATATGCGGCGAGCGGGACGCACCTTGCGCATCGAGCAGTCACTGCGCAGCAAGACGCCCGGTGAAGGCTATCTGGACTATCTGCTGCAAGAGCAAGTGGTGGATATCCGCAAGGAAGGTTCGCTTCGGCCGCTTGGCAAACGCACTGACGGACGCAAGGACTTTCTCCAGGAATATGAGGTGCGCGACCTCACCGCCACCCCGCCAAACACGCTGTGGTACGCACACTTTCACTACACCTCGGACACCGTCCCGTTCCATGACTTCGTCAAAGCTCATCTGAAACTTCCAGCGCAGCGCAATCTAGGCCTGCAATGGCAGCAGGCCCAAGCCGCCAGCGGCGCTCAGGTCGAGGCGATCTGGCGTGGTGATATCGGAAAACCGCTGGGCATCCAGCATTTCGCCAACCTCTAAGACAGAAAAACGGTGGGGCACGCGAGGTGCCCCGCCACACCTTCAGCGGTCGACAGTCCCGCCAACATGAGACAAACTCACCGCCTTCGCCTCGATCACAAATTTTCTTCATGGAGCCATGCGGTGCTTGAAATCCGTCATCTGAAAACCCTGCATGCCCTGCGCGAAGCCGACAGCCTGGTCGACGCCGCCGACCGCCTGCACCTGACCCAATCGGCGTTGTCCCACCAGTTCAAGGAACTGGAGGAGCGCATGGGCATGCCGCTGTTTGTGCGCAAGACCAAACCGGTGCGCTTCACCAGTGCCGGCCTGCGCCTGCTGCAACTGGCGGACGCGACCCTGCCGCTGCTGCGCGCCGCTGAACGCGACATCAGCCGACTGGCCGGAGGCACCGCCGGACGCCTGCACATGGCGATCGAGTGCCACAGCTGTTTTCAGTGGCTGATGCCGACCATCGACCAGTTCCGCGACGCCTGGCCGGAAGTCGAGCTCGACCTGGCCTCGGGTTTCGCCTTCGCCCCGCTGCCAGCCCTGGCCCGTGGCGACCTGGACCTGGTCGTGACGTCCGACCCCTTGGAAATTGCCGGCATCACCTACGTGCCGCTGTTCACCTACGAAGCGATGCTCGCAGTCGCCAACCAGCACCCGCTGGCGAGCAAACCCTATATCGTCCCCGAGGACCTGCTGACTGAAACCCTGATCACCTATCCGGTGGAACGCGACCGGCTGGACATTTTCACCCGCTTCCTGGAGCCGGCCGACATCGAACCGGCGCAGGTTCGCACCTCGGAACTGTCGGTGATGATGATGCAACTGGTCGCCAGCGGCCGTGGCGTCTGCGGCATGCCGCACTGGGCGCTGCACGAATACAGCTCGCGCGGCTATGTGAAGGCCAAACGACTGGGCGAGAAGGGTCTGTTTGCCACGCTGTACGCAGCGATCCGCGCCGACATGCTGGATGCGCCGTACATGCGCGATTTCCTGCTGACGGCCAAGGACACGTCGTTCTCGACGCTGGATGGGGTCAGCGCCGTACGCTGACGCTGCAAAGCAAAAGATCGCAGCCTGCAGCAACGCCACCTTCACCTGTGGGAGCGGGCTTGCTCGCGAAAGCGTCAAGTCAGGCAAAAATGAGCTATCTGACACACCGCATTCGCGAGCAAGCCCACTCCCACAGGGGGTCAGTGTGAAATCAAAGTTGGCGCCACATGTGAATCTTGTCGAAGTAGTCTTCGCCTACCCGAACCGCGAGCGGCTCAAGCCCGAACTGGATGAAGCCGCAGCGCTGGTACAGGTTGAACGCGGCGTCGTTGCCGGCGGTGACGGTGAGCTGGATGACTTTCAGCGCAGGATGATTTTGCGCTTCGGCCAGGGCGGCCTGGACCAGTTCATGGCCCAGACCGCGCTGACGAAAATCGGCTGACACGTACATGCCGAACAGGGTGACCTTGTGGCGTGCCTTTTCCCGGGGCTCGAAGGCCAGGCCAACGATGCCGGCCAGCACTCCGGCCTCGAATGCTCCCAGTACCACATCGAGCCTGCTGGTCAGGCGCCCTTCCCACCAGCTCAACGGCATCACCGCGCGCTCGCGCACGCTTGAGGTGAACGCCTGTGGATGGCGATCGTAAGCCTCCAGCATCAATTCGCGGTAGGCCAGCGCGTGGCTGGCGTCGAGCCGCTCGACCCACATGTTCAGGCCGTCCTGCGTTGTTCAAGCATCAGGCGCACAGCCAGGGCACCGAGCACAAAGCCCATGAAGTAGCGCTGGATTGCCAGCCACGTCGGGTTGCGCACGAACCACGAGGCAATGCCTGCCGCAAACAACGCGATCAGCAGATTGACGCTGAAACTGACGCTGATCTGGGTCAGGCCGAGGATGATGCTCTGGGTGAACACCGAGCCGTGTTCGGGGGTGATGAACTGCGGAAACACCGAGAGGTAGAACACCGCGATTTTCGGGTTCAACGCGCTGGTGAGAAAACCCATGGTGATCAGTTTGCGCGACGAGTCCGGTGGCAATTGCTGCGCTTCGAATGGCGAGCGCGCACCGGGTTTGACCGCTTGCCAAGCCATCCACAGCAAGTACAGCGCGCCGGCCCACTTCAGCACCTCATAGGCCATCGGCACCGCCAGAAACACCGCGGTCAAGCCGGCAGCCGCGGCGAACATATGCACGAAGAATCCACTCACCACGCCGAGCAACGAGGTGACCCCGGCCTTGCGCCCCTGACAGATCGAACGCGAGATCAGGTAAATCATGTTCGGCCCCGGCGTCAGTACCATCAACAGCGCGGCGGCAGCAAAAATCAGCAGGTCTTGAAGCGGGATCATGGATGACGTCCTGTGCGTGGATGATCAGGCGGTTTCGCTGAGCGAGGCTCGATAAAACGGCAGGATCAGGTCGCGTGTCAATGGCGCCAGCACCAGACCACCGTCAGTGGCCGGATCGATCCAGAGCACTTCCTCGATTTCGGCAGCCGGAGTCACATCGGTGTCGATAGTCAGTTGAAAGATCTGGGCCTGAACAACAAACCCCGGCTCGTTGGCGGCGGGCGCCGAGAACTGACCGAGAAAAGACGCCTGCGCCGGATCGATCTGCAGGCCCAACTCTTCCTCCAGCTCACGGGCCAGCGCGTGCACCGGCAACTCATGCGCTTCGATCTTGCCGCCCGGTTGCATGAACGCCGTGGTGCCGCGCTTGCGCACCAGCAGGGTCTGGCCTTCAGTGTTGAGCAACAAGGCGGCGGCAATACGGATGAGGCGTGGAGATACAACGGATGCAGAGGTCATGGGGCAGCCACCGTCCTGGAAAAGCCGCAAGGATCCCATGCCTGCCCAATGCCGTCACCTCACAGATCATTCCCCCAGGGCCTTGAGCGCGGCTTCAACCTCCTCCGGCACCTTGACGAAGTGGAAGTCGCAGACCCCGGCGCGGGGATCGCGCCGGCCCGCGGCCTGAAGACGCCTCAGGTCGCTTCCTGGAAATCCATCTCCGGCGGCTGACGACGAAAGCCGCCGGTAAGTACCGCCAGATACACCACGCCCACCGCCAGCCAGCTCAGGCCCAGATACACCGCCAGGTGATCCAGGCTGACCATCAGCCACAAGTCCGCCACCAGCCCGATAAACGGACACACCAGAAACAGCAGCAGTTCGCGCGGGCCTTTTTTCTCGCCACCGATCCAGTAATGGAAGATCACCGACAGGTTGACCAGGCTGAACGCCAGGAATGCGCCGAAGTTGATGAACGAAGTGGACGTGGTCACGTCAAGTTTCAGGGCCAGCAACGCCACCACCGCACACAGCAGAATGCTGTTGACCGGTGTACCGAAGCGCGCGTGCAAGGTGCCGAAAAACGACTTGGGCAACACGCCGTCGCGGCCCATGGCAAATAGCAGGCGTGAGCCGCTGGCCTGAGCGGACAACCCCGAGGCGAACTGGCCGACGATCAGGCCGATGAGGAAGATCGAGACGAACAGATCGCCGCCGATATTGCGCGCAATTTCATAGGCCGCCGAGTCGACGCTGTCGAACTGGAACGACGGGTGCGCGATCTGCACAAAGTACGACACACCGACGAAGATCAGACCGCCGATCAGCGTGATCAACATGATCGCCCGCGGGATGGTGCGGCGCGGGTCGCGGGTTTCCTCGGTCAACGTACTCACGGCGTCGAAACCGAGGAACGAATAGCAGGCAATCGCCGCGCCGCTCATGATCAGCGGCATCTGCATGTCGCCGTTGAAGAACGGTTTGATCGACCACAGCGGCGTACTCGCATCGCCCCCCACGTAGTGCACGCACAAGGTGACGAAAGCGATCAGCACCAGAAACTGCACCAGCATCAGCAAGGCGTTGATGCCGTTGGCCAGTTTCAGGCCAATGATGTTGATCGCACTGGTGATTCCAATGAACGCCAGCACCCAGATCCACTGCGCAATCGAGGGGAACGCCGACCCCAGGTACGCCGCGCCGATCAGCCAGATCGCCATCGGCAGAAACAGGTAATCGAGCAGCACCGCCCAACCGGCGATGAAGCCAAGTTTAGGGCTGATCGCCTTGCGCACGTAGCTGTAGGCGGAACCGGCGACCGGGAACGCGGCGGCCATGCGTCCGTAGCTCATGGCAGTGAAGAACATCGCCACCAGTGCTGCCAGATACGCGGCCGGGACCATGCCGGCGGTGGATTGAGCGAGGATGCCGAAGGTGCCGAGGACAATGATCGGCGTCATGTAGGCGATGCCGAACAGCACCACCGACCCTAATGACAGGGTGCGTTGCAAACGAGCCATGAGCGACTTACTCCGAATTTTATTGGATTTATGGCAGAGCCGAGTTCGGCGAATGTTTCGGGTGTGGCTTTGTTGTTTTTGGATCAAACAGGTGTGTTGTCTGGGCGGGCCCTATCGCGAGCAGGCTCACTCCTAAAGGGTGTACGCGGTGGATGCAGGAGTGAGCCTGCTCGCGATAGGGCCGGTACAGTCGATGAAAAAAATCGGATCAGCGCGAAGGAATCAGCAACTCGTGCAAACCACCAGCGTGCTCCAGCACCTCCCCCGGCAGCTTCAAGCGCTGGTCATCCAGATAGCGGTAATCCTTGCGCGCGATCTCCAGTTGAGCGAAATCCAGCTCGACGCTGAACTGCCCTTCTTCACGCCCGGCCTCGAACAGCAACGTCCCCAGCGGATCGACCAGCGCACTGCCGCCGGCGAACATCAAGCCGTCATCCCCGGCCTCGACGCGGTTGACCATCAGCGCGAACGCCTGATTCTCCTGGGCGCGGGCCATGATCGCGGTACGGTGGGTCGGCGCGTACGGGTCCATGTTGCCGTTGGTCACGATCAGCAACTCGGCGCCCAGTTGCGCCAACGCACGGGCGGACTCGGGGAATTCGATGTCGTAGCAAATCAACAAGCCAACGCGCACCCCGTTCCACAGACACGTGGCATAGCGGTCGCCGGCCTCGAACACGCCGCGATCCGATGCCCAGAGGTGGGTCTTGCGATATTTCAGGGCAATGCCCTCGGGGGTGATCAGCAGCGTGGTGTTGTAGAAGCGCCCGTTGTCGTTTTCGGCCATGCCGATCACCACGCCGATGTTGCGCTGACGGGCGGCGGCCAGCACTGCGCCGACGGTCGGGCCATCCGTCGGCTCGGCGATCTGCGCCACAGTGTCGGCGGTCGGGAAGCCCATCAGGTGGGTTTCCGGGAACACGATCAATTGCGTGTCGGCAGCACACGCCGCAATCGCCGCGAGGGCGCGTTCGAGGTTGTACGCGGTGCCATTGTCACGGCCCGCCAGTTGGGCGAGTTCGACTTTCATGAAGATTCCTTGTGATGAGCATCGGGCGCTGAAAGATTGCCCGGTGGCTGTCTGTGGGCCAGTATGCGCAGCAAGCAACCGGTCAGGGAATCACGCGGCCGGGGTAACCCGATAGGGGTAGATCCATGACCGTTTCGTTTGATGACATCACCTGGCACCGCGCCGTCGGCCAACTGATCGACGCGCTCGACAAGCCCAATTTCTGGGCGCAACTGGTGCGATTGCTCGACCAGTACGTGGCGTTCGATAGCTGGGTGGCGCTGCTGTTCAGCGCCGATCAGCACCCGCAGGTCTTCGCCGAATGCCCTGGCGAGGACGGCAGTCCCGACCAACTGTTTCAGGATTATCTGCGCGGGTTGTACCTGCTCGACCCGTTCTACATCGCCTGCCGCGAGCAGTCGCGCACCGGGTTGTACCGCCTGTCCGAGGTGGCGCCGGAGCATTTCGAGCTGACCGAGTATTACCAGCGATACTTTCGTCTGAATGTGGTCGCCGACGAAATCCAGTTCAATTGCCAGCTCGAAGGCGAACGCACGCTGTGCCTGTCGCTGGGCAGTGAAAAACGTTTCACTGGCGAACAGATCGCTTTGCTGTCTTTGATCCAGCCGTGGGTGCTGGGCCTGTTGCGCCAGCGCCTGCCGTACGAGATCAACGAAACCGTAGCCCTCGCTGCTGCGCCTGCACCGGCCGACTGGCGGGTGCAACTGGAAGCGTCGGTGCAGCAACTCAAGGGCGCGCAACTGACCGCCCGGGAGCTGGATGTCGGGCGTTTGATGCTCAGCGGTTGCTCCAGTAAAGAAATCGCCCGTAAGCTGGAAATCTCCGTAGAAACCGTGAAAGTCCATAAGAAACACATGTACAGCAAGCTGGGAATCAAATCCCAGTCGGAGCTGTTTTCGATTTTTCTCCAGGCACAAAATGCCTGACTGCAACGTGGAACAGCTTTTGTGGGAGCGGGCTTGCTCGCGAAGAGCCCATCACTTCCAACATGAGGTCATCTGGCACAGCGCTTTCGTCGGATCGCCGTCCGGAGCAAGCCCGCTCCCGCAGGGGTCCTGCGTTGCTGAATTTATTGAGTCCGAACCCAAGGAAACCGTATGAGCCTGTCACTCCTGAGCCGCTACGCCTTCTTTGCCGTCTGCGTGATTTTCACCCTCGCCAGCCTGCCCTTTCTCGACCACGACTGGCTGTGGCCGATCACCGCCGTCACCGGTGTGCTGAGCCTGCTCGGTCTGTTCGACCTGATGCAGAGCCCGCACGCAGTGCGCCGCAACTACCCGATCCTGGGCAACATCCGCTATCTGGTCGAAGGCATCCGCCCGGAAATCCGCCAGTACCTGCTCGAATCCGACAGCGATGCCCTGCCCTTCTCCCGTGCCCAACGCTCACTGGTGTACTCGCGAGCGAAGAATGAAAGCGCCGACAAACCGTTCGGCACGCTGATCGACGTGTATCAGTCGGGCTTCGAATTCATCGGCCACTCGATGCGCCCGGCGCCATTGAGCGACCCGAACAGTTTTCGCGTCACCGTCGGCGGCCCGCAGTGCACCCAGCCGTATTCGGCGTCGGTGTTCAACATCTCGGCGATGAGCTTCGGCTCGCTCAGCGCCAATGCCATTCGCGCGTTGAACCAGGGCGCCAAGCTCGGCAACTTCGCCCATGACACCGGCGAAGGCAGCATCAGTCCGTATCACCGCGAAAACGGCGGCGACCTGACCTGGGAGCTGGGCAGCGGCTACTTCGGCTGCCGCACCAGCGACGGCCGTTTCGACCCGGAACGCTTCGCCGCCCAGGCGCAGACTCCGCAAGTGCGGATGATCGAAATCAAGATGAGCCAGGGTGCCAAACCCGGCCATGGCGGGATTCTGCCCAAGCACAAAGTCACCCGGGAAATCGCTGACACCCGCGGCATCCTGATGGGCGAAGACTGCATCTCGCCGTCACGCCACAGCGCCTTTTCCACACCGATCGAGATGATGCATTTCATCCAGCAACTGCGTGAACTGTCCGGCGGCAAGCCGGTGGGCTTCAAGTTCTGCCTTGGTCATCCGTGGGAATTCATGGGCATCGCCAAGGCCATGCTGGAAACCGGCATCCTGCCGGACTTCATCGTGGTCGATGGCAAGGAAGGTGGCACCGGCGCTGCGCCCGTGGAATTCACCGACCACATCGGCGTGCCGATGCGCGAAGGCCTGCTGTTTGTCCATAACACCCTGGTCGGTCTGAACCTGCGCGACAAGATCAAGCTCGGCGCCAGCGGCAAGATCGTCAGCGCCTTCGACATCGCCAGCGTGCTGGCCATCGGCGCCGACTGGGCCAATTCGGCGCGCGGTTTCATGTTCGCCATCGGCTGCATACAGTCGCAAAGCTGCCACACCAACAAATGCCCGACCGGCGTCGCCACCCAGGACGCCCTGCGCCAGCGCGCCCTCGTCGTCCCGGACAAGGCCCAACGCGTCTACAACTTCCACCGCAACACGCTCAAGGCGCTGGCGGAGATGTTGGCGGCGGCCGGCCTTGAGCATCCGTCGCAACTGTCGGCCAAACACCTGGTACGGCGCATGTCAGCCACCGAGATCAAACTGTTCTCGCAGTTGCATGTGTTTCTGAAACCGGGGGAACTGCTCACTGGGGAAGTGAACGGCGAGTTCTATTCGCGGATGTGGCAAATGGCGCGGGCGGACAGTTTTGAGCCGCAGGAGATAGCGGCAGCTTAAGCATGGACTTTGTGCCGCCCCGTGCTGGGGCCGGCACTGATTCTGGAGTAAACAGGTACGCTGAAATATCCCCCCCATACAAGGTGAGCGAAGGCGCCCGATCTTTCGCGAAAAGCGGTCTGTCTACAGACAGGTCACTGTCCGTAATCCACCAGATTCTTTGGCTGCGACAGTCCAGAAATGTCACGCCATCCAAATAGCTGCTAGCGACCGGATCATTGATCAGGCTAAAGGCGCCACGGCGGGTGGAGCGCAAAAAATCATCTATCGAAGAATGGACTTCAAATTTTGGATTAATTGAAGTGTTGCTGTAATAGGCAAATGTCGGAAACCAGAAAGGATTGGACATGATGATCTCATCCTTCGGGCGAACCACTTGATTTAACTGCAATATCAATTGGGAGAACCCCGACTTTCTGCGCTGATCCGTTCCATTCAATCCATCGGTTTGCCGATATATTTCGGTCAGACCACACAATTGCCCAACGATGAAAAACACTAATGCCGCATTGGCCCACAGCGGCCAGCGTCGGAACAAAACATCCAGCGCCATACCTGTAATCATCGCCAAAGCAGGTGCTGTAAACACCAGATATCGCGGTACAAATGACGGAAGAAACAGGGCAGTCAGATAAAGAGCTGTCACCGGAACGAAGAAGTAGCCGACCAGCAATACACGGAATCGCCGCTCACCCGAGTTGCCCACAACGGCAATACATGCGCACAGCAGCATTAACGCAAAGGGCAACAACTGCGAAACCGACTGCTTCGAAGAGTCATCGCCCATCACGGTGAACTGCCAGACGAGACTCAAAGCACCCTGAAGAGTCACAGGCTTGATCCAACCCAGAGTGGTCGTATCCGCAAGCTGGTTGAGCAAAGAAGGAACCCAGGGCAAATACCAGAACACAACAGCGCTGTTAGCAATCAACCAGCGATCAGCCGCAATGGCTGTTCCGTTACCGGTCACTCGGCTCTGCCACCAGAACAACCAATGCACCAGTACACATAGCCCTGCAAAGTAATGGGTATAAAACGCAGCAGTCATGAGCAGTACATAAACCACCGCGTAGCGTTTTTGCTCTGGCGCCCTCGCCCAACACACCAGTGCCACGGTGGCACTCATCAGCAAGAAACCAAGCAGGGCGTACATCCTGACTTCCTGGCTATAACGCACAGAAATCGGCAGCAGCGCCAACAGCAACGCGGCGATCCAGGTGGCCCGACGGGTTGCAATCAGGCTCATCAGCTTGATGCAAAGCAACAACGTGCCGACATCTGCCAGCACACTGAATGCACGAGCCGCCAATGGAGAGTCGCCCCACACGATCCCCCAATAATGCAGCAATACATAGTAGAGCGGCGGATGCACATCCAGCGCAGTCATTGCCCAGATGCGTGTAGGCGTTTCTCGCGCCAGCAGCAGACTGTAGGCCTCGTCATACCAGATAACCGGAACGGTGATTGAGTAGAACCGCACGCCCAGCGCAATCACCAGAACGGCCAGCAGGGCGAGCCGATCGACGCTCGCTGGCACACGCGCGGCATTGAGAAAAGGAACGGCCAACAAGGGTTTCATGATCGTTGGCTGCGAAACAGCACGAAGTGGAAAAAGCAGTAGCCCAACGTCAGGTTGAGCGCGGAGAACGCCGTCACCGTCAGCAAGCCATGCCAGCTACGCGAATCGGCAACCGAGCCGACACCAAAGCTCGCCCCCCCCATCAGACAGATAAACAGCAGGTAGCCGAACACCGACGTCTTGCTGTCGAATGTGTAGAGCATGTTCACGTAGAACGAGAACGCCGTCGCCACGCAGAAAGCGGCAAAGTTACTGGCGGCCTGGGTCAGTCCGACAGCGCTGCACAGAACGAAAAACACCTGCCAGTGGATAAGTGCATCGGCCACTCCAATCACTGTCAGCGCAGGAAATCCTTTCATTGCAGTTCCTTGCCATGGCTTCGTCCGGCTGACTTTCGAAACTAGGGCATGGCACGTGAGCGGTCTACTGTCAGAAATTACAGGTGGGGGGGTGGATTACGACGGGTGGTAAGTCTTACCACTGCAGCAACCTGCCGTGCGGCGGTTCTTTCATGACGATGAAAGCGTAATCGCCAATCAGATAAATCCGGTAATACAGGCTGTCCACCAACGCGGGGAAACCCTGATAGCCGACGTGGGTGGCATTGCGTCGTTCGCGCTCGACGACCACGTTGGTGATGCCCGCTGACGGCAGGTTTTCCGCGAGGACGAAGTAATCGACGTTGAGCAGATAGTGGAGGACCGGCAACCGTTTGAACGAACCGGCCGCGCTGACCAGCCAGCGATCGGAGTAGGTTACCGACAGGTAAATCCGCTTGGCCTCGCGCAGCTCGCGATGCTCGGCAATGTCGTGGCTCAGGCTGTACAGCGCGCTGTCGGTGAAGGTTTTTTGCAGGGTCAGCACCCGGCCATACGCAAAGGACAGCGAGAGTGTCGCCAGCAGCGGGATCAGCAGCAGCAGCGGCAATCGACGGTGCCCCGATGCCAACGCCAGTTGCGCCAGATAGAACAACCCGACCAGCAACACGCCGAACTCCATCAGGGTCCGCGCACCTTCATTGAAATCACGAAACAGCAGCGTGATTCCCGGCACCAGCAATATCAGCACCGGCAACGTGATCAAGCACGCCAGCAGGGTTTGCCAAAGCGGCTGCCGCCCAGACCGTGCAAGCCGCACGCAACCCATGAGCGCGCACAACACCAGTGCGGCGAACACCCACGGGTAGCCGCCGTGAAACAACAGCGCGACTTTTCCCGCTATGCGCTCAAGGTTGATGCCGATCTGCAGCAGTGGCTGGGCGTCGCGGGTCAGCAGTTCGGTTTTGCGCAACGTGTCCATGAACGGATAGGCCGTGACGCTGTAGATCAGAATGCCCAGGCCCAATTGCGCGAATTTCCAGCCCAGCATCTGCAGGATCTCCGGCCATCGGGTTGGCCGGTGAACGGCCCTGAGCAGTTCCACACAACACAGGCCGACAAATACATTGAGGCTGATCTGATAAAGACCGATCGCCAACGCCAACAGCGCCGACGGCACCAGCCAGCGCTGTATCCGTGACGCGCCCTCGAACGTGATCGCGTAGATCACCGCGACCATGCTCAGGACCATGATCGGGCCGTCGTATTGATAGGACAGGTTTTGCAGCAGGAACGGGTTGTACCAAAGCGGCAACGGCACCAGACAACAGGCCAGCGTCGGTTCGGCGAAGTAGTGAACAGTCAGGCGGCTCAGCGCCAGACTCATCCCCACAGTGGCCAGCAGCAACGGCAAGGGAAAAATATTCGGTGCGGCGCCGGTGAAGGTCAGCGCCTGATAGAACCAGTCGGCAAACAATCGCCCCTGCCCGGCCCAAGCGTTACCGGCCGCCAGCGTGCGCCAGTTGTCGTCGATGTACGGGAAGTCGGCGAGGATCAGTGGCAAGACGTACAGCAGTGTTGCGAACAGGAAGAACAGCACGACCTGCCGCTGGCTGCGCTCTCGTTCAAGAAATGCGCTGGTCCTCATGTCTGCGCCTCTGTTCACGGCTGCGCGAGATTGCAAAGTGATACAGGTTTGAGCCTTGCAGCGGGCTTTGTATCGCGCTTTCAGACCGGCGGTTAATACACGGGTGACGCCCATGAAAAAGCCCCGGACCATTGGCCGGGGCTTCGTTGTTGCCGCGCGCTCGACTTACGACATTGAACGTACCGCGCCCTGCGATTCACCGGTCGGTTGCAGCTTGAACACGTAGAACAACACGGTCAGCAGCACCAGGAACACCGGCCCCACATACAACGCCACGCGAGTATCCGGGAAGTAGGCCATCAAGCCGACCACCAGCACCAGGAACGCCAGCGCACAGTACGAGCTGACCGGGTACAGCCACATCTTGTACTTCAGGCCGGCACGTTCGCTGGCGCTCAGGCCTTTGCGGAATTTCAGTTGTGCCAGCAGGATCATCACCCAGGTCCAGATCGCGCCGAAGGTGGCAATCGACGTCACCCAGACGAAGACTTTCTCAGGTACCAGGTAGTTGAGCAGCACGCCGATCAGCAAGGCGAAAATCGACAGCAGCAGCGCGCGACGTGGCACGCCATTGGACGTCTTGGCGAAACCGGCCGGGGCCTGGCCGTTCTGCGCCAGGCTGTAGAGCATGCGTCCGGTGCTGAAGATGCCGCCGTTGCACGACGACAGGGCCGCGGTGATCACCACGAAATTGATGATGCCGGCGGCAGTCTTGATGCCCAGACGCTCGAAGGTCATCACGAACGGACTGCCCTGGGTGCCAATCTCGTTCCACGGGTAGATCGACAGGATCACGAACAATGCGCCAACGTAGAACAGCAGAATGCGCCAGAACACCGAGCCGATTGCATCGGGAATGGTCTTCTGCGGGTTCTTCGCTTCACCCGCGGTCAGGCCGATCATCTCGACACCGAGGTAGGCGAACATCACCATTTGCAGCGACATCAGCACACCGGTCACACCGTTGGGCATGAAGCCGCCGTGCGCCCACAGGTTGGAAATCCCCAGCGCGACGCCGTCGTTGCCGAAACCGAACGCGATGATGCCGACGCCACCGATCACCATTGCGATGATGGTGACGATCTTGATCAGGGCGAACCAGAATTCGAATTCGCCGAAGGCTTTCACCGCGATCAGGTTGATCGAGCCCATGCTGATCAGTGCCGCGAGCGCCCAGATCCAGCGCGGTACGTCGGGGAACCAGATGCCCATGTACACGGCGACGGCGGTGATTTCCGCTACGCAGGTCACCAGCCACAGGAACCAGTAGTTCCAGCCGGTGAGAAAGCCCGCCAGCGGGCCGAGGTAGTCCTGGGCGTAGCGGCTGAACGAGCCGGCCACCGGGTTGTGCACGGCCATTTCACCGAGGGCACGCATGATCACCAGGATCGCCAGACCGCCGAGAATGTAGGACAGCATGATGGCCGGACCGGCCATTTCAATGGCCTTGGCCGAACCCAGGAACAGGCCGACGCCGATACAGGCGCCGAGCGCCATCAGGCGAATATGCCGTTCACCGAGTTCGCGTTTGAGCGGGCCGCCGTGAGCGGTCTCGCCATGGGGCAGGTGATTGCCGACTGGCATAGGGATACAACCTCGTCTTGTTATTGGATATGACCACCGAGTGTCGAAGCCTCGACCGATAAGCCTCAGCTTCCCGAAACCGCGCCAGCCTCGTGGGCAAACGCGTCTCGCAGGTCCCAACCTGCAAGATCAGCGGGGCGTGCAGTATAAAAAGCCAATGACAGGGCTTTTCACTATATAAATCACAACATTCAGCGTTAAGTCTCGGCAATAAGCCGGTTTGCGGAGAGATATTACCTGATACCCGTAGGAATATTCACCACAAAAAAAGGCCGCCGAGTATTGCACGACAATGGTGCACCGTCATGCCCCTGCGTGGGTGGTATTGCGCTGTAGATAGCTCTAGCCCGGCCATCTACGCCAACCTGCTCAGATCAGATTCATATTTCCTGTTTTAGAAGGACTCTCTGTGGTGAGGGGATGTATCCCCTCGCCACAGACAAATCCACTCACCACAGATCAATCCCCTCGGCATAGATGAATTCCTTCCCCACAGATGAAGCCTCAAACAACTGCCATCGACTTCAGTTTTGTTCAGACGATTGCCCCAGCACATTTTTTCCTCCATCACCAACCACCGTCTAAGCTTCAGTCAAGTCCGATCAATCTGCGTGAATGGATCAATCGACTATGGGCGCTTTGTGGCAAACCGATTCGAGTAAAGCCGTGGTTCCGACTGAACGTGTGGATGAAGCGCCTGTCCCCCCCAAAAAACGCCGCAACCGGCACGGCTGGAAGGCGTTCTGGTTGTTACTGCTGATTATCGCGATTGTCGTTGGCCTGGCTGCGAGCAAGGAAATGCGCACCTCGCGCTTTCAGTCCCGGGAGCTGAGCCAATACGCAGCGTCGCTCAAATATCAGCTTGAACCCGGCCCCAGCGAAGCCATCCGCTACCCGGGCAACGGGCCGTTCGATTTGCGTCTGGGCTACAGCTCCCTCGATGAATTCCTGCCGCGCCTGCTCAAGCGCGATTACGTGATCACCGAGCAGACACGCTTTTCTCCGGCGCTGCTCAGCTACACCGACAGAGGCCTGTTCGTGCCCTACTCGGAAAAGATTCAGGCCGGGCTGTCGATCACCGATTGCCGTGCCGCACCGTTGTATCAGTACAAGTACCCACAGCAGCTGTATGCGAGTTTTGCAGCGATTCCACCAGTGGTCGTCAGCAGTTTGCTGTTCATCGAAAACCGCTTTCTGCTCGACCCCAGGCAACCGCTGGCCAACCCGGCCGTGGACTGGCCGCGCTTCGGCATGGCAGCGTGGTCGCAAGTGGCGAAGTTGCTGCACCTGCCGGGGCAATCGGCAGGCGGCAGTACGCTGGCCACGCAATTGGAGAAGTACCGGCATTCGCCCGATGGCCTGACGGTGTCCGGCGCCGAGAAGATCCGCCAGATGATTTCCGCCAGCGTGCGCGCCTATCAGCCCGGGCCGCAAACCCTTGGCGCACGGCAGAACATCATTCGCGACTACCTCAACAGCGTGCCGCTCTCCGCCGTACCGGGTCACGGTGAGGTACATGGCATGGCCGAAGGTTTGCGGGTCTGGTACGGCAGCGATTTCAATCAGGCCAATGAACAACTGAACAGCCCGGCCACCGATCCGAAAACCATGGCCGACAAAGGCCTGGCCCTGCGCGAAATGCTTTCGCTGATGATCGCCCAGCGCCGGCCTTCGCATTACCTGACCAAGGGCCGTGAAGAACTTGCCGAGCTCACCGACAGCCACCTGCGTCTGCTCAAACAGGGGGGGGTGATCGACAATGCCCTGGCCGATGCCGCGCTGGCGAGCAAGGTCACCTACCGCGACTGGCAGACCCAGCCGACCATTCAGCCAATCGAAACCAACAAGGGCATCAGCGTCGCCCGCAGCCGGCTGGCAACCATGCTCAATCGCCCGCTGTACGACCTCGACCGCCTCGACCTGTCGGCCACCAGCACCCTGCAGGGCGACTTGCAAACCCAAGCCACCGAGTACCTGAAAAAACTCGCCGACCCCGCGTTTGCCGGGCAGATCGGCCTGATCGGTGAACGCCTGCTCACCCCCACCAGCACCACGCAGGTGCGTTACAGCTTTACCCTGTTCGAACTGACCCCGGACGGCTCGCGGGTGCGCGTGCAGACTGACAGCACCGACCAGCCGTTCGACATCAACGAAGGCAGCAAGCTGGAACTCGGTTCGACAGCGAAGATGCGTGTGCTGACCACCTACCTGCAGATCATCTCCGAGCTGCACGACAAGTACGGCGCCATGAGCGTGCCGGAGCTGAAAAAAGTCGAGGTGCCGGATCAGGACCGCCTCAGCCAATGGGTGATCGACTACCTGATCCAGAACAAGGACCACGACCTGTCGAAAATGCTCGGCGCCGCGCTTGACCGCAAGTACTCCGCCAGCCCCGGTGAGGCGTTCTTCACCGGTGGCGGCCTGCACGTGTTCCACAACTTTCGCAAGGAAGACAACGGCCGCATGCCGACCCTGCGCGACGCCCTGCGTGAGTCGATCAACCTGCCGTTCATACGCCTGATGCGCGATGTGGTGCGCTACGTCACCTACTCCGGCCCAAACAGCAGCGCCGAGTTGCTCAAGGATGACCGCGACCCGCGACGTCAGGAATACCTGGCCAGTTTTGCTGATCGCGAAGGCACCTCGTTCCTGCTCAAGTTCTGGAAGAAGTACAAGAACAAGGACACCCAGGCCCGCCTCGACACATTCCTCGACAGCATGCGCCCGACCCCGATCCGCATGGCCGCGGTGCACCGTTACTTGCTGCCCAACGCCAGCCAGGAAGACTTCAACACCTTTGTGCGCGCGCACCTCAAGGGCGCCAAGCTCACCGAAAAACTCACCGACGACCGCCTCATCCGGCTGTACGACGCCTATGGCCCGGGCACCTACGACTTGCCGGATCAGGGCTTCATCGCCAAGGTTCACCCGCTGGATCTGTGGCTGATGGGTTACCTGCTGCATAACCCGGACGCGACCTTCAGCCAGATCGTCAAAGCCAGCCAGTTCGAGCGCCAGGAAGTCTACAGCTGGCTGTTCAAGAGCAAGCACAAGGGTGCCCGTGACAGCCGCATCCGCACCATGCTCGAGATCGAAGCGTTCCTCGAGATTCACCAGCGCTGGCAGAAAGTCGGCTATCCGTTCGATCATCTGGTGCCGTCACTGGCTACTGCCATCGGCAGCTCCGGCGACCGCCCTGCGGCACTGGCCGAACTGATTGGGACCATCCTCAACGACGGCGTGCGCATGCCGACCCTGCGTATCGACAGCCTGCACTTTGCCGCCGGCACACCGTATGAAACGCGCCTGAGCAACGACCCTCACGTGGGCAAACGGGTCATGCCATCGCAAGTCGCCACCGCCATGCGCGAGGCGCTGTCGCAAGTAGTGGACTCGGGGACAGCGAAACGCGTTTCCGGCAGCTTCAAGACCGCCGACGGCACACCCTTGGTGATGGGCGGCAAGACCGGTACCGGCGACAACCGCATTGAAGCGATCGGCTCCGGCGGGCGCATCCTGAGTTCCAAATCGATCAACCGCACCGCAACCTTCGTGTTCTACATCGGCAATAACCATTTCGGCACACTCACCGCATTTGTGCCCGGGCGCTCGGCAGAAAACTTCAAATTCACCTCGGCACTGCCGGTGCAGGTGCTCAAGGGTATGGCGCCGATCCTGTCGCCGTACCTGCAACCGGAGACGCACACCCTGTGCCAGCCGAATCAAACCACCGCCAATCGCTGAGCGTGGATCACCTCACACGCCGGCTGTGGTGGTAGCCGGCTACTTTTCACTCCCTGATTTTGCGCCCTTGCGCCGAAAATCATGGGTGTACCGAACAGATCTTTACGCTTTTTTTGAGGCGTGCGCCTACCTAGTCTGATCGCTCCAAAGTTGATCCACGGACGATCAGTCAATGCATGATGCAAACCCCAAGCAGATTCCGCCCGCCAGCGATTCGAGCAACAACAGTGTTCACTTTGAACACGTCAGCCAGGCACTTCCCTCCTGGCTCACCGATGCGTTGCCCTCCCGTATCAACCGATTGAAACCTGAACGAATCGATGTTTCCGACCCTCAGTGGGACGCCTTGCGGGCCATCCGTCAACGCACGAAAGAAACGGTTGCGGGGCCAGCAATTCCTGAAACAACAGACGACGAGTCATCGACACCGGCCCCACAGGCAGAGGCCGTCAAGACGCTGGAGCAGCGCCTGAAGAAAGCCATCGGACTGAACTGGACGGCGCAGAACGATATCGACCGCGCACTTGAGCAATTGCAGGACGTCTATAGCTTCGCCAGACCGCTGCTGCAACAGGCATTGAAGAGCCGCTTTGGCGTCGAGGACGATGTCGAACAGACCTGCTTGCGCTTGTATGCGCCCGTGAAAACCGCGTGGTGGGTGCACGACTTTTCAGGCGGGACGAACAGCCGAACGGTTTCTCTGCTCGATGCGGCCTTGCACAACTTTTCCCGAGACGAGCAGTTTTCCCCGGACAGCGAGTTCATTACCCGCCCCGACGCCCGCGAGCATTTCCAGGTCAAACGCATCAAGCACAAGATGAGTATCGAGCAGTTCAAATCCCTGTGTCGGGAACTGGACATCGGCGCGCAATACCTGGCACACCTCAACACTTATTTGCGCTCGTCCAACCCGGTGGCCGCCAATATTCTGCGCCACAAGGCGACGCACAGCGACAAGGCTGCGCTCAACGTGGCGGCGCACATTGCCCGGCTACACAACGACATTGACCAGAGTGCCTACGACGTTGTGTTGGGCATGCTCAATAAACGCGAACCATTGAAATGGAACGGACAATCGGTCGGCTACTACAACCTGTCGATCATGGACACCCAACTGAGCGGCATCGTGCTGATCGCCCCTGAAGCCGCTACCGCCTCCAGTACGGTTCCGGTGCTTGCCTACGTCCCCCATGATCCGCAGCACCCGCTCAAACAGTACCCCTCGTCGCTCCAGTTCATGGAGGAGTTGACCCGCCAGTTAACCGAGAAAACCTCACCTGAAAACTACCAGCGGTTCTTCAGCCAGTTCGTGCCCCATCAGCAGCGCGGCATGTTCTTTTCCAGGCTGAATGAACGCTTGAGCCAGGTGAAATGGCAACCGGCACCCCCGGGTTCCAACATGCCCAGCTGGCGTGAAACGCCGGTAGACCGTCCCTATCTGCAATTTCGCGCATCGAACATCAAGAACGACAGAAGCACCGTTTACCGAAACGACCTGTGGGCCTACCTGCACGAACAGAAACTCAACCAGATACTCAACGACGCACAGCAAATCGCAATCTCCACCGCCTACGTCGACCGCATGGCCCGCTGGGCCTGGTGGGACAATCTGCAGAAAATGCTGGCGGATATTTTCAATGTCGCACTACTGGTGGCGATACCGCTCGTGCCAGGCCTCGGCCCCTTGATGATGGCGTACACCGCTTACCAACTGACCGATGAAGTGGTCGAAGGCATTGTCGATCTGGCAGAAGGAAACTTTGCCGAAGCCATGGAGCAAACCCTCAATGTTCTGCAAAGCGTGGTCCAGTTGGGCGCTTTTGCGGCGGCGGGTGCCATTGGAAGCATCGCGCGGGCGAAGCTCTCGTCATTTTATGAAGGTTTGAAACCGGTGCAATTGGCCAACGGACAGAGCCGTTTGTGGCATCCGGATCTCACCCCCTACCATCAGCCAGACCTTGCCTTGCCGACAGAGGCCAAACCTGATGCACAGGGTATTCACCTGCTTGAGGGCAAGCAGGTGCTTCGCCTGCAAGGTCAGCAGTTCGCAGTAAAGCAAGACTCGGCCACCGGCCAATACCGCATCCGCCACCCTCGACGATCCGAGGCTTATACACCCACCTTGCGTCACAACAATCACGGCGCCTGGGTCATTGAAACGGAAAACCCGCGCGAGTGGGCTGGCTCGATCCTGATGCGACGCCTCGGGCCCGTTGCCGACGCCTATAGCGACGAGCAACTGGAATTGCTACGTCGAGTCTGTGGCACCGACGAGGGCGCGTTGCGCCGCATGCATGTCGACAACACTGCGCCCCCGCCTCTGCTCATCGATACCCTGCAACGCCTGGGCAATGCGCCCGACGAAACGCGCTCTACATCAAGCTCTCCTGCCACCGGCGAGGTTCTGCAAGTGTGCCCGCAATTGACGTCCGTGCTCGCTGACAGAGTCGTCGCTCACGCCACACCGCTGGAACTGCAGCAACTCACCTTGCACCGGCGGGTACCATTACGCCTGAAAACCACGGCCCGCGAGCTGCAATTCGAACTGCAATCGGTCAGGGCTGCTCAAGGGTTACAGCAGACTCGCCTGAGCAACATTGACAGCGAACGCCTGATCCTCGGCGCCCTGCGGCAAAACACCGATGCGTTTGGTGAGCTGCGCATCGAAATCCGCGAGGCCGCCTTCGATGGAGAACTGCGCAGCAGTGCCGGTAGCGACACGGCCACCCGGGTTCGTGTACTGGTGCACGAAAGCCAGGACCATTACCGGGTGCGCGATGGCGCGGACCAGCCGATCCATGAGGCGTGCGGCCTGTATGAGGCGATCCTGCATGCCACAGACCATCAGGGGCGCAGTGTGTTGGGCTATCGACCGAGCGATGCCGACCAGTTTCAGCAATGGGTGATCGCCAAGACCACCACGCCCAGTGAACGCCGTGCAGTGCTCAGGCAGCCACCTGTGCGCCCGGTGGCATCTTTCGAAACCCAACAGATATTGAATGGCCCGCGCCTGAGCAGATACGCGGTCACCCTGCATGAGCGGATCGAGGACGTGTATCCGCACTTCAGCCGCCTCGAAATCGATACCTTCGCCAATGCCCTGACCGAACAGGGCGAGCCCATCCGCGCCATCGAAACATTTGCGAACGAGCTCGACGAATATCGTCAGATCATGCATCGCTGGCGCTATCAACAGCCGGACAGCTGGGGCCCTGACAGTCAGAACTTTCGCGACGGCGGTGGCTTGCACATCTTCGAACGCCTGCTCGACTGTATCGAACGCAAGAACGCGGAACTGGGGCAACGAACCGATCCCTCCACCTATGCCCTGGATCTCTCCAGAGAGCTGCTCCCCCTGGATCTGCAAACCTGGTGGTCCAGGCGCCCGGCCATGAAAAAACTGTTTGATAAAGTCACCGTATTAAAGCTCGACAACACGCGCTTCTCCGCTGACTTGAACGGCCTGCTCAGGGACTTTCCAAATGTGTTGGAACTCAGTGCCAAAAATTGCGAATTGACGCAATTGCCCCGACACATCGCTACCACAATGCACCGGCTCGAACGCCTGCGACTGAGCGACAACCACGTAGTGCTCGATTCGGCAGCGGTCAAACAGTTGCGCGACCTGACATACCTGGAAGTCCTGAGACTGGAAAACAACCCGTTGACGCTGCCACCTGACATTTCACGCATGCCGCGGTTGAAGGTCCTCATCCTGAAGAACACCGGGCTGCAGACCTGGCCCGACGGTACGCTGGACAAGACCCGACCACGCGGTTTTCTTCTCGATCTGCGGGACAACCCGATCAACCGGATTCCCGAGGTCAGCGAGGGCTCGCCAGCGCAGTGGCTGGTTGCTCGGACGCGGCTGGATGTCGGCACGCTGTCAGAGACCGAACAGCTTCAATATCAGGCCTATCGTCACTCGGTGGGGCTGCCGGCAGAACCGGTCTTTGCGCCCGAGGAGGAAAACAGGGCCATTGTCTCAAACTACGGCGTCGACTTCTGGGGCGACGTACCGGGCTGGGGCGTCTATCGGGAAACGCCCTGGTCAGAACTGGTGGAGGAACCCGCAGCCCAGCCGTTCATGCAAGTGTTGCTGGGGGTACGCGAGTATTCCGATTACCGCGCCGGCGGCGCCATCAAGGATCAGTTGATGCAGCGGGTCTGGCGCATGCTCGATGCCGTGCACGCCGATACGCGCCTGCGGGAAAAACTCTTCACCATGGCGTCGGCACCGGTGGATTGTGCCGACGCCGGCGCGCAGATGTTCAACAGCATGGGGATCAATGTTCTGGCCAGCGAGGTCTACCTCTACAACACCGACGCCGCACAAATCCAGAAGCAACTGGTCACCCTGGCCAAAGGCGCGGCGCGTCTGGACCTGGTCAACGAAGTGGCGCGTGCGGATGTCCAGTCACGCGGTGGCAACCCCGATGAGGTGGAAGTCTATCTGGCCTATCAGACTGGCCTGGCGCAACGCCTGAGCCTTCCATGGCAGTCACAGACCATGCTCTACCGGCGAGTGGCCGGAGTCAGTGATGCCATGATCGATCAGGCCTACACCACCGTGCAGGCGCTGAGCGAAGGCGATGGTCTGGTCAACCGGATGCTGGACCAGGACTTCTGGAAGCAGTTTATGGAACAGACCTGGCCGGTACGCCTGCAGAGCAACAAACGCCTCTACCTGGATAAATATGAGCGCCTGGAAACCCTGCGCGAAGTTCAGCGTGAATGGGCAACCCGCTCACTCGACGACGTCCAGCGTGCTCAACTGCGCAGCCGACTCAGGGAGTTGATGAACGAATTACCCGTCCCGGCCACGGTGGTCTTCGCCGATGAGGCGATCAGCGACAGCACGTTTGACCGCTTGCTGACCGACCTGTGGGATGAAGAAAAAGAACTGGCTCGACGCCTGACCCGTGCAGCCCTGAGCAAGGCCGGTCAGTAATCACGAAACGACGACATCACGCCGTCGCGCCTCAGGGCGCGGCGGCCGTGAAGATCAGTTGAACATTGCCGTAGTACTGACCAGGCTTGTAACCCCCGAGCGGCACCTTCGGCTGGATTTCCAAAGGGAAACGGCCTCCGCTCATGGCCTGCGCCGCACTCACCACTACCTGCGACTGCGGGGCATGGCTCAACTCCTTGCCGTTGAAGCTGACACGCAGATAGATGTTCTGCTCGTCGCGACCATTGGACAGGTAGGGCTCGGACTCCAGTCGCGCTTCAATGGCACTGGTGTCGTGCTTGACGTCGAAATTCTTGCGCAGCCCGCCCAGCGTCCTGGTGTGGGTATCCCACACTAACGTCTGCTGCAGATGTATCCAGTTCATCTCGGCGGGTATCACGTAAAACCCCAGAGTCGGGATATCCAGCGATACCTCGAACACGCGTTCTTCGCGCGCGGCAAACGCCTGGGCACTTGCCAGCACAACGACGCCCGCCCACAGGGCGATGGCCGATTGCTTGATCATGTCAGTTACCTTGTTGCGTCAGAAAACCGCGAGCCACCGCAATAGCCCGCCCCGGCGGTGTTATTGGCTGGCGATGCGCAGCGCTTTTTTCGACGCGCCCTCGACCAGATTGAAGCGGTATTCGCGACCGGACTTTTTCTCGAACTCGAAGGTTTTACCCGCCAGGACATGGTGCTTGGTGACCGGCTCACACTCGGTCTCGTTTTTCAGCGAGCAATTACGAAACTCATCGATCAGCACCACGGTGTTGCCGTTGTTGCGCAACCGGTAAACACCGGGACTGTCGTCGATCGCAGTGTCGAACCGGGCATTTTTCGGGCGCACGAAGAACACCGTGCCAAACCCGGTCATCACATTGACCCCCGCCGTGAGATTTTGCTTGTAGACGTCCCGTTCCTCAGCCGAGACGGCGAACTCGTCTTCCTTCTCCGGCACCACCGGGATGAAACGCACGCGAAAGTAACGCTCGGTGTCACGTTCGCCCATCATCAGCAGACGTGTGCCCTGCATGCCTTTGGCCGGCACGATCAGCCGCGCCGGGCTGGCCATCAAGCCGTCACGACCGCTGCCATCGACCTGCGTTTTCACCGCCACTTCCTCGTGGCCGCCATCGGCGTCGTAGACGATTTCAAGGATGTTGACCTTGACGAACGCCGTGCTGTCGCCGCTGTTGAACACACGTTTGAGGTACGTACTCTTGTCGCCATCCAGATAGTCGTAAACCGTTCCGACGTTGATCTGCGGCCCGGCCTGAATGACCAGAGAAAAACCGCTCAACCCCACCAGTGCCCACAGACGCTTCATACCTTTGAACCTCATCACATTGAACACAGCACAAACACGCACCATCGATACGCGGGCCATCAGACTTCCGAATCCCAGATCACTGTGATATTTCCTGAAAAACTCCCCCCTTCACCGGACTTGACGATTTCATTGACCCAGAACGGCGACATTTCGAAGTGCAGGATTCCGGGCGCGCGGTCGAGATAAGCCCCAGGTTGGAACTTCATGCTTTCCTCCCCGTAGTTCACCCGAAGCGGGCGCCGCTGAACCGGGCGCCCGGCAAAATCGGTCAAGCCATTGGGCAGGCTGACACTGACCTGTACTACCGCCGTGCGCTGGGAAACGGGGTCGCGAATCAAGCAGTTGAACAACTGAAGAAACTCGCATTCCAGCTGCATCTTGAAACGCGACGACACCGAAATATGGAAGGGCTGATCGCGGAACAGCCGCTCCGGTTTGCGCCCTGCGTGCAGCCAGCCTTGCCAGCCACCGGCAGGCACCAGTGCAATTTTCTCGCCGCCGGGCGGGATGTCGACCTTGAGCGTGTGCTGAACATCCAGCACAAAATTCAGGGTCAGATCCGGGTCGCTCGGCAGCATCACATCCCCCATGTCAAAGTCGCCTCCGGGACCAATGCGATAACTCAAATCCCCGGTATAAAGCCCGGATGACATTTTCAACGGATTAGGCGTTTTCAGCTCATATGAAAAATCCAGATAGCTATACGTCATGGACGGTATGGGGAAGCTGGCCGTCTTGACGCAAGTACCTTGCACTGGCGTCTTCCAGAAGAAGCCGTAATAGCTGTCCGAATACACCCCGACACCACTGTAGGTGCAGGGGAGCGCCGAGTTCACCCAACTGCTACCCCCCCATAAAGCGCGATGTCCCTCGATGGCCGTCGCCGCCCCAGTCAAGTTGGCTGCGGTATCGCTCAGGATGTAGCGCGAGCCGAAGCCGGCAATGCGTACCTCGACGGTTTCCGTTTCTCCGGTGTCCCGATTGGTCACCGTCAACGGACGCCACAGAGAAGGAACCCTGAACATTGCACTGTTGCGTGACGACGCATTGGGCTGCATGGGGTTCGCCGAATCGAACCGGACGGGCAGACGGATACTGAAGGTTTCGTTGTCCCGGCACTCGCTGGGATAGTCCGCACAATAGCCACTGACCGGGGTCTTGTTGATGAACATGTTACGTTGCGGATTGGCCGAGTCGGGGGTGAACAACGCCCGGATCTCCTGAGTCACAGCCTGCGCGCAAGGCGCGGCAATGACCGCCAGCATCCCCAGCCAGCGACTGCGACGCAGCAGACTGGAGCAGGTCAATGTCAGATTCATGATCACACTCTCTAGAACATCGGGCCTGGCACGGTTCAACCGGCCGAGCTCCGGTTGGACGTGGCATCCGCCAGGGTGTCAGGCGAACACCGCAGATCACCGATCATCAGCACACTGTTTTCACGACGGTGCTGATCGATATCGAGGCGGAACTGGCACAGCAACTGGTCGGCATACCGGACTTCCAGCGTTGGCGAGCCAGCGTTCATTTCCATCGAGAAAAAGCCATCGACTTCGCTGACCCCGCGGCTGGCATGGTTGATCACGTGGTGTCCCTTGAGCGGCCGGCCTTGCGGATCGAGCAGTCGACCGAGCACGGTGAGGGTCTTCATGACCCGCACCTTGCGATACTCCACACCGCCCTTGTTCAGGTGATAGCGGGTTCGCGCCGGTTCGATGCTGGCTGCGGGCACGTCGTTGCCTTCGAAATCGAAACTCACCGAGCTGTTTTTGTAGGCCGTGAGCGCGATGAAATTGCGCCCGGGGCGCAACGCCGCACTGCCGCCGCTGAGATCATCGGCGCGCAGCGCAATGCCATCGATGTCCGACTCGACGTCAACGATCATTCCCGCACCGCGGCCCTGATGCTGGCTGGTCAAAACCATGTGCTGGCCGCCGATCACCAGGGTGCTGTCGAGGTTCAAGCCACCGGTGAAGTTGTCGTTGAACGATGAGCGCTGAAGGAATCCGTCACCGTTGACCACATCAGTGCGAAAGTTCGCCAGGCTCGACAGGCCCACACCATAGGTGTCGGTGAGCGCGGTCACCGAGACGCTTTGCAACACGTGGTCCTGCAAGTCCTGACGAAAGCCCAGTGAGCCATTGTTGTCACGACGGCCATCGCGGGCCGTGCGGCTGCCAATGCTGCCGGATATCTGCTGCCCCGGGCGGCCCAGCGCCAGGTTGATACTCAGGTCGACTCCGCGATTGCGTGCCTCGCTACTGCTGTAACTGCCCGGGCGATCGAACAGCGACAACCGCCAGTTGGCATCATTGCCAAACACCACCGTGCGTTGCGTCCAGCCGAGGTCAACGCCTACCCCTTCGACGTTGCCCTCGCTGTGCGACACCCTGCCATTGAGCGAACTCTGGCGACTGATCCGGTGGTTCAGCGCCAGCGAAGAATTGCTGGTCTGCCCGGTAAACACATTGCGTTGGCGCACGCGGGTGCCATCAGGCAGCGTGTCGTAGGTGTTGGTCGTGTCAAGCCAACTGCGGTTGTGACTGACCACCAGACTGCCGGCGCCATAGTTGTACAACCCCTGGAAGTCGGCGCCGGTGCCATGGTCTTCGGTCTGATACAAGTTGGCGTAAAGGCTGGTGCGCTCGCCAAGGCTCCAGTCGATCGAACTGCCGTACTGCAGCTTTTCGCGCACTTGGCGCGCCGAAAGGCCGAGGATCACCCGCGGGTGCAGCAGGTAGTTGAGCGCCGCACCGGCCGTGGCATCACCACTGCTTTGCTGCTCCCAGTTGCTGAGCAGTTTGCTTTCCTGACCGGCGAACAGGTTATAGCGCCAGCGTTCGTCGTGGTTGCGCCAATTGTTGGGTTTGTAGATCAACTCTTGGGTGGTCGAGGTGGTCTGGCCGTCTTCGATCAGGCGCACTTCCACTTCGTAGATGCCACCGGGCAACGCTCGCGTATCGAGCGTCTGCAACCCCGCCGGCACTGCCTGGGTGTTGATCAGCAGCCCATCCCGATAGATCTCCACCGAGGCCTGGCGATTGGCGGTGACATACACCGGATAAACGCTGGGTTTCGGGCTGTCGATGGCCAGACTGTCGGAGCTTCCGTACATCAGCCCCACCGCCGTATCCGGGCTGTTGCCGAAGGCTCGGGGTTCACGCATCAGGCCCTCGGAGTTGGGGGTGAAGTAGCCCAGACGAAAAAATTTGCCCTCCATTTCGCGCTGGGTATAGAGCTCATGTACTGCGTGATAAGTCTTGTCATCCGGGCTGCCCAGTCGCGACAGCTGCAGGTTCACGCTCTGGCTCCAGTTGCCCAGACTGCCGCTGGCCTCCAGGCCGAATCGACCACCCAGGTCCTGCTCCTGACCACCGTTGAGGTTGAGTTGGTTGCGCACGATCAGGCCGCGGCTACCTCCTGGCGGCTGATCGTGAAAACGCTTGGCCCCAATGTCACGCTCGGCATTTTCGGTCACGATCGACAGCAATGAGTTTTCCAGGTTGTAGTGAACCGCCAGCATCTGCGCAGGGCACTGACCCGTGCAGGCTCCCAGGCTCACACCGGGCTTGAGAACGTCCGCCCAGGTCTCGCGCTCGCGGGCATCGAAGCGGCTTTCGCTGGTATCGGTGAATTCGAGCAAGGTCACCCGGTCATCGCGCGACAACACGATCATGGCCTCGCCGAGAGGTTGCTGGTCGAGTTCCACTCGTACCGCCAGCGGAACATCAAAAAAATGCTCTTCGAACTCTGCCGGCAGGCCTTTGGCCTGAGCGAGCAAACTTCGTGGCGTATTATCAATAGAAGAGGTTGCCGCAAATGCACTGCTACATAACAACAGCGTAAGCGCTGTCGCGATGGGCGTCATCGGGAACATGAACTAATACTCTGATTACCAAGAAATCAACGCTCGGCCGACAAACCGGAAAGTTTGCCGACCGGGAACGCCACTTGAGACAAGTAAACGTTTTCCGTCGCCTGTATTACTTAGACGGAAGGTTCCACAACCAACATGACAACACCGGTGTAGTCACCCGCGTCAGGTTTTTGAGTGGTGACGGCACTGATCTTGAACGGCGCACGATAGCGCGTGTTGGAATCAGTGGTGTTAACCACTTCTTGCGACGTGGTGGTCAACGTCTTGCCATTGAGTTCAACCTTCAAATCAATGGTCTTGTTGCCGGCAATCAGCTTGGGCACACCTTCCAGTCGTGCATGAACCTTGCCCGCCGTGTGCAGCACGTCAAAGTGCCCATCGATGGTACGCATGGAGTCTGTGCCCGGGTTGTAGCTCATGTCCTGGTCTTTGTTGACCAGGTCGTAGTCAACCGGTACCGCGTAGAAGTCATCGGAAGAAACAGTAGCGACCAGACTGATGGAGTGTCTGGCATCAGTGGCGGCGAAAGCCATCGAAGCACTCAGTGCCAGAGCAGCCACAGGAGCAGCAAACGCGATTTTTTTGAACATCTTTCAGTACCTGTTATTTAAAATAATCGAAGGAGAGTCAAAAGTTATTGATGAGCAAAACCGTCACGAGCAGTTATTGACCCAACTGAACTTTTAACGCCGAAAGATGATCAAGCAATTCCCTTGGAAAGTAAGCAGGCAAGTTCCGACAAACGTGTAGCCCAGTGACCTCTACCCAAGAGAGAAAAAACCATGAAAACCATAAAAGTTTAAGTCCTGCTGTAAGAGACAGGCTACAACGCGCCAGCAATCTGTCTGAACGCGCCAACTTTCACAGCAACTTCCGTAAGACACATACCACACCCTGCCGATAATAAAGGCCGACGCCGACTATTAGAGAGTTAGCACTAAACTGCGCCTTTGCCGGGCGATTTAATACCGCGTTTTTTTGATCGTTTGCCGTAATCCGTGCCCGATATTTCGATTGAAGGACGACAACCGTCGGTCAGGAGGCCTTGCAGACACCTAAAGATATATCTTAAGTTGTATCTAAATACGACGAGAGAGAAAGCAAAAATGAGAGACCATCATTCCCCCCACCGCGAGCACGGTGACGGCCGCGACGGCTTCGAGAAGCGCCCCGGACGCGAACGCGGCGGTCGCGGCCCACGGGTGTTCGCCCCCGGCGACCTGAAATTGCTGCTGCTGGCACTGATTGCCGAACAGCCGTGCCATGGCTATGACCTGATCCGCCAGATCGAAGGCATGTTCGACGGTGCCTACAGCCCCAGCCCCGGCGTGATCTACCCGACCCTGACCTTTCTGGAGGAAAGCGACTTGATCAGCGGCGACGCCGATGCCGGCAAAAAGCGCTACAGCGTGACCGATGCCGGTCGTTTGTCTTTAAGCGAACAAGCGATCGCACTGGACGGCGTGCGCATGCGCATCGAGGTCAGCAAACGCTCGCTGCGTGGCCACGATCGGCCGCCGGAAATCCACGAAGCCGTACACAACCTGCGCCACGCGTTGCAGATGCACCACGGGCGCTGGAGTCCCGAAGAAATTCTGCGCGTGCGTGATCTGCTCAACGACACCGCCAAAGCCATTGTCGACGGTCCCGCCGTTCAATTTGCTCCGGAGAAAGCCGAATGACTGCAGTCGATACCCAAACCATTCACCGCGTCATGCACGAAATCAAACGCCGCAAGCTTGAGGTGTTGCGCGTGGTCGACCTGACCCCGCGCATGCGCCGCATCACCCTCGGCGGGCCAGAACTGGCCGGGTTCATCAGCCTGGGCACGGACGATCACGTCAAGTTGCTGTTCCCGCAGAACGCCGAACAAACCGCCGCGCTGGAGACACTGGTGCTTGGTGCCGGAAAAAGTGACGTGCCGCTGCCCGAAATGCGCGACTACACCCCGCGCCGTTACGACCTGGAAACGCTCGAACTGGACATCGACTTCGTACTGCACGGCGACGGCCCTGCCTCGACCTGGGCCGAACAGGCCCGACCTGGGCAATTGCTGCACATCGGCGGGCCGCGTGGTTCGATGATCGTGCCGGATATCTTCGACAGCTACCTGCTGATTGGCGACGAAACCGCCCTGCCTGCCATCGCCCGTCGCCTCGAAGGCCTGGCGGCCAATCGCAAGGCGCTGGTGGTGATCGAGGTGGAGAACGGTGCCGAGCAACAGGCGCTGCAAAGTGCGGCGCAGGTCAATGTGATCTGGGTGCTGCGTGAAGGTGGCAAGGACAACCTGCTGACCACCGTCAGACAGCTGCAAGTGCCCAAGGGCAATCTGTATGCGTGGGTAGCGACCGAGACCAAGGTCTCGCGGCAGATTCGCCGGGTATTGATTGATGAGCATGGGCTGGACGAGCAGCTCATCAAAGCCGTCGGCTACTGGCGTGCCGAAGGTACTCCCGAAGAGGAATGAGATGCCTCCCGGTGGGGGCGGACTTGCTCGCGAATACGGTGGTTCATTCAAAAATGATGTTGACTGACCCGACGCTTTCGCGAGCAAGCCCGCTTCCACATGGGTTTCAATGCCGTGCTGACCGCCAGCGGTCGAGGCCGATCACCAGCAACCCCATCAGCACAAACCCCACCAATATCCCCCCGGCATTGATGAACACCTGTGCATAACCCAGCATGGCCACATCAATGAACGGGTACGCATACGCGCCCAGCAGATGCCCGCGCAGCAAGGCATAACCGAAATACACCAGCGGGTAAATCAGCCACAGCGGAAGGTGCCAAAAGCGCAACGTGCCTTTAGGCACGCAGCACCACCAATAGCCCAGAAACAGCAGCGGCATCACGTCGTGCAGCAATTCATCAGCGATAAACTGCCACCCCTCGGGGTGCCACAAATGTCGCAGTAAAATGCTGTAGGCCAGGCCGACCACCGCGATGCTCACCGCCACCCCGCTACTGACCCAAGGCAGCAGAAACCAGCGTTGCACAGCGGATTCGCGCCGGGTGACCGCGCTCGTCAGCACGCTCGCCACCAGGGTATTGGTCAGTACCGTGAAGTAACTGAAGAAGCTCACCAGCCCGCCCAGCAGACTGGCGTCGATACTCAGGCGCGCAAGGAAAATCAGGTACAGCTGAATGCTCAACCCGGCCCAGCCGAGGCTGGCGATGAGCATGATCAGGCGTCGCCGCAAAACGGCGTCCATCTCAGAGCGGACGCTTGGTGCGCATCAGTTTCACGTACAAACGCTCGACCTTCTCCCGCGCCCACGGAGTTTTGCGCAGGAAGGTCAGGCTCGACTTGATGCTCGGGTCGCTCTTGAAGCAGCGGATATCGATGCGCTCGGCCAACCCCGACCACTCGTAATGCGCCACCAGCGCATTGAGGATGTGTTCAAGGGTTACACCGTGCAGCGGATCGGGAGTGTGGTCGTTCATGCCAGGCCTTTGGACGGAGTGAAAATGCACAAGCCGCGCACCTTAGCCGAGGGGCCGGTCAGGTGGAAGGCTTTGCTTCAAATGTAGGCCAACCCGAGAAGATCGCAGCCTGCGAGCCTGCCCACAATGCGCCCGTTTGACGCACTGTTACCGAATGCGAAACGCTGCATGTCTGCAAAAGCCCTTTGTCTTTTTGTTACAGATCATTATCCTGCCGCCCTTCAGCTGAATCGCTTCACTGCCTGCGTCAAATTGAAGCGCTCGGTTTACCCCCAGAAAACATCAAAAAAAGACTGATCCATGCCTGATTTTTCCTTCTCCCGAGACAGCGCTATCTCAGCTCTGCGCCTGCTCGGCGGCTGCACCGCGCTCGGCTTCGCCACCTACGCCCAGGCGGCCCCCGCCTTCGACAGCGACTCACCGTGGATGCTCGGTGACTGGAACGGCACCCGTACCGAACTCTCGGAAAAAGGCTACGACTTCAAACTCGATTACACCGGCGAAATGGGCAGCAACCTGCACGGCGGCTACGACCACGACCGCACCGCGCGCTACAGCGACCAGTTCGGTCTGGGCACGCACCTGGACCTGCAAAAGATCCTCGGCTGGGACGACGCCGAGTTTCAACTGACCGTCACCAAGCGCAGCGGCAACAACATCAGCAACGACCGGATCAACGATCCGCGTGTCGGCGGCTTCACCTCCGCGCAGGAAGTCTGGGGCCGTGGCCAGACCACGCGACTGACGCAGATGTGGTATCAGCAGAAATTCTTCGACCAGAAGCTCGACATCAAGGTCGGCCGTTTCGGTGAAGGCGAAGACTTCAACAGCTTCCCGTGCGATTTCCAGAACCTGGCGTTCTGCGGCTCGCAAGTCGGCAACTGGGTCGGCGGCATCTGGTACAACTGGCCGGTCAGCCAGTGGGCGCTGCGGGTCAAATATCACCTGACACCAGAGCTGTACGCCCAGGTCGGCGCTTACGAGCAAAACCCGTCGAACCTCGATCGCGGCAACGGCTTCAAACTCAGCGGCAGCGGCACCCAGGGCGCCGTGTTGCCAGTCGAACTGGTGTGGACGCCGAAACTCAATGGTCTGCCGGGCGAATACCGCGCCGGCTACTACTACAGCAGCGCCAAGGCATCTGACGTCTATAAAGACCAGAACGGCCAGCCTGCTGCACTGAGCGGCGAAGCCTACCGCAGCGCATCGAGCAAGCACGGCGTGTGGTTCGGTGCCCAGCAGCAAGTCACCAGCATCGCCAGCGACCACTCGCGCGGCTTGAGCGTGTTTGCCAACGCCACGATGCACGACAAGAAAACCAACGCGATCGACAACTACGTGCAGGCCGGCGTCGTCTACAAAGGCCCGTTCGATGCTCGCGCCAAGGACGACATCGGTTTCGCCCTGGCCCGCGTTCACGTCAATCCGGCCTTTCGCAAGAACGCCGAGGCGAGCAATCAGGCCAACGCCGTCTACGACTATGACGATCCGTCGTTCCTGCCGCCGCAGGACACCGAATACAGCGCCGAATTGTATTACGGCGTGCACCTCGCCAACTGGCTGACCGTGCGCCCGAACCTGCAATACATCCGCCATCCCGGTGGCGTGAACGACGTCGACGATGCCCTGATTGCGGGGATCAAGATCCAGTCGTCGTTCTAAGAGCTGGCAAATACCCACTGTGGGAGCGGGCTTGCTCGCGAAGGCGTCGTGTCAGTCAACACATCAGCCTTCTGACACACCGCTTTCGCGAGCAAGCCCGCTCCCACAAAAGAATTTCGTTAGCTACACAAGTTTTATCTGAACCATGCCTGCGCCCAATCGTCATCTACAGTGACTACTGCGCGGGACTACTTGAAACGTCACGGAGAATCACACTATGAGCACCGAAAGTGCTTCGAGTCGGGGCCGTCTGCTACCGAGCCTGCTCGGCATACTGCTTCTACTGATGGGCCTGGCCATGTTGGCCGGGGGAGTCAAGCTGAGCATGCTCGGCGGCTCGCTGTACTACCTGCTGGCCGGTATCGGCATTGCGCTGACCGGCATTCTGTTGCTGCTGCGTCGTCGTGCAGCGCTGGGCCTGTACGCCATCGTGCTGTTCGCCAGCACGGTCTGGGCCTTGTGGGAAGTCGGTCTGGACTGGTGGCAACTGGTGCCACGTCTGGCCCTGTGGTTCGTTCTCGGCATCGTGATGTTGCTGCCGTGGTTCCGTCGTCCATTGCTGCTCGCAGGCCCGGCGCCGATGGGCACTGGTGGTTTGAGTGTGGCCGTGGTTCTGGCCGGCGTCACCGCTTTGGCCAGCCTGTTCACCCATCCGGGCGAAACGTTCGGCGAACTGGGCCGCGACACCGCGGACATGACCAGCACCGCGCCAGCCATGCCCGATGGCGACTGGCAGGCCTACGGCCGCAGCGAATTCGGTGACCGATACTCGCCGCTCAAGCAGATCACCCCGGCCAACGTCGGCAAGCTGCAAGAAGCCTGGCGCATCCAGACCGGCGACCTGCCGACCGCTGATGACCCGGTGGAACTGACCAACGAAAACACCCCGCTCAAAGCCAACGGCATGATCTATGCGTGCACCGCGCACAGCAAAGTGTTGGCGCTGGACCCGGACACCGGCAAGGAACTGTGGCGCTTCGACCCGCAGATCAAGAGCCCGGTGGGCTTCAAGGGCTTCGCCCACATGACTTGCCGTGGCGTGTCGTACTACGACGAAGCCGCTTACGCCAAATCTGAAAACGCCGCGTCGGCCGTTATCTCCGAAGCCGGCAAAGCCGTTGCCCAGGCCTGCCCGCGTCGCCTGTACCTGCCAACCGCTGATGCACGCCTGATTGCACTGAACGCCGACACCGGCAAGATCTGCGAAGGCTTCGGCAAAAACGGCGTGGTTGACCTGACCCAAGGCATCGGCCCGTTCACCGCCGGTGGTTACTACTCCACCTCGCCAGCGGCGATTACCCGTGATCTGGTGATCATGGGCGGTCACGTTACCGATAACGAGTCGACCAACGAGCCATCGGGCGTGATCCGCGCCTTCGACGTGCGCGACGGTCACCTGGTGTGGAACTGGGACAGCGACAAGCCGGACGCCACCGAGCCATTGGCCCCGGGCGAAATCTACAGCCGCAACTCGGCCAACATGTGGTCGCTGGCCAGCGTCGACGAAAAACTTGGCATGGTCTTCCTGCCACTGGGCAACCAGACCCCAGACCAGTGGGGCGCTGACCGCACCCCAGGCGCCGAGAAATTCAGCGCCGGCATCGTCGCCCTCGACCTTGCCACCGGTAAAGTGCGCTGGAACTACCAGTTCACCCACCACGACCTGTGGGACATGGACGTTGGCAGCCAGCCAACCCTGCTCGACATGAAAACCGCCGACGGCGTGAAACCTGCGCTGATCGCTCCGACCAAACAGGGCAGCCTGTACGTCCTCGACCGTCGTGACGGCACGCCGATCATTCCGATCCGCGAAATCCCGGTACCGCAAGGCGCCGTGAAAGGCGACCACACCGCACCGACCCAGGCCCGTTCGGACCTCAACCTGCTGGCTCCGGAACTGACCGAAAAAGCCATGTGGGGTGCCAGCCCGTTCGACCAGATGCTGTGCCGCATCCAGTTCAAGGAACTGCGCTACGAAGGCCAGTACACGCCTCCGTCGGAGCAAGGCAGCCTGATCTACCCGGGTAACGTCGGTGTATTCAACTGGGGTGGCGTATCGGTCGACCCGGTTCGCCAGATGCTGTTCACCAGCCCGAACTACATGGCCTTCGTCTCGAAGATGATCCCGCGCGCCGAAGTGGCCGCCGACAGCAAGCGCGAAAGCGAAACTGCCGGTATCCAGCCAAACACCGGCGCGCCATACGCCGTGACCATGCACCCGTTCATGTCGCCATTCGGCGTACCGTGCCAGGCCCCGGCCTGGGGCTACGTCGCCGGTATCGACCTGACCACCGGCAAAGTCGTGTGGAAACGCAAGAACGGCACCAGCCGCGACAGCTCGCCAATCCCGATCGGCTTCACCCTGGGCGTACCAAGCATGGGTGGCTCGATGGTCACCGCCGGCGGCGTCGGCTTCCTCAGCGGCACCCTCGACCAGTACCTGCGCGCCTACGACGTGAACACCGGTAAAGAACTGTGGAAATCGCGTCTGCCTGCAGGCGGCCAAGCCACGCCAATGACCTACACCGGCAAGGACGGCAAGCAATACGTCCTGCTCGTGGTGGGTGGTCACGGCTCGCTGGGCACCAAGATGGGTGACTATGTGATTGCGTACAAACTGCCGGAATAAGCTTTAGCGGCGGCAATAGAAAGGCGATGTCTCGTGAGGGGCATCGCCTTTTTTGCATACAACTGTTCTGAATTCGCTGAAAAACCTGTGGGAGCGGGCTTGCTCGCGAAGGCGTCAGCACAACCAACACTTGCGGGGACTGACACACCGCTTTCGCGAGCAGGCTCGCAGTTGGATTGGGTGCGTTCAGTTGGGGGGTGGTCGGCTCTTAGGCCGCCATCGCGAGCAGGCTCACTCCTACAACTGGATTTGGGTGTGTTCAGTTGGAGATTGGTCGGCTGTCAGGCCGCCTTCGCGAGCAGGCTCGCTCCTACAGTGGGAATGGATGTGTTCAGTTGGGGATTGGTCGGCTGTCAGGCCGCCTTCGCGAGCAGGCTCGCTCCTACAGTGGGAATGGGTGTGTTCAGTTGGGGATTGGTCGGCTGTCAGGCCGCCTTCGCTGGCAGGCCAGCTCCCACAATTGGATTTGGGTGTGTTCAGTTGGGGGGTGGTCGGCTC
>NZ_AYMJ01000029.1 GCF_000633255.1 Pseudomonas sp. H1h
GGCACCGCACGTGTTGACTGGCACACCGCCTTCGCGAGCAGGCTCACTCCTACATTGGTATGCGCTGAGCCAATAGCTCTTCAACACCCACTCATTCTTTTTGTTCCTGGGTGATTCAGCGCGGCAGGATGTACTTCTCGATGGCCTGCGCTACGCCATCTTCGGTGTTTGTGCCGGTGATTACATCGGCCTGACGCTTCACCGCCTCTTCGGCCTGCCCCATGGCAATCGATAACCCCGCGCAGTGGAACATCGCCGGGTCGTTGCCGCCATCGCCAATCGCCGCCGTCTGCTCCAGCGGGACGCCGAGGTGCGCGGCAATGGTCGCCAGCGCGCTACCCTTGTTGGCTTCCAGCGCCGTCACGTCCAGGTAAACCGGTTGCGAGCGCGAGACCTGGGCCATGCCGTTGACCTTGGGCAACAGGCGCGCTTCAAGCTCGATCAGCAAATCCGTGTTGTTGCTGGTGGCGACGATCTTGTCGATCCGCTCCAGGTACGGCTCGAAACTCTCGACCACCACCGGCGGATAACCGAGGCCGTGCTGTTCGCGTGGCACCATCGGCCCGTGCGGATCCTTGAGCAACCAGTCACCACCGCTGAACACCCAGATTTCGACATCCGGTTGATCCGCGAAGGTCGCCAATGCAATTAACGCTGTCGCAGCGGGCAGGTAATGCGCGACCAGCAAGCTGCCATCCGGGTTGACAATGGTGCCGCCATTGAACGCCGCCGTCGGCAGATCAACACCCAGGGCTTCGATCTGCTGCAGCATGGCTTTGGGTGGGCGGCCGGTCGCCAGGCTGAACAACACGCCAGCCTCGCGCAGTGAACGAACGGCGTCGATGGTTCGCTGACTCAGGCTGTGATCAGGCAGCAACAGCGTGCCGTCCATATCGCTGAGTAAAAAACGGATCGCGTCACTCATCCCAGGCCATGCCAGACGCGACCATCGCGAGTCAGCAGATCGTTGGCAGCTTGCGGGCCGTCTTCGCCGGCAGCGTAAGTCTGTACGCTCGCGTCCTGCTGCCAGGCGTCGAGGAACGGTTGCACTGCGCGCCAGCCGTTCTCGATGTTGTCGGCGCGCTGGAACAGCGTCTGGTCACCGGTCAGGCAGTCGTAGATCAGGGTTTCGTAGCCGGTGGACGGCTGCATCTCGAAAAAGTCTTTGTACGCGAAACCCAGCTCAATGTTGGCCATGTTCAGCGCCGGCCCCGGCCGTTTGGCCAGCAGGTCGAACCACATGCCTTCGTTGGGCTGGATCTGGATGCGCAGATAGGTCGGCTGCAATTCATCGACCTCGGTGTCACGGAACTGCGCGTATGGCGCCGGCTTGAAGCAGATGACAATTTCGGTGTCGCGCACGCTCATGCGCTTGCCGGTGCGCAGGTAGAACGGCACGCCGACCCAGCGCCAATTGTCGATCATGACTTTCAGGGCGACGTAGGTTTCGGTGTTGCTGTCGGGCGACACGTTGGCCTCCTGGCGATAACCGGCCAGCGGCTTGCCATCGATCTCGCCGGCGCTGTACTGGCCACGCACCGAGTTGGCCCGCGCCTCTTCAACGGTCCATGGGCGAATCGCGCCGACCACCTTGGCCTTCTCGCCACGCACCGCATCGGCGCCGAACGCGGCCGGCGGCTCCATGGCAACCATCGCCAGCAGCTGGAACAGGTGATTGGGCACCATGTCGCGCAGCGCACCGGTGTGCTCGTAAAAACTGCCACGGGTTTCTACGCCGACGGTTTCGGCGGCGGTGATCTGCACGTGGTCGATGTAGTGGTTGTTCCAGAACGCTTCGAACAGGCTGTTGGAGAACCGGCTGACCAGAATGTTCTGCACGGTTTCCTTGCCCAGATAGTGATCGATCCGGTAGATCTGCTTTTCCGACATCACCTTGAGCAGGCAGGCGTTCAACGCCTCGGCGGTCTGCAGATCGGAGCCGAACGGTTTTTCGATGACCACCCTTCTGAACGCTTCGGGCGTTTCTTCCAGCAGTTTGGCGGCGCCCAGACGGCGCACCACTTCACTGAAGAAACGCGGCGCGGTGGCCAGGTAGAACACCGCATTGCCAGTGCCGCTGTCGGCGATTTTCGCCGCCAGCGCAGAATAAGTGCTGTCGTCCAGGAAGTCGCCCTGAACGTAGCTGATACCTTTGGCGAGCTTGGCCCACAAGGCCGGATCAAGCATCTGATCGCCCTTGCCGACCTTCGCTGCCACTTCGGTACGGATGAAGTCTTCGAGTTTTTGCGCGAAGGCTTCATCGGTAATGGCGTTGTGGTCAACGCCGACGATCCGCAGATTGTCGTCAAGCAAGCCGTCGCGACTGAGGTTGTACAGCGCCGGCATCAGCAAGCGCTTGACCAGGTCGCCGTGGGCACCGAACAAAAACAGAGTGGTCGGTGGTGCGGGTTCTGCCTTGGATTTTCTGCGGATCGTATGGGTCATTTCTTCGGTGTCTCCACGTGGCCGCCGAAGCCGAAGCGCTGGGCCGAAAGAATCTTGTCGCCAAAGGTGCCCTGGCCGCGGGAGCGGTAGCGCGAGAACAGCGAGTTCGACAACACCGGTACCGGCACCGCTTGCTCCATGGCCGCTTCGATGGTCCATTGACCTTCGCCGCTGTCAGCCACCGAACCAGAGAAACCGTCGAGCTTCGGATCGCTCGCCAGCGCATCGGCGGTCAGATCGAGCAGCCAGGACGACACCACGCTGCCACGACGCCACACTTCAGCGATGTCGGCAACGTTCAGGTCGAAACGCTGATCTTCCGGCAGGCGCTCGCTGGACTTGGTCTTGAGGATGTCAAAGCCTTCGGCGAATGCGGCCATCATGCCGTACTCGATACCGTTGTGAATCATCTTCACGAAGTGCCCGGCACCGGCAGGACCGGCGTGGATGTAGCCGTGCTCGGCACGGTGGTCCTCGGACTTGCGATCCTTGGTGCGCGGAATCTCGCCCATGCCCGGCGCCAGTGCGGCGAACAGCGGATCCAGACGCGAAACGGTCTCGGCATCACCGCCGATCATCATGCAGTAACCGCGCTCCAGGCCCCAGACGCCGCCGGAGGTGCCGACGTCGATGTAGTGCAGGCCCTTTTCAGACAGGGCCTTGGCCCGGCGGATATCATCTTTGTAGTTGGTGTTGCCGCCGTCGATGATGGTGTCGCCGGCTTCGAGCAAATTGCTCAGGGTGTTGATGGTGTCTTCGGTCGGCGCGCCGGCCGGCAGCATGACCCACACTGCGCGTGGCTTGGCCAGGCCTGCGACCAGTGCCGGCAGGTCGGCGACGCCCGTGGCGCCCTCGGCGGCCAGGGTGTCGACAAAGGCGGTATTGCGGTCGTAAACAACGGTAGTGTGCCCGTTGAGCATCAGGCGCCGCGCAATATTGCCGCCCATGCGGCCCAGTCCAATAATCCCGAGTTGCATGTGCTGATGCTCCTTACTACAAATAAATGTGTGACATTGGTTATAGCCCAACGCGACTAATGGAGGTTAGTCCAGAGCGTCCGGCGGAAGTTTCCGGGCATTGTGCCCGATCCAGACTGATAACGCCCCGAATCATGCCGAAGACACACCGACCATGAAAAATAAAAAAGTTCCATTCATGAGCGAAAGAAATCAAAATTGGCGCCGATAGCAGATCAGTACCCCGAAACCGGGACGATTTGCAGTTGAGACACGCCGTTTGCGAGGTGAGCAATGGGCACAGTACACACAGCAATGCCGCCACAAACCCTGTACGTCACGATCCGTCGCGATGAATTGCGTCAGTTGAAAGACGAGCGCGACCAATTGAAACAGGAGCTGGCGCAGCTGCGCTCGCTGACCCAGGGCGCTCAGCCCAAACCTTTGCCGGTTGTCCAGCGCAACCCGCACGCCTGACCTGCCCCGCCAGCTTCGGGAACGGCGCCTGTCGTTCCCGACATGATCCTCTTCTGCCCCTGATCAGCAACTAACGAAGTTTTCACATTCCGTTCGTGATACTCCGGCGCATTCTGGCCGTGCGTTTGCGCGCGGCCTCCGTTCGTCGGTTTCATGAAGCGTTCCGGCGGTGGTTAGTGACGATGAGCTGGAGTGCTGAATGGCATTGTTCAAACGCAGCAAAACGACTGCGACAGGTTTCGACTGGGCCGGGGTTCTCTGGCTTTTCGCGTTTTTCTGGTATTTCTCGGGTATCACCCAACTGTTGATCCAGCTGACCGGCACTTCCGGCTTCAGCGGATTCCGTCAGGCCTTTGTGATGAGCGCGGTCTGGCTCGCACCGATGCTGCTCTTCCCCAAGCGCACCAAGCTGCTGGCCGCATTGATCGGCATCGTCTTGTGGGCCTGCTCGATGGCCAGCCTGGGCTACTTCTTCATCTATCAGCAGGAATTCTCGCAAAGCGTCATCTTCATCATGTTCGAGTCGAACATTTCTGAAGCCGGCGAATACATGACCCAGTACTTTGCCTGGTGGATGATTCCGGCGTTCCTCGCGCATACCGCTTTCGCCTACTTCCTGTGGACTCGCCTGCGTCCGGTGTACATGCCCCGTGGGCGCGCTTTCGTCGCCGCCATGGCGATCCTGATTGCCGTGGTCGGCTACCCGCTGATCAAGCAGACCCAGCGCACCGGCAGTTTCGCCGGGGGCTTCGAGAAGTTCGAAGACCGCATCGAGCCTGCCGTGCCTTGGCAAATGGCCGTGGCTTACCACCGTTACCTCGATACTCTGGCCGGCATGCAAGACATGCTGCACAGCACGAGCAAGGTTCCGCCACTGCATAACCTCAAGGCAGCAGACGCCGATAAACCTTCGACCCTGGTGCTGGTGATCGGCGAATCGACCAACCGTCAGCGCATGAGCCTGTACGGCTATGGACGCAAGACCACACCGGAACTGGACAAGCTCAAGGATCAGCTCGCGGTGTTCGACAACGTCATCACCCCGCGTCCTTACACCATTGAAGCGCTGCAGCAGGTCCTGACCTTCGCCGACGAAGAGCATCCGGATCTGTACCTGTCCACGCCGTCGCTGGTCAGCATGATGAAACAGGCCGGCTACAAGACGTTCTGGATCACCAACCAGCAGACCATGACCAAGCGCAACACCATGCTCACGACGTTCTCAGAACAGGCCGACGAGCAGGTGTACCTGAACAACAACCGCAACCAGAACGCCGCTCAGTACGACGGCGACGTGATCGAGCCATTCAACAAGGCGTTGACCGACCCGGCGCAGCGCAAGTTGATCGTCGTGCACCTGCTCGGCACTCACATGAGCTACCAGTACCGCTATCCGCCGAGCTTCGACCAGTTCCAGGACCGTACCGGCGTGCCAGCCGGCGTGCGTGACGATCAGGTGCCAACCTACAACAGCTACGACAACGCCGTGCTGTACAACGACTTCGTGGTGTCCAGCCTGATCAAGGACTACGCCAAGTCCGACCCGAACGGTTTCCTGCTGTACCTCTCCGACCACGGTGAAGACGTGTTCGATTCGGCCGGCCACAGCACCCTGGGCCGCAACGAGAACAAACCGACGGCGCCGATGTACACCATTCCGTTCATGGCCTGGGCTTCGCCGAAATGGCGCGAGAACCATAACTGGAACTTCGCCGCCGATCTGGGGCGGCCGTACAGCAGCTCGCACCTGATCCACACCTGGGCGGACATGGCCGGTTTGAGTTTCGATGAGCTGGACCGCAGCAAGAGCCTGGTCAGCGACAGCTTCAAACCGCGTCCGCTGATGATCGGCAACCCGTACGAGCGTGAGCAGCGGGCGCTGATTGATTTCAGCCTGATGAAGCCGAAGAAAGTCGAGCCGACCGCCGCGAATGTCGTTCAGCAGTAACCGTGTAAAAGACGCCGGTTTCGAGAGATCACAATCGGCGTAACGCATAAAGAAAAAGCTCCGTATCGCAAGATACGGAGCTTTTTTCGTTCTGGTCAACTGTAGCGCCCGCGCATACAAGCCCCTGTCGTGACGCCTGAGAGAAAATGGGCGCAACTGCACCCTCTCAGCCCCTCCCCCCTCGAACTGGCAGCCTGCGCGCTCAGAGGGCGCCAGTTAACGTCCTTGATGCACTCGGTGCTTTCACCGCACAAAAACAAACGCCCCGAACAAGTCGGGGCGTTTGCGTGTGCTTGCGCCAGAGTGTTCTCACACTCTGGCGCTGCAGATCCGGCGTTATCAGTAAGCTTTGCCGGTCTTGTAGAAGTTCTCGAAGCAGAAGTTGGTTGCTTCGATGTAGCCTTCCGCACCACCGCAGTCGAAACGCTTGCCTTTGAACTTGTAGGCCATGACGCAGCCGTTCTGGGCTTGTTTCATCAGGGCGTCAGTGATCTGAATTTCACCGCCCTTGCCTGGCTCGGTTTGTTCGATCAGGTCGAAGATGTCCGGAGTCAGGATGTAGCGGCCGATGATGGCCAGGTTCGACGGTGCATCTTCAGGCTTTGGCTTCTCGACCATGCTGTGTACGCGGTAGATGTCGTCGCGGATCATCTCGCCGGCGATCACGCCGTACTTGCTGGTCTCCTGCGGATCGACTTCCTGGATGGCGATGATCGAGCAGCGGAACTGCTTGTACAGCTTGACCATCTGGGTCAGTACGCCGTCGCCTTCGAGGTTGACGCACAGGTCGTCCGCCAATACCACGGCGAACGGTTCGTCACCGATCAGCGGGCGACCGGTCAGGATCGCGTGGCCCAGGCCTTTCATTTCGGTCTGACGGGTGTAGGAGAACGAGCACTCATCCAGCAGTTTGCGGATGCCGACCAGGTATTTCTCCTTGTCGGTACCTTTGATCTGGTTTTCCAGCTCATAGCTGATGTCGAAGTGGTCTTCCAGAGCACGCTTGCCACGACCGGTCACGATGGAGATTTCTGTCAGGCCAGCGTCCAGAGCTTCTTCAACGCCGTACTGGATCAGTGGCTTGTTTACCACCGGCAGCATTTCTTTGGGCATGGCTTTAGTCGCTGGCAGGAAGCGAGTACCGTAACCGGCTGCTGGGAACAAGCATTTCTTGATCATATAAGTCCTTGAAAGGGCTGTGTGTACGAGTTTCGGCGCAGTCTAATCAGGCGGCGTGCACCTTACAATGCCCCGCACTGGCTAACCGATGCCAACATAGAGAAATATTCTCGCCGATAGTTCCGTTGGCGCCTTTTGGCGGCGAAAACAGAGTAGCTCAAAGACGCAGCTGCGCTGCACCACCATACGCCGATCGCCCCCCAATGTGAGCATTTGTCGGTATCATGGCGCCTTTGAACCAGCGAACGAGACAGATAGATGGCCGCGGTAAAAATCATCAACGGGTATGTGATCGACAAGAAAGACGGCAAGTGGACGCTGACCACGACCAATGGCGAACACATCGCCGGGCCGTTCGACAGTGAGCAGATGGCGACGGATGTAGCGTCGGTGTTCACAGACACCCCGGCATCGTCCAAGCGTCGTGGCAAAGATCAAGACTGATCGGCTGCGACACATGATGCCGAGCCCTGCCCTTGCGCAGGGCTTTTTTGTGGCCACCGGAAAGATCAATGAAACAAGTGGCCTATCGCTATAACCTTTTCACTGCGGCGCTGTCAGAGCGTTTAGCCCCTCCCTCGCTGAAGACGACACTCCTATGAACATGAACAGATTGCTGCCGCTGCTCGCGGTATTGGCCCTCGGTGGCTGTGCCACTTCGCAAACCACTTACCTGAACAACGGCGAACAGGGCTTGACCATCGACTGCTCCGGCGAGGCCAACTCCTGGGCCACCTGCTACGAAAAGGCTGATGCCTCCTGCGCCGGCACCGGGTATCGCATCGTTGGTACCGATGGCACGCCGGCGCCGAAGGAAAGCGACAAGACCCTGGGGGTCGATGTCGGCAACTACAAGAACCGCAGTGTGGTGGTGGTCTGCAAATAGACCCTACATGTGAATCTCGGCGAATTTGATTCCGAGCCCGCGTACGATCTCGATCAAGTCATCGAGCCGGGCAAAGGATTCGACTTCGTCGTTATCGTCCACCAGAAAATAGCTGCGCCCGGCGCTCTTCTTGAAAAACACGATCCACTCGCCCGGATTGGCCGGGTTCTGAATGACATGCGTGGCAGAAATCAGGCCTTCTGCGTGGCGCTCCCGTACTTGCTCTCGCTTCATTCGCGACTCCAGAAATGAAAATGCCGTCACAGCATGGCTGTGACGGCATTGGTGCTGATGACTATCAGTCTATCAGCCGGAAATACAGGCATTGGCAGCGTTTTGCACGTCACGCGGACGAACCGGCACATTGGACATGCGCTCGTGCAGCTTGATGCTGCTGCCGCCGGAGCGATCGTCGATATCAAACACGGCAGCCGCACCGGTCGAAAACTTCCCGGGAACAATCACTCGAACGCCATCCTTGTGCGGTTCCATCTGTAACGCGCCACGGCTGCTGGCAAGCTTTTGCGCCAGGCACTGAGCATACTCATGGGGTTTCTTGCCGGAAATCACGCTCATGGTCGGCAACGTCTCATTGATTTCGGAAACGCTCGCGCAACCACCCACGGCCAACATCAACGGCAGACACACCACACCCCACTTCATACAAACACCTCCCATAAAGACCGTCGGACAGCAGTAATGCCATTTTTCTCCGAGGCTCACTCCATTAAACCCGCATCGAATCGCGAATAACTGTTTTTAATTGTCAAAGCGGCGCTCGACGGCGGGATAATAACCCGTTCGGGCTGATAAACTGCGCCAATCGCACATGCTATCGTTTTGATTTAGTAGAAAAAGCCCTTTTGGAGGCGCCCATGAAATTCATTCACCAGCGCGAGCACCTCAACGAAGACGACATCGTCGTCATCCAATGCTCGCAAACCTGCAACATCCGTTTGATGAACGACGCCAACTTCCGCGCGTTCAAGAACGGCGGACGCCACACCTACCACGGCGGCGCTTTCGACACGTTTCCTGCGCGCATCACCGCGCCGAGCACCGGTTTCTGGAACATCACCATCGACACCGTCAACCGTCGCGCCATCAGCGTCACGCGCAAACCGACCCTGACCCACTCGATCAAAATCATCCGCCGCTCCAGCACCAAACTCAGCTGAGTCGCCCCCAACGCAAGGTAAGCACGACCGTGGCCCAAACGACCAAATACGTCATCAAATACAAGCTCAACGGTGAGCGCCGCTTCGAGTTCGCGCAACTGGAGCACGGCACTGTGGAAGAGGCCAAGGCGGCGCTGGACGCGATCCACGGCACCACTGAAGACGTGATCAGCGATATCGCCGTCAGCAAAGCCCTGTAACGCAACACATCGGATTTGACCGCAAGCGGCGGAGTGTTCTGCCGCCGGGACCTGCCCAGACTGAGCGCCCAGACCACGCGTTCAGGAGTCAGCATGTCAATGTCCCCCTCACGGCTGGATGCGCTCGATTGGGCAGCCCTGGAACAGCAACTGGATGAGCAAGGCTACGCCATCATCCGTGCGCTGCTTTCGGCCCACACCTGCGAGCGCCTGAGTGTCCTGTATCCGCAGACCGAACCGTTTCGCTCGCAGGTCGTCATGGCCCGTCACGGTTTCGGTCGCGGGCAATACAAATATTTTCGCTATCCCCTGCCGACCACGGTCGAGCGCCTGCGCAACGCGCTTTATCCGCGCCTGGTGCCGCTGGCCAACCGCTGGAACGAACGCATGGGTTTGCCCGCACGTTTCCCTGTCGCCCATGCCGAATTTCTTCAGCGCTGCCACGCCGCCGGTCAGTTGCGGCCAACGCCGCTGTTGCTGCAGTACGGCCCGCAGGACTACAACTGCCTGCATCAGGACCTCTACGGGGAGCTGGTTTTCCCACTGCAAGTTGCGATTCTTCTGTCAGCACCGGGGCAAGACTTTACCGGCGGCGAGTTCGTCATGACCGAGCAGCGGCCGCGCATGCAATCGCGCCCGCATGTGGTGGATCTGCAACAAGGTGACGCGGTGATCTTTGCGGTCAACCAGCGTCCGGTCAGAGGCACACGCGGCGACTATAAGGTGACCCTGCGGCATGGCGTCAGTCGCCTGCACAGTGGAAATCGGCATACCCTAGGCATCATTTTCCACGACGCAACATGAGCAGCATGCAACCGACCACCTTCGACCTGCTCGCCGACCACGAACCTGCGCAACAACCGCGTGCCGAGCAAATCGGTGAACAGTCATGGGTGTTGCGCGGCTTCGCGCTGCCGATTGTCGATCAGGTGTTGTCGGCGCTGGATGCCCTGCTCGCTGCCGCGCCGTTGCGCCACATGGTCACACCGGGAGGTTTCAGCATGTCGGTGGGCACCAGCAGTTGCGGGGCGCTGGGCTGGATCACCGATCGCAGCGGCTATCGTTACAGCGCCGTCGACCCGCTGAGCGGCAGGCCATGGCCGGCGATGCCACTGGTGCTGTTCGAACTGGCGCAAACAGCCGCGCAACGCGCAGGATTTGCCGACTTTCACGCGGATTCCTGCCTGATCAACCAATATATCCCCGGCGCCAAGATGTCTTTGCACCAGGACAAAGACGAACATGCCTACGCGGCGCCAATCGTTTCGTTGTCATTGGGCTTGCCGGCAATGTTCCTGTTCGGTGGTTTTGCCCGGAGCGACAAGAGCCAGCGCATTCCCCTGCTGCACGGCGACATGGTGGTCTGGGGCGGCGTCGATCGCCTGCGTTTTCACGGCGTGCTGCCGATCAAGCCAGGGCGGCATCCACGCTTGGGCGAACGCCGGATCAACCTGACTTTTCGCGTTGCCGGATGAGCCTGAAAAATTTGACCGCAAGGCGCGGAGTGTTACTGACATCGCCGCTGATTAACCTGAATCAAACAGGTCAACGGACTACTCGCCATGAAAAAGCTTTCGCCCATCATCAACGTTGAAACCGATCCACGCTGGGCCGCCGTCGTTGCGCGGGACCCGCGGGCCGACGGGCAGTTTGTCTATGCAGTGAAAACCACCGGGGTCTATTGCCGCCCGAGCAGTCTTTCGCGCTTGCCCAAGCCGCAGAACGTCGAGTTCTTCGACAACGCCGAAGCCGCCGAGGCGGCGGGTTATCGTCCGAGCAAACGCACCAGCAAGGATCAGACTGACGTCGCCACCCAACACGCCGCGACCGTGGCGCTGGCCTGCCGGCAGATCGAAACCTGCGAAACGACGCCCGCGCTCAACGAACTCGCCGAGGTGGCCGGACTCAGCCCGTTTCATTTTCACCGTGTGTTCAAGGCTGCAACCGGCCTCACGCCCAAGGGTTACGCGGCGGCGCATCGCTCACGCCGGGTGCGTGAACGACTGGCGGACGGTGGTTCGGTGACCGATGCGCTGTACGACGCAGGCTTCAACTCCAACAGCCGCTTCTACGAATCGGCCGACAAGGTGCTGGGCATGAAGCCTGGCGACTATCGCGCGGCCGGGCGCAACAACGACATTCACTTTGCCGTCGGCCAATGCTCACTCGGGGCGATTCTGGTGGCACAGAGTGAGCGCGGAGTGTGCGCGATTCTGTTAGGAGATGATCCGCATCAACTGGTGTGTGATCTGCAGGATCAGTTCCGTCAGGCCAACCTGATTGGCGCCGATGCCGGCTTCGAGCAGTTGATTGCCCAAGTGGTCGGCTTCATCGAGGCGCCAGCGCTGGGCCTCGATTTGCCTCTGGACGTGCGCGGCACGGCTTTTCAGGAGCGAGTGTGGCAGGCGCTGCGGGAAATCCCGGCTGGGCGCACCGCCAGTTACGCCGAGATCGCCCAGCGCATTGGTGCGCCGACCTCCATGCGCGCCGTCGCCCAGGCTTGCGGCGCTAATCGCCTAGCCGTGGCGATCCCCTGCCATCGCGTGGTGCGCAGCGACGGCAATCTCTCAGGGTATCGCTGGGGCGTGGAGCGCAAGCGCCAACTGCTGGAGCGCGAAACGCAGCCTTAATGGATGCCGATGTAGACCGCCACTGACTCGGGGCCGGTATAGGCCTCGAAGTCGGTGGCGTAACGGCGCTGAATCTGCGGATTGTCTGCAAAGAACGTCCAGATCCGCCCCCAGGTCGCAATGACCGCGTCAGGCAGCGTGCCCTGTGCTTCAAACACCAGATACTCACCCGCTTCAATCTGCACCGCTTCGTAGTCCTTGGTGCGCGCACTCACGGCGACGCCAGCGGTGACATCGAACGCACCCGAGGCATCGGACTCGTAAGCCGAGTACACACCATAAATTGGCGAGTTGGCGGTCTTGGCAGGAATGCTCTCGGCCAGTTCTTCGCTGAAAAACTGCCCCCACATCGGACCGATCTTTGCGGTCGCAGGTTGGTGCTCTGCGGCGTTGGTGGTACGTACGCGCAGGCCGGCAACGGTAAAGGCGTCGATTTGCTGTCGTTTCAAGTCCATCGAAATTGCGGCTCCCTGTTATAGAAGTGCGGCCACAGAGGGCCGCAATGAGGCCTACTTTGTCAGCGATTGACGTCGACCACAACCCTGCCGCGCAACTGCCCGGCGAGCAGTTTTGGTGCCGCATCAATGGCTTCGCTCAGCGCGATTTCGTGGCTGATCAATGGCAACAGGGCGCAGTCCAGATCGCGGGCCAGACGTTCCCAGGCTTCGATCCGGCGTGCCTTGGGTTGGGTCACGCTATTGATCCCGGCCAGAGTTACCCCGCGTAAAATGAACGGCGCCACCGACGCCGGGAAATCCATGCCCTGAGCCAGACCGCAGGCCGCCACCGTTCCTTCGGCACGGGTGCTGGCACAGGCGTTGGCCAACGTATGGCTGCCGACCGAATCGATCACCGCTGCCCAGCGCTCCTTGGCCAGTGGTTTGCCCGGCTGCGACAGGGTCGCGCGATCTATGATTTCGCTGGCGCCCAGTTGCTTCAGATATTCATGCTCGGACACCCGGCCGGTTGACGCCACTACCCGATAACCCAGTTTGCCGAGCAAGGCGATAGCGAAGCTGCCCACCCCGCCATTCGCGCCAGTCACCAGCACCTCGCCCTGAGTCGCGGTCACGCCGTTACGTTCCAGCGCCAGAATGCACAGCATCGCCGTGTAGCCGGCGGTGCCGATGGCCATCGCTTGCGCGGCGCTGAACGCTTTGGGCAAAGGAATCAGCCAGTCGCCATTGAGTCGCGCCTTTTGCGCCAGCCCGCCCCAATGATTCTCGCCCACGCCCCAGCCATTGAGCAGCACTGAGTCACCGGCCTTGTAGTCGGGGTGCGAACTGACCTCGACCGTTCCTGCCAGATCGATGCCCGGAACCATCGGGAACTTGCGCACCACCGGACTGCTGCCGGTAATCGCCAGACCGTCCTTGAAATTCAGCGTGCTGTACGCAACCTTCACCGTCACGTCACCATCAGGCAGCTGCGCCTCGCTGATCTGCTGCAGACTGGCGTGGTAACCGTTGTCGTCTTTGTCGATCAAAATGCCGTTGAACATGGCTGCCTCGCAATCAATGGATTCAAATCCTCGCGCCTTGAAATAACACAAAGCAACACATTGCCCCAGCCGACTTTGCGCCAATTCGCAAATCTGCAAAGTAATTCCAGAGCGGGCGGCTATGCTTTTTCGACGGTCATGCTTTCGCTGCCCTCCCTCCCGAAAGTGACCCTGTCGATGGAGCTGACAATGTCTTACCCGCGTTCATTGCTTGCGATGTTATTGCTGTGCCTGCTGACCGTTGGCACCACTTGGGCGGCCCCGGCCACTGCCACTAAACCTGCCGCAGCCGATGCCGCGCCCAGCGCGCCGACATGGCCGCAAGTAATCACCAGCGGCAAGGCCAAACTGACCGTGTACCAGCCGCAACTCGACAGTTGGGACGGCTACACCCTAAATGCCCGGGCGGCGGTCGAAGCCACCGGTGCCGATGGCAAACCCACCTACGGAATTGTGCAGTTCAGCGCACACACCCTGGTCGACAAGGCCACACGCTGGGTCGCGCTGGATCAATACAGGATCATCAAGGCCGACTTCCCCGCTGATGCCAGCCAGACCGATGTGTGGCTCGCAGCGCTGCAAAAGGATGCCGAAAGCCGCAAGAAAACCATTTCCCTCGATCAACTCGAGGCCGCCGTCGGCGTGCTGTCGGCCGAGCAGAAAGCCGACAGCGCACCGCTGGAAAACACCCCGCCGGCGATCATCAGCGCCGACGTCCCCGTCCTGCTCGTCTACATCGATGGTGACGCGGCCTACCGCGCCGTCGATGGCACCGCGTTGCAACGGGTGATCAACACCCGCCCACTGCTGCTCAAGGACGCTGAGGGCAAGCACTACCTGCACGTGTTTGATGGCTGGATGGTTGCCGACAGTCTCAGCGGCGAGTACACGCGCCTGACCACACCCCCGGCCGATCTGGAGAAAGCCAGGCAGGCGGCGATTCAGAGCCGTCAGGTCGATCTGCTGACTGGCCAGAGTGATCCGAAAGACAAGGCCCCCAGCCTGGCCAAGGCGCCACAGCCGAGAATCTTCATCGCCACCACCCCCACCGAACTGATCGTCACCGACGGGCCGCCACAGTGGTCGCCGATTCAAGGCACCAGCCTGTTGTACGTAAGCAATACCACCGGCCACATTTTCAAGGAAATCGGCGACCAGAACAGTTACGTGCTGATCTCCGGCCGCTGGTTCCGTGCCGCCGACATGAGCGGTCCCTGGACGTTTACCCCGGCGGACAAACTGCCGGCAGACTTTGCCAACATTCCCGACGACAGCCCAAAAGAAAACGTCAAGGCCTCCGTCGCCGGCACGCCACAGGCCAAGGAAGCCGCGATCGCCGCGACCATTCCGCAAACCTCGGCGATCAAGAAAAGCGCAGTGAAAATGACCGCGCCGCAGTTCGACGGCGAGCCGCAACTCAAGGCGATCAACAACACATCGCTGCAGTACGTGGTCAACAGTGCCACACCGATCATTCGCGTCGACAATGACAGCTGGTATGCGGTGGAAAACGGTATCTGGTTCACCGCGACATCAGTGAACGGGCCGTGGGTCGTCGCCAGTTCGGTACCGGCGGTGATCTACTCGATTCCGCCAAGCTCACCGATGCATTACCTCACTTACGTCAAGGTCTATGAGTCCAGCGGCGATACCGTGGTCGTCGGCTACACCCCGGGTTATCAGGGTTCGAACCTGGACCCGGCCACGGGTGTGGTGGTCTATGGCACCGGTTATCCGTACACGCCATGGGTCGGCAACGTCTGGTACGGGCCACCGGTGACGTACGGTTTCGGCGTCGCGATTCGCTACACGCCGTGGACCGGCTGGACCTTCGGTTTCGGCTTCGGCTGGAGCTGGGGCGGCAATACCGTGGCGATGGGCTGGGGCTGGGGCGCTTACCCGTGGTGGGGCAATTATGGCTGGGGTTACGCCTGGGGGCCGCACTTGTACCCGGCGCCGCTGGCCTGGGGCGGCGCCGCTTACGGTTATCGAGGTGGTGCCGTGGCCTGGGGCCCTGGCGGCTGGGCCGGCACCACCGGCAATATCTATCGTCAATGGGGTGACCGCGCGACCGTGAGTCGCTATGGCGCCGGCTACAACGCCTGGACCGGCAATCGCTGGGCGGGTCAGGTCGGGTCGTCCTATAACTCGCGCACCGGCATTGCTGCGGCGGGTCAGCGCGGGGCCGTACACAATGTCTACAACGGCAACTACGCGGCCGGACGCAGCGGCGAAGTGGTCGGGCCGAACGGTGGCGCCATTGCCGGCGGCCGGGTGACGGCGGGCAACGCACGCAATGGCACTCAGGTCACCGCCAATCGTGGCGCGGTCTACAACCCCAACACCGACAAGACCACGCAATATGGCGGCGTGAAGGGACGCAACGGCGGTGCCGCACGGGTCGGCGACAACGTGTATGCCGGGCACGACGGCAATGTCTACAAGAAGACCGACAACGGTTGGCAATCAATGGTCAAGGGCAGTCCGACACGCACGGCACCGGTCAACAACAATGCCCAGTTGCAAAACCTCAATCGCGAATCGGCGGCGCGCAACTTCGGCAACCAGCGCACCAATAACTTTCACAACTCTTCGCAAAACATGAATCGCTCCTTTGGAGGCGGCGGTGGTGGCGGACTTCATCGACGCTGACAGGGGACGATTGCCCCTGCCCTGAAAATCCGGGCTGGCCCTGAGTCCGGTTTTGCTGTTAAAAAACCGGCTCTGCCGTCCCTGCCCCGTTTCATCGTTCGGAGAACTGCTTCCATGAGTCAATGGCCTGACACCCGCTTGCTTGACCTTCTCGGCATCGAACTGCCGATCATTCAGGCTCCCATGGCCGGCGCCACGACTCCGGCCATGGTGATCGCTGTGTGCAACGCGGGCGGGTTGGGTTCGATGCCTGCCGCCATGCTGAGCATCGAGCAACTGCGCGAAGATCTGCAGACCGTTCGCGAGCACACCCGCAATCCGTTCAACGTCAATTTTTTCTGTCATCAGCCACCGGCCACCGATGAACAACGGGCACGCGACTGGAAAAATCTGCTGGAGCCTTATTACCGCGAGCTGGGTGTCGATTTCGATGCGCCGACACCGGTTTCCAATCGGGCGCCATTCGATGCGGCGGCGTGCGCCGTGCTGGAAGAGTTTCGCCCGCCGGTGGTGAGTTTTCACTTTGGCCTGCCGGAGAAGTCCCTGCTGGATCGGGTCAAGGCCACTGGCGCGAAAATCCTCTCTTCCGCGACTACCGTCGATGAAGCGTTATGGCTTGAACAACACGGCTGCGATGCGATCATCGCGATGGGTTACGAGGCGGGTGGACACCGCGGGATGTTTCTCAGTGATGACTTGAGCAGCCAGGTCGGCACCTTTGCCCTGGTGCCGCAGATTGCTGACGCGGTCAAGGTCCCGGTCATTGCTGCCGGCGGCATCGCCGATAGCCGAGGTGTGGCGGCGGCATTGATGCTGGGCGCATCGGCAGTCCAGGTCGGCACCGCCTACCTGTTCACGCCGGAAGCCAAGGTCAGTGCCTCCCATCACCAGGCGCTACGCAGCGCCAAGGAAAGCGAAACCGCCCTGACCAACCTATTCACCGGGCGCCCCGCTCGGGGGATTTTCAATCGGGTGATGCGCGAGATCGGCCCGATGTCGCCCAACGCGCCGGCGTTCCCACTGGCCGGCGGAGCATTGATGCCGTTGCGCGCCAAAAACGAAGCGCAATTCAGCAATCTCTGGGCCGGTCAGGCCTTTCCTCTGGGCGAGGAGCGGAGCAGCGCCGAACTGACCCGGCAACTGGCTGAAGGCGCCCTGGCAAAACTGGCGCGCCGATGATCCGGCACGGGGTGAGGAACGGCACAGCCTCACCCCGTGTTTATAAGCACTTCCTGTTTAGCGGCATTTCGCTATATATTTCGCTATATAGCGTTTCACCCCCTCGCATCGGTGCAGTCCACCCCCAACAATAACTGCCCTCTGCACTCGCCAATAACGGAGCTGTTACATGACCATTCGTGCCTCACGTTTTGCCCCAACTTGCCTGGCCACATTGCTGGCGGTATTCGCCTTCGGCGCCGCTCAGGCTGATGAAGTGCAGGTGGCAGTTGCCGCTAACTTCACCGCACCGATCCAGGCGATCGCTGCCGATTTCGAAAAAGACACCGGGCACAAACTGGTGGCTGCCTACGGCGCCACCGGCCAGTTCTACACCCAGATCAAGAACGGCGCGCCGTTCGAAGTGTTCCTCTCGGCCGATGACACCACCCCGGAAAAACTGGAAAAAGAAGGCGACACCGTCAAAGGCTCGCGCTTCACCTACGCCATCGGCACCCTGGCACTGTGGTCGGCGAAAGAAGGTTATGTCGACGCCAAAGGTGACGTACTGAAGAAAAACGAATACCAGCACCTGTCCATCGCCAACCCGAAAGCCGCGCCGTATGGCCTGGCGGCCACTCAGGTGCTGGAAAAACTCAAACTGACTGAAGCGACCAAAGCCAAGATCGTCGAAGGCCAGAACATTACCCAGGCTTACCAGTTTGTCTCCACCGGCAACGCCGAACTGGGCTTCGTCGCGCTGTCGCAGATCTACAAGGACGGCAAGGTCACCAGCGGTTCGGCGTGGATCGTTCCAGCCAGCATGCACGACCCGATCAAACAGGACGCAGTCATTCTGAACAAAGGCAAGGACAGCGCCGCCGCCAAGGCACTGGTTGAATACCTCAAAGGCCCGAAAGCTGCTGCGGTCATCAAGTCCTACGGCTACCAGCTCTAAATGGCACTCTCGAGTGCCGACTTTGCGGCGATCTGGCTGACCCTGAAACTGGCGTCCCTGACCACCGCGATCTTGCTGGTCGTCGGCACTCCGATTGCCTTGTGGTTGTCGCGCAGCCGTTCCTGGCTGCGCGGCCCGATCGGGGCGATCGTCGCCTTGCCCCTCGTGCTGCCACCGACCGTGATCGGTTTCTATCTGTTGCTGATGATGGGCCCCAATGGTTTTCTCGGGCATTTCACCCAATGGCTGGGCCTGGGCACCCTGACCTTCAGCTTCACCGGGCTGGTGATCGGTTCGGTGATCTATTCCATGCCGTTTGTGGTGCAACCGCTGCAAAACGCCTTCTCGGCGATAGGCACTCGCCCACTGGAAGTGGCCGCGACCTTGCGCGCCAATCCCTGGGACACTTTTTTCAGCGTGATACTGCCATTGGCCCGCCCCGGATTCGTGACGGCGGCGATTCTCGGTTTCGCGCATACCGTCGGCGAATTCGGCGTAGTGCTGATGATCGGCGGCAACATTCCCGACAAGACCCGGGTGGTCTCGGTGCAGATCTACGACCACGTCGAGGCCATGGAATACGCTCAGGCCCATTGGCTGGCCGGAGCAATGCTGGTGTTTTCGTTTCTGGTGTTGCTGGCGCTGTACTCCAGCCGCAAGACCCGTGCGGGCTGGAGCTGATTGATGATTGATGCACGTCTGAAAATCGCCTATTCAGGATTCAGCCTGGATGTCGATCTGCACTTGCCGGGGCGTGGAGTGACCGCGCTGTACGGTCATTCCGGTTCGGGAAAAACCACCTGCCTGCGCTGTATCGCCGGCCTTGAGCGGGCCGAACAGGGTTTTATCCAGGTCAACGAAGAAGTCTGGCAGGACAGCGAACGGCGCATTTTTGTCCCGCCGCACAAACGTGCACTGGGTTATGTGTTCCAGGAAGCCAGTCTGTTCCCGCACTTGTCGGTGCTGGCCAACCTGCAGTTCGGCCTCAAGCGCATCGCCAAGGCCCAGCGTCGGGTCGACATGGCGCAAGCCACCGAACTGCTGGGCATCGGTCATTTGCTGGAACGCCATCCGCAGCACCTGTCCGGCGGCGAACGCCAGCGTGTCGGCATCGCCCGCGCACTGCTGACCAGCCCGAAACTGCTGCTGATGGACGAGCCATTGGCCGCCCTCGATAGCCAGCGCAAAAACGAAATCCTGCCGTACCTGCAACGCCTGCACGATGAACTGGACATTCCGGTGCTGTACGTCAGCCACGCTCAGGATGAGGTCGCGCGCCTTGCCGATCATTTGGTGCTGCTCAGCGACGGCAAGGCGCTGGCCAGCGGCCCGATCGGCGAGACCCTCGCCCGTCTGGACCTGCCAATGGCCATGGGCGATGACGCTGGCGTGATCATCGAAGGCCAGGTCAGCGCCTACGACGCCGATTATCAGTTGCTCAGCCTGCAACTGCCGGCCACCGAGATGAACATCCGCGTGACCCACGCGCCCATGACCGTGGGCCAGGCCTTGCGCGCCAAGGTGCACGCGCGCGACATCAGCCTGAGCCTGCACGACAGTGAAGCCAGCAGCATTCTCAATCGGTTGCCGGTCACCGTGGTCAGCGAGCAGGCGGCGGACAACGCCGCGCATGTATTGATTCGGCTGGATGCCGGTGGCACGCCGCTGTTGGCGCGAATTACCCGGTTCTCCCGGGATCAGTTGGGCATCCATCCGGGCCAGCATTTGTGGGCGCAGATCAAGGCTGTCGCGGTACTGGCCTGAATTCGTTGGCACGACGGCCATGGCGCGCGGTCAATCGCTGTAACAGAGCGATTCGCCGCCAAGGACCTCCGCCATGCCCGACACTGCGCCAGCCGACCTGCTGCCACCCGATCTGCATTACGTCGACGACACCCAACCCGGCCTGACCCGCAAGAAGCTGCGCGGTAAATTCGCCTATTTCGATCCGACCGGACAGCGCATCAGCGACCCTGACGAGATCCGCCGGATCAACGCACTGGCGGTGCCACCGGCCTACACCGACGTGTGGATCTGCGCCGACCCGCGCGGCCATTTGCAGGCCACCGGCCGCGATGCCCGGGGCCGCAAGCAATATCGGTATCACCCACGCTGGCGTGAAGTGCGCGACGCCGACAAGTACTCGCGCCTGCGTGAGTTCGGCCTGGCACTGCCAAAGTTGCGTAAACAACTCGAAACCTTACTGGCCGCGCCCGGTTTCAGCCGCGACAAGGTCATGGCCACAGTCATCACGTTGCTCGACGCCACGCTGATCCGCGTCGGCAACACTCAATACGCGCGGGACAACCGTTCCTACGGCCTGACCACCCTGCGCAGCCGGCATGTCGAGGTCAATGGCAGCGCGATCCTGTTCCAGTTTCGCGGCAAGAGCGGCATCGAGCACCAGATCACCGTCAAGGATCGGCGCCTGGCGCGCATCATCAAGCGTTGCCTGGAGATTCCCGGACAAAATCTGTTCCAGTACCTGGACGACAACGGCGAGCGGCACACCGTCAGCTCGCAGGACGTCAATACTTACCTGCAGACTCTCACCGGCGCCGACTTCACCGCCAAGGACTACCGCACCTGGGCCGGCAGCGCGCTGGCTCTGGCGGTGTTGCGCGAGCTGCAATGGGAGTCGGAAGCCGAGGCGAAACGACACGTGGTGGACATGGTCAAGAGCGTGTCCAAGCAACTGGGCAACACTCCCGCGGTGTGCCGCAAGTGCTACATCCATCCAGCGGTGGTCGAGCGGTTCCTGCTGGGTGCGCTGGCCGAACTGCCGCGTCCAAGAGTGCGCAAGGGCCTGCGCTCCGAGGAAGTGGCCCTGGCGATGTTTCTGGAGCAAATGCTGGATGTGCCTTGATCGAGCCGCACAGCTGAACTAGGCTAGCCACCTTTCCCCTCTTCAGGACAACCGCAGAAAGTGAACAATCAAGCCTTCTGAAAATGTAATCGCGACACGCGCTGAATCGCGCCTGTCAGTGTTCACGACATTTTTCGGAGGTGCCGATGACTCACGTCTCGCGTACGCCTGCCCTCGTCTCCCTGAATCAAACGGCTTTTCAGTTCGCCAATGGCGAGGCGATTTTCAACGACCTGAATCTGCAATTCGATCACACCCACACCGCGATCGTCGGACGCAATGGCGTCGGTAAAAGCGTCCTCGCACGGCTGATTGCCGGACGTCTGCAACCGACTGCCGGCAGCGTTACCTGCACGGTTGTCACGGCCTATGTCGCGCAGACACTCATTGCCGAACCGGGGCAGACCGTGGCCGACGCCACGGGCAGCGCTGCCGCCCTTCAAGCGCTGGAGCGTCTGCAGCGCGGCGAGGCGACGGCGGAAGATTTCGACATCCTCGGCGAACGCTGGGACTTACCCGAACGTCTGCGCCAATGGCTGGATGATGCCGGTCTGCCGGACGTTGCACCGACGGATTTGACCCAGTCTTTGAGCGGCGGTCAGCAAGCACGACTGGCGTTGATCGGCGCCTTCCTGAGCCCGGCGCGCCTGCTGGTGCTGGATGAGCCGACCAACCATCTGGACGCCGCCGGGCGGCACTGGTTGATGAGTGAGCTGCAACGCTGGCGCGGCGCCCTGATCGTCGTCAGCCACGACCGGCAGTTACTTGAGCGCATGCAGCGTATCGTCGAGCTGACGCCATTGGGCGCCACGGTGTTCGGCGGCAACTTTTGCACGTATCAACACCAGCGGCAGATCCATCAAGCGGCGGCGCAAGCAACGCTCGATCAAAGCCGGACCGAACGCCGGCGTGAGCAGCAACGCCTGCAAAGCGAGCACGACACCATTCAGCGCCATGCCGCGCGCTCGTTGCGCAATGCCAGAACCGCCAATGTTTCGGGCTTCGAACGCGCCAGCCTCAAAGGTGCCGCGCGACAGATCATGGGGCATGTGCGTTACGACCATCAGCAACGCAAATCACAACTGGACGCCCGAGTGCGCGACGCCTACGCCAAAGTGCTCGCGGACGATGTGGTACTGATGAACATTCCAGGCAGCGCAGTGCCCTCCTCGCGCAGGGTCTGCACATTGATTGACGCCCGCCTGCCATGGCTGCCGGCACACACGCTCAATCTGACGCTTAGCGGCCCGGCACGCGTTGCCGTCAATGGCCCCAATGGCTGCGGCAAATCGACCTTGCTCAGACTGCTTGCCGAAGAACTGCACCCCGTCAGCGGCGAATGCACCCTTCATGTTCCAGTGGCCTATCTGGACCAGCATCTCGCGCTGCTGGACGATCGCCTCAGCGTTATTGAACAACTGAGCGCACTGCATAGCCCATGGAGTGAAAGCGAACTGCGCAGCCATCTGAAGCACTTGCACCTGGACGCACAACGGGTCACCCGCCCAAGCGGGTCGCTGAGCGGCGGCGAGCGCTTGAAAGCCGCGTTGGCGGTGGCCTTGTGGCGCAAGATCCCCGCGCAATTGTTGCTGCTTGATGAGCCGAGCAATCATCTGGACCTGGCCTCGGTACAGGCTTTCGAACAGGCATTGCAGACGTTTCCCGGCGCAATCGTCGCGGTTTCCCACGACCCGGACTTTCTACTGGCGTTGAAACCGACGCATCGCCTGGATTGGCATCACGCGGGATGGCGATTGCAACCGACGAACTGACTGTCTATTTTTTGCACGATTGGCCAAGGCTTCTATAGTTGATCTGACACCTAATTGCTGTGGTGACGCCATGGAAGACATATTTGTCGTGAAGCGCTGCAACAAGATCATCATTCACGGCCGCCGCGCCGGGGAAAGCCTGCATGAGCCCGCCGAGGCCATCAGTTGGTATCGAATCAACGACACCCGCACCGGCGGCTTCATCGGCGATGGCTACGACCTAGAGGACGATGCCCGACGCGAATGCCGTCGTCTCAATGCCGCCAGCGCGCCACTGCCGGCGCGCCAGTCGGCTGGCTGATGCAATTGACAGGCGGGGTCTATACTCAATTCAGCTGACGGACCAGCGCCCCAACGGCAGAGAGCTCGCAGCCCTGCGGGCTTTTTGCTGCCTCTCAACGGTTTTCTGAACGGAGGTGTTTCATGTCCGAAAAAGAGTCCATCACCACCCTCCTCACCCTGCTCGACTCCCGTCAGGCGCGCCTTGCTGCAGCCTGCAAGGAGATCGCCGACTGGGTTGATCATCAAGGCGGGCATCCGACCGCCCTGCGCATCCGTGATCGCCTGAACGACATCGAAAAAGACACGCCGCTGATCCGCAGCACCCTGTCTTCGCTGCAACCTGTCGAACGACCATTGCCGCGCTTCAGATGATTGCACAGCGATAAACGACAGTACTCGTCGTACCATTTGGCCGATGCAACGAACGCCCTGGGTCGTGGGAGGTCATAACCTGTACACGTCACCCAGGAGACTGGTCATGGTTATCCATTTCAAAACAGACGGACATCTGGCTTGTGGTCACAAGGGCAACAACCTTGCCTCGAGCCTGGAACTCAATCGCGTCAAATGCCGTAGCTGCCGCAATACCGATGCCTTCAAAGAGGCGCGCAAAACCCAGCGCAATGCTGCACGCCGCGCAGCCCGTCTTGCCAAAACCGATCACGGTGCGTCGAACTGGCGCTCGGAATGGATCGAACGATTGACCGCACTGGCCGGGCCGCAGCGTCTGCCACGAGGCTTTCACGGGCAGGCGTTTGTCTAGATCCGACTAAAAATGGGCCGACATGATCGGCCCATTGGCTTGAGACGCCTTCCGTATTTTTTAAAAGCACCTTTCCTCGATTCTCCTGCCCCACCGGCCATCTCTTTTATTCAACGCCGATTTGAAAGTGCCCATAACCTGTGCTTTAAACAGTGAGCCACGAGATCGGATTCCGTGGTTTATCGCGCCAGGAAGGCGCCGGCCAACAGAGGCGGATTGTCTCCAGGTGTGCCCGGAAACAACTAAAAGGATTTTAGCTATGACTTTGTCTTTGCAAGATCTCAAGCCCGACCAGATCGAAGCGTTCAAGAAGCAGTCACAAGTTGCATTCGACGCTGAAATCAAACGCCGACAGGATGTCGTCGCTGCACAACCGGCACTTCGTGAGGTTCTCCACCAGAATGTGCATCCACAAACGCTGTGCGGTTGCGGCTGTCAGCAGAACATCTGCGGCTACTTCAACTTTTCAGGGTGCGGATGTGGCTGCGGCCCTCAGACCGAGACGATCCAGATCAGCTCATCTCTTTGCAATATCGGTCCTGAAGCGCCCCAGCAAGGGACAAGTGTCCGGTTCATCGGCCAAGCGACAGGAACCGGCACCAGCCTCAATATTTCCAACGCCTATCTGCAGGGCACAGTGCCTGATGCGGAGAATCTGATCGGCATCCAGCTGACACTGCAACTGTCGATCAATCAAGGGGCACTCTCACTTGCCATCCTGGAAGGAAACCGGTTGTTAGCCGTACTGGTCCATCCATCGCAATATGCCGCCAACATCAACGGCCAGTTCTATGGCAGTGGTTTTGGTACGTTCACCCGAGCGTGAAGTAACTGACCTGGACAAACGGTCCGAGTCAAAAAAAGCCCCGGCCTCAACCGCCGGGGCTTTTTATTGCGCCTGTGCAACGCCAGCTCGAATGTTAAAGTTTGAGCGTACTTTCAAGGACGACACCTCGTGCGCGCACAAAGATTTGCTGTATCGGCTGCGATGTTCACCCTCAGCCTTTCTGCTCACGCTGCCTCCGCCTGCATCGTGACTGCCGAAAAGCGTTTAAACGAAATAGGTTAAGCGTCGGCCAGGTTCGCAGACCGGTGGACCTTGGAATCAGCCAACACGCCCTCATAACAATGGCTATACGCACTGCCACCGAGAGGAAGCAAAAATCATGACCGGACAAACCGAAACCGCCATTCTCGCCGGCGGCTGCTTCTGGGGGATGCAGGATCTGCTGCGTCGCTATCCCGGCGTGCTGCAGACCCGAGTCGGATACACCGGCGGAGACGTAGCGAATGCCACCTACCGCAATCACGGCAACCACGCCGAAGCCATCGAAATCGTGTTCGATCCGGCCGTGATCAGCTACCGGCAGATCCTCGAGTTCTTCTTCCAGATTCATGACCCGAGCACGCCCAACCGTCAGGGCAACGACCGCGGTCCCAGCTATCGTTCGGCAATCTATTACCTCAACGAGCAGCAACGCGATATCGCCGAAGACACCGCTGCCGATGTCGATGCCTCAAAATTGTGGCCTGGCCGTGTAGTCACCGAAATCGAGCCGGCGGGACCATTCTGGGAAGCGGAGCCCGAGCATCAGGACTACCTGGAGCGGATCCCGAATGGCTACACCTGCCACTTCATCCGTCCGAACTGGAAGCTGCCCAAGCGCGGCTGAGGACCTGTCGGTCGACTTCGGCAGAGGCTCAAGTCAGTCCGACAGGACAGCCGTGAGCAGGGTCTTCGGCTCCAGAAAAGCACTCATCCCCCACTTGCCCATTTCGCGCCCAAGGCCTGAATGCTTGAACCCGCCGAATGGCGCACGCGGCTCGTGGGCCAGGGTGTTGATGAGTACACGTCCCGAGTCGATCTGCCGAGCGATATTCACACAGCGTTCGCGGCTTTTTCCCAGCACCAGGGCACTCAGTCCATAGTCGGTATCGTTGGCAATGCTGAGCGCATCGGCGTCATCCTCGTAAGGAATGATCGTCAGTACCGGGCCGAAGATTTCGTCACGCGCAATGCGCATCCCGTTGTGCGCATCGGTGAAGATCGTGGGCTTCACGAACCACCCGGCGTGCAAGCCTTGCGGGCGCCCTTCGCCACCTGCCAGCAACCGCGCACCCTCGTCCTGGCCAATACGGATGTAACGCTGTACCCGCTCCCATTGCTTCTGGCTCACCATCGGACCGATGTCGGTATCGGCGTTGCGCGGATCACCCGAACGAATCTGGGCGACCGCCTCTTTCGCCACACCTTCGAACTCTGCCAACCGGCTGCGCGGCACCAGGATGCGTGTGCCCGCGACGCAGGCTTGGCCGCTGTTGAGAAACCCGGCCTGTAGCACCAGCGGCATGACCGCTTGAAAATCAGCGTCGTCGAGCACCACGGTGGGCGACTTGCCGCCAAGCTCGAGCGTCACGCGTTTCATGGTGTCAGCACCGGTCCTTACCAAGTGCTGACCGACTGCGGACGACCCCGTGAACGAGATTTTGGCAACGTCGGGATGATGGGCGATTTCCTCGCCCACCACATCGCCTCGTCCGTTGACAATATTGAATACGCCCGGTGGCAACTGCGCTTCGTGCAACGCCTTGAGTACAACCTGCGTTTGCAGCGCGCTCATCTCGCTGGGCTTGATGACAGCAGTGCAACCTGCTGCCAGCGCCGTCGCCAGTTTGTTGCAGATGAAGCCGGCATTGCTGTTCCACGGCGTGATCAGACCGGTAACGCCCACAGGTGTCAGAATGACCCGTGCCATGCCGACCTGCTCCTCGAACTCGAACGTCTGCAGTGCATCGATTGCCTGCGCAATCACATCCGCCGGATAGGTTGCCATCCAGCGCCCGCGAACCGCAGGCGATCCATATTCCAGAAGGATGGCTTCCAGCAACTCCTCCTCCCTCGCCGCCACAGCCCGGTGCATGCGTTGCAATGCGCCAATGCGCTCGTCCCGAGTGGTACGAGACCAGGCCGGGAATGCGGCCTTGGCAGCGGCAATTGCATGCTGAGCGTCCACCGCGTCGCCCAGTCGAACCTGGCCGATAACCTCTTCGGTGCTCGGATTATGCAGGTCGAACCACTCCTGACCGTGGGGAACGACGTATTCGCCGTTGATGTAGATGTGTTCAATGCGCTGCATGACGACTCCTCACTCAAATTGACTCGGCTGAATCGAGCCTCTGTGAACCGAAGTCTAAGAAGGGTTTATTATTCCGATAAGCCATCCATTGATTGATGAAGCATCCGCATTTTCAGGACAATCCATGCACAAGACAGGAATGACCGAGCTGGAAGTGGTTCTGGCCGTTGCGCGCCGCAACAGTTTTCGTGGCGCAGCGCAGGAACTGGGCATGTCCACCACCGCTGTGAGCAGCGCAGTGGCTGGCCTCGAAGCGCGCCTGAAGGTGCGTCTGTTCAATCGCTCCACGCGCAGCGTCGCCCTCACCGATATCGGGCAACGTTATGTAGAGCGTATTGCTCCCGCCTTGGCCCAGATCAAAAGTGCCGGCGAAGAAGCCAGCGTCGGCCTCGATCAACCCAGTGGCACCTTGCGCATCAATGCGCCCTATGGCGCGGCCTACCTGTTGCTTGAGCCGCTGTTCAAACAATACGCGCAGCGCTATCCCGAGGTACGCATCGACATCGTCAGTGAAGCCAGCATGATCGACATCGTCGCCGGAGGCTTCGACGCCGGGATTCGTCTGGCGGAGTCCGTCCCCCAAGACATGATTGCCGTCGCGCTGTCAGACGATATCCGCATGCTCGTGGTAGCAACGCCTGAGTACCTCGAGCGCCACGGCGTGCCTGAGCATCCGCGAGACCTGCTGACTCACCAGAGCATCGGCATGCGCATGGCTCATGGCGGCCTCTATCACTGGGAACTGCAGCGCGACGGCGAAAAACTGCAAATGGATCTGCCGGTGCGCTTTGCATTCAACGAGTTGCTCGCGATCAAACAGGCCGTGGTGTCGGGCCTTGGCATCGGCTTCATTTCCGAATGGTTCATCCAGCAAGAACTGGCCAGTGGCGCACTTGTGCCGGTGCTGATGCCCTGGTGTCCTTCGTTTGACGGACTGCGGCTTTATTACTCGGGGCACCGCTTCGTACCGGCGCGATTGCGCGCGTTGATTGCTCTGGTGCATGAATTGCGGCCCGGCGTAACTTGATCCAGAACGCATATTTTGTGTTCGAAAACAGAGCGTCGCCTTAGCACAGTTCAAACCTTCGAGGATGAACATACGTTCATCGCAAGCAGGGCTCAATGCGTCTAGCCTGCGGGTTCCAACATAGTGACTACAGGAGTACCCCACCATGTTCTCGCACGAAAGCATACCGCTGATTGCCATTTTCATCATCATGCTGCTGTGCGTGCTTGCGGCCTTTCTACATCCGGTTCACGCACTTTTCAGTTGGATTCGCAGGCGCCGGGATAGATCATCCACCCGGATTTGCAAAGAAGCCGATTCGCGCTGAACATTTATCCTGACAGGCCCGGACAAACCCGGGCTTTTTGTTTCCTGCCTGGAGGCGCGGAAACGAAAAAGCCCAGCGCAGGGCTGGGCTCAGTTTTTTTTGTACGACGGCCGAAGAGGTGCACCTCGAGACGGCAACAGCCCACGCCTCGTCGATGGCGAAGCTCGTCGCAGATCACAACATCTCATCATTGCCTCAATGTCGCAGGCTTCACACAGGAATCTCGGCGAGCAGCCTATGCGAGCGACCGCTCGTGCTCGCTCTCGTGAACGTAAATCCACGAGATGCCCGATGGAGAAGCGTGGTCGACGCGCATAAGCGCTGAGTCGACTTTCTTCTTGGTAATGCCATCCTTGACCAGATCGAAGACTGCGAGGAAGAAATCCCCGGGAAGCGGTGTGATCGAGAGATTGGTGATATGCGATTCCGGGCTTCCGGCACGCTTGCCGTACAGCCCCCAAAGTCGCTCCCAATAGTCCGCCCGACTCATGATCTGACCGTCGGTGAGCACCACTCGGAACTCGCTGGACAGCGCATCGTACAAGGGTTTGATCGCACCTTCAGATTGGGAAGACACGCCGCGTGACCACGGGAAAAAGAGGTTGTACCAACGGTACACCTCGGCTTTGACGAGCGCTGTTTTGTCTGAGGTTGCAAGTGTTTGACTGATAGCCATCTGTGTTCTCCATAACACGTTAAAGGTGGCGGGTTTTGCGTTACAGACTCAACGTCTGCTCCCCATCGCCTGAGCGATGCACCGCGCCTTGATCAAGATCCATCCTGACATCGACGTCGTGGGGGCCTGCTCCATTATCGCTTCAATGACTTCTGGCATCTGCCACGACTTTTTCGACCCAGCCACAAAAGTAGCCCCTTGCCTGGCGGATTGCATTGAGAGCTGACCAACGGTTTTAGGACCCGATGGTCTGGATCAGAACTCATCACTTCTCGCGTCCCAAACCGAGCGATGTTCTGTGTCTGCGCTGGGAATGCCAGTCGGCCCAAGCGTTTGAGGAAATCAGAGAAGGAAAAACACGCAGACGATGGAGTGGATTCCAGGCCGCGCGGCCGGTTGGCCGCCCGATTCAATGAGCCCAAGCCCCACTGAGAGGATGACCGAACAATCCATCCGCGATCACAATGGCAACAAGATCGTGCTTGCACAATGAATTGCGAACCACTGTCAGAATGGCGGCCCGGAAACAAACAAGGGTTTGCATCAGCTTTCGCCCGCAAACCCTTGATTTAAGATGGTGCCCGAAGCCGGAATCGAACCGGCACGCCCTTACGGGCGGGGGATTTTAAGTCCATAACTTTTCACCTTTAAATCATAAGCTTAGGTTCAGTTTTTTTCCGCATCAAACAAATTTTCTCTCCGCTCCAAGGCAGCAAAACCAGCACCTCCAAATAAATTGCGGAAAGGAATCGGGCTGCAGGATCCCGCTTTCAGGCAATGGTGGACCAGACAGGTCAGGTGGTGATCTCTGAAGTAGTCGTGATACTTTCCTGAGATCGGTTTTGCCAATGACGCGTGAACGAACTCGATGAAGCCCAGGACGAGCAAGGTGTCCGGCGCCAACGGCCAAACCAGCCCCGGCATTTCTGCGCTTACCGAAGTCGCCAAGACTCCCGCATCGCCACCGCAAGTTGCTTGTCCGTCCGGGCAGCGTTCGGGGAAACGCAGGCCGAATGCGCCGCTATTGATCAACGCCTGCACCGCTGCCACCCGGCCCGCCCTGACCGTGGGCGAAATCACCTGCTCGGTGCGTGCGCGCGGACCATTCCGACGATCGCTGAAGTAGTCGCTCATCACGTTGACTCCGTTCGCGGCCCAGACGCGATGGTGGCGACGTGTCTATCCAAAAAATTCATTTCCCTGCGCAGTACCATGGTGCTCATGCTTGTGGCCTCAATAAGGGCGCGCTAGTTGGGCCAATGCATGCTTCTAGCCGCTCTAAGCTCAAGTCGTTCACAGCTTCCGGCGTCAAGCATCCGGCATTGAAGAGCCCGAGGTACTGCCCCCTAGTCAGAGCAATCGGCAAGTTTGTGAGTGGCAACGCACCGGCTGGAAGGCCGAATTCGAGCCGCTGCAGGATTTCGTCGAGTCCCGCCAAGAACGTAGGCTGGTCCGGGAAAAGTGCCGATAGGATTTGATGCGTCGAGCGCAGGTGAAAGCGGGTTGCGTCGGCGATACCGATGATGTTTCCGTATCCGACGGCGCCTCCGAAGGGCGTAGTAGAGAACCGCTTCTCCAACACATCGACGGGGGTGCCCTCGATCCAGTCGTACAAGAGCGCGGCGCGCTTGCATCGGCACCAGAACTCAATTTCGTCCCGACAATATCGCTGCAGTGCCTGCGTCATCGCATGCCCATAACGCTGCGCAACATCATTGGAGCGCACGCTCTCCGACCTGCCACGCTTCATGACCGGTGTATAGATCGCATCCATCTCGTCGAGCACCTGCACCATCGCCAGCACCTGGGTGGGCGACGTCTGTGCGGCGTTGAGTTGTTTCATCAACTCGACCAGCCGCAGGCTCGACTCAAACGACAAGGACGAAGCGCCGCAGGCGCGTCCGAGCAAGGTAAGGTGGATCAACTCGCCCTCGCGCTCGGCCAGCCCGGCCTGCAACAGGCGCACGACCAAAGCGGTGACTTCGTGCTCCACCATCGGGATCCATTGAGGATTCGCACGTGATGCAGAGTAGCCACCGAACGTGTTGACCAACAGGCCAGGAATTTCGATGGCACGCACGCCCCGGACTTGGCTAAGCAAGCGCAGCGTCCAGGTTGGCAGGTCGCGTTGCTGGAAGGATGACTTCACATCTTCCGGCACACCGAGCACGTATTTCTGGAATAGCTGCGCGCGCTCCATCGGAGTGTCGGCGAGAATGATGGCCTTGCCGGTCTCGTTGTATCCGAGCCGTCCCGCACGCCCCGCCATGTTCTTGTACTCGGCTACGGTGAATGGCCGGCCGTCCTCTCCGACGAATTCGTTCTCCGCGAGGATCACCGTAGATGCCGGAGTGTTGATGCCGGCAGCCAGCGTCGTCGTGGCCACCAGCGCATGGATGCCGCCGCCTGCATCGCGATACCCCTTCTCGACGGCTTCGCGCTCCGCACGCAAGAGATTGGTGTTGTGGAATGCAGTACCGCCAGCGAGGCATTCCCGCAGATCCTGCGAGGCGCCAGTCAAATCCTGCGTCGGAAGCACGGCCAAAACTCTAGTCGCGGGACCGAGTACCAATTCCTTGGACAAGTATTTGGCGCAGCCCTGCGCCGGACCACGCATGTTACGGAAGACCAGCAACTTTTCGCCCTGTGCGACCAGTTGCTGGACCAGCGGCACGATCACGTCCTGCGAGCTGGGCTTTTCGCGACGCTGTACGATGCGATGCGCTGGCAAGAGGGCTTCGGTCATGGTGGTGCCGTCCACATCGACGAACTGGAACGTCCCGCGTCGATCAAGCACGCCCTTGACCAGGGGCACAGGCCGCTCGCGGGATATCAGCAAAGGCAAGTCGAGCCAGCGATCAAAGCTGTTGAGGTTGCCAATCACCGCCGACAAGATCACAAGTTGCGGTTCAACGCCACGCTGACGTGCTCGTAGCAGGAGCGCTAAGATCAGCTCAACAGTAATACCTCGATTAGGGTCCGTAATGAACTGCCCCTCGTCAAGCACGACGAGGCCGAGCTGGTTGAGCACGCGCGGCGAACCGAGCGCCAGATTGAGAAAGGTTTCATAGGTGAAGAAACCCAGGTCATAGCGGCCGGCCAACACGGGACCGATGCCATCCGTTGCATCACCGCTGCACCGAACGACGCGCAGCCCCGCAGCTCCGTATCGCTCGCTGAACTCCTCGAATTTCTCGCTGACTAGCGCCCGATACGGCAGCAGAAACGCGGCTTTCTTGCCGGCTGTGACTGCCTGAATCGCAGCCAGTTCGCCGATCATGGTCTTACCCGAACTGGTCGGCGCAGCCACCAGCAGCGATTTGCCGGCCAGTACGCCGTGTTCATTGACTGCCTTAAGTTGCAGTGCGTTGAGGCCTCGCGGGAAGTCCGTTGTCCACTGTTCGACGATATCCGGAGGAAAGCCGTGCGCAGAAAATTCCGCAAACGCCCCCGACATTTGCTGGACCGCTCTGGCCGGGAACGCAGCGGCGTAGTTGTCACCGCGTTTGAGAGCCGGAAACACGAGACCACCCTGGACGTTGCCCAGGAATACGGGCGTCTGTGTCACGCTGATGCGCTCGGCCTCGACACGCGCCAACCTGATGATCTCTCCGGCGATTTCCGGAAAGCTGACCGAGTCGCCGACCGCCCCCGTCAACGCCTCGATCACAGCATGCGTGAGCAATCCGTGTCCGGTGCCCGGCTGCTCCCAGGCCGACTCGTTGGTTGCACAGGCGGCGAGCAGAATGCGGCCCTCACCGTAAATCCCAGTCAACGCAAATGCACTTCGCGGTCGCGCTGCAGCCTCCAGCACGCGCGCAGGTGCCTGCCCGCTGAAGCAGCAGTCAAGCACGCACAGGACCGCACGCGCCTTCGTCGTCTTAAAGGCATCGGCCAAGCCCGCCATAGACAGGCCTGTGCTGGAAAGATCGGCTGCGTTGGTATCGAACAGGACCAGGTTTCCATCGGGAGAACCGTGGCCAGCGAATGTGATGACTATCACGTCGTCCTGGCCAGCGGCCGACAGCGTTCCGAGGATGGCCTGCGACACCTCTGCATGCGTGGCGACCTCATCGACAAGCAGTCGGCCAGCAAGGCCTTCAACGGTGTCGGTGAACAGCGCCCACAACGCCGTCGCATCGCGGCGGGCCCCGCCCAGCTCGGGGATTGTCGCGTCGAGGTGCTTGTTGATGCCCACGAAAATAGCTTTGATCGCCACGTCGCCCCCCCCTATCCGCTTTGCGCCAAGAGTCATTCGATCACGTCGCTCGCCGCGCGCGGACGCAACGCCCTCAGGTACACCGAGCATAGTCGCATCCGCCGATTTAATTGCGCCAACTATCTCGATGAAACGAGGCAGATTTTCGGTTGAGCGTTCGCTTAGAGGCTTTGTCTCGCGATACGCTGTTCGGCAACTTAGCCAAGTACCGCGTCATTGAAGCAGCGAGACGCTTCGGCAATTGGCGTGCTTCCCGCGTGACTCAATATGGCCATCAACGACTACATGAATTTCTTTTTCTTACGGTTGCTTTTCTATTCTCACACGATAGATGTCTCGCATTGGTCGCGAGGCAGAGCTTTGCTTCCCCCCCTTCTCTCGTCGCTACTGGCGGCTTAAAGCCAACATTAATCGGTCTCTCTGTTCAATCCTTTGGCGTTTTGTGGTCTGTCGCGGCCCTGGATTTGCCCTCAACATAATTGTGAGCACACCGATCCCGCTATCTGGATCGGAGGTCAGTGGTTAGCAGACGTTAGCGAGTGACTGCTCACTACCCAGCTAGCGGTGTCCCCATAAGCAGGCACTCATGACCGACCGCTTCCGGCCAAAAGCGGACGTTTGAAAGCAGCACCTTTCGGCCATAAATAGACGCTCGGAAGCGACCGTCAACGGCCAATTGTTGACCCTCTCGAAGATGAGGGGGGAAATGACTGTAGAATGGGCAGCCTCGATCACCAAGGTCTGTCTCCATGCATCAACTGCTTGAGCACTTTCTCAATCGCGCACTTGATGTCATGTCATTGGGCGCTCCTCCTGTTCCTCTGTTGCGTGAGCTCGCCAGCGCAGTACAAGACCTCCTCCCGGGTTGTTTGGTTGGAATCAATGTTCTTGATAAGCCGAGGCGCACGTTCCGCCACTCGATTTTCCCAGGGCTGCCCGAGGAGTTCGCTCGTAGGTTGGAAGGCAATGTAATCGATGGAAAAAGAGGTTCTTGCGGCCTCGGCGTACTGACAGGCAAGGTCATTAATGTTGCCGATGTAGCAAGTGATGAGCGATTTTCTAAGGAATGGAAAGCGCTATTTGCTCAGTATCAGCTTGCCTCGCTGGTCTCGATACCTGCCATTACGTCAAATGGCGATGCTCAGGGCAGTGTCGCAGTCATACATCCGAAATCGACACCACTTCAGCCAGAGCAAATCGAATCTATTAAATCAGTGGCTGAGCTTTGCGCAAAGATATGCGCATACAGCAGAACCCTGGAAACAAACCAGATTCTGTTGGGAGAGCTCGAGCACCGAATCCGAAACCTTTATTTAACTGTAGGTGGGGTAGCTAATCTCACGATTAAGAGCTATCCCACACCCAGTGAGTTTCGCAAGGTATTCAGCGACCGCCTCAACATGATGCATCGTGCTCACTCATTTGCTCTAGGCAGGAACACAATAGGGTTAAGCCAATTGATGGAAGAAATGCTTGCGCCCTATTCAAAAGACTACCAAATTTCAATCAGTGGGCCTGACATCACCCTGGCGCCGGATGCAGCTTGTGCACTGGCATTAGCAGTACATGAGCTAGGTACTAATGCATCAAAATATGGAGCCCTGTCTAGTTCCGGCGGCGTGTTAACGGTGCGATGGAACATTCTTTCAAATTCAGAATTAGGCTCCCTTCCTATTTTCATACTGAAGTGGGAGGAGAGTCGCGGACCTCTAGTGATACCACCTAGCCGCAAAGGATATGGGACATCGATGATTGGAGGGGCACTTCGAAACGCATTCGATGGTGGGGCAATATTTACATTCGATCCATGTGGATTCACTTGCGAGATTACTGCACCGCTCTCATCAAGCCTATGTAACGAAGCAATCAACACAACCACATTAGTATGATGCCAAATTTATTTCCGGGTTAGCCGGCGCAGAATTCACCTTTGGCTTTCGCCGCCCGCTTGCCCAGCACATACCACACAAACATTTTGCCGCTGTAATCACCGTTGCCACTGGACGTGACTGTCAGCAGCCCCAGCCATTGAGCATGTGCTTGTTGGCATTCTCGGCAACAACCGCCTGTACCACCGTTGTCGTTTCAATTATTCGCATCGGTATTGCTTCCTTGGAACTGATGCGGAGAAAGCCGCCTTGACGCGGGTTCTTTCCCACTCGTTTTATCTGTCATCAAAGAGCGAAAGTGGCAATTTCGGGTACATAGATTTCAGACCCACTAGCGTTTGTGGGTCGTTCCAGCACCTTGTTGAGTATTCAACCCAGGACAACTCGGTTGGTCAGGATTGTCCTCACAGCTCTCCTGATAGCTGAAGTACTGACAACTCGATAAAAACAGTGCAAATGCAATTGCAAAAATGAGCTTCATGCTCCCCCCAATTTCGGCGCTGTGTAGTGGTCAGCCATGCTTCAAATGCTCAAGAGCTTTGTTGGCCAGCGTCATGCAGGCTTTGTATTCTCCGGAGGCGTGTGCATCTATGGCCTTCCGATACTCGTCGTGTACTCTGGCAGTGAAATCCTGCTCGCCTGTTGACCTCAATGCTTCTAGAGCTGCATCACATTCATCATGATCATCCCTGCCGAAAACCAGTCCTAAGCATAAGACCAGCACGACCCCGGCAATAACGACCGCAAAAGTTTGCATACCTGGCCCCATGAAATGGTGAACTTGAGACTAGCCCACGACACGGACTAATCAAGAAACGTATCCGTAGTCTACTGCGTTGGCGCCATGCTCTGTTTATGACTAACGTATGACAGGTGCCTGTCCATGAAGGACTCGCGGATTAAACAGGAGCCACATCATGCGCAACGTTGAAGCATTGGTCATTTCGCTAGTCTTGGCATTCGGCCTCGGCCATGTGGGTTTAGCTACCGCTGAGGGCGATATCGCCACAGATGTTCGCGACGCGAACCGTGATCTTGATAAAGGTGTGGATCATGATGCAAAAGAGCTGGACAAAGGTGCTAAGCATGACGGGAAAGAGATTGACAAAGGCGCCAAGCACCTCAACAAAGAGCGTCACAAGGAAGGTCACGATCTGAGTAAGGACATCAAGAAAGACCTCTGACAAACCAGTATCGAGCGGATTTGATACCTCACGCTGAAAAAAGGGATCATCTTTTTGATGATCCCTGGCGATCTCCCAATGGTGAAACACTCGCAGTCGTTGCCCAACGTGATAACTTGACTCCATAGCGAGGGCAAACCATGGAAGAATTTTTTGTAGTACAAAAGCGTCCCACCACTTGTGGTAGCCACGACGAATTCTATTTTCGTATCGTAGATACGCGGACTGGCGAGCAGCTAATGAACAGCTTTCGAGACCACAATCGGGCAGAAGTGCAGTGCCAACGCCTTAACGAACTGATCGCTCTCCAATCAGAGCCCCCGCTCCAAAAGCAGTCAACTAAGTCGAGCAGTTGAAATAGATCGTTTAAATCAAAACATGAGCTAAAGTAGAGATGCTCACCTCTCCAGTCATTTCCCCTTCAACTCGTCCCTGATCGGCTAGAGAGGCGAGCGCCGTCCAGCAATATGCCTACAAGCTCTAGTCCTTGATCGTTTCCTCTAGCCACAAATAGCATGGGGCAACGGACAATTTCCGACTGTGCGGAATAATATGGCCGATCTATTGCCTCGACCGGTCGAGCCGTAGCCGAAAACAGCCATTCTTTTGCCATTATCCATGTTTTTCGGGATTGACCGTTACTGTCCGCTATTGGCCGATTTCTGCCTGTCGTGAAGGACTGCACCCGACTCATAGCTGTGATTGAACTGAGGTAACGAAGCGGGTTTCAAGGCCTGCATTTACTGGCGGTAGCGCATTAATCAATACTACGGCATCGTCGCCCTGGTTAAGGTAGATCAATGAGTCACCGGTCTCGCACGTAACTCTGAATCCGGCGAGCCAAGGCTCTTGCCCGTTGAAAGAGTCAAGAATTCCCTCAACTGCGCAAATTTTTGTGTTCTCGACGTGGGTTGCTGATAGAGCTGCAAGCAGGTTTTCCCTTTTCCAGGAGCATGTCACGTTCGGCTCTATCTCGAAGGAAATCGGCGTATCAGAAGGCAACAAGTCCGCGCCTACTCTTGCGCCATCACTCAAGAGATACATGGATAGAAGTTCTCGCTCGCCAAAATGCCACTCTAGAGAACCTATGTCTCCCAGTTCCTTCTCGTCGTTGAAATAGTACTGGTCGTGCAGCAGCGCACCCAGCCGCTTTCCCAAAAGCGAACGTGCGTTTTGCAGGTCCAGGACAGCTCTTGCAGGGGATGGGGAGTGTCGGCTAGACATCGGGCAGCTCTATACAGGTCGAAAGAGAAGCAGATACTACACAAGCACCGTTACGTCCGCTTCTGGCCGTTTTCTACCCTCCACGACCGGCACAGATTGGCCAGAAGCAGACGTGCACAAGTGACGGCTAACGGCCAAAAGCAGACGATCGCTGGAACGCTACAGACCAGATGCTTTTCCAATCATGCTGAAATTATGAGCATCGTCGCTGTGCAGGTGGCGGTGGAGGCTCGATGCGTCTTAGCATGTCGCTGCTTTGAGGTCTGAATCCCTCCCGACCTTTCAATAACATTCGATGCGGTTGCGCCCGGCACGCTTTGCGCAATAGAGCGCCTTATCGCTGCGCGACAGGCTGGCCTCGGCGCTGACATCGGCTGAATGGAGGGCGGCGATACCTACGCTGACCGCCAGTGTCAGACGTTCGTCTCCGTGGTCTAGTGGCGCACTGGCCAGCGCATCCTGGACTCGTTGGGCGAAGATTTTGGCCTCGTCGACGGAAGCATTGCTCAACACCACTGCGAACTCTTCGCCGCCCATGCGACCGGCGGCATCGGTTCTGCGCAGCTGTGTGCAGAGGATGGCCGAGAAGTGCTGAAGCGCGAGATCACCTACCGAATGGCCCCAGCGATCATTAATGGCTTTGAAGTGGTCAAGGTCGAACATCAGGATTACCGCGGGATAGCCGGCAGAGCGCTGCACCCGCGCCAACTCGCTTTCGAGGTGCTGCAAAAAATGGCGACGATTGGAGAGTTGCGTCAAGGAATCCGTGCTGGCGAGCACCTGCAGTTCTGCTTCGATTAGCTTGCGCTCGGTGATATCGGTGATGATGCCGTGCCAGAGAACACTCCCGTCCGCCAGTGCCCTGGGACGCGCAGCACCATGACGCCAATCGGCGCCCACACCGGGCAGCAGTACCCGGTATTCTAGGCTCCAGGGGTTGAGATCCGTCGCAGACGCTTCCAGGGAGCCGAGGTAGGCAGCCAGATCGTCCGGATGGATGATCATGTGCAGCATGTCGGCATGTTGCATCAGTTGCTCCGGCGTCACTCCATAAATGTCGCGGGCCCCGATACTGACGAAGGAAAAGCTGTACTGTCCATGCAACTGCCGCAGACTCTGGAAAACCATGCCAGGGATTTCGTTGGTCAGGTCGGTCAGCAGAGCGGCGTTCAGCTGTATCTGTTCCGACAGGGCGTATATTGAAGTGACGTCAGTGGTGGTTCCGACCATGCGCGAGGGTTTGCCGGCACCGTCAAATTCGACCACTTTGCCGCGACTGCAGACCCACTTGTAACTGCCGTCCCGGCAACGTAGTCGGTGCTCGACTTCGAAAACCTCGGTGCGCCCGTCGATGGCCTCCTGGTAGACGGCCAGCACGTATGCGAAGTCGGCAGGATGGATGCGGGTGTAGGCCTCGGCAGCGTCGCTGCCGATCTCGTTGTTGGTGTAGCCCAGCAAGGCCTTCCAACTATCGGAATAGTTGACTATGCCGGTGAGCATGTTTCGGTCCCAAACACCGGTGCCGCTAGTGGCGATGGCCAGCGCCTTACGTCGCTCGCTTTCGCTCGGAAGCTCAAACTCCGCTCGGTCCGAATCCTTCAGCAGCAGCGCCCCAACTGCCAATTGAGCGAACTCCTGCAACCCTTTTTGTTGCTCGGAATCGAGCTCGCGGGGTTGGTCGTGAAGCAGACAGAGAAGGCCGAGCTGCCCTCCACCTGGCGCCTGCAGGGGGCAGGCGGCGAGAAAGCGAAGCGAGGGAAACGTTTTTGTCAGTTGGTGATTGCGCAGATTCTCGTCGCGGCTGATATCGGGTACAAGCAGAAGTGTATGGGCATTGGCATCGGAGGGAAGAGGCATGTGAAGGTCTGGCAGTGTGTCGCGCACAATCGGGCCGGCGCCAGCGCAAAAGCGCTGTAGATCCTGGGCCCCGGTTGTCAACAGGACGGCCACGACACCGAACTGCCGCCTGACCATATGGAGCAGGCCGTCGAAGCGCTCGTCTCGGGAATCTCCTGACGACTTGGATCTGCTGGACAACATTCGGATTTCTCCACTCCGGGGTGCGAGTTGTGCCTCCTGGCGATTATCGGCTTGGGGTTGGAAAACTTAACAATAATAGCTTTCTGCCGTCATAATTTCGTTAAACCGTGACGAATTGGCTGGCAGCCCCTGCCGTTGTCTCAGTGGAACCGAAGAGGGACGGACTCGAGTTCCTATATTCGCTGGCGATGGCCAACCCTCATCCGGTGAATAAATAGCTCTAATTTACCTACCCCCGTAAACCCGAGTCGGGTCATAACGAGCCATCAGCTGGTTACTGACTTATGTTTACGATTTGACTTGCTGCTACTTGAGGTAAGGGGCCGAGTCGATTACGAGGGGCATCTAATGGCCGAATGCGGTTTGCCAAAAAGGGCAGCAACCGGCCACAAGCGGCCATTCACGAAGGGCCAGAATCGTTCAGTCGGAGCTACAGCAATTGCTTCGGTTGGTAAGTCGTCCTTGTTGGACGAGGAGTTCTTACACAGCATTGACACCCTCTAAAGTTGCAAAGGAAATGTCTTTTGCTGTGAGAAGGAAATCACTCAAGTAGGGCACTTCAAGCATGTCGCTGCGCACAGCCGCGAATAGTTGGGCCTGCAAACCTTTCTCCCCAAGACGCTTGGCGATAACGTAGCCACGTGAGGTGTATTCATGCACGGCCCAGTTCGGCAAGCAGCATACGCCGCGACCGCTGGCCACCAGTTGCATCATCATGATCGTCATCTCGCAGGTACGCACCTGGGCGGGTTCGATGTCGGCCGGATCAAGAAAGCGAGTGAAGATATCCAGACGGTTTCGCTCGATGGGGTAAGTGATGAGGGTCTGGTCGGCGATGTCAGTGGGCTCAAGATACGGTTTATCGCGCAGGGCATGATGCTTGTCGATGGCCAGCAGGGCCTCGTAACCGAAAAGCGGCACATAGGTAATCCCTGGCAAGCTCACAGGATCGGAAGTCACCACCAGGTCTAGATCTCCCCGCTCCAGAGCCGGCAACGGCGCGAACGACAGCCCGGATGCCAGGTCGAGTTCAACCTCTGGCCAGGTGCTACGGAACTCGTCCACCGAAGGCATCAGCCATTGGTAACAACTGTGACATTCAATCGCGATGTACAGCCGCCCAGCGGTGCCACCCGCCAGCCTCCCCAGTTCGCGTTCCGTCGTGCGAATGAGCGGCAGGACTTCATCCGCCAGCCGTAACAGCTTGAGCCCCGCGCTGGTGAAGCGCACCGGCTTGGTCTTTCGCGCGAACAACGGCATGCCCAGGCGTTCTTCCAGCTCACGGAACTGATGCGACAGAGCCGACTGCGACAGGTGCAGACGTTCGGCTGCTTCGTGCAGGCTATCCGTTTCCCGCAGCGCATCAAGGGTGCGCAGGTGTCTCAAATCGATCATGAGCAGAACTACATGGGTGTGCAGAAAATGGGCGTGATCGCCACCGCTCCACCACTTGGTGGATTGACAAAAACTCGGTCAGTGATCAACGGTTAATCGAGGTGATGGGGTCAAGCAGTCAGGTCACGCAATGCGTGGCAAGATCGCGATACTGCCCTTTGAAATACAGTAGTGGCTGCGTAGCCGTCGCTTCCAGAAGGTTCAAAGCTTTCACTTCACCGATCACAATCAGGTGATCACCGGCGGCATGCTCGGCGTGTATTTCGCAATCAAGCCAGTGCAGGTTGCCGCCAATGATTGGATTACCCAGCGGTGAAAGCTGCCATTCAACCCCGCTCCACTTGTCCGCCCCTCGCCGGGCGAACTGATTGGAAATCCTGACCTGTTCACCGGAGAGGATATTCACGGCGAATCGGCCGGCCTGGCGAATTTTGGGATAGCTGGCCGAACTGGACATGACGCTGAACGACACCAGCGGCGGGTTCATCGACACGCTATAGAACGACTGGCAGGTAAAGCCGATCGGCTCGTCGTCCGTGTGCGATGTAATCACCGTAATGCCAGAAGCAAAGTGCCCAAGCGCTTCGCGGAAAATCGACGGGTCGATAGCAATACTGGGGAAAGACATGGTTGCTCCTGGAAATGAGGCACCGCCCGCAAGTGCCAAGGAAGGCCTGAACCCGCCTGAACCCCGTGTCAGGTCTCGGCTTGCCGGGCCTTCGCTCGCCACTTTCGATGGACTGCGAATTAGTTCGAGAGCTCTCTTCGGACTATGTCGGCACCCGCGCTCAGCGCCTTGAGTTTGCCGCGTGCAATTGAACGTGGCAGAGGAGCCATGCCGCAGTTGGTGCACGGGTAAAGCTTGTCGGCATCCACAAATTGCAGCGCCTTGCGCAAGGTATTGGCCACTTCCTCGGGGGTTTCGATGGCATGGTTGGCCACGTCTATGGCTCCGACCATCACTTTCTTGCCTCGGATGAGTTCGATCAGATCCATCGGCACATGGGAGTTGTGGCACTCCAGCGAAACGATATCGATGCTGGACTTTTGCAGCTTGGGGAAGGCCTCTTCATATTGCCGCCACTCAGAGCCCAGCGTCTTTTTCCAGTCGGTGTTGGCCTTGATGCCGTAACCGTAGCAAATGTGCACGGCGGTCTCGCACTTGAGGCCTTCGATGGCCCGCTCCAGAGTGGCGACACCCCACTCGTTCACCTCGTCGAAGAAGACGTTGAAGGCAGGTTCATCGAACTGGATGATATCGACACCGGCCGCTTCGAGTTCCCGGGCTTCGTCGTTAAGAATCTTGGCGAATTCCCAGGCCAGTTTTTCACGACTCTTGTAATGAGCGTCGTACAACGTGTCGATCATGGTCATGGGGCCTGGCAGCGCCCATTTGATCGGTTGTGAGGTTTGCTGACGCAAGAACCGGGCGTCTTCGACGAATACCGGCTTCTGGCGAGTGACCGCCCCCACCACCGTCGGCACGCTCGCATCGTAGCGATCACGGATTCTGACCGTCTCACGTTTCTCGAAATCCACACCGTCCAGATGTTCGATAAACGTCGTGACAAAGTGCTGACGGGTCTGTTCGCCATCGCTGACGATGTCGATACCAGCATGTTGCTGTTCTTGCAGAGACAAGCGCAGTGCATCTTGCTTGCCTTCGATCAACTCCTCTTCTTGCAGTTTCCAGGGCGACCAAAGTGTCTCGGGCTGTGCGAGCCAGGAAGGTTTAGGCAAGCTGCCGGCAGTTGAAGTGGGTAGCAGTTTTTTCACAATAAAGACCTTGTACTTTGGATTAATTAAAGAGCGTAGCTGGCAGACCATTGCTCAAGAACAGCACGGTGTGGCTTGATGAACTGTTCTTCAGCAAACTGCCCTTGCTCGACAGCCAGTCGGCTACGTTCTTCTCGATCGTAGACAATACGAGTCAATGAATAATCCTGGTGTTGCAAACTTGGCCTGTAGGATTTTCCGGCCGCAGAGTTGGCATTATAAATTTCAGGCCGGTAAATCTTCTGAAAAGTGTCCATCGTGCTTATGGTACTAATCAGCTCAAGGTTGGTGTAATCGCCAAGCAAGTCACCAGAGAAATAAAAAGCCAGTGGTGCAACACTGTTTTGAGGCATGAAGTATCGAACCTTCAAGCCCATCTTCTTGAAATATTCATCCGTCAGCGAGTATTCATCTTGCTTGTATTCGACACCCAGCACTGGATGCTGGTTTTCAGTCCGCAGGTAGGTACGGCTGCTGGAAACACTGAGGCAGATGACCGGTGCCTTCTTGAAATGCTCTTTGTAAGCGACTGAACTCACAAATGATTTGAACAGTTTTCCATGCAAATCGCCGAAATTGTCTGGGACACTGAAGGTCGGCTGATCCTTGTTATGACCCAGCAACAGCACGCTGAAATCGTAATCGCGCACGTACGAGGAAAAGTTATTGCCGACGATGCCATCACTGCGTTCGTCGGTTTTGCGATCAATAACCGTGGTTTTCAAAATTTCAATCAATGGAAGCGCATGACTGCTGCGCTCGGCATCGATATTCATTTCAACGGAAATAATCTCGAGCCCGACCGTGTAACGGTCGCCTTTGGGATTATCCCAATGCGCCAGAGCATTGAACCGATTGTCAATCATTTTCAAGGTATTGCGCAGATTCTCTTGCCGACTATTGCCTCGGGCCAGATTGGCAAAGTTGGTTGTGATGCGCGTATTTTCCGAGGGCTGATAATCCTCATCAAAACAAATGCTCTTGATGGCAAATGTAAATTCATTGTTCATATCGGCCTGACACCCTGTCTTGTAATGGTTCGAGCGCAGCTGGAAACTTCTGACATCCAGAAGTCCAAGCTGCGCTTTCTAATTGAGAGCAATTTTAAAGGGCGTACCTGAGTGGCGGCTAATGAATTGAATTCAAAAAAACTTTAGCTATGTTCATGCTGTGTAACTTCCGTATGAAGAAATGTCATCTCACGGATCAGCCTGGTTTCGATGTCGACTCTTTCGGTTCGAACCATTGAGGCCATGAGCTGCAGTGCCTGTTGCTGGCATCGATACAAGGGATCAATGTCTGCTCCAGGACAGGTAATCGATTGACAGATTTGGCAATCCGGTATTTGACGCTGTGCACGCACTCGCGATCCGCGAATTCGCAACGATTGAGCCGGGTACCGCCACAGGGGCCGTTCGCCAGTCCTTTAGGGCATGTCTCGGGACAAACATACAAGGTGTCTTGCAAGCGGCAGCTGCCGCAAGTGTCACAGCCAACCAGCGGGCGCTTCACCGCTCGCTCGGCAATCTGTAGCGCATTCGCAGCCACACCGGTTTTCCATATTTGCCGAGTCACGCTCCAACCAAAGGCTTTGCTGAGCCATCCAGCCCGGCTGAAGAGCTTGTCATGTACCGACGAAAGCAACGTATATCGCAGACGCTCCCGGCGCGTGGCAGTGACGTCGGATTGCCCGAATTGCCAGGCAGCGCTTTCAGGGGCAAAACATACCCCGGAAGCTCGTGGCATTTTCCAGCTTACATGCCATTGCTCAAACCAATCGCTCAGTGAATTGATGTTACTGCGCCGCTCAGTAATTGCCTGTTCCAACGACAGCAACTCGTCCAGCGTATGCAAACCGGATAGATGAATACCGGCATAACCCATCAGTTGCAGACCGACAATTTGCAGAGCCAACCGTTGGAGACTTCGTGCGCCGCCGTAGTCCGAGGATATCTGCTGCTCGCTTTTCAACAGTTCGCACATGGATCCAGTGACGACGATACCGGGCACGTTCTTCAGTAAAGCCGCGCGCTTTGCGGTTAGCTCCATCACACAAGCCAGCATGGGCTTCAAACCTGGCCGAGCGCGCATCCAGGCTTGAGCCTCCACATGCTTTGCGGCGTCGAAGCCCAGCTGGAGGGTCAGAAAATCAGCACCGGCCGTCAGCTTTTTCTGTGCCTTCAGATACTGTGCGCCACCCTCTTCCTCACGGTATTTGAACGGGTTCAACGCAGCGCCCAGTAGCCAGTGCGGGCAGTGTTCACGGACAATCTGCAGCGCCGGTACAGACTCCAGATAGCGCACCGGCGCCTGCCCCGGTTGATGGCTTGGCAAACGATCACCGCTGAGAATCAACAATTGCTCCTGACCTCGGGCCTTCATCAACGCCAATTGCTGCAGTAGGTCTGCCCGCTCGCGATCCTTGCCAGAAAAATGCAGCAAGGAAGCGGCCGGACTTCCCAATGCCGCCGCACCTTCCAAAGGGCTCAAGTCTGAGTGCAGGCCGACACGGTCAGCGAAGGCTGGCACCAGTTGCCAGCCTGCCAAGTGCCCGCGTTGAACGATTTGCCCTAATGCGGCCAGGCGCGTAGCCGACTGTTGAGGAACAACCTCTAGCACGCAGACGAAGCGGCCTTCGTTCAGCGCCTGTTTCAATGTAGTCAAGACAGCTCGATACCTTATTAGTCAGCGAGGAGACGCACCGCCCGAACGTTGTTTGAGCTGACGGTATACATCCAGGCGCATCAACGTGTCTGTGCGGGGTTCATACACATAGGTATGACCCTCAATGGTCACGCGACCATAACGTCGGGCGATGCTGTAACGGGTACTTTTGACCTGCTGAATGATCTCGGGAGGGAGCGCGGGCGGCAAATCTATCTCGACGGCTCAGACGTTTGTTGCAGGTATGACTGAAGCTGAAGCGGGATTTTGTTCGTACTCCTCATCGCCGTAGTACTTGACTCCCATCCGGATAATGTCCCGTCCTTGAGCCTTGCGGTGATGGTTGGTGTCTCGCAGCGAGTAGATGCAGCCACAGTACTCCTGCTGATAAAAGCGCTCGCGCTTGCTGATCTCGACCATGCGCGCAGCCCCACCGCCCTTGCGCCAGTTGTAGTCCCAATAACTGATACCAGGGTACTTGTCCGCAGAGCGATGACCGCAACCGTTGATTTGCTGCATGTCCTTCCAGCGCGAGATGCCCAGCGAACTGCTGATGACTGAGAAACCATGCTCATAGGCGTACAAGGCGGTACGTTCGAAACGCATATCGAAGCACATCGTGCAACGTTCGCCACGCTCGGGTGCGTCCTCCATGCCTTTGGCGCGGGCGAACCAATTGTCGGTATCATAGTCGGCGTCGACGAACGGCACGTTGTGCTGTTCGGCGAAGCGGATGTTCTCTTCCTTGCGCAGCAGGTACTCGCGCTGGGGATGAATGTTGGGATTGTAAAAGAAGATGGTGTAATCGATCCCGGATGCCGTGATGGCTTCCATTACCTCACCGGAACACGGTGCACAGCAGGAGTGCAGCAGCAGGCGATCAGCACCGCCCGGCAAGGTGAGTTTTGGTCGATCGATGACGCTCATGTCCACTCCTTTCAAAAGCAAAACGGGACGCTAGGCGTCCCGCTTCTACATCCTGAATCAAAGATTTTTCCGCCTGTTCCGAGTGCCTCGGACGCTCGACGTTCTCGTCGTTGTTCGGCTACGGAAAATGCAAAGAAGATTGTCAGGCTCGAGGCGACCTGAGGCAAACGCATTTTTTTGCACGCGACTTTAGTTTTGCTCATGATCAACTTGTCTCGCCTACCCCCGCTCTTTCTGTATGGAGCACACCAACTGCATGACACCGCAAAGGATCAGGGCAATGTTGCGTAAAAAAAAACGCCCGATGTTTTGAACATCGGGCGTTAGCTTCTCGGAGGCCAGCTATCAAATGATCAGGACTGCAGCTGTGCATTGTGTCGAACACCCGGAGTCGTTAGCTGACGTTCGGCCAGCCAGCCGAACGTGACGCCGAGCACCGACCACAACACCACGTGAATACCCAGAGAGGCTATGCGAAAGTTCCACAGCAATGAGGCGGAAAATTCTTTGGGCACTTCATTGATAGTCGGGAACAGTGCGCTGGCCACGGCCATGATCAAAACGTAGAGGACGATGGCGATCATGGATGCAGACCAGATGCCTTGGGATGCAAGCAGTTTGCGAAACAGGTTCACCGACACGACGAGCGCAGCAATGGACACCACCAGCATCAGGAAAAATAGCTTGGTCTGCTGACGGATGGTATCGGGATCACCCACCGATGGTGGATTTGCCGGGTACTTGAGGCCAGGAATGAGGATGACGCTGATGAACGCCAACAGGGCAAGAATCGCTGCCAGCCCGCGCGGGCCGACTTTCAGCCTTCCCATGCGTCCCATGGCGAATGCATACACCAGAGCAAAGATCCCTCCAATGGATACGCTGTAAATCACGATGCCCGTAAACAACCCCACGGTGCTTTGCACTTCGCGGCTGACCAATTCTTCCTCTTCTTCACCAACGTTCCCGTGATCATGTGCACGCGCCATGACCTCTTCAAAGGCGATGGCCTTATCAACAGAAGGCTCACCGAAAACCTTGGCAAAACCAAAAGCCAGGATGCCGGCCAGCAACCCCGCGATCATGCCGCGAAGCAATAGATTACCTGTCATGTCTATCTCCAGCGTCAGTGGCAAGGAAAGCCAAGCAGGTGGCGGCCGTCATGCACAAACTCATGCACATACATTCCGGAGATCAGCGAAGTAGCGCCCTGCTCCGCCCCGACGAAATAGATCGCAAGCAGCATCAACAGCCCCGCAAACAGGGCCCAGGGCAGAACTTCACTCAAAGGAAGGGTGGGAAGTGACAAATCACTTTCGGGTGTAGCAACGGAGGCGGACATAAGAAGTCTCCTGAGAATAACGCGTTCGGGCAGGATTGCGGGCTTGACGATATGGGGTCTGGCTTTCATGGATTGATTACAGTGGCGCGACCGCACCGGATTTACACCGGCTTTCCCAATTCGTAACAAAATGATACATCCTAATTGGAAGCACTGTTCATGAAGGTTTTTGTCATAGGTGGTAAACAGCACTAGGTCTTGTAGACATTTCCTAGTGACCGCTGTAGGTCGATTGAGGCCTCCGGCGATCGGTAGACAGAACGCCGTTTATGTTCAAAAGCCCTCCCACACCTGAGCCCGGTCACACATGAGCCCCGATGCGGGGGCCTTTTTGTGGGGCCGCGGAAACCACCCCCGCCAGGACTGGTCTACCATCACCTGACGGTTCGGTTATATGAGGGGCCGTTCACTCGCGAAAAGGAACGGCGCTAATGTCCTATACCTATGAAGGATTGGCGACCGTCGGTGTGCTAGCCCTGTACCAAGGGCAGCCAGCGAACAGCTGACCACTTACGAATTGAACGTCCGTATCTGCAAGGTCGACCCGAAACACGTTCGCGTGGAATTCGACCGCTACCTCCAAGACCCCAAAGAAGCCAATGCCCTGCAACTGATGTTGCCCGACGGCTTACTGCTGCGAAGTCCGATCATCGACGGCAGCAATCCGCCCGGTGGCGGCTGGCTGTTGATCACGGTTGAGCCGTACGAATTGCCAATTGAACCGCCGCCAAATCTCAAAGGCTGGACATGGGGGTGAACATGACTGAAGCATTGGCGGCACTGGATCTGCCGCCGGCAGTGAAGATCCAGACTCTCAAACTCCTGGCCCGCATCAGCCAGGCCGCCGGCGCTGACGAGCTGTGGCGGGCCAGTGATCGCGCCGCAGGGTTTGTCCTGGGATTGGAGACGGTCGAAGTGCTGGACGCGACGAGCATCAAGGCGCTGTATGAAATCTTCGACGTTGCTACCACGGCGCGTCGGCAGGAGGATGCACAGTGATCGGTAACGGCATTCACGAAGAGATGTTGCGGGCCCCGGTCGAACAGCACGCGGGGCGCGAATGCCTAGTGGCCAAGGTCGATAGTGGTCTCACGTGGGGTTTGTCGATTCGCCTAAGCAGCAGCGGTGCCCGCTGGGTGCCGGTGCGCTCGCGCCGTCAGACGCTACGCACCTGGGCCGGCCTAACGGCAGTCGGACGCTTTGCCGACAGCGTGGGCCTGCGCGGATTCAGTGTGGAGTTGTGACCAGCGCTAGCTAGGCTATTGGCCGAAAACGCCGTTCCTGAGCGCCAGCTATCGGCCAATAGCGGACGTTTTATAGTGGCACCTTTCGGCCAATAGTCGCCTTTCTCAAAAGGCCGCTTTCGGTCCAGCGCACTCTCCCTTACGAAACCGAGTATCTGGACATCGTCTGACCACTTGGCAGTTCTCGTGACAATGCTTGGCCTGTTTGAGCGACAACAAGATATACATGGGCAAGCTCAAGAGATTATTAATGAAATACTTGCGCCATTGTTTCCATCCAACAACCGGCTACATCAATTGTCACGCATATGCCGCTCATGTCTTTCCTGGCGTTCCTTAGCTTCTACGCACAAGGTAGCAGTTGGCCTAAGCAACAAACGCTTGAGACCGATCGCTTCGCCGGTTTCCTGGCACCAACCATACTCGCCACGGGCTACACGCTCCAAAGCCTCGTCGATCTTGTCCAGCAGTTTCTTCTCCCGCTCCAGCAGCCTCAATTGCCACTGACGATGCTCCTCCGCGGTGCCGATGTCGGAGGGATCACTGCTGGGCTCGAAGTCGCGGATTACTTCGAACTCTTCAGCGATGCGTTGTTGAAGTTCCCTGCGTTGAGCATGCAGCAACTCACGGAAAAACGTTTGCTGCTCAGCATCCATATAAGCGTCTTCAGGTTGGGATAGCAGCTCTTGCTCGGTCATTGCAGATGTACTCACGTCAATGTAAAGAGGGATAGGCAGCCGCGTCGGGAACTGGAGGCCAGCGGCAAGCATTGGCAGCCCTCGACCAGCCGGCCTTTATGCCAGACCAGATGCCCGGAAACCAAGGTCGTGAAAACTCGGGGGGGCATACGGTGGTGCACGAACAGCGTCCACTGGTAGTGCGCAAGAACCGAATCGAGAAGCCACAGCCGATCCCGCCGCCTCTGAAGTGCAACATTGCGTACTGTCGCCTCCAGAGTGCGCTGAAGCGATACCTCCTTCCTGTCTAGTCAGCCGCTTACGATGGTTTGCCGCCAAATCCGGAAAAACGTTTGTTGAAGTTAGCTATGCGACCTTCGGTTGTGGCCTGACGTTGCTGGCCGGTATACACCGGGTGCGAGGCGCTCGACACGTCCAGTTGGACGTAGGGATAGGTCTTGCCATCGACATGCTGGTGAGTACGGTCGGTTTCGGCTGTCGAACCGATGAGGAAGAACACGTTGGCCGAAGTGTCGTGGAACAACACTGGACGGTAGTCAGGGTGGATGCCGGGTTTCATGAGAAGCTCCTTAAGTTACGGAATAACATTGCACACATAACGCGAATCATTTGCAAATAAGGCTGCGCGCCTCCCCGCTATCGTTACGTTATTACATAATATAACATGCACACGCACCGGATGAAATTTTCTTCATCAGGGTTCAGTTGTTACACCTGAAACATGACGGATCGCTGTCGTGACCCGCCTGCGCGTCAGGCGAGCTTCCGGTGTCAGCGTTAAACGCTCCAGGTTGTGTCGCCCACTTCAGGTGCGCACGCCAGTCAAATCAGGACAGACAAGCAAGTGCCCACTCAGGACAGGCTATAAAATGCAACGCTATATCGTGCAAAAATGGAAAGTTTACTCGAATCGTCGTACTCCCCTTCTGGCCGGCCTAACCCTGGGCTTGCTCGGCCAGCCTGTTTCTGCGGTCGAACCATTGATATTGAACGAAATTTCAATCTCCGATGCCTACCTCGAAGAACGCGCCGATGGGCCGGTGCAAGGCTATCGCGCCAACCGCTCGGCCACGGCGACCCGAACCGATACCGACATTCGCGACACGCCGCAGAGCATCGACGTGGTACCCGCGCAGGTAATCAAGGACCTCAACACCACCCGCATCGACCGCGCCCTGGACTTTGCCGGTGGGGTTTCGCGGCAGAACAACTTCGGCGGCCTGACCTTCCTTAACTACAGCGTTCGCGGCTTTACCACCGGCGAGCTGTATAAGAACGGTTTCGCCATCAACCGCGGTAGCTATAGCGCGCCCGATACATTCAACATCGAGCGCATCGAAGTGCTCAAAGGCCCTGCTGCCAGCCTCTACGGCCGTGGCGACCCTGGCGGACTGGTCAACATCGTCACCAAGCGCCCCCAGGCCGAAGCCTTCAGCAACTTCACCCTCAGCGCAGGCAGCTGGGACCGCTACCGCACTGCTCTGGACGCCAACTCGCCGCTGGACAGCGAAGGCAATCTGCTCGGTCGGATCAACCTGGCGGTCGAGGACAACGACAGCTTCCGTGATCATGTCGGCAGCGAACGCCGTATCGTCAGCCCCTCCCTGAGCTGGCAACTGTCTCCCGACACCCAGCTGATGATCGACACTGAATTTTCCCGCACCGAGTCGGTGTTCGACCGCGGCATTCCGGCGGTCAACGGCGAAATGGGCTCGATCAAGCGCTCGACCTTTCTTGGCGAGCCAAATGACGGCGAGATCCGCAACGACAACCAGTCACTCGACGTCGCCCTGGAACACGTGCTCAACGACAACTGGAAGCTGCGCCTGGCCAATCACTACACCCAAGGAACGCTCAAGGGCAACAGCTCCGAACCCCAGGCCCTTCTCGGTACCACCATCACGCGTTTCTATCGCGAACGCGACTTCGAATGGAACGACAACATCACCCAGGCCGAGCTGCACGGCCAAGTCGAACTGGGCGGCTGGCAGCATCAGACCCTGGTCGGGCTGGAGTACGAAAACTACCGCAACAGCCAGAAGTACCCACAAACTGCCACCTCCGCAGGATATGGGCTGGACATCTACAACCCGGTCTACGGCAAGCCGAAGCCAGCCATCACCCGGCCCAACGACTTTTTCGAGCACACCGAGAGCTATGCGCTCAACCTGCAAGACCAGATCACGTTCACCGAACGGCTTCGCGGGTTGCTGGGCGTGCGCCTGGAACGCGTCGAACAGATTTCGCAAAACCGCGCCACCGGCGTCAGCAACAGCCAGTAAAAGGACGTCGTCACACCGCGCATCGGGGTCTTGTATCAACTGACCCCGCAAGTGGGTGTGTTCGCCAACGCATCCACCTCGTTCAAACCCAACACCATCGGCACTCAAGGCCAAGTGTACAAACCTGAAAAGGGCCTGGGTTACGAGACCGGGTTCAAGCTCGACCTGCTCGACAGCCGCGTGGGGGCAACCATCGCCCTGTTCCACATCGACAAGGAGAACGTCATCACCAACGATGCCCTTGGCGAGAGCGTGGCGGCCGGCGAGGCGCGCAGCCAGGGCCTGGACCTGCAGTTCAGCGGCCAGCTAACCGACGCGCTGCGGGTGATCGGTGCCTATGCCTATATCGACGCCGAAGTCACCAAGGGCGACGCGGCCCTGCCGAAGGGCAGCGACCTGCTGGGCATCGCCCGCAACAGCGGCAGTCTGATGAGTGTGTATGAATTCCAGAACGGCGCCCTGCGCGGCTCGGACGTGGGCGCAGCGGTCAACTACGTCGGCGAACGCTCCGGCCAGGCTGGCAGCAACTTCACCCTGGACTCTTACAGCACTGTCGACCTGTTGGCGCACTACAAGGCCAGCGAACAGGTCACCGTCGGCCTGAACCTCAACAACCTGTTCGATCGCAAGTACTACGAACGCTCGTACAACAGTTCCTGGGTGCTGCCCGGGGAGCCACGCAACTTCAGTGTGAGCCTGACCCTGAATCTTTGAGCAGAGGACCTATCATGCATCCATCGTTGAAAGTAGCCACCTTGGTGGCGTTTGTGATCAGCGCCAACGCCAGTGCCCACGGCCTGTGGACCGAGCAGCGACGCGGCAACATCGAGGCAGTGTACGGCCACGGTGCCGAGGACAACGCCTACAAGGCGGAGAAGATCAAGCGCGCCTGGGCGTTCGACCCAGCCGGGAAGATGATCCCGGTCACCGTCGAGCGCCTGGCGGATCATGCGGTGCTGCGACCGCTTACCTCACCTGCGGCACTTGCCGTGCTGTTGGACAACGGGCCTTGGTCCCAGCGCCCGGACAAGCAATGGGTCAATCAGGACCGCACCCAGGTCAAGGATGCGATCGCCTCCACCCACAGTTTCAAGTACAGCCTGGCCATTTACCAGCGCGATGCCCGCCTGCCGAAATTGGACATGCTGCGTTTGGCGATCGTCCCCCTGAGCGACCCCGTGCAAGTTGGGCCTGGGAAGACGCTGGAAGTGCAGGTGCTGCTCGACGGAGAACCGGCTGTGGATATACCACTGCAAGGGGACTACCGAGGCGCGCCTCACCACGTCAGCGCCACCACTGACAAGCAAGGCAAGGCACGCATCACTGTACGTAACGAGGGCCTCAACATCATCGCGGCCCAAGCCACCCTGCCACTCGCAGAAGGCGGCCCCGTGGCCCAGCAGAGTCTGTTCAGTTCGCTGACGTTCCTGGGGGAGCCACATCACGAGTAATACTTGCATCGTGCCTCGGTCATTTCGGCCGAGGCACGGGAGACACTCCCAGCCATAAGATCGACGGTCGACCCAGCCGTTAGACGCCGCCCCGCTCGGCAACTACCCTGAAGTCTCGGTATTCGTTAAAGGAGTACGAAATGGGTACCTGCAACCAGCATCCACACCATGACCATCAGCACAAGCCGGGCTGCGGCCATACGGCAATCGAACACAATGGACATGTCGATTACTTGCATGACGGACACTTGCATCACGTGCATGGCGATCATGTCGACGAACACTCACTGGAAACCAACGGCCAGAACCCTGACCGCTGTACCCCCAGCCACCAATGTGGCGGGCATTCCGCCGACCACGTTCATGGCCCGGGTTGCGGCCATGAGGCGGTACCCCACGGCGACCATGTCGATTATCTGGTCAACGGCCACCTGCACCACCCCCATGGCGATCATTGCGACGACCATGGGCCGGTGACTGTGGTCAAATGATCCTTGCCGCCCCCAGCCGAAGGGTTGGAGGCGTTACCGCATGCGACAGAGCATGAGCCGTCGTGGAAGCTGTTGGGATAATGTGCCGAGGGAGCGCTTGTTTCACAGGCTGCTATTGGCCGGTAGTGGGCGCGGGCGAACGTCCGTTATTGACCGAAAGTCGACACTCAAAACCACACCGATTTCATGTCTGTTATGTTGCGCTTACAGCGAATAGCTACCTGCCGGCGCGCAATACAATAGAAGTCGCACGCCTTCACTTTTTGCCTCTCCGGTTAACGGCCAAGTTGACGGTGCCCGGAGTAAAGCGGGCACCGCTCCCTATTTGGGAAAAAGGCTGACGCGCCTGCTTACCAGTTGTAACTCACTTTGGCGGTAATTTCGCGACCCGGATTATAGAAATTCGCAGTGCCGGAGCCGACCACGTGCTGCTCATCCAGCAGGTTGCTGACGTTCACCGCCAGGTCGGTGCCCTTGGCGATCTTGTAGTTGAAGGCAGCGTCGAACAGCGTGGTGCCATCGCTTTTGCCGGTGTTGGCTGCATCGAAGTAATAAGCGCCGACGTAGCGCGCACCCAAGCCCAGGCTTACATCGGTACCGGGAACGTCGTAGTAGCTCCAGAGCGAAGCAGAATGCTTGGGTGCCGTGGTGAACTCATTACCCTTGAGGGAGCTGCCGTCGTACAACGATCCGCGCAGGACCTCGGACTCCATGTAGGAATAGCCGCCGATCAGGCTAAGGTTCTGCGTCACCTGCGCCTTGGCCTCAAGGTCGAGGCCACGCGCCCGCGATTCGCCCACCGTCTGCTGCTCAATGATGCCGCTCGGAAGCACCACAGCAATGGTGACGTTTTCCTGGGTCAAGTCATAAACGGCTGCGGAGAACAGGGCGTCCATCCCCATCGGCGCATACTTCACGCCCACTTCGTACTGCCGGCCCGTCTGCGGTGTTACGCCTACCTGCGGCGGCGAGACGGACTCCACCATGCTCACGTAGGTGGAAACTTCATCGTTGACGATGTAAGTCAGCGCACCGCGATAGGAGGTTTCGGAGAAGTTGTCTTTCTCACTGGACTGCAAGCCTTTGCTGGTCAGATCCATGGAGTCGTTGCGCACACCACCGGTGACGATGAAACGCTCGTAGAACGACAGGTTCTGCTGAAGGAATACGGCCTTGGTGGTCGCGTCCCGTTTGTTGACGGCATACGGTGTAATCGAGCGGGAAACGCCTGTAAATACAGGGTTGGCAACGTCAATCGAGGTGGTCGGGGCGTAGACCGAGCTTTCCTTGGTGGTCGAATCGAGGTATTCCACGCCCACCAGGCTGCTGCTGTCGATGTTCTCGAAGCGGGCATCGTATTGCAGCATCAGATTGCCGTTGAACTGGTCGGCTTCGGTGTCCGTTCCAAAGAGAAAGCGGTCAACCGTAGTGCCGACGCGTGCGGCACTGTCGCTGAGGTACACGTAGCCAAAATCATCGGTCAACTTGCTGTAACGCAGGTTGCTGCGCAGTACAAAGCCGTTGTCGAAATCATGGGTTACGTTGCCGCTTAGGCTGGTGCGCTCGACATTGTGAAAGTTGTAGCTGGGCTCACCATAAAACTTGCTGCGGTCGTATTCCTTGTCCAGCGGATATCCGCCACTGTTGGGCGAACTGTCGGTTTTCAGATAGTCCAGAATCATGGTGGCCGACGTGTAATCTGTTGGTGCCCAGGTGAGGCCACCCATCACCAAGCGGTTGTCGTCCTGCGAGTGGTTGTACTCGCGGTCGCTGTTTTGGCCTTTGGCAGTGAAGCGGCCAGCCAGGGTTTTTTCGTCGTTCAGAGCATCGCCCACATCGATGCCAGTCTCGACATGGTCAAAGGAACCGTAGGTCACATAGCCCTGGCCGAACTGCTCAAAGCGTGGCTGCTTGGTCACGAAGTTCACCGAGCCGCCCGGGTCAGCCGGGCCAAACAGCGTGGAGTTGGCGCCACGCAGAATCTCGATGCGCTCATAGGCGAAAGGATCTTCGCGTACACCGCGCATCGAACTTAGGGTCAAGCCATCACGGTAGGTGGTGGCTTGGAAACCGCGGATCTGGAAATAGTCGTTGCGGTCATCCGTACCATAGAAGTCACTGACCACGCCCGGCGTGTATTGCAATGCCTCTTCCGTGGTACTGACGCTGCGTTGCTGCATTTCCTTGTTGGTAACAACCGACACCGATGCAGGTGTGTTGAGAATGCTGGTCACCACCTTGCCGCCAACCCAGAGTTCCTTGGCGACCACCGAGTTGGCGTCGTCGTCGGCACTGACCCTAACCTTGGCATTGATGATGAGGGGCGCAAGGCGGTAGTCCTCGACGGACGTTGCGTCGAGTTCCAGCGGACCGGCGGGCTTTGCTTGAGGAACCAGCAGGTAGGCATTCGGGCCTTGCTGTTTGATCTGCAATTCGCTCCCTTGCAACAACGATGACAGGGCTGCCGATGTTTCGAGCGTGCCATTTACGCCAGCCGTGGTGCGGTTCGCTACGCTTGACGCGTCGAAGGAAAGACTGATGCCAGCTTCACGCGCAAATTGGTCAAGCGCCGGCGCCAGTGGGCCGCCAGCGATGTTCCACTGTTTGACTGGGTTGCTGTGGTCAGCACTCGACGTTTGCGCCAGCAACGGCAATGCGTAGCTGCTCACGATCAATCCCAACATCGCACCCTGTAAGGCACGATTGAGTGGATGGCGCTGTGAAACCGGGGACGAACTCATTTTCTCGCTCCAAGAAAGAACATCGGCAGACTGGCCTGTATTCCGGCCTTTCTTAGAGGTCGAACGAGAATGAGAAACCACCTCATTATTTTTTCAGGTGAGACTAGGTTCTGATGGACTCAGGTGGCAGCGGTAACGGTTACCCAATAACGGGTCCGATAATCAACGTACAAGCGCAGTGACTGCGCGATCAATGCTAGGACTTGATCGTTGTCGGCAAGCTGGAAAGTGCCCGAAACGCGACGATCAGCGACCTCTTCGGCGCAGCGCAGTACCCCGGGGCGATAACGCGACAACTCCACAATGAAATCACTGAGGCGCATATTGCGCGCACTGATCACCCCATCCCCCCAGCTCCATAGATCAAGGCCGTTGTCCTTGAACATTCGGGCGCCGCTTGATGTGAATAGCAGCTGATTGCCTGCCTGGACGCTGCGGCTCGCAATAGTTTGACTGGAGCCGGGGAACACCGTGACCGATCCCTCCTGCGCCGCGACCAGCGTGCCATCATCACGTTCGCGTGTCAGAAATCGGCGACTCTGGGCACGCATGACCCCGTCGCGTGTCTGCACCCAGAACGGTCGCGCCTGAGGTGAACGTTGATCCGCGCCGACATTCACGATGATTTCCCCCCGGCGCAAGATGAGCAGGCGTTGCTGGTCGTCAAAATCGCTGTCGACGGCGCTATCGCTATTGAGCTGGATAAGGCTGCCATCATCGAGCTGGAAGCGTCGTTGCTCGCCGGTGCTACTGCGCTGCTGCGCAAGCATCGCCGGCACAGGCGTGTAGTCGCGGCCAAGCCAGGCTGCAGTGCCTACGGTAGCCAATATGCCCAGTAGCTTCAGGCTTTCCCGCCGTCGCATTCCATGTTGGGTGCCATTCAGGGTTTGCCGGGCTAATTGAGTTGGTACGCCTGCGAATTCATCCCCCAGCGTTTCCACGCGCTGCCATGCCAACACATGCTCTGGACGCTGTTGCAGCCAGTGCTCAAAAGTGCGCTGTGTTTGTTCATCGGCTTGATCGAAGCGAAGGCGTACCAGCCATTGGATCGCCTGCTCGACAATAACCGGATCCAGCGCCTGCGACTCACGCCTCGACATAACGCAAGCGATAGCAGTGTTGCAGGGCCGTGGCCAGGTCGCGTTCCACTGTCGCGCGGGAAACATCCAGCTTTTCGGCTATTTGCGCGCAGGTCAGACCGTCGAGGCGGGCAAATAAAAACGCCTGGCGAACTCTCGGTTTAAGCTTATCGAGCATGCGGTCTATGCGCTCGAGCGCATCAAGAATCATCAGCCGGCTTTCTTCCGAGGGAACCTCGTGTTGAGGCAGCAACGCGACGCTTTCCAGATAGGCACGCTCAAGTTCGCGACGACGATACTGATCAATCATCAGTCCGCGGGCGATGCTGCTCAGATAGGCACGGGGTTCGCGCAAGGGGCCGAATTGACGGGATTTGAGCAGACGCACGAAAGTGTCTTGCGCCAGATCTGCCGCGTTATCGCGACAGCCAATGCGTCGGATCAGCCAGCCATGTAACCACGAATGATGGGTGCGATAGAGCAGCCCTAGATCTGCAGTACCTAGTGTTTCGTCGCTGCGCATCGGCATTCCGCAAAAATACACAATTGATAATGAATCGCATTCTATCTATGGAACATGCCTTCAAGCAAATGCGTGGTTCTCAGTACCCTCTTCTTCCGGAACCTTTTAGCCGAATGAACTCCAACTAGCGCATTCGTTAGCAGACGTCCAGCGCAAATCCAAAATCGTCGCTGGACACTTGAGCCGCTTCGTTGAGTCGCTGGCGTAGCGCAGCGGTCAATTGCCGCTCTACCTCCCATGCATCCGACAGCGCAGCTAGCTGGGGTGCCAGTTGCGGCGATAGGCTCATCAGCGACTGGTTGAGCGAGCGTGCCGTCTCATACGCAGCCTTCTGCACAAAGCTGATCTCCACCAGTTCGCCCTGCGCCTTGCGAAACTCCATCTCTGCCATGCGCGCCAGGTAGTGCTCGCGATGCGCACGCGCTTTCTGAAAGTCCGGGGTCTGCCCTTGTGCAGGATCAGCGGGCGACGGCGCAGCCATGTTCGTCGGCTCGGATTGTGCAGCGACGTGGCTGTACACATCACGCTGAAGCCGCTCCTGTTGGTGGCGAGCAGCAACGGCAGCTTTGCTCGGATCGGCGGTATCGCGGATCAGCGCTTCAGTGGCCAGCACGTCGACCTGCTTGCCATTGGGTGAGAGCACCAGGCGGCCATTCTCTTTCAGCCAGGTGATGTAACTTGGTGAGCGACCAATGTGCGCGGCGAAGGCGCTCTTGGACAGGTAAGTGACTGTGTTCATAAGCCCTCCTCTTCAGCGGCTTTTCAATGAATCCTTTCAAGATTTCAGTGGGTTGAAATTTCAGTAAGCTGGCGGGCCTCCCACTAACACGATCCCGCGGGTTTCCGACCCCGTGTCCTTTGGAAGTCCCCAGGGTCCCCGGCGACTTTTCGGTGGCCTGGGCTGCAGATCCGCCTCGCTCGACTAGCATCAGTGGACGATCCGTCAGAGGGAGAGATGTCATGGAAATGATTGCCGTGCGTTCCAGTGCGATGACCGCCGTTGGCTACGATCCAGCAACGAGACGAATGAGGATCCGCTTTGAACAGGGTCACTCTTACGATTTCTGCGGCGTCCCATCGGCCATCCACAATGGCTTGATGGCCGCGGTGTCTAAAGGTGCCTATTACAACCTGCACATCCGTGATCGTTATCAGTGCTGAGCCCCGTCTTCCACTTGGAAAGACGGACATCCCTGCGCACGTTTCAGCTAGAGAGAATCCGCGAGTTCGATAACCCGTGTAGGGGGCGGGCCTCGGGGAGGACCCGTGAAATCTGCGTCCTAGCCGGCCTGCCCGGCTCATGCTTTCGGTTCCGCTTCGCTCAGGTCCAGCCGCTTGGCCATCCAGCGTTCGTATAAGCCGATGGCGACATCGGCGCCGGCCATCGCTGTTAGGCAACCCAGGGCGCCGGCTGTCCAGATCGACAGGCCCGCGCCAAACAGCAACATCATCGCTGACACGCCGCAGACGATGCAGGCGCCGGACCGAAGTGCGAGGCGGCGCAGTAACGCCCAGCCTCTTGCCCCATCTTTGTCAGCGCGCCACATCTCGCCGGACACACCGCCAACCAATGACAGGGCAATCACCAACCAGATCGGCATCTCTGCCAGTGCCTGTTGCTCGTTCGTCATTGCCCTGCCCCTCAAACAAAAAGACCCGGCGCTATGGCCGGGTCGGGTGGTGGGTGGCCTGCCGCGCTTTGCGGTCGCACCCATCGAAGATGGCCTCTTTTTACAGCTGTATTCTGGTGGCAGCAAGACCGGTTTAATGCCATCCGGTGAATATGTGGGTGATGCCCAGTGAACGGCTGGCGAATGTCGGTGAATATTTCATCCCGGCTGGCTTTTGCTTCTGTTGTTTCAGTGGCGTCCCATGCGTCCCACCTTCTAAAAACAAGGTGGGACGTCTGAAAGCCCCGCAGATTGGGGCGTTGCCCCACCGTCCTACTTTTCTTTCTCTTTTCTCGTGTATAGAGAGAAATTTAAAAAGCACGCGTGCGCGTGAACGCGCGTACCTGTGCCCGCTACGCATACACGGGCGGGAGGCAAAAAAGGTGGGACGGTGGGACAGCCCAACAATGACGGGGCCTGCGCCCGTCCCATGACTGCAAAAGCAGTAGGACGAGCGCAGGTCGGTGGGACGGCGTGAGCCAGAGGGATGCCCACGATCAAGCCGCTTCCCCCAGGAGGAAGTGCTCGACCACGATGTGGGCGTCATGCAGGCGTTGGTAGTAGACGTTGCGTGTGCAGCCACTGCGCGTCAGACGTGCCGCCAACGGCGAATCAGGCTGGAAGTAATGCACCTGCACCACCGTCATCAGCTCGGGATCGAGGCGTTTCTTGACGATGCGCTCAATGTCCAAAGACGCCTCGAGCGGCACTCGGCTCCCGCGCCGTCCGCGCACCAGCTGACCGCCGCTTTCCATCATCATCGCAACCATGTTGCCGCCTGAGTAACCGGCGGCCACCTCGTCGCTGTGCAGCTCCTGCGCCCATTGTTTGAGGGCCATATCGATCGCCTTAATCATCGAAGCATGGCTCCTCGAACTCGTCCCGCTGCAGCGCAGACGCCCTGCCCCAGTGCTCGGGTTTCTTGTACGCCCATGGCCGCTGACCGCTCTTGTTCAACGCCCCCAGACGGAAGCGTCGCCAGCCGAGCCGGTGCAGGATTGCGCCGACGCGCATCTGCTCGGGCTTACCCCAATGACCGGGATCGAGCTTGAGCGCCTGACCCATCACTTCACTGCCGGTGGTGGTCTCGCCGATCTGCGACTCTTCGAGCCAGGTCAGGATCGGTGTTTCCCATTCGTCCACCACAAAGCGTTCGTCCTGCTCCTCGCTGAACATCGGCGCTTCCTCTCGCGTGACCCACCAAAGGTCGCCGGCCTCAAAGCAGAACACCGCTTCGGCCCACAGCTGGTCGCGGATCTCGCGCAGCAACGGCACGTCGACCTTGGTACACGCCACCGGCCAATACCGGCGGTTGCCGGTGGCGTCCTTGAGGTATTCGTCCTGGTTGGTGGTGCCGACGAAGACACACTGGCGTGGCACGTCCAGGGTTCTGCGGCCATAGCTTTCGCGGTAGGTGTCGGTCGACGCCGAGAAGAACTGTTTGGCCTTGGTGCTCTCGGCCTTGTTGAAGCTGTCCAGCTCGCCGAGCTCGACAATCCACTTACCGCGAATTGCCTGGAAGCCGTCCTTGTCGCCGAGGGCAAACGGCGTGTCCATGAACCACTCACCGCCGAGCACACTCATCGCGGTCGACTTACCGGCACCCTGTACGCCTTCGAGGATCATCACCGAGTCAGCCTTGCAGCCGGGCTTCATCACCCGTGCCACGGCCGAAATCAGCCAGCGTTTGCCAACCTTGGAGGTGTAGTCGGTTTCCTTCACCCCCATCACATCCGTCAGCCAACGCTCCACGCGCGGCACGCGATCCCACTCGAGTTTTTTCAGGTACTCGCGCACCGGGTGAAAGGCGTGGTCGTGCGCCACGACACTCACCGCCTCGATGACGTGCGAGGACTTCACGCGCAGGTTGTACTGCTGGGCGAGCCACTTCATCACGCGCACGTCATCGATGTCGGCCCACTCGCCGGTGCCACCGCCATAAGGGGCCGCGCGCAACTTGACGATCTTCGAGCTGAAGGCGCAGTAGCTGATCACCCCGGCCCAGCGTTCGTCGTGAGCGAGGATCAATTCGACGTTCTGCATGTGCGCGATCAAGGCGCCGCTCTCACTGCGGGCCAGTTGATCTTTCCAGCCACCGGCCGCCGGTGGGCGGACCACCGCGAGCACTTGTCGGCGAACTGCGTCGAGGCCTTCGGCGACGTGCAGGTCGTTGAAGTCGGTCCACTTGTCGTGGCGCTCGACCGCGAAGATCGGCGCGACGATCTGGGCACCAACGATCAGCGCGGCGTTGCTGGCCTTCTCGTCGCCCGGGTTCCAGGCATCGCCGTTGGGCTTGGTGGTTTTCCAGTCGTCATCGCGGCAGATGATCAGCGGGCAACCGGCGAAGCGTTCGCGCATGACCTTGCACACGGCCAGCAGGTTGCCCGCATCGAAGGCCACGGCCACCGCAAGCGACGTCGCCATGTGTAGGCTGGCGCCGGTGGCGTAACCCTCACAGACCAGCACCGGCTCGCCCGGAACCGGGTGCGGACCGAGCAGGTGAAAGGTGCCCTCCTTCGCCATGCCGTAGGGCCAGTAGGATTTGTCGCGGCCGGTGTCTTCCTGTTTGTTCGGGAAGATCACCTGCAGGCCCATGATCTGATCACGGGCGTTCTTCATTGGGACCAGCACGGCACCGGTGCGTGGCGCGTAACGCACGTTGATGCCGACGATCTGTTTGCGGTCCAGGTAGTCGCTGCGCCCGGTGGTCGGCATGCGTTCGAACAAACCCTGCGCCCTTTTCGCGGCCCGCCGCGCAGCGTTATTCGCGATTTCGGCGGCGCGGCGCTTGGCTTCCTCCTGGCGAGCGCGCATCACTTCGCGCTCCTCGGGGGACATGCGGCCGGCCTTGACCTTGATCTTCTGCGTCTCGCCCGAACGCCAGTCACCGAAGGCGCCGAAGATCAGGGTGTCGCCCTTCTCCGTGCGCTGCTCGTGAACCACGTACCAGCCGTTCTTTTCCTTGCCCTTGTCCTGCGATGTCTTGCAGCGGGTCAGCTTGCCGAACACCAGCGGTTGCGCTGGCTCCAGACCGTAATCGGCGAATTGGCCCAATACCTCATCGAGCATGCTGAATCCCCCGCTCAGAGAGGGACTGGCAGCTGATGCACTGCGAGCAACCCGGCTGGGCCAGACGACGCGCCTCCGGTATCGGATCGTCACAGGCTTCACAGAACAGCAAGGAATGGGCCGCGCTTTCTGCCTTGGCAGCGCTGCGCGCGGCCATGGCCTGATCGATGCGTTCCTGCACCAGATCGTTGGCAAAATCGGCGATGTCAGCCACGGTCAGCACCTCGCGTCGTCTGGTTGACGTAGGTGGCGCGGTTGAACAACCCCAGCAGACCTTGAATACCCCGGAACACCTGCAGACGAATCGCCGCCAGTTCCTGATCAGTCACCACACCGTCGCCGATGCTCTTGGCCCAGGTCTCGGCCAGATCGGCGACCTGGCGGAAGTATTCGGCGATGCCGGTGGTCAAGGTCTCGGGCATGTCGTTGGTGTAGGTGTCGGCCAGTTCCTGCCAGATCGTGTCGCCGACCAGCGCGTGCACCGCATCCAGAATGCGGCGATCCTTGGTCAGTTCGAGGATCTCGCCAAACTCCTGAATGTTGATGGAGTGGCTCGGGTGGGTCGGCGACAGTTTGTGCTGCAGCGTGGTCGGGTTACGACCGGTCGTGGCAGCGATGGCAGCAGCGCCACCCGGGTACTCGCGAGCGGCGTGGTACAGCGCTAAATCGAGCGGCAGGATTTCCCGCTGCGCCCGTTCCAGAGAACTAAGAGCGATTCGGCTCATGGCATTAATCCTAAAAGTTGCCAGTGCCATGCGACAGATGTTGGTGATACATTTGCCGCGTGGTCTGGAGAGGCCCAAACGCCGGCTAGATCCGCTAGATCGAAACCGGCACCGTGCCGGGGCGAACAATCCGTTGTTCACCCCTGGCGCAACAGCTGCCAGCTCTGTGGTAAGAACGGCAGCAACACCAAGGCTTCCGAGCCTTGGAAACGCGATGAGGGTCGGCGGCATGTGGTGTGCGCACCTACTGACATCGCGGCCCGATAGCATTGTGGTGATGCTATCGGGAGAAACTGGGCGACCCTTGGGTCGCCTTTTTTCTATGCAGAGTTTTTTTCTGAAACTGACTCCGCTGGAAAGATTTCTGGGAGGTCTGGCCTAAGCTGGTGTGGCTGCAGCAACCCGGCAAGAGCGTTCGATAAAGGTCGAACCTGCGCAACGGGGATACCCCTTCGTCGCCAATTGAAAAATCGTTGAGGACTGATTTTGCACTGTCGCGAAAGCTGCGAAGGACTTTTGCCGGCAGCTTCAGCAACCTGCAATACCAAATCAAAAATCTGAGCAGGTGTACTCATGACGTTAACCGCACCAAACAAATTGAATGAACAAACCAAACAATACGTTTGTTATCTTTTAAACGCAAGCGCTGTAACATCCTGTTTATGAGCAAACAGACGCAACAACTCAAAGGCAAACGATTTCGGGAAGCACTTCAGGGGTCCGGATTGACAGGATCTCAGCTGGCTCGAATCCTCGATCTAGAGAACGATCAGAACATCACGAACTGGAAAGCGAGGGGTGTTCCAGCCTACATGGCGGGTGAAGTCGCGCGCACTCTGATCGTAGAGCGTGAATGGCTGGAAGGAAGAGATGTACCAATGCGTACATCGACTACGGAACGCACCCCCACACCTCCAGAAAATGGATCTCCGATTTACGCTCTGGAGTTGAGGTCACCTTGGGATCCTGGCACCTCTCTGGAAGTAGACGAAGTGGAGTTGAGGCTGTATCGCGAGGTCGAGTTTATAAATGGGCCTGGCAAGGTCCCACGTGCAGAAGTTCAAGAGATCACTGGCCCTAAGCTTCGCTTTTCTCGGGATACGATGCGTGACTGCGGGGTAGATCCACAAAACGCAGTTTTCGCTATGAATCATTGCAATAGCACCGAACCCTTGATTCGATTGGGAGCGACCGTAGGAATAGATACCGGCATGACCCGCATCGTAGACGGAGAAATGTACGCGATTGATCACAACGGGCTGTTGCGAATCAAATTTGTTGAGAAAACCCCCAGCGGTATAACGCTGAAAAGCTTCAATTCTAAAGAATATCCAGACGAAGACTATGATTTTGACAAGATAATATCTCAGCGATTTGTAATCCTCGGTCGCATATTTTGGTGGTCCTACATTAGACCGCTAGGCAGCAGATCGATGGCATAGCAAACAAAATGTGTTGACCACCCACCAAACAAACTGTTTACTCGCCTCACTCTCCTACCACAGTGAGGCTTTACAATGCGTACCACCGCATCCCTGCATATCCATCCTGCATGCGTCAGCAATCGCAAACTGATCGAACAGCTGCAGCTCGCCACGGGCTGCCTGGTCGTCATTCATAACAGCAAACCCAAGCTTGTCGCCAAGTCCTGTCAGCCCTCTCCTGTCGATCCGAACGGCGGAGGACACGCGGCATGATCAAGTACAAGATCGACAACCGCACCCTGCAGTTGCTCAATGCACAGGTCAACTTGACCGAAACCTTCAACCACGTCCTGCGCACAGCGCCGAAGCGCGAGTGCCTGGCATTCCGTCTCAAGGCCGAACGCGGCACAGTGGAAAGCACTTTCGTCATCGAGCTGGGCAGTGAACGCCACACGCTGACCCTGCCGAACGACAAGAAGATGCACCTCAAGCTGGCCGACTTCATCGAAGAGATTGCCAACGGCCCGCTTGATCCGAGCACCACCAGCGACTTGGTGCATCGTGCGCATGCCGATCGCCAATACGGACGCTTTGACGTCCAGGACAAACAACGGGTATTCGAACTGATTCGCACCGGCGGCGTGCTGAGCCTCGACATGGGCTTCGACCTGCCTCTGCACGTGGCTGTTCATCGCCCGCACACTCTTTCCTGCATCACCGCCATCCTCAGCATCGGCAAAAAGAGCCCGCGCACCCGGTGTTTTACCGCGTGCGGTACCGATGTCGAAATCTACGGCAAGGTCAGCGAATCCATCAGCCAAATTGCTGCGGCAGCCACTCCTGCCGCACACGCGGCTTAAGGAGGCGCCATGGAACGAACCCTCGCCCAAACAGCTGCTCATCTCGGCCTGACCCGACCCAAGCTCATCGCCCGCATGCGCGAAAAGGGTCTGCTTAAGGGAAACCTGCCGGCGGACCTCGAGCGCGACAACGATTATCTACGGATCAAGGACAGCCCCTGGTACGACGAGAAATACGGCATGCAGTACAGCCAGTCGACCCGGATCAAACAAGCCGGCATCCGCTGGCTGGCTGAGCAGCTGGGCATTGATCTTCCCGCCATCCCGGCAGACCGCCGTGACGTGGCCTAGGGAGTACGCCCGCCAGATCGTTGCCATGCGCACACGCGAGGAGCGCAACGCCGCGCTCCTCGAAGTGCCCGAACATCTGCGCGAGCTGACTAAACGCCACTGCCTGAACACCTGGAACCACCCGGCACGACAACAACGCAAGGAGGCTCGACAAGGCCATGAGTAACGCTACGCAGAATCCGCTTCGCCTGCATCCGGCGCCTGAATCGACCACCGTTGAAATGCTCTATCGCACTTTCGGGAATGTACTGATCCCGCTAGAGAAAATACGAGAGGCCTATTTTCGGAACCTGAATTCACAGCTGTTCGTGACTGAGATCTACAACGGCAGGATTCAGCTTCCGATCACCACGATCGACGCCAGTCGCAAGGCACTCAAATACGTCCACATACGGCACATGGCCTCGTTGATCGACATCTGCGCCTACAAGGCTGATGAGGACATGCAGCGACAGCAGGACGACCAACCCGATGCTGCACCCACATCACTGACGGCAGTTTCCACCAGCCAACGACAGCCCCAGGAGCACACCAAATGATGACTTCAGTACAAGCAGGTGCACTCGTCATCCTGATCATTATGGCGGCCCTCCTAGTTTGGGGCGGTTACATCATGGGCCGTAGCGATGGCCTGGAGACCGGCCTGCGCAAGGGTGAAGACATCCAGCGCGCCGCAAGCGCCAAAACCATCCGCGAGCTTCAGGCCTCCCCGCAGTTCATCCGGCCCGATCACGCGCGCCTGGCACACACCTGCAAACGATTTGAAGCAGGTCCACTCTTCGGCCCGGCCGAGCACCAGACGCTGGTCGATATCGGCGAGCTGCTGCGGATCGCCGCCGAGACCTACAGCGCCTTTCGTACCGGCAAGAAGCTTGAGCGTGATGCCCGGTCCCTGCGCGATCAGGTGCTTGCGATGGCTGCGCAGTTGCAATCAGGAATTGAGGGCAACAAAGTCGGACAACCACTCTCCAGCGCCGCGCAAGTCACTGTGGAGGCTGCGTGAATGAGTTGGCTCTTTTCGCAGGCGCTGGTGGCGGAATACTCGGCGGACACCTCCTCGGCTGGCGCACCGTCTGCGCCGTTGAGTGTGATGCCTACGCCGCACAGATTCTGGCGCAACGACAAACCGATGGACTGCTCCCGCCTTTCCCGATTTGGTCTGACGTGTGCAGTTTTGACGGACGTCCTTGGCGAGGCCTTGTTGACGTGGTTTCAGGAGGATTTCCTTGCCAAGACATCTCGGTTGCAGGCAACGGGCTCGGTATCGCCGGCGCCCGTTCCGGACTGCGGCGGCAGATGGCACGAATTACCGATGAGGTACGACCGCGTTACGTCGAACTGGAGAACTCACCATTGCTTGTGGGAAGAGGACTTGCCGTGGTGCTCGGTGACCTTGCCGAAATGGGGTATGACGCGCGATGGGGTGTTATCGGAGCGGCTGACCTTGGTGCCCCTTATCAGCGCGACCGGATCTGGCTCATCGCAGAAGACACCCACCAGACGATGGCCAACACCAGTGGCGAGCATGGCAAAGGGATCCTCCCCCGCGGCACTAACTCGCCGATCAGGGGCCGACCGTTCGAACGATCGGCTGGATCACGCCGTGATGGCACAGGATGGTGGTCATCTGAACCCGGAATGGGCCGAGTGGCTAATGGGATGGCCCATCGGGTGGACCGACTTAAGGCCATTGGCAACGGACAGGTTCCAGTCGTGGCAGCAAGCGCATTCGAAGCGCTCTGTATTTCCTAGCAAGGAGGCAGCATGAACATTCAATTTCTTAGCCATGAGCAGGTTTGCGAGCTGACCGGAGCTAAAACTAAGGCCGGTCAGATAACGGTACTGAAGCGCAATGGCATTCGTCATACCATCAAGCGCAATGGCTGGCCTTGCGTGATTGCATCCGCGCTGACAGGAGCAACAACCAACGCGACAGAAACTCCAACGTGGCAGCCGCGCCTGGTGGGATAAATGGGACGAAGACCAACAAAGCCGGGGAGCATTCCTCGGCTGCGCGAGAGAAAACGCGGCAACACCACCTATTACCTCTATGACACTGGCGGGAAACCACGCAAGGAAATCCCGCTAGGTACAGATTACGGCCTAGCCGTACTAGAGTACGCAAAACTCGAAAAAAGCCGTGTCTCTCAAGCTCTGACGCAAACCGTACTTACCTTTGCTTACGTAGCCGAGCTTTATATGAATGAGGTGGTTCCCACAAAAGCCCACGCCACCCAAAAGGACAACGCGCGCGAACTGAAAAACCTTCTTCTGTTCTTCAATGACCCGCCCGCTCCTCTAGAAGCTATCGAACCGAAACATGTCAGCCAGTACCTTCGTCATCGTGGCAAGACAGCACCTATTCGCGCGAATCGGGAGAAGGCACTACTCAGCTCCATCTGGAACTTTGCTCGCGAGAATGGCTATACATCCTTGGCAAATCCTTGCTCAGGCGTGAAAGGCAATAAAGAAACAGGTCGCGACATATATGTTGAAGACGACGTACTTGCCAGAGCCTACCGGCATGCGGATCAACCATTGAGGGACGCTTTGGACCTGTTCTACCTAACGGGCCAGAGGATCGCAGACACATTGAAGATGGATGAGCGAGACATCAAAGACGGAAAGCTCTCCGTTCAGCAAGGCAAGACCGGGGCTAAACGAAGGATCGAGATCATTGGTGAGCTCAAAGTCGTAATCGATCGGATCATGACACGAAAGGCTGGACACAAAATCAGATCAACACGTCTGGTAGTAATCGACTCTGGGCAGCCAATGACGACCAGCATGCTCAGAAAGCGGTTTGATGACGCCAGGGAAGCAGCCGGAATTCCAAAAGCAGAATTTCAGATGCGCGACCTAAGAGCAAAAGCGGCGACGGATAAGGAGGAGTCAACAGGGAGCATCCGAGAAGCTAGGGACCAGCTAGGACATACGACCGTTGGGATGACAGAACAGTACATCCGAATGCGCAAGGGGATGAAGGTTACCCCTACGAAGTGACTGACGGTCACGAATTGCGGAAAAGATTTTTTCATTGCGGAAAAAAGAACTAAGGGCTTGCATGAGGTATGTCATGCAAGCCCTTGATATTAATGGTGCCCGAAGCCGGAATCGAACCGGCACGCCCTTACGAGCGGGGGATTTTAAGTCCCATGCGTCTACCAGTTTCGCCATTCGGGCGGTAGCGCGGTACGGCGCTCATATCAGTCGTTCAACGAACCTGACACTGTTGAGCCGTGTGAAGCAGAGCGGGAAATATATACATCAGTTCCCGGTGAAGCAAGTTCACAGTGGCTCATTTCAAGACTAAATCTTGCAGCGCACTGAAAATAAAAAAGCTGAGTAAATCATAGATCTACAGAGCTTGTTTGCGGTGGAGCTCGAGGTTGGTATCGAACTGCTGCAAGTAGATTTGCAGTTCACCTATAAAGCTCAGAATTTCAATAGGTTAGCACTATTCGTCGCTCGCAAGCTACTGATTTTTAAGGCCCCTTCACGCCAGGTTGATCCCACGGCTTGCCGTTCTGAGCGCACGTCAAAGGCTCGTCGGCAGCAGCGCATCGCAAGTCAACAAACCTGCACGTAAAAACCTTACTGATTGGTATCAATCGCGACCTCCCTCGCCCCTTGAATCCACCGTGCGCTGGAGGGCGACTTAACAATTTTCAGCGAGACATCACAAATCCAAAAAAATTCCGTAACAATTCAGTTACATTTTTTATACAAATCTGTACCATGCCGCGCAAAAAACAACAACAAGGAACTGGATGATGGGATTCTTCCGACTAATACTGGCATTGGCAGTATTCATCGACCACGCACATGAAATTCTAGGACGAGAGATTTCAGTAACCCACCAAAGTGCAAACATTTTCATTTGGTCAGGGCACGCAGTTTTTGCATTTTTTATTTTGTCTGGCTTTTACATTTCAATGGTGATCACAGAGAAATACTCAAAGCTAAGCAATGGCGCCGGTAAATTTTACCTTAATCGGGCTCTAAGACTTTATCCTGTCAACTGGCTGATGCTTATACTCTTTGCATGGCTGATACTCTCAACGGGTGAAAAATCATTTCTGGTTTTCGACACCGAACCAGGAAAAGAGTGGCTCATGCCGGTCGCTCTTTTTTGTAATGCCTTTTTCTTTGGCGCCGAACTCATTCCTTTCTCCACACCGGAGAACTGGAACTATGTCATCGGCCCTGTATGGTCCCTCAGCCTGGAACTGTATTTTTACGTCCTTGCACCATTCATTGTTACCAGATCGCTCAAAACGATACTCGCCTTGACGATGGCCGGAGTAGTACTGAGAATCACCCTTTACGCCTTGGATTTCCCCGTCGTCCCTTGGAGATATTTCTTCTTCCCATCGTCGATAGCCTTCTTCATGCTCGGCGTATTGGCCTACAGGTTGTATATCGAAGCCAAAAACAAATCCTGGGTCATAATGGCCGGAAAGATTTCTGCATTAGCTTTAATTGTTTTCATAGTCACCCCTCAACTCTGGACAAGCGGCGATCAGGACGCTCCGCTCTCCTGGTTGTTTTACTTGACTGTTTTTGTCTGCACGCCCTTCTTGTTTGAGCTTACAAAAAAATCAAAGATCGACAGGATTACCGGCCAGCTCGCGTACCCGGTATACCTCGGACATTTTGTCGTAATGTCCGTGGTACTGCATTACTACGAAGGCGAATTGGATAAATCAGTTGTCTCACTAATCGGCACTTTCTTGTTTGCCTTTATCGCCTATTATGCAGTAGACATTCCAATCGAGAGAATTCGCTTGATAATCTCGAAAACAAACAACGCAAAAGAATTGAATACTCTGAATCAAGTCATTTCAAGAGTTGCAACATAGAAACGCCCACCAAGGCAGAAGGAAGGAGCATTAGCAACTCCTTCCCTCTGCCTCTATCGCATCAAATTCAAAAGCGTCTAGACGAGCACTGCGCGATCTTTTCTCTGCATCCTGCACGACCAGCCATGCCCCCATGAGCTGAAGCCAGCCGCACACGCATTAAAAAAAAGCTAGAGCCCGATGCCTTCTATAATGCGGCGCAGAGAGGATGAAATCCGACGCAAGGAAATGGCGATGCCTGTCTGGAACGCCATTGAGGAAATAAACGAGGAGCTACGCAACCCGACTTTAAACACTCATGCGCTTGAGGCACATCAAGCACTTTAGAGTCCACGCAGAAGCGACACAGGACCAAGGCCGCAAGGTTATTTCCCCTCTATAGCCTTGAACTGCTCCCAAGCCCCCATCAACTCTTTCTGAGCGCTGTCGACGTGGGGGTAATTCAGTTTTACATATTTACTGTAGCGCTGAATAAGCTCTCTGGAAGCGTCACACAAAGTATCGTGATCAATACCAAGCTCGGCAGCCGCGCCAAACGCTGCGACAAGCGCCTGCTCCAACGCAATTTCACGATCAGATATCACCACCGCCCCCTCACTCAACCTCAATTTGAATACAAATCGTACCGAAAACGACATCAAATTGCCACGTTTGCGACCACCACCGATCATCGAGATCGGAATCCACATCAGCATGCCTGCCAAGTTGCGGAGCATATGAGAAAAATTGCGGAACACCCGACTTTCTTGCAGGCAATAAAAAACCCCGTAGATCATTGATCTACGGGGTTTTTAAGAGTGGAGGCCGAGGTCGGAATCGAACCGGCGTAGGTGGATTTGCAATCCACTGCATAACCATTTTGCTACTCGGCCTCAAACGATCGCTGCTAGTAGCACAACAACAACCGCGTACAAACTTGGAGCGGGAAACGAGACTCGAACTCGCGACCCCGACCTTGGCAAGGTCGTGCTCTACCAACTGAGCTATTCCCGCTTGGTGTTGCGCATTCTATAGATTTCAGAAGCCCCGTCAACCCTTTGATTCAAAAAACTTTTATTTCTTTTCAACGTCGGTTTTCAGATGCGGCCAGGCAGCCCGCAAGTATTGAACCATCGACCACAATGTCAGGCCTGCCGAGATCAGCAACAAGGCGTAACCCAGGAAGACCCAGAAGCTGAAGTCACGAGGGTTGGCCAGCAGGATCACCAGCGCCAGCATCTGGGCGGCGGTTTTCCACTTGCCGAGATTGGACACCGCCACATGAGCGCGGGCACCGAGTTCGGCCATCCATTCACGCAAGGCCGATACGACAATCTCGCGGCCAATGATGACGGCAGCAGGAAGTGTCAGCCACAAGTTGCCGTGTTCCTGTACCAGCAGCACCAAAGCCACTGCCACCATCAGTTTGTCGGCGACCGGATCGAGGAACGCACCGAACGGCGTGCTTTGTTCCAGACGACGGGCCAGATAGCCATCCAGCCAGTCAGTCGCCGCCGCAAAGGCGAATACCGAGGCGGAAGCCATGTAACTCCACTGGTAAGGCAGGTAAAACAGCAAAATGAAGATCGGGATGAGCAGGACGCGGAGAACGGTAATCAGATTAGGGATATTCATCGGCACAACTGGCTACGAGGTGAGTTGGCATTCTACTCGCTATGCAGGTTTGCATAAATCGACTCTGCGAGCTTTTTACTGATCCCCGGTGCTTTGGCGATCTCTTCGATGCTTGCACGAGACAGCTCCTGCAATCCACCAAAATGTTTCAACAAGTCGCGGCGCCGGGTAGGCCCGACACCTGCAACGCCTTCAAGTGTCGACGTACGGCGGGTTTTACCGCGGCGCGCGCGGTGTCCGGTAATCGCGAACCGGTGGGCTTCGTCGCGAATCTGCTGGATCAGATGCAGTGCCGGCGAGTCGCCCCGCAGAGTGAACTCGTGCGCAGCATCATTAAGATACAAAGTCTCGAAACCAGCCTTACGTGTTGCTCCTTTCGCCACACCCAAGAGAATGAGATCAGGCACTGCCAGCTCATTCAGCACATCACGGGCCATCGACAACTGCCCTTTGCCGCCGTCCACCAACAGAATGTCCGGCAGTTTGCCCTCCCCGTCCTTCAGTTTGCTGAAGCGGCGGGTCAACGCCTGGTGCATGGCGGCATAGTCATCGCCAGCTGTGACGCCCTCAATGTTGTAGCGACGATAATCGGACTTGATCGCGCCTTCCGGGCCGAACACGACACAGGAGGCAACGGTCGCCTCACCACTGGAATGACTGATGTCATAGCACTCCAGGCGCTGCGGCGGCTCATCCAGGTTCAACACTTCGGCCAGCGCATCGAAGCGCGCGGCCGTGTGTTGCCGGTTGGCCAGGCGCGCGCCCAGCGCCTGCTCGGCATTGGTGACCGCCAATTGCTGCCAGCGCGCCCGCGTGCCACGTACCCGAAGACTGATGGTCAATTCTCGACCGCGTAACTCGTGAATGACTTCGATCAACGCCGTTGCGTCTTCTGGAACCACGTTGACGATCAACTCGCTCGGCAAGTCGCGCTCCGGACTGCTGATGAAGTACTGGCCAAGGAACGCGGCCATGACTTCAGCAACGTCTTCTTCAATACCCACCTGCGGAAAGAAATTCTTGCTGCCCAGCACGCGCCCGCCGCGCACACTGATCAAATGAACGCAGGCGCCGCCCGGGTTGACGAAGGCTGCGATGACGTCGATATCGCCGGTGCCGCCCTCCATGCTTTGCTGATCCTGAACCCTGCGCAGCAAGGCAATCTGGTCGCGCAACTCGGCAGCACGCTCGAACTCCAGATTGATTGCTGCCTCTTCCATCGCCGTAGAAAGCTCATTGGTCAGTGCGTGACTGCGGCCCTCAAGAAACATCACCGAATGGCGAACATCCTCGGCATACACCTCAGGTTCGACCAGGCCGACACAAGGCGCCTTGCAGCGCTTGATCTGATATTGCAGACACGGGCGTGTGCGGTTCTTGTAGTAACTGTCTTCGCACTGACGGACGAAAAAGGTTTTTTGCAACAGGCTGAGGCTTTCGCGGATGGCCCCGGCGCTCGGGTATGGGCCGAAATACTTGCCCTTGGCTTTCTTTGCACCGCGGTGGATGCTCAGCCGCGGAAATTGACCGTCGGAAAGAAACACATAGGGGTAGGACTTATCGTCGCGCAACAGAATGTTGTACGGCGGGCGCCACTCCTTGATCAGGGTCTGCTCAAGCAGCAACGCTTCGGTTTCGTTGGCGGTGATGGTCGTTTCGACCTGCGCGATACGCCCGACAAGCGCAGCAGTCTTCGGCGCCAGTCCGGTCTTGCGGAAGTAGCTGGCAAGGCGCTTCTTGAGATTCTTGGCCTTGCCGACGTAAAGCAGGCGTGCCTCGCTGTCGAACATGCGATAGACGCCGGGACGCCCACTGACAGTCGCCAGGAAGGCGCCGGAATCGAATGTTTCAGTCATGATCAGGCGCTGGCATCAACCATGCCGTGGCGCACAGCCAGCAACGTCAACTCGACATCACTGCTGATCGACAGCTTTTCGAAGATCCGATAGCGATAGGTGTTCACCGTTTTCGGCGACAGGCAAAGTTTGTCGGAAATAATCTGCACCTTCTGGCAGCCGACAATCATCAATGCGATCTGGATTTCCCGTTCGGACAGAGCATCGAACGGCGAATCGTTGGTCGGCTGAAACGACTTGATCGCCAGTTGCTGGGCGATCTGCGGGCTGATGTAACGCTGCCCGGCAAATACCAGCCGAATGGCCTGGACCATTTCCGGCAACCCGGCGCCCTTGGTCAGGTAACCGGCGGCACCGGCCTGCAACAGGCGTGTAGGAAACGGATCTTCCTCACATACCGTGACGGCGACGACCTTGATGTCCGGATGGCTGCGCAACAGCTTGCGCGTCGCCTCAAGACCACCGATACCGGGCATCTTGACGTCCATCAGGACTACATCGGGTTTCAACTCACGGGCCTTGATCAGGGATTCTTCCCCGGATTCGGCCTGGCCAACCACCTGCAAGCCATCGATATCGGCCAGCATACGTGTAATGCCTGTACGAACGAGATCATGGTCATCGACCACTAGCACCCTAATCAAGCAGACACCTCGCGAAATGGTCTTATTGGGATGCCCGACACCTTAGCAAAAAGTGCCAGACAGACCTAGCGGCAAGCAGCATTTAAAAAGTTTCAATTCATCATCGAAGGCTTGCCAGCCGTGGGTTTCAGAGCACAGGTGTACCGAATTCGAGCTGCATCCTCAGGAAACACTCGTCCTCGCCGCACACCTTCAAGCCTTTTCTCTTATACAGGCTTTGCGCCGGATTATTTTTGAATACGGTCAAACGCAACGCCGGGAACCCTTCAGTGCGGGCCATCACGATAACCTGATCAAGCGCCCAGGATCCTGCACCCTGACCGCGAAACGCTTCAGTCACTTGCAACTCGCGTATGTACAGTGCCCGGCGATCCCGACTGAGACTGAAGAATCCCACGGCGATTTCAGCACGCATGATCAACCAGTTGTCACGCCCGGACCAGGCAACATCAAACGCTTCGTCCTGCCAAAGCAGGTCGTGATCAATGTAATAGCGCAGCATGTTCCGACACGCCAGGTCACGGGCAAATGCCGTGTCATTTGGTTGCGCGCGACGCAAACTGTAGCTCATTGCGCGATCGTCACTGGCACCACCTGCCCCTGCCATCCACCGGCGTCACGCCGAGCGACCACCAACAACTCTCCAGGCCCGGGCGCGGCAACGATCAACGCCCCGATTTCAGACCAGAACGCGCTGCGCCCTGCTGACTGCCACCCACCCGTGAGCCCGGCATGATTGGCCATCAGCACCGCCATCGAGTGCTTTTCCGCGTAGCCCTGTAGCAGCGCGCTGTCCGCGCCATAGCCGCTTTCCCCAATCAGCACACCTGCGGCGTACAGGTCGGCACCAAGACCAGCAGCCGCTGCCGCGTGGCTGGCGTGGGAAAAATCAGCACAGACCGCCAGTGACACGGTATCGCGGCCTATTCGAAGGGTCGAGCCACCGGTGCCAGGCGCAAAGAAACGCTCTTCGCCAGCGTGCAGATGCTGTTTGCTGTAAACCTCAAGAGAGCCGTCCTTCGCTAACGTCAACGCACCAATCAATACCTGCGAACTTCCCTTCAGACGAATCGGCATACCGACGACAGCACTGATGCCCAGTTCTCGGGCGTAATCGCGCAGGGGTTGCAGCACCGCGTCCAGCGGATCGATCGCCATGTCTGCGGCAAGCTGGCCTTCGTAGCCTGTCAGGGACAGTTCCGGGAACACCAGAAGCTCGACACCCTGCTCCGCCGCTGCGGCCATGAAGCGCAAATGAGCGGTGATGTTCGCGGCCAGATCACCTGCAACGGAAAACGATTGGGCTGCTGCGACAGTGAAAACCGACATGACTCTTCCTTGGACTCTGACAAAACATCCAGTGTGTCACAACGCCTGCAGCACTCAAGCGATAGGTCACACGCTGAATGAGCGATAGCAATTTCTGATTGCTCAGGCGTACGGGCCTCTAGTAAGCTCGGCGCATTCATCGGAGACAGACCATGTTCAACGCCCTCTCACAGCTTTGTGCCGACAGCGCCCCGCGCTCGGTTGCGGCTGCCCGGGTGAATGACGTTTGCGCTCCAGTCAGCTTTTATTTTGGGTATTGGTTTAGCCACTGGCGCGCCTGATACCCACACGGCGCCCATGTAAACGGGTCGCCTACCAGAGAATTCTCAACCCCCGGTCGGCCTCCCGACCGGGGGTTTTGTTTTTTCAGGCCCACACTTTTTCAGCAACACACCAGACACTTTGAGGATTTACGCCATGAACTACGCCACTTATTACCGTTACGACAGTTTTACCGCCTGGCGATTTACCAGCCTCCGCTCGGGACAGCCTGCCGCCTCCGATCGGTCACCCACAGGTGGCAAGCACACACACGTAGCCAATACGGCCAATTGTCGAACACCCCAGTAGGGCCGAGTGAGCGGGAAGCACCCGCCACCAGCCCAGGAATCCCGAATATGAACTCGTCTGTTTCTGCTCTGCCACTGTCCACCCTCAATTCTGCCAACGAAGCGCTGACCCTGCGCCTGCCCAGCTCGCTGCAGCTCAAGCAGCAATTGCCGCTGAACAATGCTCTCGCCCAGCAAGTCGCCGCCCACCGCCAGGCGATCCGCGCGATTCTCGATGGTGAAGACCAGCGCCTGCTGATTGTCGTCGGCCCATGCTCGATTCACGACCCGCGCTCCGCGCTGGAATATGCCGAAAAACTTGCCCGGTTGGCACAGGACGTCAGCGACGAAATGCTGCTGGTCATGCGCGCCTATGTCGAAAAACCACGCACCACGGTCGGCTGGAAAGGCTTGGCCTATGACCCACATCTGGACGGCAGCGACGACATGGCCGCCGGTCTGACCCTGTCGCGCGAATTGATGCTCGAGATGGTTCGCCTGGGACTACCCATCGCCACCGAACTGCTGCAGCCGATGGCTGCCGGCTACTTCGACGACCTGCTTGGCTGGGTTGCCATCGGCGCACGTACGACCGAATCGCAGATCCACCGGGAAATGGCCAGTGGTCTGAGCATGCCCGTAGGTTTCAAGAACGGCACCGACGGTGGCGTGACCGTAGCCGTCGACGCCATGCGTTCGGCTGCCCATCCACATCGGCACTTCGGCGTCGACAGCCAAGGCCACCCGGCGATCATCCAGACCTCGGGCAACCCCGACACTCACCTGGTACTGCGCGGTGGCCATCATGGGCCGAACTATGATCGCGAAAGCGTGGCCCGGGTACATGCCGACTTGACCCGCCTGAAGATTCCAGGCCGGATCATGGTCGACTGCAGTCACGCCAACAGCGGCAAGGATCCACTGCGCCAGCCCCACGTATTCAACGAGGTGCTCGAGCAACGCTTGCAAGGTGATCGCTCCTTGATCGGCATGATGATCGAGTCCCATCTGTTCGAGGGTTGCCAACCTTTGAGCCCTGCCCTGCGCTATGGCGTATCGGTCACCGACGGCTGCCTGGGATTCAGCGCGACGGAACAGTTGCTGTCGAGCGCAGCCGAACGTCTTCGGGCACGCCCTCAGGCCTGATGCTCTGAACGACCTCTGCGGGCGAGCCAGCATCCCGCAAAGGCTGAACTGTCACTCGGAACTTCAACCCAGGCTTACGCCCGCACCCGGATACGGGTAACGCCGGAAGCCTGGCTGACGTCATCCAGCCGCTCCACCGAGTAGGACACCTGCACCACGGTTTCCCGATGCTCTCGCCAGAATCGGTGAGGCACGATGAATACCAGTGGCTGACCGGCAGTTTCCCGAGTGATATCGCGATCATCGCGATGACCGAAATACTCCCCGTCGCACTTGAGGTACACCAACTCCCCTTCCTCTGCATGCGGATCAGTGATCACCACGGTCACGCCGTCCACGGCATCGTCTGCGTCCAGTTCGCCGTCCTGCGCTTCCAGCACCTGCGGCGCCGGCAGATCGCCACGAATCAACGGTGCGATCAGAATTCGGGAGGTTGCGGAGTTCCTCACCTGTCCGTCCATTGACTTGATCTGATAGCTGACCATTACCGATTGAGTGGAACAGGCTGCGATGCAGTCGGCAGCAATCCAGAAAGAAAGCGCTTCGCCGACGGCAAACTGCTCCACAGTCACAACATCATTGAACACCGACGCTGGTGCGGCACCTTGCCAGGACAGCGTGACCCGATCACTGGCAGCCATGCGCGCATAAGGTCGCACGGTGACGCTCGTGCCGTGCGGCACACGAACGGGATCAAGTGTGCCACCCACCGTTTCTTCGATGATCGGTGCAAGCAACTCGGGTTCTGGATCGCCTACATCCAGTTGCAGGCGACAGGATGACACCGGTTCGGACAGGGCCACGCTATATAGCGTCCAGTAAAGCTCCAGCGAACCGCGCTCCAGCGCTGCGACGTGTACGCCTTTTATGGCAAACACGATTTCCTTGCCCACTTGCCCATCGCTGACAGAGCGCGAGGCCTCATGCCGATAGGGCAATCCTTCGTCATCGATCCCGTGCCAACTCAATACCAGTCTGTCGCCGCTCATCATGTTCGGGTAAGGCGCAACCCTGACGAATGCGTTGCCCAGCGAAGGATCAAGCATTCCCTGCTCCAGGACCTCAAGCATCGGAGCAGGCAGGCACAAGTTCGAAGTTGGCGCAGCTACGCAGGTGGAGTGATAGCTGAATTCGAGGCTACCTCCGTCCACCTTAAAATTCAGATGACCACAGCCATCGCTATCAATCGACAAGGGAGATGTATTGGCTATCGGCTTTACAGAAGAGTCGTCATTGGCTTCGTACATAGACATTCGTGGCTCCATTCCTTGGATAGAACGCCGCCATCAAGGCCGCGTCGAACGAAACCCATTGAACATCATCCAGCGAATCCTCGAAGTCAGCCCTGAGCCTTGCGAACCGGGGGTAAACACACCGCATGACGTAGGCATCCGGCAGCGTTTTGGTAGAAACAGGGCAAAAGATTGCCAAATGTTCCGACTCCCCCCTCAAGCAGAATCGAAAAATCGCACAGTTTTTTGTCCAGTTTCCTCACAAACAGGCGGACTTTTCAGACATCACCCGCCCTTAGGCCTGTTTTACAGTGGCACGCATCAACCACTGACAAACATCTGCAAAAGAGGCAGGAACATGCAACGGAATGCGACAACACGCTACCCCATCCTTTTGGTCCATGGCCTGTTCGGCTTTGACCGTATCGGTCATTTCGAGCTTTTTCATGATGTCAAGCAAGCACTGCGGGAAGCTGGCGGCCAGGTGTTCGTGCCACAGCTGTCTGCTACCCATGACAACGAAGTACGCGGCCAGCAATTAATCTGGCAGATCGAACGCGTGCTGCAAGGCACCGGTGCCGGCAAGGTCAACCTGATCGGGCATAGCCAAGGCGCGCTGGCCTGCCGCTACGCCGCTGCCCTGATGCCGGAGAACGTGGCCTCAGTGACATCCGTCAGCGGCCCCAACCACGGTTCGGAACTGGCTGACGCTTTACGCATGGCGCTGATTCCGGGAAACCTGCCGGAGCAGGTGGCAGAGCAGGTTGCAACGCAATTCGCTGACTTTCTCTCGTTGCTCAGCGGTCAACCGGCGATGCCACGCAACGCCGTGGCGGCACTCAACGCCCTGACAACTGCGGGCGTCGGCGAATTCAATCGCAAATACCCTCAAGGCCTGCCCTCGACTTGGGGTGGTCACGGCGCGGAATGCGTCAATGGCGTCCACTACTATTCCTGGAGCGGCACGCTGCAAGGCGATTTGCTACAGACACTCGATCCGGTGAATGCCGTCTGCCGGGCATTGTCGGGACATTTTGCGATGGAAGCCGGGCAGAATGACGGTTTCGTCGGTCGTTACAGCTCGCATCTGGGCACGGTCATCCGCTCCGACTACCCTTTCGATCACCTCGCCAGCCTGGGTCACCCCCGCGGTCTGCGAAAACGCGACGATGATCCGGTCGAACTGTATGTCGAGCACACGATGCGCCTGAAGGCTGCACAGCTGTAGGCACGTGCCAATGTACCGAGCGGAACTTTGCCGAGAAATCGCTTACTGAATCCGGTAGGCTCCACACTTTACTGAAATAGATTGGAGAGTTTCCCCATGGCCAAAGCCACTGCCCGCCACATCCTGGTTTCCAGCGAAGACAAGTGCAACGAACTCAAGGCCCAGATCGAAGGCGGTGCTGATTTCGCCGAAGTCGCCAAAGCCAACTCCACCTGCCCGTCCAGCCGTCAGGGCGGCGACCTGGGTTCGTTCGGTCCTGGCCAGATGGTCAAGGAATTCGACACTGTGGTATTCAGCGCGCCGATCAACGTCGTGCAAGGCCCGGTGAAGACCCAGTTCGGTTATCACCTGCTCGAAGTCACCAGCCGCCAGGACTGATCCGTCGCCTGATTGCTGTCCAACGGCCCGCCTTTTGGTGGGCCGTTGTGTTTCGGTTACAGGATACGGCTGGCGGCTGACGCACCGCTCGCGTACAAATTGCGCTTATCGATCACCCGGCTTTAAGGCTGACAATGCGACTGGCTTTCCCTTCTCTGCTGTTCACTGCCGTGGCCCTGCTGTTGGGCGCCGCTGGTGTGGACGCCACCCCGCAACACGCGTTGACCGTCTATGGCGAACCTGCCAAATACCCGGCCGGTTTCAGCCACTTCGACTACACCAATCCGCAGGCGCCCAAGGGCGGCACCCTGCGCCGTTCGGCGATAGAGATCGGTCACTTCGATCACATCCTTCCGTACATCGACAAAGGCATCGGCGTCACGCAGATTGACGGCATGCTTTATTCGCCGCTGGCCCAGCGTTCGATGGACGAGCCTTACACCGTCTACGGCCTGGTGGCGCAAAAGATGGAGCGCGCTGAAGACGGGTTGTCCCTGCGCTTCTTTATCAACCCCAAGGCGCGCTTCGCCGATGGCACACCGATCACCGCCGAAGACGTGCGCTACACCTATGACTTGTTGATGACCCAGGGCAGCCTGCGCTATCGCACGCAATTCGCCGACGTCAAAGGCGTCGAAGTGGAAGCGCCACTGACCGTGCGTTTCGACTTCAAGAGCAATGAGAATCGTACCTTGCCGCTGGACATCGCCACCCTGCCGGTGTTTCCCGAACATTGGTGGAAAACCCGCGACTTCGCTGGTGGCGGCGGCTACGAGCCGCCACTGGGCAGCGGCCCGTACCGGGTGGGCAAGGTCGACTCCGGCCGCAGCATCACTTTTGAGCGCAACCCCGACTGGTGGGGCAAGGACCTGCCGGTCAGTCGCGGCCTGTACAACTTCGATCACTTCAGCATCGAGTACTTCGGCGACACCGATGTTGCCCGCCAGGTGCTGCGCGGCGGCGCCTATGACTACAACCGCGAGTTTTCCGCGACCGGCTACTCGATCGGCTATGACAGCCCGGCGCTGAGCGACGGCCGCTTGCAGAAAGCGCACCTCGCCACCGAAGCCCCGCAGTCGGCCCAGGGTTTCGTGTTCAATCTGCAAAAACCGATGTTCCAGGATCGCCGGGTGCGCCAAGCGCTGGCGATGCTCTGGGATTTCGAGTGGAGCAACCGGCAGATGATGCGCAACATGTACATCCGCCAGCAGAGTTACTTCTCCAACTCCGCGCTGGCCGCCCGCCAATTGCCGGATGCCGCAGAACTGAAGATCCTTGAACCGTTGCGCGGGCAGATTCCCGATGAAGTCTTCACCCAGGTCTTCGAAGCACCGAAAACCGATGGCAGCGGCTTGATCCGCGACAAACAGTTGCAAGCCCTGCAGTTGCTCGAACAGGCCGGCTGGAAACCTGATGGCGACCAACTGGTCAACGCCGAGGGCGAACCGTTGAGCTTCACCTTTCTGGTCAGCCAGAACGGCATGGACCGCCTGCTCCTGCCATATAAACGCACGCTTAAGCAGATCGGCATCGACCTCAATATCCGGCGCATCGACTCCTCGCAATACGTCAACCGCCTGATGAGCCGTGACTACGACATGATCGTCACCGGCTACCCGGTCACCACGTCACCGGGTGGCGAGTTGCTCAACTACTTCGGTTCGATTTCGGCCAACGACCCCGGCGCCAACAACTACATGGTGCTGAAGAACCCGGCGGTCGACAGCTTGATCAACGGCCTGATCCGCGCCTCGACCCAGAGCGACATGCTGCATTACGCCCATGCGCTGGACCGCGTGCTGCAGTGGAACTACTACTGGATCCCCAACTATTACCCGCCGGGCACTTCCACCGTCTGGTGGAACCGTTTCGGCATGCCGGCGATACAGGCCAGCAATGACGAAGCCATCGAGAGCTGGTGGGAGATCAGTAGCACGCCGCTGACCAACCAGCAGATGACCGCCGAGAAAATCGGCCGTGGCAGACCTGGAGGACCGCACTGATGTGGGCATACATTCTGCGGCGACTGTTGCTGATCATCCCGACGCTGGTGATCATCCTGCTGGTCAATTTCGTGATCATTCAGGCGGCTCCCGGCGGCCCGGTCGAACAGGCCATCGCCCATTTGCAGGGGATTGGCGGCGCCGGCGTCGGCGGCAGTGCCAGCGAAACCATGAGCAGCACCTCGCGCGCCAGCCGTGGCCTTGATCCGCAACTGATCAAGGACATCGAAAAACAGTACGGTTTCGACAAACCGGCGCATGAACGCCTGTGGTTGATGCTCAAGAACTATGCGCAGCTGGATTTCGGCAAAAGCTTTTTCCGCGGTGCCACGGTGACTGATCTGATCCTCGAAAAAATGCCGGTGACCATCTCCCTCGGTCTGTGGGCGACGCTGATCACCTATCTGGTGTCGATCCCGCTGGGCATTCGCAAGGCGGTGCATCATGGCAGCCATTTCGACATCTGGAGCAGCACCGCGATCATCATCGGCTACGCGATGCCGGCGTTTCTGTTTGCGATGTTTCTGATCGTGGTGTTTGCCGGTGGCACCTCGCTGAACTGGTTCCCGGTGCGTGGGCTGGTCTCCGACAATTTCGAATCGCTGTCGACCCTGGGCAAGATCGCCGACTACTTCTGGCATCTGGTGTTGCCAGTGACGGCGCTGGTGATCGGCGGCTTCGCCACGTTGACGATCCTCACCAAAAACTCGTTCCTCAATGAAATCACCCGCCAGTATGTGGTCACCGCCCGCGCCAAAGGTCTGAGCGAACGCCGTGTGCTCTACGGCCATGTGTTCCGCAACGCAATGCTGCTGGTGGTGTCGGGGATTCCACAGGTGTTCATCAGCGTGTTCTTTGCCGGCTCGCTGCTGATCGAAGTGATCTTCTCCCTCGACGGTCTCGGCCGCATGAGTTACGAGGCTGCGGTTTCCCGGGACTACCCGGTGGTGTTCGGTTCACTGTTCATCTTCACCCTGTTCGGCCTCTTGATAAAACTGATCGGCGACCTGTGCTACACCCTGGTCGATCCACGCATCGACTTCGCCGCGAGGAACGCCTGATGTTCAAGCTCTCGCCTCTGGGCCGTCGCCGTTTCACGCGATTCAAGAAAAACCGCCGTGGCTGGTGGTCGCTGTGGCTGTTCATCGGACTGTTCATCATGACGCTGGGCGGTGAACTGATCGCCAACGACAAACCGCTGGTCGTCAGTTATCAGGGCCAGTTCTACTTCCCGGTGTTCAAGCGTTACACCGAGCAGGCGTTTGGCGGGCAACTGCCGTTCCAGGCCGACTACCGCAGTGACTATGTGCAGAAGCTGATCCGCAAGGACGGTGGCTGGCTGGTGTTTCCGCCGATTCCGTTCAGCGATGACACGCCCAACTACGACCTCAATCAGCCCGCGCCGAGCCCACCTTCGACGGTCAACTGGCTGGGCACTGACGATCAGGCGCGCGACGTGTTGGCGCGGGTGATTTTCGGTGCTCGGGTATCGATCCTGTTTGCCTTGATGCTGACCGCCGTCAGCGCGCTGATCGGCATTGCCGCCGGCGCTCTGCAAGGCTATTACGGCGGCTGGGTCGATCTGCTCGGACAACGCCTGCTGGAGGTCTGGAGCGGATTGCCAGTGTTGTACCTGCTGATCATCCTGTCCGGTTTCGTCGAGCCAAACTTCTGGTGGCTGCTGGGGATCATGGCGCTGTTTTCGTGGCTGTCCCTGGTGGACGTGGTGCGCGCCGAGTTCCTGCGCGGGCGCAACCTGGAATACGTCAAAGCAGCTCGTGCGCTAGGCCTGAGCGACCGCAAGGTGATTTTCCGACACATCCTGCCCAACGCCATGAACGCGACGTTGAGTTACTTGCCGTTCATTCTGACCGGGGCGATTTCCACCCTCACCGCCCTCGACTTCCTCGGCTTCGGCATGCCCGCTGGCAGTGCCTCGCTGGGCGAGTTGATCGGTCAGGGCAAACAGAACCTGCAAGCGCCGTGGCTCGGACTGACGGCGTTTTTCACCCTGGCACTGATTCTGTCCTTGCTGGTGTTCATTGGCGAAGCGTTACGCGACGCGTTCGATCCACGATCCTGAAGTGCAACCATGACTGATAATCTGATCGAAATTCGTGACCTCAACGTCGCCTTCCATGGCCAGCCAGCGGTGCGCGACCTGTGCCTGGACATTCGTCCCGGTGAATGCCTGGCGCTGGTCGGCGAGTCGGGCTCGGGCAAGTCGGTAACCGCACATTCGATCCTGCAGTTGCTCCCCGAAGGCGATGCGCAAACCACTGGCAGCATTCGCTATCGCGGCCAGGAGCTGGTCGGCGCCGAGCCCAAGGTGCTGCGCGAACTGCGTGGCAACCGTATCGCGATGATCTTCCAGGAGCCGATGACCTCGCTCAATCCCCTGCACAGCATCGAAAAGCAGATCGGCGAAACCCTGCTGGTGCATCGGGGCCTGGGCGGCAAAGCGGCGCAGCAGCGCATTCTCGAACTGCTGGAACTGGTGGGCATTCAGAAACCCAAGGAGCGCCTCAAGGCCTATCCGCACCAACTGTCCGGCGGTCAGCGGCAACGGGTGATGATTGCCATGGCGCTGGCCTGCGAGCCGGAACTGCTGATTGCCGACGAGCCAACCACCGCGCTCGATGTGACCGTGCAGCGCAAGATCCTGCTGCTGCTCAAATCCTTGCAGCAGCGCCTGGGCATGTCGCTGTTGCTGATCAGCCATGACCTCAATCTGGTGCGCAGCATCGCGCAACGGGTATGCGTGATGAAGTCTGGCGAGATCGTCGAGCAGGCGCCGTGTGAAACCCTGTTTACCGCGCCGAAGCATCCTTATAGCTGTGTGCTGCTCAACGCCGAACCGGAAGGCGAGGCATTGCCTCGGGACGAGCGCGAAAACGTGCTGGAAGTCGATGATCTGCGAGTCGAATTCGTCGTCGGTGGCGGGCTGTTCCAGCGCAAGCAATACCTGCGGGCAGTGGACGGCATCAGCCTGAATATCCAGCGGGGCAAAACCCTGGGCATTGTCGGTGAGTCCGGTTCGGGCAAATCGACCCTGGGTCAGGCGATTCTGCGCCTGCTCGATTCCGAGGGCAGTATCCGCTTCCAGGGCACCGCCCTCGACGGCCTCGATCAGAAGCAATTGCGACCGTGGCGGAGGCAGATGCAGGTGGTGTTTCAGGACCCGTTCGGCAGCCTCAGCCCACGGATGTCAGTGGCGCAAATCATCAGCGAAGGGCTGGAGGTGCATTGTCAGTCCAGCGCTGATGAGTGCGATGAACAGGTGATCCGCGTACTCAAGGAAGTCGGCCTTGACCCGCAGAGCCGCCATCGCTACCCGCACGAGTTTTCCGGCGGTCAGCGCCAGCGCATCGCCATCGCCCGTGCACTGGTGCTGAAACCGGCATTGATCCTGCTCGACGAGCCGACCTCGGCCCTCGACCGTACAGTGCAGAAGCAAGTGGTCGCCCTGCTCCGCGATCTACAGGAAAAACACGGCCTGACCTACCTGTTCATCAGCCATGACCTGGCGGTGGTGCGGGCCCTGGCGCACGACATGATCGTGATCAAGGATGGCAAGGTGGTCGAGCGGGGAGCCAGCCATGATGTGTTCGATTCGCCGCAGCATCCGTACACGAAGGAGCTGTTGGCGGCGGCGCATCCGGGGTAGGCATGATCAGCGCTTGCCTTGAAACCGAGTCGCGGCCTTCGCGAGCAAGCCCGCTCCCACAGGAGAATGCACTTCAAAATGTGGGAGCGGGCTTGCTCGCGAAGAGGCCCTCACAAACAACCCAAATTCCGGATCAGCCCGCCCATGAACACCACCGAAAGCCTCAAGGACTACCAACGCGTTCGCACGCTGGCGATCCGCTCGCTGTTCGAGATCATCGAGCAGTCCAGCGAAGGCACGGTGATTGTCGATCGTGATGCCAATATCGTCTGGATGAACGAGCGCTATGCCCGGCGTTTTGGTCTTGAGTCGGCGAAACGGGCCATCGGCAAGCCCTGCGAAAGCGTGATCCCCGGCAGTTTGCTGCGCGAAGTGGTGCGCACCGGCCGGCCGATCCTGCTGGACATGCAGGACACGCCCAAAGAGCCGCTGGTGGTGATGCGCCTGCCGATCCACGACGACGCCGGCGCAGTGATCGGGGCGATCGGTTTTGCCCTGTTCGATGAGTTGCGCACGCTGTCGCCGATGCTCAAGCGCTACCTGAGCATGCAGGAGGAACTGGCCTCGACCCGCTCCCTGCTGCGGGCGCGACAGACCAAATACAACTTCGCCCATTTCATCGGCACCAGCGCCGCCAGCCTTGAGGTCAAACGCCGCGCCCGACGCAGTGCCAGTGCCGAGTCGGCGGTGTTGCTGCTTGGCGAAACCGGCACCGGCAAGGAGCTGCTGGCCCAGGCGATCCACAGTGCCTCGCCTCGCGCGCACAAAGCCTTCGTCAGCATTAACAGCGCGGCAATTCCCGAGGCGTTGCTGGAAGCCGAATTTTTCGGCACCGCACCCGGCGCGTTTACCGGCGCTGACCGCAAGGGGCGCACCGGCAAGTTGCAGATCGCCCAGGGCGGCACGCTGTTTCTCGACGAGATCGGCGACATGCCGCTGCCTTTGCAAAGCAAACTGCTGCGGGTGCTACAGGAAAAGGAGTTCGAACCGGTCGGCTCCAATGACGTGATCCAGAGCGATGTGCGGGTGATCGCAGCGACTTCGACCGACCTGCAAGCGGCGATCAAGCGTGGCGAGTTTCGCGCCGACCTGTATTACCGCCTCAACGTGCTGCCGATTCATGTCCCGCCGCTGCGCGAGCGTCTCGACGATTTGCCGGCGCTCAGCGAAGCGATCCTCGAAGAGCTGCGCAGTCAGCATGAACTGAGCCGTGCGGCGCTGGAGTTGCTCGGCCAGCATGCGTGGCCGGGGAATATCCGTGAGTTGCGTAATGTGCTGGAGCGCGCGGCGCTGCTCGGTGATGAGCTGATTCTGAGCGCAGAGGATATTCGCGCCGCCATCGGTACCTTCACCCCGATTGAACGTACCTCGGCGCCGATGGTGGAGTCCTTGGCAAACGAAACATTCGCCCAGGCGCGCCAGCGTTTTGATCGGCAACTGATCGAGTCAGCCCTCGCGCAATGCGCGGGCAAGGTGCCAGAGGCGGCGGCTCGTCTGGGGCTGGGACGGTCGACGCTGTACAAGAAGATGCTGGCCTTGGGCATCGCCTAGTCTCAATAAAGAGACTCGAGTCTCCATAAAAGGACAACAGCCAAAGCTTCGCGAGCAAGCCCGCTCCCACAGGGAAATGCATTCCAAGTGTGGGAGCGGGCTTGCTCGCGAAGACGTCAGTACATTCAAAAATATCTCAGAAAAGAGACAAAACTTCTAAACCGAACGCAAAAGAAAAATAAAAACTTTAGATTTCAATAACTTGATCACCTGGCACAGATCTCGCTAAAGCCTCTCCCACACCCGTTTCACCCACAAAAATAACAATCCCTGGAGACACACCATGAGTGTGATCATTGCCTTGGCAGCCCTCGCGCTGCTGATGCTTGCTGCCTACCGTGGCTACAGCGTTATCCTCTTCGCCCCGATCGCCGCCCTCGGCGCTGTCCTGCTCACCGACCCGTCCGCCGTCGCCCCTGCATTCACCGGGGTGTTCATGGAGAAAATGGTCGGTTTCATCAAACTGTATTTCCCGGTATTCCTGCTCGGCGCCGTGTTCGGCAAGTTGATCGAGTTGTCGGGGTTCTCCCGTTCAATCGTGGCCGCGGCCATTCGCCTGCTGGGCACCCGGCAGGCGATGCTGGTGATCGTGCTGGTCTGCGCCCTCCTCACCTATGGCGGCGTGTCGCTATTCGTCGTGGTGTTTGCGGTTTATCCGTTCGCGGCGGAGATGTTCCGTCAGAGCAATATCCCCAAACGCCTGATCCCGGCGACCATCGCCCTCGGCGCGTTCTCGTTCACCATGGACGCCCTGCCCGGCACCCCGCAGATCCAGAACATCATCCCCAGCACCTTCTTCAACACCAATGCCTGGGCGGCGCCGTGGCTGGGCCTGATCGGCACGATTTTCGTGTTCTGCGCCGGCATGCTGTTCCTGCAGCGCCAACGCAACAAGGCCCAGCGCGCCGGCGAAGGCTATGGCACCGAGTTGCGTAACGAACCGGAAACGGCTGAAGACCTGAAGTTGCCAAACCCGTGGGTCGCCCTGTCGCCGCTGTTGGCAGTGGGCATCATGAACCTGCTGTTCACCCAGTGGATTCCGCAGTGGTACGGCAAAACCCACAGCCTCGCGTTGCCGGGCATGGCCACGCCAGTAACCACGGAAATCGCCAAGCTGACCGCAATCTGGGCGGTGCAAGCAGCCTTGCTGATCGGCATCCTGATGGTGCTGGCGTTCGGCTTCAAAGCGATCCGCAGCAAACTCGCCGAAGGCAGCAAAAGTGCGGTCAGCGGTGCGTTGCTGGCGGCGATGAACACGGCCTCCGAATACGGTTTCGGCGCGGTGATCGCCTCGTTGCCGGGCTTCCTGGTGCTGGCCGACTGGCTCAAGCAAATCCCCAACCCGCTGGTCAACGAAGCGATCACCGTCACCCTGCTGGCCGGCATCACCGGCTCGGCGTCGGGCGGCATGAGCATTGCGCTGGCGGCGATGTCCGAGCAGTTCATCACGGCGGCCCACGCGGCGAATATTCCGCTGGAAGTGCTGCACCGCGTGGCGGCAATGGCCAGCGGCGGCATGGACACCCTGCCGCACAACGGCGCGGTGATCACCCTGCTGGCCGTTACCGGCCTGACCCACCGCGAAGCCTATAAAGACATTTTCTGTATTACGCTGATCAAGACCCTGGCGGTCTTCGTAGTGATCGGCACTTTCTACGCCACTGGCATTGTGTGAGGTATTCATGACCACTCTTTCGGGCAAGACCGCACTGGTTACCGGTTCCACCAGCGGCATTGGCCTGGGCATCGCCCTGAGCCTGGCCAAGGCTGGCGCCAACCTGATTCTCAACGGTTTCGGTGATGCGTCGAGCGTCATCGCCGAAGTCCGCCAGTTCGGGGGCAAGGTCGGTCACCACCCTGCAGATGTCAGCGATCCAGTGCAGATTGCCGACATGATCGCCTACGCCGAGCGCGAGTTTGGCGGCGTCGACATTCTGGTCAACAACGCCGGGATCCAGCATGTGGCGGCCGTGGAAGAGTTCCCGGTGGAGCGCTGGGACTCGATCATCGCGATCAACCTGTCGTCGGTGTTTCACAGTACCCGCCTGAGCCTGCCGGGGATGCGCGCCAAAGGCTGGGGGCGGATCGTCAACATTGCCTCGGTGCACGGTCAGGTCGGTTCGACCGGCAAGGCTGCTTATGTCGCGGCCAAACACGGGGTGATCGGTCTGACCAAAGTGGTCGGGCTGGAGACTGCGACCAGTAATGTCACTTGCAACGCGATCTGCCCGGGCTGGGTGCTGACGCCGTTGGTGCAAAAACAGATCGACGACCGGGCGGCCAAGGGTGTCGATCCGCAGCAGGCGCAGCATGATCTGTTGGCCGAGAAACAACCGTCACTGGCGTTCGTCACGCCGCAGCATCTGGGGGAGCTGGTGCTGTTTTTGTGCAGCGAGGCTGGCAGCCAGGTGCGGGGCGCGGCGTGGAATATTGATGGGGGGTGGTTGGCGCAGTAACTTTTCGCACAGAAATCCCCCTTGTGGGTGATGCGTCACCCTGGCGTGTGCATGAACAACAAAACAAGAGGCAAACCAATGTCCGACATCCTCTGGCAACCCGATGCCGAGCGTATCGCCCACTCGCGCATGGATCACTTTCGCCGCGACATCAATCAGCGTCATGGCCTGGCCCTGAGCAGCTATAACGACCTGCACCGCTGGAGCGTCGAACATCGCGAGGCGTTCTGGCAGGCGATTGTCGACGGCTTCGACATCCGTTTTCACACCCAGCCCGACGCCGTCCTGCGTGAAGGCGCACACATGCCCAGCGCCGAGTGGTTCCCCGGCGCGACCCTGAATTTTGCCGAACACCTGCTTCGCCGGCGCGACGATGCCGTGGCGGTGATTGCCGTGGCGGAAAACGGTCAGCGCGAACAACTGACCTGGGCCGAACTGGCCGAGCAGGTTGCCGGTGTTCAGGCCAGCCTGAAGGCCGCCGGTGTCGGCCTCGGGGACCGCGTGGCTGCGTGCATGCCGAATACCTGGCAGACACTAGTGGCGATGCTCGCGACCACCAGCCTGGGCGCAATCTGGTCCTGCTCGTCGCCGGACTTCGGCACCCACGGGGTGATCGACCGTTTCGGCCAGATCGAACCCAAAGTGCTGATCACCTGCGCGGGCTACCGTTACGCCGGCAAAGACATCGACCAGACCACCAAAGTCAACGAAATCCTCGCGCAGTTGCCGTCGCTGCAACAGTTGATCATCGTGCCCTATGCCCGCCCGCAGGCCTGCATCGGGGACTACCACACCCACGCCAACGTGACATTGTGGGACGACTTCTACCAACCCGGCGGCGAGCCGCGATTCATCCCGGTGCCCTTCAATCACCCGCTTTACGTGCTGTATTCCAGCGGCACCACCGGCGTGCCCAAATGCATCGTGCACAGTACCGGGGGAGTGCTGTTGCAGCATGCCAAGGAGCACGGCCTGCACGTAGATCTCGGTCCCGGCGACCGATTGTTCTACTACACCACCTGCGGCTGGATGATGTGGAACTGGCTGGTCTCGGCCCTCGCGGTCGGAAGCGCGGTGGTGCTGTATGACGGCTCGCCGTTTCATCCGGATAACCAACGCCTGCTCGACCTGATCGACGATGAGCGCATCAGCGTGTTCGGTACCAGCCCCAAGTTTCTGGCGACGCTGGAAAGCAGCGGCGTCAAACCGGCCGCCAGCCATGACCTGGGTAGCCTCAAGACCTTGCTCTGCACCGGCTCGGCGCTGTCGCCACAAAGCTACGACTTCGTCTACCGCGACTTCAAGTACGACGTGTGCCTGGCGTCGATGTCGGGCGGCACCGATGTGGTGTCCTGCTTCGTCAATGGCAATCCGATGTCCGCGGTGCGCCGCGGCGAGATCATGGGCAAGAGCCTGGGCATGGCGGTTGAAGTGTGGAACGACGCGGGCGTCGCCGTCATCGGCGAGAAAGGTGAACTGGTCTGCACCCGGCACTTTCCGGCCATGCCCGTCGGGCTCTGGCACGATGCCGATGGCGAAAAGCTGCGCAAATCCTATTTCAGCCTGTTCCCCGGGGTCTGGGCCCAGGGCGATTACGCTGAGCAATTGCCCCACGGCGGGATGCTGATCCACGGCCGCTCCGACGCGGTGCTCAACCCCGGCGGCGTACGCATCGGCACGGCGGAAATCTATCGTCAGGTGGAGAAAGTCCCGCAGGTGCTGGACTGCGTGGCCATCGGTCAGCAATGGCAGGACGATGTGCGCGTGGTGTTGTTCGTGCGCCTGCAGGATGACGTGGCGCTGAATGACAACCTGCAACAACAGATCCGCCAGGTGATTCGCGCCAACACCACACCGCGCCATGTGCCGGCGAAGATCGTTGCCGTCACTGACATCCCGCGCACCATCAGCGGCAAAGTGGTCGAACTTGCCGTGCGCAATGTGGTGCACGGTGAGCCGGTGAAAAACACCGATGCGCTGGCCAATCCCGAGGCGCTGGAGCAGTTTCGCCATCGCCCGGAGTTATCGGATTAACACGCCATCCCCTTGTGGGAGCGGGCTTGCTCGCGAATGCAATCTGTCAGTTGATAACAATGTGACTGACACACCGCTTTCGCGAGCAAGCCCGCTCCCACAGGGGGTCGTCGGTGGATGGAGAATTCGGGGCTATCCGGGATCTAGGGTGGGAGTGGGCTTGCTCACGAAGCCGGTGGGTCATCCGGTGAAGATGGCGGCTGAACCGGCGCTTTCGCGAGCAAGCCCGCTCCCACAGGGGGGCGTCGGTGGATGGTGGATCTGCGGCTGGTCGGGATCAAGGGTGGGAGTGGGCTTGCTCACGAAGGCGGTGTGTCATTCGGTCAAGATGGCGGCTGAACCGGCGCCTTCGCGAGCAAGCCCGCTCCCACAGGGGGGCGTCGGTGGATGGTGGATCTGCGGCTGGTCGGGATCAAGGGTGGGAGTGGGCTTGCTCACGAAGGCGGTGGGTCATCCGGTGAAGATGGCGGCTGAACCGGCGCCTTCGCGAGCAAGCCCGCTCCCACAGAGGGTCGTCGGTGGATGGTGGATCTGCGGCTGGTCGGGATCAAGCGTGGGAGTGGGCTTGCTCACGAAGGCGGTGTGTCATTCGGTGAAGATGGCGGCTGAACCGGCGCCTTCGCGAGCAAGCCCGCTCCCACAGGGGCAAGGGTTAATCCATCAGGCCCCAATCCCCCGATGCCGGTGGTGCCGGCGTCGGCGCCGCCTCGGCATGCAGCTTCAGGCGCAGGCGCAGATTGTTTTGTGAGTCGGCATGCTTGAGCGCCTCGTCTTCGCTGATCACCCCTTCCACCACCAGCGCATACAGCGCAGCGTCGAAGGTCTGCATGCCGACCTCGGCAGATTTGTCCATGATGCCCTTGAGCTCGCCCAACTCGTTGCGGCGGATCAGGTCGGCAATGGTCGGGGTGCCCAACATGACTTCGACCGCCGCCCGCCGCTGCCCGTCGAGGGTGCGCACCAGCCGTTGCGAGACAAACGCCTTGAGATTATTGCCCAGCGCATGCAGCAACTGCGGGCGGCGTTCTTCGGGGAACAGATTGACGATACGGTCCAGCGCCTGATTGGCGTTGTGCGCGTGCAGTGTCGACAGCACCAGGTGCCCGGTGTCCGCGAACGTCAGGGCATGCTCCATGGTTTCGCGGTCGCGGATTTCGCCGATCAGCACCACATCCGGCGCTTGGCGCAGGGTGTTTTTCAGCGCGGCCTGGAAACTGCGGGTATCGACCCCGACTTCGCGCTGGTTGATGATCGAGTGCTTGTGCCGATGGATATACTCCACCGGGTCTTCGATGGTGATGATGTGCCCGCTGCTGTGCCGGTTGCGGTGATCGATCAGCGCGGCCAGCGAGGTGGACTTGCCGGAGTCGGTGGCGCCGACGAACAGAATCAGCCCTTGCTTGAGCATCACTGTTTCCAGCAGCACCGGAGGCAGCTTGAGGTCTTCGAAGCGCGGGATATCGAGTTTGACGTTGCGGATCACGATTGACACGTCGTTGCGCTGTTTGAAGATGTTCAGGCGAAAACGCCCGACACCGGTGCGTGAAATCGCCAGGTTCATTTCCAGTTCCCGATCGAACTCGCGCCGCTGCTCGGCGTCCATCAAGGAGTTGGCGATGGCCTGGACCTCACCCGGTTTGAACGGCCGCTCGCTGAACGGCGTCAGCACGCCGTCGATGCGAGCGCTGGGCGGCGCGCCGGTGGAGAGGAAAAGGTCAGAGCCGTGCTGGCTCGACAGGCGGATCAACAGTGCATCGATTTCCATGGCAAAAAGCACCCGCGAAGCATTCAATGAACAGAAATAACCCAGTGTCGTGACGTAATGGGTCATACAGCGTCTACCGCAAGTGCAAGAATAGTAGACGCCTACGCACTGACCGACGCTCAGGATAGATGTGATGAACGCAGCCCCTTCCCCCGACGACGCCCAAGCCTTGATCGCCCGTACCGACTGGAGTCGTACGCCGTTGGGCGCGGCGGGCACCTGGCCACAAAGCCTGCGCACCGCGGTGGACATCGTGATTCACTCGCCGATGCCGATGCTGCTGTTGTGGGGCGCGCAGCTCACACAGATCTACAACAACGGCTTCGCGATGCTCGCCGGGAGCAAGCATCCGCACGCTTTCGGACAGCCGGCACACCTTATATGGCCGGAACTTCAAGACTTTACCGACCCGATTTATCGAGCCGTCCTACAAGGCCAGGTGCGCACCTACAGCGAGCGGCGATTTACCCTGCAACGCGAAGGGAAGGAATCCGACTTCTGGCTGGACCTGACCTACAGCCCGATCCGGGACGAGAATGCGCAAGTGGCCGGCATTCTGGTGACCGCCATTGAAACCAACGAACGCCGACGCATCGCGCTCGAACTGCAACGCCGTTCCGAAGAAAGCCTCAAAGCCCAGCGCAACACTGAAGAACGCCTGCAGCTCGCGCTGGCCGCCACCGATGCCGTCGGCACCTGGGACTGGGACATCGGCGAAGACCGCTTCATCGCCGACGCCCATTTCGCCCAGTTGCATGGCATCGATCCGGCTCTGGCCAGCCAATTGCCGATCAGCGATTACCTGCAAGGCGTGCATCCCGAAGACCGCGCCCTGATCGCCCGCAGCATCAAGCACTGCATCACCCATGGCACCGAATACGCCGAGGAATATCGTCTGCTGCGCGCCGACGGCGAACTGCGTTGGGTGTTTGCCCGAGGCCGCTGCTACAAGGATCACCACGGGCGCCCGGTACGGTTCCTCGGGGCCGCACTCGACCTGACCGAGCGTAAACACACCGAGCAGGCGCTGCGCCAAAGCCAGACGGAGTTGCAGCTGATCATCAACGCGATGCCGATCCTCATCAGTTACGTTGACCATGAAGAGCGTTTTCGCCTGAACAATGCTGCTTATCTGGACTGGTACGGTCTCACCCCGCAGGAGCTGTATGGCCGTACCATTCGCGACGTGATCGGCGAAGAAGCCTACTTTTTGCGCGCGCCGTACATCGCCGAAGCGCTGGCCGGGCGACCCTGCTCGTTCAGTCTGTACACCCCCCACCGTGACGGCAGCAACCGCCATGCGCTGATGAACTACCTGCCGCGCCACGGTGCCGATGGCGCGGTCAACGGTTTCTACATTTTCGTGATCGACGAGACCGAACGCAAAAAGACCGAAGAAGCCCTGCGCAATCTCAATGAAACCCTGGAGGAGCGGGTCAGCGCCCGCACCGAACAACTGGCCCAGGCCAATCAGCGACTGCAGAACGAGATGTTCGAACGCGAGCGCGCCGAAGATGCCTTGCGCCATGCGCAAAAGATGGAAGCGGTCGGCCAGCTCACCGGCGGTATCGCCCACGACTTCAACAATATGCTGACCGGGATCATCGGCAGTCTCGACCTGATGCAACGCTACATCGCCGACGGCCGCGCCGATGAGATCGGACGTTTCACCGAGGCGGCGGTGTCGTCGGCCAACCGTGCCGCCGCCCTGACTCATCGCTTGCTGGCGTTCTCCCGCCGACAGTCACTGGACCGCAAGCCCCTCAACGTCAACGAGCTGATTCATTCGCTGGAGGACTTGATCCGCCGCACCAAGGGCGACCCGATCGACCTCACACTGCGCTTGGCCGCCAATGTATGGGCGATCAGCACCGATGTCAGTCAGTTGGAAAACGCCCTGCTCAACCTGGTGATCAACGCCCGGGACGCGATGCCCAATGGCGGCGAACTGCTGATTGAAACCGCCAACGTCTACCTCGACGGCAGCGACATCACCACCCTCGAACCGGTCAAGGCCGGCGACTATCTGATGCTGGCGGTCAGCGATAACGGTACCGGCATGACCCCGTCGGTGCGGGCCAAGGCGTTCGATCCATTCTTCACCACCAAACCGATCGGCCAGGGCACCGGGCTGGGCCTGTCGATGATCTATGGCTTCGCCCAGCAGTCGGGCGGCCATGTCAGCCTCGACAGCCTGCCCGATCAGGGCACGTGCGTGCGCCTGTACCTGCCGCGCCTGAATCTGCTGGAACCCGAGCAGCCAATCGTGGAAACCCTCAGCACCGCGCCGGCTGCCAGGTCCGGGGAAACCGTGGTGGTGGTCGAGGATGACCCAGCGGTGCGCATGCTGGTCCTCGACTTGCTCAAGGAGCTGGGTTACCTCGCCCACGAAGCCGCCGACGCCAGCGCCGCCCTGCCGCTGCTGGAGTCGGATCTGCGCGTGGACTTGCTGGTAACCGACGTCGGCCTGCCGGGCATGAACGGCCGCCAATTGGCGGAAATCGCCCGTCAGCATCGCCCTGGCCTGAAAGTCCTGTTCATGACCGGTTATGCGCAGAAAGCCGCCGAGCGCCAAGGGTTTCTGGAGGATGGCATGGACATGGTCGCCAAACCGTTTTCGCTTGACGTGCTGGCGAACAAGATCCGCACGATGATCCACCAAACGCCGTCACTTGAGGCATAATCCCGCGCCCCGCCGTCACCCCGTTACAGGTATCGCACGATGAAAGCCCAAGCCCGCCACATTCTGGTGAAAACCGCCGAAGAGGCCGAACAGCTCAAACAACGCATTGCCAAGGGCGAAGCGTTCGATGTGCTGGCGAAGAAATATTCGACCTGCCCGTCCGGCAAACGCGGCGGCGATCTGGGTGAAGTGCGGCCGGGGCAGATGGTCGGCGCGATTGACGCGGTGATTTTCAAGAAGCCGTTGCGCACGGTGCATGGACCGATCAAGAGCAAGTTCGGTTATCACCTGGTCCAGGTGTTTTACCGCGATTGAGTGTTTGGCCTTAGGGCCTCTTCGCGAGCAAGCCCGCTCCCACAGTTTGGAATGCGTCACTGTGGGGGCACGTTCGGTTATCACTTGGTGCAGGTGTTTTTTCGCGGTTGAGTGTTTGGCTCCAGGGCCTCTTCGCGAGCAGGCTCGTTCCTACAGTTGGAATGCGTCATTGTGGGAGCGGGCTTGCTCGCGAACCGATTGCGCAGCAAACGGCCATTCACCGCTTACTTGGGGATCAACGCCCCTGGCACCTGAATCACCCGACTCGCCAGCAAATGCCCCGCCTCGGCCGCCTCAGCCGGGCAGCCCCCCAGCAAGCGGCTCGCCAGATACGCGGCACTGAACGAATCCCCCGCCGCCGTGGTGTCCACGACCTTCTCGACCTTCTGCGCCGGCACTTCGAACGCTTCGCCATCACAGCGAATCAGACACGCCTCAGCACCACGCTTGAGCACCACTTCCGGTGTGCCGACCTGCGCATAAGCCTCGAACACGGCATCGCAATCAGCAAAATGGAACAGCGCCTGCTCGTCATCCACGGTCAGCAATGCCAGATCGACATGCGGCAACACACTGCGATACGCCGCCCGAGCCTCTTCCTGCGAGGCCCACAAGCGTGGTCGATAGTTGTTATCGAAGACAATCCGCGCATCGCGCTGCCGGGCCTCGATCAGGGTCTGGAGCAATCGTTCGCGGCCCTTGGCGCCCAGCACTGCGAGGGTGATACCGCTGAAATACAACACGTCGTAATCCGCCAGCGCGGCCAGAATCGGCTCGGCGGCCGGTGTAGTGAAGCAGTCGCGCACCGCCGCTTCATTGCGCCAGTAGAGAAAACGACGCTCGCCGTTGGCGTCGGTCTGGATGCAATACAGGCCCGGCAAGCGACCGGGCAGACGCTGCACCCTTTGCAGGCCAATGCCTTCTTCGGCCCAGCTCTGGCACATGGCGTCGCTGAAGCTGTCGTCACCCAGCGCCGTGACGTAATCGACCTGAGCTTTATCGCCGAGGGCGCGGGACAGGTACACCGCCGTGTTCAAGGTGTCACCGCCGAAGCTTTGCTGCAGGCTGCCGTCGGCGCGGTGCTGGAGTTCGATCATGCACTCACCGATCAGGGCGATGCGCGGGGTGTTCGGGCCCAGGGGGCTGAGGGTGGTCATTGGGTGGGTCTCCAGTTGCTCGATGGTGTCTGGTCTGGCGCCTTCGCGAGCAGGCTCGCTCCCACAGGGAAATGCATTCCAAATGTGGGAGCGGGCTTGCTCGCGAATGGCTGCACCTCGGTTTCAGGCCTTAGAAACAGGTCCCCATGCTCTCGACCACCGCCAACTGTTCATCCACCAGCAACCCCACCCGCCACTTGTCGAACGTCAGGCACGGGTGCGAAGTGCCGAAGGAAATGATGTCACCCACCCGCAGTTCAACGCCCGGCGCCACAGTCATGAACGCATGCTGATCCATCACCGCCGTCACCTTGCACGCTCCGACATCGTCGCCCACCGCCGGCACCCCACCGGCCTTGTAGCGCAGCAACGGCACCGGCAGCCCTGCGTCGAATGCCACATCGCGTTTGCCGAGGGCTATCACCGCAAAGCCCGGTTCCGGCATCGATTGCACATGGGCCCAGACTTCCAGCGCCGGGCGCAGGCCTTCATGCAGATCGCTGCGACGATCAAGCACGCAGCACTGAGCTTCCTTATAGATGCCATGGTCGTGGGCCACATAGCTGCCCGGACGCAGCACGCTGAGGAAACGTCCGCCCGCATTCTGCGCCTCGAACGACTCGGCGATCAGGTCATACCATGCCGAACCCGAGGCCGTGATGATCGGCTTGGCAATGGCAAACGCGCCGCTGTCCTGCAGTTGCACCGCCAGGCGCACCAGCGACGCAGCAAATTCGCGAATGCCGCTGACCGCGTGATCGCCGTGGATTACGCCTTCGTAGCCTTCGATCCCGGTCAGGGCCAACGCCGGCTGCGCACTGATCGCCTTGGCCAGTTGGATGACTTCCTGCTCGCTGCGGCAACCGCAACGGCCGCCGACCACGCCGTACTCGATCATCACGTTCAACTTGACCCCGCGCGAGGCGAAGTAAGCCCCGAGATCGGCGACGTTGTCCGGGTGATCGACCATGCAGTAGAAATCGAAGACAGGGTCTGCCAGCAGATCGGCAATCAGCGCCATGTTCGGCGTGCCGACCAGTTGGTTGGCCATCAGTACCCGGCGTACGCCGTGGGCATACGCAGCGCGAGTCTGCGTCGCGCTGGCGAGGGTGATGCCCCACGCACCGGCGTCGAGCTGACGCTTGAACAGGGCCGGGGTCATGCTGGTCTTGCCGTGCGGCGCGAGCTCTGCGCCGCTGTCACTGACGAACTTCTGCATCCAGCGAATGTTGTGCTCCAGCGCTTCGCGGTGCAGCACCAGCGCTGGCAGGCTGACGTCTCGCACCAGATGCGCGCCGATGGCGGCATCGCCCTTTTCCACAGCAGAATTGATGGCAGTCGTCATGGTCGAACTCCTCACTGTCGCGGCCGGCAGGCAGCCGCGGTTATTCGTTGATCCGCCGGGCGAGGCTGTTGGCGCTCTCGATCAGAACCCGGCGATAGTCGTTGTAATTGTTCTTCGCATCAGCCCGTGGAGCAACGATGCACAGGGTGCAGATGGCCACGCCGCCGGGGTCTTTGACCGGGGCGGCGAAACAATGGGTGAAGGTGTCGGCAACACTGTCGAAGGAGAAGAAGCCATCGATGCCGGCCTGACGGATTTCCGCCAGAAAGCGTTCCAGCGGCAGGCGTTCGCCATCGGGCAGGATGTAGTCGTCTTCGTCGATCAGGTCGATGATCTGCTGGTCACTCAGGTGCGCCAGCAGCAGGCGCCCCGAGGCCGTCCACGGGATCGGCGCGTTTTCGCCAATGTCAGAAGAAATACGAAAATGCCGCTCTCCCTCCTTCATCAATGCCACCGTGTATTTGCGCCCGTTGAGCAGGCACATCTGCGCGGTCTCCCGGGTCTGGCTGACGATTTCCTGCAAGGCCTGATCGGCCTCGCGACTGAGGTCGAAATGGCGCAAGTGCGCCTGCCCGAGGAAATACAACTGGCGACCGAGATAGACGTGACCGTCCTTGCCCACCGGCTCCAGAATCCGCCGTTCGAGCAGCGAGGCAACCAGCTCGTAGACCGTGGATTTCGGACCGCCGATGCCATTGGCGATGTCGTTCGGACGCAACGGCTGGCCGATTTCCTTGAGGAAATCGAGGATATCGAACGCCCGGTCCAGACCGCGGGCCCGGCGTTTGATGGTGTCTTCGGTCATGTCTTCAGTTCCCAATGAATGTGCCGGGAGTTTACCGAGAGTGCGGTGTCGACGGTTAGATCGCTTTCGCGAGCAGGCTCGCCCCCACATTTGGAACGCAATCCCCTGTGGGAGCGAGCCTGCTCGCGAAGAATTCGGCGCAAATCTCAGGCCTTCTTCTTGTACGCGATGCAGTCGATCTCGACCTTGCAGTCGACCATCATGCTCGCCTGCACGCAGGCTCGCGCCGGTGCGTGCTCAGGCTTGAAGTACTCGCCGAAGACCTTGTTGAAACTGCTGAAATCCCGCGGATCGTCCAGCCACACCCCGGCGCGCACCACATCTTCCAGGCCATAACCCGCCTCTTCGAGAATCGCGATCAGGTTTTTCATGGTCTGGTGGGTCTGTTCGACGATGCCGCCAGCGATAATCTCGCCATCCACTGCCGGCACCTGACCGGACACGTGCAGCCAGCCATCCGCTTCAACGGCGCGGGCGAATGGGCGTGGCTGGCCACCAGCGGCGGTGCTGCCGGTGCCAAAACGGGTAATGCTCATGGGTACTTCTCCTGATTACAAACCTGAAGTTAAAACCGCGTGCTCTTGAGAAACTCAGCCAGCCGCGGTGATTGCGGGCGTTCGAACAGCTGCTTGGGAGGCCCTTGCTCTTCGATCCGCCCCTGATTCATGAAAACGATCTTGTCCGAGACCTCGAAGGCGAATCGCATCTCGTGGGTCACCAGCAACATGGTCATGCCGTCCTCGGCCAGGCCCTTGATCACGTTCAGCACTTCGCCGACCAGTTCCGGGTCGAGGGCCGAGGTGACCTCATCGAAGAGCATCAGGCTCGGGTTCATCGCGATCGCCCGGGCGATCGCCACCCGCTGTTGCTGACCACCGGACAACTGACCGGGAAAGTGATTGCGCCGTTCCAGCAGGCCGACCCGCTCCAGCCATTTTTCGGCCAGCACCACGGCTTCGTCCTTGTGCATTTTCTTCACCTTGAGCAGGCCCAGGGTGACGTTCTGCAACGCCGTCAGGTGCGGAAACAGGTTGAATTGCTGGAAGGCCATGCCGGTCATTGCGCGATGGCGGGCGATGACTTTTTCCGCGTGGCGCAGGCGCTTGCCACCGACTTCGTCATAACCGATGGATTCGCCGTCGAGCAGAATCTGCCCGCCCTGGAACTCTTCGAGCATGTTCACGCAGCGCAGCAGCGTGGTTTTGCCCGAGCCGCTGGAGCCGATCAGCGTCACGACATTGCCGCGCTGCATGCTCAGGTCGACGCCCTTGAGCACTTCGACCGCGCCGTACTGTTTGTGCAGGCCACGAATGTCCAGCAGTGGCTGGCCGTTTTCAACGGTGGAAACTTGAGCTTGAGTCATGGCAGGGCCACCCGCTTTTCAATGTGCCGGCCGAGTAATTCGATGCCGTAGTTGATGACAAAAAACAGAAAACCGGCGAACAGATAGAACTCCAGAGTCATGAAGGTCCGGGCGATGATCTGTTGCGTGCTGAGCAGCAATTCGGCCACGCCGATCACCGAAAGCAAGGTCGAGGCCTTGACGATTTCGGTGGACGAGTTGACCCAGGTTGGCAGGATCTGCCGCAACGCTTGTGGCAGCAGCACGTAGCCAAGGGATTGATAAAACGTCAGGCCGATCGCCTTGCTTGCCTCCATCTGCCCGCGCGGCAGTGCCTGCAGGGCTCCGCGCACAATCTCGGCAACGTGCGAGCCGCAGAACAGCGTCAGGCCCAACGCTCCTGCCTGAAACGCGCTGATCTGCCAGCCCAGCGCAGGCGCCATATAGAAGCAAGCCAGCACCAGCACAAACACTGGTGTGCCGCGAATCAGATCGACGTAAAAGCGGAACGGCGCGCGCATCCAGAACTTGCCGTACGTCAGCACCAGACCGGTGACAACACCCAGCAACGTGCCAAACAGAATCGCCAGCGCCGACACCTGCACACTGGTCAGAAACCCTTGCAGCAACGTCTCGCGTGCCACCCACAACTCATGCAACCAACTGGGGGATTGGTACATCACAGCCTCCTATCGGCGGATCGCCAGACGCTGCTCGAGGTAACGCAGCAGCATGGCAATGAGGTAACAGGCCGCGACATACAACGCCGTGGTCACCAGCCAGGTTTCGATCACTCGGTAGCTCTCGACGTTGATCTTGCGCGCGTAATAGGTCAGTTCCGGCACCGCAATCGCGGCAGCCAGCGAGGTGTCCTTGAACAGCGAGATGAAGTTGTTCGACAGCGCGGGCAACACGTTGCGCAACATCACCGGCACCGTGACATAGGCCTTGACCTGCCATTCACCAAGACCGATCGCCAGCCCCGCTTCACGCTGGCCCTTGGGGATGCTCAGCAAGCCGCCACGGAACACTTCGGTCAGATAGGCCCCGGCATACAGTGACAACGTGATGATGAACGACGGGATCTTGTCCAGACGGATCCCCAGACTCGGCAAGGCAAAGTAGATCAACAGAATCAACACCAGAATCGGCGTGTTACGGACCACCGTGACGTACACCGAGGCCAGCACCCGCAAGGCGCGATGCTTCGACAGCAAGGCAAACGCCATCAGCAGGCCGATCACGCAACCGATGGCGATCGACACCAGCGCCAGTTCAAGGCCCAGACCGAGCCCCGCCAGCAAGGTGTCGAAATCGCGCCATACGGCGGCAAAGTTCAACTGATAGTTCATGGTCAGCATTACCTTGAGCGGGGCGATTCGAGTCGCCCCACTCTCACGGGATCATTTGAATTCGACAGGGAAACCGATCGCCGGCGACGGCAGATCGACACCGAACCATTGCTTGAACGATGCGGCGTAGGTCGGGAACTCGACGCCGGTCATGGCCTCATGCAGGGTGGTGTTGACGAAGTTCAGCCAGTCCTGATCGCCGCGCTTGACTGCGCAGGCGTAGGTCTGCGGGCTCCAGGCGTAGGTCGGGCTGCGGTAGCGGCCAGGGTTCTGCACCATCAGGTACTTGACCGACGACTGATCAGTGGCAGCGGTATCGGCGCGGCCGGAGTTCACCGCCTGGTACATCAGGTCGACGCTGTCGTACTGATCGACCTTGGCCTTGGGCAACGCCTGATGCACCAGTTCTTCGGCATAGACGTTTTGCAGCACGGCCACGGTGACGCTGTCGCCGGCAGCCTGCAGGTCCTCGATTTCCTTGTACTTGCTGTTGGCCGGCAGCAGCAGGCCGACGCCTTCGCGGTAGTACGGCAAGGTGAACGCCACTTGCTGCGCACGGCTCGCGGTGACGGTGATGAACTGGCAGCTCATGTCGACCTTGTCGGTCAGCAGATTGGGAATCCGCGCATCGGACGACTGCACCACGAACTCGACTTTGTTCGGATCATTGAACAGACCTTTGGCCACCATCCTGGCGATGTCGATATCAAAACCCTGCAACTTGCCGTCAGCGCCCTGAAAGTGCCAAGGCGCATTGGTGCTGCCGGTACCCACAATCAGCTTCCCACGGACCAGAACACTGTCGAGTTTGCTGTCGGCTGCCTGGGCCATGCCCATGACAGCGGACGAAGCCGCAAAAACAAAAACACACGCTTTGAACAACGAAGGACGGCGATGCATGGCAAGCACTCCAGGATGATGTTTATTCCGTTATACCGGAACACGGTTTGTTACTACGGAATAGACAGCAGAAAGTGTGCCACAGGAATCAGGTGGAATCTGTAGTGGTTTGAAATGTTTTTGGAATCAACAAGATGCCCAACAATGTTGGACGGGCGTAACCAGCAGTGAGTTTTCTCAGGCGCTACCGAGGGCTACACCGATCGAGTACTGGGGCCACATTTGAGTGCGCGCTCACCGAAAAGACGCACGGTCTACTGTCAACTCTGACAGTAGAGGAAAGTCACCCATGGGATTAGCGTCAGCAACGCGTACTGCGCTTTTCAAGGAGGTTCCCATGCGTTCGACATCTCGCCTTTCAGACCTTCCGCCCACCTACCGCAAAGCCCTGAAAACCTGGCGCCCGGTGATCCTGTACTTCGCCAACGAATACTGCCCCGCCTGCGAATGGGCCGGACCGGTGTTTCGTGAGGTTGCCGAGCCGTATCGGCTGCGGGCGAACATTTACATGCTCGACACGCGCCAGTCACCGCGCCATCCGCTGGTCACCGGCACGCCCACGGTGTTGTTCTACAAGAACGGCAAGCTGATCAAGAAGCTCAAAGGCATCGGCACGCCAGAAACATTAAGTGATGATTTCGCCAGGCACATCGGCAAGACCAAGGCGCCGGCCGCCACCCGCCAGCCACGGCACGATATGGCCTGGTTGCGCCGCACCCTGTGCACACTCTGCACCCTCCCTCGCACACGTCAGCGGAACTTTTGCTGAAAGTGCCACCTAAGAGCCATCAACCGATGGCACTTTCGTTCCAAATCATCGGTAACACACAAGCCTCAGGCCGGATTGGACAAGCTCCCATCTGGCTGCTTTTCTTTATTTCTCAGTAAGAGAACACACGCTCGCGGCAGTTGTGCCCAAGCGTTGCCATGTCCCAGGAGGGGTCAATGTCGTTTAAAGTCATGATGGTTTTCGGTACTCGTCCGGAGGCCATCAAAATGGCCCCGTTAGCCCGGGTTCTGCGTCAGAGGCCTGACATCCAACTGAACATCTGCTCCACCGGCCAGCATCGGGAGATGCTCACCCAGGTGCTCGATGCCTTCGAACTGGCGGTCGACGAAGACCTGCAAGTGATGACTCAGGGCCAGACCATCAACGGCCTCTCGCAACATCTGCTGGCACAACTCGACCAGGCCTATGACCGGGTCAAACCGGATATCGTGCTGGTACACGGCGACACCACCACCAGCTTCATCGCCGCCCTTGCCGCGTTCAATCGTCAATTGCCGATCGGTCACGTCGAAGCCGGGTTGCGCACCGGCAACTTGCGCGCGCCCTGGCCGGAAGAGGCCAATCGGCGCCTCACCGGAGTGATCGCCGACCTGCATTTCGCTCCCACATCCAAAACAGCCGCCAATCTACTGCGCGAAGGTGTCCCCGAGGACAACATCGAAATCACCGGCAACACCGTGATCGATGCCTTGCTGTGGATGCGTGATCATCAGCAGAAAACCGCTTGGCAGCCAGCAGCTGATTCACCATTGGCAGCCCTCGATGAACAGCGCCGGATGATTTTGATCACCAGCCATCGCCGGGAAAACATCGGCGATGGCTTCCGCAACATCTGTCAGGCGCTGGCCGAACTGGCCGAGCGTTATCCCGACGTCCAGTTCGTTTACCCGGTACACCTCAACCCGCTGGTGCAGGAGGTGGTGTACGGCACTCTTTCGGACAAACCCAACATCTATCTGATCGCACCGCAGGACTACCCTAGCTTCGTGTGGCTGATGAGCCGTGCGCATTTCATCCTCACCGATTCCGGGGGCGTGCAGGAAGAAGCGCCGGCCATCGGCAAACCGCTGCTGGTGCTGCGTGACGTCACGGAGCGGCCGTCCGTGCTGGAGAGTGGCACCATGCTGCTGGTGGGGACCGACAAGGCGCGTATTGTCGAGGAGTCCAGCCGGCTGCTGGATGACGCAGACACCTACACCCGTATGAGCCGCGTGCACTTCCCTTATGGCGACGGCCACGCCAGCGAATTGATTGCCACCCGCCTCCACGCCTGGTTGAGCGCACGCTCGGCGGCGGGTACCGGGGTATGAGTCTGGGTTGGGTCGACTTCTTTGCGTACGTGCTGTTTGCTCTTAAATATGTGGCGATTGCTCTCGCCCTGTTGATGTTCATCCTCGGCCTCGATGACCTGTTCATCGACCTGGTCTACTGGTCCCGCAAACTGATCCGGCGCTGGCGGATCTACGAGAAATTCGAGCGCGCCGACGAAGAGCGCCTCTACAGCATTCCCGAGAAGCCACTGGCAATCATGGTACCGGCATGGAATGAAGTCGGTGTGGTCGGCGAAATGGCCCGTCTGGCCGCCTCGACCATCGATTACGAGAACTATCAGATTTTCGTCGGCACCTACCCCAACGACGCCGAAACCCAGGCTGACGTCGACGCGGTCTGTCAGCACTACCCCAACGTGCACAAAGTGGTCTGCGCCCGCCCTGGCCCGACCAGCAAGGCCGACTGCCTGAACAACATCATCGACGCGATCCTGCGCTTTGAAAGCGAGGCGAAAATCCAGTTTGCCGGTTTCATCCTGCATGACGCCGAGGACGTGATTTCGCCGATGGAGTTGCGCCTCTACAACTACCTGCTGCCGAACAAGGATCTGATCCAGATTCCGGTCTACCCCTATGCGCCGGAGTGGAAAGGCTTCACCGCCGGGCACTATGTCGACGAGTTCGCCGAGAACCACGGCAAGGACGTCATCGTGCGCGAAGCGCTGACCGGCCAGGTGCCGAGCGCCGGTGTCGGCACCTGCTTCAGTCGCAAGGCCATCAGCGCCCTGCTCGAAGACGGCGATGGCATCGCCTTCGATGTGCAGAGTCTCACCGAAGATTACGACATCGGTTTCCGTCTCAAGCAGAAAGGCATGAAATGCATCTTTGCCCGCTATTCGGTCAGCGATCCGAAACTGGCACTGGAGCAGCCTTGGGTGTTCGGCATGAACCGCGAGTTCTCCCAGGTGATCTGCGTGCGCGAGCACTTTCCTCGCGACTTGCAACACGCGATCCGCCAGAAATCACGCTGGATCGTCGGCATCGTATTCCAGGGCACCAAGAACCTTGGCTGGAGCCGCAAGGGCTTGCTCAACTACTTCCTGTGGCGTGACCGGCGCGGCCTGATCGCCTACATGCTGAGTTTCCTCGTCAACCTGCTGTTCGTGGTTCTCATCGCGATGTGGCTGGTCACGGTGATTTCGCCCGAATCGTGGCGTTATCCATCGATCCTCTCTGACAGCTCGCTGCTCTCGGTTCTGCTCTGGCTCAACGGCTTCATGCTGCTCAACCGGCTGTTCCAGCGTGGCTGGTTCGTCACCCGCTATTACGGTCTGGTGGAAGGCCTGCTCTCGGCACCCCGCATGATGTGGAGCAACTTCGTCAACTTCTTCGCCAACCTGCGCGCGCTGCGCCAGGTCATGGAGATGGGCGACTCGCGGCGCGTGGCATGGGACAAGACCACCCATGAATTTCCAGCATTGACCAAGGCGCAACGGACGCCGCTGGGCCACCGTCTGGTGGAAAAAGGCCTGCTTACCGAAGAACAGCTGGAAGCGGCGATCACCAGCCCGGTGCGTCGGCGCCTGGGTCGCGAACTGCTACTGCGTGAGTACATCAACAGTACCCAACTCGTACAGGAACTGGCCGAACAACTGGAGCTGGAATGGGCTCCGCTTAATCCGTTCAAGCTCGACAAGCGCCTGATCGACGCAGTGCCGCGCCGGGTCGCTTCGCACTACGGCGTGCTACCGGTTGCCGAGGAAGGCGACACGTTGGTGCTGGCCTCCGAAGGCCCGGTCAGTCAGGTATCGCTAGGCGCGATCAGTCGCCAGCTGAAACGCCCGGTGCGTTGCCGACTGGCACCGCAGGGCCGCGTGACATTGGGGATTCGCTACTGGTACGCCAGCCCCCGGCAAAGTGAGGAAGTGCGACATATGCTGCAAGTGCTCGAGCGTCATCAGGACGATGAGGCCCTGCTGGAACGCGTCAGCCGCCATCAGGTACTGCTCGGCAACCTGCTGCAAGTGCGCGGCATGGTGCCGCCGACCCTGTTCAATCAGGCACTGATCGATTTCGATGCGGAACAGATGTCCCTCGGCGAGCACCTGATTTCCCGCGGCATGATCACTCAGCAAGTGCTCCAGCAAGCCCTGGCCGATCAGGCCAGCGAACAACAAGCGGCTTACCGCATCGTCCGGGAGGTCGCATGAAACCTGTACATCGTCATACCTTGTTGATGGGCAGCCTGCTGCTCGGCCTGAGCACCGCCTACCCGCTGCAAGCTGCGCCGCTGAGCGACTTTGAACAGTTCCGCAGCTATCCGTACATGGACCGCAGCTACCGCGAGGCGAGAAAAGGCAACTGGAAAGAAGTCGAGCGGCTGATGCGCCACCTGCTGGAAAAGGTTCCGAAGAACGATGAAGCACGGGCTTTGCTGGTGGAATCCCTGGCCAAGCAACGACGTTACAAAGACGCCGTCGAAGCCTTGCCGGCCAACGACAGCGAAGCCACGCTGGACTTGCGCTTGACCTGGATCGAACAGGATCCGCCGAGCAGCACTCAGGTTGAACAGTGGATGGCAGGCAGCGACCTCAATGACCGCGTGCGCCTGTGGCAGGCCTACAGCCTGAGCCTGGCCAAGTTCGGCGGTGCGGCCAAGGCCCACGACTGGCTGGCACATCTGGCCCCCAAGGGCGATGACAATATCTTGCGTCTGGCCCGCGCCAACTGGTCCGAGCAATTGCGTGACTGGAGCGGCACCATCGACCAACTGGCCCCGCTCGCGGCGCGCAAGCAACTGGATGCCGAGGGCTGGCAACGCCTGGCCAATGCCTATGTGCAGCGCCTGGACGAAAAGCCGCTGCAGCAACTGCTGCAACAGGCGCCCAGTCCTGACGCCGCACGCAAGGTGCGTCTGGCGATGGTCGATCGCGCCATCGCCATGGGACACGATCAACAGGCTCAGCGCTGGCTGCAGTCACTGCCTGCAGAAGATCTGGCAGATCCGGCCCAGCGCCAGCGGCTGTGGGAACTGGCACGCCAGACCGACGATGTACCCAGCGTGCAACGCCTGAGCAACGACCTGCAGCGCCCCTGCCTGGAAACCGTCGACTGGTTGTCGCGTCACGATCCGGAAGCAGCGTTGAAACAACTGCGCGGCTGCCAGCCCAGTGATGATCCCCAAGCGTGGCTGGTACTCGCCCAGCGCCTGCAAGCTACCGACCTGCTGCAAAGCACAACCTTGCCGCCGCCGTGGGAAAGCCGTCGACAGGCACAACTGCTCGACGTCTGGCAGGAGCAGGGTCAGAGCAGCAAAGTCATGGTCTGGCTCGCGGGGCAGCAGCAGACCCCGGCGGTAGTCAAACGCCGCGCGCAACTCGCCCAGTCCATGGGCCGCCACACCGAAGAACAGACACTGTGGGAATACCACTACCGTCAGACCGGCGATCTGGCGTCGCTGAATCAGGCCAGTTTCCTGGCGCTCAACAGCGGCGATCGTGCGCACGCACAGGAACTGCTGGAAAACGCCTATGACCGCGTCGGCGGGCGCCTGCCTGCCACGGCGCTCCAACGCCTGGCCGGCCTCTACGCGTCAGCCAAAGATACGACACCCGCACAACAGCGGCGGATGGCGTCACTGATCAGCCATATCGACGGCGCCACTCGTGGCCAACTGCTTGCGCAACTGGCGGAAAACGGCCAGTGCGAGGCTGTTCAACAAGCGATTGGCAGCCATCCGCAAGCCGCTGGGGACTATCGTGCGCTGGGTCGGTGTGCCATGCCGGATCGTCCCGGTGAAGCGGTGATTTATTACCAGCAAGCGGAAAAACTCGGTGACCGAAGCAGCCGCTTGCCACTGGCCTATGCCCTGGAAGCGGCAGGTGACTCCGCGGGTGCCTTGGCGATCTGGCGCAGCCTCCCTGCTGCCGAGCTCAGCGACAACGCTCGACTGACTGCCAGCCGCAGCGCGCTGAATGCCGGTAACAGCCAGATCGCCGAACGCTATTGGCAACAAAGCACAACCCGCGGCGCCAACGAATGGGCGCTCGGCGCGGCCATTGCCGATGCCCGTGGCGATCATGCCCAGGCCTTGCAACGCCAGCGTCAGGCGTTGCAACAAGCGCCGGACGCCGGACATTTCTATACCGCTTCCGTCACTGCGCAAAAGGCCGGCGACCTGGCGCAGAGCAACGTCTGGCTGGCGGAGGCGGTACGCCGCGATCCGAATAACCCGCGTTACCGCGCTGATTACGGCATGCGCCTGTCCGGCGCGCCCACTCGCGAAGAGCGCGCCCGCGCCATTGCGTATCTGCAGCAAGCCACCCGGGATTTCCCCGAGGACTATCGTCTGGGCGAAACCCTCGCCTGGCGCTATGACGAAGTCGAAGACAGCGCCTCGGCACGCAAGGAACTGCGTCGGGTCATTGATCTGGAACAGAACCCGGTGGCCGCCGACGACGAAGACGGAAGCATGGAAGCCCGGCGCTACCGTCAGCGTCGAGCCCACGAAACCTTGTCCCGGCGTGACAGCTTCACCATTGCCAGTACCTGGTCGCCTGCAGGGGTGTCCACCAACGATTTCCTGCGCGACGACGACAGCAAAGGCTCGCGTCGCAGCGCCAACTCGCAGAACGTGCAGGTGGCGATGTGGGATCACGCCCTGGGTGAAGAACCGAGCCGCGCCGGCAGCACGCTGTCGGTCTACGGGCGGGTGCTGCTCGGTGGTCAAAGTCGCTCCAGCTACGCTGAATCCGCTGCGGCAGGCGTCGGCCTGCGGTACAAACCGTGGAGTACGCAGAACATCAACCTTTACGCCGAGATCTACAAGCAGAGCCAGTTCGATGATCAGGACAACCATGGCCTGAGCCTGGGGCAGATGATCAACCCGCACAAACTCTCGGACCAGCTCGACGATCATCGCCAGGACGGCCACACCACCACCGACTACCTGCTGCGCGCCACGGCCTCGTTCCTCGATCAGGGCAAGTACCGCAACGACTGGCGGGTGGATGAAAGCGACTGGGACGAACGCTTCCTCTATCTGGATGCCGCGTGGTGGACCAAGGCCGGCGATCACCAGTGGCTGTCGCGTTTCCAGCAAGGTCATGCGTGGAAACTGCCGTCCAGCGCCGCGCAGACGATCATGCCATACGGCTTCCTCGAATTTGCCAGTCAGGACCCGAGCAACGACTGGCGCCAGGACCTGCGCACCGGGATCGGCCTGCGCTGGCAATGGTGGTACGACGAGGATCGCTACAACGCTTACCGCTCGAAGTTGACGGTGCGCACCGAATACCAGCAGTCGCTGGGCGGCAATCTGTATGAAGGCGGCAACGGTGTGCTGCTGGGCGTGGAGTGGAACTTCTGATGGCGCGCTGGATAATGTTTTTCTGCCTGTTGCTGGGCGCCGTCGTCGTACGGGCCGACGAGCGCGTGTTCTATCAACCGCTGAATGTCGACGCCAGTCTCACTCAGGCACAGTGGCAGCAGATCTGGCAGGACACCGCCCGACAAGGCACCCGGACGCTGATCGTGCAGTGGACAGCTTACGGAGATTCGGACTTTGGCGGCGCCGACGGCTGGCTCGCCAACAGCCTGAAACTGGCGCAACAACAAGGCCTGCAACTGGTCCTGGGGCTGAGGATGGATCCGGCTTACTACCAGCGCATCGATGAACTGGACAGCGCCGGCCTCGGCACTTACTGGCAGGCGCAACTGGGACAAGCGCTGGGTCAGCAGCAAAAGTTGCGCAAGGACTGGAAACTGCCGGTCAGTGGCTGGTACCTGCCGCTGGAACTGGATGACTTCCATTTCGTCGCGGCAGATCGCCGAGCCACGCTGCAGCGTCAGCTCAAGGATTTTGCCGGCAAGCTTGATGCACCGTTGCACATCAGTGCCTTCAGCGCCGGCAAACTTGCCCCCAGCGTCAATGGGCAATGGCTGGGCGAACTGAGCGCTGCGGGCATTCAGGTGTGGTGGCAGGACGGCGCAGGCACGGGCAAGTTGTCACCACTGGTGCGCAATGGTTATGCGAGTGCCCTGCCCTGCTCCGTGGGTATCGTGCGCGAGGCGTTCCGGCAGGTCAGTGCCGAAGGCCAGCCGTTTCGTGCCGAGCCTGCGCGGCCCGATGTGACACCTGCCGGCTGTCACAACAGCGCTGTGTTTTCCCTGCGTTACCGCCCTTGGGGCCGGGTGATTCTCGACAACCAGCACAGGCATCAGGTTGGCGATGTACAAAACCATTGAAGAGCAAGTGCTGAAGAAAACCGCGCCCGCCGCCATATGGAACGAGTTCATCCAGCATGAGTTCGAACGGTTGCACTCGTTCTGCGTACTGATCTATATCGCCAGCATTAGTGTCTGGGTGGCGTTCGACCTGATCGTCAGCTTCCTCGCCGGCCAGGGCTTTACCTGGCTGTCGATGGTGTTCATGACGGCATTCGCGATTCTGACGCTGGTGCTGCTGTTCACCCGCAAGGCGAGGCACTTCAACGTGTTGAACCTGTTGTTTGTCGCGACCATCACATTGGGCATTCGCCTGATAGTCGACGGGCTGCCGCCAACTTTCCATGGCGTCTGGCTGGTGCTGGCCGCCGCCAGCACGCTGTACAGCGCTTCGGTGCTGCCACTGAGTCGCTGGTCGTTTTTCGCCGCACAGGCAATCACTTGGCTGGTACTCAATCCGTTCATCCATACCGGAGTCGATCTGTTCGAGCTCAAAGGGGTGATGACCATTTGCTACAGCGTGTTTCTCTGCTCACTGACCATCTACACCTTTCTCAAACTGCGCGAGGCCAAGCTCTACAACTACATCATGTCCAGACTGTTGCTGGATCAGGCCTACAACGACACGCTGACCGAAATCCCCAACCGTCGATCATTCATGACGGTGGCGCAAAAACACCTGCAAGCCGTCCCTCGCGAGCACGACCATTATCTGGCGATGATCGACATCGATAACTTCAAGAAGGTGAATGATGTGTACGGTCACGACATCGGCGATGAAGTGCTGAAACGCGTGGCAGCGGACATAAAAACGGTGATGGTGCAGCACGAATTCGCGCGGCTGGGTGGCGAGGAATTCGCGATTTACCTGGCGGGCGTGCGGCGCGAGGATGTCGAAGCACTGGCGGGTGAATTGTGCCGGGTGGTTCGCGACCAACCGACGCAGCACCCGGTCACGATCAGCATCGGTGTGACGCGGGTGGAGGATGGCGATACGTTGAATCAGGCCCTGGTCAAGGCGGATGACGCGCTGTATGAGTCAAAGCACGCGGGGAAGGATCGCTTTACTTTCCATCAGTGATTTTTGCAGCGCCGGACAGATTGCATTCGCGAGCAGGCTCGCTCCCACACTGGCGTGCGTTGCACCTGTGGGGGCGAGCCTGCTCGCGAAGGGGGCGCACACGGATTACACGGCGTCGCGCACCAGCAACACCCGCGTCACCCGCCGTTCTTCCACCGCCACCACCGTCATCTGCCAGCCTTCGTACTGCAGGCGATCGCCCTTCATCGGCAAGCGGTCCAGCAGGCTCATCACCAACCCGGCCAGGGTCTGGTAGTCCTCGGTCGGCTGCGCACCAAACCCCGTGCGTTCCCGCACACGCATCAGGTTCAGCGCGCCGCTGACCACGAACCCGCCTTGCTCTTCGATCACGTCCGGGCCTTCGATTTCGCTGGCATCGGGTAATTCGCCAGCAATCGACTCGAGGATGTCGGTCATGGTCAACACGCCGACAAAGTCACCAAACTCATTGACCACGAAGGCGATGTGGGTCGAGGCCGCGCGCATCTGTTCCAGCGCATTGAGGATCGAATAGCTGTCGAGCAGGTTGATGGTCTTGCGCGCCAGGTGTTCCAGGTTCGGCTCATTGCCGGCCAGATACTCCTTGAGCAGCTCCTTCTTGTGCACGAAGCCCAGCGGTTCATCCACCGCGCCGTGGCGAATCAACGGCAAGCGCGAGTAGGACGAATGCATCAGGCGCGTGCGAATCGCTTCGGCGTCGTCCGCCAGATCAATGGTGTCGACGTCGGCGCGCACGGTCATCAGGTTGCGAATCGGGCGCTCGGCCAGTTGCAGCACGCCGCTGATCATCACCCGCTCGCGACGGTCGAACAGCTCCGCGCCTGGCGCTTGACCATCGTCCAGCAAGTCGGAAATCTCCTCGCCGACTTCTTCCACCGCCAACTTGCGGCCACCCAACAAGCGCATCACCGCATGGGCCGTGCGCTCACGCATCGGGCGCAAGCCCTGCATCGAGCGCTTGCGACGGGCTCGCGCGATCTGGTTGAACACTTCGATCAGAATCGAGAAACCAATCGCCGCGTACAGATAGCCTTTCGGGATGTGGAAGCCCAGGCCTTCGGCCGTCAGCGCGAAACCGATCATCATCAGGAAGCCCAGACACAACATGATCACCGTCGGGTGCGCATTGACGAAGCGGGTCAGCGGCTTGCTTGCGACGATCATCAGGCCGATGGAAATGATCACCGCGATCATCATCACCGCCAGTTCATCAACCATGCCGACCGCCGTGATCACCGCGTCCAGCGAAAACACGGCGTCGAGCACCACGATCTGCGCCACGATTGGCCAGAACAGCGCATAAGCGGCGTTGGTCGAGCGCTGGCCGACGTGGCCCTCAAGCCGTTCGTGCAGCTCCATGGTGGCCTTGAACAACAGGAACACACCACCGAACAGCATGATCAGGTCTCGACCGGAGAAGCTCTTGCCGAACACCTCGAACAACGGCTGCGTGAGGGTCACCAGCCAGGAAATACTCGCCAACAGGCCCAGGCGCATGATCAAGGCCAGCGACAAGCCGATGATCCGCGCGCGGTCGCGCTGATGCGGCGGCAGTTTGTCCGCCAGAATCGCGATGAACACCAGGTTGTCGATACCCAGCACCAGTTCCAGCACAATCAGGGTCAACAAGCCTAACCAGGCCGTGGGATCCGCTAACCATTCCATAAAATGTCTCGATCTCTCTTCAGTGAATTCAGGCTGCCGGACACGGCAAAGCGCAACGCGAAGGCTCTGAAGCCGCGTTGACAACGATAGTCGGGAGTCGGAAGACCGGATGCTGCGAGTGAGTCAAGACCGCGCGATGGCGCGAGGAGAAGGTACGACTGGGAGGCTCCGAGAGGGTGTTCATGTAAATCCTGAATGAAAAATGGCCTTGGAGCGTACAGGCTCAAGGCACATTTTCTACAGCGGCAAATCATTTCAAAATCTGTAAGAACACAAAGAAAAGCGTTTCCTGATGGCCCTTTCGCGAGCAAGCCCGCTCTCACAGGGATTATTTGTCGGACACCGGTTCCGGGTTCACTGAAGATCCAATGTGGGAGCGGGCTTGCTCGCGAAGAGGCCATCAAACGCGCAACATCAACGCCCGGCAAAACGCAACCGCGACAACTGCCGCAAATCCCCCTCGACGTAGTAGTCATGGGTCCAACTATCATCCACCGCCAGCGGACTCACCTGTTTCAGTTCAAGCTTCTTCGCGAAATAGCGAAAGCGGTAATGCTCATAGAACCGGAGCAATTCCAGACCATAGCGGTCGGCCAGATCAGTGTCGCCACGAATGATAAGGAAGTTCTCGTCATTGCCATTGCTGGCCGAGGTGCTGAGGTTGTGGCTGCCGCTGATGATGGTCGGCGCGTCTGTGGTGAAGTCGGTAATCACGGCTTTGGTGTGCACCAGCAGGTTGCCCTTCTGGCCTTTCATGTTTTCCTTCAGCCAGCCTTCCAGCCCGGTGTTGAGCAAAGCCGTGGCGGCGAATTCGGCCGTACGGTCTGCGTGAAACCCCGTGATGCTGCTCGCGGTGTTTTGCAGGCCGTAACGCAGGATGTCGTCATGGGGCTTGCCGAGCAGCGCGTTGAGAATCGCGTCCGGCAAGGTAAACGCAGTGACGAACAACACGTCCTTTTTAGCCGCCTCGATGATCTCGACGAATTCGCGCAGGTCGGCGCCACCGCTGCGTGGCGAGAACCCGGCGAACAACGGTTGCGTGGGGTCAATGGGGTTGTTGGCAGTGATCCAGGTGCGCGTCGCGCCGACATCGGCGGGATTTGCCCAGACCTCTTCGAACGTTTGCAGATAACGCGCGGCGATCGTCCCGTCGTCGAGGGTGTGCACCACGTTGGCTTGGCGATACACACCATTGGCGGTGAAATTGGTGCTGCCGCACAACACGGCCTGCGGTTGCCGCTGCCCGGCAGCATCGACGCGGCTGAGGACAATGAACTTGTCGTGGAAGATCTCGTGGGTGATTCGACCGCGCTTGTTCGCTGCCGGCAATCTCGCCAGGTTGGTTTCGTTCAGTGCCGTATCGGCGTCATCCGGTCGGGCGTGATACAGCACACGCACTTGAACGCCTCGGGCGAACGCCGCGTTCACCGCATCGATGATCGCCTGCAACTGGTACTCGTAGATCGCGATATCCAGCGCCCACTGAGCGTCCACCGCACGCTCGATATAACCCAGCAAACGCTCCAACAGCCCGTTCTCCAGCCACAGGCGCGCTGCGTCGGGCCACGCTTCAATGGGCAGGTTCTTGTTGGCGCTGATCTGCGCGTCGAGGTCGGGGAACTTGCGCTGGAAGGCCTGGCTGGCGGCCACGGCACGATTGAAGATCACGCTCTGGTTGGCTGGGTGGCCATCGTCGGACGTGATGCTCAGCTCCAGCGACTCGCCCAATTGCGGCGCGTCCGCCGTGCCGTAGGCCAGGTGCACGCGATAGTGCAAGGTTGTGCCCGGGTTGACTGCGTAATCGGCCCAGCGGAATTTCTGCAGCGGCGCTTTATCGCTGGGCGTGGCGTGATATTGGGGAAAAGTGTGGGCCATGCCGGGAAACGTCAGGCTGTTGAACAGGAACTGCCACGGCTTGTCGCCCTGCTGCTTCTCGATGGCAAAGCCGAGCAAGCCTTTGCGTCGGGGCTCGGCCAGATCCATGGCGAGCAACACGCCGTTGGTGCCGGCGTAGGCTTTGACGCGAAAATCGTCCTGAGGATTGGCGACCAGTACCCGCATGATTCACTCCTTGTGATTGGGCTGGAGTGGAGCATAGAGCAGCGCTGCGAATTGTGGTTGGCAGATCTGCAACCGAGTGAACCTCTTCGCGAGCAGGCTCGCTCCCACAGGGGAAGCGGTGTTCAGCAACCTTATGGGAGCGAGCCTGCTCGCGAAGAGGCCCGTTCAGGCATCACAGATCATCGATATGCCGATACTGCGCATTCAGCGCCGCCGCAATTTGCCGCGCTCGGGCCAAGCGGATCGGCCCACGCTCAATGTCGATCAACAACCCCGGGCACTCCAGCGGCAGCAGCGGCGGCAAGGCTTTCAGGCGCCCGTCCGTGACCAGCAGCAATCGCTGCTGCTCGGCAGGAAAACGCTTTTTCCGCTGCGCCAGCCATTGCTGCGCCTGCGTCAACGCTGCCACCAACGGCGTGCCGCCGCCCGCCCCCAGCGCTTCCAGCCAGGTGCGCAAGCCACTCGACGCCTTCAAGCCCTGTACCTGCCATTTCGGCGCACTGCCGCTGGCAGTCAGTAATGCCAGACGGGCGCGCTGTCGATAGGCATCATCGAACAGTTGCGCGAGCAAGCCCTTGGCATCGCTCAGTGCCTGATGACGACGAGTCGATGCCGACGCATCGACGATCACCAGCCACAGCTCATGGGCCGAACGGGTGCGTAACTGGAACTGCAGATCTGCCCGAGTCTGCGGCCGACCGCTGAGCAACGTACCTGGCCAGTTCACCGAGCCACTGCGCGCGGCGTGGCGCTGACCCTGGCGTCCGTGGTCGAGTCGTCCGGCGCGGGGTCTGGCATTCGCCCCCACGTCGGATCGGGGACGAATGCCGGTTACTTTTTTGGCCAGCTCGGCACTTCACGGCGCGCACCGGTGGCCAGTGCCGGGGCAGGCATGTCACCCCACTGCCCCTGCCCTTCGCTCGGCCCGGCCTGCGCATGGGTCGAGTGCTGCGCAGGGGGCTGAGGGCTGGACGAAGGCGATTCACGACGGCGATGACGCAGCGCGAATTCTGCCACCGCGTCGATGTCCTGCTCGGCAATCGCGTCAGCACCGCGCCACGCCGTGTGGGCCCGGGCAGCACGCAGCCAGACCAGATCGGCACGCAAGCCATCAACACCGGCAGCAAAGCAACGTTCGGTGATCAGCGCCAAGGCGTCGTCGTCCAGGGGAATGCCCGGCAAGGCACTGCGCGCGTGTTCGCAACGCTCACGCAGGGTTTGCTGCTGCGTTTCCCACTGCGCGCAGAACGCTTGTGGATCGCTGTCGAAATCCAGTCGGCGACGAATGATCTGCCCGCGTTCGGCCGGTACCGTGTGACCGCTGAGAGCGACGTTCAGGCCGAAACGGTCGAGCAGTTGCGGACGCAATTCGCCCTCTTCCGGGTTCATTGTGCCAATCAACACGAATCGGGCCGAATGCCGATGAGAAATACCGTCGCGTTCAATCAGGTTGGTGCCGCTGGCCGCCACATCGAGCAGCAGATCCACCAGATGGTCGGGCAGCAGGTTCACTTCATCGACGTACAACACGCCGCCATCGGCCTTGGCCAGCACACCGGGGGAAAACTGCGCGCGCCCTTCACTCAACGCGGCGTCAAGATCGAGCGTGCCGACCAGACGCTCTTCGGTGGCGCCCAGCGGCAGCGTGACGAACTGACCGCTCGCCAGCAGATCGGCCAGACCACGGGCCAGGGTCGATTTGGCCATGCCACGCGGACCTTCGATCAGCACGCCACCGATTTTCGGGTCGATGGCGGTGAGGCACAGAGCGAGTTTCAGGTCATCGGCGCCGACCACGGCGGAGAGCGGGAAATGCAGGGTGTCGGTCATCTTCAATACTCAGTCATGGTCGGTGATCTATCGAAAAACATTGGGCGCTAACCTGATCCCCTGTGGGGGCGGGCTTGCTCGCGAAAGCGGTGTATCAGTAAAAGGTATATCGACTGACACGACGCCTTCGCGAGCAAGCCCGCTCCCACAGTTGATTTACAGCGCATCAGGTGTCTTCTTCTATATCCAGCAGCAGGTTTTCGAGGGCCTCTTTATAGGCGCCGGGTTCCTGCCACATTCCGCGCTGTTGCGCTTCCAGCATGCGCTCGGTCATGTCGCGCAGCGCATGCGGATTGTGCTCGCGGACAAAGTCGCGGGTCGCCGGGTCGAGCAAATAGGCGTCGGCCAGCAACGCATACTGATGATCGTCGATCAGTTGCGTGGTGGCATCGAAGGCGAACAGGTTATCGACCGTCGCAGCCAGTTCGAACGCGCCTTTATAGCCGTGGCGCTTGACCCCGTCGATCCATTTCGGATTGGCCGCCCGCGAGCGGATCACCCGATTCAGTTCTTCTTTCAGGGTGCGGATTTTCGGCAGATCCGGCTGGCTGTGATCGCCGTGATAACTGGCCGCCGCTTCTCCGCGCAGGGTTTCCACCGCCGCGAGCATGCCGCCCTGGAACTGGTAATAGTCGTTGGAATCGAGCAAGTCATGCTCGCGATTGTCCTGGTTTTGCAGCACAGCCTGCACCTGGCTCAGGCGCTGGACGAACTGCTCGCGGGCGGCGGTGCCCTCGTCGGACCCACCGTATGCGTAGGCACCCCAATTCAGATAGACCTCGGCCAGATCCTCGCGGCTCTGCCACAGACGTCCATCGATGGCGCCCTGCACACCCGCGCCGTACGCTCCGGGTTTAGCGCCGAAGATCCGCCAACCGGCCTGGCGCCGCGCCGCGTCTTCATCCAGCCCCGATTGCAGCAGAGCCTCGCGCTCGGCACGCACTTTCGCCGCCAGCGGGTTGAGATCGTCGGGTTCGTCCAGTGCTGCCACCGCTTGCACGGCCGCGTCGAACAGGCGGATCAGGTTGGCAAAGGCATCGCGGAAGAACCCGGAGACCCGCAACGTCACATCGACCCGTGGCCGGTCCAGCAGACTCAGCGGCAGAATTTCAAAGTCATCAACGCGCTGACTGCCGGTAGCCCACACCGGACGCACGCCCATCAGCGCCATGGCCTGGGCGATGTCGTCGCCGCCGGTGCGCATGGTCGCGGTGCCCCACACCGACAGGCCGAGCTGGCGCAGGTGATCGCCGTGATCCTGCAGGTGCCGTTCGAGAATCAGCGTGGCGGACTGAAAACCGATGCGCCACGCGGTGGTGGTCGGCAGGTTGCGCACGTCCACCGAGTAGAAGTTGCGCCCGGTGGGCAGCACGTCGAGACGGCCACGGCTCGGCGCGCCGCTTGGGCCGGCAGGGACGAAGCGGCCGTTCAGCGCATCGAGCAAGCCACGCATTTCGGCGGGGCCGCAGGCGTCGAGACGCGGGGCGACGACTTCGCGCAGGTTCTCAATGATTACGCTGACTTCAGCCCAACGCGGATCCTGTCGGAGTGAGCCTGCTCGCGATGGCGGTGGGTCAGATAAATCAATGTCGGCTGAAACACCGCTTTCGCGAGCAGGCTCGCTCCCACAGGGGATTTGGAGTGCCTGGGCGATCAGTTGGGTGGCGAACAGTTCGAGGCGTTCGCGGGTATCGCCGGCGCTGCGCCAGATTTCATCGCTGACGTTTTGCAGCGCCTGCGGACGCGGGCCATTCCACGGCTCGGCCAACGCACAATCCAGCGGATCAAACCCCAGCTCAAAGGCTTTCGCCACAGCCCGCAGCAAACTCGACTGTGCGCCCTTGCCGTCGCCACGCGGAATGCGCAGCAGCGCCAGCAACGTGTCGATCCGCAAACGTCCGGTCGGTGACTCACCGAAAATGTGCAGGCCATCGCGAATCTGCGATTCCTTGAGGTCACACAGATAGGTGTCCAGCCGCGGTAGCCAGATCGCTGCGTCGGCGTCGCTGTCCAGGCCGGCGTCGAGTTGCAGTTCACGGTCGATCTGCGTCTCGCGCACCAGTTGCAGGATGTCGCGCTGCAGCTCGCGGGCGCGGCGCGGGTCGAGCAATTGGGCTTCGTAATATTCGTCGGCCAACAGTTCCAGATTGCGCAGCGGGCCGTAGGTTTCGGCACGGGTCAGCGGCGGCATCAGGTGGTCGATGATCACCGCTTGCGTGCGTCGTTTGGCCTGTGCGCCCTCACCCGGGTCATTGACGATAAACGGATAGATGTTCGGCAGCGGCCCGAGCAGCACGTCCGGCCAGCAGTTTTGCGAAAGGCCGACGCCCTTGCCCGGCAGCCATTCGAGGTTACCGTGCTTGCCGACGTGAATCACCGCGTGCGCGCCGTAGGTGTTGCGCAGCCAGAAGTAGAACGCCAGATAGCCGTGGGGCGGCACCAGATCCGGGTCGTGATACACCGCACTCGGATCGACCTGATAACCGCGCGCCGGTTGAATGCCGACAAAGGTCAGGCCAAAGCGCAGACCGGCGATCATCATCCGCCCGTCACGGCACATCGGATCGTCTTGCGGAGCGCCCCAACGTTCCAGCACTGCCGCACGATTGGCTTGCGGCAGTGCATTGAACATCGCCAGATAAGCGTCCATCGCCAGGCTTTGCTGGCACGGGCGCAAATCGATGCTGTCGAGGTCGTTGCTGACGCCACCGAGCAATTGCTGGATCAGCGCAGTGCCGCTGTCCGGCAACTGAGCCGTCAGCGGAAAGCCTTCAGCCTGCAACGCACGCAAGATATTCAAAGCCGCGGCCGGGGTGTCGAGGCCGACACCGTTGCCGATACGACCGTCGCGGGTCGGGTAGTTGGCGAGGATCAGTGCGATGCGTTTTTCCGCGTTCGGCACCCGCGCCAGATCGCTCCAGCGCCGGGCCAGTTCGGCGACGAAATCCATGCGCTCCGGTTGCGCCCGGTAGCAGACCACGTCGGACTGACTGCGCTCACTGCGCCAGGCCAGATCCTTGAAGCTGATCGGTCGGCTGATGATGCGCCCGTCGAGTTCCGGCAAGGCGATGTGCATCGCCAGATCGCGCGGGCCGAGGCCTTGCTCGCTGTCGCGCCAGCCAGGCTCGTTGTCCTGCGCGCAGATCGCCTGAATCACCGGAATATTGCGCCGGAACGGCCGCAGATGTGGGGCTTCCGGGCTGGATTGCGCGAACCCGGTGGTGTTGAGAATCACCGCCGCCTCGACCTCGTCCAGCCAATCCTCGACCACGCTCAGGCAGCCCGGCTCTTTCAGGCTGGCAACCGCGATTGGCAGCGGATTGAGCCCCGCCGCCTGCAAGCGCTGGCAGAACACATCGATGAACGCAGTGTTGGCCGCCTGCAAATGCGAGCGATAAAACAACACCGCCGCGACCGGTTGACCGGGCAGCCATTCGGCTTGCCAGTCGCACAGCACAGCGGAGTTTTTCTGTGGCTGGTAAATCGCCGTACGCGGCAGCGCTTGCGGCTCGTCCCAGGCGTAGTCCCGCGCCAGCCAGCGGTTGGCCAGGCAATGGAAGAAGTCCAGCGCATTGCCCATGCCGCCCTGACGCAGGAACTGCCAGAGGCGGTCGCGATCCTCGGCGGGCACGGTGCTCAAGTCGCTGAGTTCAGGGTCGGGACGGTCATCGCCCGGCACCAGAATCACCTGCACACCGCGCTCAGCCAGCTCCACCAGCCGCTCGACGCCATAACGCCAATAGGCAATGCCGCCGTGCAACGAAATCAGGATCACCTTGGCGTGACGCAGCACCTCATCGACATACAGATCGACCGAAGCGTGATTCTGCACCTGCATGGGATTGGCCAGGCGCAGACTCGGGTAGTCTTCGGGCAATTGCTGCGCAGCTTCGGCGAGCAGCGCCAGGCTGGAATCGCCGCTGCACAGGATCACCAGCTCGGCGGGGGTTTGTCCAAGGTCGGCAATATTGTCATCCGACACGAAACCGCCGGGCTGGGTCCTGAGCAGGTGCATGGCTTAAACGCTGAGCGCGGCGCGCAGTTGCGCTTCGAGTTGCGCGGCGTCGAGTTCCTGGCCGATCAGCACCAGGCGCGTGACGCGCGCTTCATCGGTGCCCCACTGACGGTCGAAGTGCTTGTCGAAACGCGTGCCCACGCCTTGAATCAGCAGGCGCATCGGCTTGTTCGGGATCGCCGCGAAGCCTTTGACGCGCAGAATGCCGTGCTGAACCACCAGTTGCGTCAGTGCGTCGAGCAGCAAGCTTTCATCGGCCTGCGGCAGTTCGATGGAGATCGAATCGAAAGCGTCATGATCGTGGTCATCGTGGTCGTCATCACCGTCGTGGTGGTGATCGTGATGGCTGTGGCGGCTGTCGATGTGCTCTTCGGAACCCGCGCCAAGGCCAATCAACACGTCCAGTGGCAGACGGCCGTTGCTGGCTTCGATGATTTTCACCGCTGGCGGCAGCTCTTCAGCGACTTCCAGACGTACGCGAGCGAGGTCTTCAGGGCTGGTCTGGTCGGCCTTGTTAAGGATCACCAGATCGGCGCTGGCCAGTTGGTCGGCGAACAGTTCGTGCAGCGGCGACTCGTGATCGAGGTTCGGGTCGAGTTTGCGCTGGGCATCGACCTGATCCGGAAACGCGGCGAAGGTGCCCGCAGCCACCGCCGGGCTGTCGACCACGGTAATCACCGCGTCAACGGTGCAGGCACTGCGGATTTCCGGCCACTGGAAAGCTTGGACCAGCGGTTTCGGCAGGGCCAGACCGGAGGTTTCGATCAGGATGTGGTCGAGATCACCGCGACGGGCGACCAGTTCGCGCATCACCGGGAAGAATTCTTCCTGCACCGTGCAGCACAGGCAGCCGTTGGCCAGTTCGTAGACGCGGCCGGTGGCTTCTTCTTCGGTGCAGCCGATGGTGCATTGCTTGAGGATTTCACCGTCGATGCCCAGTTCGCCGAACTCGTTGACGATCACCGCGATGCGGCGGCCCTGAGCGTTGTCGAGCATGTGTCGCAGCAAGGTGGTTTTGCCCGAGCCGAGGAAACCGGTGACGATGGTGACAGGGAGTTTGGCCAGTGTTTTCATCGGATGCCCTTTGGCAAGGTGGCGGGCATACGGGACGAGATCCGCTGCGACCGAGCGCGCGGAAGAATTCGCCACCGGATCACCCCGCCCGGTTGTAGTGAGAAATCTGTCACGATGCAGGTCTCCTGGCTGACGGTGTTCAGGCTTTGGGCCTGGCATTCGCTGCGCCTTCCCGCTGGCTCTGGATTGAGTTGGCAGTGGCGTGGCAGCGAACAGCACCGTTCACAGTTGCGGGGGCAGCCGCGGCTTGGACCGCGTTCCCTTCTTAGCTTCGGTGTGGGCCGAAGAACCTCGAAAGCGCAAGGCTACGCATGGTGTGGGGATGGGTCAATGTTTGGATTGGGGGCATATCCGTTGTTGCGGTAACGGCCTCTAATGGTTCCGCCCTTACGGCGGGTCACTTTTGACAAACGCCTCAAAAGTAACCAAAAAGTCTTGCCCCGGCGTACGGCACTTCGCTGAGGCTCAGTGTTCCCTCGCTACGGTGCCCATCAGGGGGCATCGCCTACGGTTTGCTTCGCTGCACCTCCTCTCGATGTATGCGGCTTCGCCGCATGGCGCTGCGCGCCTCCCCCCTGATGGACACCTTCGCTCGGCCTGCCGATGGGGCTTTGAGATCAAAGGCAACATCAAAAGCCAGATCCAGATCCAGATCCAGATCCAGATCCAGATCCAGATCCAGATCAAAAGATCACAGCCTTCGGCAGTTCCCACAGGGGATTAGGTGTGTTCAGTTGGAATTAGTTGGTTGGCGGACCGCCTTCGCGAGCAAGCCCGCTCCCACAGTGGGATCGGGTGTGCTCAGTTAAAGATTGGTCGGCCGTGAGGCCGCCATCGCTGGCAGGCCAGCTCCCACAATTTTAATTCGTGCCCCCCATGCGGCGAAGCCGCCCCACTCAACACGATGAGCGTTAGCTCGAGTAAATCTTTTGATCTCAAGGCCCGTCGGCAGGCTGAGTGGAGGGATTGATCCGGGGGTGGGAGCGCAGCGACCGTTTGGCGCAGCCAGACACATCGAGAGGAGGTGCAGCGAAGCAAACCGTAGGCGATGCCCCCGGATCAATCCCGGAGCGAAGGAACCCGAGCCTAGGCGAGGGCCGAACGTCAGGGCATAGACCTTTTGGTTGCTTTTGGGGCGTTTGCCAAAAGTGACCCGCCGTCAGGGCGGAACCCTAAGCGGCCGTTGCCGCAGCACCGGATCCACCCACAAAATTGACTAAATTCCCCAACCCATGGTCTCCTACACAACTTGTTACGGGTGCCCTTCACAGGGTGAAACGGGAAACCGGTGAATCATGTGCTTTACTCAAGCCCATGTCAGTCCGGTGCTGCCCCCGCAACGGTAAGCGAGCGAAGCGTCAGATCCACTGTGCCAGTACGGCATGGGAAGGTGATGCTTGCAGGTCGGCCTGACGCCAACCCCTCGTGAGCCCGGAGACCGGCCCGCAACACACAGTGCGCATTGTGCGTCGCTGAACATAACAAACCCGCGGTGGGCGGGCGCTGTTCGAACCTCTGCGTGCCCGACTCGCAGGGGTCTTCATGCGCTCTATTCACCCGCTGACACTCCAGAGGGAAGCGCCATGTCGATCATCAGCAGCACCGGCAGCAACACCGATAAAATCTCCAGCACCGCCACGTTGAGCCAACGCCTGACTGCGGCGATCTTTGCCTCGATCCTGGGTGCCAGCCTCGTCTACTTCGCCGGTTTCTCGCACATCGAAGCGGTGCACAACGCCGCCCACGATACCCGCCACAGCGCCGCGTTTCCGTGCCACTGAGACCTTTCGACATGATCAAGCGAATTGCGCAAACCGCAGGGTTCACCGGCCTGCTGGCTGCCCTGCTCCTCACTCTGCTGCAAAGTTTCTGGGTCTCGCCGTTGATTCTGCAGGCGGAAACCTTCGAGAAAGCCGAACCTGTCGCCGTTCATGAACATGCCGATGGCGCCATGGCCGGGCACACCCACGACGCACAAGCCTGGGAGCCTGAAGACGGCTGGCAGCGCGTAGTCTCAACCACCGGAGGCAATCTGGTGGTGGCCGTCGGTTTCGCCCTGATGCTCGCGGGCCTTTACACCCTGCGTGCACCGACCAAAACCTCGCAAGGCCTGCTCTGGGGCCTGGCCGGTTACGCGACCTTCGTGCTTGCACCGACCCTCGGCCTGCCGCCTGAACTGCCGGGCACCGCTGCAGCCGATCTGGCTTCACGGCAGATGTGGTGGATCGGCACGGCCGCCTCGACCGCTGTCGGCCTGGCCCTGATCGTGTTCAGCCGTCACTGGCTGATGAAGCTGCTGGGCGTGGCAATCCTGGCCGTACCGCATGTGATCGGCGCACCGCAGCCGGAGGTGCATTCGATGCTGGCACCCGAGGCGCTGGAAGCTCAGTTCAAAATCGCTTCGCAGTTGACCAACGTGGCGTTCTGGCTGGCTTTGGGCCTGATCAGCGCCTGGTTGTTCCGCCGCAAAAGCGATGGTCAGTACCACGCATGACCGATGACAGCGCAGCGCCGACCTTCGTCGTCGGCCTGGGCTGCCAGCGCGGCTGCCCGGCCAGCACGCTGCGCGCGTTGCTCGACCAGGCCTTGCAGGCGCATCGCATCGACCTTTTAGCGGTCAAGGCCCTGGCCAGTATCGACTTGAAGCGCGATGAGCCCGGTTTACAGGAACTCGCCGCCCAACTGGCACTGCCGCTGTTGTATTTCAGCAGCGTAGAACTGGCGAGTTATCAGCAGCGTCTGAGCCATCATTCACAGATCGCCTACGAACGTACCGGATGCTACGGCGTTGCTGAAAGTGCTGCGTTGGCCCTCGCCGAACAGCTGATTCAGGCGCCGGCAAAACTGCTGATTTCCCGGCAAAAATACGCCCAGACCACGTTGGCATTGGCCGGCGCTGCGTAAAATCCCGATAATTCCCCTCTTTGATCATGAGCAATCTTCATCTGAAGCCTTGCCCTGCCCCGTTTTTCACAGGATTTCTTCATGACCGTCTACTTCATTGGCGCCGGCCCCGGCGACCCGGAATTGATCACTGTCAAAGGCCAGCGACTGATTCGCAGCTGCCCTGTGATCATCTACGCAGGCTCGCTGGTCCCGGCCGCTGTGCTGGAGGGGCATCAGGCCGAAACCGTGGTCAACAGCGCCGAATTGCACTTGGAGCAGATCATCGAATTGATCAAATCCGCCCACGCCAAGGGGCAGGATGTGGCACGGGTGCACTCCGGCGATCCGAGCCTGTATGGCGCGATTGGCGAGCAGATTCGCTATTTGCGTGAGTTGAATATTGCGTTCGAAATCATCCCTGGCGTTACCGCAACGGCGGCGTGTGCGGCACTGCTGGGCGCAGAACTGACCCTTCCGGACATCTCGCAAAGCGTGATTCTGACCCGTTACGCCGACAAGACTGCAATGCCGGCCGGCGAAGAACTGGGGAGTCTGGCGCAGCATGGCGCGACCATGGCGATTCATCTGGGGGTCAATCACCTGGAGAAAATCATCGCCGAACTGCTGCCGCATTACGGCGCGGATTGCCCGATTGCGGTGATTCACCGCGCGACATGGCCGGATCAGGACTGGGTGGTGGGGACACTGGAGGATATTGCCGCGAAGGTGCAGGCCAAGGGGTTTCGGCGCACGGCGTTGATTCTGGTTGGACGAGTGCTGGGCAGTGAGGTGTTCAGCGAGTCATCGCTGTATCGCGCGGGGCATGCGCATCTTTATCGCCCATGACGGCCCTTTCGCAAGCCAGCCCGCACCCGCAGTAGTAATGCGATCACATGTGGGGGCGGGCTTGCTCGCGAAGGCGTCATTGAATTTCACGCAAAAAAAACGGCGCTCACGGGGCGCCGTTTTTCATGTCCGCAGCGAACACCTTAGTAGTAGGCGTTTTCTTTCTGCGTGTGGTCGGTCACGTCGCGCACACCCTTTAGTTCAGGAATACGCTCGAGCAGAGTGCGCTCGATACCTTCCTTCAGGGTCACGTCGGCCTGGCCGCAGCCTTGGCATCCACCGCCGAACTGCAGCACGGCGATGCCGTCCTCGACCACATCGATCAGGCTGACCTGACCGCCGTGGCTGGCCAGCCCCGGGTTGATCTCGGTTTGCAGGTAGTAGTTGATGCGCTCGTTGACCGGGCTGTCGGCGTTGACCATCGGCACTTTGGCGTTTGGCGCCTTGATGGTCAGTTGACCACCCATGCGGTCGGTGGCGTAGTCGACGACGGCATCGTCAAGGAACGCTTCGCTGAACGAGTCGATGTAGGCGGTGAAGCTTTTCAGCCCCAGCGCGGTATCTTCAGGTTTTTCTTCGCCCGGCTTGCAGTAGGCAATGCAGGTTTCGGCGTACTGGGTGCCAGGCTGGGTGATGAAGACGCGGATGCCGATGCCCGGGGTGTTCTGCTTGGAGAGCAGATCGGCCAGGTAATCGTGGGCGGCGTCGGTAATGGTAATAGCGGTCATGGAAACTCCTCGCAGGCTTGGGCGCAGTTTACGCCAATCATCGCGCCGCACAAAGTCCTAGTATTTTTGTCGGGAAAGCTGGGAATCCGATTGAGCCACAGGTTCGCCATCGATCCGCGCTTTAAGCCACTGATAGCTGCGTTTTTCCACCCATTCGTAGCTCAACCAGGACCCTGCGCCAATGGCCACAGCGCAGACGACGAACATCAGGTACGGACTGATTCCATAATGTCGCGCGATAAAACCACCGGCCGACAGCACCAGCACGTGCATCAGATACACCGAATACGAACAATCGCCCAGCAGCTTGAGTAGCCGATTGCGCTCGACATAACGTTCCAGCGCCATGCAGGCCATCACCAGCACCGCACTCGCCAGCCCCCAGTTCAACAGTCGTGGCGCCGGCGTCAGGCAATAGATTGCCATCAACGCGGCGCCAATTCCCAGCAACGGCAACCACAGGCCCGGGCCAATCCAGCCCCGGCGGTACAGGATGCCGATGCCGATCCCCAGCAAGAACTCGTAAACGATGTCCGAACGATAGAACTCGCTGACCCAGCCAAACGCCTGGCAAGTAGCAAACAGCAACGCTGCGACCACCAGCAGACGCACCTGCCAACGGAACACCAGCGCACAGGCGAACAGCACGTAGAACAGTATTTCGTAATTGAGGGTCCAGCCGACATTCAAGGTCGGGTAGATCCCGTACCCGCCGGGGTTCTGCGCCGGAATGAACAACAGCGACAGCAGCAGATGCCCGACGTCCAGCCTCTGATCCGGCAACACCTGCCCGGCGACCAGCACCAGCAGCGCCATCAGCAGCGTGTAAAGCCAGTACGCCGGCACGATGCGCGACAGGCGGTACAGCAGAAATTGCCCCGGCCGCAGGCGCTTGTCCTCGGTGGACAAGAAGATCACCAGGCCGCTGATCACAAAAAAGATGTCGACCCCGACTGCGCCTTTGTCGATGAACAACTGGCCAATCGGGCCGCGCGCCTTGAAGTCGAAGAAAATCTGCATGAAGTGGTGACAGACCACCGTCCACGCGGCAAGCGCCCGCAGGGCCTGCACTGAAATCAACATTGAGCGCTCCTGTCCACGATTCCTGAAACACCACTGCCCCCTGTGGGAGCGGGCTTGCTCGCGAATGCGCTGTGTCAGGCGACATCCATTTCGAATGAGCTGACACCTTCGCGAGCAAGCCCGCTCCCGCAGTTGAGATTTGCGGTATTGCCAAGAATTGGGACAGCGGGTCCGTCTCAAACGATCAAAGATTCTCGTAGCGGTTCATGTCCAGCACGCCCTCTTCCACCGGGTCGGTTTCGTGGATGTATTGGCTCAGGTCGTGGAAATAGAACCAGAATTGCGGATGACTGCGGCGAATCCCCCAGCGTTCGACGATTTTCTCGAAGCGCTCGGCATCCTTGGCGTTTTCCATTGCATCGACAAACTCCGGTACTTGCTCGGCCGGAATGTTGAATATGAAGTTCGGATAACTGCTGAGCACGCCCGGATAAATCGTCAAGGTGTCGAGACCCGGTTGATAGCGCAGCGACTCGCCCAGCAGGAACGCGACGTTGCTGTGCGCACGGTTGCGCAGCAGGCTGTACACCTCACGTTTGCCGTTGCGGGTTTCGATGCGCAGCATGGTGGCTTCGGGCAATTGATCGATCACTTTCAGACCGGCCGCTGGACGCGAGGTCAAGCGACTGAGGGCCTGCTCGGCGTTTTGCAGCGCCGGGTCGATATTCGGCCGCGAGCAGTAGGCGCCAGCGCAGCGATTGATCGGGTCGGGCCGCGCATTGAGGTCGCCGTAACGCGCCAGCAACTGCATGGCGAAATCGTATTTCGGGTCTTTCGAATCGAGTTTCAGCGCCGTCGGCTTGTCGTCGTCAATGGCCTCGTAATCGAGCCACATCTTGAACTGGCCGCTGCTCTGGTACCAATCGTCGAGGTAATCCTCGCGGGAATCGGCCGGCATCAGACGCAGGAAGTTCTGCTCGGCGCCGTTGCGGATCAGGTCGAAATACAGACGGGTCTGCGCCTGATGCGAGACGTTGCCGAACACATCGAAGTTGACCGCCAACTGGTAATAGGTGCGCTCCAGCAACGGATAGTCGAACAGCCACAGGGTCTGTGGCACTTCGCCGATCAGGCCTTTGGTCACCGAGGCGCTGTCGAAGTGGCGGAAGATGCTCAGCAGCGCGTTGTCGTTGCCGGCCCACAAGGTAGACCAACTCGGCGGCGGTTGATCGGCGTAGCTGTCGCGGCGCAGGGCCTCGTATTCATTACGTTTGTTGCGGTAGTTGTGCCACAGGCTCAGGACACTGCCGACGTCGTCATTCTGCCCCGGCATCGCCAGCAATGGCGTGGCCTGCCCGCGATAGTTGGGGTCGGTGATGTACAGGTCATGCTCCGGGGCCTGGAACAGCGCCCAGAAGTTGTCGCGAATCACATCAGTCGCGATCTGCCCGCGGCACACCGGCCCGCGAATGAACGTACGCACGAAGTATTCGGCGTTATCGAGCATGAACTGATAACGCGCCTGGGCCGGAATCGCCTCGAAGGTGGCGAACGGGTTGGCGCGGCTCTGCGGGCCGTAACCCGGCAGCGCATTGACCTGCCAGTTTCCGCTGTAGAACAGGCTCTTGACCCGCGCCATCTTCGCCGCGCTCAGCGGATAGGTGATGTGGGTCTTGTGCACGATCACCCCTTGCACCGGCCACAGGCGGTAATACACCTGAGTGCCCGGGTCATCGTTCGGGCGACGGGTAGCGATCAGGTCGATCGGCTGGCCGCTCGGCGTGCGCGAACGCACCCACTGGAAGTAGTGCCCCGGCTCGCCGTCCTTGAAATAGATGTGCGCCAGGAACCAGTGCTCGAACAACCAGCGCCCGACCAGACTCTGCCGCGCTCCCGGGGTGTTGAGCAGGTTTTCCCACTGGACGATTTGCAGCTCTTCTCGGGCGCTCGGCGCCAGGCCTTGCTCGTCAATCGGCGCACCAGACGCCAGCCAGCGCTGCAACGTCTGGTATTGCTGATCGGTCAGGCCGGTCACCGCCAGCGGCATGCCTTCTTTCGGGTGGGCGCCGGCGTAGCCTTCAAACTCGGCGGGCATCGCGCACATGTTTTCTCGCTGCAGGCCAAGCACGATGTCTTCCGGCAGTTTGGCATTGGGAGTCAGCGGGGTTTTGTGCCCCAGTTCCAGCATCCGCGCCATCAGCGCCGCCTGACTGCCCTGGGCGTCGAGCACCGAATAGAAGCCCTTCTGCTGCCAGGCGCGTTTGCCGAAGGCGTCATAGAACAGTCGAGTGGTCGGCGCGGCCTGGGTCCGTTCACCGTCGTAGACCGGCATCTTGCTCGCGCCACGCCCAGCGCCTTCGCCGCTGCCCAGATTGAGCTGACAGGCGGAGTCGTAGCACGCGTGGCAGGCCACGCACTTCTCGGTGAAGATCGGTTGAATGTCACGGGTATATGAAATGGAAGGCGAAATCGAGGGCTCCTGCGCCACCGCGCCAAAGCTTGAGAACAGCAAGAAAATGCTGATGACGCGGTACGACATGCCCTTGATCCCGATCCTGAAAAAAACGCCGCAATTCTACAGTATGACGGCCGTACCAACATGAACGATATTCATGCAAAAGCGTGACATGCTCTAAAACCGCACAGGTTTGTTATGATCCCGGCCCTTCGTAATGGTCTTTTCGAGTAGTCCAAATGTCCGATCGCAGCGTCCGCCTTCAAGCTCTCAAGCAAGCCCTCAAAGAGCGCATCCTGATTCTCGACGGCGGCATGGGCACGATGATCCAGAGCTACAAGCTCGAAGAGCAGGATTATCGCGGCAAACGCTTCGCTGACTGGCCGAGTGACGTCAAGGGCAACAACGACCTCTTGGTGATCACCCGTCCGGACGTGATCGGCGGCATCGAGAAAGCCTACCTGGATGCCGGCGCCGACATTCTGGAAACCAACACCTTCAACGCCACGCGCATTTCCATGGCCGACTACGGCATGGAAGCGCTGGCCTTCGAATTAAACGTAGAAGGCGCGCGCCTGGCCCGCAAGGTCGCCGACGCCAAGACCGCTGAGAACCCGGCCAAGCCGCGCTTCGTCGCCGGCGTGCTCGGCCCGACCAGCCGCACCTGCTCGCTGTCGCCTGACGTCAACAACCCGGGCTACCGCAACGTTACCTTTGATGAGCTGGTGGAGAACTATACCGAGGCTACCAAAGGTCTGATCGAAGGTGGCGCCGACCTGATCCTGATCGAAACCATTTTCGACACCCTCAACGCCAAAGCCGCGATCTTCGCCGTTCAAGGGGTGTTCGAAGAGCTGGGCTTCGAACTGCCGATCATGATTTCCGGGACCATCACCGACGCCTCCGGCCGTACCCTGTCGGGCCAGACCACCGAAGCGTTCTGGAACTCGGTGGCGCACGCCAAACCGATTTCCGTCGGCCTGAACTGCGCCCTCGGCGCGCGTGAGTTGCGTCCGTACCTGGAAGAGCTGTCGGACAAGGCCAGCACCCACGTGTCGGCGCACCCGAACGCCGGCCTGCCGAATGAATTCGGCGAGTACGACGAGCTGCCGGTGGACACCGCCAAAGTCATCGAAGAATTCGCCCAGAGCGGTTTCCTCAACATCGTCGGCGGTTGCTGCGGCACCACCCCGGGCCATATCGAAGCCATCGCCAAAGCCGTGGCCGGTTACGCACCGCGGCAGATTCCGGACATTCCCAAGGCGTGCCGCCTGTCGGGTCTGGAGCCGTTCACCATCGATCGCAGCTCGCTGTTCGTCAACGTCGGCGAGCGCACCAACATCACCGGCTCCGCCAAATTCGCCCGCCTGATCCGTGAAGACAACTACACCGAAGCCCTGGAAGTCGCCCTGCAGCAGGTCGAGGCCGGCGCGCAGGTGATCGACATCAACATGGACGAAGGGATGCTCGATTCGAAGAAGGCCATGGTGACCTTCCTCAATCTGATCGCCGGTGAGCCGGACATCTCCCGCGTACCGATCATGATCGACTCCTCGAAATGGGAAGTGATCGAAGCCGGCCTCAAGTGCATTCAGGGCAAGGGCATCGTCAACTCGATCAGCATGAAAGAAGGCGTCGAGCAGTTCATCCACCACGCCAAACTGTGCAAGCGCTACGGCGCCGCGGTGGTGGTGATGGCGTTCGACGAAGCCGGCCAGGCCGACACCGAAGCGCGCAAGAAAGAAATCTGCAAACGCTCCTACGACATTCTGGTCAACGAAGTCGGCTTCCCGCCGGAAGACATCATTTTCGACCCGAACATCTTCGCCGTGGCCACCGGCATCGAAGAACACAACAACTACGCTGTGGACTTCATCAACGCCTGCGCCTACATCCGCGACGAGCTGCCGTATGCCCTGAGCTCCGGTGGCGTGTCCAACGTGTCGTTCTCGTTCCGTGGCAACAACCCGGTGCGTGAGGCGATCCACTCGGTGTTCCTGCTGTACGCGATCCGCGCCGGCCTGACCATGGGTATCGTCAACGCCGGTCAGCTGGAGATCTACGACCAGATCCCGCAGGAACTGCGCGACGCCGTCGAAGACGTGATCCTCAACCGCACTCCGGAAGGCACCGATGCCCTCCTCGCCATTGCCGACAAGTACAAGGGCGACGGCAGCGTCAAGGAAGCCGAGACCGAAGAGTGGCGCAGCTGGGACGTCAACAAGCGTCTGGAGCATGCGCTGGTCAAGGGCATCACTACCCACATCGTTGAAGACACCGAAGAATCGCGCCAGTCGTTCGCCCGTCCGATCGAAGTGATCGAAGGCCCGCTGATGTCCGGCATGAACATCGTCGGCGACCTGTTCGGCGCCGGCAAAATGTTCCTGCCGCAGGTGGTGAAATCGGCCCGCGTAATGAAACAGGCGGTGGCACACCTGATCCCGTTCATCGAGCTGGAAAAAGGCGACAAGCCCGAAGCCAAGGGCAAGATCCTCATGGCCACCGTCAAGGGTGACGTGCACGACATCGGCAAGAACATCGTCGGCGTGGTGCTGGGCTGTAACGGCTACGACATCGTCGACCTCGGCGTGATGGTCCCGGCAGAGAAGATTCTGCAGGTAGCCAAAGAGCAGAAATGCGACATCATCGGCCTGTCCGGCCTGATCACCCCGTCGCTGGACGAGATGGTCCACGTCGCCCGCGAAATGCAGCGTCAGGATTTCCACCTGCCGCTGATGATCGGTGGCGCGACCACCTCCAAGGCGCACACGGCGGTGAAAATCGAGCCGAAGTACAGTAACGATGCCGTGGTCTACGTCACCGACGCCTCGCGCGCCGTGGGCGTGGCGACCCAGTTGTTGTCCAAGGAGCTCAAAGCCGGTTTCGTCGAGAAGACCCGCGCCGATTACGTCGATGTGCGCGAGCGCACCGCTAACCGCAGCGCCCGCACCGAACGCCTGAGCTATGCAGCAGCCATCGCCAAGAAACCACAGTTCGACTGGGCCGGTTACACCCCGGTCAAACCGACGTTCACCGGCACCCGGGTGCTGGACAACATCGACCTCAACGTTCTGGCCGAGTACATCGACTGGACGCCGTTCTTCATTTCCTGGGACCTGGCCGGCAAGTTCCCGCGCATCCTTGAAGACGAAGTGGTCGGTGAAGCCGCCACCTCGCTGTACAAAGATGCTCGCGAGATGCTCACCAAACTGATCGACGAAAAGTTGATCAGCGCCCGTGCGGTGTTCGGCTTCTGGCCGGCCAATCAGGTGCATGACGACGACATCGAACTGTACGGCGATGACGGCAAGCCAATGGCGCGCCTGCATCACCTGCGTCAACAGATCATCAAGACCGACGGCAAACCGAACTTCTCGCTGGCCGACTTCGTTGCACCGAAGGACAGCGAAGTGACCGACTACGTCGGTGGTTTCATCACCACCGCCGGCATCGGTGCCGAAGAAGTCGCCAAGGCTTATCAGGACGCTGGCGACGATTACAACTCGATCATGGTCAAGGCCCTGGCCGACCGTCTGGCCGAAGCCTGCGCCGAATGGCTGCACCAGCAGGTGCGTAAAGAACACTGGGGCTATGCCAGGGACGAACAGCTGGACAACGAAGCACTGATCAAAGAGCAGTACTCCGGTATCCGCCCTGCCCCGGGCTATCCGGCTTGCCCGGATCACACTGAGAAGGCCGCACTGTTTGCGTTGCTCGACCCGGAAGCGGCCGAAATGCGCGCTGGCCGCAGCGGTGTGTTCCTCACCGAACATTACGCGATGTTCCCGGCTGCAGCGGTCAGCGGCTGGTACTTTGCCCATCCGCAGGCGCAATACTTTGCCGTGGGCAAGGTCGACAAGGACCAGGTGCAGAGCTACACCTCGCGCAAGGGTCAGGACCTGAGCGTCACCGAGCGCTGGCTGGCACCAAACCTCGGCTACGACAACTGATCAAACGGGTTGATCCCGGTGCCGGTTTAACCGGCGCCGGGCACTGTACTTTCAGTTTCAGACGTCGGACAGATGCCGTGAAGAGCCCGGGACAGGCGCTTTTACAGCATTGATTGCATCGATTTCCTGCTGCGAAAGCTCGATCATCTTCACGTTGCGTTCGGCCGTACGATCGAACAACCGGTTCAAGTATTCTGGATCGTCGGCGCTCAGCCCGTCATCTTCCCCGTCCTCAAGCAATTGCAGCTCGTCCAGTTTCCTGAAGACCTCGGGGTATTTCTCCTGGAGGTATTGCATCCAGTAATCGCGCTGAATCAGATCTTCCAGAAATTTGTCGGACCGCTCGGCATTGCTGACTTCCGTTCGCGCCTCGACCAGTTGTTGCGGGCCGATGCCCGAGGCATAGGTCATGTTTTTTGGCTGTCCTGGCAACTCCAGGCCGTCCTCCCAACCGGCGGTCAAACCGATTCGATAACCCAGGCGCATCTCGGCTTCATCGAAACCACTGCGTGATGCCGCCGCTTTCGCCAGTTCGTCGACCTGGTCGAGGCGAAACAATCGCCGCGACAGATTCAACAACACTTCACCTTTTGCGCCTGATCGATCGGACGGCAAATCAAGCAACGCGTTATGGGTGAATACCTTGGTTTCCAGACCGCTGAAGGTCAGGATCCGCCCGTCAACGCAAGTGCCGTGGGTGGATGAGCCGGCAAAAATGACTTCCCTGAGCTCGGTGTCGGCTGCGGCGGCTTCCATGACAGTCCAGACCCGTCGCGTCAGGTCAGCATTGGCCACCCTGAACTCGCGCGTGTCCTGCAGTCGCTCCAGCAGATGGAAGAACGCTGCGCTGTCCGGCTCTGCAGCCAGCTATTCCCACAATGCATCCCGATCCGCCAATTGTTCGGGAGCGAAATTGGCCAGCCATGGGGCTTTGTATTGCGCCTGCGATGGGTCAATCGGCACGATCTCGTCGGATTCAATGCTGTCAGTCGTTTCGGTCAACCCGCCCGCGCTGTCGTCAATCAGCTCTTCAAGATCAGCGCGTGAGAAACCCAATACCCGGTGACGTTCCCCCGCTACCTGATACGCCCGGAGCCGCTCAAGGCTTTCCTCGGACAAATTATAGTTGTCGGTCAAGTCAGTACCGTTCATCAATTGCTCGTGCGTACCGTCAAGTGCCTCCTCTGGCAGCGTAGTGATGTCGTTACGGCTCAGATTGAGCATGCGCAGATGCTCCGCCTGCAGCGCACCTTCCGGCCAGGCCAGCAGATTGTTGTTGCGCAGATCGAGCGCTTCCAGTCGCCCGAAATAATTGACATCGAACGACTCCAGGTTGTTGTAGCTCACGTCCAGCGAAGTCAGATGTTCCAGGCCGGAAAGGGACTCGTACAAGTGCTCGGGATCGTAGAATCGGTTACTGGATAGCTCCAACTGCTCCAGTTCAGACATGTTGCGCACCGATTGCGGTACAGCCTCCAACTCATTACCGCCAAGCGCCAGCGTTCGCACCTGGGTGAAGGCGTTGAGGAAACCGTTGGCCCCCTCGGCGCTCAGTCTGGTACCCGTCAGATTGAGCGTGCGGACATGCGCAAAATCTTCTGGTAGTGCCGGAATATCTCCCAGTTGCAAACCGTTCAGATCCAGCACCGCTTGCGTCACACCTTGCAGGTTGGGCAACCTTGCCCGCCAACAGGTGAGGATTCGCCAGGCCGCCAGACTGCGGGTCTGCGAAGAGATGACCCAGCCTGTTCCATGGGTCTCGCGAGTGTACAGCCAGCCATTCAATTGGCGCACCAGCGTATCAAACGTCTGGTTCCAGGCGCTGATCCGACCACCTGTTTCAGCATTCGTCGCTCCGCTGCCGCGCATCTGCTCAATCAACTGCGCCGCTTGTTCGCCACTGAAGGCCGGCTGCATGCGCTGCAGACTGTTGATCATCAATGTCTCACCTTCGCCTGTCGCCGCCTGGGGAAGTGGCAACAAATACCTGGCAATCGAAAAACCGTTCTCTGCAGGAGGAAAGGTCAGCGGTACCGGTTCGTTGGCAAAGGCTTCGAGTGCGCCCTCGGGCAGTCCCGTTTCAAACTCGATCCGCTGTTGCACAGCCCGCAGCGCTGCCGCCGTGGCTGGTGTCAAAGGGTTACCAGTCAGATTGCTGTTGATCACGGCATGGCTGTCCAGAAACGCTGGAGGCAGCGTGGTGATCTTGCTGCTACGCAAGTCCACCCAGGTCAGTTGGCTGAGCGCCTCAGCCCCCGCGGGCCAGGTTTGCAGATCGGTGCCTCGTAAATTCAGCGCCTTCAAGCGCGTCAGGCCAGCGACGCTCAATCCGGTCAAAGGATTGTTACGCAGATCCAGATATTCGAGGGCCGGCAATGACTCCAGGCCCTCCTGCAACCGGGGCGTATCAGTCAACAGATTGTCGCAGAGATCCAGGCGCGACAACCTCTTCAGGCTACCCGGCACAATGGGCAATTCATGCAAGGCGTTGTCACTCAGGTCGAGCGTCTGCACCTCCCGAAAAGCCGCCAGGAAGTCGCGCAGTTGCAGGACATCTACTCGCTGACCCAAAAGCAGCAAGGTGCGTACATGTGAGAACGCATCGGCAGGTAATTGCGGAAGCTCGCTGAGCATCAACCCTGACAAATCCAGCGTCGAGGCGGAAACCGTCGCACCGTAGCGTTTGAAAAGTCCCTTGCGCCAACTGGTTCTGATGGCATGCGTCGCGTTTGAGCGTCCGATTATTTCCCTGAGTGACTCCTGCGAGGCCGTGCTCGTTTGCAGCCAGTCAATAAGCTGCCTGTCGAGGGTTGCAAACTGCTCACTCAAGGCTTCGATGGCTGCGAATCGTTGCTGCTCGTCAGGCCATTGCTCAAAGAAACGCTCGAAGATGCTCTGCGGCGGTGTGCTCAAGCCTTCGCCCAGACGGTTCAACTCACCTTTGCAGTAGTCCCTGACCATCGCTTCGCGGTCAATAAGATGCTCGGGATGTGTCTTGACGTACTCATAGGCGAGCTTGAAGTTTTCGCGGGAGAACTTTGACCAGTCAAGTGACAACCCCGACCACAACTTTTCGTGCCCTGCGAGCAGCCCTACGGGCAAGGTGTTGATCCCGGTGTCCTTGAGGTTCAGACGTTCGAGATCAGGCAACTCAAGAACCCCGGCCGGCCATTCGAGCAAGGAATAGGCAGCGATCTCCAGTTTTCGAAGTTTGTGCAGTTGGCTGACGTCGAAGGCAATCGGCTGGTAACCCGACGAACAGACTGTCAGCTCTTCGAGCTGGGTCAGCCTGCCCAACCGTGCCGGCATGTCAGCGGCAAACGGGATCGCGCCATAAAGCGTCAGATGGGTCAGTCGCTCCATTCCCTGTAAGGCTTGCGGGACATTGCTGAACGTTTCCCCGGTCGCATTGATGGTCAGTTTTTCCAGATGCGGAAAAACGCCCAGCAGCGCGTCAACATTCGTATCGGTGATGCAGCGGCCGCGAACACTCAGTTCCCGTATGTGAGAAAAGTCTGCTGTCAGAAGCGGTAGCGCCTCATCGCAGACCAGATCCAGCTGTGCGAAGCGTGGATGAATCTGCGCCAGCGGTGAGGTGCGCCAGCTCTGCTTGATATTGCGCACGGTGCTGGACTTGCCACCGATCATCGATTGCAGCGTCGGTTCCGGTGTCGGCTCACCCTCCCATTCGGCCAGTGTCGCCTCAAGCGCCTGCCATTCGCGGGTACGCCTTTGCAGTAGCTCATAGATTTGTGCATCGCTCTTGCCCGACGCCAACTGCTGAAGAATGAACCCGCCCGCCTGCTGATCGGTGAGGGCTGGATAGACATTCTGCACCCGTGGCACCAGCAGCGGATTAACGCCCTGCCCGCGTCCGCTGGCGTAGTAACCGAGGCCATGCCCCGGCACGCGCAGCGGGGGCTTGAAGGATGTGCTGACGCCATGGCGCTTGCCGGCCAACCGGGCCAGTTCAGCGCGATGTAGATGGGCATGGTCAATCACCAGCCGACGCAGGGAATTGCTCTGACTGACGTCGGCCAGCCCCAGGGCCTGACGCGATTTGTCAGGCAGGGCATGCATGACCGAGGCGAAAAAGTTATCGCCCTGCCGAGCAATACCGTTGAGTTCCTCTGCACGTTCGTTGAAGGCCTGATAGGAAGGGCCACGTTTGACCAGGTATTTGAGCTGGCGGGAGTTCTCATCGCCGAGACTATCGATCAACCGCCCGTGGGCACTGCCCTCGCGCACCTCCAGACGTACATCGGGCGACCAGCCAGGCAATCTTTCCAGCACCCGCAGAGCCAGCCACTGGCTCTCGGCCGACGCCAGGTTTTCCATGTGCAAGCCGGCGATGGCATGATCGAAGCGCGTGCGCTGCGCATAACCTCGCGATGCCTCCAGCAACCTCAAAGGTACGCGCCCGCCGCTGTCCAGACGCGCCAGCTCCTCGGCATCAGCCTGCAGCAACACCCTGATGGCTGCCGGGCGGCCCAACCCGGGTGTCGCTCGTTGCAGTCTGGCAATCCGCGGATCATGCAGATGCGGTTCGGCATAGAGCTGCTCGAACATCGCCGGCTGGCGGCTCTTCAGGAAATCCGCCAACTGCTTTCTGAATTCGGCTGGTCGGTGTTCACTGACGCGGGCCGCTTCAGCCCCCAGCAACCGGATAATCTCCGCTTCATCCAGCGCATCCAGAATACGCGCAGGCATGTGCCCACTCAGGACATCGGCGCGAGTGATCCGGATCGGTGCCTTGATGCTTTCGCCGGGCAATGACAACTCAGCGCCATGCTTGACGCTTGCTCCGGACAACTGCGGCCCGTCGAAAATCTCAAATACGCGCCCGGCAGGCCATCGAGGCATTTGCGGCAGCAGTGGCAATGTCAGCAGGAACGGGGCGTCGAGGCTGGAGCCTTGCTCGATCTGGTCGATGATCCGGCTCACGCCTTGGTCAGCCTCGAACAGTCGCAAGGTGTCGGCCAATGCCAGAGGTGGCGGCAGATGATCCCTGTGCATCTGGCGCAGCGCGTCATCACTGACCCCGCTGACATCCGCGATGTTGAGCAATTGCTCATCGGCAAAGGCTTCGGTGCAATGGCCCATGCGGCGCAGCAGAGTCAATCGATCCCAGGTCAGCGGACGCTCCAGCGTATGCCGCCAGGCGCCCAGACGATTGTGTTCGAGGATGGGGCGATAGGCGGAGGTATCGGTCGGATGCAGAATGCGCCATTGCTTCGACTGTTCGTCGAATTGCGTCTGGTAGACCTTTCCCTGCTGACGAATGTACGTCTTGCCATTCAATCGATGCAGGCCTTGCGCATCAGGGACAGACGCTGGATTCAGCTCGACGGGGCTTTCATAGGACGCCAGGTCGGGGGTCCATAAACGCAATGCGCCATCGGGGCGCTCAATCAGTTCAGCCCTCTCGATCACCGCGACCGGCTTGGCCGCGCTCAGTCTGCCAAGGCCTTTTCCGACACCAGCCATGACCCCGATCAGTGCCAGGTTTTCCGCCACATCGACGAGGTGCGACTTGGCGGCCTGACGGTCACCTTCAGTCCATTCGACAGCCCCCTCGAGCGACTCATACAGCAATTGACCGGCCATGACCGTCATCATGATTTCGCCCAGCACCGGTACGAACATCGACACCATGTTCAGCGCGAGCATGCCGAATTCGAGCAGATGATTGAGCCTTTTCGCCCGGACATTCGCATCGACATCAGCCGTTGGTACGGCGTGAGCACGCGCATCGGTGATGAACTTGTCGCAGTGCTGCTCATAGAGGTACTGCCACAGATCAGTATTGGCAGCCCAGAGACCCGCCACGCCTTTGCGGACAATGCCGTACGGGTCGAGATAGGGATCCTCCTCCGGTTCACGTTTGCCCGGACGCTCGGGCGGGAGCTCCTTGATCTGTGTGAAAGCCGAAATCGGTGGAATCATCTGGATGACTTTCACCCAGATCGAACGCATCGGGTCCACTGGAGCATCCGCCGAAGGCCGGGTGAATTGGCTGAAGTAGTAAGGGCGGTCGGCATAGGCCACGAACTGACTGAAAAAGCGCTGATAGGCAGTCGACGCTTCATTCGATGGCACAGCGTCTTGCGCCGTGAATTTGCGTTTGAATACTTCGCGCATCTGCGCTGAGGTATAGCGTTTGAGCGGATGCTCCGGGTCATGCGGGATGTAGACAATGAACTCGTTGGTGTAGCGATAGCGTTCGCTGATGCTGAATACCACGCAACCGGTCATTCTGTGCTTCATCAGGCTCAGGTCGCGAAACCACACGGACTTCTCACCCAGGCGTGGATGGACCTCGCCGTCAACGACCGATAGCAGCATTCTATAGTCGGCCGGTTCGATGTCTTTCTTCGACAGGGCCAGCTCTGCGGCTGCGCGCAATGCGGTTTTCTGGCTGCTGATGAATTGCTCGCGCAATGCGCTGGCCGACTGAAAAAACGCTTTCACGCGAGCCTGGTAGCGGGCGCCAATATTCAGCGTACGACACAGCGACAGAAACTCGCTGACGGTGATAGCGGCCGTCACGGCCTGGAATGTACCGGGAGCCGACGTCTCTACGACGAATCCGGATTCGCGATGGAAGGCCCCTTCTTCACATTCCGATGCTTCGAAATTATGCAGGGCTGCCTGCACCAGTGAGAGTTTCAAGACTTCAAAACTGGACACTTCGATGTCCAGCGCACTGACTTCCAGAGCGTGCCTGAGGCACACCTGGGTTTTGTTGACGTCGAGCTCGACGTTGAATTGATCTTTAAGCGCCTTTATCAGTTGAGCCTCGGCAAATGCTTCGCTGCTCTCAAGCGCCGCCATCGTCTTGTCCAGCCGTGACTGGGCAAGAAAGCCTTCAGTGGTGCGCGCCTGCAAGTCGCCTAATTGCTCTGCAGACAACTGCTGATACCACTCCGGCAACTGCGTGCCGACACGTCTGATATGGGCTCGACGTTCGGCGCTGGCGTCGACCAGCCAGCCGGGTACCATCTGCTCAAGGCGTTTGCCGTGAATACTCGCGCTGGCCAAGACCTTCTTTTCAACAGGCAACGAGCTGCGGGAATTCTTCGCCGCTGCCGGCTGCGTCGGGGGATGAATCGACATTCTGTCGCTCCTGAAAAATGGAACGACAGAACACCATTTCCGCCTCGGTTGACTGCGGTACATAGTTATCGCATCGGCCACGAGTTGTTACCGACTGCGTCTACAGTGAGGCGGTGGCAACAGCACAATCCAACAGGTTGGCTATGCTCTAGGGGAACCTACACAGACGGGGGATTTATGGACGATCCAGTCGACAACAAACCGCCGAGCTTCTGGCAGATGCTGCACAGCGTGATGGCGGCGGCGTTCGGGGTGCAGAGCGGGAAGAATCGGGCAAGGGACTTCACGCATGGCAAGCCCAGCCATTTCGTGATCCTGGGGATCGGCTTCACCGCCGTGTTCGCCCTGACACTGTTTGCCATCGTCAAGCTGGTGCTGCATTTCGCCGGTGTCTGACGGCGTTCAGTGCATCAGGGTCTGCAGGTCGAACGGATAGCGATAGGAAGCGGGATGACCCTTGGCTGACAGTTTGCGAAAATTTACCCCATAGCCTGCCGGTGACCCCATGGCCAGCATCTGCCGGGCACGGTTTTTGTCGATCAATTGCAACAGCGGCAACTGTCGGTCGCGACCGCCATAACGGTCCAGATCGACGCCCTGTTGATAATCATGCAACTCCACCAGCGCCCAGCCGCCAAGGGTGAAATGCCCTCCCACCAGCGCGCTCAAGCGGCCATCGACCACCGCTTGCAACGCCTCGGGCGAGGTATTGACCGCACTGAACAGAGCATCCTTGCCCGGCACCTTGCCAACTTCGGCAAACGCACGCATCGCACCGAATGCCATCTCATCATTGGCTGACCACACCAGCGATACGTTCGGATAGCGCCTGAGCAGTTGTCGGGCCTGTTCGTAAGCGCGTTGTTGTGTCCAGCCGCTGTACACCAGTTGCCGCAACCGCACCTGCGGATGTTCGGCCAGGGCGCGCTGCATGCCACGTTCGCGCAACTGCGCCGACGGCGTGATCTTCAGACCGGAGAACGCCAGCGCCTCGATCGGCTCGCCGCGGGCCACGGCGGGATGCAGGCGAATCAGCTCTTTCATCATCAGGTAGCCGCCCTCCTCGTCATTGGGCACCAGACTGCCAATGCGATCGGCCCGCTCGCCAACCAGTGCCTGCTGATTGGGGGTCAGCACCGCGTTGACCATGAACAGCTTGACTCCGCTGCCTTCTGCCAGCCGCAGGATCTGCGGTGCAACGTACTGTTCGTTGACGAACATCAGGTAGTCGGGACGATTCGGTCCCTGCAGGGCAACCCTTGCCTGGGCCACGGTGAGTTCAGGCTGGCGCCGGGAATAGAGAATCTGCAAATCGATGCCCAGGTCTCGGGCAGCCGCCTGCATGAATTGCGAATAGCTGACCCAGAAGGCTTCCTGAGTCGAACCCGGATTGAGGAACAGCACCGACTCCGCTTGTGCCGCGGATCCGAAAACCGCGCCGAACAGCAGAAGGCTGAGGCGGACAAACTTCAACATGAATGATCCGGGCCCAAGGAAAAATGGCCGCGCATTATAGCCCTCGAACCAGCGGCTATTGACGCCTGATCCCGTTTTTTGTCCGACAATCGTCGGAAGCGGACCCGGATCGGTCGTTTATTGATGACTGACCCAGAATACCGCTGTCCCTACAACGAGAATGATCAGGAACAGAATGGCCCACGCATCGACACTGCTATCGCTCTTTCTTGCCTTGGTCGGATTGCTCATTGCATCGCCTCTTGTCGGTTTTATCGGTGATTGCAGAAAGACTCGATCACAGTTAAGACGATGATTGTCCCCGCGACAAATGTGGGTTAATCAACAACCATTCTCGTTAGGCGATTTGGTTCTTTACATATACTCAAACATCACTTTTGCGCATAACTGCAAACGGGTATATTGCCCCGGCTCCGTTAGGGAGTGCGCGGCCGTGCGCGCGTAATTGCAGAGGCACCATCGGACTCCAGCAAGCGAAAACGCAGCGTTTTCCGAGTAGCCCAAAGCCTGAGAACAGGACTTATATGTACGTATACGACGAGTACGATCAGCGGATCATCGAGGACCGCGTCAAGCAGTTCCGTGATCAGACCCGACGCTATCTGGCAGGTGAGCTGAGCGAAGAAGAATTCCGCCCCCTGCGCCTGCAAAATGGCCTGTATATCCAGCGTTTCGCGCCGATGCTGCGCGTGGCGGTGCCGTACGGCCAGCTGACTTCGCGTCAGACGCGCATGATGGCCAAGATTGCCCGTGACTACGACAAGGGCTACGCCCACATCAGTACCCGGCAGAACGTGCAGTTCAACTGGCCGGCGGTGGAAGACATCCCCGACATCCTCGCGGAACTGGCTACTGTGCAGATGCACGCGATCCAGACCAGCGGCAACTGCCTGCGCAACGTCACCACCGACCAGTTCGCCGGTGTCGCGGCCGACGAATTGATCGACCCGCGTCCGTGGTGCGAAATCGTCCGTCAGTGGACAACCTTCCACCCGGAATTTGCCTACCTGCCGCGCAAATTCAAGATCGCCGTCAACGGTTCGACCGCTGACCGTGCGGCCATCGAAGTCCACGACATCGGCCTTGAGCCGGTACACAACGAAGCCGGCGAACTGGGTTTCCGCGTGCTGGTCGGCGGCGGCCTGGGCCGTACCCCGGTGGTCGGCGCGTTCATCAACGAGTTCCTGCCGTGGCAGGACCTGCTGAGCTATCTCGACGCAATCCTGCGGGTCTACAACCGCTACGGCCGTCGTGACAACAAATACAAGGCGCGGATCAAGATCCTCGTCAAGGCCCTGACGCCTGAAGTGTTTGCGCAGAAAGTCGATGCGGAAATGGAGCACCTGCGCGGTGGCCAGACTACCCTGACCGACGCCGAACTGCAGCGTGTGGCCAAGCACTTCGTCGACCCGGACTACAAGGCGCTGGACAACCAGACTGCCGCTCTGGCCGAACTCGACAAAGAACATCCGGGCTTCGCCCGCTGGCGCAGCCGCAACACCCTGGCGCACAAGAAGCCGGGCTATGTCGCCGTGACCCTGTCGCTGAAGCCGACCGGCGTTGCCCCGGGCGACATCACCGACAAGCAGCTCGATGCCGTCGCCGATCTGGCCGACCGCTACAGCTTCGGTCAACTGCGCACCTCCCACGAGCAGAACATCATTCTGGCCGACGTCGAGCAAAGCCAACTGTTCACCCTGTGGGGCGAGTTGCGCGAAGGCGGTTTCGCCACGCCGAACATCGGCCTGCTGACCGACATCATCTGCTGCCCTGGCGGTGATTTCTGCTCGCTAGCGAACGCCAAGTCGATCCCGATCGCCGAATCGATCCAGCGTCGTTTCGACGACCTGGACTACCTGTTCGACATCGGTGAGCTGGACCTGAACATTTCCGGTTGCATGAACGCCTGTGGTCACCACCACGTCGGCCACATCGGCATCCTCGGGGTGGACAAGAAAGGTGAGGAGTTCTACCAGGTGTCCCTTGGTGGCAGCGCCAGCCGTGACGCAAGCCTGGGCAAGATCCTCGGCCCGTCCTTCGCCCAGGACGACATGCCTGACGTGATCTCGAAGCTGATCGACGTGTACGTTGAACAACGCACCGAAGACGAGCGCTTCATCGACACCTACCAGCGTATTGGCATCGACCTCTTCAAGGAACGCGTCTATGCAGCGAATCATTAAGAACAACGAGGTTGTCGACGAAACCTGGCACCTGCTGCCCAAGGACGCGACCCTCGACGGTATTTCCAACTGCGACGACCTGATCGTGCCGCTGGCCCTGTGGCGTGATCATGCTCACGCCCTGAAAGCCCGCGACGGCGGCCTGGGTGTGTGGCTGGACGCCGATGAAGAAGCCGAGGAAATCGGTGACGACGTCGCGCAGTTCCAGGTGATCGCCCTGAACTTCCCGGCGTTCACCGATGGCCGCAACTACTCCAACGCACGTCTGCTGCGCGACCGTTACGGTTTCAAAGGCGAACTGCGGGCGATTGGCGACGTGCTGCGCGATCAATTGTTCTACCTGCATCGCTGCGGGTTTGACGCCTTTGCCATTCGCGCGGACAAAGACCCGTACGAAGCCCTGGAAGGTCTCAAGGACTTCTCGGTGACCTATCAGGCCGCCACCGACGAACCGCTACCGCTGTTCCGTCGCCGCTAAGCTGTCAGGTTTACTGCGCACACAAAAACGCCGGTCATTGACCGGCGTTTTTTGTGGCTGACTGTTTACCAGAAACGCTGTTGCGTCAGGCGACTCCACCAGCTCAGCAGCACGCGATCGACCGAACCGCTGGCCGCCATGCCGATGCGCTCCTGCAGGCTTTTGCGTTCGGCGTAATGCAGGTGGTAAACCTCGGCTTTCTTCGCCCGGTCAGCCAGGTATTCGTCGCTGGTCTTGAGTTCATCGACCAGTTGTTTGTCCAGCGCTGCAACGCCGAGCCAGACTTCACCGGTGGCCACTTCGTCGATAGCCAGTTGCGGGCGATAGCGGGCTACGAAGTTCTTGAACAACTGATGGGTGATGTCCAGGTCTTCCTGGAACTTCTCCCGGCCCTTTTCGGTGTTTTCGCCAAACACGGTCAGGGTGCGTTTGTACTCACCGGCGGTCAGCACTTCGAAATCGATATCGTGCTTCTTCAGCAGACGGTTGACGTTGGGCAACTGCGCGACCACGCCGATCGAGCCGAGAATCGCGAACGGCGCGCTGATGATCTTCTCGCCAATGCACGCCATCATGTAGCCGCCGCTGGCTGCGACTTTGTCGATGCACACGGTCAACGGCACGCCGGCCTCGCGGATGCGCGCCAGTTGTGACGACGCCAGGCCGTAGCTGTGGACCATGCCGCCGCCGCTTTCCAGACGCAGCACCACTTCGTCTTTTGGTGTGGCGAGGGTCAGCAATGCGGTGATTTCGTGGCGCAGGCTCTCGGTGGCCGAGGCCTTGATATCGCCGTCGAAATCCAGCACGAACACCCGGGATTTGGCATCGGGTTTGTTCTTCTGCTTCTTCTCGGTCTTTTCCGATTTGGCCTGGCCCTTGCGCAGCGCCTTGAGCTGATCCTTGTCGAGCAAGGTCTGCTCCAGCCGCTCACGCAGGCCTTTGTAGAAATCGTTGAGCTTGCTGACCTGCAATTGCCCCGCCGACTTGCGCCGGCCCTTGCTGCGCAATGCAGCAAAACTGGCCAGCACCACCAGAATGGCGACCACCAGGGTTACGGTCTTGGCCAGGAAGCTGGCGTATTCGGTGAAAAACTCCACAGAGACTCCTTAAAACAATGCGCGGATGCAAAAACACGCGCGGGATGGTTCCAGCATACCCATGCGCCGCCTTGTCGGCCAGCCGTGAAACCTCTGGCAACAGGCCTGTAACAAGCATTTCAAACAAGCGTATGTTTTTTCATTGACAGCACTCCATCATCCTCATAACCTCGCCAAACCTTCAACGTACCGGGATGACGCGGACGTGGGCAGCATCTATCTGATTCGACATGGCCAGGCCTCCTTCGGTGCAGACGACTATGACGTCCTGTCGCCGATCGGTGTGCGCCAGGCAGAAATCCTCGGCCAGCACCTGGCCGAGCTGGGCATCAGCTTCGATCGCTGCCTGTCGGGCGAGCTGCGCCGTCAGCAGCACACGGCCACCAGCGCGCTGGAGCAATTGACCGCCAAAGGCCTGGCGGTACCGCCCCTGGAAACAGACGCTGCATTCAACGAGTTCGATGCCGAAGCGGTTATCCGCGCGCTCATTCCCGCCATGCTCGCGGACGAACCGGAAGCCATCGACATCCTGCGCAACGCCGCGCAGAACCGCGCCGAGTTCCAGCGCATCTTCGCTCTGGTCATCGAGCGCTGGCTGGATGGCACCTACGACACGCCGGGCCTGGAAAGCTGGCTGGGGTTCGTCGAGCGGGTTCAGGGCGGGCTGCAGCGCATCCTCGAACAGGCCGACGGCAACCAGAAAATCGCCGTGTTCACCTCCGGCGGCACCATCACCGCCCTGCTCCACCTGATTACCCAAATGCCAGCCAGACAGGCATTCGAACTGAATTGGCAAATCGTCAACACCTCGCTCAACCAGCTGAAGTTCCGCGGTCGCGAGGTGGCTTTGGCCTCCTTCAACAGTCATGCGCATCTGCAACTGCTGAAGGCTCCGGAACTCATCACTTTCCGCTGAGTCCGGATTACTGTGAACCTTGCTGTAATCACCCAGCTCCCATTACCCAAGAAAGGATCGAACCATGACCTCCGTAGCTGATGCCGTAAAAGCAATGCAAGCCAAGTTCAACCCAGCCGCCGCTGCCGGTCTGGATCTGGTCTTCGGTTTCAACATCACCGACGAAGACAAGCACTACGCGCTGATCGTCAAAGACGGTACTTGCGACATCCAGGAAGGTGAAAACGCCGACGCCAACTGCACCCTGGTGCTGGACAGTGCAACCCTGAAAGACATCGTCAGCGGTGAAACCGACGGCATGCAGGCGTTCATGGGCGGCAAGCTGCGCGTTGACGGCGACATGATGCTGTCGATGAAACTGTCCGAACTGTTCCCGTCGTAAGACGTCGCTCGGTTTGCAGAAAATCCCGCCCTGGTGGCGGGATTTTTGCGTTCAGGCATCAAGGATTTCACTGAAGCAACGACTGCCTTCGCGAGCAAGCCCGCTCCCACAATGGATCCGGTGGGAGCGGGCTTGCTCGCGAAAGCGTCAGCTCTGGCAGCAGGTCATCAACCGGCAAATGACGCGGCCAGCAGCTCCTGCGTATAGGGGTGCTTTGCCGCGCTGAAAAGATTGCCGGTCTCCCCGCGCTCCACCACCTGTCCTTCCTTCATCACGATCAGGTCATGTGCCAGCGCCCGCACCACCGCCAAGTCATGGCTGATGAACAGGTAGGTCAGACCATGCTCTTGCTGCAAGCGCCGCAGCAGCGCGACGATCTGCTTTTGTACCGTGCGATCCAGTGCCGAGGTTGGCTCATCGAGCAGGATCAAGTCCGGCTTGAGCACCAGTGCCCGGGCAATGGCGATGCGTTGCCGCTGCCCCCCTGAAAATTCGTGGGGATAGCGATGCCGCGTTGCCGGATCGAGACCCACTTCGAGCAACACATCAATGACCGCCTGCTCACGCTGCGTGGCATTCAAGTCGCTGTGTACCTGCAACCCTTCGGCGATGATCTGCTCGACGCACAGGCGTGGGCTGAGGCTGCCGAACGGGTCCTGAAACACCACTTGCAGGCGTTTGCGCAGCGGCCTCAGTTGCTTGCCGCTCAACTGCTCCAGCGCCTCACCGGCAAAGCGAATGCTGCCCTCGGCGTCGATCAGCCGTAAAATCGCCTGACCCAATGTCGATTTGCCCGAACCCGACTCGCCGACAATGCCCAGGGTCTTGCCACGTTGCAGGCTCAGATCGATACCCTTGACCGCCTGCAGGTAAGTCTTCGGCCGCCACCCACCGCCGCCCAGACGAAAACGCACATTCAGATCGCGCACCTGCAACAACTCTTCGGTCGCGTCGAAACATAAGGCATGCCCGCCAGGTTCGGCATTCAGCAACTCGATGCTGTAAGGATGCTGCGGCGCGCGGAACAGCTGTTCGCACGATGCCTGCTCGACGATCACGCCACCACGCATCACCGCCACCCGCTGGGCGATCGTGCGCACCAGATTCAAATCGTGGCTGATGATCAGCAGCGCCATGCCGAGCCGCTGCTGCAGCGCCTTGAGCAACAACAGAATCCTGCGCTGCACGGTCACGTCCAGCGCGGTGGTTGGCTCGTCGGCAATCAGCAACTGCGGTTCACAGGCCAGCGCCATGGCAATCATCACCCGCTGGCGCTGGCCGCCGGAGAGCTGATGCGGATAGGCCTTGAGCCGCTCCCGAGGCTTGTGGATGCCGACCAGCTCCAGCAACTCCAGAATGCGCTCACGGGCTTGCGCCCCCGCCAGGCCTTTGTGCAGCGCCAGGCTCTCGCCGAGTTGCCGTTCGATCGTGTGCAGCGGATTCAGCGAACTCATCGGCTCCTGAAAAATCATCGCGATGCGGTTGCCGCGCAACCGGCGCAGATAACGCTCATGCACGCCGAGCAGTTCCTCGCCGTCGTAACGAATGCTGCCGTCGATCTGCGTGATGTTCGGGTCGAGCAGCTGCAGGATGCTGTGGGCGGTCACCGATTTGCCCGAGCCGGACTCGCCGACCAGCGCCAGGCACTCGCCCGGACGGATGTCGAGGTCGATGCCGTGCACCACTGGCTGGCCGTTGAAAGCAACGCGCAGGTCGCGTATTTCGATCAAGTGTTCAGACATATCAAGTCCTGGGGTCAAACGCATCTCGGCAGGCTTCGCCGATAAATACCAACAGAGAAAGAATCAGCGCCAACGCAAAAAACGCGGTCAGCCCCAACCACGGTGCTTGCAGATTGCTCTTGCCCTGACCGATCAGTTCGCCCAGCGAAGCGCTGCCAGCGGGCATGCCGAAACCGAGGAAATCCAGCGCCGACAGCGTGGCAATCGCCCCGGTGAGAATGAACGGCAGGTACGTCAGGGTCGCGCTCATCGCATTGGGCAGAATGTGGCGGCTGATCACCTGCGCATCGCCAACCCCCAGCGCTCGCGCCGCTTTCACGTACTCCAGGCCACGGCTGAGCAGGAACTCGGCGCGCACCACGTCAACCAGGCTCAGCCAGGAAAACAGCGCCATGATCCCCAGCAGCCACCAGAAGTTCGGCTCGACGAAACCGGACAGGATGATCAGCAGATACAACACCGGCAGCCCTGACCACACCTCCAACAACCGCTGCCCGAGCAGATCAACCCAGCCACCGTAATAGCCCTGCAAAGCGCCGGCGACGATGCCGATCAGCGCACTCGCGGCGGTCAGCGCCAGCGCAAACAACAACGACACCCGCGTCCCGAAGATCACCCGCGCCAGTACATCCCGCGCCTGATCGTCAGTCCCGAGCAAGTTGCTCAGGCTCGGTGGACTCGGCGCCGGCTCGGTCAGGTCGTAATTCACCGTGTCGAAACCGAACGGAATCGGCGCAAACCACAGACGCCCGCCCTGCCCCTCGATCAGTTGCCGCACCTGCGCACTGCGGTAGTCCGGCTGAAACGCCAGCTCACCGCCGAAATCCTGCTCGGTGTAGCGCTTGAACGCCGGGAAGTACCACTGGCCCTGATACTCGACCAGCAACGGTTTGTCATTGGCGATCAATTCGCCGCCCAGGCTCAGGCCGAACAACAGCAGAAACAGCCACAACGACCACCAGCCACGTCGATGCGCCTTGAACCGCGCCCAGCGGCGCTGTCCGATGGGAGATAGAGTCAGCATCAGGCAGTCCTCGCGGTGAAGTCGATGCGCGGATCGACCAGCCTGTAGCACAGGTCACCGAGCAGTTTTATCAGCAGGCCGAACAGGGTGAAGATGAACAGCGAACCGAACACCACCGGGTAGTCGCGCGACACCGCCGCTTCGTAGCTGAGACGGCCGAGGCCATCGAGGGAGAAGATCACTTCGATCAACAGCGAACCACCGAAAAACACCGTCACCAGCGCCTGGGGCAGACCGGCAACCACCAGCAGCATCGCGTTGCGAAACACATGGCCGTACAACACCTGACGCTCACTCAGCCCCTTGGCCCGCGCCGTCACCACGTACAGCCTCGAGATCTCGTTGAGAAAACTGTTCTTGGTCAGGATGGTCAGCGTGGCGAACCCGCCGATGACCAGCGCGGTGACCGGCAACACCAGATGCCAGAAGTAGTCCGCGACCTTGGCCCACGGCGACAGTTCGGCAAAGTTGTCCGAGACCAGTCCGCGCACCGGGAACCAGTCCAGTGCACTGCCACCGGCAAATACGATGATCAGCAGCAGCGCAAACAGAAAACCCGGCATCGCGTAGCCAATGATGATCGCCACGCTGCTCCAGACATCGAACGCCGAGCCGTTGTGCACCGCTTTGCGAATGCCCAGCGGAATCGACACCAGATAGGTGATCAGCGTCGCCCACAGGCCCAGCGACAAGGTCACCGGCAGTTTCTGCCAGATCAGTTCGGTGACGCTGGCTCCGCGGAAAAAGCTCTGGCCGAAATCCAGCTGCGCGTAGCTTTCAAGCATCAGCCACAGGCGCTCACCGGCCGGTTTGTCGAAGCCGTACTGGCGCTCGATGTCTGCCACCAGTTTCGGATCGAGGCCACGGGTCGCGCGGGATTCGCCGCCGATGGTTTCCACATGACCACCGCCCACCGCAGCACCGACGCCGATGCCCTGCAAGCGCGCAATCGCCTGCTCTACCGGGCCCCCCGGCGCGGCCTGCACGATGACGAAATTGACCAATAGAATGGCGAGCAAGGTCGGCACAATCAGCAGCAGACGCCGCAGGCTATAACCCCACATGGGCGTATTCCTTTTGCTGTTGCTGCATTTGCGTGGCCGTCAGCGCAGTCGGGCTGATTTCCCACCAGGTGTCGAGCCCGGCGTCGTACAACGGTGCCGTTGCCGGGCGGCCGAAACGGTTCCACCACACGGTGGAAATCCCCGGCGGGTAGTAGTTGGGAATCCAGTAGTAACCCCACTGCAACACCCGATCCAAAGCATGTGCATGACGCAACAGGTTGTCGCGGTTGTCGGCCTGCACCAGCCCTTCAAGCAACGCATCGACCACGGGATCACGCAGCACCATGTAGTTGTTGGAGCCAGGATCGTCCGCACCGTCGGCGCCGAAGTAATTGAACATCTCGCGCCCCGGCGCCTGACTCACCGGATAGCCGACCACGATCATGTCGTAGTCACGATTGCGCACACGGTTGGTGTATTGCGCGGTGTCGACCTGGCGAATATCGAAGCCGATACCGATCTGCGCCAGGTTGCGCTTGAACGGCAACAGCAAGCGCTCGAAACCTTTCTGGCCGTTAAGGAAGGTGAACTGCAGCGGCTCGCCATTGGCGTTGACCAACTGATCACCTTGGGGTTTCCAGCCGGCCGCTTCCAGCAGTTTCAACGCCTGCAACTGCTCGGCGCGGACATTGCCGCTGCCGTCGGTTTTTGGCGCTTCGAACACTTGAGTGAACACCTCGTCAGGAATCTGGCCACGCCACGGTTCGAGGATTTTCAGCTCCTCGGCATCCGGCAACGCGGTGGCCGCCAACGCACTGTGCGAGAAGTAACTGCGCTGGCGCAGGTACATGCCGCGCATCATCTGCCGATTGCTCCACTCGAAGTCCCAGAGCATGGCGATGGCCTGACGCACCCGGCGATCCTGAAACAGCGGTTTTTGCAGATTGAACACGAAACCTTGCGAACCCTGCGCGGCCCCCGGTGCCAGGTGTTCACGGAGCAGCTTGCCCTGCTCCAGCGCCGCCCCGGCATAACCGATGGTGTAGCTGGTCGCGGAAAACTCGCGGTTGTAGTCGAAGCCGCCGGCCTTCAGTACTTGCCGGGAAACATCGGTGTCGGCGAAGAACTCCACGCTCATGTGATCGAAGTTGTACAGCCCGCGAGTGATCGGCAGGTCCTTGGCCCACCAGTCGACAACGCGCTGAAATTTCACGCTGCGCCCGGCGTCCACCGCGCTGATGCGGTACGGGCCGCTGCCCGGCGGGATCTCGAAACCGGCACCCTCGGCGAAGTTGCGCGTGCGCCACCAGTGCTCGGGCAGCACTGGCAGCGTCGCCAGATCCAGCGGCAAGGTGCGGCTGTCGTTGTTCTTGAACAGGAAGCGCACTTGCGTCGGCGATTCGACCTGCACCTCGGCGACATCACGAAACTGCTGACGGTATTTCAGGCTGCCCTGGGTGGTGAGCAGTTCGAAGGTGTAGCGCACGTCTTCGGCGGTGATCGGCGTACCGTCGTCAAACCTGGCCTCGGGATTGAGGTAGAAACGCAGCCAGCGGCGATCCTCATCCAGCTCCATCCGCTGCGCCACCAGACCATAGACGCTGTAGGGTTCATCCTTGCTGCGATAGGCCAACGGTGCGTAGAGCCAGCCGTCGACTTCGGCCACACCAGTGCCTTTGTCGATGTAGGGAATCAAGTGATCGAACGGGCCGCTTTCCAGCGACGAGCGCCGCAGCGTACCGCCCTTGGGGGCGTTGGGGTTGGTGTAGGCCAGGTGCTGGAAGTCGGGGGCGTACTTGGGCGCTTCGCCGTAGACCGTCAGCGCTGGTTGCGGGGTGGCCCAGCTGAATGAGGTTAAAAGCGAAACAGCGCTGAATAAAATGAGCCTGGAGAACATTGGCAGATCCTTTTACGCGGTGCTGCGACTGGCCTCTTGGCAGGCTTGCTCGCGAAGGCGTCGGCACAGTCACCAAACATCCTGCCTACCTGTGATGTGCAACAGGTAGGCGACTTTTATAGGGCGGACTTAGATCAATAAGTGACTAAAATCCGCCCGCACTGAGCGGATTCAGAACTTGTAGCTGACCCGCGTGTACAGCGTCCGCCCAAACGGATCGCCGTATTTCGGGTCGTAGCCGCTCTGGAATGTGTAGGTCTGGTTGCTGAACGGTGGCTCGCGGTCGAACAGGTTCTTCGCGCCGAGGGTCACGCTGAGGGTCTTGCGCCAGGTGTAAGTGCCAGCCAGGTCCCAGACGTTGTATGAGCCGACGTAATCGTGAGTCTCGCGGTCGGAGTCGTGGTAACCGCTGGTGTAGCGGTTGGTCAGGGCGACGCCGTAAGGGCCGTAATTCCAGCTGCCGGTCAGGCTGTGACGCCAGCGGGCTACGGCACCGGCCGAGGCGAAATCACCGCCACGGAAATCGCCAAGCTTGTCGATGTAGTCGCCCTTGAGTTGCTGTTGATACTCGTAACGACTGACGTACGTGCCTTGCAGGCCAATGCCGAAATTGCCATATGGAGTGCTCGGCAAGCGGTAATCGAAGCTGACATCGACGCCGTTGGTCTTGATCTTGCCGAGGTTGGCCAGGCCAGTGACGATGTGATCGATGGAGCCGTCAGGCTTGCGGATCAGGCGATCCGGGTACAGTTCGGGGTTCTCGAACACCGCCGACTCCGGGAATTCGGCGATCTGATTGGCAATGTTGATCCACCAGAAATCCAGCCCGGTAGTCAGGCGCTCGAACGGCTGATAGACGAAACCGAGGGTGACGTTACGCGCGGTTTCCGGGCTGAGGTCAGTGTTACCGCCAGTGCGACTGTAGAACTGCTGGGCGCAGTCGCGGTTGGCGATTCCGCCGTTGCTCGGGTTGCCACCGGCGCACAGCCGTGGATCGTTGTAGTTGGCGACAGTGAAGGTGGTGAAATTTGGGTTGTACAACTCATACAGCGACGGCGCGCGGAAACCTTCGCTGTATGCGCCACGCACCACCAGCTCCTTGAATGGCTGGAAGCGGAACGAATATTTCGGGTTGGTGGTGCTGCCGAAATCGCTGTACTTGTCATGCCGCACGGCGGCGGACAATTCGAGGCTGTCGAGCACCGGTACGTTGACCTCGGCGTATTGCGCCGAGACGCTGCGATCGCCGGCAACACTGGCATTCGGATCGACACCCAGGCTTTGCACATCGGCGGCGAACTGTGCGAAGTCCTGATGGAAATCCTCCTTGCGATACTCGCCGCCCAGCGCCAGTGCCGACGGGCCGGCACCGAACCAGTCGCCAATCTCGCGGCTGACTCGCCCGTCAATCGCCTTGACCCGCCCGACCGCCGTCGAGTAATCGCCATCCACCGCGTTGGCTGCCAGCAACGCCTGCCCGGCAGCCGTCTGCGCGCCAAACGGGTTGATGATGCCGTTGGCAATTCCGGCGCTCACAGCGTGGTCGTTGACGTAGCCAGCCTCGATAGCATTGACCACTTTGTTCTGGTTGTATGACGCGCCGACGTTGTAATCCCAGCCGATCACGTTGCCGTCGAAGCTCAACAGCAAACGCTGGCCGGTATTGTCGTCTTCATGTTGGCGAGCGCCGACCGCGGTTTCGCGCCAGTTCACATCCACCGGTTGCGTCGGGTCGAGGACAAAACCGTTGGGGCCTGGGGTAATGCCGTTACCGGGATAGAACGTCGTGCCGGGGCTGACCTGGTTGCCCATCAGCGTACCGGGACCGATCTGCGTACGGTTTTCGTTGCGTGCCCAGAAGTATTCGAGGCTGACGTTGTGATCGTCCGAGAGCTTGCCGGTGGCTTTGGCGAACGCCGAGGTCTTTTCGGTTTCCGGCACCAGATCGAGATAATTCCACAGGCTCTGGCGGCAGATGCCATTGCGCGACAGCAGGCCGGGCGCGTTGCAACCGGAACCGGCCAATGGGTTGGTGGCGTTGCTGCCCTGGCTCCAGTTGGCCGGCGATGCGGTGCCGGAGGTGTAATCGAGGCCACGCCCGGGCTGATAGTTGTAGGTGTAGCCGCGATCTTCGGCGGCCAGCCGTTGCTGCTTGTCATAACTGACTACACCGAACACGTTGAAGCGGTCATCCTGCAAATCACCGAAGCCCCAGCTGCCGCTGAAATTACGGCTTTCACCGCCGCCGGCATGGGTCGGTGTGTCGTAGTTGGTGCTCAGTTGGCCTTCGGTGAGGCTGGTCTTGGTGATGAAGTTGATCACCCCACCAATCGCATCGGTCCCGTACAACGCCGACGCGCCGTCACGCAGGACCTCCACGCGGTCGATGGCGGCGAACGGAATGGTATTCAGGTCAACGCCGGAACCATTGATCGCATTGGTTGCGTTGTTGCTCAGCCGCCGTCCGTTGAGCAGCACCAGGGTTTTGTTCGGGCCGATGCCACGCAAATCGGCATACGACGCCCCGCCGCTGCTCGAACCCACCGAACGACCGGAGCCGACCGAGGACTGGTTGGCGGAAATCCGGCTCACCAGTTCTTCCGTGGTGCTCACCCCCTGCTCGCGCAGTTCTTCAACTCGCAGGATAGTGACCGGCACTGCCGTTTCAGCATCGACCCGGCGAATCGCCGTGCCGGTGACCTCGACGCGTTGCAACTGAGTAGTGGGCTCGTCGGCAGCGACTGTCGGCAAGCTATTGATCGCCAGCAGCAAGGCCAGGCTCAAACGGGATCTAACGGGTGAAAAATGGATCATGAACAGCCATCCCTGCGTTTTGGTTTATGCAGGGATGTGCAATGGACAGCAGTGTTTTATAGAGGCCGGTTTAGACCGATGGGTGATGAGGTTATGCAAAAAAATGGCAAGGACACATCAAGCCAATGCGATGTCCCTCAGCAACCGCGTATCCTCGGCCCGAGACTGCCCCCCAAGGCGCGAGCTGCCATCTCCAGCACCAACGCGTACTGGTAAGCGACGACGCTCCGCATCGGGTAAAGCCGTACCGCTTTTCCTTCCTTCAGCAGTCGCCGTACGGTTCTGACAGACTTGCCGGTAATACATTAACTGCGCGCTCAACTACCGAAGTGATAACTCACATCCAGCCACCACTGCCGCCCGTAGGGGTCGTAGTTGCCGGTCGGGTAATACGGCCAGCCGGCCGAGTCATCGTGCTTGATCTGGTTGAGTACGTTGTTCACCGTCAACCCGACGCTGGCGCGCTCATTGAGCTTGTAGCGTGCACTGGCGTTGAACACCGTCCATGGCGACAGCCGCCCGTCACCCGCGCCGTTGGTGACCGAGCCGTAGCGAATGCCCATCAGCGTCGCCGTGGCCTTCTGATAATCCCAGGTCAGGCTGGCGTTGACCTTGCTGCGCCAGTCGTAGTTGGTGCGCGAAGTGCGCAAGTCCTGGGTCGGTGCCTCGTCCGACTCCTTGTAGAAATGCGACAGCACCAGCGTATAGCCCAGCGCCGAACTGAACGCGCCGTACTGGCCCGCGCCCCAGCGGATGTTGCTTTTGAAGTCCAGGCCGCTGACCCGCTCGCTGGCGGCGTTGATCGCGTTGACCCGCACCCGTTGCAACTGGTTGGGGTCGATGGCGGCATTACCCGGGTTGCGGTCGATGCGCGCCAAGGTGGATTGGCAGTTGGCCGAGTTGATGTCCTGGGTGCCGTTGCGGCATTCGTTCTCTTGCTGCAACAGACGGTTTTCGTCGACGGTGGTCAGCAGGTCGTCGATCTCGACTCGCCAGAAATCCGTGGAGAAATCGAAATTGCGCGACGGCGACCAGACAAAACCGTAGGTCCAGGATTTGCCGCGCTCGGACTCAAGGTCTGGCGTGCCGCTCTGGGTGTAATCGACCCGCCCGCGATCACACGCGCCCTGCACACCCTGGCTGCAACCGTAGTAATCGATTTGCGCGGGGTAGTAGCCGTTGCTGTCGGACTGGTAGATGTAGTTCAAATCCGGCGCGCGGAAACTGGTGCCATAGCTGCCACGCAGCAACAGGCTGCTGATCGGGCGCCATTCCAGGCCCAGGTTGTAGGTCTTCTGCTGTTCGCTACGATCGCTGAACTTGTATTGATCCCAGCGCCCAGCGGCTGTTGCCAGCACGGTGTCGGTGACCGGAATGCTGAACTCGCCACCGGCGGCATAACGTTTGCGCGAACCACCGGAACTTTGCGCCGGGCTCACGCCATAGAATGTGCCGTCATTCAGGCCGTCATCCGGGTCGACGCGGTATTCCTGTTTGCCCGCCTCCAGCACGCCGGCAAACCCCACCGGGCCGGCCGGCAAGTCAAACAGATCGCCGTTGATCGAAGCGTTGTAACTGGTCGAGACCGACTTGCTGCGCTGGGTCAGGTTACTGCGAAACTGCTCCCATTCCTGAGGCGTCAGCGGCCGGTCGAGGCGTGAAGCATCGGGGGCGAACACCGGGTAGCCGTCACGCGTGCCCAGTTGCGGGCCGAGGTAGAAGTCCTGAATCGAGGCCAGCGGCGTGTAGCGCGTGGTTCTGACGCTGCGGTATTCCGAGCGGTTGGCCGCCAGATCGTAACGCCAGCCGGTGTCGGCAATCTTGTCCGAGAGGCCGAGGGTGCCGGTCCATGACGTGTCGGTCCACTTGCTGTTGTTGCTGGTGCGACCACCGATTTCCTCTTCGCCATAACGCCGATACCAGCGCTCCAGATTGCCGCTGTTCTGGTTGATGAAATCCGGCGAGGTGAAGGTCGGACCCCGCGTGTTGTTCTGGATGTGATCGAGGCCATACATCAGGTCGGCAAATACCTGGCCGCTGTCACTGAAGTGCCAGGTACCGCGGGTGTAGCCGTCGTAGTTTTCCTTTTGCGTTTGAATGGTCCAGTAATCGTTGTACATCTGATCGGTGCGGCAGCGGCCAGCGTTGTTCAGCAGCTTGTTGTCGAAGGTGCCTTGATAAGCGCCGCAACCGGGGCCGAGGTAGCGGTTGTTGCTCAGGTCGCGGCGGTAGCCGACGTCCGCCAGCGGCCCGCTCTGCATGAAGCCACGGTCGTCGGCCCAGATCGGATCGCGGTTGGTCAGTTCCACGCCGAACAAGCCGTCAAAATCGCCCCAACTGCCGCCGCCGCTGATTTGCAGACGCTGGTTGTCGCCACCGCCGCGCTCGCTGGTACCGCCCTTGAGATTGACGTCGATGCCATTGATTTGCTTCTTGAGGATGATGTTGACCACCCCGGCAATCGCGTCCGAACCGTAGATCGCCGAGGCCCCGCTGCTGAGGATTTCGATACGGTCGATGACCGCCGATGGAATGTTCGCCAGGTTGGTGAAGTTGACCTTGCCATCGTACGGCGTCGGGTAATCGGCAACGCGCCGGCCGTTGATCAACACCAGTGTGTGGTTGGGCCCGAGGCCGCGCAGGTTGATCGCGCTGGCCGCCGGTTGCCAGGTGTTGCCGTAATCCTCGCCCTGGGTCATGCCGGTGTTTTGCGTTTGTGTGGCCAACGCGTCGTAGACGTTCTTGTAGCCGCGCGCTTCCATCTCTTCATGGGTGATGACGTTGACCGGGGTCGCGCCATCGCTCTGCGCCCGGGCGATTCGCGAGCCGGTGACGGTGACTTTTTCCATGCGGTAATCGGCACTGGTGGCCGGTGCCACGGCGCTGACTTTCGCCGCTACCGGCGTGCGCGCCTCGCCTTCGCGCACGCTCAGGCCTTGAGCGCTTTGCTCGACTTGCAGGCCGCTGCCGAGCAGCGCTTTCTCCACCGCCTGGCGTCCGCCCAACGCACCGCGCACCGCACTGCTGCGCTTGCCTTGCACCAGGTTCTGGCTGAAGGAAATGGGGACGCCGGTCTGGCGCGAAATGTCCAGCAGCACCTCATCGAGCGGCCCACTGGCAATGTCGAAAGTGAAAACCTGGGTCGCAGAATCCTGCGCGTAAACCGCGATCGGCCCAAGCCCCAACGCCAATGCGGCGGCGAGGGTCAGGCAAGGTAATTGTTGTTTGAGTGAGAGCATCGAGGGGCTTCCCTGTTGAAGGCGTCTGCAGGGAATGAGCAGCGGGCCGGCGCTTTTTATAGGGCGGCGATTAGGCCAAGAAGTTATGAGGCTATAACCGCGCGCCGATGCTGACCCAGTACGGGTTGTGCCAGGTAACGCGGATCGGCAGCGAACGCTCCAGCAGTTGCAGGGTGCGGTCACTGTCGTCGAGCGGATAAAGGCCGCTCAGGCGCAAATCGGCCACCTCGGGACTCAGGTGCAGGATGCCCCGGCGGTAGCGGCGCAGGCTGTCGATCACTTCACTCAGCGGCCGGTCACGCACTTCCAGGCGACCTTGCACCCAGGCGCCTTCCTGACCGTTGCTGCGTTCCAGAGCCAGAATGCCCTGCGCGTTGAACGACAGACTCTCCCCCGCCTCCACCACTTGCCGCGCACCGCCGGCCGTGACCACTTCAACCTGTGAATGCAGCATCACCAGCCGGGTAAAATCATCGCTCTGTTGCACGAGAAATTTCGTTCCGAGCGCACGCATCCGGCCGTGTTCGGTCGCGACCACAAACGGTCGCGAAGGATCCTTGGCCACGTCCACCAGCAACTCGCCACTGCGCAACGCCAACAGGCGCTGCTGCGGATCGAACTGCGCCACCACCCGCGTCCGCGCATTCAGACTCAGCGCACTGCCATCCTCCAGAGTGAAACTGCGTCGTTCACCGGTGCCAGTCGCCAGTTCCCCGGCCTCCGGCAGCCAGCCGTAACGACGTCCGAGCAACCCGGCCAACACGGCGACGCCGAGCACACTCAGGCTGCCGCTGAGAAAACGTCGCCGGCTCGATGGCGCATTCAGGCTGTGCAGCAGACTGTTGCGCGGCAACCCGCGAAGGGTCGGATGGCGCAACAGGCTAAGGCCGCCGCCCATCTGTTCGATGATCCGCTGATGCCGTGGGTCAGCCGCTCGCCATGCCTCGAACGCCGCGCATTCACCGGCGCTGGCTTCGCCGGACTGCAACAGCGCCATCCATTGCGCCGCCTCATCGATCACCGCTTCGTCCGGCCTCATGCCTGCATCGCCTGATAGCAACGCTTGAAAGCCTCAACCATGTATTGCTGCACGCGGCTGGTTGAAACGCCGAGGCGTTCGCCGATTTCGCTGTAGGTCAATCCGTCCAGTTGATGGTAGAGAAACGCGGCCTTGGCCTTGGCCGACAAACCGTTGAGCAAGCGATCGACCGCCAGCAGCGCCTCGATCACCAGCGCCCGTTCTTCCGGCGATGGATGCACCGGTTCGGGCGCCAGCGCCAGGCTTTCCAGATAGGCGCGTTCGAGGTCCTGGCGGCGCCAGCCCTCATAGACCAGGCGCCGGGCGATGGTGGTCAACAGTGCCCTTGGTTCACGAATGGCGGTCGGGTCCGGCAGGGCCAACACCCGAAGAAACGTTTCCGATGCGATGTCTTGTGCACTGTGTGGGCAACCCAGCGTGCGGCCAACGGCAGCGCACAGCCAGCGATAGTCCTTTTGGAACATTTGCCCAATCATCCGGTAATGCGGGTTCTGAACATCACCCATGCCTTGCTCCCTGAAACGGGTCCCACCCGCTGCGAAAAACCATCGTTCTGCCGGGATCGTCCGGCTCTGAATCAGGGGCGACTGTGCAATAGCACTGCTTACATTTGAAGTAATTAAAAATCAGGATAATCAAACTATTAAGAATAAGACGCGCCGTCGCCGCAAAAATATTGACTGACACAACGTTGACCCCGGTCAGTGGGACGCCCTGAAGCACTCACTAATCTGCGCGCTCCATCGAAAGCCAAGGACGGCTCACCGAGAGCCCGCGGCTGTCCCTTCAAGGAAGAAAACCATGCGATCACTGAAGATTATTCTGCTGTCCTCGGCATTCAACGGCCTGACCCAACGCGCCTGGCTGGAACTGCGTCAGGCCGGGCATTCGCCCAGCGTCGTGGTGTTCACCGACGAAGCATCGGTGTGCGAACAGATCGAACACAGCGGCGCCGATCTGGTGATCTGCCCGTTTCTCAAGGACCGCGTGCCGCACGCACTCTGGAGCAATGCGCGACGTCCGGTGGTGATCATCCACCCGGGCATCGTCGGCGATCGTGGTGCCAGTGCGCTGGACTGGGCGATCAGCAACGAGCTGACCCGTTGGGGCGTGACCGCCCTGCAAGCGGTGGAAGAAATGGACGCCGGCCCGGTCTGGGCCACCTGCGAATTCAACCTGCCGTCGGGTTTGCGCAAATCCGAGCTGTACAACGGTCGCGTCAGCGATGCGGCCATTCTGTGCATTCGCGAAGTGGTCGAGAAATTCATCGACGGCTTCACTCCGGTCGCGCTGGATTACGCCGACCCGAAAGTCCGTGGCCGCTTGCAACCGAACATGAAGCAGGACGATCGCACCTTCAGTTGGCACGACTGCTCGCGCTTCATCAAACGCTGCATCGACGCCGCCGACGGCCAGCCCGGGGTATTGGCGAGTCTGGCCGGCGGGCAGTATTACGTGTACGACGCGCACCTTGATCAGCGCACCGGCATTCCCGGCAAGATCCTCGCGGTGCATGACGACGCGGTGCTCGTCGCTACCGGTGACCACAGCCTGTGGATCGGCTCGCTGCGGCGCAAACCATTGCCCGGCGAAGAAACCTTCAAACAACCGGCACGGCACGTGCTGACCGGGCAACTGGCCGGTGTGCCAACCCTCGACTGGTCGATCGCCAACCAGCCGTTCAACGAGCAGGCGTATCAGCCAATCCGCTACCGCGAGTCCGGGCACGTCGGTGAGCTGACCTTCGAGTTCTACAACGGCGCGATGAGCACCGAACAGTGTCAGCGTATGGTCGAGGCGCTGCGCTGGGCCAAGTCCCGTGACACCCGGGTGCTGTTGATCAAAGGCGGGCGCGGCAGCTTTTCCAACGGTGTGCACCTGAACGTGATTCAGGCCGCGCAGGACCCGGGCGCCGAGGCCTGGGCGAATATTCAGGCTATCGACGATGTCTGCGCCGAACTGCTCAGCGCACCGCAACTGGTGGTCAGTGGCGTGACCGGCAATGCCGGGGCCGGCGGCGTGATGCTGGCACTGGCGGCCGACATTGTGTTTGCCCGGGCTGACATCGTGCTCAATCCGCACTACAAGAGCATGGGCCTGTATGGCTCGGAATACTGGACCTACAGCCTGCCCCGCGCGGTCGGCCCGACGATGGCCGAACAACTGACCCAGGCCTGTCTGCCGGTCAGCGCCACGCAGGCGCTGCAACTGGGCATGGTCCAGGAAATCGGCCCGCGCTGCCCGGACGAGTTCTCGCTGTGGCTGCTGCAACGGGCCAACGCGGCGCTGACCGATCCGACCTATGCCGCCGTGCGTGAACGCAAGTTGCGCGCTGATCAGGTGCTGATCGAGCAATGCCGGGAAAGCGAGCTGCAGGAAATGCAGGAAGACATGCTCTACAACCGCAACCAGTTCGCCGAGAAGTGCAGTCATTTCGTTTACAAGCGCAAAGCCTGCGGCACCCCGGCGCGATTGGTCGCGGACTGGGCGCGAGTGCGCAAGGTCGAATTGGCGGGTTGATGATGCGGTGACCGGGCGGGCCTCTTCGCGGGCAAGCCCGGCTCCCACAGGTTTCTGCATCGCTCACAAAATCCATGGCCACCACCGATCCCTGTGGGAGCCGGGCTTACCCGCGAAAGCGGTGGGTCAGTCAATGTTGGTTTGACAGACAGACCGCCATCGCGAGCAGGCTCACTCCTACAGGGGTTTGTGTCGGTCATAAAATCCATGGACACCACCGATCCCTGTGGGAGCCGGGCTTACCCGCGAAAGCGGTGGGTCAGTCAATGTTGGTTTGACAGACAGACCGCCATCGCGAGCAGGCTCACTCCTACAGAGGTTTGTGTCGGTCATAAAATCCATGGACACCACCGATCCCTGTGGGAGCCGGGCTTGCCCGCGAAAGCGGTGGGTCAGTCAATGTTGGTTTGACAGATATTCCACCATCGCGAGCAGGCTCACTCCTACAGGGGGGTTGTGTCGGTCATAAAATCCATGGCCACCGCAGCTCCCTGTGGGAGTGAGCCTGCTCGCGATGAACGATGACGCGGTGTCGAGCCGGCACTTACAATGCCTGCACCTCAGACACCGGCCCGCCCATGGACATCGACCTCGCCCGCACCTTTCTGGAAATCGTCCGCCACGGCAGCCTGGCCGCCGCGGCGCAGAAGCTGTTCGTCACGCAAACAGCGATCACCGCCCGGGTGCAGAAGCTCGAAAGCCAACTGGGCAGTACGCTGTTCGTGCGCAACCGCGCCGGCGCGAGGTTGACGGCCAATGGCGAGGCCTTCGTGGTTTACGCCAACCAACTGGTGCAAACCTGGGAGGCAGCGCGGCGTGACCTGCCGCTGCTGGACGGTTATCACAATGTGCTGCACATCGGCGGCGAAGTCAGCCTGTGCAACCCGTTGATGCTCAGTTGGGCGGCTGAACTGCGCGCGAAAATCCCCGGGCATGCGCTGCGCATGGAAATCCGCGACGGCGAAAACCTGCTGCGCCAACTCGAACTCGGCGTGCTCGATGCCGCACTGGTCTATCAGCCGGAATACTGGCCCGGCCTGCAAGTCGAGCAGGTGTTGGAGGAAAAACTCATTCTGGTACGTGCCCCGAATCGCCCGGATCCCTACGTCTACATCGACTGGGGGCCGGACTTTCGCCGGCAGCACGACGCCGCCCTGCCGGACAAAGCCAAGGCCGCGCTGAGCTTCAACCTCGGCCCGCTGGCCCTGCAATACATCCTCGAACACGGTGGCAGCGGCTACTTCCGCACCCGCGTGGTGCGCAGCTATCTGGAAAGCGGTGCGCTGGAAGCGGTGACCAAGGCCCCGGAATTCGGCTACCCGACCTATCTGGTGTACGCCCGCGAACGCGACTCAGCCACTCTGCAGCAGGCCTTCGATCTGCTGCGTCAGGTGATCGAGACCGATGACGACTGGTCGCAGCGCTGGAACCCGTTGAGCTGAATCGGCCGCTTTACACCGGAGCATGGCGCAACTGACCTCAAGGTCCGGCCTGCACAAGCAGCCGGATCGGCTAATCTGCCGGGTATAACAACAATACCCACAGGTGAACGCATTGAGGCAGACCACCGAGGCATTCCGCAGCCGCTACCGTGCGGCCATCCATCCGCTGTACAACCCGTGGCTGCACGGCGCCTTCGTGCTGCTGTTCGGCGTACTGGCGATTGGCGCGTTCTGGAGCAGCGTACAGCAGGTACGAGCGCTGGAATGGCTGACCGTGCCGCTGACCCTGCTGTTCTTCAACTTTGGCGTGTACATGGTCCATCGCCATCTCGGCCATCACAAAAAAACGTTCGCCAAACTGTTTTATGCGCGGCATGCCGGTGACCACCACAGCTTTTTCACGCCCGGGCACATGACCTATGACGGCGCCCGCGACTGGCGAGTGATCCTGTTTCCGGCCTGGCTGATCGTGGTGCATACGCTGATCATCACGCTGCCGCTGTGGTGGCTGTTTGCACAGGTCAACGCCAACGTCGCCGGGCTGTTCGGCGGCTGCATGGTGCTGGGCTACCTGACCTACGAGGTGTTTCACGCCTGCGAGCATCTGCCGCCGAATAATCCGCTGACCCGCCTGCCGTGGATCCGCCAGATGCGTCATCTGCATGAACTGCATCACCGCCGCGAGCGCATGCAGGAGCGCAATTTCAACATCGTGTTGCCGTTGATGGATTACCTGTTCGGCACCCTGTACTGGGAGCCGCAACCCGCCCCGCTGCGTTATTCGAGACCGCCCATGACCCGCATGCAGCATCAGATCGACATCGCTGGCGAGCCGATCGCCGTGCTTCGTTACGCCGCCAGCGTCCATCACTGGCCCGAATGGCACCCGTCGTCGCTGAAAATCGACGGCCCGCAAGGCCCGTTGCATGCCGGGGCGCGCTTTGAAGAAGACATCCATGCCGGCGGGCGCGCCGGTCACTTGAGCTGGGAAGTCAGCGAATACCTGCCCGGGCGGCGCTGGTGCGCACGGGCGCGGGGCGATCACGGTTTATCGCTGCTGCTGACCTACGAATGCACCGCCGAAGCCGCCGGCACGCGGTTTGTGCGCACCCTGGATTATCGGTTCGACGGATTAGGCATGCGCGTTGCCAATCTGTTGCTGTTGAAGCGGCGCATCGAGCGTGAATCGGCTACGTCGATGCAGGCCCTGCGCGACATGGCACTCAAGCACCTGGCGCTGACGGGGCATCATTCATGAAGCGACTGCTGTTGCTGCTGGTCATCCTCGTCATCGCCTTTTTGCTGTTGATGCCAACCAAGGTTCAGCCGGTGGCCTGGAAGCCGCCAGCGACACCCTCACTGAGCGAGGGGCCATACGCCGAAAACCAGCGGCTCAAAGCCGCCGAACAGGTCGGCCCCGGCGACATCGATGGCCCGGAAGCCCTGCTGCTGGAAGGCGATTTCCTGATCACCGGCCTGCATGACGGACGGCTGATCCGCACCAGCCTCGATGGCCAGTCACGCCAAGTCCTCAGCGACACCGGCGGCCGTCCTCTGGGCCTGGCGCGGCATCCCAACGGCTTGCTGGTGATCGCCGACGGGGTCAAGGGCTTGCTGTCACTCGACGCCCAAGGCCGGCTGATTGCCCTGACCACTGAGGCCAACGGCCTGCCGTTCGGCTTCACCGACGATGTGGCCATCGACAAGGCCGGGCATTACGCCTACTTCAGCGATGCCAGCAGTCGCTGGGGCTATGGTCATGACGGTGAGGCAATCATCGAACACGGTGGCGATGGGCGTTTGCTGCGTTACGACTTTCAGACCGGCAAGACCAGCGTGCTGCTCGACAAGCTGGAATTCGCCAACGGCGTGACCCTCGGCCCGGATGACGCCTATGTGCTGGTCAATGAAACCGGCGCCTATCGCATCAGCCGTTACTGGCTGAGCGGCCCCAAGGCGGGGACTCACGACCTGTTCATCGACAACCTGCCGGGCCTGCCGGACAACCTCGCCTTCAATGGCAGCAACCGCTTCTGGGTCGCGCTCTACGCGCCGCGCAATGCCTTGCTCGATGGCACCGCCGGGTATCCGCTGGTGCGCAAGATGATCGTGCGGGCACTCACCGTGCTGCCCAAGCCAGTAGAGAAACGCGGGTTCGTGCTGGGGCTGGATCTGCAGGGCAAGGTGATCGCCAACCTGCAGGACGCCAGTAGCGGCAATTACTCGCCGATCACCACGGCGCGCGAGTATGGGGACTGGTTGTACCTGGGGTCGCTGAAGGCTTCGCACATGGCGCGGTTGCCGTTGGCTGAGGCGCTGAAGTAATACTTGGCAAAGGTGCGAGCAGGCTTGCTCGCGAAAGCGCTGTGTCAGGCGATGATGATCTCGACCGGGTTGGCCTCTTCGCGAGCAAGCCCGCTCCCACAGAGGCAGCGCATTTCAACTGTGGGAGCGAGCCTGCTCGCGAAGGCGCTGTGTCAGGCGATGATGATATCGACCGGATTGGCCTCTTCGCGAGCAAGCCCGCTCCCACAAGTTAGTGGGTTGTCTGCAAATCCTGTTAACGCCACTGGGCCCTGTGGGAGCGGGCTTGCTCGCGAAAGCGGTGGTCCAGGCGAAAAAAATGCTGGATGTGCCGGGCTCTTCGCGAGCAGGCTCGCTCCCACAAGTTAGTGGGTTGTCTGCAAATCTTGTTAACGCCACTGGGCCCTGTGGGAGCGGGCTTGCTCGCGAAGGCGGTGTTTCAGTTGCCGGATCTGTCGAACTTGTCGGGGTCTTCGTCTTCTGGAAGATCCTTGTCCGGCTCTTCAGGCACGGTCGTGGTGTGCGCCGGGCTGTTGGGCTCCGGATGTGTTGGAACCGGGTCGAATGCGCCCTGCTCTTCACTGGGGAATCTGGGTTGGTTCATAAGGCACCTCGCAAAGAGTCGCTAAATGAAGACTCTGAACATTCGAGGTGCCGTTCGTGGTCGTCGTTCCCGTCGTTTCACCCCCCAGAGGCGGCGGCGCGACTGACGGTCAGGATCGAGCCTGCAACTGCGCAACAATCTTGTCTTTGACCTGCAGGCGTTTCTCTTTGAGTTTCTTCAATGTGTCATCGCTGGGCGCATCCGAGGTCGCCGTCTCGGCCTTGACTACTTCGGCGTCCGCCTGGGAATACTTGTTGATCAGTGCGTCCAGAAATGGATCCTCGGTGCGTTTTTGCTGGATCTCTTCCTTCGTAAGTTTCAAGTCCTGATACAGGTCATGGGTCACCGGCATGGAACACCTCCGTCAGTTGATCGGCAGCCGACGCGACCGATTGCGTCAGCCAGTATCAGAATGGCCTTGGTTGAGCCGTTCTGTCGACCACCTGTCAGACCAGCGGTGGCCGTTCGTCGCCCTGTCGTAAACGCGATCAAACCTTTGCCCGCTCCGTTCCCTCCATTGAGTAACGTCAACAAAAAACCTGCGTGGAGAAACACCAATGGACGGATTCAACCTGCGTCATCTCGTGTTGGCTGTCGCTTTGAGCAGCGGCATGGGCAGTGCCTTCGCCGCCACCTCGAACAATTTTGTCGACAATGCTGCAGCCGGTGGCATCTCGGAGATCGAGACCAGTCGCCTCGCCCTGGAAAAAAGCCAGTCGGCCGACATCAAGGCATTTGCCAACATGATGATCAGCGATCACGGCAAGGCCAACGATGAGCTGGCCGGCATTGCCAAGGCCAATGACATCAAGGTCCCGGACACCACCACCCTGGTCAAGCAGGCCAAGGAAAAGATCCTCGACATGCGCGATGAATCCTTCGATGCGGCCTACGCCAACAACCAGGTCAAGGCCCACGAAGAAACCATCGAACTGTTCAAGAAAGAAGCCAACACCGTCACCGACGACCAGGTCAAAGGCGCCACGGAGCTGAAAGCCTTTGCGCAGAAAATGCTCCCGGCGCTGGAAAAACACCTGGCCGCTGCCAAAGAGCTGCAGGCCAAACACCCCAGCAAATAAACCTGCCGCCCGCCGCCGCAAAGCCGCATCCCTCGGATGCGGCTTTTTTATTGCCAGGCCAAAGCTGCGCCCGCAAAAAAACGCGAACTGCAGCCATGCCGACTAGAGTTATTCGGGCGCTCCTTGCGCCAGATCAAAAATATCCTTTTGGCCACGAACAACTATTTCGAACGCCAAAGGTCACTGACTTCACGCCGGTCATTTTTTGCAGAACCGGCCCCTGATTCGTTACGGAGCAACAGGCACATGGCAGCACTGCAGAACAGCACACTCGATGCGATGAAGAACAAACAACCACAACTGCTGAGCGAATGGATCAACGGCCTGGAAGCCATCGGTGCCACCCGCAACCTCAAAGACCATGACGTGCAGCAGCAGACCGCAGAATTTCTGCAACTGGTGGTCAATGGTCTGGAAAACGACAACAGCACCAACATCAACGCAGCGGGCTGGGAAACCACTCGCCAGTTCCTCGAAAAACTGTCCCACAGCCGCGCCCTGCTCGGGCAGGATTCGCAACAGACCGCCAGCTTCATTTTTTCCCTCAAGGGCCCCCTGTTTGCCCTGCTGCAAAATCATTACCGCGAGCAACCGGCACTACTCGCCGAACAGCTCTGGGAAATCTCCGAACTGCTCGACGCCTTCGGCATGCACACCATTCGCACCTTCCAGAAATCCCGTGAAGCGGTAATCAAGCGCCAGCAGGAAGAACTGCTGGAACTCTCCACCCCAGTGGTCAAGCTGTGGGATGGCGTACTCGCACTGCCGATGATCGGCACCCTCGATTCGCAACGCACCCAAGTGGTCATGGAGTCGCTGCTGCAACGCATCGTCGACACCGGTTCGGAAATCGCCATTATCGACATCACAGGCGTGCCGACCGTCGACACGTTAGTGGCTCAGCATCTGCTGAAAACCGTCACCGCGATTCGCCTGATGGGTGCGGACTGCATCATCAGCGGCGTGCGTCCGCAAATTGCCCAGACCATCGTGCACCTGGGTCTCGACCTGCAAGGCGTGGTGACCAAAGCCAACCTGGCTGATGCACTGAAGCTCGCCCTCACCCGCCTGGGCATCAGCCTCGGCAAAGCGGTCTGAGCCGATGGAACGTATCCCGATCCTACAAATGGGCGATTTTCTGCTCGTCACCATCCAGGTCGACATGCATGACCAATTGGCCCTGACCCTGCAGGACGATCTGTCCGAGCGCATCAGCAAGACATCGGCGCGCGGGGTGTTGATCGACATCTCGGCGCTGGACATGGTCGATTCGTTCATTGGCCGGATGATCGGCACCATCTCCGGCCTGTCGAAAATCATGGACGCCGAAACCATGCTGGTGGGCATGCAACCGGCGGTGGCGATCACCCTGGTCGAGCTTGGCCTGACGTTGCCGGGCGTCAGTACCGCGCTGAACGTCGAGCGCGGGATGAAACTGCTGCAGGAACGAGTACGCCAACAATGACCGTGCGCAGTAGCGGTACTCAACCGATCAACATCGAGCAGGACGTGGTGCTCGCCCGGCAGACGGCGCGCAAACTGGCCACCGAATGCGGCATGCGCCTGATCGACCTGACCAAACTGGTGACCGCCGTCAGCGAGCTGGCGCGCAACACCATGGTCTATGGCGGTGGCGGCGACATGGACTGGCAGATCCTCGACGAGAACAGCAAGACCGGCCTGCGCCTGACCTTCCGCGACGAAGGCCCGGGCATCGCCGACCTCAAACTGGCGATGACCGACGGCTGGACCTCCGGCAGCGGCCTGGGGCTGGGGCTGACCGGCGCCAAGCGACTGGTCGATGAGTTTGAACTGGACACCGAGCCCGGCAAGGGCACTCGTATAACGATTACCCGATGGACATGAATATCAGCGGGTCGCTGACCCAGGTCTTGCTGATCGAAGACAGCAGCCAGATCGGCCACGCACGGCGTACTGCGCAACGGCTTGCCGAGCAACAGGGTTTCGATGAGACCGATGCCGGACGCGTGGCACTGGTCGCCACCGAGTTGGCGAGCAACGTACTCAAGCACGCCAGTCGCGGCGAATTTCACCTGCGGCTGTTGCCACGGGCCAACGGGTCTGGCATCGAGATGCTCGCGGTCGATCGTGCTCAGGGTTTCGACCTGGACGCCTGCCTCACCGATGGTTTTTCCACCGGCGGTACCCAAGGCATCGGTCTTGGCGCCGTGGCACGCCAGACAGAAGTGTTCGACGTGCACGCCGATGCCCGTGGCGCGGTGCTGCTGGCGCGTTTGTACCCACGTGGCGACCGGCAGCCCGACTTGCGTTACGGCGTCAGCCAGCACTCGTTGCACAACGATCCGGCCTGCGGTGACACCTGGCATCTGGCGTACAACGGCGCCAACGTCAGTGCACTGCTGATCGACGGTCTCGGCCACGGCGAGGATGCCGAACGCGCGGCCAGGGCGGGCGAACGGGCCTTCGCCCGAACCCCGTTCGCCAGTCCGGTGCTGCTGATGGAGGATATGCACCGCGACATGATCGGCACCCGCGGCGGCGCGGCAGCCTTTGCGCAGTTCAATGCTGCTCGCGACGGCCTGACCTTTACCGGCGTCGGCAACATCGGCGCCAGCCTGATCGCCCCCGACAAATCGCGGGGCCTGGCCTCGCACCCGGGCATCGTCGGCGGCCAATACCGAAAAGCCCAGCCCTTTGACTATGCTCACGTGAACGGACATCTATTGATCATGTACAGCGACGGCTTGCAGTCCCGTTGGAATCTTCAAGACTACCCCGGTCTGGTGCACCGCCATCCCGCCGTGATAGCCAGCGTCCTGCACCGCGACTTCTGTCGCGGGCGCGACGATGTAACGGTGCTGGTCGTTGCCCTGGAGGCCGTCCATGGCTGAGTCGCCAACAATCAATCCCGCCGAGCAGGCCGCACTGATCGCCCAGTTGCAGAGCGAGACTGCAGCCCTGCGCGAGGAGCTCGACGAGACCAACCAGGGTGTGCTTGCGCTCTACGCCGAACTCGACACCCAGGCGGAAGAGCTGAGGCAGGCGTCGGACCTGAAAAGCCGCTTTCTGTCGTACATGAGCCACGAATTCCGCACCCCGCTGGGTTCGATCCTGAGCATCAACAGCCTGCTGGCCGATGAGCTCGACGGCCCGCTGAGTCCCGAGCAACACAAACAGGTGGCGTTCGTCAGCAACGCCGCCCGCGAACTCAGCGACATGGTCGATGATTTGCTCGACCTGGCGAAAATCGAAGCCGGGCGGATCACCATCTCCCCAGCGTGGTTCGACATGTTCGACCTGTTTTCCGCGCTGCGCGGCATGTTCCGGCCAATCGTCGATGCGTCGGCGGTGGACTTGATCTTCGAAGAGCCGGTCGGCCTGCCGCGCCTGTACACCGACGACAAGAAACTCGCGCAGATCCTGCGCAACTTCATTTCCAACTCGCTGAAGTTCACAACACGAGGCGAAGTGCGAATCTCGGCGCGCTTGGAGGGGCTGGATCGCGTGCGCTTCGCCGTCAGCGACACCGGAATCGGTATCGCGCCAGAGCTACATGGCGCATTGTTCGAGGACTTCTCCCAGGTTGACTCGCCGTTGCAGAAACGCCTGCGCGGCACCGGTCTCGGCCTGTCGCTGTGCAAGCGCTTTGCTGCGCTGCTCGGTGGCGAAGTCGGGATGGACAGTACACCCGGGGTCGGCTCGACCTTTTTCGTGATCATTCCACTGGCGCTCGCCCTGGAGAACGTCGATGAAACGTGACATCCGTCTGTTGATCGTCGACGACAACGTTGCCACCCGCTACGCCTTGCGCCGGCGCTTGGAGCGCCATGGCTACGAAGTGCTGGAGGCCGGCACCGGCAGCGAGGGCCTGGCGCTGATCGAGAGCGAACTGCTTGATGCGCTGATTCTCGACGTCAATCTGCCGGACATGAGCGGTTTCGACATCGTGCGCATTCTGCGCGCCGACGTACGCACCGCGTTGTTGCCGGTGATTCACGTGTCTGCCGCCTCGATCCAGACCGGGGACATCATCACGGGTCTCGACGCCGGTGCCGACGCCTACCTGATACACCCGGTGGACGCGGACGTACTGCTGGCGACGCTGCGCACCCTGCTGCGCGTGCGCGACACGGAAAATGCGCTGCGTGAGAGCGAGGCACGTTTCCGCGAGATTTTCGTCAACGTCTCGGCGCCGATCGCAGTGCTGGATGCCAACCTCAAAGTGCATGAGTGCAACCACGCCTTCGCGCAGCTGATCCAGGACAACCGGACCCCGGAAACCCTCAGCGAATGCTTTGACGACAACCAGGGCGCGATCCTCAACGAGCTGCGCTTGCGTCTGGTCGATGGCGAGCGCTGGAAAGGCACGCTGAACATGCGCGTGCAGGGTGAGATCCGCGAAACCGAGTGGCAGATTTCACCGTATCGCACGCCGCAGTCAAGCCTGGTGTTCGTCGAAGACGTCACCGAACACCGCCACCGCGAGCGCTCGCACCTGGCCCGGCTGGACGACACCACCACGCAACTGGCCAAGGAAGTCGCCGAACGCGTGCGCGCCGAATCGCAGCTGCTGCAAGTGCAGAAGATGGACGCGCTGGGCAAGCTCACCGGCGGCATTGCCCACGACTTCAACAACCTGCTGACCGGCATCATCACCAGTCTCGAACTGATTCAGAAACGCATGGCCGATGCGCGGCCGGACAAGGTGCAGTTCTACGCCGAAGCGGCGTTGAATTCAGCCATGAGTGCGGCCGCCCTCACCCATCGCCTGCTGGCCTTCGCCCGTCAGCAGCCGTTGGATACGCGGCCGGTGGACATCAACGAACATGTGCGCTCGCTGGAAGAATTACTGGTACGCACCATCGGTGAGCGCATTACCCTCAAACTCGAACTGACCAACAAGCCGGCGATTGCGTTGGTCGACCCGGTGCAACTGGAAAGCGCGGTACTGAACCTGGTGATCAATGCCCGGGACGCATTGCCCAAGGGCGGCAATATCTGGGTCAACACCTACGCGGCGTACTCCCATGGCGATCCGAACCTGGCTGACGGTGCGTATGTCGCACTGTCGGTACGCGACGACGGCACCGGCATCGAGCACAACGTGATCGACAAGGTGTTCGATCCGTTCTTCACCACCAAACCCTTGGGCCAAGGGACCGGGCTGGGGTTGTCGACGATCTACGGCTTCGCTCGTCAGTCCGGTGGCGATGCACATATCCGCAGCGTCGCACGGCGCGGTACGGAAGTGACCATCATGCTGCCGGCCAGCAGCGATCCGACGGGGGTTGATGTCGCACCGCCGGTTGTTGACCCGCAAGGCGCCGGTGAGCATGTGCTGATTGTCGAGGACATGCCGTCGGTGCGCATGTTTGTCACCGAGGTGCTGGAGGACGCGGGTTATCGTTGCACCCAGGCGGCGGATATCGAAACTGCGCTGGAACGTTTGCAGAATGATCCGACGATCAACCTGCTGCTGACCGATGTCGGCCTGCCACGCATGAGTGGGCGCGAGCTGGCAGACGTGGCGCGGGGCTGGCGTGATGGTTTGCCGATTCTGTTCATGACCGGTTACGCCGAGACCGCGATCAATCGCCAGGTGTTTCTGGGCAGCGGCATGGAAATGCTGGTCAAGCCATTCCAGATCAGCGAACTGCTGGACAAGGTCCGGCGCACGCTTGATGGCACCTGACAACCGTCATCGCCATCGCCAGCAGGCTGGCTCCCACAGGAAGACTCACACCCCCTGTAGGAGCGAGCCTGCTCGCGAAGGGGCCGGCGCGGTAACGCGGTTATTGGCTCAAGGCCCGCGCCAGAAACGGCGCAGTCCGGCTCTTCTTGCTCGCCGCGACTTTCTGCGGCGTGCCGGCCGCGACAATCCTGCCGCCCTGATCCCCGGCCCCCGGGCCAATGTCGATCACCCAGTCGCTCTTCGCCACCACGCGCATTTCATGCTCGACCACGATCACCGTGTGGCCCGCCGTGACCAGATTATCCAGTTGCTCCAACAGCCGGTCGACGTCTCGCGGGTGCAACCCGGTGGTCGGTTCGTCCAGCACGTACAGGGTCGCGCCGCGTTGATTACGTTGCAGCTCGGTGGCCAGTTTGATTCGCTGCGCCTCGCCACCGGACAGCTCGGTGGCGGGTTGCCCGAGCCTTAAATAACCCAGGCCGATGTCATGCAGCACCTCCAGCGAACGGCGAATCCCCGGCTGTTCGGCGAACACCTCAACCGCCTCATCCACCGTCAATTGCAACACCTGCGCAATGCTCAAGCCTTGCCACAAAATCGCCAAAGTCTGCGGGTTGTATCGCGCGCCATGGCAAGTCGGGCACGGCGCGTACACGCTGGGCATGAACAGCAATTCAACACTGACAAATCCCTCGCCTTCGCAGGTCGGACAACGGCCCTTGGCGACGTTGAAGGAAAACTGCCCGGCGTCGTACCCAGCCGCCCGCGCCTGAGGGGTGGCGGCGAACAGTTTGCGCACGTTGTCAAACAGCCCGGTATAGGTCGCCAGGTTCGAACGCGGCGTGCGGCCAATCGGTTTCTGATCGACCTGCACCAGCCGCTTGATCGACTCCAGCCCCGCCGTCACCTGGCCGCTGCTGACCTGCGGCGCGTCATCTTCAAGGCTGAGTTCTTCTGGCTCCGGTTCAACCACTGGACGCCCCAACTGCGCGCCCACCAGCTCCAGCAGCGCCTGACTGACCAGGCTCGACTTGCCGGAGCCGGAAACACCAGTCACCGAGGTGAAGCAGCCCAAGGGAAATTCGGCGCTGAGGTGGTTCAGGTTGTTGCGAGTGATGCCCTCGAGTTTCAGCCAGCCGTGCGCCTTGCGCGCGGTGCGCGAAGTGCCTTGGGTTTCGGCAAACAGATAAGCGCGGGTCTGCGATTCATCGATCTCGGCCAGCCCCGCCGGCGGACCGCTGTACAACACCCGACCGCCCTTCTCGCCCGCCGCCGGCCCGACATCGATCAGCCAGTCGGCACGGCGCATGGTCTCCAGATCATGCTCGACCACAAACAGCGTATTGCCGTCAGCCTTCAACCGCTGCAAAGCCTCGAACAGCGCCTCGCCATCCGCCGGATGCAGGCCGGCGGACGGTTCGTCGAGCACGTAGATCACGCCGAACAGTTGCGAGCCCAGTTGCGTCGCCAGACGCAATCGCTGCAGCTCGCCGGAAGACAGCGTCGGGGTGCTGCGCTCCAGTGCCAGATAACCGAGGCCCAGGTCGGTCAGGGTGCTGACCCGTTCCAGCAGATCCTCGGCAATGCGCTGCGCTGCCAGACGCTTTTCCAGCGACAGGTTCGGCGTATGGCGCACATCCGGCGCGCTGGCGTGGCCGCTGGCACCGTGGGCCACCCGTTGCTGACGGGCCTCGCGGGTTTGCGCATGGCTCAGGGTTTCGCCAGTTTCTTCGGCGTGTTCCAGATACGTGGCCGCGGCCACGGGCTTCAATACTTCGGCCACTTGCAGCAACGGCATCTGCGACAGCTCTCCGATGTCGTAACCGGCGAACGTCACCGATAACGCCTCGCGCTTGAGGCGCTTGCCGTCACACAACGGGCACGGGCTGCCAAGCATGAACTGCGAAACACGCTTCTTCATCAAGGCGCTTTGCGAATGGGTGAACGTGTGCAGGATGTAGCGTCGAGCCCCCGTGAAAGTGCCTTGGTAACTCGGTTCCAGTTTGCGCTTGAGGGCGACCCGGGTTTCTTCCGGTGTCAACCCGGCATACACCGGCACGGTCGGGGTTTCTTCGGTGAACAGGATCCAGTCGCGCTGTTTTTTCGGCAGCTTCTTCCAGGGAATATCGACGTCGATGCCCATGGTTACCAGAATATCGCGCAGGTTCTGCCCCTGCCACGCCAGTGGCCAGGACGCCACGGCGCGCTGGCGAATGGTCAGATTCGGATCGGGCACCATCAGCGCCTCGGTCACCTCATAGACCCGTCCCAGGCCGTGGCACTCAGGGCAGGCGCCTTGCGGCGTGTTCGGCGAGAAGTCCTCGGCGTACAGCATCGCCTGCCCCGGCGGATAACTGCCGGCGCGCGAATAAAGCATGCGGATCAGGCTCGACAATGTGGTCACGCTGCCCACCGAAGAACGCGTGCTCGGCGTGCCACGCTGCTGTTGCAGGGCCACGGCGGGCGGCAGACCTTCGATGGAGTCGACATCCGGCACGCCAACCTGATCGATCAGCCGCCGCGCATACGGCGCCACGGATTCGAAGTAACGTCGTTGAGCCTCGGCGTACAAGGTCGAGAACGCCAGCGACGACTTGCCCGAACCGGACACCCCGGTGAACACCACCAGCGCATCGCGAGGAATGTCGACGTCGACGTTCTTCAGATTGTGTTCGCGGGCGCCACGCACCCGAACCATGCCGGCGGGTGCTCTGGAGGTGCGTTTGGCAGTCATTGGCGGGCCTTGTCAGAAATTGGAGACACCACCTCGGTCATCCTGAAGACCTCAGTGGCGAAAGTGATCAGGCGCACAGCACCGACCGAATCATCTGCAACAATGCCTGCGGACTGTACGGTTTGCCCAACAAGTGCGTGTCCGGGCTCAACTGGTGGTTGCGCGAGATGATGTCGCGGGTGTGGCCGGAGGTGAACAGTACGGCCACCGCTGGGGTCTGGACCTTGGCCCATGCCGCCAGATCCGAACTTTTGATCAACCCCGGCATGACCACATCGGTAAAAATCAGATCCACTCTGGTGCCTTCCAGCAGTATCTGCATCGCCGCGTCGCCATTGCCGGCGGTCAGCACGCGGTAGCCCTCTTCGCGCAGCAACTCCACCGCCGAGGCTCGCACCGCCTCGTTGTCCTCGACCACCAGAATGGTTTCGTGGCCGCCACCCAGCTGCTTGCCGACACTCGGTGGCTGCGCGAGAACCGGGCGCAGGCTGCGCGGAAAGTACAACTGCACACGCGTGCCTTCGCCCACGATGCTGTCGATCTCGACATGCCCGCCGCTTTGCTTGACGAAGCCGAACACCATGCTCAAACCGAGCCCGGTGCCTCGGCCGTCAGCCTTGGTGGTAAAAAACGGTTCGAACACCTGCTCAAGCATTTGCGGCGCAATGCCGGTGCCGGTATCGCTGACCATCACTCGCACGAAATCGCCGGCGACGATGCCTTTGCCCGCACAAAAGCTGCTGTCCAGTTGAGTATTGAGGGCGCTCAGGACAATGGTGCCCTCACCCTTCATCGCATCCCGGGCGTTGATCGCCAGGTTGAGAATGGCGTTTTCCAGTTGGTTGCGGTCGACATTGATATGCCACGGCTCTGGCGGCAGTTGCACGTCGATCTGAATGGTTTCGCCCAGTGCGCGCTGCAGCAATTCACCGACGCCATCGAAGATCTGCCGCGGATCGCACACCGCCGGTGACAACGGCTGACGGCGGGCGAAGGCGAGCAATTGCGACGACAGCTTGGCGCCACGTTCAACCGCTGCCAGCGAGGCGCTGACCCGGCGTTGCACGTTGGCATTGCCCGGTTCATGCCGCGCCAGCAAATGCAGATTGCCGGCGATCACCTGCAGCAGGTTGTTGAAGTCGTGCGCCACACCGCCAGTGAGTCCGCCGATGGCTTCGAGCTTCTGCGACTGGCGCAATTGCTCTTCAGCGGCCAGCCGCGCCCCCACTTCATCGGCCACCCGTTGTTCAAGGTTGCGGGTGAATTTGAGCAAGGATTCTTCGGCGTTCTTGCGTTCATGGATGTCAATCAACACCCCGGGGAAACGAAACGGCGCACCGTGTTCATCGAACTCGCACGCGCCACTGGCGAGAACCCACAGATAACTGCCGTCCGCGCGCAACACGCGATATTCGGCGTTGTATGGTTCGCCGGTCTGCACGCAACGGGCAACCCGTTCCTGCACCCAGGCGAAGTCATCAGGGTGGATGCGCGACTCGGCGATTTCTTGCGCCAGATTGCTCAGGTCCTGATCCGGCGGATACGAAAACGTCCGGGCAAAACGCTCGTCCGCCGACAGCACATTGTTCTTCACGTCCCAGACAAACGAACCGAGCAAGGCCCCGGCATTCAGCGCCAGACGCACGCGCTCGTTATCGGCGCGGTAGGCGTTCTCGGCTGCCTGACGCAGGCGCTCGGAGCGCATGAACTCGGTGGTCTCGACCACCATTGCCATCACCCCGGCAGGCACGCCTTCATCGTTGGCCACCGGGCTGTAATACAAATCCATCCAGACGTCTTCAGGCACGCCGTCGCGCAGCAGCACCAGCTCCTTATTGCGGTAGGACAAGGTGCCGCCTGCCAGGCAGGTGTCGACCACGTGCCGGTTGAATTCGGCGACTTCCGGCCAGCCCAGCTCCACCGGCACCCCCAGCAGATACGGGTGGCGGCCACCGGCAAACTGCGAATAGGCGTCGTTGTAGATCATGTACCCGGCGCGCCCCCAGAGCATGACCATCGGCAACGGTGAAGCCAGCATCAATTGCACGGCGCTACACAGGCTGGCAGGCCAGGTGTCGAGTGGGCCGAGTTCGGTCTGGCGCCAGTCGAACGCGCAAATGCGCCCGGCCATCTCGCCTTTCCAGCCGTCACAACCGTGGCTATCGGATAAAAACTGCATCGATTGACTCGGTGTCCTGTGGTGTTTGCCCGATACATCGCGACGCCAAAACGCTGCGACGCCCGTCTGTTTCGAGCGCCGCCGGCCGCATTGGTTTCATTAGAGGTATAGCCGATTTCACATCTGGTTCGGGTTTAAACGCCGATCAGGTGTTTGAGCGGATGGTAGCCAGTTTTCATCTTCGCCGCGACGTCCAGAATCGCCTTTTCGATGCCGTTCAAATGCATGCAGGTCAACTCGATGGCAGCGCTCTGGTTACCCGCTTCGATGTACTCGATCAGCCGCAGATGCTCGTCGTCGCGGCAGGCTTCGTGGCTGTCGTCATCCAGCGCGGCGGCGTACAGCGAGGCGCGGGAAATCAGCTTCTGGAACCAGTCGAGCAGTACCGGATTGTTCAGGCTGCGCGCCAGTTTGATGTGGAACTCGCCGAGCAGGTGGATCAGCCGCTCGTGGTCGCCCGCCGCGTGGGCCTCATCTTCCAGCAGCAGATGCTCACGCAGGTCCTGCATCGCGGCGGTGTCCTTGCGCCGACACAGTTCCGTGACGATGCCAATCTCGATCAGCCGCCGTGTTTCGAACAGCGAACGAATCTCTTCGTTGCTCGGCAGCGACACCGACGCACCTTTATTGGGCTCGGTGGTGACCAGTCCGTCGGCCTCCAATTGCTTGAGCGCAGCGCGCACCGACGTGCGGCTGACATTGAACAGTTCGGCCAGCGAGGCCTCGCCCAGCTTCATCCCCGGACGCAGCGAACGCTTGCTGATCGCCTCGTAAACCCCTTGGTAGACGCGGTCGACCGTGGTTTCCAGTTTCTTCTCGGTCATTGGAACACTCCTTTGGCGTCGGCAACCGGCCCCTGGCGATGGCTAGCCATGGAAAAAAGGGGGTTGCACACGCAGATTAATCCGGGTATTTCTAAATTGCATTCAGATATTGCATACAATAATTAGAGGATTGCACCATTATGGGTCAACAAATAGCAATTGAAGTGCGTAACGTCTCCAAACGGTACTCTGATGACCCTGGCCTCGCGCCGGCCCTCGACAATGTTTCGGTCAATATTGCCGACAACGAATTCTTCACCCTGCTCGGCCCTTCCGGCTGCGGCAAAACCACCCTTCTGCGCACCATTGCCGGTTTCGAGCACGTCAGCGAAGGCGAGATTCGCCTGGCCGGCGAGCCGGTCAATGATTTGCCGCCATTCAAGCGCCGGGTCAACACGGTGTTCCAGAGTTATGCGCTGTTTCCGCACATGAGTGTGGCGCAGAATATCGCCTTCGGCCTCGAGATGCAGGGTCTGGAGCGCAAGTTGATTCCAGATCGGCTCAACGAGATGCTCGCGTTGGTGCAAATGGAGCATCTGGCAGGACGCAAACCGGCCGAACTGTCCGGCGGTCAGCAGCAGCGCGTGGCTCTGGCCCGGGCACTGGCGCCGAAACCGAAAGTCTTGCTGCTGGATGAACCGCTGTCGGCGCTGGACTTGAAGCTGCGCAAGGAAATGCAGGTCGAACTCAAGCGCGTGCAGAAAGAGGCCGGGATCACCTTCATTTTCGTCACCCACGATCAGGAAGAAGCCCTGACCCTGTCCGATCGCATCGCGGTGATGTCCGCCGGCAAGATCCTGCAGATCGGCACCCCGACCGACATCTACGAACACCCGAAGCACCGTTTCGTCGCGCAGTTCATTGGCGACATCAACTTCCTCCCCGGCCAGCTCAAGCACGGCGCGCACAACGAAAAGCTCTTCGTGCCCAACGGCATGCCGGTGGAGATTGCCTGCCAGCCACAAGGTTTCGACGGCGGCAGCGTGCAACTGGCGTTCCGTCCTGAGCGTTCGCAACTGGTCGAGGCCAGCGAGCCGCATCATCTGCGCGGGGTGATCGAAGCGGTGCTCTACGTTGGCACCGCCACGCTCTATCAGTGCCGGTTGAATAACGACATCAAAGTCATGCTGCGCGAAAACAACGAAGGCCTGAACCGTGGCCGTGCCGTGGGCGAACGCGTTGCCGTGCACCTGCCACCCCACGCCTGTCTGTTGATGGAGGCCTGAGATGAGCGTCAGCAGCACTTCCCCCGCTCTGAACCGCGCGCTGTTGCTCAGCCCGGTGGTGTTGACCCTGCTCGCTCTGATCGCCATCCCGTTGGGCATCATGGGCTACATCAGCCTGCTGCCGCGCAACACCTACGGCGGCGTCGACTGGCAGGCGCAATGGCAACTGCACAGTTACGTGCAGCTGTTTTTCCAGGAAGGTTTCGACGGCGAACTGGAACTGAACTGGGTCTACGCTCAGGCGCTATTGCGCTCGGTGTTGCAGGCCGGCGGCACCACGGTGTTGTGTTTCCTGTTCGGCTTTCCGGTGGCGCTGTGGATGTCGAGCCTGACCCCGCGCAGACGCAACCTGATGGTACTGCTCATCACCATACCGTTCTGGACCAACCTGCTGATCCGCAATTACGCGTGGCTGATCATCCTCCGCGAACAGGGCTGGGTCGCCCAAAGCCTCAACGCGCTACTCCCCAGTGCCGGCGGCATCACCCTGCTCTACAACGACTTCGCTGTCAGCGTCGGGCTGGTCTACAGCTTTCTGCCGTTCATGATTTTGCCGATCTATTCGACCCTGGAAAAACTCGACTGGCGTCTGGTGGAGGCCGCATACGACCTCGGTGCGAATCGCTGGCATGCGCTGCGCCGGATCATCCTGCCGCTGTCGATGCCCGGGGTGATTGCCGGCGCGCTACTGGTGTTCGTGCCGAGCCTCGGCGCATTCATCACCCCGGCGATTCTCGGTGGCGGCAAGACGCTGATGATCGGCAATCTGATCCAGCAGCAGTTCGGCACCGCACGCAACTGGCCGCTGGGCAGTTCGCTGTCGTTCCTGTTGCTGGGGATCCTGCTGGTGTCGCTGGTGCTCTACGCCCTCTACAGCCGCAGCGCGGCGAAAACCCTCAACCGGGGAGCGAAAGCATGATCTCTCTGCACCTGAAAAAACTTCCGGCGACCCGGGAAATCAGCCTGCTGATCCTCGCCTATCTGTACCTGCCGATCCTCGTGCTGATCGTCTACAGCTTCAACGCCAACCGCTCGGCGACGGTGTGGACGGAGTTCTCCTTCGCCTGGTACGGACGGATTCTGGCCAACCCGTCGATCCAGACCGCAGCGCTGAACTCGATCATTGTCGCGACCATCGCCACGGTCTGCGCCACAGCGATTGCGCTGCTCGCGGCGCTGGCCACGTACCGACCGTTCTACGGACAGAAAATGGTCGAGGGCGGGATCAATCTGCCGCTGATCCTGCCGGAGATCGTCACCGCCGTGGCGACATTACTGCTGTTCATGGCGCTGGGCATCAAGCTCGGTTTGCTCACGGTGATCGTCGCGCACATCGGTTTCTGCATTCCCTTCGCCTACCTGCCGATCCGTGCCCGCCTCAACGACCTGGACAAGAGCCTGCTGGAGGCGGCCAACGATCTGTACGCCAATCCGTGGCAGGTGTTCCGCCGCGTGACGCTGCCGTTGCTGTGGCCGGCGGTGCTGTCGGGCTCAGTGCTGGCGTTCGTGGTCAGCCTCGACGATTTCATCATGACGTTCTTCGTCGCAGGACCTGGTTCGACCACGTTGCCGGTGTACATCTTCTCGGCGATCAAGGCCGGGGTGACCCCGGAGATCAACGCAATCTCGACCCTGATGCTGGTGATTTCCATCGTTCTGGTGGTGCTGGCCTTCTGGCTGGGCCAACGCGGTAAACAACCATAAATCTGGAGCGTTCTCATGAAAGTCAAAAACATGCGTCTGGCAATATCCGGTCTGGCCCTGAGTTGTTTCACCGCGTTCGGCGCCCACGCCGCCGAGCCGAAGGAGCTGTTTTTCTACAACTGGACCGACTACTACCCGGTGGATTTGCTGGCCAAGTTCGAAAAGGAGACCGGGATCAAGGTCACCATGGACGGCTACGACAGCAACGAAACCCTGCTCGCCAAGTTGCAGGCCGGCGGCGCCGCGTATGACGTGATCGTGCCGTCGCAGTCGATCATGCAGACCCTGATCAAACAGGACCTGCTGCTGGAAATCGACACGCCGACCCTGAGCAATTTTCAGTACGTCAAAGGCCCGTTCCGCGATCCGGGCTTCGACCCGGGGCGCAAGTTCTCGGCACCGTATCTGTGGGGCACCACCGGGTTTTCCTATGACAGTGCGCGAGTGCCCGGCGGCAAGCTGGATGACTCGTGGAAAGAGTTCTTCGAACCGCGCAAGGAGCTGCAAGGCCAACTCGCCGCGCTCGATACCTCGAGCAGCGTGATCAATGCCGCCAGCCATTACCTGAACGTCGACGAATGCACGGAAAACCCGCAGGACGCCAAGCGCATCCTCGAACTGCTGCAGAAGCAGAAACCGTTCCTGAAAATGTACAGCTCGGACAACACCGTCGACCGCATGGCCTCGGGCGAAGTGATCATGATGCAGAACTGGAATGGCTCTACCGCGCGGGCCACCTTGCAGAAGAGCACGATCAAGTACGTGTATCCGCGTGAGGGCGTGGCGATGTTCCAGGACAACTTCGCCGTGCCGAAAAGCGCGCCGCATCCGGGCAACGCGAAGATCTTCATCGACTGGATGATGAAACCGGAAAACGCCGCCGCCGTGTCCAACGCCATTGCCTACGCCAACGGCATCCAGAGCGATGCGTTGCTCGACCCGAAATGGAAGGTCATGGACGCCATCAACATGCCCGAGGAATACGCCTCGCGCCTGCGCCCGGAAAAGGAATG